>CBFIBH010000002.1:0-392703 GCA_965660845.1 Flavobacteriaceae bacterium
CTATCAATATTTCCAATTTTCTCAATTAGTCCGTCTGATAAAAGTACATCAGTGACATATGATTTCCCTTCATTTACTATTGTCGAATTCTTAATTAAAATACTCTGGCTCATTCTTAATTTTCTGTGATTGGTGTTGGTTCTTTTTCATTGCAGCTAACTTGTTGCTAAACGTCAGTGACGTTTATATTTGCTTTATAAATCATTCTGTAGTTCCTTGTAAACAAAGGCTTAGTAAATGTTTTTTGATTGATAAAATGAATTGAAATTTGGCAAGACATTTTACTAAAGCAACTTTTTTTCTGCTCTAAAGTTAGTAAAATAAGTGATATAAAAAAGCCTGTTTTTTAAGAAATAAGCTTTTATTGTATGTTGTATAACATCTCAATTCTACTCGATGTAAGATTGTATTAAGAATTTTGATGGTCAATCCAATTTTTAGCGTTTACAAACGCTTCTAACCAAGGAGAAACTTCGTCTTTTCTTCCGTCAGGATAATTTGCCCAATTCCACTGAAACGTAGAACGTTCTATATGCGGCATCGTTACCAAATGTCGTCCTGTGGTATCGCACATCATAGCTGTGTTGTAATCAGATCCATTTGGGTTGTGAGGATATTCTTTATAGGCATATTTAGCTACAATATCATAAGTATCCTCTGTGTAAGGTAAGTCAAACTTTCCTTCTCCGTGAGAAATCCAAACTCCCAACGTTGTTCCAGCTAAGCTTGATAACATAACAGAATTGTTTTCTTGAATTTTTACAGATGTAAACGAGCTTTCGTGTTTTTTTGAATCATTGTAGGTCATTTTTCCATGTACTTCATGGTATGGATTGATCAAATCTAATTCCATCCATAATTGACAACCATTACAGATTCCTACACTCAAAGTATCTTCTCTTTTAAAGAAGTTTTTTAATGCTGTATTTGCTTTTTCGTTGAACTTAAATGCTCCAGCCCAACCTTTGGCAGAACCTAATACATCTGAGTTAGAGAATCCACCCACAGCTCCAATAAACTGAATGTCTTCTAACGTTTCACGACCTGAAATTAAATCGGTCATATGAACGTCTTTTACATCAAAACCAGCCAAATACATAGCATTTGCCATTTCACGTTCTGAGTTGCTTCCTTTTTCTCTGATAATGGCAGCTTTTGGTTTTTGGTGATTGATCGGAGTCGAGATCACAGGTAACTTTCCAGTAAATTGTTCTGGAAAGACATATTGTAAAGGTTGCTTCTTGTAATTATCATATCGATTTTGAGCCAAACCATTGGCTGTTTGTTTTTGATCGAGTAGGAAAGAGGTCTTGTACCAAGTGTCTCTTAATTCTGACACAGATAAAGAATAATTGGATACATGATTCTTAATGTTCAATCGATCACTTTCTGTAACCGTTCCAATTTTTACAGCTTCTATTCCTTGGTTAGCAAATGTATTTTCAATGGAATCATCTTTTAATTGAATTACAATTCCTGCATTTTCAGCAAACAAGAGTTTGATGGAATCTTGTTCGTCAATACTAGACAAATCTAAGTTTGCTCCTGTATCTACGTTGGCAAAACACAATTCTAGTAAAGTTGTAATCAATCCACCTGAAGCCACATCATGACCAGCAATAATTTGTTCATCTCGAATCAACTCTTGAATGGTATTGAATACCCTTTTTACATAGTCAGCACTTTTTACAGTTGGTGTTTCATTTCCAATTTTATTGACAACCTGAGCAAAAGAACTTCCTCCCAATTTAAAATCGTCTTGAGAAATATTGATGTAATAAATAGCTCCTGCATCTTTTTTGAAAACAGGTTCTACAACTTTGCTAATATCATTACAATTTGCAGCAGCAGAAATAATCACAGTTCCAGGAGAAATTACATCTTCATTTGGATATTTTTGTTTCATAGACAAAGAATCTTTTCCTGTGGGAATATTGATTCCTAAATCAATAGAAAATTCTGAAATGGCTTTGACAGCTTCATACAAACGTGCATCTTCACCTTCGTTTTTACAGGGCCACATCCAATTTGCAGATAAAGAAACCGATTGCAAACCTTCTTTTAAAGGCGCCCAGATAATGTTCGTTAGCGATTCTGTAATGGAATTTCTACTTCCAGCTACAGGATTGATCAAACCAGAAATAGGAGAGTGGCCAATAGATGTTGCAATTCCTTCTTTTCCGTTAAAATCCAATGCCATGACTCCAACATTGTTTAATGGGATCTGTAATTGACCTACACATTGTTGTTTAGCAACTTTTCCTCCAACACATCGGTCTACTTTGTTTGTTAACCAATCTTTACAAGCCACAGCTTCTAATTGTAATACTTGAGAAAGATAGTTGGCAAATTCTTCTGAGTTATAAGAAACAGATTCATAGTTTCTGTAGACTGTTGAATCGGTCATGATGGTTTTTGGAGAGGAACCAAACATGTCTTCTAGAGCCAAATCCATTGGTTTGTTTCCGTTGGTTTCCGATTCAAAAGTAAATCGATCATCACCAGTAACATCACCTACTTGGTACATCGGAGAACGTTCTCTTTCTGCAATCTTTTGCAAGGTATCAATATGTTTATCAGCAATCACTAATCCCATTCGTTCCTGAGATTCGTTCCCGATAATTTCTTTGTTTGATAAGGTTGGGTCTCCTAAAGGAAGTTTGTCTAAATCGATTTTTCCTCCAGTATCTTCTACCAATTCTGATAGACAATTTAAATGTCCGCCAGCACCATGATCATGAATAGAAACGATAAAATTTTCTTCACTTTCTACCATTCCACGCACAGCATTGGCAGCACGTTTTTGCATTTCTGGATTGGAACGTTGTACAGCGTTTAATTCGATTCCGGAAGCAAATTCTCCAGTATCTGCAGATGAAACTGCAGCTCCACCCATTCCAATTCGATAATTATCACCACCTAAAATGACAATTTTATCACCTTCTTGTGGTGTATCTTTTAAGGCTTGATCTTGTTTTCCGTATCCAATACCACCTGCTTGCATAATGACTTTGTCAAAACCGAGTTTACGAGCTTCTTCTTCGTGTTCAAAGGTTAAAATAGAACCCACAATCAATGGCTGTCCAAATTTATTTCCAAAATCTGAAGCTCCGTTAGAAGCTTTAATGAGAATATCCATTGGAGTTTGATATAGCCACTTTCGTTCTTCTAAATTTTCCCAAGGACGATTTTCCTCTAATCGAGAATACGAAGTCATATAAACTGCTGTTCCAGCTAGGGGAAGAGAACCTTTTCCACCTGCCAAACGATCTCTAATTTCACCTCCAGAACCTGTTGCAGCACCATTGAAAGGTTCTACTGTAGTTGGGAAGTTGTGCGTTTCTGCTTTTAAAGAAATCACAGAATCAAAAGCTGAGGTCTGATAGTAATCTGGAACGTCTGCTCTTTTAGGAGCAAATTGTTCCACTTTAGGACCTTTGATAAAAGCTACATTGTCTTTGTAGGCAGAAACAATATCATTTGGATTTTGTTTCGAAGTTTCTTTGATCATTTTGAATAGAGAAGTTGGTTTTTCTTCTCCATCAATCACAAAAGTTCCGTTGAATATCTTGTGACGACAGTGCTCTGAATTTACTTGTGAAAATCCAAATACTTCAGAATCTGTTAATCTTCGGTTTATCTTTTTTGAAACACTATTTAGATACTCTACTTCTTCATCGCTCAAAGCCAATCCTTCTAGTTGATTGTAAGCAGCTATATCATCAATTTCTAAAATAGGTTCTGGTAGAATATCAATCGTAAATGTATCTTGATTTAATGCATGAAACTTCTGTAAAATCATCGGATCAAAATCAGAGTAATCTTCAGAAATAGCTTTGAATTCTTCAATTCGAATGATTCCTGAGATTCCCATATTCTGAGTAATCTCTACTGCATTTGTACTCCACGGAGTTATCATTGCAGCTCTAGGACCTATAAAAAAGGCGTCAAATGAAGCCGCATTTATTTTAGGTTGATTCCCAAATAACCAAGATAATTTAGAGATAGTTTCAGTTGAAAATTCTTCTGATGCTTGAACAGCAAAGACTTTACTGTTTTGGTTTCCAAAGAAATGGATCATTCTATAATCAGTTTAAGATACATAACAAATTTAAAATTTTCAATGGTAAGAAAATAACTCAATCCTCGTTTTTTTTTGATTTTATAAATCAGTTATTAACAATGATTTATATAGCTTATAAGTTCTTATTTGATAAACTTTAATGTTTTTATATACCCTTTATTGCTAATTAACTTTAAAATATAAGTTCCTTTTTTCAACTGACTAACATCAATCTGATTGTTGGATGCTTTTCCGTTTAAAATCTCTTTTCCAAGAATACTGTAAATTGAATAATTAGAAATTTCTAATGAACCCTCCATTCTTTGATAATGTGTCGCTGGATTTGGGTAAATTTTCACTTTTTTCAAAACTTCTTGCTGATTGCTCAAAACTCCAGTTCCCCATTCGTACCATAAGTCTCCTGTAACACCAACAATGTCTTCGGTTTGGTTTCCACTTCCTCCACTTCCGTTATTAAAGATAACATTGATACTACTAACTCCAGAAAACGTATGTTTGTACCATTCAGAATCGTGAACTTGCATATAAATACCAGGCCAAGTTTGATCAGCTAAAGAACCGTTAGGAGTTGCATTCCACCAATAGATATTTGGGGTTACTGTCCAATCGTTTCCTGGTTTGAAATAAACTGTAATGTCTGGTATATTACCAATATTATAAGTTTTAGTGATTATATCAGATTCATTACTATCAATGTCTTTTGCAAATACTTTAAATGTTGTAGATTCTGTAACATTGATTGTTGTTGTTGATGTAGCTGAAACTGAACTTGTAGTTGGTTCAGTCCCATCTGTTGTGAAATATAATGTCGGATTTGGATCCGTTGAATCTGTTGCAGTTATAATTACATCGATAGGGTCTGCTGAGTAATTACTTTCGGGCTCAAAAGTAACTGTTGGATTTACATCTAAATTTTCACCCACCCATACATGCTGAATTTTACTTTTTGTAACATTCCCGTTTGTATCAGTTACTTCAACATAATAATCCACTAAAACTTCTGATAGTCCAACTATTTTTCCATAATATAAATTTGCAATATGAGTTGGCAACACAAAGAAATCAATTTCAGGATCGTTTGTTACATTACCAGAAGGGAAAACTTTTTCTGTCATAGAAATAGATTCCCAATCTCCAACAGAGTTTCCACCTGTATAGGTTTCATTATCATTATTATTCAAAGGATTTGTACCATCATTATCAACACGATATTTTATTACAGCATTTTGAATTCCTTTTACATCATGAGCAAATGTCCATACAGTAAAATCTGCTGAATTCAAATGTTGTTGATATCCATACAATGGACCAAAACCCATTTCTTCTGGATTATAAGGATAACGTTGCGGAATAAACACCGAAGGTTTTGTCGTGTCTGTATTTGGATTTGCGTCAATCACTTCTTGAGCATAAGCAACCGCATTATTAGAGGCAATCGTTTGTTTTACCTCCATATCAATAGCTTTACCATAGTACATGTATCCACTTGTAAAACCAGGTAATAAGGCATCCCAAGCCAATTCTGCTTTTGAGGAAGTTGCAGAAGGATTTACAATATCTGCAATATCTGTTGATCCTTCAATATCTTCTGCCATTAATACATAGTTTTCTGCAGCTGTTAAAACAGCCCAATTTCTAGCATCTTCTGTCCAACCATCTGAAATCGGTGGAGTGTTAATTACTCTTTACAAACTTTTTAGTTACAGATTTACCTTTACTTATAAAACGAATTAAGTAAATACCTGCTTTCAAATTAGAAATATTCACATTTTTGGTAGTATTATCTATATCAGTTGAAAAAACTTTACTTCCTAAAATTGAATAGATTTGAATGTTCGTTTTTTCTTTTATCCCTCTGAAATACATTACATCAGATATTGGATTTGGGTAAAATTTAATCGATTCTAAAGAAAGTTCATCATTACTTAAAGTAGAAGAATGTTGACCAAAATCCTCAACATTATCTTGATCGTATTCATCCCACTCATTCACTTCATCAAAAATAATATTAGGAGATGTTACAGAAAACTTTCTTCTTAAAGTTACATCTTTTGCAAAGTTTCCGCTTCCGCTATTGTAAGTTCCTATAATATCAATTAGTACATCATTTTTAAATAAACCTACAGGATCATTTCCGTTAAAATTGACCGGAGTTCCATTTTGTGTAGTTGAATTATTCACTCTTACTAAATCTGCCTCATCAATTAATTTTTGAATGGTAGCATCTTCATGAATAATCACAAAAACATCACCATTAGCTAATGTACCCGATAAGTTGAGTATTCCATCTCCGGTAGACCAATCATCTCCATCTTGTCCACCATTTCTTTGTCTTTTAATAGAGTAAGGAGATAAATCGACGGAACTTCCTGTTAAGTTTACAATTTCTAAGGCTTTGTTAAATCCAAAGCTACCTTCTATATATTCTGAAAAGAAAATTTCATTAGAACTACCAGAACCGGATCCAGACGTAGTTGCATTAACAGGAGTACTTGCAGCAGATTGATTGTCAGAAATATCATTTGCAACGATTGTTACACTGTATGTTGTACTGGATTGTAATCCATTAACTGTTAGTGTAGTATTTGTAGTCGAATTGTTTAGATTACCATCTAAAAACACATCATAATCAACCACAGCTGTATTGTCTGTTGAAGCATTCCAAGTGATTTTAAAAGAAGCATTCGTTTCATTACTAATTACCACATTCGTAGGAACTGTAGGAGCTTCTGTATCTTCTAATGTTGTTGAATTTACAGGAGTACTTAGAGCAGATTCGTTTTCTGCTATATCTTTTGCTAATACAGTAAAACTATAGTTTGTGTTTGGATTTAATCCTGTTGCATCATAATTAGTGTTGGATGTTTCTACAGTAAAATTCCCATTGATATAAACTTCATAACTGCTAACACCTACATTGTCTGTTGAAGCATTCCAAGTGATATCTATAGATGAAGTTGTTACATTGGTTAGTGTTACATTCATAGGAACTGTTGGAGCTTCTGTATCAGAACCGGTGTAAATTCCCCAAGTGTCTTCTGCATCTTGACCTCCCCAAATTCTTGTTGCTAAATATGGATTGTCAATAAAAGGATTTCTATTTCCCTGTGCGTATGTATTGTTTGTATTCTCGTGATATGAATTTCTTTGTTTTTCAAAATCTGATACCGGATCTTCTACATTCCACTCTAAAAATAAATCGATCATATCATCTGGAGTTCCAGAATTATTTCCTACACCAACATTACTTGGTAAACATCTAGAATCGTAACGTAAATACATATACATCATCATTCTAGCTACATCACCTTTCCATTCATCTCCTGGATACCATCCATTAGTTACGGCTCCTGAATTCCCAGAACCATCTGCAAATTGTTTATTTCCTCTGGATGAATTTGTTTGGACATCACTCGGACGTAAACTATGTGCATCTGATCCAGGACCAGAATCACCTAGATTTGGAGTTCCTAATGATCTAGGATAGACATGTTCTCGATTCCATTGACCATTTCCACCTCCATTGTTATTAATATCTCTTGTTCTAGAAGTAATTCCTGATGCACTGTATCCATAAATTAACAGAACTTCGTTTGAATTGCTTGGATTTACATCAGTTGCTCTGCTTGCTTCCCAAACATCTGGAGTGTAAGTTAAAAAGTTAGTATGAGTAGTTGTAATTTTGGTAGCTAAAGCATTTTTTAAACTCACGCCACTTAAGTTTAAGTTTACATCATTATAATAAGCTTCTTGAGCTATTACAAAGATTGATTGCAGTACAAGTTGTAAAAAAAGTAATTGTTTTTTCATTTTTCTATAATAAATTACACCACTATTAGTGATGATTCTTTTAAACAATAACTTTTTCAGGCAATTTTTTTTACATTTTTTGATGCGATATCAAGAGTATGTAAAAACTCTTTTTTCTTTTTCATTTTTATTTTCTTTCTAACAAAGCCATGTAAAATCCGTCATAGCCAGAAACATGTGATAATACTTTGTTATCTTTTACAAAAGTAAACTCTTTTCCTGATTCTGAGGTTAAGAATTTGTCAATTTGATGTTGATTTTCTGATGGCAGAACTGAACAAGTAGCATACACTAATTTTCCTCCAGGTTTTACCATGGTTGAATAATTTTCTAATATTTCTTGTTGAGTAATTTTTATTTTATCTACAAATTCTGGTTGTAATTTCCATTTAGAATCTGGATTTCTTCTTAGTACACCAATTCCAGAACAAGGAGCATCAATTAAAACTCTATCTGCTTTTTTTGCAAGCCTCTTAATTACTTTAGTAGAATCTAAAACTCTTGTATCTATATTATGAGCTTTGTTTCTTTTTGCTCTTATTTTTAACTTTTTTAGTTTACTCTCATAAATGTCCATAGCAATAATTTGCCCTTTATTTTCCATCAATGAAGCTAGGTGTAAAGTTTTTCCGCCAGCACCAGCACATGTGTCAATTACTTTCATGCCAGGTTTTACTTCTAAAAATTCTGCTACCATCTGAGAAGATGCATCTTGAACTTCAAAATAACCTTTCTTAAAAGTTTCTGTTTTAAAAACATTAGCTCTTTCTATGAGTTTAATCGCTGAAGGATAGGTGTTTAATAGTTTAGTTTCTATACTATCTTTTTGCAATTCTTTTTGAAGGGTTTTTCTATCTGTAAGCAAAGTATTAGTCCTTAGAATAACTTCTGCTTGTTTGTTAAGTGCAGCCATTTCTTTATTCCAAACTTCTTCACCTAATTCTTCTAAACAAATTTCATCTAACCAATCTGGAATAGATTCTCGGTATTTTCTAATTTTAGACAATTCATCAAACTTTCCTTTTATACGACGAGCTGGTGTAGGTTCTATTTGATTCCAATCTGGTAAAGGAATTCCTTTTAAAACACACCAAACAGCAAAGATTCGCCATAAATTAGATCTTGAATAGTGTTCCTTTACTTCAGCTATTTCTGCATACAATCTTTTCCATCGTACGATGTCATAAATTGTTTCTGCAACAAATCTTCGATCTCTGCTTCCCCAACGTTTGTCTCTTTTAAGAGCTGTTTCGACAGCTTTTACAGCATATACATCTTCATTAAAAATGCTATAAAGGCTATCGATAACTGTAAAAACTAAATTTCTGTGTAATCTCAATTTTTTATTCTAAGTGGAGTGCAAATATAGAAATACCTCGTTAGGAACTAGTTTTTCTTTTTGGTAAAATCTTTAAAAATAACTTTTCTTCTCTTTTCTAGGATGTAAAAAGAAATGTAAACACCATCTTGATTGTTTCTTAAGGTTATTGGGATATTATTTCTTGAGACTCTAAATCGATCTCCTAAAATGTTTTCATCCATTGTAATGGTGTAGTTTCCAAAAGGTAAATGAAATTCAAAACGACCCGAATTATTTGTTAGAGTATTATAGATTTTATCATCCTTTAAAGCAGAGATTTTAATTCGAGATAGATCTAATGGTTTATCATCCGTTACAGCAATTTGTTGTCTGTCAACAATAACATCTCCATAGACTTTAATTCCTCTAACAAAAGGAATATAATTGATACCATCATTAATAACTACTAATGAATCTTGAACATTTGCAAACCAACCTTTTTGGTCTTCTAAAGACAAAATTTCAAACTTATATTTTTTGATGCCTACATTTTTGATGGTGGCTTCGCCTTCAAAATTTGTAATGACTTCATTTCTGCCAAATTTTATAACCACGTTATCAATAGGTGTTTCGTCTTTGTCTTTAATTCTGTTACCATTGATATCAAAAAAGCTAACAAATTTACTATTCGCAGCGATTTTATCAGCAAATGGAATTGGGATTCCAAATTCTTTACGAAGGTTGAAGTTCAAATTGATATCGTTATCCAAAGAACGTTGAATTAGTTGTTGATTCTGATTTAGAACCTGAGTTGGATCAAATACAGAGCTAAAATCTCTGGATGAGAATATATAATTTAGACTTGCGCCAAATCTCCATCCAGAATCTGAAAAATAGAAAAGCTGTGGAAACAACCCTAAGGAATGTGTTTAAACACATTATTGTAACTGTATATCATGCTAGATTCTACGACAAAGTGTCTATCAGAAAATTGATGTTGGTTTTGTAAGGATAATCTAATTGCTTGAGGTGTTAGATTACTATTTTGATTTTATATCAGATTTACCACCAAAGAAAATTATAGTAAAAGTGCATATTTTAATGCTTAGTTTTGTGCTTGTATATAAGTATTCATGAATTTTCAAAGTCCAATTACTTACATAAAAGGTGTTAGCAATGCTAGAGCTGAACTGCTATTGGAGGAGTTAGGTATCTTTAAGTGCTTGGATTTATTACATTGTTTTCCAAACAGATATATAGATAAAACAAAGTTTTATAAAATTTCTAATTTAATTAATAACAATGCTGATATACAGATAATTGGTAAAATCACTTCACTAAAAACAATACAACAAAAAAGAGGCTCCAGATTGGTGGCGACTTTTGTAGATGAAACAGGAACTATGGAGTTAGTTTGGTTTCGAAGTCAGAAGTGGTTTATTGATTCTTTAAAACTCAATCAACCTTACGTAGCTTTTGGTAAATTGAATCATTTTAATGGAAAATTTAGTATTGTTCATCCAGAATTAGAGTTACTTTCTGAGTATAAGAAAGGAATTCAAGAAAAAATGCAACCTATTTATCCTTCAACTGAAAAACTCACAAATAAAGGAATAAGCCAAAAAGTATTTCGAGGATATATTAAATCATTATTATTAGAAATAAAGAATACTATTCAGGAAAGTTTGCCAAATACTATTATTGCAACTAATAGTTTAATCAACAAACAAGAGGCTTTATTTCAAATTCATTTTCCTTCTTCACCGGAATTATTAGCTAAAGCACAATTTAGGCTTAAGTTTGAGGAGTTGTTTTATCTTCAAATTCAGTTATTTCAAAAAAAGATAACCAGAAAATCTAAAATCAAAGGATATGTTTTTAAAAAAGTTGGAAGTTATTTTAATACATTTTATAAAGAGCATTTACTTTTTCAACTTACCAACGCTCAACAACGAGTTTTAAAAGAAATAAGAAAAGACTTAGGTTCTAATGCTCATATGAATCGACTCCTTCAAGGTGATGTAGGATCAGGTAAAACTATTGTGGCGCTTTTAAGTATGTTGTTGGCTTTAGACAATGGTTTTCAAGCAGCATTAATGGCTCCTACAGAAATTCTAGCAAATCAGCACTTTAATGCATTAAATAAATTGCTAGAATCAATGCCTATTCATATTGAGCTTTTAACAGGTTCTACCAAACAAAAAAAGAGGAAAGAAATTCACGCTTCTCTCGAAAATGGTTCTTTACATATCCTTATTGGAACTCATGCTTTACTGGAGGATAAAGTTCAGTTTAAAAATCTTGGAATCTCTATAATAGATGAACAACACAGATTTGGTGTTGCTCAGCGATCTAAAATGTGGCGAAAGAATAATTTGCCACCTCATATTTTAGTCATGACAGCAACTCCAATTCCAAGAACTTTAGCCATGAGTGTATATGGAGATTTGGATATTTCTGTGATAGATGAATTGCCTCCAGGACGAAAAGAAGTTAAAACAGTGCATCGATATGATACCAATCGTCTTTCTGTATTTAACTTTCTAAAACAAGAAATTGCTAAAGGAAGGCAAGTATATATTGTCTACCCATTAATAAATGAATCTGAAGCTTTTGATTATAAAGATTTGATGGATGGTTACGAAAGTATTGTAAGAGAATTTCCAAATCCAGATTATCAAATCAGTATAGTGCATGGACAAATGAAATCTGATGATAAGGATTTTGAGATGCAGCGTTTTGTAAAAGGTGAAACACAAATAATGGTGGCAACAACAGTTATAGAGGTTGGTGTGAATGTTCCTAATGCTAGTGTAATGGTTATAGAAAGTGCAGAGAGATTTGGTTTGAGTCAATTACATCAGTTAAGAGGAAGAGTAGGAAGAGGAGCAGATCAAAGCTTCTGTATTTTACTAACTGCAGTAAAACTATCTTCAGATGCAAAGACGAGATTAGAGACGATGGTTTCCACTTCTGATGGTTTTAAAATTGCAGAAGTAGATTTACAATTACGTGGTCCAGGAAATTTAATGGGCACTCAGCAAAGTGGAATAATACAGTTTAAAATTGCTGATTATTTAAAAGATCAACAGATTATGAAATTAGCTAGAAGCACAGCATTTGATGTATTAAAAAAAGATGCGACTTTAGCTTTACCAGAAAATACAATGGTTAAAAAAAACCTACAAGAAATTAGAAAAAACCTTGGAGATTGGTCTTTGATTAGTTAATTATCCTCTTCAGCTTCAAGTTTAGCATAGTAATTTTCAATTACTAAAATTAAGAATCCAAATAAAACAGCTCCAACAATAAGAGCATTGTTAACAAGACCATTTACCGAGAATGATATTTTTATAAGGATGGTAGATATAATGAAACCTGAGTTTCGTATAATTTTATGAAATTTATCAGAATAGAAGAAGGATGAGAGTAACAGTAATACTTCGACAATAATTAAAACGGTAAAAAATTCATCAAAGAAAATATTATTGATGTCTTTAAAAGCTAAAATCCCATTTTCGTAGTTTGTATAACTCAAAGAAATCCAATCGGCAAAAGTACTTACTGCAAGAACTATCAATACAGGAACTAATAGGATAGCTATTCCTTTTTTTAAGAGAATAAATTTATTGACATTTTTATAACTTATCACTTCATCATTTTCAACAGATGTGTTTCTTTTCTTAATCACTCTGTAAAAAAAATAAAGGATTAAAAATAGAATTAGTGAGGTTGCTACATCGTAGGTGAATTGTAAATCATCTTTGATTTCAAACCAGTTTGATGATAACTCAATATTAGAAATATCTTTAAAAATTCTTCTAATGACTATTAGAGTTATAATTTCATATTGTTTTCCTATGTAATAAGATATTGATTTGGGTAAGAAGAATATTAGCAAATAAACTTCATACAAAAGAATAAATGAAAAAGGAGTATAAATAGCAGCAATAGGATTTTTTAAAAACTTAGACTCTATAGAAATCCATTCCTGATTGGTGCAAAATATTAATAACAAATGAATTACATAACTAACAATAGAAACAATGAGAATAAATTTCTCGCTTTTCAATTTCACTTTTTTTGATAAGAAAAGATTGAAAATCTTCTCTATATATTTTTCAACTTTGTTAGTCATGTAATGAGTTAATTAATTAAAAACGATATCGAACATTTACACCCAAGGTATTGGTTCCAAAACTAGTATCATCAATTAATCTAAAGTAAGGTAACCAATCTACTCCAACAGTAAAAGGTCCTTTGTCAATTTGATATTCAATACCTATTTCTCCCACTGCTCCTAAAGAGAAAGGATCTTCTGTTAATACATATGGTCCAACTCCAGCATACCATAAGAAACCAGAATCTCCTATAGGTTTGTAAATAAAGTTATAAATAACACTCAATCCAATTCCATCACCAACAGATAAAATAGAATGAAGACGAGTGCTTTCTGTTTTTGATAATGTAATATCTATAGCAGCATTACCACCTACAAAATTACCAAAACGAAGTCCGATTTCTTGAGAGGTTGCTGTTAATGAAATAAATGTGATGAAGCAGAAAGTTAATAGTAATTTTTTCATTTGATTAAGTTTAATATCATTCAAATATAATTTTTTTTGAACGTTATATATTATCATATAAATTTAATCAGAAAAAATGTAAAGTAATTTATTTTAGACTTATCAACTCTTCAATTACAGAATCTACCCAATCTAAACGATTTTCTCCAACACCTTATCTAGTTTTATCTCTTAATTTTTCTAGAAGATGTTTAGACAGTTTTACATCATTTCCAATGTATCTTAAAAAGCAATATCCAATCATTCCGGTTCTGTGAATTCCTGCAGAACAATGCATGTATATCTTTCCTTTGTTATTTAGGATTTGTTCCATGCTCGATAACAAATCTACTAGCTCATTAAATCGATTTTGTTCTATTGGTTTTGCGGTTTCCATTGGAAAAAACAACCAGCTCAAATTATTTCTAGTAGAAATTGATTGTGTTTTTTCAGCTCCTTCTTATTTAGATTGTAGTGTTAAGATATGAGTTGCGTTTTGAAGCTTTAAATCCATAGCTAACTTAGAGCTTGGTCTGTGACCTACAGACAAATAACCATTTTTAATTGGTAACCAGTTAATATTTTCCATTGAATTGATTGCCTTTTCAACTCCTTTAACTTTTCCAATTAAACCACCAACTAATTGTTTATCAGTATTTTGTTGCTGCATTAAGCTTTGTAATTTATGCATGATACTTTTAGAAGTGTGTAAAGAATCTTCAATAGATGTTATTATAGGTTTTTGTAACCATAGGTTTGTTTTAGCAATTAAGTCTTTCGGATTTAAAACCATATTTCTAAGTATCCTTTGGTTCTCTAAGTATTTTCTCTATTTTTCTTCCTTTAGCTAATTCATCTATTAGCTTTTCCATTTGTCTACATTGTTTATAAAACTCAAATTCATCTTCTATTTCTTCAATTCGATAACCACAAACAACTCCTTTAATTAAATGTGCATTAGGATGGATTTTTGCCTGTTCAAAAAAAGTTCTAAACGTAACTTTTTCTGCAATAAGTGATTGTATTTTTTCTTCATTAAAACCAGTAAACCATTCTAATACTTGATGAAACTCTTCTTTTGTTCTACCGTTCTTTTCCAATCTATTCCAGTAATGTGGGTAAATAGAAGCAAAGATCAAATTAGCAACTTGTTCGTTTTTTTTAGTTGTAACCTTCATAATTATTCAATTTTTATTGATTGTGTTTTATTCTTCTAAATCTTTCCAACACTTTTCTATTCTCTTTCTACTTCTTTTTTCATTTAAGGAAGTTCATTAAGTTTCCATTTTTTACTTTCTGGTGTTAGAAAGTATTTGTTTTTTGAAAGTTGATACTTTTTAACATTGCTTCATCACTTTTATCTTACTGGTAAATACAATTTCATTTTTTCTATTTCTATAGAATCTAAATGTCCCATCTTTTTTTCATTTTTTGTTATTAAATGTAAGTGAACATTTGAATCATGATGCGTAAAAACTCCTTTGTGTTCTGTTGAAAAGAAGCCAATAATTTGAACATCTTGATTATTTAGTTCATAATTGGTTTGACCAATATGAGCTTCTTTTGGCGAAGATACCTTGGTACCATCTGGTAAATTTTGAACATGAATGATAGCTTTTGATACTTTTCATTTAATTTAAAAGCGAAAGGTCTTTTAAATTTAATTGTCTTGTTGTCTATTAGTTTCTCTATATCTTGAATAGTTTTTATATCTGATGATAAATCAAATTCATCCCATTTAATTATATTAGAATATACAAAAAAAGGTGCAGAAACATTATCCTTTCTTTCAACTGTCATTGTAGTATCAGAAGTTACTTTAGAAACATAGCTAACTCCATTATTAATCAATATTTCTCCTTTTAAATAACTCTCTGGCCCAATACCATAAAGTCCTTTTTTATTAGAGATTGTATCTAAGTTAATATAACCACTTAATTGTCCTTTCCACATTACGTTTTTCATAGCACCTACAATAGTAATGTCAGAATAAGAATTAACGGACACATATTCTTTTTTTTTAGAAGTACAACTAATTAATGTAAAAGCAATAATTCCAAAAATGATTTTTCTTATCATCATAATTTTAAAAATAGTTTTTTCGTGGTTGCTAAATGATATAAATATGAAAAGTCCTAATTTTAAAACCCAAGTTTTTGATTATACCTGTTAAACATATTGTTAGTCTAAACCAACATGTGTCTTATAAAACTTCCAAACCTCTTTTGCAACATTTCTTCCTAACTCTAAGCCAGCAACATTATCTGCTTGAATATGATACCCTCCCAATACTCTAGATATACCAGCCATTTCTGCTGTTTCAGTAAACGTTGGAAATTTTAATGTAATGGTATCTCCCAAGTTATTAGGTTCAGTCATTGCTCCAGCAACCAATGTAGCTTCAGAACCAAATGTATCACTTCCTGTCCAAATTTTTAAAGCTTCTCCACAACCTCCACTAATTGTACTGTGACCAGAAACATAACTTGGAAAAGGAGGGCATAAAAATGTTTCAGGCGAATAAGGTCTCCATTGATTTCCGTTCATTTCAACTATTCCTTTACCTTCACCACCCCAAGCTTTAATTTTTTGTTTATCATAATATTCATGAACTAAAGCATAGGGTCTTGCATAGTCATAATACATTTTTGAATCCCAAGAAGCTATAAATGCATCCATTGCTACAACTTGATTGTAGAAATACATTTTCACATCTTGATCTAAAGTGTGGTTATCTCTTCTAGAAACATCTTGAGCAAACTTTAACCAGTGACCTGCTTGCTGTACAGATTGAGGTCCATCTCTCATAAACTCAACCAATGCTTTTTGATAGTCTGTCAAATTAGCTTGCATTTCAATTACTTCCTGCACTTCTTTCTCTAATTGTTTAGAACCTATCATTGGTGGTGGTCCAGGTCTAAATTGGTCACCAGATTTTAAAGCAATTGGTATCACTTTATCCCAAAATGGAGTTAAACAACTAGGGGCAAACTTTCCACCTTTACCATCAGAAAAGTATTTAGGTTGCCATCGATTTGGATTCACATTTTTATCAGCTGAGTTGATTGGTTCATAACCAATATAATTGAAGTATGATTTACCATTTGATCCTTTTTCTTCACCATATTGATTGGCACCATCTCCTTTTCTTGCCTCAATAATAGCTTTAGCAGCTAAATTTCCAATTCCTTCAGGAGTCTTAGGGTCTAAACTTGTATTATTTGGATCTAAGCCCAATTTAGTCATGAAGTTTTCAAATATTTTTTTATCGGAATAGT
Source organism: Flavobacteriaceae bacterium (assembly GCA_965660845.1). Taxonomy (GTDB): domain Bacteria; phylum Bacteroidota; class Bacteroidia; order Flavobacteriales; family Flavobacteriaceae; genus Polaribacter. The sequence goes on from CBFIBH010000002.1 coordinate 17,038, forward strand.
AATATTCGTTCATAGTTCGAAATGCTGCATAACTTATGGCTATTTCCTTATTCTTCAAAGATTGTTCATTTTTAGGCCTTCTTTCAACATTGCTTAGATAAACTGGTATTGCTTTCTCATCATATCGAGACCAAGCATCAAAAACTGCTACAGAGACTAGTCCTAAGTATCGAGAAGTAATTGTAGGTCGTGGTTTAAAACGTTCTGTATCGTTTGCTGTAGCAGTCAAAGCCATTTCTCCCCACTTGTAAGCTACATTATTAATTCCTTTAGGCTCATTAGTATTAGTTTTGTTAGAATAATTACATCCAAAAATTATAATTATAAAGATTAAGTGTACTTTTTTCATTTTATTTATAGATTTAAAAATAGTATTCATAGTAACCATTTAGGATTGTGTTTTAAAATTCCCTTATAAATAGGACATTTTTCATCATGAGCTCCAGGTAAATATCCACTGCTCATTAAAAACTCATTGGTAATTTCTCCACCTGTAAATTTAAATGTCTTTTTAAATAGCTTTACCCATTCTTCTTTGGTTTTAGGATGATTTTGATCCAACCAATTTTTAAAAGAACCATATTCTTCTTGCAATCCAACAATTACTTTAGCATTATATATAGCTGCTCTAATCTTTAGTTTATTACGAACTATACTTGCATCGTTCATCAATCGATTATAGTCTTCTTCACCATAATTTGCAATGGTTGAAACATCAAACTGATCATAAGCTTTTCTAAAATTCTCTTGCTTGTTTAAAATAATAGTCCAAGACATTCCTGCTTGATTGATTTCTAAAATTAACCGACCAAAAAGCTCGTTATCATCTTCAATGGGAAATCCATATTGAGTATCATGATATTTCTTATGAACATTACCTTGTTCTAAGTTTTGAACGTAATAACAGTAGGTATTTTCTTTGGTTAGTTTAACTTGATTCATCTTATTTTCTTAAGACTGTTATTTTAAAAATCTTGTCATTTTTCACTTCGTAAATCAATACCAATTCTAAGACTTCTTTCAATCCATTTCTGCCGGTAATACTTTCGTGGTCAATTACTTTGTTGTCAAAAACAATACGTTTTAAAATAGTTGAATGTAGTTTTGGTGAGTTTTAAAAGAGTTCAGTGTACATCTTTCTTACTCTATACAAGCCAACTGCAGAGGGTTTTACTCTCCCTAAGTTGTAAATTTTTATATCTTTTGAAAACGAGGATATAAATCCTTCAATGTTCCTTTCATTGTAATAATCCAAGTTTTCTTGAACAACTTCCTCAGCTGTTCTTTTTTGAGAAAAACTAGAGAGAGTTGTAAAAAATGCTAGTAGTAAAATATTAATGTTCATGATGGTGGTCGTCATTTCCTTGTAATAAATTAATAAAACTTTCAAATTCGTTTTTAAAGTCGATATATTTTTGTCCAGTTGCTGGCCCATTAAATCCTGTATAGATTTTTCTTACTTTTCCTTCTTTATCTATAATTATGGCAGTAGGAAATCCTAGAACTTCGTTTAGCATAGGTAGTTTTTTGTTTGCTTCTAATTTGCTGTCAGTACCATATTGGGCTAATAAAATAGGATATGGAATTCCAATTCTTTCTCGTAATCGATTAATTCTTTGAAAAGCTAGTTCTTTGGTTTTGGATATTTCAAATGCCAAAGACAGAATTTTTACATCTTTATTCTTTTGAGCAAATTCAGTTAAAAACTTTGATTCGTCTAAGCAATTTGGACACCAACTTCCCATCAACTGAACAATAGTTACCTTGTCTTTATATTCTTTATCAGAAAGAGAAACTAGATTTCCTTTTTCATCTGGAAAACTGAAATTGAATGAATCATAACCTTCTTTTAAAAAAGTTAAACTATCCATTTTTTTAAGTTTAAATTGAGGATTTCTGATACCAATAAAAGGTTCTTTCCAATGTTTTCCACTGTAAAAAGCACCTTCTAGTTTGTCATCTTTAACAGTTCCACTAAATAAAAAGGCGTGAGCACCATCAAAGGTTGATAATTTGAATATGCTTTTATTTATGACTCCTTCCAAATACCTGTAATCACCTGTATTTGTTCTAAAAGTTCCAGTTAATTTAGTCCCATTTTGTGTAAAGATTCCTTTTGCTTTATAGGTAGGTTCAGGACCTCTTGGACTAAAAGTAACTTCCCAAATTCCGTCTAATTTTTCAGTAGAAAAATTATTTGTTTTAAATCTAATACTGTCTTTAGTTGCCTTTACAGGAACATATCGGTCATAACTTTCTATAATATACTGACCATCAAAACCAGCTTCAGTTATTTTTGCGGCTATATACCCTTCAAAAAATGGAAACTTAATAAAAACTGAATCATTTTTGTATTCAATTTCATCTATTGTAATAACTTCTTCTGCATTGTAAATTTCAGCTTTATCAGTGTCTAAAAACCTCATAATAAATGGAAGCTCTCTATTGTCTTTAACAGTTAAAACAACTCTATAGGTTTCGCTGTCTAATTTTTTAGTACAACTCACAACAATTAATACTGCAAAAAGTAGGGTAATTTTTTTCATCTAAAATTTTAAAACTTGCAACTAAAATAACAACAAATATCTTACTTACATATCTGTTTTAAGATTCCTTTTCAAAAAGGAGTAATTTTATGGGTTAACAAGTTTATTTATTTAAATTTGCGCTTGATATTCATCAAGATTATTACATGAAAATTTCATACAATTGGTTAAAACAATTCATTCAGATTGACTGGGAAACTACTAGAGTAGGAGAGTTATTGACTGACCTAGGTCTAGAAGTTGAAGGGATTGAAAAGCACGAATCTATAAAAGGAAGTTTAGAAGGGGTTGTTGTTGGTAAAGTTCTAACCTGTATACAGCACCCAAATGCAGATCGATTAAAATTAACTACAGTTGATATTGGACAACAAAACCCTGTTCAAATTGTTTGTGGTGCTCCTAATGTAGCTGCTGGTCAAAAAGTTCCTGTAGCAACAATAGGAACAATTTTGTATGATGATAAGGGAGAAGGATTTAAAATTAAAAAAGGGAAAATAAGAGGAGAAGAAAGTCACGGAATGATTTGTGCCGAAGACGAATTAGGTTTAGGATCTGATCATGATGGAATTTTAGTTTTAGATAAACAACTCAAAGTTGGAACTCCTGCTGCTAAAGTTTTTGACATTGAAACTGATGAGGTTTTTGAAATTGGTTTGACTCCTAATAGAGCAGATGCCATGAGTCATTATGGTGTAGCAAGAGATTTAAGAGCTGGTTTGATTCAGAATGGAATTTCACCGGAATTAATTTCTCCATCCGTAAGTGACTTTCATTTAGATGAAAGAACTTTACGAATTGAAGTAGAGGTTGATAAAAAAGAATTAGCTCCACGTTATTGTGGTATTTCGATTACTGATGTTGAAGTTAAAGATTCTCCAGAATGGATTCAGAATAGATTAAAGTCTATTGGTTTAACTCCAAAAAATAATATTGTTGACATTACAAATTATGTTTTGCATGAGTTAGGTCAACCTTTGCATGCATTTGATGCAGCAAAAATTAAAGGAAATAAAATTGTTGTTAAAACATTACCAGAGGGAACAAAGTTCACAACATTAGACGAAATAGAAAGGACTTTGGATAAAGAAGATATCATGATTTGTGATGGAGAATCTAATCCTTTGTGTATTGCAGGAGTTTTTGGAGGTTTAAAATCTGGTGTAACAGAAAATACAACTTCTGTGTTTATAGAAAGCGCTTATTTTAATCCTATTTCTGTTAGAAAAACAGCAAAAAGACATAGTTTAAATACAGATGCTTCTTTTCGATTTGAGAGAGGAATTGATATCAACTTTACAGAATATGCATTAAAAAGAGTTGCATTGTTAATAGAACAATATGCTGGCGGAAAAATTGCTTCTGATGTTATGGATTTTTATCCAGAAAAAGTTGAAGATTTTCAAGTTTTTTTGTCCTATGAAAATGCTTTTCGTTTGATTGGTCAAGAAATTGATAAGGATACAATTAAGAATATCTTAGCATCATTAGAAATTAAAATAAGTAGCGAAACAGAAGGCGGAATCGGATTGACAATTCCTTCTTTTAGAGTAGATGTTCAGAGAGAAGCAGATATTATTGAAGAGATTTTGCGTGTGTATGGATATAACAATATTAGAGATTCTAGAAAACTCAATATATCCATATCTTTTGATGATGATAAAGCTGTGAAGGTTGAAAATTTAGTTGCTAATCAATTGACTTCTCTTGGTTTTCATGAGATAATGAACAACTCTTTAACCAAAGAAGAGTACACTTCTTTCTCAGAAAAAATAAATTCTGACAACAATGTAGAAATGCTAAACCCTTTAAGTTCTGACCTAAAAGTTATGCGTCAGTCGTTACTTTTTGGAGCTTTAGAATCTGTTGTTTACAATATCAACAGAAAGAATAATTCAGTAAAACTATTTGAGTTTGGTAATACGTATCATAAATATGACAGTGGTTATCAAGAAACAAAACATTTAACATTTGTAATTTCTGGCTCTAGGATAAAAGACACATGGACTCAAGAAAGCAAACCTTCAGGTTTTTTCTATGCTAAGGGAGTTCTCAATTCTCTTTTTGAAAGAATGGGAATCAATTCTTTAAAGGTTTCTCCAGCTAAATCAGATATGTTTTTAGAGGGTGTTTCTTTTAGTCTTGGAAAAAATAAACTTGCAGAATTAGGTGTTGTATCACCAAAAATTGTAAAAAGTTTTGGTATCAAACAAGAGGTTTTATTTGCAGATATTCTCTGGGACAATGTGTTAGAAGTAATCGGAAATAAAAAAATTAAGGTTACTGAGTTACCTAAGTTTCCATCTGTAAAAAGAGATTTAGCTTTATTAATAGATCAATCTGTTAGTTTTAAAGAGATATATAATTTAGCGTTTCAATCAGAAAGAAAGCTTTTAAAAGAAGTTGATTTATTTGATGTGTATGAAGGTGAAAACTTACCTGAGGGGAAAAAATCATATGCTGTTAGTTTTGTCTTGCAAGATGAAAATAAAACTCTTGCAGACAAGCAAATAGATAAAATTATGCAAAAATTACAGCAAACTTTTGAAAAGAGTTTACAAGCTGAACTAAGATAATATAAGCTCCAAAAGGAGCTTTTTTTAAATATGTACAAACTACTTATACGTCCAATTTTATTCTTGTTTGACCCAGAAAAGGTGCATCATTTTAGCTTTTCTGCCATTCGATTTTTTTCTAAAATTCCAGGAGTTTCAAATTTGCTAAAAAGCATGTATGTTATTAAAGATGTAAACTTAGAAAGAAAATTATTTGGATTAACGTTTAAAAATCCTGTGGGTTTAGCTGCTGGTTTTGATAAGGATGCTAAGTTGTACAATGAATTATCAAACTTTGGTTTTGGCTTCATAGAAATTGGGACAATTACCCCAAAACCTCAAATTGGAAACCCAAAAAAAAGATTATTTCGTTTAAAAGAAGATTCTGGAATTATCAACAGAATGGGCTTTAATAATGGTGGCGTTATAGAAGCAGTAGAAAGATTAAAAAAAAATAAAGGTGTTTTAATTGGAGGGAATATTGGGAAGAATAAAGTTACTCCAAATGAAAATGCAGTTGATGATTATATCATTTGTTTCAACGAATTGTTTGATTTTGTAGATTATTTTGTGGTAAATGTAAGTTCTCCAAATACTCCAAACCTAAGAGAATTACAAGATAAGGAGCCACTAACAAAACTCCTACAAACGCTACAAGATTTAAATAATAAGAAAGAAAATAGAAAACCTATTCTTTTAAAAATTGCACCTGATTTAACAGATAGTCAACTATTAGACATTATTGATATAGTTTCTGAAACAAAAATTGATGGAATTATTGCAACAAATACAACCATTTCAAGAGAAGGTTTACAATCAAATAATAAATCTGAAATGGGAGGTTTGAGTGGAAAACCTGTTTCACAAAGATCTACAGAAGTAATTCAGTTTTTGTCACAAAAATCAAACAAAGCGTTTCCGATTATTGGAGTAGGAGGAGTTCATTCTGCCAAAGATGCTTTAGAAAAAATTGAAGCTGGAGCAGATTTAATTCAATTATATACTGGTTTTATCTATGAAGGCCCTAAACTGATAAAAGACATCAATAAGGCCTTACTTAACAACTAAATGAACTACGAAGTTCTTATATCTTTTGTATTTGCTGTATTAGCCTTGGCAATTTCTCCTGGACCTGATAACATATTTGTTCTTACTCAGAGTATTGCATATGGGAAAAAGTACGGTATAGCCACTGTTTTAGGTCTAATGACAGGCTGTATAATTCATACAACTGTTGTTGCTTTCGGAGTATCAGCAATCATTGTAAACACTAATTCTTTGTTTTATGTGATAAAGGTTTTAGGAGCTGCTTATTTATTATTCTTAGCTTATAAAGTTTATTCATCGGATGCCAATATCATAATGGATGAAAATTCTGTTGAAAAGAAAACTACAAAACAATTGTTTAAAGTTGGTTTTTTTATGAATGTATTAAATCCAAAAGTGACAATTTTCTTTATGGCTTTATTTCCAGGATTTTTATTTTCTGATTCAATTTCAACAGTAATCCAATTTTATGTTCTGGGTGGATTATTTATAACAACTTCTTTTGTGATTTTTACGTCTATTGCCTTTTTAGGAGGAACTATTTCCAATCAAATTAAACAAAGTAAGTCTATTGGTATTTGGTTAAAATGGATGCAAATTATTGTATTTGTTGGGATTGCAATATTTATACTTCTGTAAGTTATTTCTTCTTACGAACTTTCATATTCAAAACTTCTACACCTAGAGAAAAAGCTATGGCAAAGTATAAATAGCCTTTAGGAATTACTCCAACAGTTTGATTAAATATTTTAGCATGTGATAAATGAGCACCTTCGGCAATCAACATAAATGCTATTAATATCAAAAAGGTAAGACCAAGCATTTGAATGGTTGGATTGTTGTTTACAAAATTACTTACAGGAGTTGCAAAAATCATCATCACCACCATAGAGATAATCACAGCAATTATCATGATTATCAAAGCTCCATCAATACCATTTGTCATCCCAACAGCAGTTAAAATTGAGTCAAATGAAAAAACGACATCAATTAAAATAATCTGAATAATAACACTAGAAAAAGAAACAATTTTTGGATTTTGTTCAACATTTTCTGTTGATGTTTTCTCTACTTTATGATGTATTTCTTTGGTGCTCTTATATAATAAGAAAAGTCCACCAAGGACTAGAATTAAACTCTGACCTGTTAGGTCGACTGAAAACCAAGAAGAGTCAACTTGCCAAAAAGGATCTTTCATAGCTATTAAATAAGAGACACTTAATAGCAATAAAATCCTAGTAATTAAAGCCAATGAAATTCCTAAAAAAGTAGCTTTTTTTTGTTGTTCTTTTGGAAGTTTGTTTGCAGAAATAGAAATAAAAATAATATTATCAATCCCTAATATTATTTCTAAGAAAGTAAGAGTTAATAAAGCAACCCAAGTATCTACTTGCAAAAAAATATCCATATTATTTTATTTTCGTCACAGTTCCAGTCTGAGAATAGTTCGAATATCCAATTTTAAGATTAAAATCGTAAGTATTCTCTGTTACTTCAGTAATTTGATAGAAAAGCTGATTCTTATCAAAATCATTTCTAGGCGATAACATTTTACAAGTATAAAAGAAATTATTTTTCCAAGTTATAGAGAAAGAATCTATTCTCTTTTCTTCTTTTATAAAAACACCAGAATCTGTAGATATTTCGGTGTACTTAGTATACTTTTCTATTTGTAAACTATCGTTTCTAATAATTGTTGTTTTACTTATTTGACCCTCAACAGCTGGAGCCTCAAACACACCACTTTTAAATCTTTCAGGATCACCTTTAAACTCAGGTTTACAAGCGATAGAAACTGAAATAAGAATAAGTAAAGTAATAATTCTTTTCATTTTAAATTCCAGTATAGTTTGATGGAGTAATAAGTTTCAACTCGTTTTTAATTGCCTCCGAGACTTCTAACGTGTCAATAAAATTAGCCATGGTAGTTTGGGTAATTTTTTCGTTAGTTCTTGTTAAACCTTTCAAGGCTTCATAAGGATTTGGATAGTTTTCTCTTCTTAGAATTGTTTGTATTGCCTCTGCAACAACTGCCCAGTTATTTTCTAAATCTTGCTGGAATTTAGATTCATTTAATAATAATTTGTTCAATCCTTTCAAAGTAGATAAAAAACCAATTAACGTATGACCGAAAGGAACACCAACATTTCTCAAAACAGTACTATCAGTCAAATCACGTTGCATTCTAGAAATAGGAAGTTTACCAGCTAAGTGCTCAAATAAAGCATTTGCAATTCCTAAGTTACCTTCTGAGTTTTCAAAATCTATAGGATTTACTTTGTGTGGCATTGCAGAAGAACCAACTTCTCCTTTTTTAATCTTTTGCTTAAAATAATCCATAGCAACGTATGTCCAGATGTCTTTATCCAAATCAATTAAAATTGTATTGATTCTTTTCAGTCCATCAAACAAAGCAGCTAAATGATCGTAATGTTCAATTTGTGTGGTAGGAAAAGAGTGATGAAGTCCTAAATTGTGATTTACAAACTCATGACCAAAATTTTTCCAATCAATAGTTGGATATGCAACTTTATGTGCATTGTAATTTCCAGTCGCTCCACCAAATTTAGCAGCATGTGGTGTTTTTTTTATCGTTTTTATTTGCTCTTCAAGTCTAACAACAAAAACATTAATTTCTTTTCCTAATCGAGTTGGAGATGCTGGTTGACCATGAGTTCTGGCTAACATAGAAATATGAGACCATTCATCACTTAGTTCTTTAAGTCTCTCTAATAACTCTTCAAACAAAGGAATATATACATAGTTAATAGCTTCTTTAATAGATAAAGGAATAGCAGTGTTATTAATATCTTGAGAAGTCAAACCGAAATGAATGAATTCTTTGTAAGATTCTAAACCTAAAGCATCAAACTTTTCTTTTATGAAGTATTCAACAGCTTTTACATCATGATTTGTTATTGATTCAATATCTTTTATTTTCTGGGCATCTTCGCTAGAAAAATTTTGATACACTTTTCTTAACTCGTCAAATAAGTTAAAATCAAAACTCTTTAATTGTGGTAAAGGAATAGAACACAATTCAATAAAATATTCGATTTCAACCAAAACACGATATTTTATCAAGGCTTCTTCAGAAAAATAAGGAGATAAATTGGCTACTTTATTTCTATAACGTCCATCAATTGGCGAAATAGCATTTAATTGTGTAAGATTCATTGCTGTATAGATTCAAAATACAAAATTAGCGATTTTAAGAGATTAAGAGCTTATTTTTCGAGCTTTTTCTATCAATTCCAAGACCTTTCTTCCTCTTGCTTTACAACCTTTGCTTTCGTGTATGATTTTTGAATTAATCAAGTGTTTTAGTTCAGGGTGAATCCAATCTTTCTCTGTTCCAAACAAGTATAAAGTGTTCATTGTATACGCTCTAACCGCTATTTTTTGGAGAGTTATTAACCAGTCAAATCCAGTTTCTATAATTTGATTTATATGATTTTGTTGTAAACTAGCTTTTACTTCATTTTCCCCTTTTTTATAAAATGCCGTAGCTAATTCCTCACAAATTTTAGCACAAGGTCTTATTGCTCCATCAAAAGATAGCTTGTGTATATTATTACAAAACTCATCTAGATATGGAAGTATAAAATCTAATGCATAATGAGTACAAATCCATTCTAAAACCCAAGCAGCTCTTATTGAGACCTTTTCATTTACCAGAAAAACAGTTTTAATAAGATCTTTATGTAAATTTTTGTCTTTATGGACAATAATTGCTACTCGATCTCTGTTTTTTCTTTTAGCATTTTTTATGCTTTTTAAAAGAGTAATTATTTTTGGATTCTCAGAATTCATTTATTGAAATATGTATATTTACTGGTAAATAAAATTACAATGACTCCCTCAAAGAAACAATTTATTCTGTCTTTCATATCGTTTGTGTTATTTTTTTCTTTTGACTCTTTTGCACAAGATCATAACAAATATGATGAAAACGGAAAAAGAACTGGCATTTGGAGAAAGTATTATCCCAACAAAAGAATATGTTATTCTGGTCAGTTTGTCAATGGAAAAGAAGTAGGGACTTTCAAATATTTTGATATTCTATCCTCGAAACATCCAACAGCCATAAAAAAGTTCTATTCAAAATCTGATTCTGCATTTGTTCAATTTTTCACAACAGAGGGTGTTTTAAGAAGTAAAGGAATGATGCTTAACAGAGATAGAGTAGGGAAATGGATGTATTATTTTCCTACTGGGAAAGTTTTTTCTGAGGAGTTTTATATACAAGGAAAATTAGATGGTGAAGTAAAAACTTATTATAAAAATGGAAATATTTTTGAAATTTCTCACTATAAGAATGGATTGAAAAATGGAGTATTGAAACGTTACTCTGATAAAGAAATTCTTATTGAAGAGGTGTTTTATGTTGATGGAAAATTAAATGGAGAAGGAAAATATTACGATTTACAAGGAAACTTAAAAGAAAAAGGTATTTACAAAAACAACAAGAGATTTGGTAAATGGGAGTTTTATATTGGAGGAGAACTTGTTGATGAAAAAAAGAAAAAAGAACTCAATAAATTCAATACATCTCAGCTCAAGAAAAATGATTCTATTTCAAAGAATTGAGTTCATTTACTTAAAGAAGGTGAAAATTTAGTTTGAATATATTAATAATATATTCAATAAACACATCAAATCTTTACATATCAACTTCAAATACATTTTACTAAATTTGTATCGAAATATTTATGCGATGAAACGAGTAATTGTTGGACTTTCTGGTGGTGTAGATAGCAGTGTAACTGCTTACTTGCTAAAAGAACAAGGATACGAAGTTATTGGGCTTTTTATGAAGAATTGGCACGATGATTCTGTAACTATTTCTAATGATTGTCCTTGGTTAGAAGATAGTAATGACGCTTTACTAGTTGCAGAAAAATTACGAATTCCTTTTCAAGTTGTGGACTTAAGTGAACAATACAAAGAACGTATTGTAGATTACATGTTTAAAGAATATGAAAAAGGAAGAACTCCAAATCCAGATGTATTGTGTAATAGAGAGATTAAGTTTGATGTCTTTATGGATATTGCATTAGGTTTAGGTGCCGATTATGTAGCTACAGGTCATTATTGTACAAAAGGAGAAGAAAAGATTGATGGAGAAATTGTCTATAAATTACTAGCAGGAAAAGACACCAACAAAGACCAATCTTATTTCTTATGTCAGTTATCTCAAGAACAATTATCCAAAGCATTGTTTCCAATTGGTGAATTGACTAAACCTGAAGTAAGAGAAATTGCAAAAAAAGCTGATTTAATTACTGCAGAAAAGAAAGATTCTCAAGGTTTATGTTTTATTGGAAAAGTTCGTTTACCTGAGTTTTTACAGCAAAAATTGGAGCCTAAAGAAGGTGTAATTGTTCAAGTTCCAGAAAGTGCTGATGTATATCAAAGAGAAGTTCCAGATTTCAAAACTAAAGAAGAAGAATTAGATTTTTTCTCTACTAAGTATGAGTATCGAAAAGAGCTTGGAGAAGTTGTAGGAACACATCAAGGTGCTCACTATTTTACCAAAGGACAAAGAAAAGGTTTGGCAGTTGGTGGTACCAAAGAACCTTTATTTGTAATAGAAACTGATGTTAACCAAAATGTCATTTATACAGGGGAAGGAAAAAACCACAAAGGTTTGTATCGAAATGTTTTGTTTGTAAACAATGCAGAAGAACATTGGATTCGTGAAGATTTAAAATTGAAACCTCACGAATCGATGGATGTACAGGCAAGAATTCGTTATCGTCAACCATTAGAAAAAGCAACTTTACACAAAGTAGAAAACGGATTGTTTGTAGAATTTAAAAATCCCCAATCTGCAATTCAAGAGGGACAATTTGTAGCTTGGTATCAAGAAGAAGAATTGCTAGGTTCAGGAGTAATTTCGTAAGTTTATAGAAAAATACTTCTATGAAAAAATTATTCCTACTGCTATGCTTATTATTTTTCTCAATTTCTTATGGTCAAGACACTATTATAAGTTATTTAGATTCTGATAAAAAAAAGTACGTTACTAAAGAAAAAGCTGCTTTCACTAAGATATTGTTTCAAAAGAGTAATTATTGGATGTTAATTACATTAAAAAAATTAGATTCTCTAATTTCTGAATAAACATTTGTCAATAAAAATTTAAAAGTAAAAATAGGTGAACAAAAATATTACTATGAAAATGGCAATCTTAAAGTAGTCAAAACCTTCAACGATAAGGAAAAATTAGAAGGTAAGTTTTTAGCTTTTCATGAAAATGGTAATAAAAGTTTTATAGGAAACTATAATAACGGCAAAAAATTTGGCCTCTGGAATTATTATTATTCTAATGGTATTAAGAAAGCAAGAATAATTTTTAATAATGATAAGGTAACTAGATATAATCTATGGGATAATGAGGGTAATGAAAAAAAAGAAAAATTAATATTTGAAAGAAGACCCAAATTTAAAGGTGGTAAAACAGGATTATCTAATTATATAAAAAGAAAACTGTTACCTATTTTTAAAAACAGTCGGATTAAAGGCAGAATCATTTTAAAGTTTATAATAAATGAAGTTTGAAATACAGAGAAAAAAAGTATTTACCCAGAAGATTTACCCATAAAATATAAAAAAGAAATTTTAACCTTTTTTAATAAAATGCCTAAATGGTCTCCTGGAATTCAATTAAATACACCTGTAAAAGTTAAATATACATTACCAATTAGAATAAATTAAATGACTTTAAATAGAATCACTCAACTTTTTAACATTGAATACCCAATTGTTCAAGGAGGAATGATTTGGGTAAGTGGTTGGAAACTCGCTTCTGCGGTTTCTAATGCTGGTGGACTTGGATTAATAGGTTCTGGATCAATGTATCCAGAAGTGTTACGAGAACACATTCAAAAATGTAAAAAAGCAACCAACAAACCTTTTGGTGTAAATGTACCTATGTTGTATCCTCAGATTGATGAAATAATGAATATCATTGTCAAAGAAGGAGTTAAAATTGTATTTACATCTGCAGGAAATCCAAAAACTTGGACATCCTTTTTAAAAGAAAGAGGAATCACAGTTGTTCATGTAGTAAGTTCTGTGAAATTTGCTTTAAAAGCAGAAGCTGCTGGAGTTGATGCTGTTGTTTGCGAAGGATTTGAAGCTGGTGGTCATAACGGACGTGAGGAAAGTACAACGTTTACATTGATTCCTATGGTAAAACAAGAAGTTAAAATTCCTGTTATAGCTGCTGGTGGTATTGGAAATGGACGTGGAATGTTGGCAGCGATGATTTTAGGAGCTGACGCAGTTCAAATTGGAAGTAGATTTGCAGCAACACAAGAATCTTCTGCTCATGAAAACTTTAAAAAAACCATTCTTGATGTTAAAGATGGAGATACTCATTTGACATTAAAAGAATTAGCTCCAGTTCGTTTGGTAAAGAATCAGTTTTACAATCAAATACAAGAATTGTATCAAAACAATCCAACTGTAGAACAGATCAAAGAATTACTAGGAAGAGCAAGAGCAAAGAAAGGAATGTTTGAAGGTGATTTGGATAATGGAGAACTTGAAATTGGTCAGATTGCTGGAATCATCAATGAAATTAAACCAGCAAAACAAGTTCTAGAAGAGATTGTTCAAGAATTTGAGACATTAAAAAATCGCTTTAATGAACGGTAAAGTTAGAAAGAACATACAAATTGGAAGCAAAGTTTCTGTTGTACAAAAGCAGGATCAAAGGTCAGGAGAACTCACAGAGGGAACTGTGAAAAGGATTTTGATGAACTCATCAAACTATCCTCATGGAATTAAAGTATTATTAGCCACTGGAAAAGTAGGTAGAGTGAAAGAAATCTTATAAAAACACCTTTTTAACAAAAAAAGTTAATTAATTCTCTTTTTATCAAATAATTAGCAGTACGTTTGCCGCTAATTAAAAATACAGTCAACAATTAAGTTGACGTTACATTAAAACACTATTATGAGTAAAGGTACCGTAAAATTTTTCAACGAATCTAAAGGATTTGGATTCATTACTGAAGAAGGAAACAACACAGAACATTTTGTACATGTATCAGGTTTGATCGATGAAATTCGTGAAAACGATGAAGTAGAATTTGACTTACAAGATGGAAGAAAAGGATTAAACGCAGTAAACGTAAGAGTAATCTAATATATACTACAAGTTAATTTTTGCAGAAAAGCCTATCCAATTGGATAGGCTTTTTTTATTTCCTCAATTTTTTTAATCTATTGATTCCTGTTAAGACAATGAGAGTTGCAAACACAATTGCAAATACTAAAAAGTTATACTTACTGTCGGTATAGTAACCAAAAAGAATTCTGTAAGATTCTTTATCCTTTGAAAATTCCAAAAAAGAGCTGATGAGTCACAGAAAAGCTAATAAAAAATAGAAATAAGGAATGTGTTTTTTAAAACTATTCATTATTTAGTTGGAATTATAATTTCGTACAACTTTCTACTTTTATTATTGAGTTTGTTTTCTCTTAACCAAGGATTGTACAATTTTAATTCTTTGTAATTGGTATTGAATTTTTTAGCAAATGAAGCAATGTTTGTTATTGCTGTATCCACTTTTACTCGATACGTTTTTGGAAAAGAATACAAATCTTCTTGCTCAAATTCAAAGCCATATTTTTTTGGGTTGGAAAGAATTTCTTTTAAAGCTACAATTCTAAAAACATAACGAGATGTTTCTGAATTCAATAACAAATCATAGTAATCATCTACTTGTTGCGTTTTCATTCTCCTAGAAATTCTAGCATTCCCAGTATTATATGCTGCAGCTGCTAAAGTCCAATTTCCAAATCGTTCTTTAGATTTTTTTAAATATTCTGCAGCTACTTTTGTAGCTAATTCTAAATTGTAACGTTCATCAATATTTCTATTTACTTCAAGACCATATTCTCGAGCAGAGGATCTCAAAAATTGCCAAAAACCAGAAGCTCCTGCTGAAGAAGAAACGTTTTGCAAACCACTTTCTGCAACAGCTAAGTATTTAAAATCATCAGGTAAACCATATTTTTTTAATAATGGTTCTATAATAGGAAAGTATTTATTAGCTCTTTTAATTAATAACAATCCATTGGATTGCCAGTAGGTGTTTACCAACAATTCACGATCCATTCGTTCTTTAATATCAAATCTATTCGTAGGTATTTTTTCGCCTGCAAAAGTTAGGTTTTCTGGAATTTTTATAGCCTTAATATTGTATGTTTCTGCTGTACTTTTTTGTGGACCCACATCAGAAATATAAACTGCATTAATTAAAATTACAGAAAATGAAAAAATACCAAAAAGTGTAAAAAAACGACTGATTTTGCTCATAAATTATAGATTTTTCGTAAAAATAAGCAAAAAGGAATCAAAAATGTGTTAAATCGATTCTTGAATTAACGAAGAAATTTTCTTTGCTTTTGTTATGATCATAATGTGAGTTCCTTTTTCTATTGGAATGAAATCTTCTATGTATTTGACAGGGAATACATTATCATCTAAACCATGAATATGAACTAAGTTTTTTGGAGCAGTACTTTGTTTCCAGTTCAATACATTATGAATTGACCATTGCATATATTTTGTATTTCTTACAGATAAATACATTTTGTACAATTCAGCTCTTTTTTTAAGAAAATCTCCGAAGAAATATTTTGTATAATCTTCAATATTTTTCACAATTTGAAGAGGCAATAACTTGTATGCTTTTGTATCTCTTAGAATTCTTAAAGCTTTTGGTAACTCAGAATCAGATTTGATACTAGAAATGATAATTACTTTTTCTGTATCGATAACTTTACTCATCTCTTGAACTAAGATTCCACCAAAAGAAACACCAACTAAAATTGGATTTTTGTGTGATACTTCTTCACACATTCTTTTTGCGTAATCACTGATAGATTCATCCAAAGACAATGGAATTTTCCACTCTAACAAATGAAATTCATAAGTTTCTTTAGGTAAAGTAATGAATTCAAATATTTTTGGTCTTGCTCCTAAACCAGGAAAAAAGTAGAGATGTTTTTTATTCATTATTCTTCTAAAAACTTGTTGTCATAGAGAATATCTTCTAAAAGCACGTATAAATTAGTAAACTTTTTTGGAGCATTTTTCCAAAGTCTTACGGTTACGCTTTTACCATCATAAGTTATTATTGTATTAGAAAAATCTTTATCACCGTTTCCTAAGTACTTGTTATCTAATTGTTTAAATTTAGAACTATCGATGCCTGTTTCTATGGATGAGTATTGTTTGTCTGTAAGTTTAATTTCTTTTTGTCCAATTACAGACACATATTTTATTCCTTTAAAAGTTAAAACACTGTCTTTAGAAATAGATATTTCAAACACAGGACAATCTCCAGAACATTCAGTTTTGTTTAGTGTAATAAGAGTATTATTAACTTTAACATTAGGAACACTAGACTTATCTTCTAACTCCTCAACAGGTTCTTCTTCTAGAATAATTTCTTTTTTGATTTCTTTATTTTCTTCAACATCCACTTTTTTATCTTTTACAACAGTAGTACATCCAACAAGAAGAATTAAAAGAACTGATAAAAACACTGCTTTTTTCATAATTGGTTTTTAAACTGCTGAATATTGTTTCACAAAATCAAATCGAACCAATCCGTCTTCATCAATTTTTGTTAACGTAATGTCATGAATTGTATTGATGAGATCTGGATTCCAAGGCGTTTTAACTTTTACATAATTTTCTGTAAACCCATGAATGTAACCTTCTTTGTTTTCACTTTCAAATAAGACAGATAAAGAACTTTCCAATTGAGATTCATAAAAAGCACGTCTTTTTTTGGCAGACAAACCTCGTAACATTTTACTTCTTTTTGCACGTACTTTCTTTGGCACAACACCATCTAATAAAACAGCTTCTGTATTGGCTCTTTCAGAGTAAGTAAATACATGTAAATAAGAAATATCTAGGTCGTTTAAATAATTGTAAGTCTCTAAGAAATGTTCGTCTGTTTCTCCAGGAAAACCAACAATAACATCAACACCAATGCATGCATTTGGCATAGTTTCTTTAATTCTAGACACTCTATCAGTATACGTTTTTCGTAGGTATCGACGTTTCATCAACTTTAGTAAATCATCACTTCCACTCTGAAGAGGAATATGAAAATGAGGCACAAATGTGTCTGAATTGGCTACAAAATCAATCGTTTCATCTTTTAATAAATTTGGTTCTATTGATGAGATCCTTAGACGATGAATTCCTTCAACTTTATCCAACTCTTTCACCAATTCTAGAAAAGTGTGTTCGTGTTTTTTGTTTCCAAATTCACCTTTTCCATAATCACCAATATTTACACCCGTCAAGACAATTTCTTTAATTCCTTTGTCTGAAATCTCTTTGGCATTTTTCAATACATTTTCAACAGTATCACTTCTTGATATTCCTCGAGCCAAAGGAATAGTGCAATACGTACATTTATAATCACATCCATCTTGAACTTTTAAAAATGCTCTGGTTCGATCTCCAATAGAATAAGAGCCTACATAAAAATCAGCATCAACAATTTCACATGAATGTACTTCACCAACACTATTTTTAGTTAAATCATTAATGTAACTTGTAACATTAAACTTTTCAGTGGCACCTAAAACCAAATCAACACCATCTACAGCAGCCAATTCTTCTGGTTTTAATTGAGCATAACAACCCACAGCAATTAAAAATGCACCTTCATTTTTCTTTAACGCATTTTTTGTAATGGTTTTAAAGCGTTTGTCAGCGTTTTCTGTCACCGAACAGGTATTGATTACATAAATATCTGCTTTTTCATTAAAATCAACTCTTTCAAAGCCTTCGTTTACAAAACTTCTTGCAATAGTAGAGGTTTCAGAAAAGTTAAGTTTACATCCTAAAGTGTAAAATGCTACTTTTTTATCTGCATTCATTCTTGTACATTTAATGCGGTTCAAAGTTACAATAAATCTCTTTACTGATATGATAGATAAAATCCTTTTTGAGACAGATAGATGTTTTGTAACCTATTTGCAAATGAGCGATTTAGAACCTTTTCATGAAATGCAAAGCAATACAAACGTTATGCAATTTGTAAGAGGAAAAGCAATGACAAGAGAAGAGAATGAAAAAGAATTACCAGAATTAATTGAAAAATATAGCAAAGCAGACAATGATTTTTGGATTTTTGCTATCAGAAGAAAGGAGGATAAAGAGTTTTTAGGTACCTGCGCTTTGGTAAAAGATGAGAATAACGAGGATGAAATAGGGTATCGATTTTTAGAAAAACACTGGGGATTTGGATTTGGTTTAGAAATATGCAAAGGTTTGATTCAATATTGTAAGAAAATTGGAATGAAAAAAATAGTTGGATATGTTGCTGATGATAATGTAGCTTCTGTAAAAATTTTAAAAGCTTCAGGATTTACTTTTGTTGCTAAAACAATAGATCCAAAACTGAACATCCCAGAAACTAAATTTGAATTGTTTTTATGATTGTTAGCCACTTAGATCCACCATATTATGCTGTAATATTTACTACGCTAATGACAGATAACTTGAATGATTATCAGGAGACAGCTGAGCGTATGGAAGATTTAGCCTTTAAACAAGAGGGTTTTTTAGGAATAGAATCGGCTAGAAATACTGTTGGAATTACAGTTTCTTATTGGAAAGATGAAGCTTCAATTTTACAATGGAAAAACAACAACCTACATACTTAAAAATTTAGATCAAAAATTAACGTTAGATCATATGGCTAATTATACACATTTGGTTCCACAATCTTTTTGTAGATGGTTTAAAAAAATAACAGGAAATACATTTGTAAATTATTTAAACAAGGCTAGAATAGAAAGAGCGTGTCAATTGTTGTTAAATACTAAAATGGCGATTACTGAAGTTTGTTTTTCAGTCGGATTTGATAGTTTATCCCACTTCAATAGAACTTTTAAAAAAATAAAACATTTGAATCCTAGGGAGTACAGAAAATCTAACTAATTTTAATTTATGAAAAATGCCATTCTAATTTTAGTACTCGCTCAACTTTTGTTTTCTTGTTCACAAAAGGATTCTAAGTTTACTATAAAAGATGTTTTTCGGTATAACGAGCATTCCAACACAACTACTTTGGATCCTGCATTTGCAAGAGATCAACGAAATATTTGGCCAGCTAATTTATTATATAACGGACTTGTAGAATTGAATGATAGTTTACAAGTTCAATCTTCTATTGCAAAAAAATGGACGATTTCTGATGATGGAAAAGTATATACTTTTGTTCTTCGCAATGATGTTTATTTTCATAAACACTCTCTATTTGGAATAGATTCTACTAGAAATGTTATAGCAAGTGATTTCGAATACAGTTTTAGAAGATTGCAAGATAAAAAAGTAGCTTCTCCTGGAGGTTGGGTTCTTAAAAATGTAGATGTTTTTCGAGCTAAAAATGACTCTATATTTGAAATACAACTCAAACAATCGTTTCCTCCTTTCTTAGGATTATTAGCTATGAAATATTGTTCTGTAGTTTCCAAAGAAGCTATTGAATATTTTGGAAAAGAATATAGAGAAAACCCAATCGGTACAGGTCCATTTCATTTTAAATTATGGGTGGAAAACACAAAATTGGTCCTACGAAAAAACCACAACTATTTTGAAAAAGATGAAGAAGGAAATCAATTACCGTATTTAGAATCTGTTGCCATTACTTTTTTACCAGACAAGCAAAGTGAGTTTCTGCAGTTTATTCAGGGGAATTTAGATTTTATGAAAAGTTTGGATGCATCTTATAAAGATGATATTATCACAACTCAGGGGAAATTACAAGAAAAATATAAAGAGCAAGTAAATATGCAAACGGGTGCTTATTTGAATACAGAATACTTGGGTATTTATTTAGATGGAGAAGAGGTTGTAAAAAACAAATGGTTACGAAAAGCTATTAATTACGGTTTTGATCGTAAGAAGATGATTAAATACTTGAGAAATGGAATTGGAACTCCAGCTCTAAATGGTTTCATTCCAAAAGGATTACCTTCATTCAATAAACAAATAGGTTACAATTATGATGTTGAGAAAGCAAAACAATATCTGAATCAATTTAAAGAAGAAACAGGGAATACAAATCCTCAAATCACAATTACAACAAATAGTAACTATCTAGATTTGTGTGAATTCATTCAACGAGAACTAGAGAAAATCGGATTGTCTGTAAATGTAGATGTAATTCCTCCTTCAACATTACGACAAGGAAAAGCCAATGGTAAACTCCCAATTTTTCGAGCAAGTTGGATAGCTGATTATCCAGATGCTGAGAATTATTTGTCCTTGTTTTACAGCAAGAATTTTACTCCAAATGGACCCAATTACACTCATTTTAGAAATGATGTTTTTGACCAATTATATGAAAAGTCAATTTCTGAAGTCAATTTAGAAAAGAGATATAAACTCTATCAACAAATGGATAGTATCTTAATCGAAGAAGCTCCTGTAGTTCCTTTATATTATGATGAAGTGATTCGTTTTACTCAAAAGAATGTAAAAGGTTTGGGTATCAATCCAATTGACTTATTAGATTTGAGAAGAGTACATAAAGAATAACTTCCAAAGTATTTAGAAAAGCTTTATTATCAATGAGTGATGTACTAAAAACAGATGTTTGTATTGTAGGTTCAGGACCTTCTGGAGCCTCGACGTCTTTGATGTTATCAAAATTAAAAATTCATCATTGTATCGTAGACAAAGCTGTTTTTCCTAGAGATAAAACTTGTGGTGACGGTCTAATCTTATATGCCTATAAATCTATGAAGCTTTTAGGTGAAGATTTATTTAAAGAGTTTCTAAAATCACCCAAGTTTATTCACAGTAAAAAAATTAAACTCCATATCAACAATACATTAGATATACAGTTTAAAGAATCTCAAGACAGAGATATGGTGATTTCTTATGCAAAGAGAATTGATTTTGATCACTTTTTAGTACGTCATTTATCAGACAGATATTCCACTACATTTTTTGGAAATGGTGTTAGGTCTTTGGAGAAAAAAACTAGCGGAACTTTAGTCAAACTAAAAACTGGAAAAGAAATTTTAGCAAAAATTGTTGTTGGCGCAGATGGAGTTCAATCAATAGTCTCAAGAAAGCTTACAGATAATAAGATCAACAGAAAGTTTTCGTCAACTTTTGTGAGTGCTTATTATAAAGGTGTTGAAGAAATGCTAAAAGGAAATGATGCTGAAATTAGAATCATTTATAAAAAAATGCCATTATTTTTTTACATTTTCCCTCTAGCTGATGGACAAGTGAATGTAAGTTTGGGTGGTAGAACAGATAATATAAAAAAATATCAAATCAACTTACTAGAAGAGGTCGAATCTATTATCAAATCTCATGTAAAAGTGAAGCATAAGTTTTTAAAAGCTACAAAGGTTAGCTCTTGGAGAGGTTGGTCTATTCCTTTTCATTTTGGCAAACAAACCATTGTAGGTGATAACTTTTTGTTGGTTGGAGATGCAGCTGGATTAGCAAATGCTTTTTACAAAGAAGGTGTTGGAACTGGAATGATGTCTGGTATTATTGCAGCAAAAAACATTGAAAAGTATTTAAAAACTGATGTGAAGCTACAAAAACCATCATTGATAGAATATGAAAAAGATATAAAAAACGAATTTGGAAAATTGTTGAAATTCAGTCACGTTTCACTTCGATTCTCTAAGTTTAAAAGTCTGTTTTATTACACAGTTTATTTATTTAAAAATAGAGTAGAAAGAAGATCATTTAAAATGATTAAAAAAAGAAGTTATTAGCTTACAATAGTGTAATTATAAATCTAATCTTGCCATGATAGGGTAGTGGTCAGAAAACTTTACCTTAAAAGTTTTAAAGTTATTTACTTCAAAGGTAGAATCTGGAAATATAAAATCGATTCGTAGTGGAAAAGTGTAATCAAATGTTTTTCCAAAACCTTTCCCTGCTTCTTCAAAAGAATCATTTTTATCTCCTTTTATTTCATGGTAAACCCAAGAAAATGCCGTGTTGTTAAAATCACCTGAAATGATTTTTTTTCCTTTCCAATTTTCTTCATGTTTTTTGAAAATAGCAACTTGTTTTGCTTGTTTTTTAAAAGTTGAAGCTAAACGACCAACAAGCTTTTCTGAGTTTTCTTCTCCAAAATTCTCCTTATTAGGATTAACTTTTAACGATTCTAAGTGAACATTGTATACTCTTACTGTATCTTTTTCTATGAGTATATCACAAAAAATAGTATTGTTAGCGCTGAATTCAAAATCAAGAGAACCTGAATTTATGATTGGGAATTTAGAATAAATTGCCAAACCAAATTTGTTGGTTTTAGATTTCATTTTCACAAACTTATGAGGATAAGAAAGTGTAGATTGATTGTCATCATAAAACTCTTGAAGAATAAG
Organism: Flavobacteriaceae bacterium; assembly: GCA_965660845.1. Lineage (GTDB taxonomy): Bacteria > Bacteroidota > Bacteroidia > Flavobacteriales > Flavobacteriaceae > Polaribacter. The sequence continues at coordinate 39,602 of CBFIBH010000002.1, forward strand.
AATATCTGGATTTTTTTGTTTGATGAAATCATAGGTTTTCATAGCTAATGAATCATCTTCATTCCATTGATAATAATTGAACATTTTTACATTATAACTCATTACTTTAATATCGTCATTTAAAAGAATTTCTTTTTCAGACAACTTAAATAAAGAAGTTAAATGCTGATAACCAACTACTAAAATTAGTAAAGAAAGGACCAATTGTCTTTTTCCTTTGAGTAACCAATAGGTAAAGAATAAAAGATTTATAAAGAACAGGATTGGAAATAATAAACTAAGGACTGATATTTTAGGAGCTTTCTCTGGCGAAATATAAGGTAATAGATAAGAAATAAGTAAAGCCAAAGAAACCAAAACATTGATAAAGTATATCAACTTTTCATAGCCTTTAAGCGATTTCTTTTTCTGCATTTATTTGCCTTGTTTAAACAAAAACTCTTTTTCTTCTTTGGTTAGAGTGTCGTATCCAGATTTGCTTATTTTATCTAGAATATAATCTACCTTTTTCTGATTATCATCTTTAGAGACAGTTTTTTTAGCTTTTCTTTTTGGAGATTTATATACAGTTTTTAGAGGTTTCTTTTTTGATTTAAAAAGATTAAAAAAACCTTCAAAAAGATTTATTTTCTTATTGCTTGCTTGCGAAACATATAAGTATCCTAACAAAGCTCCACCTAAATGAGAAAAATGACCACCTCCATTTGAACCTGCCAAACCAATTAAATCTATAACGATAAAAAAAGCTGCTAGGTGCCATACTTTTACATAACCAATAAATCGAAAGTTTAGCTGATAATTAGGTGCATAAGTAGCCAAACCAATAATGATAGCTGATATTCCGGCAGAAGCTCCTACTAACGGAACCACTTGACCTTTAAAAATCGGGAAATAATTATAGGCAGCCAAATAAAAGATTCCACCAACTAATGTTCCTAACAAGTAAAAGTTGAGCAATTGTTTGGGTGTAAAATAATCAAGGAATAATCGACCAATAAAAAACAACCATAAACAATTAAACAGGATATGTAAAAACCCTCCATGAAGAAATCCATAAGTGATGATTGTCCAAGGTCTGGTTAACCAAATATCTAATGAAGATGATAATGAAAACCATTCCATGATAAAACTAGTTCTATTTCCATACAATCCAGAGAAAGAACCTAAAATCATGCTGATGATAAAAATTGCAACATTGATATAAATCAACTGTTCAACAATAGAACTTGTTTTGAATTTATATTGTATGTCTTTCCAAAAACTCATTTACTTAAAACGTTTAAATTGATTTCTTTTCCAATACCAAGCAATAATAAAGCCAATAATTGCTCCTCCAATGTGAGCAAAATGAGCAATGTTTCCAACCGAATATTTTGTTACCCCAAAAAACAAATCTCCTAACAACATTAAAGGAATAAAGTATTTTGCTGCAATTGGAACAGGAAAGAAAATCAAGGCTAATTTTGCATCTTTAAAATACATTCCAAAAGCAACCAAAACACCATAAACAGCACCAGAAGCTCCTACTGCAGTTCCATTAAAAAGATAATAAAACTCAGTTAACTCATCTTTGTCCAGTGTAATCTTATCTACAAAATTGGTATAAACTCCTGTATCTAAAATTGATTGAATATTTGCACCTGTTAGTCCATTCTGGATAAGTACATCATAAAAAGACTGAAACTGATAATAATTCACCAATGTATAAATTGCAGCTGCACCTAATCCAGAAGAGAAATAGAAAAATAAAAATTTATTTCTACCCCACATTTTTTCTAATGGTGTTCCAAAAGCCCACAAACCATACATGTTAAAAGCTATATGCATGAATCCACCATGCATAAACATATGAGTTACATACTGCCAGAAACCAAAGTCATCACTTTTAGGAAAATGCAATGCCAACAGATTTGAAATATCTATTTGTAGCAATTGTGGTGCAACAAAAAGAATGACATTGATAATGATTAAATGCTTTATAGCTTCTGTTAATCTTCCCATATTACTTAGTAAATAATTGATCTAGTTCTTCTAGCGTTAATGTCTTAAAGGTTGATTTTCCATTAGGAGCTCTATCTGGTTCTTTACATGAGAATAGATTGTTTACCAAACTTTCTTGTTCTTTAGATGTTAAAATAGTTCCTGTTTTGATCGCTAAAGAATTCGCAAATGATTTAGCCATTACATCAAAATGACTAAAACTTGCTTCAGGTACTTCTTGCTGAATATCTTCTAACAAATGTTCTAAAACCTTTGCTACTTCATTTTCTTTGATTGAAGTTGGAACTCCTTTTACCGTTACGTGTTCTTTATCAAAAGACTCAAACGTAAATCCTGCACTTTCCAAATCTGATTGAATGGTAGTTAATGTTCCTATTTCTTGTGAATTAAAGGAAATCTGTATAGGAAATAATAATTGCTGACTGTTAGCTTCTTGAACGGTGATGCTTTCTAAAAACTCTTCATATAAAATTCTTTGGTGTGCTAAGTTTTGATGAATCAATACAACTCCAGATTTTATAGAACTCATCACAAATTTACGTTGAATTTGTAATGTTTTTCTTGTTTCTTCTTGCTGATTGGTTACAAATAATTCTTCTTGCTTAGGATTTCCATTTTCTGTTTCTGTATATAAACTTTCCCAGTGTTGTTTTTCTCTTTTGTATGTAAAACCAATTTCTTTTTGTTGAGTTTTTTCAAATGGATTAAAACTTGGATCTATAGAAATCTTAGGAGCTGAAACAAATTTTTCTTTGTAGTTATAAGGAGTATCTAATGTAGCGTCTCTATTAAAATCTAGAACCGGAGCAACATTATATTGTCCCAAACTATGTTTAACCGTAGCTCTTAAAATAGCATACAATGCTTTTTCATCATCAAACTTAACTTCTGTTTTTGTTGGATGAATATTGATGTCTATGCTCTTCGTAGGAACTGATAAGTATAAAAAATAAGTTGGATGTGTACCATGTTCTAATAATCCTTCAAAAGCAGCCAAAACAGCATGATGTAAATATGGACTTTTAATAAATCGATTGTTGACAAAGAAAAACTGTTCTCCTCTTTTCTTTTTGGCAAATTCTGGTTTGGCTACAAAACCTCTTATAGAAATCAATTCTGTTTCCTCATCTATCGGAACTAATTTCTCATTCATCTTTTTGCCAAAGACACTTACTATTCTTTTTCTTAAGTTACTTTTTGGCAATATATATACCTCACTGTTATTGTGATGCAAAGAGAATGAAATTTCAGGATGTGTTAATGTAACTCGTTGAAATTCATCTACAATATGACGAGTTTCTACTGTATTAGATTTTAAAAAATTACGACGAGCTGGAATATTATAAAACAGATTCTTCACTGCAATACTTGTTCCTTTTGGACTTGAAGTAAAATCCTGTAATGTGATTTTACTACCTTGTATTTTTAGTAAATTCCCTAACTCTTCATTTTCCTGTTTGGTTTTTAACTCTACATGAGCAATGGCTGCAATAGAAGCCAAAGCTTCACCTCTAAAGCCTTTTGTATGAAGCGCAAATAAATCATCAGCAGATTTTATTTTCGAAGTTGCATGTCTTTCAAAACTTAACCGTGCATCGGTTGTACTCATTCCAATACCATTATCAATAACCTGAATAAGGGTTTTTCCTGCTTCATTAATAATGAGTTGAATTGAGTTTGCACCAGCATCAATAGCATTTTCCAACAATTCTTTCACTACAGAGGCGGGTCGTTGTACTACTTCTCCAGCAGCGATTTGATTGGCTACATGATCGGGTAAAAGCTGAATGATATCTGACATTAGGATTTAGAAAATATAGATAAATCGAAGTCAATAATAAAAAGAAAAATCAGAAACAATATCAATGCGATGTATAAAACTACTTTCTTTGAATTAAAACCAGAATCAGATTCAAAAACTTCATCTTCATATTCTAGAGTGTCATCAGAATTTAACTCGTTTATCGCATTCTTAATTTTATTTTTTATCCCTTTTGTTTTTTTGTTAGTAGTTCTAAATTCATCAAACTTTCTCTTAATAACATAAGGGTTTTTGCCAGAGTAATATCTAGGAGTATAATCGAATTTTTTATTTTTATGTTTCGTTACTTTCATTATATGAAATGACAACTTATAACTTCAAATTTACTGAAATTAGCCTTAGATAAAAAGTAAGAAAAAGAAAGAGTTTGTTAAAAATTATTTAGAGCTGCCATCTTAATAGCTGCTATTGCACATTCAATACCTTTGTTACCTAGTTTTCCGCCAGAACGTTCAATTGATTGTTGTTTTGTATTGTCAGTTAACACACAAAATATAACAGGTGTTTTGTATTTTACATTTAGATCAATGATTCCTTGAGTTACACCTTCACAAACAAAATCAAAGTGTTTGGTTTCTCCCTGAATCACATTTCCAACAGCAATTATGGCATCTAAATTTTCAGATTCAATCATTTTTTTTGCACCATATACCAACTCAAAACTACCTGGAACATCCCAAGAAACAATATTTTCTTTGAGTGCACCACAATCTATTAATGTTTCAATTGCTCCCTTTTGTAAGTTTCTAGTTATGTCTGGATTCCAGTCAGAAACAACAATCCCAAATCGAAAATCTTTCGCATTTGGGATTGTGTTTTTATCGTAGTAAGATAAGTTAGATGTTGCCATTATTGAGCATATTTGGCAGCATTGATAAACTTCTCAATATCTTTTCCGTAATCTGAAGTTTTATAATCGTCTTTAATTTTTGTAAAGAACGTTTCTGCTTTTGCATATTCTTTTAATTCTAAAGCAACTTTTCCTGCTTTATATAAGAATAATGGAGCTGTAAAATCATTGTCTTGTTTGTAAGCTGCTTTTTCATAGTATTCTAAAGCTTCTTGCAACTGATTAATGTCAGCAAAAGCATCACCAATCGCACCTAATGCTGTTGGGCCTAAAATTTCATCATCAGAATCAAACTTACTTAAGTGCTCTATGGCACGTTCGTAGTTTTTTAGTTTTAAGTAAGAAACACCTGCATAATAGTTTGCCATATTTCCAGCTTTTGAACCAGAGTAAGTTGTAGCAATGTCAACAAATCCATAACGTCCATCTGCACCTTCTAAACCTAAAGTTAATAAAGAATCAACTTGAGAACTTGGAGCAGTAGATGCTTTGTCAAAATATTGTCTAGGAAAAGCCAATTCATTGGTAGCTTCTTGTTCTGTAGGCTCTAAAATATATTTATTATATCCTAAGAACGCTAAAATTATAATTGCAATTCCAACAAGAGCATAAAATAAAGCTTTGTTGTTTTTTTCAATCCATTTTTCTGATTTCGAAGCAGTTGTGTCTAAAGTTTCAAAAACTTCTGCTGTTGTACTTTTTTGAGTGTCAACTTGTGCTTGACCTCTGTCTTTTTTACCGCCTCTTTTCTTGTATGTTGCCATTTTGCTTAAAAAATTGTAGCCGCAAAAATAGTTTTTTTAATTGGATTTTAAAAGTCTCTTGTTTGTAAAAAATTTGATAATTTGGCTATGCTTTTAAAGCGATTTCTTTTCCTATGGTTTTAAAAAAGATTTCTATTGTTAATTTTAAAAATTTAGCTTCACAATCCTTTGATTTTGAGGATAAAATCAACTGTTTTGTTGGAGAAAACGGAGTTGGTAAAACCAATGTATTGGATTCTATTTACTATTTGTCTTTTACAAAAAGTTACTTCAATCCTGTTGCTGTTCAAAATATTAAGCACGGAGAAAGTTTTTTTATGATCGAAGGTCATTACAATGTAAACGACAGAAATGAAATCTTAACCTGCAGTTTAAAGAAAGGACAAAAGAAGGTTGTCAAACGAAATACGAAAGCTTATGAAAAGTTTTCTGATCATATTGGTCAATTTCCTCTGGTAATCATTTCCCCTGCAGACAGAGATTTAGTTATTGAGGGAAGTGAAACGAGAAGAAAGTTTGTTGACGGCGTGATTTCACAACAAGACAAATCATATTTAAAAGATATTATTTCCTACAATAAAGTATTGAGTCAAAGAAATGCATTGCTTAAGTATTTTGCAGCAAACAGAACTTTTGATGCTTTAAATCTCAGTGCTTATGATCATCAACTCATTGATTTAGGAACTAATATTTATAAAAAACGAAAAGAATTTTTAGAAAAGTTCACACCCATATTCAATAAGAAATATCAAATTATATCTGATGAAAAAGAAGATGTTCAATTGATTTTTAAAAGTCAGTTGCATATGTTGGATATGAAATATTTATTAGAGCAATCTCTAGAAAAAGATAAGGTTTTACAATACACAACTGCAGGAATTCACAAAGATGATTTAAGTTTTGAGATTCAAAATTATCCTATGAAAAAGTTTGGCTCACAAGGTCAGCAAAAATCATTTTTAATTGCTTTAAAACTAGCACAGTTTGAGTTTATAAAACAACAATCTGATGTTACTCCAATTTTATTGTTGGATGATATTTTTGACAAATTAGACGAACATAGAGTTGCTCATTTAATAGATTTGGTAAACAGTGACGACTTCGGACAAATTTTTATCACAGATACACATTCTGAAAGAACAGAAGAAATCCTAAAAAAAAGCGATCAGTCCTATCAACTATTTAGACTAGAAGCATGAGCAAACGAGAAAGCGAATCGAATTCCATCAAAGATTTGATGCAATCCTTTATCAAAGAAAACAATTTGAAAAAAGGAATGCAAAAAATTGAAATCGAAGAAGCATGGAATCAATTAATGGGTCCAGGAGTTGCCAATTATACAGAAAGTGTTCAACTACAAAACAAAACGCTAATTGTCAGATTATCGTCTTCTGTTTTACGAGAAGAATTGAGTTATGGAAAAGAAAAAATCATAGCAATGATCAATGATGAAGTAGGAGAGAACCTGATTTCTAAATTGATGTTGGTTTGATAACTCCGCTTTCTTTATGTAATATTTAACATCCTTTTGCTGTTCGAAAATCATTCATAAGACTACTTTTGTTTAATCATTGTTATAAATAATTAAACATGAAAAAAACGACTCTTCTAGCCTTCCTTCTTATCAGTTTCATTGCAAAAGCACAAACTGGTGAAATCTTCGGAATAGTGACAGATGAAAAAAACAGTCCACTTACTGGTGCATCAGTAGTTTTAGAAAATACAAGCAAAGGAGCACAAACTGATTTTGATGGAAAATACAGAATTAAAGATATTACTCCAGGTTCTTATAATTTAATTGTCTCTTTTTTAGGATTTGAAACACAAACCAAATTCAACGTATTGATTAAATCCGTAGGAAATCAAGCTTATAATTTTGTTTTAAAAGAGTCAGCAGAATCCTTAAATCAGATTGTTATTTCTAACAAAAACAGAATTAGTAGACCTAAAGAAACTCCTTTATCCACACAAACACTCTCTGCAGTAGAAATTTCCAATTATCCTGGAAGTAACAATGATGTTGTTCAGGTTGCACAAACCTTTGCTGGAGTTTCTCCGTCTATCGGTGGTTTTAGAAATGATTTAATTATTAGAGGAGGAGCACCGAATGAAACTGTGTATTATCTAGATGGAATGGAAATTCCTAACATCAATCACTTCAGTACTCAAGGAAGTGCTGGTGGACCTGTTGGAATGGTCAATGTTTCTTTTATTAGCGATGTTACTTTGTCAACTTCTGCTTTTGGCGCTCAATATGACAATCCACTATCTGGAGTTTTGCAATTTCAGCAACGAGAAGGAAATGCAAGAGATTTTACTGGAAACTTTAGAGTTAGTGCTAGTGAAGCTGCCTTAACATTAGAAGGTCCGTTATTCAACTCTGACAAAGAAAAAGACTCCAAAACTACCTTTATTGCTTCGGTGAGAAGAAGTTATTTGCAATTTTTATTTGAAGCTATTGGATTGCCATTTAGACCGAATTATTGGGATTATCAATACAAAATCAATCATAAAATAGACAATTACAACTCGTTAAGTTTACTTGGTTTGGGTTCTATTGATGATTTTTCAGTAGCTGCTCCAGAAGAGTTTGATGCAGAACAACAAGCTCAATTAGAGCAAGCACCTTTTATCAATCAACGTACCAATGCAATTGGTTTGACATGGAAAAATCGTTTTAAAAACGGTACAGGATTTATGCAAACTACGTTAAGCAACAATACATTGCAAAACGAATTTACACGATATTCAGATCCAGAAAATGAAACCGGTGTTTTGTTTAACAACGATGCGGTAGAAAGTGAAACTAAATTGCGTTATGAAATTACCAAGTTTTATGGTGACTGGAAAATAAAAGCAGGAACCAACATTCAATATTCTCAGTATGAAAATACAACAGTAAATATATTGGATAACAATCAGTTTGTTTCTGAGATTGATTTTATGAAATATGGCGTTTTTGCAAATGCAACTCGTTCTTACTTAAATGATAAGCTAGATGTTTCTATTGGTTTTAGAATGGATGATGATTCTTTTTTAGCAGAATCGAACTTATTAAAAACCTTTTCTCCCAGAGCTTCTTTATCCTATGAATTTTCAGATAATTGGCAATTCAATGCTTCTGTAGGACGTTATTTTAAATTGCCTCCTTATACCATTTTAGGATTTAGAAATAATGCCAATCAATTGGTAAATCAAGATATAGATTACACACAAAGTGATCATGTTGTTTTAGGATTGCAACATTACTTTTCTCCTTCGTCAACAATTTCTGTAGAAGGTTTTTACAAACGATACGAAGATTATCCAGTTTCTGTGTTAGATCAAGTTTCGTTGGCAAACAAAGGAGCAGGCTTTGAAGTTTTGGGTAGCGAAGACATTGAAACTGTTGGAAGAGGAAGAAGTTACGGAGCTGAATTACAGTTTCAACAAAAACTAACCAATAATTTCTTTGCCATTTTTGCTTATACTTGGTTTTATAGCGAGTTTACTGGATTTGATAAAGATGTGTTTTTACCTTCGGTTTGGGACAGTCGTCATTTAGTTTCCTTTACAGGAGGCTATAAATTGAAAAAGAACTGGGAGGTAAGTGCTCGTTATCGTTTTGCTGGAGAAACTCCTTTTGTACCTACAGATTTGAATGCAACGTTGGCTGCATATCCAGAAGTTGTGTTGGATTACAGTAGATTGGGAGAAGAAAATTTAGCCGTTTTCAGTCAGTTGGACATACGAATTGACAAAAAATGGAACTTTAAAAAGTTGTCTTTGAACTTGTTTTTCGAAGCACAAAATGTTTTGGGACAAAACAATCCTCAACCTACAGAATTTGGTTTGGCTAGAGATATGAGTGGACAAATAATCAATCCAAGATCTTTAGTAGCGATTGAACAAGAACCAGGTTCTGTGATTCCGAGTATCGGAATTGTATTAGATTTTTAGAAAATTCGTTATCGTTTCAGATATGAGTCTGTTTTAATGACTTATATCCTCTGATAACGAAGTTCTAATTTTTTTAGATAAGAACCAAACTAAATTATTTCTAGTAAAAATAAAAAACGCGCACCTTTGGTGCGCGCTTTTTTAAGATGTAATAATTTGTCTTTTAAAACATTTCTCTTCCAGAGAAGTGAAAGTTTCCTTCAATCGCTGCATTTTCGTCGCTATCAGAACCATGCACTGCATTTTCTCCCATAGAAGTTGCATAGAGTTTTCTAATAGTTCCTTCTGCTGCATCTGCAGGATTTGTAGCACCAATTAAGGTTCTAAAATCTTCTACTGCATTGTCTTTTTCTAAGATTGCAGCTACGATAGGTCCTCGGGTCATAAATTCTACCAATTCTCCAAAGAAAGGACGCTCGTTATGTACAGCATAAAAAGTCTCTGCATCGTTTTGCGTCATTTGTGTTTTTTTTAGTGCTACAATCCTAAATCCTGCAGCGTTTATTTTTTCTAAAATTGCACCTGTATGTCCGTTTTCAACCGCATCAGGTTTAATCATAGTAAATGTTCTGTTTGTTGCCATTTTTTATTTTCTTAAAATCGGCGCAAAAATACATAAATTTTTATACAACTACTTACTAGGAAACCTCTGAATTTTTTCCTGTTGTAAAATATTTTCTTTTCCACGCATTTGCATTATCACAGTGTTAGTTTCAAAATTAAATTTTAACAGGCCAAAACTTAGCTCAGAAATTACTTTTCCTTTTCTGTAACGATTGGGTTCACCACTAAAGTTAGAGTATGAATGTGTCAAACCACTTGAGGTGAAATCAATGAATGGATAATCAAGACCCTCTATTTTTTCTTCTGAGAATTCTGATATATGTCTGTCTCCACTCAATAAAAATACATTTGATGGACTTTCCTTAATAAGACTTTTTAATTTTTCTACTTCTTTTGGAAAGGTAAACCAACGTTCAAATCCATGTTCTGAAGATAAAAACTGAATACTAGAAACCAAAATTGTAAAATCTGCTTTAGAGTTTTTCAATTCTGATTCTAACCAAGACCATTGTTGATCACCTAACATCGTTCCTTCTTCTTTAGGCTCATATCTTCTTCCTTTTTTGGTTGATTTTTGTAAACTACTTCTAAAATAACGTGTGTCTAAAACAATTACTTTTATAGATCCTTTTTTTGTACTGAATGTTTTGCTAGTATATACTCCTTCTTGTGTTCTTCTCGGACTGTCTTTTGGTACGTTTAAGAAATCTAAAAACAATTGTTGTGCTTCTTTCTTTTTGTGGAATTCAAGTCCGCCATCATTCAAACCATAATCATGATCGTCCCAAGTTGCCATAATTTCCGTTGAATTTACCAATGCTTCATAACCATCTTGTTTGAATAGTTGATCATAATCAGCTTTCATTTTTTCCATATTATCCGTATCAGAGTAAATATTGTCACCACCCCAAATCCATAAATTGGGTTTTGTTTTGATGATTTCTTTCCATAGAACGTTCTCTACAAATTGTTTGTTGCAAGAACCAAAAGCAATAGTAAAATCGGTTGTAGTTTCTTTGTCTATACAAGAAATAAACAGAAATAGAAAAAGAATTTTAAAGTAAGATTGTGTCTTCATTTGATGAGAGTTTACGTAACAAATCTAAGATAAATTGTGGTAGAAAATACGATTATATTGTATATTCGCAGCTTATGAAAATGCAGAATTTTACAGCTTTACAGTCTTTTTTAAGTAGTCCAAAAAACATTGTTGTGATTGGACATAAAAACCCAGATGGAGATGCTGTAGGTTCTTGTTTGGCTTTGCATCATTATTTTGTAAAAAAAGGTCACAATTCTACAGTGGTGATGCCAAACGATTTTCCTGATTTTCTAAAATGGTTGCCAGAATCTGAAAAGATATATCGTTTTGATGGTCAGAATCATCAATCTCTTCGATCTATTAAAAATTCTGACATTATATTCTTATTAGATTTTAATGCTTTACATCGATTAGGAGATGATATGTCTGGAAAATTAGCCAATTATTCCAATGATTTTGCAATGATTGATCATCATCAACAACCAGATACCATTGCTAAATACTTGTATTCGGATACTTCAATTTGTTCTACGGCACAAATGGTCTATCATTTTATTGAAATGATGGGAGATATAGATTTGATTGATGAAATAATTGCTACATGTATTTATACAGGAATCATGACAGATACAGGTTCTTTTCGTTTTAGATCGACCACAAGCACAACTCATAAAGTTGTCGCAGATTTGATAGACAAAGGAGCTCAAAATGACAGAATTCATAACAATGTTTATGATTCTAATTCTTACAACAGATTGTTGTTGTTAGGACAAGCATTGAGTAATTTAAAAATCTTAACGGAATACAAAACAGCTTTTATCACCTTAAGTAAAGAAGATAAAGATAGATTTCATTATGTAAAAGGAGACACCGAAGGAGTTGTTAACTATGCATTATCGGTTCAAGGAGTTGTTTTTGCAGCTATTTTTATTGAAGATAAAGAACAAGGAATTGTAAAAATATCATTTCGATCTAAAGGTTCGTTCTCTGTAAATCAGTTTGCAAGAAATCATTTTAGTGGTGGAGGACATGACAATGCAGCTGGAGGAAAATCGACAGTTTCATTAGAAGATACCATAAAAGAGTTTGAAGCGTTATTACCTAAGTACAAACAAGAATTACAATCCTCTTATGAAGAATAGTCTGTTTTTACTTCTTCTATTTTTACTTTTTATTTCTTGCAAAGAACAAGAGGCTAGAAGACCTGTAAGTGTAAAAACACACACAACCTTAGCCTCTACAGCAAAAGAATTAAAAAAAATAAATACTTTAGAAGACCAAAAAATTCAGAATTACATTCAATTAGATAGTATAAGAACTTACAGTACAAGTCAGAAAGGTTTTTGGTTTACATATCTCAAGAAATCCAATAATAACAGATTTCCAAAATTTGGAAATTCAGTTTCCTATGCATTAGAAATAAAGGATTTGAACAATCAAGTTATTTACAGCTCAGAAGAATTAGGAATTCAGAATTACAAAGTAGACAAACAAGAATTGATTTCTGGTTTGCAAGAAGGAATTAAACTGATGAATGAAGGAGATGTGGTTCAGTTCTTAATTCCTGCTTACAATGGGTATGGAATCATAGGAGACCAAAATAAAATAGGAAATAATCAATCAATTATAGCAATCGTTACATTACAAACAATTAAATAAATATTATGAAGAAAAGTTTTTATGCAGTTTTATGTTTTTGTGTTTTAGTATTCACATCTTGTGATAACAAATACAAAGATTTAGAAGAAGGAATCTATGCAGATATTGTTACTGAAAAAGGATCAATAGTGGCAAAGCTTTATGAAAAAGAAGCTCCAATGACAGTATCAAGTTTTATAACGCTTGCAGAAGGAACAAACAAAAAAGTTACAGATTCAATAAGAGGAACAAAATATTTCAACGGATTGACTTTTCATAGAGTTGTACCAGATTTTATTATTCAAGGAGGAGATCCATTAGCAAATGGAACTGGTGGACCAGGATATGTTTTTCAAGATGAATTTACAAAAGACACAGCCAATGTTTTGATTCATAAACACGATGCTGCAGGAGTATTATCTATGGCAAATCCAGGGCCAAATTCTAATGGTAGTCAGTTTTTTATTACTCAAAAGGCAACTCCTTGGTTGGATGGAAAACACACTGTTTTTGGTCGGGTAAAAAAAGGTTTAGAGGTTGTAGATTCTATCAAAGTAAAAGATAAAATTTTATCGATCAATATTGTTCGTTTAGGAAATGAAGCAAAATCTTTTGATGCTGTGAAAGTATTTGATGAAGAAATTCAAAAATTTGAGAAGAAAGAAGCAGAACGTTTGCAAAAAATTGAAGAAGCTAAAAAAGCTTTTCAAGCAAAAATGGATATTGACAAAGCTGTAGAAACAGAATCTGGTTTAAAAATCCTAACTTTAAAAAAAGGGAAAGGAAAAATGGTAACTAGAGATACAAAAAATACAACTCATTATAAATTGTATTTAGCAGATGGAACTTTTATTCAAGATTCTAGATCTGGTAATAAACCTTTTGAATTTAAGTTAAGCGAAAGACCAATGATAACCGGTTTTGTTGAAGCAATCTTAAAAATGAGAGCAGGAGGTAAGGCAAGATTGTTTATACCTTATTACTTGGCTTATGGAGAAAAAGGAGGTGGACCTTTCCCTCCGAAAGCTGATATTATTTTTGAATTAGAAATTTTAAAAGTACAGTAATTGCTAGATGCAGTTTTTCAACTAGATAGAGAAATACTTATATTTCTTAACAATTTAGGAATCGAACAATGGGATTCATTTTGGTTGTATGTTACCAACCAATTTCATTGGTCTCCATTGTTTGCTTTTTTGTTGTTTATTTTCTTCTATAAGTTTGGTTGGAAAAATGCTTTGATTTTAATCTTATTTGTTGCTGCAATGATTGCTTTTTCAGATCAATTTACCAATATGATAAAGCATACATTTGAAAGAACTCGACCTTGTAATGAAGAAACTTTAGTAGGTCTTATTCGAGATTTTACTTACAAACCCAGAGGTTTCAGTTATTATTCAGGTCATGCAGCTTTATCAACTACATTCACAGTTTTTACGATTCTTATCCTTAGGAAACATTCAAAATGGATATACTTATTTGTTCTGTTTCCGTTGATATTTGGTTATAGTAGAATTTACTTAGGTGTTCATTATCCTTTAGACATACTATCTGGTTATATAGCAGGAATTATGTTTGGATGTCTTTTTTATAAACTTCAAAAGGCTTTAAAAGTAACGACTCGTTTTTAACTGCCTTTAACTTCTTTGAAGTTTCTTGGTTTTAAAAAAATCAAGAAAAAAATACAAGCAAAAAACAATTCATAAACTTCCCATTTTCTACTTAAGTTTGGTAAGATTGCTATGATTAATGTGCTTGATAAAAAAGCAATGATTTGATGTCCTTTTGGTACTGGAACTGCAAAATTATTAGTCATTTTATGCAACCTTTTCCATTTGTTATATACAAAAGGAAATACCAATAAATAGATTGCCATAAAAATAGTTAATAATTGACTAAAAATAAGTTTGTTCAATTTAACACCACCAATTTCTAAATTGTGTAAGTTGATCTCTTTCTGTAAGTTATTTCCCTGAAAAAATTCTCCTGATTCAATTCCAAAAATTCTTTGTCCCCAAGAAATTTCTTCTCCTGCACCAAATAAAAATAACAATGCAGCTCCAAGTACTCCGATTTTCCAAAGTAATTGTTGATTTTTAAATTGAGCTATCAACCTGCTAAAGCATAAAATGCTGATACAGATTAAGAAAAAGAACGTTGCGTATTCTATAAAGCCATCTTCTTGAGCAAAAGTCATATCAAAAAAAGTAGCGTTTGTAAATCCAAAAAATAAACTTAATATTCCTATGATTGCAAGGAAAATATATAAAACGATGTCAATTTTTGTGAGATTTTTCATGGTGTAAATGTAAACATTCTAAATTCACTAATTCTATAAACTTCTATCTCCTGTGTCGATTTTATTCCAATACCTATAGCGTTATAATCGCTTGTATCTATTCCTTTTGGAATTTGAAAACGTATAGTTATGGATGTTTTATCATCAAACTCCAGAGTACTCTCATTTAAACTCACTTGAGTTGGAAGGGTAAGTGTTTTTCCTTGTTTTTTATGTCTAAAACCAACTTCAAAAACAAAATTGTCTAAAAAAACTTCATTTTCTGAGATGTTAGAAAGGGTTCCTTTAATTTCATTATTCCTAGAAATAGCAACAGAATTTTTATTCATAGACCAATCAAAATTTATTATTGATGGTTTCTTAAAATGGGATATTTCTTCTAAATAAATAGAATCTTTTCCAACGGATGGAAAAGCAATTTCACTTTCTTTTGTTCTACCTCTGTTGGCAAACAAAACAGAATTGAAATCTAACTTTAAGTCTTTTTGTATTAATGAAAAATGATTTTTCCTACCAGTGAAATTTCTGTAATAATATGGTTGTTCTTTGCTGTAAAACCAGTATGAAGCAGCATTTTGATAGGAATTTACAAAGAATTTAGGCGTGTTAGGATATTTGTTTTTGAGTTGTTGTGCCCAAGATTTATTTCCGTGAGTATCTAATTTTTTTGGTGAAAAATTCTCATTTGCAAAAGCAAAACGTCCTACAAATAAAACCAAGACATTTGCAATCGCTAAACTATACAGCCATTTTTTTGATTTTTTATCATTTAAATAATAATGATAACTTAAAACAATTAAAGAAAAACTAATAGGAACTAACCATTGTGCTTGAACTCTTCCTCGAAAAGAAGAAAAGAAAAACAATAGGAAAAATCCGAATACGATATAAACCAATCCTTTGGTAAAAGTTTCTTTACTTTTTATCTGCTTTATAAATGCTTTGTAAACAAGTGGAAATGTTAAACCAACGACAACAATCATATTTACAATATGCATAAGTGTGTGTTCTAGTTTGTATCTCCTATTTGAAACTCTTTCTATTAGATGATATTTAATTGAAGGAAAATCATTACTCCATTGCCAATATAAATGTGGAGAAAATAGAATTAAAGTTATGAAAGCAGATAACCATAATTTACCATCTTTAAGCAGTTTTGGGTTGGAAATTATAATACATAAAAACACAACTACAGATTGATATTTGCTATATAACATTCCAGCTGCAGCTATAGCAATTAAAAAATAATTTACAAGATTCTTGTTTTCTAGGTAACATTTATAACCATAAAGAAAGAGTGCTGTAAAGAGTATTAATGGAGTATCTGGGGTTGTAATAAATCCATAGACATTGATAAGTGAGAAAGAAAAGAATAAACTCACAAACAAAATAATATTGTTTTTTTGTTCTGATTTTACAGTTTTCCAAAAGATAAAAGATGTGAGTAAGAATATGATGCTAGACATAAAACGAACACCTAGCTCTCCTTTAAAAAGCATAGAACTAATTTTAATCAGAGCTACAACCATTGGTGGATGATCAAAATAACCCCAATCTAAATTTTGGCTGTATACCCAGTAATAAGCTTCATCCGGTAATAACTCTGTGTAATAAGATTGTAAAAGATTTATTGCAAAAACAATAACAAATACAATTCCTAAGATGATTGAATTCTTACTGTTTGTCATTGTAGATTTTTAGCAGTTTTTGAGCTGAATGAAATGGTGTTGTTTTTCTATTGTCCAAATCTTCAAGTTCGTTTTGTAATGCTTTTTTGATTTCAGGATTGTTAAAAAAACTGTCTTTTAATGAGCTTTCAATAGAACTATACAACCATTGTTTGTTTTGTTGTTCACGTCTATTCTCAAAAAAATCATTGGATTTTGTCAGTTTTAAATACTCTTCAATCATTTTGTAAATAGCATCAATGCCAGTATTGTAAAGTGAGCTAGCAGATAAAACTTTTGGAATCCATCCGTTATCTTTTGGTGGATATAAATGCAAAGCTCTTGTAAATTCTACTTTTGCAATTTTTGTAGCTTTTGCATTGTCACCATCTGCTTTGTTAATTACAATTGCATCTGCCATTTCTATGATACCTCGTTTTATTCCTTGTAATTCATCTCCTGCACCCGCTAGTTTTAATAATAAAAAGAAATCTACCATAGAATGAACCACAGTTTCACTTTGTCCTACACCAACAGTTTCTATGATAATAGTATCAAAACCAGCAGCTTCACACAATAAGATACTTTCTTTAGTTTTTCTAGCTACACCACCTAAAGAGGATCCAGAAGGAGAAGGTCTTATAAAAGCATTCGGATCGTTTACCAATTGCTCCATTCTTGTTTTATCTCCTAAAATACTTCCTTTGTTTATAGTGCTACTTGGATCTACAGCTAGAACAGCTACTTTCTTTCCTAAGTTGGTTAAATATTTTCCATAAGACTCTATAAAGGTACTTTTTCCCACACCAGGAACTCCAGTTATTCCAATTCGAATCGATTTATTGGCATGTGATAGACATTTTTCTAAAATTTGATTTGCTTTCTTTTGATGATTTTGATTTGTGCTTTCCACCAAAGTTATGGCTCTACTTAACAATGAGATATCACCTTCAAGAATTTTTGAAATAAATTCATCAACAGAAGGAATTTTACTTCTATTAGACTGTACTTTTTTTGCAGAAGAAAAACTAGTTGTTTCTGGTTTTGCAATTCCTTGACGTTCATGTAAAGAAGAGGATTCTTTTTTATTCATAAATTGTCTTTGTCTAATATAAATGTAAATTTAGAAATAAAATTTTACCCAAAATGCAACGTTTCACTATTTGCTTCGTATTTAAAGTAACTAATCAATAAATGAGCAAAACAAAACAGCTACATCAAGACATCATAGACGATTGCAAACAGAATGATGCCAAAGCACAAATGAAGCTATACAACTTGTATTGTAAGGCTATGTTTTTGGTAGCAAAACGTTATGTGAAAGATGATTTTTTAGCAGAAGATATGATGCAGGAAGCGTTATCAAAGCATTTAAAAAAGATAGACACTTATAAAGAAGAAGTTCCTTTTGGTACTTGGATGAAAAGAATTGTAATTAATAGAAGTATTGATGAGTTGAAAAGGAGAAAACTTGAAATTGTTTCTATAAATAATGAGTTGCATCATCAAAAAGAAGACGTTTGGAAAGTAGAAAGTACAATTTCTTTAGATCAAATAGTTGGATGCATCAACAAGTTAAAAGAAAAGTATAGAGTCGTTGTGTCACTCTATTTATTGGAAGGTTACGATCACCAAGAAATTTCTCAAATATTAGGTATTACAGAAGTAACTTCTAGAACACATTTGTTGAGAGGAAAGAAAATGATTCAAGAAAATTTAAAAGAGATACGTTATGCAGAAGGATATTAAAGACTTATTTGAAGATTACAAAGGAGGAAAAGTAAATTTAACCTCAAATCATGTAAATAAGTTCGAAACTAAATTGATGAAAGAATTGCATGAAGAAAAACCAAAGAAAACTCATTTCAAATGGTTGTCTATTTTTGCATCAATTACGCTTTTAATTACCCTATTGATTGGCTTTTTCAATAAAGAGACAGAGCCAATAAATCCAAAAGAAAATAAAATCACTCTAGGAGCTATTTCTCCTGAATTGAATACCATAGAAACCTATTATGTGAATAGTATCAATTCAGAATTAAGCGAAATAGAACTTACAGATGATAATAAAGAATTACTCGACGGTTATTTGTTAAAAATTAAAGAACTATCCAAAGAGTATGCATTGTTAACCGAAGAGCTCAGTACAAAAGGTGTTAATGATGAAACTATCAATGCATTGATAAGCAATTTACAATTGCGATTATAGCTGTTAAAACGTTTAAAAAAGAAGTTAAACACGTTAAAACAATTAAACACAAAAGAAAATGAAACTCAAATCGTATAAACCCCTAATAATTGGTCTTTGTTTAAGCATTTCAACAGGAGTTTTTGCTCAAAAAACGAGTAAAAAATTCACAGAGAGATTTAATATTAATAAAGATGTAGAAATAGAAATAAATGCCTCTCATACAGAAATTGATGTAACTACTTGGGACAAAAATGAAGTATCAGTTGAGGCCTTTGTAGAAATAGAAGGACTTTCTAAAAAGGAAGCAGAAAAATATTTTGAGAAATATAATTTTGAAGCCTTAGGCAACAAAAGCAAAGTAAAAATAAGCTCTAGAAGCGCAAACAACTTTTCATTTAAAAATGATTTTGTCATATTCAATAACGACAATTTTACCTTTCCTGAAATTGTAATTCCAGAAATGCCTGAAATTCCAGAATTTCCTAACATCGATGCTATTGTAATTCCAGAAATAGACTTTGAAAATATCTTTATGAATATTGATGATATTGATTTTGACTTTGATGAGTACTCTAAAGATGGTAAAAGCTATTTTTTCAAATGGAAAGACGGAATGAAAGATGTGAAAATCAAATCAAAAAAGGATTGGGAAAAGTTTAAAAAATCTAAGGATTATAAAAAACTTAAAGAAGAAATGAAAAAAGCTCAAACTAAAGTCAAAAAAGAAATGGCTAGAGTAAAAGTAGAGCTAAGTAAAGAAAGAAAAGAAGAGATTAAAGAGGCATTAGAAAAAGCAAAAGTGACCGTTAAGAATATTGATATGTCTAAAATTTCTAAAGAGCTAGCGAAGGTTAAAAAGCAATTTAATAACAAAAAGTTTAGCTACATATTAAATTCAGATTCAGATGAAATAATGGTAGATGGAAAAAAAGTAAAAATCAAGAAAAGGCTGGTCATTAAAGTTCCTAAAAAGGCAAGTTTTGATTTGAATACACGTCATTGTAAAATTAAATTACCAAAGTCTAAAACTTCTGGGAAAGTTTCTTACGGATCTTTCAATTCAACAGGTTTAGAAGGTGGATCATTAAAAATATCTTCTTCACCTGTTAAAGTAAGTTCTGTAAATGAATCTATTTTATCATTGAATAACGTAACTGATGCCTTATTGACATCAGTTACAAATTCTCAAGTAAGTTCTGTCTCAGGAACACTTAAAATAAGTGAATTGGGTAATAATGTTACTTTAGATGCAGATTATGGCGAAGTGGAAATCAATAAAGTAAATCCTGAAATTCAAGCATTTATTATGAATTTAAGACAATCAGATGCTATTTTGAATTTTTTGAACCTAGATGATAAAATTGTCATAAGAACAAAAGACAATCGTTCAAAAATAATGTCAGATTCTAAAAAGAATTCAACAAAAATTTTAGGAAGCTTTACGGCCTCAACAAAAAACAACAAAATTAGAATTGTTGGTCGCTACAGCGAATTATTGATAAAAAAATAACTAGCTTATTCTATAAAATTACTTTTTTTACTTTATAAAACTTCTAACAGAATTCCATTTCTTTATTCTTCTTAAAGTACCTATCTTTAACACCTGTAAATAGTCACTTTTTATGGAACTCTACAAAGAGAATCAACTTAAAATTTACAATTCACTTACCAAGCAAAAAGAGCTTTTTAAGCCTGTTCATGAAGGACTAGTTGGTATGTATGTTTGTGGGCCCACAGTCTACAGTAATGCACATTTAGGAAATGTAAGAACCTTTATGTTTTTTGATGTAGTCTTTCGCTACTTTAAGCATTTGGGTTATAAAGTCCGATATGTAAGGAACATCACTGATGCTGGACATTTAGAAAATGATGCTGATGAAGGAGAAGACAGAATAGCTAAAAAAGCTAGAATTGAACAGATAGAACCTATGGAAGTTGTGCAACGATATACGGTCGATTTTCATAATGTTTTAAAGAAATACAACTTTTTACCTCCAAGTATTGAGCCTACAGCAACTGGTCATATTGTTGAACAGATAGAAATGATTAAAGAAATTCTAGAAAAAGGATTTGCTTATGAAATTAATGGATCTGTGTATTTTGATGTAGTAGCTTATAATAAAGATAATAATTACGGAATTTTATCTGGCAGAAATATTGAAGATGCTATTCACAATACAAGAACGTTAGATGGTCAATCTGATAAAAAGAATCAGAAAGATTTTGCTCTCTGGAAAAAAGCTGATGAAAAGCATATTATGCGTTGGCCATCTCCTTGGTCAGATGGTTTTCCAGGTTGGCATTTAGAGTGTTCTGTAATGAGTTCAAAATATTTAGGAAAGCAGTTTGATATTCATGGAGGAGGAATGGATTTAAAATTTCCTCATCACGAATGTGAAATTGCACAATCTAAAACATGCTCTGGTTTAGAACCTGTAAATTATTGGATGCATACAAATATGTTACTTTTGAATGGTCAAAAGATGGCAAAATCAACGGGTAATTATATTCTTCCAGATGAAATTTTAACAGGAGAAAACAAACTATTACGCAAAGCATTTTCTGCAAGTGTTGTTCGTTTTTTTAATATGCAAGCCAATTATAGAAGCATATTAGACTTTTCTAGTGATGCCTTAGAAGCATCGGAGAAGGGATATCATAAATTAATGGAAGCATTAAATTCTTTAAAAAATCTTCCTACAAATGAATCCTCAAGTTTTGATGTAAGTGCATGGAAACAAAAGTGCTATGGTGCTATGAATGATGACTTTAATACACCTGTGTTAATTTCACATTTATTTGAAGCTGTGAAGTTTATCAATCAACTTAAAGAACAAAAAGCTACTATTTCTTCTACTGATTTAGAAATCTTATCAGATACAATGAATTCCTTTGTTTGTGATGTTTTAGGTTTGTTAAATGATGCTAAAGAAGATAATTCTAGCAAAGTAGATGGAGTTGTAGAATTACTCATTAAGTTGAGAAAAGAAGCAAGAGAAAATAAAGATTGGGCTTTATCAGATCAGATTAGAGATGAATTAGCAGCTTTGGGAATCCAGTTAAAAGACGGTAGAGAAGGAACAACTTTTTCAATGAACTAATTTGATTTTAAAAATACTAGCATATCCGTTTGTTTTACTTGTTCGCTTTTATCAATTAGCTATTTCACCCTATACACCCAGTACTTGCAGATACTCACCAACCTGTTCTCATTATACAATAGAAGCTTTAAATAAACATGGATTGTTCTATGGTGGTTGGTTATCAATAAAGAGAATATTTAGTTGTCACCCATGGGGTGGAAGCGGTTATGATCCAGTACCAGAAAAGAAATAAAAACTAAAAATATAGAATGAATTATTTATCAGTGATTTGGGATCCATCATTAGGAATTGACTTAGGTTTTTTTGTGATTCGATGGTATAGTTTAATGTTTGTTATAGCATTTTTATTGGGACTTCGATTGATGAAAAAAGTATATATAGAAGATAAAATTCCAGTAGAGAAATTAGATACATTATTTATGTATGTTTTTATTTCTATGCTTTTAGGAATGCGTTTAGGCGATGTATTCTTTTACAGTTGGGATTATTATCAGCATCATTTGTTAGAAATTATTTTACCATTCAAAAAGGTTGAAGGGAGTACTGCTTTGTTTGGATTGATTGAGGGTTGGAAATTCACCGGATTTACAGGTTTTGCAAGTCATGGAGCAGCAATTTCAATTATAATTTCCATGTATTTTTACAATAAAATACACATAAAAAAATCATTTCTTTTTATTTTAGATAGATTAGCAATTATGGTTGCTTTAGCAGGGTTTTTTATACGTTTTGGTAATTTCTTTAACTCTGAAATCTATGGTAAACCTACAGGATCTAGTTTCGGTTTCATATTTAGAGCTGCTGGTGAAACTGTTCCCAGGCATCCTACACAATTATACGAAGCATTTAGTTATCTGATTTTATTCTTTATTCTGTGGAGAGTTTACTGGAAAACAGAAAAGAAATTTCAAGAAGGTTATATTTTCGGAATCTTTATGATCGCTCTTTGGTCTTTACGTTTTATTATTGAATTTTTAAAAGAAGCTCAAGTTGATGGGAGAGAGGATTGGGTATTTAATTCATTAAATACAGGTCAAGTTTTAAGTATTCC
The DNA here is from genome assembly GCA_965660845.1 of Flavobacteriaceae bacterium. GTDB lineage: Bacteria > Bacteroidota > Bacteroidia > Flavobacteriales > Flavobacteriaceae > Polaribacter. The sequence continues at coordinate 62,534 of CBFIBH010000002.1, forward strand.
TTTAATTTTAATTGGTGTTTGGCTCATTTTTAGAAAGTCTAAACAACAAAAAGCATAAAAAAAAGCCGCTCATTGAGCGGCTTTTTTTATTAGATATATTTTTTAAAAGTAAATATAAAGTAACTACCCTTTTATTTTATTCTTAAACTTATCAAACTTCGTTTGTTCTTTTGTAGGGAAACTGTTGTTAGATGTATCCACATCTGCAGTTTCTAGATCAGGATCAATTTGAATATTCTTGATTTGCTTGCTTGAAGTAAACACTTTTGTCACTTCATTGTCATTGTATCTCCAAATTTGTGCTGGATAGGTTTTTCGTTCTTTTGTTCCATCATCATAAGTAAATTCTACAATAATAGGCATGACCAATCCACCAGGTTTGTTATATGTTATTTCATAATGATATTTTGATTGCTTTTTTGCAAAACCTAATCCTTGTGTAGTATCTTCTACAAATTCAATTTCATCTCCTGTATCTTTAGTAGTATACTTTTTTACTCCTTTAATTCCAATATCTGTTACATCCGTAGTGTAAAACCAACCTCTCCAAAACCAATCTAAATCCATTGCAGAAGCATCTTCCATAGTTCTGAAAAAATCTGCTGGAGTTGGGTGTTTAAACATCCATCGTTTAGAATAGGTTCTAAATGCATGATCAAAGAGTTCTTTACCCATAATGGTTTCTCTAAGCATCCATAAACCTGTAGCTGGTTTTCCGTATGCGTTACTTCCAAAACTGTATACATTATCTCCTTTAGACATAATAGGTGCAATTCTAGATTGATTTCCACTCATGTATTTTACAATATTCTTTGGATATCCTCTTGTGATTGGGAAGTTAGGATCGTAATCCAATTCGGCTAACATTTCCATATAAGAATTCAAACCTTCATCCATCCAAGTCCACTGTCTCTCATCTGAATTAACAATCATTGGGAAAAAGTTGTGCCCAACTTCATGAATGGTAACTTTAACCATTCTGTATTTCATTCTATCAGAATATCCACCGTCAGGTAAATCGGGTCTTCCTGGATTGAAACAGATTTGTGGATATTCCATTCCCATTTGCCCATCAACAGAAATCGCTTTGTGATATGGATAATCAAAGGTGTATTTTGAGTAGGTTTTTAGAGTTTGTGCAACAGCTCTTGTTGAATGATCTCCATACAACGGATTCGCTTCTTTAGAGTATAATGATTCTGCCATAACAGTTTTTCCATTGATGTTAACCGCCATAGCATCATAAATAAACTTTCTAGAAGTAGCAAACGCATAATCTCTAACATTGGTAGCTTTGAACTTCCAAGTTTTTGTTTTTGTAGCTTTAGATTTTTCAATTTTCTCAGCTTCTTCTTGAGTTCTAATGATTACAGGATTATCATACGTTCTTGTAGCTTTTTCAAAACGCTTTAATTCTTTTTTAGAAAATACTTCGCTTCTGTTTAGTAAAACACCCGTAGCTCCTAGCATATGATCTTCAGGTACCGTAATGTTCACATCAAAATCTCCAAATTCTAAAGCAAATTCAGAACGACCCCAAAATTGATCATTTTGCCATCCCTCAACATTATCATACACACACATTCTCGGATAAAACTGAGCGATTACATAATTGTTATTTCCATTTTCTGTAAAATGTTCATAACCAGAACGACCTCCTTGAGTTCTGTGATTGTTGATATTGTACCACCAAGAAATATTAAATTTAAAAGTTTCTCCGGATGCCAATGGTTGAGGTAAATTGATACGCATCATGGTTTGATTGATAATATGTGATAGTTTTGAACCATCAATATTGGTTACACTCATTATATTGAAACCACCATCAAAACGTTCCTCTGGATAGGATCTTTGAAATCTGTTTTTACTCATTTTCTTTCTGATCTTTCCTGGAGTAATATCAGGGGTTTTAGAATCTGCAGCCCTCATGTTTTGATCTAATTGAACCCACAAATAAGGCAATACATCCGGTGAATTATTTTTGTAAGTAATGGTTTCTGCACCAGTAATTTTTGTTTTGGCATCATCTAAAGTGATGTCCATTTTATAATCTACCTTTTGTTGCCAATACTCTTTCCCAGCATCTCCAGAGGCAGTTCTTTGATTATTAGGCGTAGCTAATAAGTCTTTCATCTGTCTAAATTTATTCTGGTTGGTATGACCTTTTTGAGTTTTCGTTTGAGAATTCTGAGCTATTACTGCAATAGGTAAGAAAAATGTTGCAATAATAAACGAAGTAAATTTCTTCATAATTTAATAGTTGTTTTTTAAAAAACGTGAATTTAAGTATTATCCTACTAAAAATAGAATATTGAATATTTTTTAACTTCAATTTTAATAAAAAAGCCTAATTGGATTTACAATTAGGCTTTACTTTTTATTTTGGAAAAGGATTTCTATCCTTTTACCTTTTCTTTGAATTTACCAAATTTAGTTTCTTCCTTTTTAGGCCAACTATTATTGGAGGTATCAATATCTGCAGTTTCTAAATCAGGATCTACAGTTAACTTCTTTATTTTTTTAGCAGTTTTTAAAACTCTAGAAACTTGATTGTCATTTTTCATCCAAATTTGAGCTGGATAGGTTTGTTTTTCTGTTGTACCGTCTTCATATTCTATTCCTAGTATGATTGGCATAACCAAACCTCCTGGTTTTTCAAAGACAACCTCATAAAAAAAGTTTGGTGCTTCTTTCAGATTTTTCTTTTCATCATCAGAAAGATTTGCAATATGATTTTTAATCACATCAAATTCCATTACATTTTTACTTACAACGGTAACACTGTCATTAGCTTCAGCAAAATACACCAACTTATCTTTGTATTGTGATAAATCCATACGATATCTTTTTGCCAATTCTTTTGCCTTTTCTGTTGGTTTATCGGTTAAGTAATATTGTTTCACACCTTTTATCCCGATATCATTATAGTCTGTGGTGTAAAACCAACCTCTCCAAAACCAATCTAAATCCATAGCAGATGCATCTTCCATAGATCTAAAGAAATCTGCAGGAGTTGGATGTTTGAACATCCATCGTTTAGAATAGGTTCTAAAAGCATAATCAAATAACTCTGGACCCATGATGGTTTTACGTAACATGTATAATCCAGCAGCAGGTTTTGTATAAGCATTAGGTCCAAAATTCTTCACATAATCGCCTTGAGACATAATGGGTGAAAGTCTCTCTTGATTGATGCCCATATAACGCGTTATTCCACTAGCAGGATTTTGTTTAAATAATTCAGGGTCATAATCCAATTCAGCTAAAATTTCTACAAAAGAATTCAGACCTTCGTCCATCCAAGTCCATTGACGCTCATCTGAATTTACAATCATAGGGAAGAAGTTATGACCAACTTCATGAGTAATAACACCAATCATTCTTCTTTTAGTTCTTTGAGAATAGGTACCATCTTTATTGGGTCTACCAAAGTTGAAACAGATCATTGGATATTCCATACCATTATCTTTAGCATGAACAGAAACTGCTTTATTGTATGGGTAATCAAATGTCATTTTAGAGTACTCTTCTAGGGTATTTGCAACAACTCTTGTAGAATGTTCTTCCCATAAAGGATTTCCTTCTTTTGGATACAGAGAAGTAGCCATAACAGTTTTACCATTGATATTCACTGCCATTGCATCCCAAATATATTTTCTTGAAGAAGCAAAAGCAAAATCTCTTACATTGTTTGCTTTAAAATGCCATGTTTTCGTTTTGTTAGATTGTTTCTTTTCAGCTTTTTCAGCTTCTTCTTGAGTAACAATAAATACTGGATCTTTAAAAGAGCTTCTAGCTTTTTCAAAACGTTTGCGTTGTTCTCTTGTCAATACCTTTTTTTCATTTTGTAATTCACCAGTAGCTTCAAGGATATGGTCTGCTGGTACAGTAATCTTTACATCATAATCACCAAACTCAAGTGCCCATTCACTTCTTCCCCAAAACTGCATATTTTGCCAACCTTCCACATTATCATATACAGCCAATCTTGGAAAGAATTGAGCAATCGTATAGTTTTTATTTCCATCAGGAAAATCTTCAAAACCAGAACGACCACCATCTCTAACAGAATTATTAATTAAGTAATTCCATTTGATGTTGAATTGAAAACTCTCGCCAGATTTTAAAGCATTTGGTAGATTAATTCGCATCATTGTTCTGTTAATCATATGCAAAACTGATTTGCCTTCCATATCAGTTACAGATTCTATATTCAATCCAAATGGCTTTGCTTTTTTAAGATTTGAATTTGTAAAAGTTTGTGGTCCATTAAAAGCAGCGTTTCCAAATCTTTGAGATCTAGCTAAAGGAGTTTTAGAATCTGGAGCTCTCATGTTTTGATCCAATTGAACCCATAAATAATCTAAGTTGTCTTTAGAATTATTGTGATACGTAATCATTTCATCACCGTATAACATATTTGTATTCTCATCAATACGAATATTCATTACATAGTCTACCTTTTGCTGTGTGTATTCATAACCAGGAGCACCAGAGGCTGTTCTTTGACTATTAGGCGTTGGTAAAACATCTTTTAACTGTCTAAATTTATTTGTATCTGTATGACCTTTTTGAGGATTGGTACTTGTACTTCTTTGAGCAAAAGTTGTAGCAATAGATATAAATAGGATAAGGGTGAAAGAACAAAATTTCTTCATGTTTTTGGGCTAATTTTTAAATTTTCGTGAAAATAATAATAGTAAACTAGTTGACAAACAAACGCTTAATAATTTAACACAGTTTTTATATTCTTTTTGTTTAGAATATCGCTTTTTCGTTTGTTATTAAGTTTTACTTTGACAATGTTCTTTTGGTCTTCAAAGTTTTGAAGTAGAATTGTATTGGATATCTCAAACTGCTTCGGATTTGTTACATTATTAATTTCCATATATATGAAGACTAAATCACCTTCAAATTCAATTCCTATATAGTTAAAAGCTTTAGGTTCTTGATCGATTGTGAATTTTAATTTTTCTTTAAAGTAGTTTTGAAATAATGAATCTGTTTTTTTGTATTGTTGAGGAGAGGTTAATTGAAGATTTACGTTGTATTTTTTGTTAAGCTCTAGTTCTATATCATCCATAAAAACATTGGTAATGATTTCTAAGGATTTATTTGTTTTGTTGTACTGTATATCAGTAAGACTTAAATAGTATTTATGAAAAGTATAACTACTAATAAAAAGAGAGACAACCACTAGGAGGGAAGTAATTGATAACTTCTTTATGAATCTATTCATCTTTTTTTTCTTTTGAGGAATTTAGCTCAAGATATGATTTGCTTTCTTTTTTCAAAATTTGAATTACTTTCAACTTATTGTTCTTGTATAAATCTTCAATACCTAATGAATTACAATAAGTCAAAAAATTATAATACTTATCATCTGGAATTTTTAATTTATTTCTAAAGAAATTTTCACCCAATTCTTCTTTTAACAATTCTGGGAACTTTTTTTTGTAATCTAGAGATCTTCTTAAAGCCCATAATTTAGCAGAGTTCTTCCAAGCAATATAAGCTCCCGCACCAACACCAGCAAACATTGCAGTAGGATCAACACTTCGTTGAGGTGGTTTTACTTTAGAGGAAATATGATCTTCAGGAAAATCTGCATCCATATTAATTTTACTTAAATCAAGATTCTTTTTAAGTGTTAAAAGTTTTTCATTTTTTGGAGTTTTCTTTTTATCGAGCGCTAAAACACCTGATAAATACGTTTTTCTCAAAACAATCTCATCAAGTTTTATGGCTGAGTTTTCTAAGTAAACATCTTTAAATTTTCTCTCTACTGTAAAACTAGTCACTATTCTGTATAAGGTTTTGTGTCTTATGGATGTGAATTTTAAAGAATCTCCTTCATTAACAGATATTTGATAGACGCCAAAGTCATCTGTAAAAGTTCCTTGTTTCGATGTTATGTTAAAAACATTTACATCTTTCACAACACCAATAGAATCTTTTACAACACCATATAGTAAAAGCCTTTTCTTTTGAGCAAAAGAGGTTATACTAATAAATAAAAAGAGTAGGAGTAATTTTTTTTTCATTCGATTTTATTAGTTACTAAAGATAAGAATTTACTGTTTATTTTCCATCAATCTTTTGTTAAGATATGGAATACTAACTTTTTTTAGATAGTTCATTAATTCAACTGTTTTGTCACCACTTATTAATTCCTTAATTTTTATTTCATCACAATTTGACAAAAAATGTGTGATTAAATTTTTTGGAATTTTTATCGTCTTAAAGAAGTCTAAAGTGACTTTTTCTATAATAATGTTGTGAAATCTGTTCTTTTCGTTGAGTTTACTGATTTTAATTTTAGTTTTATTCTTTCTTTTGCCAAGTCCAAAACCTAAACCAATTCCTCTAAAGCCTTTTGTTGGATCTACTCTTCTAGTAATCTCAACTGCTAAACCTCTATCTTCTGGTTGCGAACCAATAGAATTCATTACACCCGCTTTTGGAGCTTCTTCTAACATTTTTTTTAATTCATCTGCTTTCTTTTCACTAAGATCTTTTTTCCTTTTTTTAGCGTCTATTGCTAGTCTCTTGCTTAAATTATTTTCTTTCAATACAACTTCATCTAATTCATAACTATTAGTTGTCAACTGAATTGATACTTTTTTTGAATTGAACTCTTCTTTGCTAACTACATATTTTTTTGTGTAATGCAGAACAGAAGATATGAGTAATGTATCTCCTATACGAACTCTTATTTTAAAACGGCCAAAATCATTTGCAAAAGTTCCGTATTTGGTATTTAGATTTATAATATTAGCATCGATTACTAAGCCAATAGAATCTTTTACAGAACCTTTTATAATGCGTGATTTTTTTTGTCCATACAAAGACAAACTAAGTGAGAAGATTAAAATTAGGCTTAAAGATACTTTGAGCATGGTTAGTTAATAGTTCTCAAAAAAAAAAGAATCAACCTTCTTAAATTTTATTAAGATTAAAACAAACTTTTGTTAAATTATTTGAACAAAAAATATTTTGGTTTGTACATTTGAACTATGAAGAAAATGATCATAGCTAGTACATCAACTTTACATGGAAGTAGTCCTTTGGAATATATATTACCTACACTTAAGGAATTTTTCAATAATATTTCTACTATTTTGTTTATTCCGTTTGCTAGACCAAGCGGAATTTCTTACTACGATTATACTAAGAATGTAAGTAAAGCTTTTAATTCTATTGGAATTAAAGTTAAAGGTATTCACGAATTTGAAAATCCCAGACAAGCTGTTTTAGAAGCGAAAGGTATTTTTACAGGTGGAGGAAACACTTTTGAATTGGTGAATCAGCTATATAAGAATGGATTAATTTTAGTGCTTAGAAAAGTTCTAGAAAAAGGAACCCCTTATTTAGGGACCAGTGCAGGTAGTAATATTTGTGGAGTTAATATGATGAATACCAATGATATGCCTATTGTGTATCCACCAAGTTTTGAAACTTTGGGTTTGCTTCCTTTTAACATTAATGCACATTATTTAGACCCAAATCCAGATTCTAAACATATGGGAGAAACACGTGAAACTCGTATCAAAGAATTTCATGTGTATAATGACATTTCTGTTTTAGGATTGAGAGAAGGGAGTTGGTTGGAAGTTAACGGAGATTCGATTCAACTGAAAGGAAATTTCTCAGCTAGATGGTTTCAAAAAGATGTTACTCCTATAGAAATAGAAACGAATAGTTTTATTGATTAAAATTTAGTGTAATCAACAATTTCTAATCCATAACCAATCATTCCAACACGTTTTGCTTGTTGAGTATTGGTCAATAGTTTTATTTTACTAATGTTTATATCATGTAAAATTTGAGCACCAATACCAAAATCTTTATTATCCATAGAGATTCTTGGAGCTTTCATTTCTCCATTTGCTTGGTTTTCTTTTAGAATATTTAATCTTCTTAATAAACTTTGAGATTGATTTTGTTGGTTGATGAACAAAATAGCACCTTTTTTTTCTTCATTAATTTTTTGAAACATTCTATCTAGTTTCACATCAACATCATTCGTTAACGTTCCTAGAATGTCATTATTAACTAAAGTTGAGTTTACTCTTGTTAGGACAGGTTCATCTGAAGTCCATTCTCCTTTTGTCAATGCAATATGAACTTGATCATTCGTTGTTTGTTGATAAGCTCTTAATCTGTAATCTCCAAAACGAGTTTGAATTGTGAAATCTTCTTTTTTCTCAATTAATGAATCGTGTTCCATTCTGTAGGCAACCAAATCTTCAATTGAAACTATTTTTATATCGAATTTTTTTGCAACCTCCATTAGTTGAGGTAAACGAGCCATAGTCCCGTCTTCGTTCATGATTTCTACAATCACACCTGCCGGTTGAAGGCCAGCTAATCTTGCAAAATCTATGGCTGCTTCTGTATGTCCAGTTCTTCTTAAAACTCCACCTTCCTTAGCTTTTAAAGGGAATATATGTCCTGGTCTTGCTAATTCAAAAGGTTTAGTTTCTTTATCAATCAATGCTTGTATAGTTAAAGCTCTATCTGATGCAGAAATTCCTGTAGTAACTCCTTTTCCACGTAAATCTACAGAGACAGTAAATGCTGTTTCCATTGGATCTGTGTTGTTGTTTACCATCATTCCTAACTCCAATTCTTTACAACGAGTTTCTGTAAGTGGTGTACAAATTAAACCTCTACCATGAGTAGCCATAAAGTTGACCATTTCTGGAGTTACTTTTTCTGCAGCCGCAACAAAATCACCTTCATTTTCTCTATTTTCATCATCAACAACAATAATAACTTTCCCGTTTTTGATGTCAATTATAGCTTCTTCAATACTGTTTAACTGAATGTTTTCTTGCACTTGTGTTTGAGTTTGCATGATTCTTAGTGTTATTCTTTTTTCTTTTTTAAGACTGAAAGAATTGGTTGCAAAAATACGTCAATATTAAATATTCCCATACCTTTTAGAGCTCTTCTTGTGATAAAAAAACAAAAAGGTAACATGATAATTGCTGCTATCCAAGAACCAAGAATTGATGATATTGAGCTTTCTTCTGCTAAGTTCCTTCCAAATTGATTGATGAAAAAGTAAACAACATATATACTAATTGCAAGTATCATTGGTATTCCAAATCCACCTTTTCTAATGATAGAACCCAATGGAGCTCCAATAAAAAATAAGATTAGACAGGATAGAGAAAAAGCAATTCTATTATAATATTCAACATCATAGAGATTTAATTTTTTCCTCCTCCATCGAAAACTCTTGTCATTATCTTTTACTGTTTTAAGCATTGAATTTGCTGTAGTTTTAGCAATACTTAGAACTGTTACTTTGTTTTTAAGATCAAAATTATCAAGTATGTTTTTCTTCAGTTCAAATTTTTTAATACTATCTATTGGGACAGTGTAATCTTTGATTCTTAATCTTCTAGAGAATGTTTCTGTTTTTGTTACTACATAGCTCTTAAAATTATCTCCCATGATAGGTAAAGTGTCATTCAACTGTTTTAGGCTCAACATATTGTGACCTTTCTTGAATTTATCAACTTCACTAACATCTTCAGCAAACACAGAAATATCTATGTTAAAACTATATTCTTTAAAATGAGCTTTAGAGGCAGGTAAACTCTTTTCATTGTTTTGCCTTTTTCTACGATTGATATGATCTTCATAATAATATCCTTCATAAAGAGTAAGTGTCATGTATTTACTACCTTCTTCTGTTTCGATTTTACCATTCTTCGCTGTAATTACTTTTTTATTTCCAAATCCAGAAGATAAATCATAAATAAGCACTTTTTTTAATAAGTTCTTTTCTTCACCATATTTTTCATCAAACTTTATTTGATAACCAGGTATTTCAGTATTAAAACTACCAGGTATAAGAGCTAAAACAGGCTTTTTCTTCTTGATATTAAACATCAAGTTTTTTTGTTTTAATACCGAGTAAGGATAGACATTATTTAAAAAGAAAAAGTTTAAGATGCTCAAGACAACTGTAAATATAATTAGAGGTCTAATTAAACGAATTAATGAGATTCCTGCAGATTTAGCTGCTGCAAATTCATAGCTTTCCGACAAAGATCCTAAAGCCATAATTGACGACAACAAAATTGCAATAGGCAGAGTTTGTGCCGCAACCATTAATGAGGTGAAGTATAAAAACTTGAAAATAAAAAATATGCTAATTCCTTTTCCGGCTATTTGATCAAATGCCAACCATAACATTTGCATTACCAAAACAAAATTTACAACTAAAAAAGTAGCTATAAATGGTTTTAAAAAAGACTTAAGTATATATTTATCGAGTACTTTCAAAGGAACTAATCAATTAAATAATCTAGCTGTTCATATTTCTTTTGATCAAAAGTAAATATCATAGGACTTATTTCTTGATTGCTTTTTAATTGATTGATGGTTAGTGTAGTTATTGCACCATTAGATCCTTGCTGAATTAATTTATAGATATGTTTAGTTACCTTATCGATGCACAAAGTCACTTGAACTATTTCAGAATTGCTGTCTATTGGAAAAAGTTCTACAAGTTGCAACATTCTTCCTTTCTCATTCTTCATTTTTCCAAGTTTGTAATTATAACCTTCTTTGTAAAATGTGAGCATTTTATTTGGATATATAATTCCGTCCTCTTCATCTAAATCACCTTCGGTAATAGAAACCTCTTTATCATAGTGGTTTATCACATAAAGCTTTTTTCCATTAAAAATAATAGTATTTCCAAGGTATTCTAAATTGTATTTCTCTTCTTGTAAAGTAATTTTTCCGTTAATAGGAGGTTCATCACCTTCATTGATTCCAGCTTCTTTATTAACTAATACAGTATTAAACACAATATGCATATTATCATACGCACCCATTTTGGTAGAAACTTCATCTAATAGTTTTTTTGCTTCTGCTTCAGTTTGTGAGAAACTAAATTGAAACACAAAAATTAATACCAATATTAATAGATTCTTCATTTTATCCATTCTTTTCATTTTCTAAATGTTGTTCTAAAGCTATCAAATCTGGAATTAAAACTTGTCTTGCTTTACTACCTTCAAACTGACCTACAATTCCTGCAGCTTCCAATTGATCAATCAATCTTCCAGCTCTGTTATATCCTAATTTTAATTTTCTTTGCAATAAAGATGCTGAACCTTGTTGAGCAGTAACAATAACTTCTGCAGCATCTTTAAATAACACATCTCTATCTGCAATGTCGATATCAAGATTTGTGCCACCTTCTTCTCCCACATATTCTGGCAATTGATAGGCCTCAGGATAAGCTCTTTGGGATCCTATAAAGTCAGTGATTTTTTCAACTTCAGGAGTATCGACAAAAGCGCATTGAATACGAGTAATATCATTTCCTCCAGAATACAACATATCACCACGACCGATTAACTGATCAGCTCCTGGCGCATCTAAAATGGTTCTAGAATCAATTTTTGAAGTGACTCTAAATGCAATTCTTGAAGGGAAATTTGCTTTGATTATACCGGTAATTACATTGACCGATGGTCTTTGTGTTGCTACAATTAAATGAATTCCAATAGCCCTTGCTAACTGAGCTAAACGAGCAATTGGAGTTTCAACTTCTTTTCCAGCTGTCATGATTAGATCTGCAAATTCATCAATAACTAATACAATGTAAGGTAAGAATTGATGTCCGTTTTCAGGATTTAACTTCCTGTCTTTAAACTTTTTATTGTACTCCTTGATATTTCTAACCATTGCAGACTTTAATAAATCATAACGATTGTCCATTTCAATACACAAAGAGTTTAAAGTATTTACAACCTTTGTTGTGTCAGTTATGATAGCTTCTTCAGTGTCTGGTAATTTTGCTAAATAATGTCTCTCAATCTTATTAAATAAAGTCAATTCTACTTTCTTAGGATCAACCAAAACAAACTTAACCTCTGCTGGATGTTTACGATAGAGTAGGGACGTTAAAACTGCATTTAAACCTACAGATTTACCTTGTCCTGTTGCACCTGCCATCAGTAAGTGAGGCATTTTCGCTAAATCGATTGTAAAAGTTTCATTTGAAATGGTTTTACCAATAGCAATTGGTAATTCCATTTTAGATTCTTGAAATCTCTTGGAAGAAATAACAGAATGCATAGAAACAATAGTTGATTTTTTGTTAGGTACTTCTATACCAATGGTTCCTTTACCAGGAATAGGAGCAATAATTCGAATTCCTAAAGCAGATAAGGACAGAGCAATATCATCTTCAAGGTTTTTAATTTTGGAAATTCTAATTCCAGCTTCTGGCACTATTTCATACAGTGTAATGGTAGGACCAACAGTAGCTTTTATTTGAGCAATTCCAATTTTGTAGTTTTTGAGAGTTTCTACAATTCTGTTTTTGTTTTGCTCTAACTCATCAGGATCAATGGATATACTTTCATTGTATTGTTTTAAAAGATTGAGAGTAGGAAATTTGTAGTTTCCCAACTCTAAAGTTGGATCAAATTCACCAAAATCCTTTAATATTTTTTCAGATAAATTCTCTTTTACATTTTCTTCTACTTTGGTAACTTCAACATCAATTTCAACATTTTTTTCATCAACTATTTCATCTGAATTATCTGTTGTTTTCTCTTCTTTTTTAATGTGAGTTTCTTCATCTGATGCATCAACTTCAGAATGATTTTTTATTGTGGGTTGTAAGTTCTCTAAAGATAATTCAAACTCAGATTTTTTTTCTGAAACGTTATCAGATTCAATAGTTTCTAAAATTGTTTCTTCTGGTTGTAAAATTGAATCCTCAAATTGATTTTTTTCGGTTATTTTTTTCTTAGATTTAAGTTTGTTTATGATTTTTTCTGGAGTTAAACTAAAGCGTACGATAAGGTATGTTAAAAATATAAATATCAAACATATAAGTAATCCTGTTTTTCCTAAAAAAAGTTGCAAATATTCATTGATTTCATATCCTATTACACCTGCTAGTAAGATATATTTTTTAGACACAAATCCTAAAGAAATAGAGAGCCATATCATGGATAAAATACTCCAATTCCATCGAATAATTAATGCAGATAATTTTGTTCTGAACAACCAAAAAAGACCTGTAATGAATAAAATGTATGGAATATAAAAAGATCCCAAACCAACACCTTGATAGATAAAAAAGTAACTTAATGTGGCTCCAACTTTACCCAATAAATTCTCAGGTAAAAGGGTCTTGTCTGCAAATTGATGAATGATACTTTGATCTTGTTGCCAAGTGTAAAAAAACGAAACAAAAGCTACGGTTAAAAAAATAGAAAAAAGTATCAAAAAAGAGCCTATAACAGACTGTGTTTGTCGACTGTTAAAAAAAGTCTTAAAAGCACTTGGTTTCTTTGATTTTGTAGTTTTATTTTTCTTTGACTTTCGAGTCATTCAAGTTTTTGTTTGGAAGCAGTAAATATAAGTATTTACTTAAAATAACAGTATAATCTTGGGAATGTAAATTAGACCACCAATAACTAATGATATGATTGCTGCAATTCCAGCAGCTCCTGCACTCACATCTTTTATAAGCTCAATATTTTTATGATATTCAGGATAAATAAAATCAGAGATTTTTTCAATTCCTGTATTTAACGATTCAGCTACTAAAACCAAACCTATGCATAGAAACTGAGCAATCCATTCTGTGATTGATATTGTAAATATGAATCCAATAACTGTAGCAATAATTGCAACAACTATTTGAATCTTGATGCTTTTTTCAGTTGATAACAAAATCCAGATTCCTCTTAGTGAGTATTTAATGCTTTTTAATCGATTTATTAAAAAACTTTCTTTGGGTGTGTTCATTATAAAAAATTCAATTCAAAATTAGAAAACCATTCATAAAAAATATGTTGGCATTTTGTTAAACATCCTTTTGCATATCAGTTATCTTCGCAAACTGAAATTGATTTACATTGAACCTTTCTGCTTATACATCTGAATTTAAATATAATTGGAAGCTTGCAGCTCCTGTTATGCTTGGTATGTTAGGTCATACATTTGTTAGTTTTGTTGATAATATAATGGTTGGACAACTAGGAACTGCTGAATTAGCTGCAGTTTCATTAGGTAATAGTTTTATGTTTATTGCTATGTCATTAGGTATTGGTTTTTCTACAGCCATTACACCTTTAACTGCCGAATATGATGGATCAAGAAACTTAAAGAAAGCTCGATCTGTTTTTAAAAATGGATTGATTTTATGTTTCCTTTTAGGAACCTTTCTATTTTTAGCTTTGTATTTTGCTAAACCTTTGATGTATCTCATGAAACAACCCGAAGAGGTTGTTTTATTAGCGATTCCGTATTTAAAATTAGTGGCTTTCTCTTTAATTCCATTGATTGTCTTTCAAGCCTTTAAACAGTTTAGTGATGGTCTTTCTATGACAAAGTACCCTATGTATGCAACCTTACTAGCTAACGTGGTAAACATTATTTTAAATTACCTACTTATCTTCGGTTATTTTGGTTTTCCTAAACTTGGAATTGTAGGAGCAGCTTATGGTACTTTGGTTTCAAGATTTATAATGGTAGCCTATATCTGGTGGTTGTTACTTCAGAAAAAGAAATCAAAAGTAATCATATCAAATATTAAGTTTTTTGTTCTAGACACATTAATGATTCGAAAGATTATAAATCTTGGAACTCCCAGTGCAATGCAAATGTTTTTTGAGGTTGGAATTTTTACAGCTGCGATTTGGTTAAGTGGTTTGTTGGGTAAAAATCCACAAGCAGCAAATCAAATAGCATTGAATTTATCTTCTATGACTTTTATGGTTGCTATGGGATTAAGTGTTGCAGCAATGGTAAGAGTAGGGAATCAAAAAGGATTAAAAAACTTTAAAGAATTAAGAAGAATAGCATTTTCAATTTTCTTATTATCAAGCTTATTAGCCTCATTTTTTTGTTTGATGTTCTTGCTACTGAGAGGTTTGTTGCCCAAGATGTATGTAGACTTAAGTGATACACTCAATTATTTAGATAATATAGAAGTGATAACAATTGCTTCTCAATTGCTTTTAGCAGCTGCAATTTTTCAAATCAGTGATAGTATTCAGGTAGTTGTTTTAGGAGCTTTACGTGGCTTACAAGATGTTATTATACCTACTATTATTACATTTATCGCATATTGGGCAATCGGATTTCCAATAAGTTACTATTTTGGAAAAGAGGAGATGTACGGTAGCTTTGGTATTTGGTTAGGATTGTTAGCAGGATTATCCAGTGCTGCTGTTTTGCTTTATATTCGATTTAATTATTTAACTTTAAAACTGATTAATACTCAAAACAATGAACCTTCCTAAATTTTTATTAGCAGACAATAGCAATTATCCAGAAGATATTTTTGTGTTACATACTGAATTTCCAAGATTGTTAATTAATCTAAAAGACGACTCGATAGAGTTTTTTGAGGATATGTCTAGAGAAAGTGAAGAAGATATTGCTTCAGAGGTTTCTAATTTAATAGAAGCCGCTGGTAATTTTTATGATGAGCAAATAAAGGAGTTTGAGTAATTTATTTGCTTTTCTCAACAAACTCTAATTTCTCCAAAGAGGCTTCTGTTGTAAAAAGTCCATAGTTAATCAATGCTTTTTTCTTTTCTAAACGTTCTATAGTTCCAACTGCATTTCCGTCCTCTAATCGAACTCTATCACCTATTTTAAAAACGTAGTTAGCTTTTGCTTTGGCAATTTTTTTTGCCTCTACCTTTT
This sequence comes from Flavobacteriaceae bacterium, assembly GCA_965660845.1. Lineage (GTDB taxonomy): Bacteria > Bacteroidota > Bacteroidia > Flavobacteriales > Flavobacteriaceae > Polaribacter. The sequence continues at coordinate 78,242 of CBFIBH010000002.1, forward strand.
TTTCTTCTCTTACTTCAACAACTTTTTCTAAAACTTCTTTTTCAACTCGTTTTAAGACCTGCTTTAATTGGTTTTCTTTATTCTTTTCAGCTTTCTTTTGAATTTTGGTCTTAGGTTTTGTGGGTTTCTTTTTTAGATATTTTGTTTTTTCAATAGTTACCCATTTCAAAAAGTTTGTTGTTAATTCTTTTTTATTGTTGGTTTGAAAATACTTATTTAAAAACTCGTTTATTTTTCTTCCTAAAGTCAGCATTCGTTGGTTATTATCATACAACTCTTGAAAGTCTTGTAGTTTCTCTTGAATTTTTAATTCTTTCTCTTGTAAACTTTCTATATGCTCTTGCCCTTTGTTTTGTTGTTTTTCTAGAGAATCTGAACTCTTTTGCAACCTGTTTCGTTCTTTTTGAAGTTTAGAAATGGTTTTGTCCAAACGAACTTTTTCAGTTTCTACACGTTTTTTCGCTCGATTAATCAAACTAAACGGTATTCCATTTTTCTGAGCAACTTCAAACGTAAATGAACTTCCTGCTTGTCCAACAAACAATTTGTATTTTGGTTCTAATGAACGCTCATCAAATTGCATATTGGCATTGGTTACATTGTCCAATTCATTTGCAAGTACTTTTAAATTGGCGTAGTGTGTCGTGATAATACCATAGGCTTTCTTTTGATAAAATTCTTCTAAGAAAATTTCAGCTAAAGCTCCTCCTAATTCAGGATCTGATCCAGTACCAAATTCATCAATTAAAAACAAAGTGTTTTGATTACATTTACGTAAGAAATGCCGCATGTTTTTTAAGCGATAACTGTAAGTGCTTAATTGATTTTCAATAGATTGATTATCTCCAATGTCAGTTAAAATAGTCTCAAAAAAATAGGTTTCACTACGTTCATCCACTGGAATCAATAAACCACTTTGAACCATTACTTGTAACAATCCTATTGTTTTTAGAGTAATACTTTTCCCTCCTGCATTGGGACCAGAAATGACAATAATTTGCTGTTTAGGATCTAATTGTATGGTTTGCGGAATCGTCTCGACATTTGCATCTTTATTTTTTTGCCACAGCAAAGGATGATAAGCTTTCTTAAAAAACAACTTTTTATCATTATTAATTTTTGGCAAAATTCCGTTGATTTGATATGCATATTTTGCTTTGGAAGCTATAACATCTAAATGGGTTAGGTAGGCTAAATAGCTTTTAATAACATCTACATACGGACGAATATAATTACTCAATTCTCTAAGAATAAGGATGATTTCTTGTTTCTCTTCAAAAAGTAAATTTTGATATTCTCTATGATAAGTCAAAGTAGCTTGAGGAGCAATATAAACAATGCCTCCAGATTTTGAAGAACCTAACAAACTTCCTTTGATTTTTTTTCTATACATTGACAATACAGCCAATACACGTTGATTATCAATCACAGTTTCTTTAATATCATCTAAATAACCAGCATCTTTTGCACGTTGTAATGCGGTACCAAAACTTTGACCAATTTTTCCTTGTATGGATGATTTTTCTCTTCGGATTTGTCGTAATACTGGTGATGCATTTCCAACAATTTCTCCATAATTAGTGACTATTTTTCTAATCTGAGTTATGATTTCTTTTTCAAAATAAACGTCTTCAGATTGTTGAAAAAGAGTAGGGTAGTAGTCTTTAAATTTTTTGAAGAATTTTTTTTGTTCTACAATGGTTTCTGTAATTGAAGCAATTTTTAAAAAAGCATCTGGTTCTAAATAGCTATTTTCAATTGCTAGCTTTTTTAATGATTCATATAAATTATCAAAACCATGATTTGGAATTCTATTTTCATTTTCAAAAGAAGCAATGTATTCATTTACACGATTCAGTTCTATTATCAACTTTTCCTTTTTTTCAAATGGTTTGATTTGTAAAACAGCTTGTTTACCTAAATTGGATATGGAATGATCTGCAACGTGTTGTAAAACAGTTGTAAATTCTAAATCTTGTATTACTTTTTCAGAAATGTTCAATGACAATAGTTTATCTTTGATAGAGTTGCAAAAATAATAACAATGCAAGTAGAAATAGAGGAGAGTTGGAAAAAAATATTAGAAACTGAGTTTAGCAAACCTTATTTTGTTGCATTAAGAGATTTTGTAAAAGAAGAATATCAAAATCACCGTTGCTATCCTAGAGGTAAAGATATTTTTAACGCTTTTGATTGCTGTCCATTTTCTAATGTTAAAGTAGTTATTATTGGTCAAGATCCTTATCATGGACCTAAACAAGCTAATGGTTTGTGTTTTTCTGTGCATGAAGGAATAAAACATCCACCTTCCTTAATCAATATTTTTAAAGAGTTAGAAACCGATATTAACAAACCATATCCAGTTTCTGGAGATTTATCAACTTGGGCTAAACAAGGAGTTTTGTTAATAAATGCAACTTTAACCGTAAGAGCTCATACAGCAGGAAGTCATCAAAAGAAAGGTTGGGAAACCTTTACAGACGCCGTAATTCAATCTATTTCTAATCAAAAAGAAAATGTAGTTTTCCTTCTTTGGGGCGGTTATGCAAAAAAGAAAGGAGCTAAGATTGATACTTCAAAACATCATGTTCTTACCTCTGGTCATCCATCTCCTTTGAGTGCCAACAGAGGTTTTTGGTTTGGTAATCAACATTTTTCTAAAACTAATGATTACTTGCAAGAAAAAGGATTTTCAATTATTGAATGGTAATTAACTCATTTCTATTTTTGTGTGTAATGAGTTTTTAAATTGATTTCTAAATGAAAACTCAGACAACATATAGTCAATAATTTCCTCTGTATAATCTGGATAATCAACTTTAATGTTTTTATCTGAGTTTAACCATTCATTAATTAAATGGTCATTTTTTCTATTAAATTTTTTAATTACTGTAACTCCCATTTCTTGTAAAGCTTTTGCATTACATTTTTGCTCAAACTGTAATTTCATAGGAATTACTAACAATTTTTTATTTAAAAACAAGGCTTCAGCAGGAGTCTCAAATCCAGCTCCACATAAAACACCCTTACAAGAAACAAGGCTTTTTATGAACTCTTTATTATGAATAGGAGTGATAAGAATATTATTTATTAGATACGTCTCTTTAGAGTGTTTAGAGAATACATGCCAACGGATATTTGAAAATTTAGAAAGTGTTTTAATAATTTTTTCATCACTATATGCTGGTAAATAAACGGTATAGTGATTTTTTTTTACAGGAGTTTCTTTCCTGATTTCTTTACGAATAACAGGTGTGAAAATGAATTTATTATAGGTTTTGAAATGAAAACCAAATTTGTGCTTTGATGGAGCATAATTGTTTAATAAGAATTTTTCTAGTTTATTGTTATTTTTTGTTTTTGGGGCTAAAGAATCCATAATGGCCGCTTGATGACTCAAAGAGATAACAGGCACATTTCTAATTTTTCCAGCCCAAGCAGAAATGGGTTCAAAATCATTAATAATTAGGTCGTATTCTTTTACAGGAATTGATTTAATTTCTTTGATAACTGTTTTCAACCTAATTTTTTTTATCGTATTCCAAATGTCGATTCCACCTTTTTTACCAAAAATGAATCCTAAACCTTGAAATCTATAATGTACATTGAAAGGATATTCGATAGATTCAATGCCACCACTAATTAAAACATGTACATCTGCCTTTTGATTTAAAATAGGAATAATTTCTGTTGCTCTACTCAAATGACCGTTTCCAGTGCCTTGAATTGCATATAAAATTTTCATTTCTTTTGTCTATTTAAGGTTGAAATATCAAACTCAGATAATAAATCTTGGAATAAATCTTTGTTTTTACTTTCTGCTCTTATCAATTCGGCATCTTTTACATCATAATTTAAATGAAGGTTTTTAGCTTTTGTATCTTTATTGTAATCGTAAACTTTCCATTTTTTATTTTTATACTCTAATGCTGTTAAGTTTTCAATCCAATCTCCAGAATTTAAGTACAGTACTTTTTGATTGCTCTTGTTTCTAATGATTCTTTTTTGAGGTTGATGAATATGACCGCATGCCACATAATCATATTGATTCTCCATAGCGATTTCTGCTGCTGTTTCCTCAAAATTATTGATAAATTTTACTGCACTTTTTACACTATTCTTTACTTTTTTGGATAGTGATAATTTTCCAAACCCAATCAATCTAGAGAACCAATTGACCAACGTATTAATCATAATTAGCAAATCATATCCGATACCTCCAAGTCTAGCTAACCATTTCGAGTGTTGCATCGTAACATCAAAAACATCACCGTGAAATATCCAAGCTTTTTTTCCATCCAAATCTAAAACAAGCTTGTTTACAATTTCAAAAGACCCCAATCGAAAGCCTTTGAATTTTCGTAACATTTCGTCATGATTCCCTGTTATGTAATAAACTTTTGTACCATTTAATAGCAATGAAGTTATGTACTTTATAACCTTCATATGAGCTTTTGGGAAATACCGTTTGTTAAATTGCCAAATATCAATGATGTCACCATTTAATATCAAAACCTTAGGATTGATAGTTTTAAGGTAGTTTAACAATTCATTGGCTCTACATCCATAGGTTCCTAAATGGACATCAGATATTATGGCAAGGTCTAACTTGCGCTTTTTTATTTTTTTCATGTTTCATCTTAAGTTTTAGGGGTGAGGTAAATTTATATAACTCGTATGAGTGTAGTGTTTGAGAGGTGTATTTGATATAGATATTAATTTAATGATAAATTCAATAATATTATATTGTCATAAATTTACAATTGAATAGTTTTTATTGAATTAACTGATTGTAAAATGATTGTAAGGCTTTGTTTATTAGATCCTTTATAAATTGTTATTACAACATAAAAAAATCCGCTGTTAGGCGGATTTATTGAATTTGAATGAATAGCAAAATATTATCATTTTAAACTATGACCTCTAAATTTAAATTGTTGACCTTTATAGTTGAATTATCTGCTAAACCACAGGGATCTGAAGTACTTCTACAAGAAGCTAAACTTATGATACCAACTACAAAAACGAGGATAAATAAAATTCTTTTCATGAGGGATTTCTTAAATTATTTAGTTCAAAATATAAAATAAAACGATATTGATAGTTATTTATTTTAAAAGAGCTAAAGTCTTAGTCTTTTGAATTAGTTTATCTAAGGTATACACAATTAAATCTTCTACAACTTTTGCTGGATTATTACTAAAAGTTCCATTAGCTCTGTTAGCAATGATTGCATTTAGAGAACAAGCTTTATGGCCTAATAATTTTGCCATGGTGTAAATAGCCGAAGTTTCCATTTCTAAATTCGAAACAAAAATTCCGTTATAATTAAACGAATCAATTTTTTGGTTTAAATCTGGATCTTGAATTGCCAAACGTAAAACTCTTCCTTGAGGACCATAAAAACCACCAGCTGTTGCAGTAATACCCTTGTACGTTTTTATGGATTCTAGTTCCCTCTCCAAATCTACATCACAAGCAACAATCACAGGATAGGACTTTTTTGGAGACCAATTTGTATGCTTTACAAAAGCCTCTTCAAGTTCATGAAGAGAAATATGATCAATCTTGTAAGAATGAATCATTCCATTTAAATCCAAACCATGAGTTCCTAGAACAAAAGAATCTACTGGAATAGTATTTTGTAAAGAACCAGAAGTTCCTATTCTTACAATATTTAAGGACGTAAGATTAGATTTTACTTGCCTTGTTTCTAAATTAATATTGACCAATGCATCCAATTCATTCATAACTATATCAATATTGTCTGGGCCAATTCCTGTAGAAATAACAGTTAGTTTTTTTCCTTTGTAAGATCCTGTTGTTGTTTTGAATTCTCTTTTTTGAGTTGTAAAATCAATACTATCAAAGTGTTTTGTAATTTTTTCAACTCTATTCTGATCACCTACAAAAATGATATCTTTTGCAATATGTTCAGGTTTTAAATTTAGATGATAAACACTACCATCTGGGTTTAAAATAAGTTCTGAATTTTGTATGCTCATTATGAAGTGATTTGTAATAGTTTGTTAGTTTGTTCAACAAATAAGAAACTATATTTTTTAGAACCACCTAAAAATGTAGAGTCGTTACTTAGATCTCTGTAAAAATTCAATTTATTATCTAAAACAAGTTTTCCTTTTCTGCTAAGTTTAACAGGATTAAAAGAAGTAAATAATTTTTTTAGTTCATCAATTCTTGCAGCATATTGAATATCTCCAAAACCAAGAACATTTTGTTCTTTTAGTAAAGATGATAAGAGTTGATTTTTAGATTTAAATTGATGTTTAGAAGCCAGTTGAATAATAGAATTTTCAACTTCATTTAAACCGTTTGAAAGTGTGGGAAATCTTTTTAAATGTGTCTCTAAGGCTTCAGGCAAATGTGAAAAAGGAGACATAGGGTTGAACTTGTAAACAGTTTCTAGTCTTAATGGACTATCAGAACAATACAATTGCCAAATATAATCTGCATATTCAATATCGTCTTGTTGCAATAAAACTCTGTTTTTATAATGATTAAGAATTTGAGTTTTGTTAAGCTCTCCTATTCCTAATCTCTTTTTTGATCCTTTTACATCTCCAGAACAAACCAAATAAATAGGAACATCTTTTCTGTGTTTTTTTAACCAGCTAATAACAGCAATCATATTAATTTGACAGAACAAATCATGCTCAAACCATAAAATTATTTCTTCTGGATGTTTCTTTTGACATAAAAGACGATATTCTTTTAATGTAAAATCTATGAATGTTTTTTTTGTGACTTTGTAAGACTTTTTTAAGAAGTCAAAACGAACTTTCCAAAAATCTTCACTACCAACATTATGAATTGTTTTGCCTTCACATAACATTTCTCTCCATGTAATGATTTCCCCTTTAAAATTTAAAGCTTTAAGATAACTAGTAGTTGAATCACCGTTAGTAATATGTAAAGTTTTCTGACTCATAAGTTAAAAACGTTTAATTAATTGATTTTATTTTAAAATAGATTAAAGCTTAATTTTAACCACCTACACGTTTTACATTAAACCCTTTTTCTTTTAGAAGCTCCATGATTTTATCCCTATAATCACCTTGAATAATGATTTCATCATTTTTGAAACTCCCACCTACACTAAACTTGGTCTTTATTTCTTTAGCTAACTTTTTAAAATCGCTTGTAGCTCCGTTGTAACCAGCTATAATAGTAATTGGTTTCCCTTTACGCTTTTTATATTTACAAAGTAATGGCTCGTCTTGTAACCAAATTTCAGATTTTTTTGGTGCTGGTTTTTCTTGAAACTCGTGTTCAGGGAATAAATTTTTTAATTGATCTTGTAAATCCATTTCAATTTACTTTTTCAATCCTAATTCTCTTAAACGCTCATTTAAGAATTCACCTGCAGTGATATCATCAAATTTCTTTGGATTATCATCATCGACACATTGTTCTAGTACATCCAATTTCATGTCACTTACTGGATGCATAAAAAATGGAATCGAATACCTTGAACTTCCCCATAATTCTCTTGGAGGGTTTGTAACTCTATGAATAGTAGATTTTAGTTTGTTGTTTGTGTGACGAGATAGCATATCACCAACATTAATCATAAGTTCGTCTGGTTCTGCTATTGCATCGATCCAATCTCCATTATGATTTTGAACTTGCAATCCTTTTCCTTGAGCTCCCATTAACAAAGTAATTAAATTAATGTCCCCATGAGCAGCTGCTCTCACAGCATCTTTAGGTTCTTCCTTTATTGGAGGATAATGTATAGGTCTTAAAATACTGTTGCCATTTTTGATATATTCATCAAAATATTCCTCATCCAAACCAATATGTAATGCCAAAGCTCTCAAAACATATTTTGCTGTTTCTTCTAGCATTTGATATGTTTTTTTTCCTACCTCATTAAAATTTGGTAACTCTTCTACAATAACATTTTCTGGATACTCTTCTTTATATTTTGAGTCTTCATCTACATATTGTCCAAAATGCCAAAACTCTTTTAAATCTCCTTCTTTTTTACCTTTAGCACTTTCCTTACCAAATGAAACATAACCTCTTTGGCCTCCAATTCCTGGAATTTCATACTTCTCTTTTTTCTCTAGAGGAAGTGCAAAAAAGTTTTTTACTTCTGCATATAAATTGTTCACCAATTCATCATCTAAAAAATGACCTTTTAATGCAACAAAACCTATATTCTCATAGGCTGCACCGATTTCGTTGATAAACTTTTGTTTTCTTGTAGAATCTCCAGAAAGGAAATCTTTTAAATCTACACTAGGTATTTTATTCATGATTTGAGACTTATGTTCGGTTAAAATTAATAAAAAGTTCTAAATAACAAGCGTTACTTCTTTTTAAAAGGAATTAAATACGAAAGTGTGTAATTAAAACCAAAGCCTGTATTACTTGCAAAAATTCGATTGAAACCAGGAGAGTAAATGGCTTGAAAGTTATTTGGGTCATCAACCGCTACCATTAATTTATAACCACCGCTAAAAGAGATAAAGAAGTTTTTAAAAGTTTCTACTTTAATTCCAACCATCATTTCTAACCATTGAGCACTTAATCCAGAATCTTTTCTATTTACAATTGTTTGGTTTCCTAAAAAATATGTGTTGCCTGAGTTTATTGTATTGTTTTCTAGAGTTTGATCAAATGAACTAATTCCGTATCTAAATCCAAAAAAAATCTCATTGTTCATGTCTAACCAATTTTTATAAAAATTATAATTGGCTCCAATTCTTGCATAAGTTCCTGATGAATTTGAACTGAAAAAATCTTCTTTTGTTAAATTTTCTTCTGTACCAAACTCAGCTGCTAAATACCAATTTTTAGAAATTCTGTAATCGGCCACAAACTCTAAGCCAGAATAATCTGAATTCACAAGCTTTAAAATAGGTTTGCTAATGTCTATTCCTAATCGTAAACCATAACCTGTTTTATATTGAACGCTATCAATTTCTTCTGAAGAGTTATCTTGTGCGCAAACATTGATTGAAACACAAATTATTATAAAAAAACTAATGAAGTATTTGAACATGAGCTTCAGTTTCGTTTTCAATGGTTTGTGATAAAATTTGAACATCTTGAATCCATAAATTTGAATTCGATATAGTAATACTATTGTAATTTGCTATGAATCCACAAGAACGAGACACATAAATCTCATCTACTGTGTAATCTATTGTGATTTGATCTATTATTGATTCGCTTCTAAAATTATATGTGGTTTGTATGTCATTAACATTCAAAGGAATAGCAATTGAATCTGTTGTTTGATTGCTGACAATTGTGTCTTTTCCATCTACCCAAATGTTTAATAAAGTCACATCTTTTCTGTTAGTTGGATTTGAAATATCATTAAAAGTTATAATCAAATTGGGTGTAAGATTTTCAATACAAATATCATCTTTCTCACAACCAATCATGATAAAGAATCCTATTATTAAAACAAGAAATGTTTTATTAATTGCTTTTGTTTCTGTGAATTTATTCTTCAACTTCTATAATATTTTCTATGGCATTTAATAATTTGAAATCTAGTTCTGTGACACCACTAAAATCATGAGTAGTAAGAGAAATGGTAAGTTTATTATATACATTAGACCATTCTGGATGATGATTTAATTTCTCACATTCAAAAGCAATTCTCATCACTCCACTAATACAATCTTTGAAATTATCAAACTCAAAATCTGCATGTAAAGCATTGTCATAAAAATCCCAATCAGGAAAATTTTTGATTCTTTTTTGAATTTCTGTGTTTGATAATTTTGACATAATTATTTAGAATAAAGTAGTATCAAATGTACAACAATTTCAACAGGATTTTATTTTCTAAAACAGTCTTATTTTTCAAATAAAACTACAGTTTCTATATGAGAAGTGTGTGGGAATTGATCCACCAAACTAAACTTCCGAATCGTATAACCATTTTGAATTAGTTCTACTGTGTCTCTTGCTTGAGTTGCAGGGTTGCATGAAACATAAACAACTCTTTCGGCATTTATATTGATGATTTTTTTCAAAGTTTTAGGCGCTATTCCAGCACGAGCAGGATCTAAAATTATAGTTCTTATTTTATTATTGTATTCTGGATGTTGTTGTAAGAATTTACCAACATCAGCAGCATAAAATTCTAAGCCTTTTATTTGGTTTCTCTTTGCATTCTTTTTTGCATCTTCAATTGCTGAAGCAACAATATCTACACCTATGATTTTTGCATTTTTACTCCTAGAAGCGAGAATCTGACCAATTGTTCCAGTTCCACAAAACAAATCCATAACAACTGTATTGTCAATTGCTTCTCTATCTTCTAATGCATAATCAATCACTTTTGTATACAATTTTTCTGCTGATTTAGGATTGGTTTGAAAAAAACTTTTCATGCTGATTTCAAAATTTAAACCTAAGAGCTCTTCAACAATTTTATCCTCCCCATAAACTAAATCAATACTTCCAGATGTAGCTATTGTTCTGTCGCCAATTTCATCATTGATAGTATGAAGTAATCCAGCTAATCTTTCTTTAAAAATATCCTGTAACAATTCAGAAAAAGCTTTTAAATCAAATTTTGATAAATCAGCTGAAGTTGTAACTAAATTGAATAAAAGTCGATTTGTTTTATGTGATTTCCTAACAACAAAATATCTAAAAAAACCTTCTCTTTTAGGTCCGTGCCAAGGAGCTAAACCAGTTTCTTCACAATAATTTCGGATGACTTTTAAATTATCTTCAACTTGTTTGTCAAACAAACCTGAATCTTTTTCTAAGTTATCACCCATCCACCAAACACCACGTCTTTTAAAACCCAGTGTAAAGATGTCTATATCTGTTTTGTTTTTTCTATCATAACCAATAGCAGAGAATCCGTATTCCATTTTATTTCTATAATGAAACACATTAGGAGATGTTACAAACTCATCAAAGACTTGTTCAATATTTTCTACTTTCCCAATTCTTTTGAATAGAGAGAGTGTACTCTCTTTTTTATATTTATGTTGTAGCTCAATGGGTAATTCAATATAAGGAGCACCTGGAATATCTTGAAAGGGAACTTCTATTTCATCTTCAGAAGGTATTAAAACATCAATTAACTTACATTCAGCATATTTTTTACTAGACTTTTTAACTTGAGCTTTCACAGTTTGTCCTGGTAGTGTATTTGGAACAAAAACAACAAATTCACCCTCATCAGAACGAATTCTTGCAATACCTTTTCCTCCAAAAGCATAATCTTCTATCTTTAATTCTAGAATCTGTCCTCTTTTTACAAATCTATTTCGTTCTCTTCTAGGCATGAATTTCTCAAATTTTAACGGTTGCAAAATTAGGAAAAGTTATCCAAGCAAGAATTAATTTGCTAATGAATTGATTTATTGAATGAGGAAATTTTAGTAATTTGCACACTCTCAGGGATGATTTCTTTCCCACGCTGAATTTTCGAGCTTTTCGAAAGGATAAAGGTAGATAAGGAATGGTTATTTATTAATTTAAAACAAATTAAAATGGCTGTTTTAGAACACATTTCGTCACAAGAGGCGATGGCTTTAGAAAATAAATATGGAGCTCAAAACTATCATCCACTTCCTGTAGTATTATCAAAAGGAGAAGGTGTTTATGTTTGGGATGTAGAAGGAAAAAAGTATTATGATTTTTTATCTGCTTATTCCTCTTTAAACCAAGGACATTGTCATCCAAAAATATTGAATGCTTTAACGGAACAAGCAAGTAAATTGACATTGACTTCCAGAGCGTTTTATAATGATATGTTAGGGAGATATGAAAAATTTGCGACTGAGTATTTTGGATTTGACAAGCTGCTACCAATCAATTCAGGAGCCGAAGCTGTAGAGACTGCATTAAAGCTTTGCAGAAAATGGGCTTATGAAGTAAAAGGAATTGATATCAACAAAGCACAAATTATAGTTTGTGAAAATAATTTTCATGGTAGAACAACCACAATTATTTCTTTTTCAAATGATCCTGTAGCAAGAAAATATTTTGGACCTTTTACGGAAGGTTTTATAAAAGTTGAATATGATAATTTACAAGCTTTAGAAGAAGCTTTAAAAAACAATCCTAATGTTGCAGGTTTTTTAGTAGAACCAATTCAAGGTGAAGCTGGAGTTTATGTTCCTAGTGAAGGTTATTTGATTGCTGCAAAGGCTTTGTGTGAGAAATACAATGTATTGTTCATTGCGGATGAAGTACAAACTGGTATCGCTAGAACTGGAAGATTATTGGCAACTTGTGGAAATTGTTCTTGTCCAAATAAAGATTGTAAAGGAGGAACTCCAGATGTAAAACCAGATATTCTAGTTTTAGGTAAAGCCTTAAGTGGTGGAGTTTACCCTGTATCGGCTGTTCTCTCCTCTAATGAGATTATGAATGTCATTCGTCCAGGAAATCATGGATCAACATTTGGTGGAAATCCTATTGCTGCAGCAGTTGCTATGGCTTCATTAGAAGTGGTTAATGATGAAAAACTAGCTGAAAATGCAGATTATTTAGGGAAACTGTTTCGTTCAGAATTAAATAATTATATCAAGAACAGCAATATTGTCTTGTCAGTTAGAGGAAAAGGATTGTTAAATGCGATTATTATTAATGACACTGAAGACAGTGATACGGCCTGGAATATTTGTCTAAAATTAAGAGACAATGGTTTGTTAGCTAAACCAACTCATGGAAACATGATACGATTTGCACCACCTTTGGTAATGACAGAAGAACAACTCATGAATTGTTTGCGAATTATAAAAGACACACTGAAAGAATTTGAAGTATAAAAAAAGGAGCTGAAAAGCTCCTTTTTTTATGTTACAAAAATCAAAAATACTATTGCATTCCTGATAATTTTTCTTGTAATAATTGAGGGTCTTGTAAGGCAGCCCATCCAAATAAAGCGATTGCAGCTATAATCATTAACAAGTATAATACTCCTAAAATAACACCTATAACACCAGTTGTATAACCAGCTTTTGCATTTCCAATTCCAGTATATAATTCTGGATTTTCAGCATAAACTTTCTTTGCTTTTTTTCCTAATACGATTGCTATAGTTCCTAAGACAAGTCCTAAAATACCATAACAAAAACATGTAGGGATTGATAAAATTCCTAAAACGAGTGATGTGGTTGCATTGGGTAAACTTCTTTGTTCCATTATAAATTTAAATTAGTAGATAAATAGTATTCATTTTAATAATGTAACTAATCACGATGATAGTAACATTGGTAATGACTAATGTAAGAATAATTTTTTTTCCAAATTTGAATTTAAATCTCTTTTGAATCATCATAAATAAGGCAAGAAATATCAATGTATATATGGCTGGATACATATAAAATGCTTCAGTAAACTCACCTTTTATAATATGAGCTAATGAACGTTGAACACCACAACCAGGACAGTCAATACCAAAAATTTTCTTGTTCATACAAGGAAGCATAAAATCTTTTGATTCTATAAAAAAAGTAATCAATCTAGACATATACATTAACATTTTTGTTGTTTTGGGTAAAAAGTAAAAAGTTATCTTTTTATTCCCCACGAAAATAAAAAATCATATCATATTCTCTACATATATGTCTTATTTTTGCAAACTCTTATAAAATATCAATGCCTCTTTTATGAAAGGAAATCCACCTGTTGCAGAAAAACAACCGAAAGCATTATCAATCCGTAATCACACAAGAATTGACAATTATTTTTGGATGCGCTTAACTGATGAGCAGAAAATTGCAAAAGATAAGGATGAGCAAACTTTAAAAGTTGAAGCTTATTTGCATGCAGAAAATGAATACTTTGACTCTCAAATGAATCATACAAATGATTTTCAAGATTTAATTTTTGAGGAGATGAAAGGCAGAATTAAAGAGGATGATGAATCAGTTCCTTATTTTAGAAATGGCTATTTCTACATCACTAGATATGAAGCCGGAAATCAATACCCGATTTATTCTAGAAAGAAAGAAAATCTTGAATCTAAAGAAGAAATACTATTCAACGTCAATGATGAAGCAAAAGGATTTGAGTTTTTTCAATTAGGAGGTTTGAATGTGAGTCCAAATAATAAATTAATTGCTTTTGCAACAGACACAGTTAGTAGAAGACAATATACTATCCAAATTAAAAATTTAGAAACAGGAGAGATTTATTCTGACAAAATAGAAAACACGACAGGAGGTTCTGTTTGGGCTAATGACAATAAAACGCTTTATTACACAAAGAAAGATCCTGTAACACTTAGGAGTTATAAGATCTTTAGGCACACATTAGGAACTGATGTTTCAGAAGATGTTGAAATTTTCCATGAACTAGACGAAACCTTTAACACCTACGTTTACAAAACCAAGTCTCATAAGTATATTGTTATTGGCTCTTATGCTACGCTTTCTTCAGAGTTTCGAGTTACATCAGCAGACAATCCAAATGGAGATTTTAAAATTATACAGCCACGAGAAAACGATTTAGAATATAGCTTATCACATTTCGGAGATCATTTTTATATGCAAACCAACAAAGATGGAGCAACAAATTTTAAATTGATGAAAACTCCAGTTGATAAAACCACAAAAGAAAATTGGGTAGATGTTATAGCACATAGAAAAGACACATTATTAGAAGATGTATCAATTTTTAAAGATTATTTGGTTTTAGAAGAGAGAACAAATGGTTTAAATCGTATTAGGATCAAACGATGGGATGGAACGAAAGATTATTATTTGCCTTTTGATGAAGAAACTTATTCCGTGGGTGTTTATCCAAATCCTGAATTCGAAACAGATATTATTCGATATTCTTACAATTCGATGACGACTCCAAATTCTGTGATAGATTTTAATATGGATGATCGTTCTAAAGAAATAAAAAAAGAGCAAGAGGTTTTAGGTGGTAATTTTGATAAAAATAATTATAAGAGTCAGCGAGTTTGGGCAACAACTAGAGACGGAAAAAAAGTAGCTATATCATTAGTTTATCATAAAAATACTGTGTTAGGAAAAGAAACTCCTTTATTACAATATGCCTATGGTTCTTACGGATACACAATTTCAGATGGATTCTCAACCACTCGTTTAAGTCTACTAGATAGAGGGTTTGTATATGCTTTAGCACATATTAGAGGAAGTCAATATTTAGGTCGTGAATGGTATGAAGATGGTAAAATGTTCAATAAGAAAAACTCATTTTATGATTTTATTGATTGTTCAAAGTTTTTAATTAAAAACAACTATACCTCAGAGAAACATCTTTATGCAATGGGAGGATCAGCAGGAGGTTTATTAATGGGAGGAATTATAAATATGGCACCTAAACTCTATAATGGAATTGTAGCTGCAGTTCCTTTTGTTGATTTAGTTTCTACGATGTTAGATGAAACAATTCCTTTAACAACAGGAGAATTTGATGAATGGGGAAATCCTAAAAACAAGGATTCTTATGAGTATATGTTAAGTTACTCTCCATATGATCAAGTAGAAGAAAAAGAATATCCAAATATGCTGGTGACTACTGGATATTTTGATAGTCAAGTTCAGTACTGGGAACCTGCAAAATGGGTTGCTAAATTAAGAGATAATAAAACTGATAATAATCTTTTATTACTACATACAAATATGGATACAGGTCACGGTGGAGCTTCAGGTCGATTTGATGCACTCAAAGAAACTGCTAGAGATTATACCTTTCTACTAAGTTTAGAGAATAAATTGGAAAAATAAATTAGTTTTGTGCTATTCAACACAACATGAAAAATCATAAACTAATTTATAATAATCTTTTAGAGTTGGTTGGTCAAACACCAATGGTCAAGTTGCATAGAATTGTAAAAGATCTACCAGGATCTTACTATGCTAAATTAGAATCTTTCAATCCAGGTCAATCTCAAAAAGATAGAATTGCATTACATATAGTAGAAAATGCTGAAAGAAAAGGGATTCTAAAAGAGGGAAGTACAATAGTAGAAACTACCTCAGGAAACACTGGTTTTTCATTAGCAATGATTGCTATGGTTAAAGGCTATAAATGTAAGCTGGCTGTAAGTGATAAATCTTCAACAGATAAGATTGATGGTTTAAGAGCCATGGGAGCAGAAGTCTTTGTTTGTCCTGCGAATGTTCCTGCAGACGATCCAAAATCGTATTATGAAGTTGCTAAAAGAATCCAAAAAGAAACTCCAAATTCAGTTTACATTAACCAGTATTTTAATGAGTTAAATATTGATGCTCATTTTACATCTACAGGACCAGAGATTTGGGAGCAAACATCTGGGAAAATAACTCATTTAGTAGTTGCTAGTGGAACTGGAGGAACGATATCTGGAACAGGAAAATACTTAAAAGAACAAAATCCAAATATCAAAATCTTAGGTGTTGATGCTGTAGGTTCCGTACTAAAAAAATATCACGAGACAGGTGAATTAGATAAAAATGAAATCAAGCCTTATAAAATTGAAGGTTTAGGTAAAAACTTAATTCCAACTGCAACTGATTTTTCTGTAATTGATCTCTATGAAAAAGTTACAGATAAGGAAGCAGCATATAAAGCAAGAGAAATAGTTACATCAGAAGGTTTCTTTCCAGGATATACATGCGGTGCTGTAATGCAAGCAACTGTTCAATATGCAGAAAAAGGAATGTTTGATAAACATAGTTGTGTTGTTTTAATCTTCCCAGACCATGGTTCGAGATACATGAATAAAATATATTCAGATACTTGGATGGAGGAACAAGGTTTTCTAGATACAAATTTCCCAGCCAACAAACCTGCAAACTATATCAAGTAAAATTTCATATTTCTTCCACACGTATAACTAACTGAAAATCAGTTAGTTTTTTTATTTGATAAACTGCTAAAAAATCGGTTACTTTGCAGTCATATAAAACGATTAAAAGTATAATGACGACAGATTTATTTGATAGAATAAAAGCAGATAAAGGACCCTTAGGAAACTGGGCAGACAAAGCAGAAGGTTACTTTGTATTTCCAAAATTAGAAGGGCCAATTTCAAATCGAATGATGTTCAACGGTAAGAAAGTAATTACATGGAGTGTAAACGATTACCTTGGATTATCAAATCACCCAGAAATTTTAAAAGTTGATGGTGAAGCTGCTGCAGAGCACGGAATGGCTTATCCAATGGGAGCTAGAATGATGTCTGGTCACACTAAATATCACGAACAATTAGAGCAAGAATGTGCTGAATTTGTTAATAAAGAAAAAGCATATTTATTAAATTTTGGTTATCAAGGAATAATGTCGGCAATAGATGCCTTGGTAAGTAAAAATGATATTATTGTATATGATGTAGATACGCATGCATGTATAATTGATGGTGTTAGATTACACCCAGGAAAGCGATTTGTTTACAAGCATAATGACATGGAGAGTTTTGAAAAAAACATGAAGCGTGCTGTAAAAATGGCTGAAAAAACAGGTGGTGGAATTTTAGCAATTTCAGAAGGAGTTTTTGGAATGCGAGGTGAACAAGGTCGATTGAAAGAAATTTGTGAACTCAAAAAGAAATATAATTTCCGTCTGTTAGTAGATGATGCTCATGGTTTTGGAACTCTTGGAGAAAATGGTAGAGGTACAGGATTTGAACAAGGAGTTCAAGATGATATTGATGTCTATTTTGCAACGTTTGCAAAATCTATGGCAGGAATTGGAGCTTTCCTAGCTGGAGATAAAGATGTGATTCAGTACTTACAATATAATATGCGATCTCAAATGTTTGCAAAATCATTGCCTATGCCAATGGTAAAAGGAGCTTTAAAACGTTTGGATATGATTCGTACAATGCCAGAATTAAAAGACAAATTATGGGAAAATACAAATTCATTACAATCTGGATTGCGTAATGCAGGTTTTGATTTAGGAACCACTAAAACTTGTATCACTCCTGTTTATCTAAAAGGTGATGTACCGGAAGCAATGGCTTTAGTTCATGATTTACGTGAAAATCATGGAGTTTTTTGTTCTATTGTTGTATATCCTGTAATTCCAAAAGGATTGATTATACTACGTTTGATTCCAACAGCAACTCATACTCAAGCAGATATAGATGAAACAATTGTAGCATTTACTTCTATCAGAGAAAAATTAGAAAACGGAACTTACAAGAAAATTGCGGCATCGATGATGCAAGCATAAAACTACTTAATAATTTTAATTAAAAACCGAGTCTTGACTCGGTTTTTTTGTTTCTAAGACTCAACTTTAAAATGTATATTTGAGTGATGAACAAAGTCAAAATTATTGAGTGTCCTAGAGATGCGATGCAAGGAATAAAATCTCATTTTATTCCCACAGAAAAGAAGGCACAATACATTAATTCGTTGTTAAAAGTGGGTTTTGATACGATTGATTTTGGAAGCTTTGTATCGCCAAAAGCAATTCCTCAAATGAGAGACACTGCAGAAGTTTTATCTCAATTAGATTTATCAAAAACTACTAGTAAATTATTAGCAATAATTGCCAATGTTAGAGGAGCTAATGATGCTTCTCAGATTAAAGAAATTGATTACTTAGGATATCCTTTTTCTATTTCTGAAAACTTCCAAATGAGAAATACTCACAAAACAATTGCTCAGTCTATAGAAACGCTTCAAGAAATTTTATCGATAGCTAATAGAGCAAACAAAGAAGTAGTTGCTTATTTATCTATGGGTTTTGGAAATCCTTATGGTGACCCTTGGAATGTTGAAATAGTAGGAGAGTGGACAGAAAGATTAGCTTCTATGGGTGTTAAAATATTATCTTTATCAGATACTATAGGGAGTTCTACACCAGAAGTAATATCCTATTTGTTCTCTAACTTAATACCTAAATATCCAGAAATTGAATTTGGTGCTCATTTGCATACAACACCCAATTCTTGGCACGAAAAAGTAGATGCAGCTTATAAAGCTGGTTGTCATCGTTTTGATGGTGCAATTAAAGGATATGGTGGTTGTCCTATGGCAAAAGATGAACTCACAGGTAATATGCCTACAGAAAAACTAGTTTCATATTTCACTCAACAAAAAGCTACTACAGGCATAAAACCAATGAGTTTTGAAAGTGCTTACAACCAAGCTTTGCAAGTTTTTTAAAAACGATATTCTATACCTGCATAAGCACCGAAAGGGTGACCTGGTCTTAGACCAGCTGGAACTCTTGAAGCTGCATATGTAACATCAAATAAATTGATAATATTTCCTGTCAAACTTACATGATCATTCAAATAATATCTAGTTGAAAAATCTACTATGAAGTTTGATTCTACAATTTCATTTTGTGGAATATTTCCTATGCCAGCCATTGTTCTAAACTCACCTGTATATCTGGCATTTAAATTGAATTGAAATTTTGAGTTTTCAAATGATAATCCTGCATTAAATTGATGCGCTGGAATGTAAGGCATCTCATCACCAGCAGTTACAGTACCCCATAAATCATCATTTGACCCAAAACTATTCTGGAACTCTGAATTTGTATAAGTATATCCTAAAGTGATTGGAAAAGAATAGTCCTCATTTTTTTTGAGAAAGTCATAGTTTAAAAGTAATTCTAATCCAGATACATTTACTTCTCCAGCATTGAATGTATCTAAAGATCCTGTACCTCCAGTAGCTGCTAAATCACTTCCAAGTAAATTGCTGTAATCATTAAAAAAACCAACAACTTCTCCTTGTAAACCACCAAAATTAAAACGAGAGCCTAATTCATAATTGATACTTTTTTCTGCATCTTGTCCTTCTTGACTACCCGGAGGAGAGAAACCTTTATGAACACCACCAAAAAGTGATAAATTAGTATTGAATTGATAACTCATTCCCATACCTGGAATGAATACATTAACTCGATTTTCTCTTGTTACTAAATTTACTCCAATTCTATTAGGGTCATTGGTGCCGAAATCTTCTCTTCTAAGATGAATGTTTTCATAACGAATACCAGGTGTAAAAGTCCATTTTCTGACTTTTAAACGATACATTATATAAGATGCTAAAGCTTTAGCGCTACTAATTCTATTAGCATTAGAACCCAAAGGTGCATCTGTAGTTAAGTTTAAAACTCCATCAATAATACTATATCCATCTTCATACTGAATTCTATCTTCCTCATCATAATGATAACGAATCCCCATCTCAATATCATGAAAAGCTGAATCAGTATACCAGTGATAGTCTAATTTTGTTTGAATTCCCTGAGATAAATAATTCCTATTGTTTGCTTTTATTAAAATTGCATCTGACCCTGAATTGACACTTCCGTTTACAATATCAAAATGATCAGGATATGAGTTTATATCTTCCAAAATCGTAGCAATTCCAATTTTAGTTCCATTGGCAACTATATCATCAAGTTTATACCAGTTTCTATAAAAATCATTATGATAAGCAGTGGTAGTTAAACGAATATTCTTGGTAAAGTCAGCTGTATGAGTTAGCGTAAATTGTAAATGATCGTTTGTCATTTGATCTAATGATGAAGATGCATATCTACTAAAAGGATTGGATTCAAAATCTTCAGGGGAAAGACCTAAGTAGGTTTCGTTTGAAATTTCATCTCCGTATTGAAATTTAGCTAATAATGATTGCTTTACTTTAGCTTTTGGAAATAAATTTACTCGGAATTTTGCAACAACATCATTTTTATCAAAACCTGTATTAGAACCATTTGTTAAGTCTTTAAAACCATCAGAATTAAAGTTTAAAAACTCAATCAAATAGGCAAAATTTTCTTTGCTATCACCAACTTTTGCATGAAATTGGCCTGAATTAAAACTCCCATAGCTTGCTTTAATTGAACCCTGAAATGTTTTTGGAATGCTTGTGGAAATCATATTGATTGCACCACCGGTTGTATAAGGTCCAAACTGAACTTGACTACTTCCTTTTAGTACTTCTACAGATTCCATTCTTGCTATTGTAGGAAAATAGTATGCTGCAGGAGCACTATAAGGTGCTGGAGCAATCAAAACTCCATCTTCCATTAAAGTTATTTTTGCACTTCTTTCTGGTGATGTACCACGTAAACTAATGTTAGGTCTTAATCCAAATCCATCTTCTTCATATATATTTACACCAGGGATAGTTCTTAAAACTCTATTAATATCTACATAACCTAATTTTTTTAGCTCTTTAGGTGATAAAAAATAGGCAGAACCAGTTCTGTTTTTTGCAACATATTTACTACCAAAAATTGTATTCGTAGAAATTACAATTTCATCTAGTTTTTGAATGGTGTCATTGTTACTTTTTTTAGTATTTTGAGAATAGCTAACGGCTGTTAATCCAAGTAATAATAGGATGTAAATTTTCTTCATTTTATTTAGACTGATTTAAAATAATTAATAAAACAGTACAAAAATAAATATGAAAAAGAGAATAAAAAAGATTATTTAGAATAAATTTAAATAAAAGTTTTTATTTAATTTATAGTCAATGATTTATATTTGTAGAGTATTTTTATAAATAAATTGATGACGATGTTTGAACCGATAGATTTGCATGAAAAATTAAAGAGAGAAAGAAAAAAAGATGTCAATTCAAATGACATTATTGGGTGGGCATATTCTGTTTTGAATGCTCAGAATGAGAGAGAAGAAAATATTTTAAAACGTTTATCAAAATCACCTTTAGAAAGAGATATTAATAACTTTGATATCGATGTTGTTGACAAAGATTCAATCTTTCACATATCTCAAATAAAGAACCTTTGTGTTAATTATAGATTACGTTTCCTTGATACAAAATACTTCAAAGGTACCTATCCTAAAGAAGTAGTTGAAAAGATACAAAAGATAGAAAATGAGCACAACACCATTTTAGACGGATTTAAAATAATCGCTCCATCAAAATTATTCACACTCGATAATGCAGACGATCCTTTATTATTTGCTCCCATGGGAAATGGATATTACTATTTAATCCACAAATGGGGAAAAGATTTGCATCCTTTTAGAAAAATCAAATACTGGGGTATTAAAAATGTTGAAAATTTAGGAATATCAATATTTGCTTTAAGTTTTTTATTCACTTTACTAACAAAAGATATTTTTTACGGAGAGAATGCTAGCTTTGGTTATGTATTCATGCTGTTTTTATTTTATGTTAAAGGAGTTTTAGGGATGTTGTTCTTCTACGGTGCCTCTTCAGGAAAGAACTTTAGTGAATATTGCTGGCAAAGTAAATACGATAAAATCAGTTAATTCTCTTATTTTAAGATAACTCAATAATAAGTTGTAAATTTGTTCGCAATTAATTTTTAAGTTGATTGCACTATGATTGCTCACGATTCCAAAATTTTAGGAGAAGGTTTAACTTACGATGATGTACTTTTAGTACCTGCTTTTTCCGAAGTGCTTCCAAGAGAAGTTAGTATCCAAACAAAATTCACAAGAAACATTACTATTAACGTTCCTATTGTATCCGCAGCTATGGATACAGTAACAGAATCTTCTTTAGCAATTGCCATTGCAAGAGAGGGAGGAATAGGTGTTTTACATAAAAACATGACAATTGATCAACAAGCTCAAGAAGTAAGAAGAGTTAAACGTGCTGAGAGTGGAATGATCATCGATCCTGTAACTTTATCTTTAGATGCTGTTGTAGTAGATGCAAAAAATGCAATGCGAGAGCATAAGATTGGTGGAATACCTATAGTAGATGAGATTGGAAAACTGAAAGGGATTGTTACCAATAGAGATTTACGTTTTGAGCATAATAACGATCGTTTGATTGTAGAAGTTATGACCAAAGATAACTTAGTTACGGCTCCAGTTGGTACTTCATTAAAAGATGCTGAATCTATTTTACAAGAAAATAAAATTGAAAAATTATTAATTGTAGATGACAATTATAAACTTGCTGGCTTAATTACTTTTAGAGATATCACTAAAGTTACTCAAAAACCAATAGCAAATAAAGATACATATGGTAGACTAAGAGTTGCTGCTGCTTTAGGAGTTACTCCAGATGCAATTGATAGAGCAGAGGCTTTAGTTAAAGCAGGAGTTGATGCTGTTATTATTGATACTGCTCACGGTCACACTCAAGGTGTTGTCAAAGTTTTAAAAGAAGTAAAAAATAAATTTCCAAAATTAGATGTAGTTGTTGGTAATATTGCAACTCCTGAAGCGGCTAAGTTTCTTGTTGAAGCTGGTGCAGATGCAGTAAAAGTTGGAATTGGACCTGGTTCAATTTGTACTACTAGAGTTGTGGCAGGTGTCGGTTTTCCTCAATTTTCTGCAGTTTTAGAAGTAGCAGAAGCCATCAAAGGTTCAGGTGTTCCTGTTATTGCAGACGGAGGAATTAGATATACTGGTGATATTCCAAAAGCAATAGCAGCAGGTGCAGATTGTGTAATGCTAGGTTCTTTATTAGCTGGAACAAAAGAATCACCTGGAGAAACGATCATTTACGAAGGAAGAAAGTTTAAATCTTATAGAGGAATGGGATCAGTGGAAGCAATGAAGCAAGGTTCTAAAGATCGTTATTTTCAAGATGTAGAAGATGATATCAAAAAACTAGTTCCTGAAGGAATTGTAGGAAGAGTTCCATACAAAGGTGAGTTGGTAGAAAGCATTCATCAATTTATTGGTGGTTTACGAGCTGGTATGGGTTATTGTGGATCAAAAGACATAGAGACCTTAAAAAACACAGGTAAGTTTATTAGAATTACTTCTTCAGGTATTAATGAAAGTCATCCTCACGATGTAGCTATCACCAAAGAAGCACCAAACTACAGCAGAAGATAAATTTTTGAAAGAGAGCTTAAAAGCTCTCTTTTTTATTGCTGCGTATAATAATAGTAATCTTTTATTACTGTGTCCACAAAATCCATAGGTTTTAGATTGGATGTGATTCCTGTAAGTTCTTTTATTTTGATATCCAACTTTAGTACCACTTTATGTTTTCTGTTCCTAACAGCATTAGAATATAAACTTCGAATAGTTCTAATATCTTTATCTTTTAAAATCGTAACCTGAGGAAAAGTAGGAGTATAGTTGTCTTTTATACTTTCTACTAAAGTGTCTCTTAAAAACACTCTTTTTTTCTCACTTACAACAGTTGTTCCAGCTGCTAAATCACCTAATCGTTGACCTTTACCATTCAATAAAATTGTAACAACAGCAATAGATCCTGAAAATAATGTGACATCAATCAATCGTAAAAACCATCTGATAATAAAACTACCTAGAGTTGGTTTGCTTCCATCTAATTTTACAACACGAATCTTATTGACATATTTTCCAGGAGTTTGTCCATTCATAAATATTTCAAACAAAAGACCATAAAATGCTGGAGGCAACAATAATAAAATATGTAACGTAGCATTATTGAAACTAACATTGTAATCTATAAACGCATAGAAAAATGAAATTAAAATGTAATAAGCTATAATAATTGATAAATCGATAAAATAAGAACCAATTCTGGTGGTTACATGTGCAACATTCTGATTTATACTAATATTTTGAGCAGTTTCTATTTGAAAACTATCCATTTTTCTGTTTATTTGTTAGGCTTTTACTAGCTACTTCGAAAGTACACGAAGATACTAAGAATCCTATTAAAATTGTTAGAAACCCTGTTCTGTATTTGATATAATGAGAGAAGCTTTATTTGTAAAAAAAAATCACCAAAAGTGGCAGCTCTTTGAGAATGCTCTTGACAATAAAGTACAGATTTCTCCTGAACAGCTTTCCGATTTATACATAGAAATAACTGATCATTTAAGTTTTGCCAAAAGCTTTTATCCAGAAAGTAAAACAGTTGTATATCTAAATTCATTAGCAAGTTCAGCTCATTTAAAGATTTATAAAACAAAAAAGGAAAGTAAAAACCGTTTTATAAATTTCTTCAAGCTTGAGTTTCCTTTACTATTTTTTAAGCATCAGAAACAACTATTCATAGCATTTTCTGTTTTCTTTTTCTTTTGTATTATTGGCGCTTTTTCTGCCTCAGAAAATATAGACTTTGTAAGATTGATTTTAGGTGACAGTTACGTTAACATGACTCTTGAGAATATTGAAAAAGGAGACCCAATGGCTGTTTATAAGAAAGCAAATGAAATGAGTATGACATCCTACATAACCTTTAATAACATACGTGTAGCTGGTTATGCTTTTTTACTAGGACTTTTATTCTCTGTAGGAACTCTCTATATAATGATGCAAAATGGAATAATGCTTGGATCTTTTACCTACTTTTTTTATCATCATGAATTACTATGGGAATCTTCTAGAACTATTTGGATTCACGGAACTATAGAAATTTCTGTTATCATTATTGCTTCTTGTGCTGGAATGGTTGCAGGAAATGGTTTGTTATTTCCAAAAACATACACACGATTAGAATCATTTAAAAGAAGTTTTAAAGATGGTTTAAAAATTATGCTAAGTACAGTTCCGTTTTTCATTGTAGCTGGTTTTTTAGAAGGTTTTGTAACAAGATATACAGAAATGCCAGATTGGATGGCAATCACAATCATTACTGTTTCTTTAGAAATTATTATTTTTTACTATGTAATCTACCCAAGATTACTACACAAAATTCAAACAAATTATGCATCAATCAAACATGATTAACTTTAAAAAGGAAAGAGATTTAGGAGCTGTTATAAGCGATACTTTTAAGTTCTTGCGACTAGAATGGAGAGGTTTATTATCTGTAATTCTATCAACTGCATTGATACCAGTCTTATTAATTTTTGTGTTGAGCATCTTTAACGGGATTGAATTGATGGATAATATTTCGAATGCGAATGCTTTTTTCCAATTCTCATTTCTAACATTTGTAGTATATTTTTTATTCATTTTAGTTTATAACTTAATAGTGCTCTCAGTTCAATCCTATATAAAAGTATATATAAATAATTCTGGAACAGTTGATGTTAGTAAAGTTTACCCGATTATAAAAAGTAATCTAATCAACTACTTAATACTTGGAATAATAACCACTTTTCTAGTTATTATTGGTTCTATTTTTTGTCTAGTTCCAGGCATTTATCTAGGAGTGGTTTTCTCTGTTACTGGAAGTATGCTAGTTTTTGAACAAAAAGGAATATTTGATGCAATAGGAGATAGTTTTTCTTTTGTAAACTGGAAGTGGTGGGAAACATTCGGAACTTTATTTGTTATGTTTTTAATACTATACATTATTATGGTTGTTTTTTCAATTCCATCTGTAATCTATTCATTTATAAAGATGGGAACATTAATGGCTGAGCAAGACATGGAATCTTTTAACTCAATTATGAAGGACCCTATATACATAGTCTTGGCATTTATTTCCAATTTAGGTCAACATCTTTTATATGCCATTTCTGCAATAACTGTTGCTCTGATATATTTTGATATTAATGAACAGAAAAACGCAACTGGTTCATTAGAAATGATAGACTCAATAGGAAAAGATTGAAAATGCTACTAACTCTTATAATTTGTTTTACTATTTCTTTGAATATAAATTCTCAGGATTTAGATTCTATTGTAGAAAAGAAATCAAATACACCTTTAAAAGAGTTCAAACAAAATATTGATACTTCTTTCATTGAAAAAAAATCTTTTGACTCAACCAAGTTAGAAGAGTTTAAAAATTCTGATGATTTTGTGTATGAAGTAAAAGAAGAAGAACCCGGAATTTTTCAACGATTTTGGAATTGGATAAAACTCACGGTCAGAAATTTCTTAAACTATTTATTTGATGATATTGATCCTGCTGTTGGATTGCTAAGGAATATTTTAAGAATCATTCCTTACATTATTTTAGCTGTTGGTTTATTTTTTATCATTAAGTATTTTACCAATGTAAAATCAAGAGCTCTTTTAGAGGGCAAAAATAATCAGATTGCTCAATTTGCTGATGATGAAGAATTGCTTGAAAGAGAAGACCTAGAAACCTTATTATCAGATTCGGTCAATAATCACGATTACAGATCAGCCATTCGATTTTATTACTTGATTATCCTAAAAAAACTTAGAGATCTAGAGATAATAGATTGGCAACAACAAAAAACGAACAAAGACTATATTCAAGAATTATCTAAAAAATCCTATCAAGAAGATTTTATCAATACCACTAATTTGTATGATTTTGTTTGGTATGGTAAATTTAAAATTGAAGAAGAAGAATTTTTAAAAGCGAGTAAAAATTTTCAAAAGCTAAAAAATAAAATTGCATAAAAAAATTAGATTACATATAGCTCTTTCAATCATAGCAATTCTATGGATTTTTTATGCCGATAATGTTAGAAAAAAACCTATAAATTGGTATCAATCCTTTAACAGTCAGCATAAAATGCCTTACGGTACTTATGTGCTTAGAAATGTTTTGCCAGAGTTTATTCAAAACTCAGATATTAGAGATGTTAATCAGGCACCTTATATCAAATTAAAAGATAGTACACTTATTGGAACATATTTTTTTGTGAATAATGCCATAAATTTTGGTAAAGAAGAGATGAATGAATTGCTTGAGTTTGTAGAAAGAGGAAACGATGTTTTTATTTCAACATTGGGAGCTAACGTAGATACTCTCAATTTAAAAACACAAAGTATTCGTTCTTTCAATCTTAAAGAACAGCTAAAATTGAAGCTCTCAAATCCATCATTAGATACTTTACCTGTTGCTTTTAAAAATGATTTGGCAAGATTTGGATTTAAGAGAATAGATTCTACTAAAACAGAGATTTTAGGGAAAATTAGAATTTACGACGAAAGCAATTCAATTGATGTTGAAAAAATAAATTTTGTGCGGCAAAAGTTTGGTAAAGGCTATTTTTATTTCCATTTGTATCCTTATGCATTTACTAATTACTTTATGCTTAAAGACAGTAGCAATGCTTATGCAGCTTCTGCATTATCTTACATAGATTATACAAAACCATTGTTATGGGATCGTTATTACAAGACAGGGAAATCTAGAATAGCTTCACCGATGTATTATGTGTTAAGTTCCAAGAATTTAAAATGGGCATATTATTCAGCTTTAATTGGTGTTTTAATTTTTGTGCTTTTTCAAGGTAAGAGGAATCAAAGAAATATTCCAATTATTTCACCTCTTAAAAATCAAACCATAGCTTTTACAAAAACATTATCAAATTTGTATTTTGAAAGAAAAGACCATAAAATAATTGCAGAAAAACATATTTTTCACTTTTTAGATTTTATCAGGAATCAGTTAAACATAACTACTCATGTAATCAATGACATTTTTTATGATCATGTATCCTCAAGGAGTGGAAATTCAATAGAAGATGTTAAAAAACTATTTTCACAGATAGATAAAATTCAGAATCAAGAAAGTATCACAAAAGAAGAATTAATCGCTATAAATACGAGAATTGAAAGTTTTAAAAAGACATATCAATCTCAATAAACATAAAATATGGACAATACAGAAAACCAACAAGTAGAAGAAAACTCGTCTTTTGAAAGTAGAATAGATTTAACAGGTTTAAAAGCTTCAGTTGATAAAATAAAAGAACAATTGCATAAAGTAATTGTAGGACAAGATGATTTTATAGAACTATTAATAGTCTCTTTATTTTCTAAAGGACATGTTTTAATAGAAGGAGTTCCTGGAGTGGCAAAAACCATTACAGCTAAACTGCTTTCTAAAACCATTACAACAGATTTTAATAGAATTCAGTTTACACCCGATTTAATGCCATCAGATGTATTAGGAACTTCTGTATTGAACTTAAAAACAAGTGAGTTTGAGTTCAAAGCTGGACCTGTTTTTTCCAATTTAGTTTTGATAGACGAGATTAATAGAGCACCAGCTAAAACTCAAGCAGCTTTGTTTGAAGTTATGGAAGAAAAGCAAATTACAATAGATGGTAATGAATATAAAATGAAACCTCCTTTTATGGTTTTAGCTACTCAAAATCCGATAGAACAAGAAGGAACTTATGCATTACCTGAAGCTCAATTGGATCGTTTTTTGTTTAAAATTAATGTTGGATATCCAAATATAGAAGAAGAGGTGAAAATTATCCAAACGTTTAATGAAAGAAAAGGAAAAGCGCCAGAAACCCTTATTGATCCTGTGATTTCTGAAAAAGAATTATTAGATTATGAATCTAAAATTTATAAAGTTTTAGTAGAGGAAAAAATTGTAAAATACATAGCTACCATAATTACAGAAACTAGAAATCATCCTCATTTATATCTAGGAGCTTCACCTAGAGCTAGTTTGTCAGTTTATATGGCTTCTAAAGCTTTTGCAGCTATTGATGGTAGAGATTTTGTGACTCCAGATGATGTTAAGAAAAGTATATATCCGGTTTTAAGACATCGAATTATTTTAACACCAGAAAGAGAAATGGAAGGAATGAACTCAGATCGAGTTATTGAAATGATTATCCAATCTGTTGAAGTACCAAGATAAATGATTCAATTTATTAGATCTCTTTATTTTCACCAAAGGTTTTATGTTTACATAAGCCTTATATCTGGAGGATTCTTATTATCCTTTTGGTGGGACTTCATGTGGTCTTTTGCTACAATTATTTCACTTATTTTTTCTGTTTTATTAGTATTAGATATTGTTTTGTTATTCCGTTTTTCTAAAGCAATCAAAGCTAAGCGTTTAATGTCTGACAAACTTTCTAATTCTGATAAAAATGAGATTGTACTTGAATTAAGTAATTTATATCCTTTTGACATTTTTATTCGATTGATAGATGAACTTCCTTTTCAATTTCAAATAAGAGATTTTGCAAAAACAATTCACTTAAAAAAAGGAGAAAGAAAGCAGATTTCATATACTGTAAAACCTACTGGAAGAGGTGTTTATGAGTTTGGTAATATGAATGTTTATGCATCTTCTAGATTAAAAATGATTTCTAGAAGATATCAGTTTGATAACAAAAAAGAAGTAGCAGTTTATCCTTCCTATATGCAAATGAAGAAATACGAATTTCTGGGGTTTCATAACAATCTTAATGAATTTGGGTTGAAAAAAATTAGGAGAATTGGTCATACAATGGAGTTTGAGCAAATTAAAAACTATGTTGTTGGTGATGATGTAAGAACTATTAATTGGAAGGCTACAGCTAAGAAAGGAGACTTGATGGTGAATCAATATCAGGATGAAAAATCACAACCCATTTACTCTATGATTGATATTGGTAGAGTTATGAAAATGCCTTTTAATGGTCTAAAACTATTAGATTATTCTATAAACTCTTCGTTAGCATTTTCTAACATAGCTCTTTTAAAAAACGATAAAGCAGGCATGCTAACTTTTTCTAAGAAAGTAGAAAATAGAGTAGTAGCTAGTAATAAAAAAACCAATCTATCATTGATTAATGAAGTCTTGTATAAGATTAATACTGATTTTACGGATTCAGATTTTGGTTTGTTATATGCAACCGTAAAAAGAACAATCAATCAAAGAAGCTTTTTAATTCTATATACGAACTTTGAACATATATCAGCTTTAAAAAGACAATTACCCTATTTAAAAGCTTTGGCAAAAAAACATCTTTTATTAGTTGTGTTTTTTGAAAATACAGAGTTGGATGAACTCATTAAAGAAAACGCAGAAGATTTACAAAGTGTCTATAATAAAGCCATAGCACAAAATTTTTCTTATGACAAAAAACTAATGGTAAAAGAGTTGAATAATAACGGAATTTATGCGATTCTCACAAAACCAGAGGAGTTGTCAGTTAATGTGATTAACAAATACTTACAGTTTAAATCGAAAGGTTTGATATAAAAAAGAGAAGCATTTGCTTCTCTTTTTTTATAATATCTCTTACTTCTTTTTTGGTGGTTCAGGCATTTTGAGACCCAATTTATCCATTACCTTTTTTGTAATGTCAAAATTTTGGTCAATGTAAGCAAATTCGTTACCAGTTGTAGTTAGTACTTGAGTATATCCTTCTGCTTTTGATATTTCTGTAATAACACCGCTTAATTTTTTATATAAAGGACGCATTAATTCATTTCTTTTTAATTGGATTAATTTATTTGCAGTAGTTTGATTTTGTTTTAGTCCTTTTTCAAGCTGCTGAAGTTCATCTACTTTAATTTTTTTAAAGGCATCAGAAACATCACCAAGATTTTGATATGCTTTAACTTTATCTTGATATTCCTTTACTTTTACTTGATAAGTAGAGTCTAACCTTTTTGCATATTTACTTAAAAGATCTAATACTTTTTTAGTTTCTGGCATAATGCCTACAATAAGCTCTGAATCTATTGATCCTACTTTAGATTGTGCATTTCCAATACTTATAAATAAGAAACACAATAATGCTAATACTTTAGTTTTCATTTATTAAAAATTTTGACAAAGATAAAAAAGTGAGGTTCCTAACAAACAAGAGATGTCATAAAAAGCGTTAAAGTTTTAAAGATATACTCTTAATAATATCTTTTGTAGGTATTTTATAATCAAACCACTGTAAATCTTTATACCTTTTAAACCATGTAAATTGCCTTTTGGCAAAACGTCTTGTATTTTTCTTTATTTCAGCAATTGCAAAATCTAAATCAATTTCTCCATTAAAATATTTGAATAGTTCTTTATAACCAACTGTTTTTAGTGCATTCAAATTTTTATATGATAATAAGCCTTCAACTTCCTTTAAAAGACCCTCTTGCATCATCAAATCAACTCTATGGTTGATTCTTTCGTAGACTTTTTCTCTATCTCCATGTAAACCTACGAGTATAGAGTTGAAGTTTCTTTTCTTTTTTTGTTGATTTTTAAATGACGAATAAGGTTTTCCAGTTCCAATACAAATTTCTAAAGCTCTTATTAATCTCTGCGGATTTTCTATAGCAATGGCCTCATAGCTTTCGTTATCTAATATTTTCAATTGGTTCTGTAGGAATTCAATTCCCTTTTCCTCTAATTTAATATTCAATTTGATACGAATATCAGAATTGATTTCGGGAAAATAATCAAAACCTTTCAAAACGGCATCAACATACAATCCACTTCCTCCAACCATAACAACAACATCATGTTTTAAAAAAAGTGTTTTTAATTTTAGTAATGCATCTTTTTCAAACTGACCGACATTATAATCTTCATGGATACTTCTGTTTTGAATAAAATGATGAGTAACTTCTTCTAATTCATCTTTACTCGGAACAGCAGTTCCTATGTTCATTTCTTTATAAAATTGTCTAGAATCACATGAAATAATTTCTGTAGAGTAATGTTTAGCAATTTCTATTGCTAATCTAGTTTTACCAATTGCAGTTGGTCCAACAATAGTAATAAGAGACTTTTTCTGAGAAGACATTAAGGGTTTAATTTGTCACCACAATGATAACAAAATTCAGCATCATCATTGTGATTGTCCTTTAAACAATTTGGACAAGCTTGTGTATTGGTTTGGATGGTTGTTTTTGTTAATTCAGAACTAACAATTCCAGTAGGAATTGCGATGATTGCATACCCTAAAATCATGATAATACTCGCGATTAACTGACCTAAAAAAGTACCTGGAGCAATATCTCCATATCCTACAGTTGTTAAGGTTACAATTGCCCAATAAATGCTTCTTGGTATGCTAGTAAAACCATTTTCTTCACCTTCTATCATGTACATAATTGTACCTAGGATAATACAGAGAATAACAACAAAGAATAAGAAAACAGCAATTTTAGCTTTACTCTGTTTTAAAGCAACAATTAATCTGTTTGAAGCTCCTACATACCTAGCTAATTTTAATATTCTAAAAACTCTTAAAAGTCTTAAGGCTCTTAAAGCTGCTAAGTTGTGTGAACCTACAATAATTAATGATACGTATTTAGGTATTGTAGACAATAAATCTATAATACCATAAAAACTAAAAATATATTTGAAAGGTTTTTGAATGGATATGATTCTCAATATGTATTCTATAGAAAAGAGAATCGTAATAACCCATTCTGCTTTGTTAAGAAAATCACCATATTGTTTACTAATACTTGGAACACTTTCTAGCATTACAAACAAAACGCTAGCAAGAATTGCTATTAAGAGTACAACATCAAAAAGTTTACCTGCTGGGGTATCGGCTTCATAAATAATTTCATGAAGCCGATGTTTCCAATTAGACTGTTTTTTTGAGTTTGAAGTCAATTCAAATTTTTTGTTCTACAATACTACAAATTAATTTTTAACAAATATAAAATCACCACCTTCATCCCCAACTTCCTGAATAGTAATATATTGAGGAACATTTTTACTGTTGTTTAAAACAGGGTCTTCAATTCTGTCAAAAATCTTTCTTGCAGTTAAATAAGAATCACTATTACTTTTTAACCTGTTTATAAGGTATTTTAAGAATACACTTTTGTTAGGAACTGTTTTTAATGTTCTACTGGTGATAGCTTTTCTACTTGGTAATTCAAACTTTTTTGTAATTGACTTTGGTGCTGATTTGTATGATCTTGTTTTAAAAATAGATCCACTAAAACAAGCATCAGATATTAGTAAAGTGTGTTTAGATTTTAATGATTTGATAAAATCTTTTACTTCAGAATTAGTTATTATGTTTAGACCAAATTCTGGATTTGCATCTGATGGTAGCCAGCTTCCTAATTCGGTTTCTTCATCATAAACTCCGTATTTGACGTATTTTTTAAATTCTCTTTTATTTGAGAGTAAGATAATTAATTTTTTTACGAATCATAAACTAATTATTTTATGTTTTGAAACCAATAATTAAAATGGTAAAAACCTTAAAACCTAACAAGTTCTAATACTTTATTTTTACTCAGATAACCTTTTATAATTCCTTTAATTTGTTCTTGGTTTTCAATAGGAGTAAGGACGTTTTTTAAAATGTCTATTTGAGAGTTTTGAAAAGATAGATTTGTATAACCATAACCACATACAGTATTATCTTCAACTAAAATAATAGCCTTTTCTTCAACCATTCTTCCTTTATGGATAAGAATAAAATTGTCACTTCCAAAATCAACAACTTTTGTGCTTTTAGATTTTCTAATATTATACTTAGGATTCAGTTTTTCAAGCTCTAGTTTATATTTGAGTCTTGTAAAAAGTTCATTACCAGTTTCTTCAAAAGTAACATCAAAAACACGTTCTTGAATTTTCTTAGACCTTTTACTCTCCTTTACAAACAATTTAGATAATTCTGATTTCATGTTTCTTCCTCTCCCTAAGAAAATTACATTACCCTCAGGATTATGAATATAAAATAAACCTTCAGATTCAGGTGCTTTGTCTATAAGCTTGTTAAGTTTGTCTTTAATCTCACGATTATCAAAATAATTTATGGACTGTTTGATAATAGTTTTCTCAGTATCTTTTTTTAGCAAAAGTTTGAACAACTGAATTGTTGCCAATGCATCTCCAGAAGCTCTGTGTCTATCACTCATTGGAATTCCTAGAGATTTACAAAGCTTTCCTAAACTATATGATTTTTGATCAGGAATTAACTTTCTACTCAACTCTACCGTGCAAAGAGTGTTTTTCTCAAAATTAAAACCAAGTCTATCAAATTCTGTTTTTAAGATTCTAGAATCAAACTTTGCATTATGAGCAACTAAAACACAATCTTTAGTGATTTCGATAATTCGTTTGGCTACTTCAAAAAACTTAGGAGCATTTCGAAGCATTTTATT
This sequence comes from Flavobacteriaceae bacterium, assembly GCA_965660845.1. Taxonomy (GTDB): domain Bacteria; phylum Bacteroidota; class Bacteroidia; order Flavobacteriales; family Flavobacteriaceae; genus Polaribacter. The sequence goes on from CBFIBH010000002.1 coordinate 112,830, forward strand.
ATTAATTCCGGTAAGTTTTACAACAAAATCCTGAATAGGTTTTTCTGGGTTTACAAGACTTATAAATTGATCTGAAACTTGTTGTCCGTCAAATTTATAAATAGCAATTTCAGTAATTCCTTCTTCGTTGTATTTACCTCCTGTGGTTTCAATATCTAAAATTGCGTACTCCAAAAACTATATTTCTAATTCTGATAATTTCTTGCTCCAAAGATAGAACTTCCAACTCGAATCATATTGCTACCTTTTTTAATTGCAATTTGATAATCTCCGCTCATTCCCATTGATAAAATTTTGAGAGAGGAATACTTTTCTTTGAGCTCATTAAAAAGAATTTCTAAAGAGGCAAATTCTTCTTCTAACTGTTGTTTGTTATCTGTAAAAGTTGCCATTCCCATAAGACCAGCAATATTTATGTTTTTAAATTCTAAAAACTCATCAGATTCCATTATGTTTCTAGCTTCTTCAGCAGATAAACCGAATTTTGAGTCTTCTTTTGCAATTTTTATCTGTAACAAACAATTAATCACTCTATCGTGTTTTTTTGCTTGTTTATTGATTTCTTTTAATGTCTTGAATTTATCAACTCCGTGAACTAAATCAACAAAATGAGCCATGTATTTCACTTTATTGCTCTGTAAGTGACCAATCATGTGCCATTGAATATCTCTTGGAAGCTCATCATATTTACTAACCATTTCTTGAATCTTGTTCTCGCCAAAGATTCTTTGTCCAGCATTGTATGCCTCTAAAATATCTTCAAAAGGTTTTGTTTTAGAAACCGCAACTAATGTTACATGTTTTGGTAGAGTAGATATTATATTATTTAGATTTTCTTGAATCATTTTTAAAACTTTCTTTAATGAGATTCTGAAACAAGTTCAGAATGACAAAAATGTCAAAATTCATACATAGTTAATCCACTTCTTAATTTGGGCTCTATGTAAGTGGTTTTAGGTGGCATAGTTAAATGTTCATCTGCAATATCTTTTATTTCCTCAATTGTAGTTGGAAGTATACCAAAACCGACTTTATATACACCTTCGTCCACCAATGTTTTTAAAGATAAACTATCTTTTTTTGTATGCGAATATCCAATTCTGCTGCTTTTATTGATGTTTTCGATACCTAATATAGGACTTAACACTTGTTCATTTAGAATTTCTGCGTCTAAAATGCTTAATGCATTCTCAAAATCATAGTGTGTTTTTCTAAGATATAAACTATAAAATTCGCCCTCTAAATACATGCTGAAGTGATGTTTTTTTGTAGGAGTATAAAAATGTTGCCCTCTATTTTCTACTCTAAAGTGTTCATCTAGTTCAATCAAAAACTCATCTTTTGTAAGTCCATTTAAATCTTTACAATACCTATTAAACTCTGAAATTTTTAAATGGGATTCAGGTATTAAATAACTCATAAAAAAGTTATATGGTTCTTTACCAGTGTGACTTGGGTTTTCACCAGCTAATGTTTCTGAAAGTAGAGCAGAAGAAGAAGTTCTATGATGACCATCTGCTATGTAAAATGCATCTATTTTAGCAAATTCATTCTCAAAACGATTCAACAAAACTGCATCATCAACAACCCATAGTCTGTGATAAATTTTATCAGTTGTAGAGAATTCATATTCAGGTCTTTCTTTTTTTATTGAGTTTAAAAGCTCTTCAATAGCATCATCATCTTGATATGTTAATAAAACAGGTTCTGCATTGAAACCAGTAGTTTTTAAATAATTTTCAAAGAGTATCTCACGATCATGAAGAGTTTCTTCATGCTTTTTTATAGAACCTTTTTTATAGTCTTCTACAGAAGTTGCAGCAACAATTCCACAAAAAATATCATAGCCTGAAACTGTTTCATAAATGTAAAATGATGGTTTTTTATCAGAAATAAAAACACCATTTTCCTTAAATTCTAAATAACGATTGTGAACCAGTCTAAAGCGCTCTTCTCCAGAAACTTCTTGATGGTATTTGTAACCAGGATTGATTACATGTAAAAAAGTAAATGGATTAAAATCAAGTTTAGCTCCTAGCTCTGCAGCTGAATAAGCTTCGTAAGACTTAGAAGAAACCAAAGCAACTTTGTCTCTGCTTGGTCTTACTGCTTTAAATGGTTTAACAGTTGGCATTTATTGTAACAATCGGATAATTTGTTCTGCTAATTCTAATCCAATTCTATCTTGAGCTTCTAAAGTAGCTGCTCCAATGTGTGGAGATAATGATAAATCTGGATTCATTAACAATTGAACCTCTGGTTTTGGTTCTTTTTCGAAAACATCTAAAGCTGCAAATTTTACTTTTTTGCTTTCCAAAGCCTGTACAAGAGCTACTTCATCTAAGGCACCACCTCTAGCGGCATTGATAATTCCAACACCATCTTTCATTTTCTCAATTTCTTTTTTGCTGATTACGTAGTCCTTTTGTGCAGGAACATGAACGGTAATAAAATCACTTTGAGAAAACAAACTTTCTAAAGATGTAGTTTCTATTTCAAAATCAATAGTTTGACCATTAAAAAACTGTAAAGGAACTGTGGTTGTATTAGCGTACACATCATAAGCTGCAACTTTCATTCCCAACCCAATAGCTATTTTAGCAACAGATTGTCCTATTCTTCCAAAACCTATAATTCCAATTGTTTTTCCTCGTAGCTCTATTCCTTTAGCATATGCTTTTTTTAGATCTTTAAAACGAGTATCTCCCTCTAAAGGCATCTCTCTATTAGATTGATGTAAAAAACGTGACAAACCAAATAGATGAGCAAATACCAATTCAGCAACAGATTCAGAGGAAGCTGCTGGTGTGTTGATGACATGCAAACCTTGATCTTTTGCATACTTAACATCAATATTATCCATTCCAACACCACCACGTCCAATTAATTTCAAACTTGGGCAAGCATCGATTAATTCCTGGCGAACTTGAGTTGCACTTCTAACTAAGATTGCATCTATACTATTCTCATTGATGTAGTTTTCTAATTGCTCTTGAGCCACTTTTGTTGTGATAATCTCAAAACCTCCTTTTTCTAAAGCTTCAATTCCGCTTTTAGAAATTCCGTCGTTTGCTAATACTTTCATTTTATGCTTTTCTTTCTAATTCTTGCATTACATCTACCAAAGCTTGAACGCTAAATAATGGTAATGCATTGTACATACTTGCTCTATAACCTCCAACACTTCTGTGTCCGTTTAATCCATTAATTCCAGCTTCTTTCCATAGAGAATCAAAAGTTTCTTTTAAACTATCATTATTAAGTGTAAAAGTTGCATTCATGATACTTCTATCTTCATTGGCAACAAAACCATTGAATAGAGGATTTCTATCAATTTCAGTGTATAATAAATCAGCTTTCTTATTGTTTACTTTTTCAATAAATGAAATTCCACCTAAATCTTTTAACCATTCTAAGGTTAGCATTGACACATACACAGGAAAAACAGCGGGAGTATTGAACATACTGTCTTTACTAATGTGAACATTATAATCTAACATCGAAGGAATAGCTCTATCTACTTTTCCTAGAATTTCTTCTTTGATAATGACAACAGTTGTTCCTGCTGGACCCATATTTTTCTGTGCTCCAGCATAAATCAAATCAAATTTTGAAAAATCCAATTGACGTGAAAAAATATCAGAACTCATATCACAAATTAAAGGAATATCAGTGTCTGGAAATTCCTTCATCTGAGTTCCAAAGATGGTATTGTTACTAGTACAGTGAAAATAATCTGCATCGCTAGGAATAGAATATCCTTTTGGTATGTAAGAAAAGTTTTTATCCTTTGAAGAGGCAACTTCTGTCAACTCACCAAATAATTTTGCTTCTTTTATTGCTTTCGAACTCCAAGTTCCTGTATTTAAATAAGCTGCTTTTTTATGTAATAAATTGTAAGCAACCATAAGAAACTCCATACTTGCACCTCCTTGTAAAAACAAAACTTTATATCCTTTGTTTTCTAATCCTAATAGTTCAAGAGTTAAAGCTCTTGCATTTTCCATGACATCAACAAAAGGTTTGCTTCTGTGTGAGATCTCTATAAGTGATAAATTATCATTGTTAAAGTTGATAACTGCTTCAGATGCTTTTTGTAAAACTTCTTGCGGTAAAATACATGGACCAGCGCTAAAATTATGCTTTTTCATTGGGTTAAATTTGGTTTTGCAAAGGTGCTAATTTTTAATTTGAATTTTAAATTGTCTCGTTAAATTTTTGATAAGAATTCTAAGGTATTTACACCATCTGCATAATCCCATAAGCTCGGATATTGCGTTTGTCCAAAAGGAATTTCATTTTCGATAAAGCTTTTAGAAACAATACATTGAATGTTGTCCTTTTCTTGATGTAATTTAATTTTTAAGTCAATAGGATTGTCATAATACTCATAGAAAACAGTTGCAATAGGAGAGGAATAGCTTTCATCTTCTTTGATCATTAAAAAGCCATTTTCTAGAATATCAAATTCACTCATTAGATAAACAGCTTTGTTATAATCGTAGTTGTTAGCGTATTTAGCGATGTTAATAATTTCATGTTTTGAATACATTCCTTTAAAAAAAGAATCAAAATTGAAGTTCTTGGGTACAAATAATTTAGAAACACTTCTACAACCCAAACCAAAATATCGAAAGATATCTTCACTTAAGTTTTCAAAATCTTGTTCCGATTCATTACCCTGAAATACAGCTACTGAATTTCTGTTTTTCCTAATAATATTGGGCTTGTCTTTGAAGTAATATTCAAAATAGCGAGCTGTGTTGTTGCTTCCAGTAGCAATGACAGCATCAAATTTTTCTATTTTTTCTTCAGTAAAAGAAATTCTTCCTTTTAGAGATTCATCAACATATTCAAGATATTTTGCTAAAAAAGGAAGCAAGTGTTTGTCATTAGACGATTGTTTTACCAAAACTTTGTGACCAGAAATTAACACAGATAAAAAGTCATGAAATCCTACCAACGGTATATTTCCTGCCATGATAATAGCAACAGTTTTGGTAGAGTTTTCGCCTAAGTCTTCATTCTCTAACCAAGACGTTAAATTTGATTTTGATAAGGCATCAAACCAAGACTCTAAAGCAAAAAGAATATTGTCTTTTGTAAACCAACTGTTATTCTCTTCTGCTAATTTGATTTGATGTGTAAACCCATCAAAAAATAATTCATTGAAGAGGATAGACTCTTTTTGTTGTATTGATTTTCTAGAAAATTGACTTAGAAAATTACCTAATTCTACAAATGGTTTGATACGATTTTGAATATGCGTCATTTCGTTTGGATGCTATCTTTCTAGGGTTTATTTTTGCACTGCAAAGATATCAAATCTTAAAGAGAAAAAAGCTATGGCAATATTTATAACTGACGAATGTATCAACTGTGGAGCATGTGAACCAGAGTGTCCAAATACAGCTATTTATGAAGGTGCTGATGATTGGAAATACAGTGATGGAACAGATTTAAGTGGTAATGTTGTTTTGCCAAATGGTAAAGAAGCCAATGCAGATGAAGAGCAAGAGCCTGTGTCTGATGAAATCTATTATATCGTAGCAGATAAATGTACAGAATGTATGGGATTTCATGAAGAACCCCAATGTGCTGCAGTTTGTCCCGTAGATTGTTGTGTTCCTGACGAAAATAATGTAGAAACAGAAGAAGAATTGTTAGGAAAACAAAGTTTTATGCATAACGATTAACCTCAATAAATTAGTTTAAATAATATTATGAAAATTCCGAATTTACTTCGGAATTTTTCATTTACAAAAAAGCTATATTTGCAGCCTTAAAATTAAGTACATGAAAGCCGGAATTGTAGGATTACCCAACGTAGGAAAATCAACTTTATTTAATTGTTTATCGAATGCAAAAGCACAAAGTGCCAACTTTCCTTTTTGCACCATAGAGCCTAATTTAGGAGTTGTGAATGTTCCTGATGAGCGTTTGGAAAAACTAGAAGAATTGGTGAATCCAGAAAAAGTAATTCCTGCTACGGTAGAGATTGTTGATATCGCAGGTTTGGTAAAAGGAGCTAGTAAAGGAGAAGGATTGGGAAATCAATTTTTGGCTAACATTCGTGAGACAGATGCAATCTTGCATGTCTTGCGTTGTTTTGATAATGATAATATTATCCACGTAGACAACTCTATTGATCCTGTTAGAGATAAAGAAACCATCGATATTGAACTGCAATTAAAGGATTTAGAAACGGTTCAGAAACGTTTAGAGCGTGTTAAAAGAACAGCCAAAACAGGAAATAAAGAAGCACAAGCAGAATTGGAAGTTTTATTAAAAGTGGAAGAAACACTTATGTCTGGAGCTTCTGTAAGAGCTATTGAATTTTCTGAAAAAGAAGAAGAGTTTGTGCAATCCTTACATTTTATCACTGCAAAACCCGTTTTGTATGTATGTAATGTAGATGAAAACTCTGCAGTTTCTGGAAATTCATATGTAGATCAAGTAAAAAAAGCAGTGAAAGATGAAAATGCAGAAGTGATTGTTTTAGCTGTAGGTACAGAAGCTGATATTGCTGAATTAGAAGACTATGCAGAGCGACAATTATTCTTAGATGATTTAGGTTTAGAAGAAGCTGGCGTTTCTCGTTTGATTCGTTCTGCTTATAAATTATTAAATCTTCAAACCTATTTTACAGCTGGTGTAAAAGAAGTGAGAGCTTGGACTATTCCAATTGGAGCAACAGGTCCTCAAGCTGCTGGTGTAATTCACACTGATTTTGAAAAAGGATTTATTCGTGCAGAAACCATTTCTTATGATGATTACGTGACCTTTGGAACTGAAGCTAAGGTTAAAGAAGCTGGTAAAATGAGAGTAGAAGGTAAGGATTATGTAGTGAAAGATGGCGATGTAATGCATTTCCGTTTTAATGTATAAGTATGGCTTCGATTCAACTTATTAGAAGTGCTACATTAAAGATCTTTTACAACAACAAAACCATTCTTGTTGACCCTATGTTAGGTGAAAAAGGTTCTTTCGAATCCTATGGAGGCATTTCTAAAAATCCAATTACAGCACTCCCATTTTCGACTGATAAAGTATTAGAAGGAATAGATGCAGTTTTCGTTTCTCATTTACACAAAGATCATTTTGATGACATAGCAAAAAAACGAATTGATACATCGATACCAGTTTTTTGTCAGCCTACAAATGCTAAATCTATTAAAGAAGCTGGATTTACCAATGTCACTGAAATTGCAAGTAAAGAAACTTTCAATGAAATAACAATTCATAGAGCTAACGGAAAACACGGTAGAGGAGAGATTGAAAAATTTATGGGACAAGTTTCTGGTTTTGTTTTACAAGCTAAAAACGAACCAACTATTTATATTGTTGGAGATTCAATATTTAAAGAGGATGTTAAAAAAGCTATTGATACATATCAACCTGATATTATCATCACAAATTCTGGTGGTGCATTTATACCTGGTTATGAGGAGAATCTTATTTTAATGGATGCACAAGAAACTATTGATTTGGCATTGTATGCTAAACATTCAAAAATCATTGCTGTTCATCTTGAGTCTTTAGATCATTGTACAGTAAATAGAGCCAATTTACAAAGAGCAGTTTTACAGTCTAAAATAAAAAATAAAGATTTTTACATTCCTTTAGATGGAGAAACTTTAGAGTTTACAACATAAAAAAAAGACTAGAATTTCTTCTAGTCTTTTTTGTTTGAAATATGTTGTAATTACATTTTTACATCAAAGCGATCTAAGTTCATCACTTTTGTCCACGTATTAACAAAGTCCTTCACAAACTTTTCTTTTGCATCTTCACTTGCATAAACTTCTGCTAAAGCTCTTAGTTCTGAGTTTGATCCAAAGATTAAATCAGTTCTAGAAGCTGTCCATTTTACATCTGATGTTCCTCTTTTGAAACCTTCAAAAACCAAACAGTCTTCTGTTTTGGGCTTCCACTCATAATTCATGCTTAATAAATTTTTAAAGTAAGCATTATTCAAAGTCCCAGGAGTTTCAGTTAAAATTCCCATAGAAGAACCATCAAAATTCGTGTTTAAAGCTCTCATTCCACCTACTAAGACAGTCATTTCTGGTGCAGTTAAAGTTAACAACTGAGCTTTATCAATTAACAATTGTTCTGGTGTAATTGTGTATTGTGTTTTTTGATAATTTCTAAAACCATCTGCTATAGGTTCTAACACTGACATCCCTTTGATATCTGTTTGTTTTTGAGTAGCATCCATTCTTCCTGGAGTAAATGGTACGGTAACGTTTACACCTGCTTTTTTTGCTGCATCTTCAATCGCAACATTTCCACCTAAAACAATCAAGTCTGCTATAGAAACACTCTTATTTCCTTTGTTAAATTTTGCCTGAATAGCTTCGTAAGCACCTAAAACCTTTTTCAATTGCTTTGGATTGCTTTCCCAATTCACTTGAGGTTCTAAACGAATTCTAGCTCCATTTGCTCCACCACGTCTATCAGAATGTCTATAAGTTGATGCAGAAGCCCAAGCAGTCTGAATCAAAGCTTCTGATGCTATATTAGCATTCTGAATTTCTTTTTTCAACCTCTGAATGTCATATTTGTTCAGTGATTTATTTTTTCCAACAGGAATTGGATCTTGCCATAAGAATTCTTCTTTCGGAATTTCTGGACCTAAATAGGTTGTTTTTGGTCCCATATCTCTATGTGTCAATTTAAACCAAGCTTTTGCAAATGCAGCATTAAACTCCTTTGGGTTCTCATAAAACCTTCTTGAGATTTTTTCATATGCAGGGTCTTTAATTAAAGAAACATCAGTAACCAACATGGTTGGTTTGTGTCTTTTGTTTTTATCAAAAGCATCTGGATACATTTCAATTGGGTTAACAGCTTCAAACTGATGAGCTCCTCCAGGACTTTTTACTAATTTCCATTCATTTTCAAAAAGACTTTTAAAATATCCTTGACTCCATTTTGTTGGAGTACTTGTCCAAATTACTTCTAAACCAGAAGTAATTGCATCAGCTCCTTTACCTGATTTGTATTTGCTTTTCCAACCAAGTCCTTGTTGTTCAATACCAGCTCCTTCTGGACTTTTACCTAGATTGCTACCGCTTGCAGCACCGTGAGTTTTACCTAGTGTATGTCCACCAGCGATTAGAGCAACAGTTTCCTCATCATTCATTCCCATTCTACCAAAAGTTTCACGAATATCATGTGCTGCTAAAACTGGGTCTGGATTTCCATTTGGACCTTCTGGGTTTACATAAATCAATCCCATTTGAACAGCAGCTAAAGGCTTTTCTAATTCTTTGTTATCATCATATCTTTTGTCATTGGCTAGCCATTTTTGTTCTGACCCCCAATAAACATTGGACTGAGGCTCCCAAGTATCTGACCTTCCACCAGCAAAGCCAAGAGTTTCAAAACCCATGTCTTCTAGAGCCACGTTTCCAGCTAAAATCATTAAGTCTGCCCATGATATTTTTTGACCGTATTTTTGTTTGATAGGCCACAATAATCTTCTAGCTTTATCCAAATTGGCATTATCTGGCCAACTATTTTGTGGAGCAAATCTTTGCTTTCCTTCTCTGGTTCCACCTCTACCATCTCCAGTTCTGTAGGTTCCTGCACTATGCCAAGCCATACGAATAAACAATCCTCCATAATGACCAAAATCTGCTGGCCACCAATCTTGAGAATCGGTCATAACTTTTTTCAAGTCTTCCTTTAAAGCAAAATAATCTAGACTTTTAAATTCTTTTACATAATTAAACTCTTCACCTAAAGGATTTGATATCTCTGCATTTTTTCTAAGCACTGTCAAGTCTAGTTGATTCGGCCACCAGTCTCTTGTTGTATTACCTTCATTTTTTATGACTTGACCTGTCGAGCTAAGTTTATCGAACCCAAAAGGACAACCTCCATTTTCAGAATCTTTCATTGCAGTATCTGAGCTTGTAGGGTTAGAAGTACAAGCAAAGATGAAAAGCAATGATAAAATTGATAATTTTTTGATTTTCATAATTTGTTAGTTTTTGATTTGATACTTCAAAACTAGGGTTTTTTTACCATTGAAAAAAATTATAATTTTTATAACTACATAAGAAAAAACTATACTCAATTATTTTTTGTTGTTAAACTTAAGGATTGGGTATATTTGAGATTATGGAAACAATCTCAAAATATCTTGAATTTGAACTTATTCACGTTGGTGATTACATTTTAACAATTGCATCTATTTTAAGCTTAGCGATCGTTATTTGTGTATCTGCTTTTTTATTATGGTTCATTAAAAAAATGATGTTCCGTAAAAAATTTCTAACCAATTACGAAAGAGGAAATCTATATTCTCTGTATCAAATTATAAAGTACATCGTCTGGATTGTTGCTTTATTAGTTTGTTTAGAAATTATTGGTATTAAAATAAACGCTCTTTTGGCTGGTTCTGCTGCATTATTGGTAGGTGTTGGTTTAGGTTTGCAAAGTACTTTTAATAATTTTATTTCGGGTATTATCTTATTGTTTGAAGGAACGGTAAAAGTAGGAGATATCTTAGATGTTGATGGAGATGTTGTTAAAATCGAACGAATTGGACTACGAACTTCTACTGCTATAGATCGTTTTGATGTTCATATTATCATACCAAATTCAATTATTACTTCTAACAAGATGATTAATTGGAGTCATCAGACAAAAAAAACACGTTTTGCTATCAAAGTTGGTGTTGCTTATGGAAGTGATGTAGATTTAGTGATGAAATTGTTACATGATAGTGCACTAGATCATCCTCAAGTAACAGACTCTAAAGACATCATAGTTCGATTTAATGATTTTGGAAACTCCTCTCTAGATTTTGAAGTTTTGTTTTTTTGTAAGGACACATTTGGTGTAGAAAATATTAAATCTGATATCAGAAAAACGATCAACAAAAAATTTATTGAGAATAACATTACAATTCCTTTCCCACAAATGGATGTGTATTTAAAGAAATAAAAAAAGCCACATAAGCGGCTTTTTTTATTATAATATTAGACTTATTTTCCCTTGTAAAAAGGTAGTTTTACTACCGTAGCAGGAAGTTGTTTGTTTCGAATTTGTATGAATATTTTACTACCAAAATCAGAGTAAGTAGAATTAACATACCCTAAACCAATTCCTTTTTTTAGAGAAGGAGACATGGTACCTGAAGTTACTTTTCCAATGTATGTTCCTTCTTCATTAACTATATCATAGGTTGTTCTTGGAATTCCTCTACCGTCCATTTCAAAAGCAACTAACTTTCTGTTTAATATTTTCTGCTTTTGTTCAGATAAATTATCTGAGCTTGTAAAGCTTTTGGTAAACTTAACAATCCAACCTAATCCGGCTTCAAAAGGAGAAGTAGTATCGTCAATATCATTTCCATACAGACTGTAACCCATTTCTAGACGTAACGTATCTCTTGCAGCTAATCCAATGGGTTTGATACCAAAATCTTTTCCAGCTTTAAATACTTCATTCCAAATATGTTCAACATCCTCATTTTTACAATAGATTTCAAATCCACCAGAACCAGTATAACCAGTTGCAGAAATAATTACATCTGAAACACCAGCAAATTCACCAACAACAAAATTGTAAAATTTAATTTCAAACAAATAATGTTTAGTTAGCGACTGCATTGCTTCAACAGCTTTTGGTCCTTGGATTGCCAATAAAGAATATTCATCAGATCTATTCATTAAAGAAACATTTTCAAACGTATTTTTAGAAGTAATCCAATTCCAATCTTTCTCAATATTGGCTGCATTAACAACCAACATGTATTCTTTTTCAGCAAGTCTGTAAACAATTAAGTCATCAACAATTCCTCCTACATCATTCGTTATACAACTATATTGTGCTTTTCCTACAATCAAACGAGATGCATCGTTTGAGGTAATGCTTTGTATTAACTCAAGAGCATCGTCACCCATTACAAGAAATTCACCCATATGACTCACATCAAAAACACCGACATTTTCTCTTACTGTTTGATGTTCTAAGTTGATACCTTCATACTGTACAGGCATCTTATAACCAGCAAAAGGAACCATTTTTGCTCCTAGAGCTTCGTGTACGTGAGTTAAAGCAGTGTTTTTCATTCTAAGTAAAATTTTGGTTGCTCAAATTTAAGGAAAATAGGAGTAAGGAAGATTCACAATACATACCAAAATATTTGTTAATAGTTTGAGAAAATGATTTCAAGTGTTTAGATTTGATGTCTCATAAAAAATCATACAATGAAAACTAAATTCTCAGTCTTACTTTTTTTCTTATTTGTCATTATTGTATCAGCGCAAAAAGGAACACCAACAGATTTTTTATCCAAAGAATTTCATAAAGAAAGAAGAGATTTATTTCGTTCTGAAATGCCCGCTAATTCGGTGGCTGTTTTTTTCGCAAATCCTTTAAGAAATAGAGCTAACGATGTTGATTATGTATTTCACCAAGATCCAAATTTTTATTATTTGTCTGGATACAGAGAACCCAATGCAGTTCTAGTTATTTACAAAGATGATCAAACAGCAAATGATGGGAGCACATTCAATGAAGTTCTCTATGTGCAAGAAAAAAATAAAAGAGCAGAACAATGGAATGGTTATCGCTTAGGAATCAAAGGAGCTAAAGAAGATTTAGGTTTTGCTGTTGCTAAAAATGGTCGAGAATTCATTAATTCCCAAATTGATTTTAAGAAGTATGATAAGGTTTTTATTGACGGAAAGTTTAAAGATGATTACAGAAACACTGGTGATAGAGCTGATGTTTTTGGATTAGTAAAGAGTTTTAAAATTACTTCTGGCTATAATAAGGACATAACAACCTCTATGGAAAAATATGCCTATAGAATTATATCGGAATCTACAGCAAATAACAATGCTCAGACTAAGAAACAGTTGTCAAGATTAGCTAGATACTATACTGATGTAAAAAACAACGAATATGTTACTAAGTTTTTAAATTCAGATAACTATAATATTAAAGATGTTCAAAAATCTGTTGGATTAAAAATGCAGATAAAAACTAATTTAGATGTTGACTTTATTCCCTCTGCTATGGCAGGTATGAGACAAGTAAAAACAAAAGATGAATTAAAACTACTAACCAAAGCGATTCGTATTTCTGCAATAGGTCAAGTAGAAGTAATGAAAGCGATGAAACCTCATATGTCTGAAACTGAATTGCAAGGAATTCATGAGTTTGTCTATAAAAAATATGGAGCAGAATATGAAGGTTATCCTTCGATTGTAGGAGCTGGAAATAATGGCTGCATATTACATTATATTGAAAATAATAAAACCAAAGTTGGTAATGATTTGGTCTTAATGGACCTAGGAGCTGAATACAGAGGATACACAGCAGATGTGACTAGAACGATCCCAGCAAGTGGTAAATTTACTCCAGAACAAAAAGCGATTTATGATTTGGTGTATGCAGGACAAGAAGCTGGTATTGCTAAATATGTAGTTGGTGAGAGTATGAGAGCTCCAAGAACTGCCGCTGAAAAAGTAATTAATGAAGGCTTGGTGAAATTAGGAATCATTAAATCCGTAGATGCAAAACATCCCTACATGCCTCACGGAACTTCACATCATATCGGTTTGGATGTTCATGACCCAAAAAGCTCTAGAACCTTTTTAAAGGATATGGTGGTAACAATGGAACCTGGAGTTTACATTCCAGAAGGAAGTCCTTGTGAAAAAAAATGGTGGGGTATTGCAGTTAGAATAGAAGACGATATTTTAGTTACAGATGGAAAACCAGTAAACCTTTCTGCTGATGCTCCAAGAAAATCTGATGAAATAGAAAAAATGATGGCTAAAAAATCAGTTTTAGATTCTTTTTTATTACCTGATTTGGATAAATAATAATCAGAAATTAACGATTTATCTCTTTATCAATTGTATTCATAAGCTGCTGAATGAATTCGATTAAATCTTTATGTAATCCAGCTAAATAACTATTATTCATTATAGCTAATTTCAATCCATTTTGAAAAGTTTGGTTTTGCTTTTGCCACTGGGCATCTTCTATAAGTTTCTTGTGTTTTGATTTAGGAATGTCCTGAGCAGTTATTCTTTCTAATTGATCATATTTAGGCTTTAAATTAAAGAATTCTAAACCAGCAGTATTTTTAATATTCACATCATACAAATATTGCTCATATTCTCTTCTCATATGATGTTCTCCTGAAGCTATTTTTGCATACATTTTATTTAATTCTAATAATCCATTTTTTATAGAATCATTATTGATTAAACTTAAGTTTCCAGAACTTAACAACTCTTGAAACGTATTGTTGTGGGTGAAAAATCATACCAAATAAAAACGGTTTCATATAAATTTGTATACTGTTCTACATCTTCTATTGTAGTTGGTGGTTTTAAGTTTAAAACTTTTGATGATGCCTTTGCTCTATTAAAATGGATTTCTGAAAACTCTTTGCAATTTTTTAGCTCATTTTCTAAATCAACTTGTAAGTTTTTTAAATAACTAATTTCTTTTACTCTCTCTCTTTTTACTTCATTTTGGTTGTTAATTTGAAGCGCAATTAATATACCAATTACAACCAGAAACAACCCCACCAATTACATACAAAAGGTATTTGTTGAATTTATTTTCAGAAAGCAACTTTTGACGAATTTTTCTAAAGAACTTTATCATTTTATTATTTATTGTTAAATAGCGAGTTAAAGATACTTTTTAATTACGTAACCTCATTTTAGAATTATATCAAGTAAATCTAGTTTAGTTTTCAATCAATATACTTACGATTAGTTTTTGATTAATACTTATTTTTGAAAATCATTATTTATAAATATTAGCAGAATGCTCATAAAAAGAATTCTTTATTTTTTGATATTAATTCCATTCACTTTCTGTGCTCAAAATACAGAAAAGGATTCTGTAAAGATTAAGGCAGACCTAGCATTAACTGGTTTTTGGCAAGGTGGAAATGTGCAAACATTAATTTTTAGAACGAATTCAAATATTAGTTTTAAACCTTTTAAAAACACAACTTTTAGAACTCAAAACTCCTATGTTTTACAAGAGTTTGGAGGTGACAAAGCTGATGAAGATATTTTGAGTTTAAACTTTATCAATATCAACTCTCATAAAAGATTTCATCCTGTTTTATTAGGTTTTTATAGCACCAACTTTAGACGTCAGATTGATGATAGATACATATTTGGTGGTGGGTTTTCGTATCAACTAATCAACAAAAAGAAATATAGCCTTAGAATGTCATTAACTGGAGAATTTGAACATACTGAGTTTAATACGATAGACTTTAAAATTGATGATTACGATGGTGAATCTGAAATTAATACTTGGAGATCAACGTTATGGATGAAAGGAAAATATGAGTTGTTCAAAGGGAAGATGATTCTTTCACATGAAATGTTTTTTCAGCCCTCTCTTGAGGAAAGTAATAACTTTCGATGGAGAGCAGATTTAGGTATGGAATTTCCGATATGGAAATTCTTAAACTTTAAAGTTAACTACCTAAGAACCTATGAAAGTGTTGTTGTTGCAAATCAATTACAAGAAGATGAATTCTTGACATTTGGATTTACTTTAAAAAGTTATTGAAACAATAGCTATATTAGAATTCTACAATCTCTTGATTTTTTAAAATATCCTCAAAAGTTTCTCTTTTACGTATTAAATAATCTTTTCCATTGTGAATCATCACTTCAGCGGGTCTATATCTAGAATTATAGTTGGAGGCCATAGAAAAGCAATATGCTCCTGCATTGTGAAAGCATAAGATATCGTCTTCAGAAATTTCTGCAATCCTTCTATTAGATCCAAATGTATCAGTCTCACAGATATACCCAACAACACTGTAGTATCTATCTCTTCCTTCTGGATTAGAAATATTGGTAATTCTATGATAAGAATCATACATCATAGGTCGAACTAAATGATTAAAACCACTATCAATTTGTGCAAAAACAGTGGATGTTGTTTGTTTCACAACATTCACTTTTGCTAAAAAGAAACCAGCTTCTGAAACCAAGAATTTTCCGGGTTCAAACATCAAGGTTATTTCTTTTCCATATTCCTCACAAAACTGGTTAAAACGCTCAGAAAGTTGAAGACCTAATTGATCGATATCTGTAGAAATATCTCCTTCTTTGTATGGAACTTTAAAACCGCTACCAAAATCTATAAAATCAATATTTTTAAACTGTTTAGCAACATCAAATAATATTTCTGTTGCTCTTACAAAGGTGTCAATATCTAAAATATCAGAACCTGTGTGCATGTGAATTCCATTGATATTCATTCCGGTGTTTTCGACAACACGTAAAATATGAGGAACTTGGTGAATTGATATTCCGAATTTTGAATCGATATGTCCAACAGAAATCTTACTATTTCCACCTGCCATAATGTGCGGATTGATTCGAACACAAACAGGAATATCTGGATGCTTCTGACCGAACAATTCTAGAATCGATAAATTATCAATATTGATTTGAACACCACTTTTAGCTACTTTTTCAATTTCTTCAAGTGAAACTCCATTGGGCGTATAAATAATTTTAGATGGATCAACACCAGCTTCCAATCCCAATTGAACCTCTTGAATTGAAACAGTGTCTAAACCAGAGCCTAACGAGTTAAAGAATTTTAAAATATTTATATTAGATAAAGCCTTTACAGCATAATTCAATTGTAGATTAGGCACATTTGTAAATGCATTGGTAATTCTCTTGTATTGAGACTCTATTTTACTAGTATCATACACATACAAAGGACTATCATATTTTTCTGTAAGCTCTAAGAGGTCTTTTGGATTCATTTTATCGGTTTTTCCAACAACGAAAATAGCTAAAAAACACTGTTAGCTGCTAGATGTTTAAAAATATAACATATTGTAATTTTTTGTAGAATTTGAAATCTATATTTTAGTGGAAAGACTGTTGATAACTAAAGCTGGAAGGCATTTTAAAATTTGACGAGAAATCCTATTTTAGCAACTACTTCAAACCCTTTGAACAAGATTTATGGCGCAACAATCCAATTATACAGAAGATAATATTCGCTCACTCGACTGGAAAGAGCATATCAGAATGAGACCTGGTATGTATATCGGGAAATTGGGTGATGGATCTTCTGCAGATGATGGAATTTATATACTCTTGAAAGAAGTTTTGGATAACTCTATTGATGAGTTTGTTATGGGTGCAGGAAAAACCATAGAAATTTCAATTCAAGGAGAAAAGGTAAATGTTAGAGATTACGGTCGAGGTATACCACTAGGAAAAGTGGTAGACGTTGTTTCTAAAATGAATACAGGTGGAAAATATGACAGTAGAGCCTTTAAAAAATCTGTGGGTTTAAATGGTGTAGGAACAAAAGCAGTAAATGCACTTTCTTCTTTTTTTCGAGTAGAATCTAACAGAGATGGTAAATCTGCTTCTGCTGAATTTGAACAAGGAAACTTAACCAATCAAGAATCTCTTGATGAGACATCTAGAAGAAGAGGAACTAAAGTTTCTTTTATTCCTGATGAAGCAATATTTAAAAAATTCAAATTCAGATCGGAATACATAGTTAAAATGCTAAAAAACTATGTGTACTTGAATCCTGGTTTGACAATCATTTTTAATGGAGAAAAATACTACTCAGAAAATGGTTTAAAAGACTTGTTAGAAGATAACAACAACGAAAGTGATATGTTGTATCCAATAATTCACTTGAAAGGAGATGATATTGAAGTTGCTATAACCCATAGTAAAACTCAATACTCAGAAGAATATCATTCGTTTGTTAACGGACAAAACACAACTCAAGGAGGAACACATCAAGCTGCATTTAGAGAAGCGATCGTGAGAACCATTAGAGAATTCTATAAAAAGAATTTTGATGCCTCAGATGTTCGTAAATCTGTTATTTCTGCCATCGCTATCAAAGTAATGGAACCAGTTTTTGAAAGTCAAACCAAAACGAAATTAGGTTCTACTGAAATGGGTGGAGGATTGCCAACAGTTAGAACATATATAAACGATTTTATTAAAACCAACTTAGATAACTATTTACACAAGAATGCAGAAGTAGCAGAAAGGCTTCAAAAGAAAATTCTTCAAGCAGAGAAGGAACGTAAAGAGTTATCAGGTATACGAAAATTAGCTAGAGATCGTGCAAAAAAGGCCAGTTTACATAATAAGAAATTACGAGATTGTAGGATACATTTAGGTGATATCAAAAAAGAAGCACATTTAGAAACAACTTTGTTTATTACAGAGGGAGATTCTGCCTCTGGATCCATTACAAAATCAAGAAATGTAAACACACAAGCTGTTTTTAGCTTAAAAGGAAAACCACTCAATTCTTATGGATTGTCTAAAAAGATTGTATATGAAAATGAAGAGTTCAACTTGCTGCAAGCTGCTCTGAATATTGAAGACGGTTTGGAGGATTTACGATATAACAATATCGTAATTGCAACTGATGCAGATGTTGATGGAATGCATATTCGATTGTTGTTAATTACTTTTTTCTTACAATTCTTTCCTGAATTGATAAAAGAAGGTCATTTATATATTCTAGAAACCCCATTGTTCAGAGTTCGAAATAAAAAAGAAACTTTTTATTGTTATTCAGATGAAGAAAAGAAACAAGCTATTAATAAACTTAAAGGGAAGCCAGAAATTACTCGATTTAAAGGATTGGGAGAAATTTCTCCAAATGAATTTGTTCATTTTATAGGTGATAATATTCGATTAGACCCTGTAATGTTAGATAAAGAAATGTCTATAGAGCAAATGCTACAGTTCTACATGGGTAAAAATACTCCAGATAGACAAAAATTTATCATAGAAAACTTAAAAGTTGAATTAGACGTAGTTGAAGAGATATGAAAGGAGCAGCAAAAGTATTTAACGGATTAATACTAATCTTTGTATTCATTTTAATTTTTTGGTTTTTCCAAATAGATTATAACAATCTTTCTTTTGAAGAAAATAGTAATGCATACTTTGGAATATTTTCTATACTTCTGATGGTTTTTGCAATACAGTTCATTAAACGCTCTATTGATAAAAATCATAAGGAATGAAGAAGACTATTAATGTAATATTTATATTGCTAACAGTATTTATAATTTCTTCTTGCTGTGATGAAGAAACATATGAAGTAACTACTACAGGACTTGAATCAGAAGTGTTGTTGAAAGATGGAAATACATTATCTCCGTTTGATCTACATAATCAAATAGATAAAGAAGATTTTGTTATTTCTGCACGATTTGAAGAAAACCAAGTATTAGTTTCAAGCAATTCATTGCAAAAAAAGAAGTCAGATGTAGAGGTTAAAAATGCAGCAGTTATTCCATGTAGTGATGCAACATTTATTTATACAAATAAAATTCAGAGTATAAAAGTAGAAATATTAGATTTTAATAATGGGAATACTAGAATAGATATAACAAACCAAGTTAAGATTTTTGGATCTAATCAATCGTTGACTGATTATGTTGTAGAAAATAAAGATTGGTTACGAGATTTCTTAATTGATTTCTCAGATACAACTAACATTCCTAACAGAATTGAATATGATATTCAAGCAACACTAGATGATGGTTTAATTGTAAGTGCAGCTGGTGGGGTAATAAATTTCAATTAAAAAGAGCATATAAGCACTTTATGAGTGAAGAAAACAACGAATACGAACACGAAGAAGAATTAGAGAATTCTAATAATGAGACAACTGAAACTATAACCAAGGTTACAGGAATGTACAAGGAGTGGTTTTTGGACTATGCTTCATATGTCATATTAGAAAGAGCAGTTCCTGCTTTAAATGATGGTTTCAAACCTGTGCAACGTCGTATCATGCATTCTATGAAAGACCTAGATGACGGTCGTTACAACAAAGTTGCTAACATCGTAGGGCACACAATGCAATATCATCCTCATGGTGATGCTTCAATAGCAGATGCTATGGTTCAGATGGGTCAAAAAGAATTACTTATTGACATGCAAGGAAACTGGGGAAATATTCTCACAGGTGATAGAGCTGCAGCATCTAGATATATTGAAGCTCGATTGTCCAAATTTGCTCTAGATGTAATTTTCAATCCAAAAACAACAAATTGGCAAGCATCATACGATGGTCGAAAGAAAGAACCTGTTCATCTTCCAGTTAAGTTTCCTTTATTGTTAGCACAAGGAGCAGAAGGTATTGCAGTAGGTTTATCAACTAAAATTTTACCTCACAATTTTAATGAGTTAATAGATGCTTCAATAAAATATTTAAAAGGAAGAAGTTTTAAAATTCTACCGGATTTTTTAACTGGAGGAATTGCAGATTTTACCAATTATAATGATGGTAAACGTGGAGGAAAAGTTAGAGTTAGAGCAAAAATTTCTCAATTAGACAAAAAAACACTTGTCATTACTGAAATTCCATTTGCAACAACAACATCCTCTCTAATTGATAGTATTATCAAAGCTAATGAAAAGGGTAAAATAAAAATTAAAAAAATAGAGGACAATACTGCAGCGAATGTAGAAATTCTTGTGCATTTACCTCCAAATATATCACCAGACAAAACCATCGATGCTTTGTATGCTTTTACAAATTGTGAAAGCTCAATTTCTCCTTTGTGTTGTATCATTGAAGATCATAAACCTCGTTTTATTGGTGTAACAGAAATGCTAAAAAGCTCTACTGATTATACAGTTCAGCTTTTAAAGAGAGAACTAGAAATTCAGTTAAACGAATTAGAACAACAATGGCATTTTGCTTCTTTAGAACGTATTTTTATAGAAAACAGAATCTATAGAGATATTGAAGAGCAAGAAACTTGGGAGGGTGTAATTGCTGCTATTGATAAGGGTTTAAAGCCTCACATTAAACACTTAAAAAGAGCTGTAACAGAAGAAGATATTGTTCGATTGACAGAAATTAGAATTAAAAAGATTTCTAAGTTCGATATAGACAAAGCGAAACAATTTATTGAATCTTTAGAAGAAAAAATTGCTCAGGTAAAAGAGTATTTAAATAATTTAATTGAGTATGCAATTGATTATTTTAAACGACTCAAGTCTACCTATGGAAAAGGAAAAGAGCGAAAAACAGAAATTAAAGTTTTTGATGATATCATAGCTACTAAAGTTGTCATTAGAAACACAAAATTATATGTAAACAGAGAAGAAGGTTTTGTTGGAACTTCTTTGCGAAAAGATGAATATGTAACCGATTGTGCAGATATTGACGATGTAATTATCTTTAGAAAAGATGGGAAAATGATGGTGACAAAAGTTGCCTCAAAAACCTTTGTAGGAAAAGATATAATTCATGTAGCGATCTTTAAAAAGAAAGACAAACGTACAGTTTACAACATGATGTATAAGGACGGTAAAGGTGGTCCTAGTTATATGAAACGATTTAATGTTACAAGTGTTACCAGAGAAAAAGAGTACGATTTAACAAACGGTAAATCTGGTTCTCAAGTTCATTATTTTTCTGCAAATCCAAATGGAGAAGCTGAAGTTGTAACCATCAATTTGAGAGCTGTTGGTAGTATTAAAAAGTTAAAATGGGATATTGACTTTGCTGATTTGGCAGTAAAAGGTAGAGGAGTAAGAGGGAATACAATTACCAAATATGCTATTAAAAAAGTAGAATTCAAATCTGCAGGTGTGTCAACATTAAAACCAAGAAAGATTTGGTTTGATGAAACAGTTCAAAGATTAAATGTAGATGAAAGAGGAGAACTGCTAGGTGAATTTAGAGCCGAGGATAAATTATTGATTGCAACTCAATCCGGAAAAATTAAAGCTGTAACTCCAGACTTGTTAATGCGTTTTGAAGACGACATGATTGTCCTTGAAAAATGGAAACCTAAGAAACCAATTTCAGCTATTTATTTTGATGGTGAAAAGGAAAAATATTACGTAAAGAGGTTTTTAATTGAAAGTGAAGACAAAGAAGAAGTATTCATTTCCGAACATTCAAAGTCCTATTTAGAAATTATAGCAACCGATTACAAACCTGTTGCAGAAGTTATATTTTCTAAACGTTCTCTTGATAATAAACAAGTAAATTTCGAAGAATTTATTGCTGTTAAAGGAATAAAAGCTCTAGGAAATCAGTTAACATCAGATAAAATAAAACAGGTCAACTTACTAGATTCTTTACCTTATGATGAGCCTAAAGAAGCTCCAATAGAAGAAGTAGAAGTAATAGAAGAAGAAGTTGTTGAAGTTGTAAAAAAAGAAGATGTAAATAAACCAAAAGCGAAAGAAACACCTACAAAAAAAGAAAATTCTGATGAAGTTCCTCCAAAAGATGAAGATGGACAAATAACATTGTTTTAGAATACAGCATGAAGCGCAAATACATTTTCTTAGCTATTGCAATCCTAGGCTTATGTTATACTTGGTATTATAACATTCAATATTTTACAACTTATGAAGAAGCATCTTTTTTTCACTTCTTCGAATTGGCACAATCCAATTTTGCTGGAAAATCTTTTGGAGCAGATTTAACTGTAGTTGTATTAACCTACTTTGTTTGGATGATTCCAGATGCAAGAAAACTAAAAGTCAAGGGTTGGTGGATTTTAATTCCGTTAACCTTCTTAATTGCAATCGCTTTTACATTCCCTTTATATCTATTTTTAAGAGAACGAACTTTAGAAAGTAGCAAAAAGTAGCTTATTTCATTTTCTCAAAAAAAGTCAACTGATAGTCTGGAAGTAATTCTGGGTGTGTGATTTTAATGATATCTTTTAAAACCAAATCAGGTCTTGTAGGAGCTAGCTCATAATAAATAACTCCACCTGTTGCACCTTTTTTTGTTGCAAACGTATAAATCTTGTTTTCTTTAAAAGCTTTAAATTCTTTGTATTTTGAGCTACTTTCTATCATTTGTTTCTTTGTAGAAAAATATCCAGGAGCAATCCAAAATTCAGCATCTTTTCCTTTTTCAAAAACACTTTCAAAACTTAATGATAAACTACCTTTATTTTTGGTTTCATTCCATAGATAATTGGTATTTGCATCTTCTAAAAATTTAGCAACGAAGCTATCACCAGCAGGAAGATTCCAAATGTCTTTACTCATAATAGCACCAGATAAAATGGTTGGTTTTAAGGATGCTTTTTTTGCGATTAGTTTTGCATTATTGTAGTTTTTTTCGATAGCATTAAAAATACTGTCTGCAATTTCCTCTTTATCAAACAATACTCCGAAAAACTTGATCCATTCTGCTCTTCCTAACGGAGTTTCCTCAAGCCAATCTCCATTTAAGATCACAGGAATATTTGCTTTCTCTACAGAATTATAAACTTTAGAATTTGAGGTCATTGCAAACCCAACTACCAAATCAGGATTTATATCTATTAATATTTCTGTATTTAAAGTTCCCTTGTTCCCTAATTCCTTTACAAGACCTTGATCAATTCTTTTTCTTGTTTTAGGTGATGAAATATTTTCTGTATTTTGAAAACCAACCAAACTATTTTCTGCATCTAAAAGTTCTAACATAGGAATATGAGTTGTAGAACTCACTACAATTTTTTTAACAGGTGATAAAATTATATCACTACCATTAAGACTCTTTTTTGAAGATATTTTATAAGAGAAAGTTTCTTTTGCATTTGGATAGGGCTGTAAAATATCTACAGCTTTAATATCTCCTAAATAACTAATAGTGAAACCTTTAGAGTGTGAAACGTTAACTTTGTTTTTGTTGCCTAATTCTGATTTAGTTGTATTGTTATTTGAGTTGCATGAGATGAAAGCAAAGCCAAATAAAAGTATTAAAACAAAACTAATTTTATTCAAAATGTAAAGATTTACACAAGATTACAAAATGTTTTAGAAACACAATTCAACAATTTTAATTGTTTTACTTTTGCTTCGATTTTTGGTTTTGTAAACAACATCATTGTTTACGAATTAAAAGGGAATTTGGTGTAAGTCCAAAACTGTTCCCGCAACTGTAAGTCTTTTTTACGATGTACATCGTGATTATTTAAAATGTTATTTCTACAAACCACTGGGAAACTGGGAAGGTTAAATAGCATAAGACAAGTCAGGAGACCTGCCATTCATCACAAGTAGTAAACTTTCGGGATAAAAGTTTTGTACGTTACATCGTATGCATTTTTTACCTGATTTAATTTTAATTTAAATCAATCATCATGAAAAAGCTATGTATCATGGGTTTTGCATTTGTGCTATATTCTAGCACATTTCTCTTTGCACAAGAAAAAAAAGAAAGTGAAAAACTAGATGAAGTTGTTATTTCTGCCACAAAATTTAAAGAGGCGAAAGAAAATACAGCAAAAGTAATTTATCAGATTACTCAAGAACAGATTCAAAAAAATCAAGGAACTACAATTATTGATTTACTGAATCGAATACCAGGAATTGATATTAGAGGAGTGAATACAAATCCTTCTGAACCCAGAGGATTATTCGTGAGAGGTGGAAGAGGAAGACAGGTTTTAGTGTTAATCGATGGAGTTCCTGTTTCAGATCCTTCAGGAATCAATCAAGAGTTTGATTTACGCTATTTGTCTTTAAACCAAATAGAACGAATTGAAGTTTTAAAAGGAGCATCAAGTACATTATATGGAACTGGAGCAGCTACTGGTGTGATTAATATCATCCTAAAAAAAGCAAAGAAAGACAGTTTCAATCTAACCTATGAGACTTCTTTGGGAACAAATAACTCCATTCAAAAATCTGAGAATAATTTAGATGTTAGAAGTTTGAATAGTTCTGTTTCTTACGCAAAAGAGAATTTTAGTTTGTTGACTTCAATTAATTTACAATCAACTACTGGACAATCTTCTGCAATTGATCAGACAGGTAGCTTTGATGAAGATCCTTTTTCAACAGAGAATCTTTTGGTAAAGCTAGGATATCAAATTTCGGATAATTTAAAAGTTTCTGGAACTATAAATCAAGATCATTTTCGTTTTGACTATGACAATGGTGGTTTTGCAGACTCAAAAACTAATAATGGGAAGCAAAATCAAACAAGACTAAGTTTTAATACTAGATATACTTACAAAGGTGGTGAATTTGTTGGTTCGATATCTCATAACCGCTTAAGAAGAACAGATTATGGTTTTGTTGAATCTGTTTTTGAAGGAAGAAGTACAATTGTGGATTTAGTTAATAAAATCAATTTAATATCTAAAAATGTATACTTTATTTCTGGAATCAACTTTCAAAAACATGTAAATGATACCTTTTCTCCATTCGGAAATATTGATGATTCTATCGCAAACTTTACTCTAACAGATCCATACGCTTCTTTTGTTTATAAAAGTAATTTTGGTTTTAATGCGAATGTAGGAGGGAGGTTGAACATACATACCGAATATGGTAATCATTTTGTGTATGACATTAGTGTTGCTCAAAATATCTTTCAAAGCGATAAGAAACACAATGTGAAATTCATAACTTCTTATAGTTCAGCTTTTATTTCACCAAGTACTTATCAATTATTTTCTGATTTTGGTAATGTAGATTTGAATCCTGAAACAAGTACTACGTTTGAGTTTGGCTTTGACACTCAATTTGGAGAAAAATTAAATTTGAATGCTGTTTATTTCAATCGCCAAGAAAGTAATGCAATTATTTTTGCTAGTATAAATGTTGCACCTTTTGGTCAGTATCAAAATGCTTCAAGTGAAATTCAGGTTGATGGAATTGAAACAGAATTGTCTTATGTTTTTAATGATAAAATAAGCTTTAATGGAAATTATACCTATACAAATCGTGGTCAAAATGCTGATTATATACCTTCTAATAAATGGTTAGCTACTATTGAATATTCTCCTGTAAAGAATTTAAATACATCTTTTATTTACAGGAATGTTGGTGAACGTTCAGCTAGTTTTTTTGACGCTGTATCTAATTCAATAGTCTCAACTTCGTTAGAAAATTATAGTTTATTAGATGTTAATTTTAGTTACAAGTTTTATAACGATATGGTTACAGTTTTTGGGCAGGTGACAAACTTATTAAATGAATATTTTCAAGACATTTTAGGCTTTACAACCAGAGGGAGAAACTATCTATTTGGATTGAGGTTAAATTTATAATACATAAAACCTCTCATTTTATTTTAAAATGATTTGAGAGGTTTTTTTAAATGAGTTTTCTAACTTCTTTTTTTAAAAAAGCAATAGCAATATCTGTAGGTGGTTGTTCTTTAGCATAATCTAACAAAACATTTTCTCTAAAATCAGAAGAATTTTTTGAACTATTTGATACTTGTTTCAGTTTATTCACAACTGCATTTTTTGCAGCTATAATAATATTCCAACATTCATCAGTTATATACAATTGCTGCACTAAATTATGTTCAAATTCTTGTTCTATTTGTTGAAGAACCAATTGTAAATAATCATCAGAATTATTAGAAATTGGTTTTACTCTAATTAATAGTTTTGTCGGATTAATTCGTTCACAGAATAATAGCATTCGCTCATAAGCTTGTAATTGAATTGGTAATGAATCCTTTTTTTTTCTGGCTAGCATTTCTAATTTCTTTTCATTGCTATTTTGCTTAACAAATGCTGTCATCATGTAATAAGCTACACCACCTGTTACTATAGCTGGTAAGGCATAAGCTAAACCTTCTAAAAGTTTGTCTTCCATTTTATAAAAATATAGCTTTTGTAGTTAACTTTAATATAAGTTAATAACAATATTTTAAAAAATAATAAGTTACAAAAGTAGTATAGAAAGTATAAAAGCTACTCAGCTCATCACGTAAGGGGGTTATTGTAATGAGCTTTGTAGCTTTAACATTAATTAGGGGATAGGGGAATATTATTATTGTCTTTCCAAAGTTTTTTATACTGATCAATCCAAGTGAATGCCATTTCCAGCATTTTAGGTTCGATTTTACACAAACGCTCTCTTCCTTTTTTGTTCACTACAATAATTCCGCATTCTCTTAAAATTTTCAAATGTCTAGAAATTGCAGGTCTACTAATTTCATAGTGTTTAGCAACTGAGTTTACGTTCAAAGCTTGTTCAGATAAAAGGTTGATTATATCTCTTCTTACTGGATCCGCTATGGCTTGGCAAACATCTCTTCGCATAAAATATGTTTCTAATTTCTTTAAATATAAATGTAACTATTCAGTACACAAATTTTTTTACACTTTTTTTTATTTGTTGAATATTGGAGTAGGTTGATTACTAATTAAATATGAATGATATTTCATAAATGATACTTGTTAAAATTGTCGATAACTTTCTTTGTGATACAGGGTTTAGTGTGGTATTTTTGAAACTTACAAGATCTACTTTGAGTAATTATTTAGCATCATTAAATCCTGCACAAAAAGAGGCCGTTTTGCAAAAAGACGGACCTATGATTATTATTGCTGGTGCAGGTTCTGGAAAAACAAGAGTTCTTACATACAGAATAGCTCATTTAATGCAACAAGGTGTTGATCCTTTTAACATTCTATCTCTAACATTTACAAACAAAGCTGCTAGAGAAATGAAAGAAAGAATTGCAAGTGTTGTTGGACAAAGTGAAGCCAAGAATCTTTGGATGGGAACATTTCACTCTGTATTTGCAAGAATATTAAGAGCAGAAGCAGACAAACTTGGATTTCCATCAAATTTTACGATATACGACACTCAAGATTCTGTTCGCTTAATTACAGCAATTATTAAAGAAATGAATCTGGATAAAGATCGCTACAAACCCAAGCAAATCTTGAACAGAATATCTTCCTTTAAAAATAGTTTAATAACGGTTAGAACTTATTTTAATAATTCAGATTTACAAGAATCTGATGTTATGGCAAGTAGGCCAAAAGTTGGTGATATTTATAAAGAGTATGTCGATAGGTGCTTTAAGTCTGGAGCTATGGATTTTGATGATTTATTATTAAGAACCAATGAATTGTTATCTCGTTTTCCAGAAGTGTTAGCAAAGTATCAAGATCGATTTCGATATATTTTGGTAGATGAGTATCAAGACACCAATCACTCACAATATTTAATTGTAAGAGCTTTGGCAGATCGTTTTCAAAACATTTGTGTAGTTGGAGATGATTCTCAGAGTATCTATGCATTTCGTGGTGCCAACATTCAAAATATTTTAAATTTTCAGAAAGACTATCCAGATGTAAAGACATTTAAGTTAGAGCAGAATTATAGATCTACTCAAAATATTGTAAATGCTGCTAATTCTGTTATAGAACGAAATAAGACCAAATTAGATAAGCAAGTTTGGACCTCAAATGATAAAGGAGAATCAATCAAAGTAATGCGAACTATTTCTGATGGAGAAGAAGGAAGGTTTGTTGCACAATCAATCTTTGATAATAAAATGAACCTCCAGTTGCAAAATGATCAATTTGCAATTCTTTACAGAACAAATGCTCAGTCAAGAGCTATGGAAGATGCATTAAGAAAGAAAGATATTGGCTATAAAATTTATGGTGGTATTTCTTTTTATCAAAGAAAGGAAATTAAAGATATGTTATCCTACCTTAGAATGCTTATCAACCCTAATGATGAAGAGGCTTTAAAAAGAATTATTAATTATCCTGCAAGAGGAATAGGAGCAACAACTGTTGATAAGCTTACTATTGCAGCCAACCATTATAAAAAATCAATTTTTGAGATATTAAAAAACGTTGAGAAAATTAATTTAAAACTTAATTCTGGAACGATTACAAAACTTCAGAATTTCTTAAATATGATTCTCCGTTTTCAAATTGATGCTCAAAAAATGAATGCTTTTGAGATAGCTGAATTAGTTGTCAAACAAGTACAATTAATAAAAGATTTAGAAAAAGATGGAACTCCAGAAGCGGTAAGTAAAGTAGAAAACGTTCAGGAACTCTTAAACGGTATTAAAGATTTTATAACAGATAGAATAGAAGCTGGTGAAGATGCTAGCTTAACAGCGTTCTTAGAAGATGTTGCTTTAGCAACAGATTTTGACTCAGAAAAGAAAGATGATAAACCTAGAGTCTCTTTAATGACAATTCATCTTGCTAAAGGTTTAGAGTTCCCATATGTATATATAGTTGGATTAGAAGAAAACTTATTTCCATCTGCTATGAGTATGAACACTCGATCTGAATTAGAAGAAGAACGTAGATTATTTTATGTAGCACTTACAAGAGCAGAAAAACAAGCTTATTTAACCTATGCTCAAACCCGTTATCGATGGGGAAAATTAGTAGATGGAGAACCAAGTAGATTCTTAGAAGAAATAGACGATTCTTTTTTAGAATATTTAACGCCTAAAAAAGTAGAAACTAGCATCAATAGATTTGTAGATCAAAGTTTATTTGATGATGCTCCAAAAAAAATTCGTTTTCAAAAACCTATACAAAGAAAACGTCTAGAAAGAGAACAAAAAAAGTCTACTTTCGTACCGCCAAAAAACTTAAAAAAAGTTTCTCAAACCAATTCCAAAACAAATCTTTTTGATGCCAATATAGTTGTAGGTAGTTACATAGAGCATAATAGGTTTGGTAAAGGAGAAGTTATTGCTCTAGAAGGAAATGGAGCAAATAAAAAAGCAGAAATACAATTTGGAACAGTAGGTAAAAAGAAATTATTACTTCAATTTGCCAAATTGAAGATTATTGGTTGAAAAATCAAAAAATAAATACCTAATTTGCACATATAAATATAGTTCATGACATACGATTTAGAATACAATTCAGAAAGACCTTTGTTAATTATACCAGAGTATGGACGTCATATTCAAAAACTCATAGATCATTGTGTTTCACTTGAATCTAAAGAAGAGAGGAATACCATGGCACAAGCTATTATAGATGTGATGGGTAATTTGCAACCTCATTTAAGAGATGTTCCAGATTTTAAACACAAACTTTGGGATCAATTACATATAATGTCAGACTTTCGATTGGATGCAGACTCTCCATTTGAGATACCTTCAAGAGAGGAATTACAAGAAAAACCAGAAAGATTAAAGTATCCTAAATCTGCTTCTAAATATCGTTTCTACGGAAATAATATTCAGACTATGATTGATACTGCTTTGACTTGGGAAGAAGGAGAAATGAAAACTGCATTGATTTTCACCATTGCAAATCATATGAAAAAGTGTTTCTTGAATTGGAATAAAGATACCGTAGAGGATGCTGTGATTTTTGAACACTTATTTGAGTTGTCAGATGGTAAAATAGACATCAGAAATTCAGACGAACCTTTATCAGAATCTAAAGATTTACTTCGTACTAGAAAAAGTCAAGGTAATAAAGGTAAAAACTATCAACATAAAAATAGAAAAAGATAAATGGCTTCTTTTAAAATAGAAGGTGGTCACAAATTAAGTGGTTCTATTACTCCTCAAGGAGCAAAAAATGAAGCATTACAAATTTTGTGTGCTGTCTTATTAACTCCAGAAAAAGTTAGAATAGATAATATTCCCAATATTATTGATGTTAATAAACTCATTTTTATTCTAGGAGAATTGGGTGTAAAAATAGAAAAACATACACCTAACAGCTATACATTTCAAGCAGATGATATTAATCTTGAATATTTAGAGTCAGCAGACTTTAAACGAGATGGAAGTTCTTTAAGAGGTTCTATCATGATTGTTGGACCTCTATTAGCTAGATTTGGAAAAGGATATATTCCAAGACCTGGAGGTGATAAAATTGGTCGTAGAAGATTAGATACTCACTTCGAAGGTTTTATCAATCTAGGTGCTAGTTTTAGATACAACAAAGAAGAATATTTTTATGGTGTAGAAGCGAAAGATGGTTTAACAGGAACAGACATGCTACTTGATGAAGCTTCTGTAACCGGAACAGCTAATATTGTTATGGCTGCAGTTTTAGCTAAAGGAACAACTTCAGTATACAATGCTGCATGTGAACCTTATTTACAGCAATTATGTAAAATGCTAAATAGTATGGGAGCCAACATAAAAGGTGTAGGTTCTAATTTATTAATTATTGAAGGAGTTTCATCACTTAAGGGTTGTTCTCACAGAGTTCTCCCAGATATGATTGAAATTGGTTCATGGATTGGAATGGCAGCAATGACTCAATCTGAATTAACTGTAAAAGATGTTAGCTGGAAAGATTTAGGTCAGATTCCAAATGTTTTCAGAAAGTTAGGAATCCAATTAGAAAAAAGAGGAGATGATATTTATATACCTCAACAAGATTCTTATGAGGTACAAACCTACATAGATGGTTCTATTTTAACAGTTTCTGATGCACCTTGGCCTGGATTTACTCCAGATTTATTGAGTATTATTTTAGTAGTTGCCACTCAAGCCAAAGGAACAGTTTTAATTCACCAAAAAATGTTTGAAAGTCGTCTATTCTTTGTAGATAAGTTAATTGACATGGGTGCTAAAGTAATCTTATCAGATCCTCACAGAGCTGTAGTTATTGGTCACAATCGTCAATCGCAGTTAAAAGCAACTAAAATGACTTCACCAGATATTAGAGCTGGTATATCCTTATTAATTGCAGCTTTATCTGCACGAGGAACTAGTATCATTAATAACATTGAACAAATAGATCGTGGATATGAAGATATCGAACAAAGATTAAAATCTATTGGTGCAAAAATTGAAAGAATACAAGATTAAAAATCAGTATGTAATATTTAAAATCGTGTCAGATTGACACGATTTTTTATTGGCAAAATTATTGACTATTTAAAACGAACGTTTTAATCATTTATAAAATGAGCAAAGAAGAAAATACACAAGAAGAAGAATTAAAAGACATAGAACATACTCAAGAAACTTCTGAAAACCAGGAGGTAGAGGTTAATGAACATAGTTCTGAAGAATTAATACAACAAGAAAAAGACAAATATATACGTCTTTTTGCAGAGTTTGAAAATTATAAAAAGAGAACAACAAAAGAACGAATTGAGTTGTTTAAAACAGCAAGTCAAGAATTAATGACATCTCTACTGCCAATCATGGATGACTTTGACAGAGGTTTGGCAGAAATCAAAAAATCGAAAGACAAAGAACTGCTCAAAGGAATTCAATTGATCAATGATAAGTTTAAATCAACACTTCAAGCTAAAGGACTTTCTGAAATAAAAGTTAAGCAAGGTGACGTTTTTGATGCAGAAATTCACGAAGCTATCACACAAATTCCTGCACCTGATAAAAAACTCAAAGGAAAAATAATTGATTCTGTAGAGAAAGGATATAAGTTGGGAGATAAAATTATACGCTTTCCTAAAGTTGTTGTGGGGCAGTAAATTATAGAAAACAAAATCAATTACAATTTATAAGCTGTAATTGACAATTAAAAAAATATGGCAAAACAAGATTATTACGAAATATTAGGAATATCCAAATCAGCTTCTCCATCAGAAATAAAGAAAGCATATCGTAAAATGGCTATCAAATATCATCCAGACAAAAATCCTGATGATGCTACAGCTGAAGCTAAGTTTAAAGATGCAGCTGAAGCTTATGAAGTATTAAGTGATGCAAATAAGAAAGCACGATATGACCAATACGGACATGCAGCTTTTGAAGGTGGCCAAGGAGGTTTTGGTGGTGGCGGAATGAATATGGAAGATATATTCAGTCAATTTGGTGATATTTTTGGTGGCGGATTTAGTGGTTTTGGAGGCTTCGGTGGAGGAGGCTCCAGACAAGCAAGAGTCAAAGGAAGTAATCTTAGAATTCGAGTTAAACTTACTTTAGAAGAAATAGCAAATGGTGTTGAAAAGAAAGTAAAAGTTCGTAGAAAAATTCAAGCAGATGGTGTCTCCTACAAAACCTGTACTACTTGTAATGGTTCAGGTCAACAAATGCGAGTAACTAATACAATCTTAGGTAGAATGCAAACTGCTACTACTTGTGGTTCTTGTCAAGGTTCAGGTGAAATTATTAGCAGTAAGCCTAATGGTGCAGATGCTCAAGGGCTTGTCGTAAAAGAAGAAACTGTATCAATTCAAATTCCTGCTGGAGTAACAGATGGTGTACAATTAAAAGTAGGAGGAAAAGGAAACGAAGCTCCAGGAAAAAACTCTGTTTCAGGAGATTTATTAGTATTAATAGAAGAAATTCCTCACGAAAATTTAAAAAGAGAAGGGGTTAATGTTCATTATGATTTATATGTAAGTCTTTCTGATGCTGTGTTAGGAGTTAGTAAAGAAATAGCAACTGTAACAGGTAAAGTAAAGATTAAAATTGATGCAGGAACTCAATCTGGAAAGATTTTACGATTGAAAGGAAAAGGACTACCAAGCATTGAAAGATATGCTAATGGAGATTTTTTAATTCACATTAATGTGTGGACACCTCAAGAACTAACGAAAGATCAACGTAAATTCTTTGAGCAAATGTCTGGAAACGAAAATTTTGAGCCAAATCCGCAAAAGAATGACAAATCATTTTTTGAAAAAGTAAAAGATATGTTTTCATAAAGTTTGATAATATTTTAAAAAACATAGTTGTAATTTAAATTATTCTCTTAAATTTGTTTTGTTGTTGATTTATCAGCAACACTTTTTCTTTTTCATAGCAATTTTTCCCACTCAATTTATTGAGTGGGTTTTTTTTATAAATTAAGGTTGTAATTTTGCAACAATATAAAGCAGGTCTATCTTATCGACTTGAATTAATTTCAAGTAGGAAAGTCCGGACATCATAGGGTAGCATAGCGGATAACATCCGTCCGATGTAAATCGAGGACAAGTGCAACAGAAAGCAAGTACAGTTAGGCTGTAGTGAAACCAGGTAAACTCTATGCGATGCAATGTCACGTATATTGGAGATTGAAAACGACTCGTTTGATTCCAAGGGGTAGACAGATTGATTCTAGAAGTAATTCTAGAACTAGATAAATGATAAGGCTCTTTATAGAGAACAGAATCCGGCTTATTGACCTGCTTTTTTTTATGAATAATTCAATATAATAATAGAAAATCCTTTTTTCTTTGAATTATTCTCAGTGATTTAATGAATCACTTTTTTTTATCTACTAATTAATGCTATCTATTGTTTATTTTTTAAATATCGACCAAAAAACGTAATTTTGCATTACTAATAATTTAACCAACAAACACTCTTATGGCTTTTGATATTGATATGATCAAAGAGGTATATAGTAAAGTTGCAGAACGAGTAGATGCAGCTAGAAAAATTAAAGGAAAACCTCTTACGTTAGCAGAAAAAATATTGTATTCTCATTTATGGGACGGTAATCCAAACAAAGCATTTACTAGAGGTAAAGATTATGTAGATTTTGCTCCAGATAGAATTGCACTTCAAGATGCAACTGCACAAATGGCATTGTTACAATTTATGCAAGCGGGTAAAAGTAAAGTAGCTGTTCCAACAACTACTCACTGTGATCACTTAATTCAAGCAAAAGATGGTGCTGCAACTGATTTAAAGCATGCAAATAATACTAGTAGTGAAGTTTTTAATTTCTTAGAATCTGTATCTAATAAATACGGATTAGGTTTCTGGAAACCAGGAGCAGGAATTATTCACCAAGTAGTCTTAGAAAACTATGCTTTTCCTGGTGGAATGATGATAGGTACTGATTCTCATACTGTAAATGCAGGAGGATTAGGAATGGTTGCTATTGGAGTTGGAGGAGCTGATGCTGTGGATGTAATGGCAGGAATGCCTTGGGAATTGAAGTTTCCAAAATTAATTGGTGTTCGTTTAACAGGAAAGTTATCTGGATGGACTGCACCTAAAGATGTAATTTTAAAAGTTGCTGAAATTTTAACTGTCAAGGGAGGAACTGGAGCAATTGTTGAATATTTCGGCCCAGGAGCAACTTCTATGTCATGTACAGGAAAAGGAACTATTTGTAACATGGGAGCTGAAATTGGTGCGACAACATCAACATTTGGTTACGATGAATCTATGGAACGTTATTTACGTGCTACAGAAAGAGAAGATGTTGCAGATGCCGCAAATGAAGTAAAAGAATATTTAACTGCTGATGCAGAAGTATATGCAAATCCAGAACAGTATTTTGACCAAGTAATTGATATCAACCTTTCTGAATTAGGTCCATTATTAAACGGTCCTTTTACTCCAGACCTTTCTACATCAGTAGGAAAAGAAATGACTGAAAAAGCTACTTCAAACGATTGGCCTTTACAAGTAGAATGGGGTTTAATCGGATCTTGTACAAATTCATCGTATGAAGATTTATCAAGAGCTTCCTCTATTGCTCAACAAGCACTAGATAAAGGATTAACTACAAAAGCAGAATTTGGTATCAACCCAGGTTCTGAAAAAGTTCGTTACACCGCAGAAAGAGACGGAATTTTAGGAATCTTTGAAAAATTAGACGCAAAAATATTTACCAATGCTTGTGGACCATGTATTGGTCAATGGGCTAGATATAGTGATCCAAAGAATGCTCCAAAGAACAGTATTGTTCATTCTTTCAACAGAAACTTTGCAAAAAGAGCTGATGGAAACCCAAATACACATGCTTTTGTAGCATCACCAGAATTAACAGCTGCAATTGCAATTGCAGGTCGTTTAGATTTTAATCCGTTAACTGACACTTTAATTAATAATAAAGGAGAAGAAGTGATGCTTGACGAGCCTACAGGTTGGGAATTACCTCCAAAAGGTTTTGATGTAAAAGATAATGGGTATTTAGCTCCGGAAGAAGATGGAAGTGGAGTAGAAGTAAAAGTAAGTTCTGATTCTGATCGTCTTCAATTATTAACTCCATTTACACCAATAGGAGGAAATGTATCAGAAGCTAAATTATTAATCAAAGCTCATGGTAAATGTACAACTGACCATATTTCTATGGCTGGACCTTGGTTACGCTACCGTGGACATTTAGATAATATTGCAAATAATACACTTATTGGAGCAGTAAATGCTTTCAACCAGAAAACTAACTTTGTTAAAAATCAATTAACAGGAGAATATGGTGGAGTTCCAGATGTTCAACGTGAATATAAAAAAGCTGGAGTTGCCTCTATTGTAGTTGGTGACCACAACTATGGTGAAGGTTCTTCTAGAGAACATGCAGCTATGCAACCTCGTCACTTAGGAGTTGTTGCTGTACTTGTAAAATCTTTTGCAAGAATTCATGAAACAAACCTGAAAAAACAAGGTATGCTTGGATTGACGTTTGTGAACGAAAGTGATTATGATTTAATTCAAGAAGATGATACTTTCAACTTTACAGATTTGGATCAATTCTCACCAGGAAAACCATTATCTATTGAAGTTGTTCATGCAGATGGTACAAAAAATACTATATTAGCGAACCATACCTACAATGAAGGACAGATTGAATGGTTTAAAGAAGGGTCTGCATTAAATTTAATAAAGAAGCAAAATGCTTAGTTATAGTTAATTTCCACTAAAAAACTCCTGAAAAAATTCAGGAGTTTTTTTTAGAATATAATACTGCTATTAATACCGTTGTCTTCTATACGAATTTCAATTCTTGCATTTACAGGCGAGGGATTTTCAATTAAAACTTTTCTTAAATCAAAACCTTTAATTTCCTTTTCAACTCCATTAGGTAACTGAAAGAGTAGTGTAAATTCATCTGATAATTCAATGATTGAGGATAAATCAGGGTTCCATAGATTGCTCTCTTCTGAGAAAGGAACATCTACAAAATATTGACTATTAAAAAAGTAATAATGAAATCCATCAATAAAACCTTCATTGCAATTAAAAGTACAATCCTCTAAGTTCGTATAAGAACCTGTTGGCGATAGGTTGGAGGGGACATAATCATATTCTATTGATTCTGTAGCTACAAAATTATTATTTGCATCCTTAACGCCAATGTAGAGTGTTGCCTTTTGAAAGGAATCATCTGTGAAATTTAACATACGAAAAGAAAAGCTATCATTGGGAATGAATATTGTTTGTTCTGAAGAACAATTCAGCATAAAAAAACTTGCAAGTAGTAAATAGATTATCTTTTTCATGACTTAATTTTGTTTTGTAATTATAATTAATTTCATTTTGATAGAAAAGAATAAAAATTTCTCAGTTCTTATAGATAGAAATAATGCTACAAAATTTGTGCCAATTGACTTGTCTGTCAATAATTTAGACTTAGTTAATGCGTCACTTAGTACCCCAGAAGGTTGTGATTCTTTTATCAAAACATACCTTCAAAGTAACAATGCAGATGTTGCTTATGGAGGATATTTAGAAGTAAGGGACTTATATGATAGGAGTAGTTATTTTCAATCTTCATCAAAAAACAAGAAAAGAAATATTCATTTGGGTATTGACTTTTGGTGTAAAGCAGCCACTTCTGTATGTACAATCTTAGATGGCAAAGTTCATAGTTTTAAAAATAATACAAACTTTGGTGATTATGGTCCGACTATCATTTTAGAACATGTAAAGGATAGAGAAGTATTTTATTCTTTATATGGTCATTTATCCATAGAATCAATTTTGAATTTAGAAATTGGACAAACTATAAAAAAGGGTGAGAGAATAGCATCTTTAGGAACTCCTGATGTAAACGGAAATTATGCTCCTCATTTACATTTTCAAATTATTAAAGATTTGCAAGGAAATGTTGGAGATTATCCAGGTGTATGCTCTAAAGAAGATTTAGAATATTACAAAATGAACTGTCCAAACCCTCTCTTATTCTTAACAAAAAATGCCTGAAGCAGTATATAAAACTACATTCAGGCAACCAACTAACCAACCGTTGTAACTATTAAATTTTTATACTATTGCTAGTAATCATAAATAAGACTAGTAAACTAAAAAGTTGTTACAGTTCTTAAAAGAAATTTTAAATGTTTTAGAATTTGTTTAACAGAATTAAAGTGAATTTAGAACTTCAATTAGTATATCACATCCTACATTGATTTCTTCATCTGTTATAGTAATTGGTGGTGTAATTCGAAGTGCTCTTTTTTCAAACAATAAAAAGAAAAGAATCAAACCTTTTTCTAAACAAGCATGAACAACCTTAGGAGTTAAACTTTCATCTTCAAGAATAGCTGATAACATCAGCCCTTTTCCTCTGATTTCTTTAATTTTTTTATGTTGTAATCTGGTTTTTATAATGTCACCTTTACGAATTGCTTCTTTGTGAAATCCTTTAGTTATAATTTCATTGATAGTTGCAACTCCTGCTGCAGCAATTACAGGATGACCGCCAAAAGTTGTAATATGACCCAACATTGGATTTTCTTTTAATAAATCCATATGTTTTTTATCAGCAATAAAAGCTCCTATTGGCATACCACCACCTAATCCTTTACCTGTAATAATCATATCAGGTTCAATTCCGTAATTTTCAAAACCCCAAAAAGTCCCTGTACGTCCAATTCCTGTTTGAATTTCATCTAAAATCAATAAAGCACCAACAGTTTCACATCGTTTTTTTACTTTTTGTAAATATTGATTTCTAGGTTCAATAAAACCAGCTCCTCCTTGAATTGTTTCAAGAATTACTGCAGCTGTTTTGTGGGTGATTTTTTCTAAGTCTTTTTCTGAGTTGTAATCTATAAAACGAACATTTGGAAGTAAAGGTCTAAAAGCGGCATTTTGCTTTTCAACTCCTGAAACACTCATAGAACCTTGAGTATTTCCGTGGTAAGACATATTAGCAGCTATAAATTCTGTTCTTTGAGTTACTCGTTTAGCAAGTTTTAAAGCACCTTCACAAGCTTCAGTTCCTGAATTGGTTAAATATATTGAAGCATCTTTTTTTACTGTAGAAGCTAACATTTTACAAAGCTCTAATTGAGGCTTCTGAATAAACTCTCCATAAACCATTACATGACTGTAAGAGTCTAACTGATTTTTTACAGCATTGTTGACAACTGCATTATTGTGACCCAAACTATTTGCAGATACACCAGCGACAAAGTCTAAATAAGCTTTTCCTTTTGTATCATAAATATAACTTCCATTTGCATGTGAGACTTCTAAACCTATAGGAAAAGGAGATGTTTGTGCTTGATATGTAAGAAATTCCTTATTGGACAAAACGTATTTTTATTTATTTAAACTTTTGTCTTTTTGCTTCTTCTTGTCTTTTTTAAAGATATCATTTTTAGTTAAAGGCTTTTCTGTTTCTCTCCAAATAAAACCTTTCAATTTTTTCTCAGGTTCTGGAAATTGAGATGGTGGATATGTTTTACCATCCGATTGTATGCGACAATCAATGCTTATAATCTCACTATTCTCAAATTCAAAAAACAGATTGCTGCATAACTGCTTAGTTATGGTTTCTAATACACCATCATTATTTCTGTTATAATTAACAGCCTCTGCATTTCCTTTTACGAGTAAATTTAATAATTGGTTTTCATTAAATTTTCCAAACATATTTTTACCCTTAATTTGATTGTAATTATTTGGGTCTATGCTGTCATTCTGTATGATAAATGCATTTCCTAAAACCTTTAACGAATCTAATTTCTCTGTTTCTTTATTGCTTAACAGAAAAATTGAGTCACCTGTAATTTGACTTCTATCACTCCAAAGAACTGGTTTCACAAACATTTTTGTAATACCTGTAGATTGATTAGTGAATAGTGAATCACATTTTCCTTGTAAATCTGATTTAAAGATTTTTACATTATAGAATGTTTTAATTATTCTTTCATCAGGTTTTCCGGTAACTCTAATAATATCTCCATGAATATACATTGAGTCTTTTTCTAGCAAAGAAATTGCTACAGCTTTGTCTGTTAGGAATAGTGAATCTTTAACTTCAAACAATTCAGCATAATTTCCTTTTGCTACAAAATTTTCAATGGAATCGATAATTCTAATATTTTTTACTGCTGATGCAAACCCTGTTCTTTTCTCATAATAAATACTATCTGCTTGTATGGTTTTATTGTTTAAGTAAAGAGTTGTATTTTTTATAAAATGAGAGATGTCTGTTTTGGTATTGTAATATCCTCTTTCTGTGTATATTTTATTTTTATCATTTTTATCTGTAATTGTAGAGGGTCCATATAAAAAAGCTTGACCTGTATTTGTAAAATAGTCTAGATGTTCAGATTCAATAAAATTATCAGGATTGTCTATCGTTACATTATCAGTAGCAGTAAACTTCTTTTGATTTAAATAATAAGTTCCGTTTTTACTTTTCAGTGTATTGATGCTATCTTGAATCGTAGCATTATCATCATAAATTAATAGCTTTTCTTGTCTTAAAAACTGTAAAGTATCTGTTTTAAGAGTCATTTTTGGATCTTTCAAAACAACACTTCCCCAAGAGAAAACCTTTTTTGTATTTCCATTGTAATCTACGTAATCACTAGTTTGGAAGATAGTGTCTCCTTGATTGATTCGAACATTTCCAATAGCTTTGAAGATGTTTTTTTCTTTGTAATAAAAGGCACGATTGCATCGAAGTATTGCACCTTCATGAATCATTTTAACATCACCAAGGAATATGGTTGCTCCAGGATATAACTTTTCATCAATTTTACTAAACTTAGCAGAATCAATTTTAATTTTTTTCCCTTGAGAATAGGAAGCAAATGAAATGAGAAATACTAAAAAGATGATTAAATACCTCAACCGATTAATTTTTGACTAAAGTAAATAAAACTAAACAGTGCCAATACTAGACAATGCAAAACTTATCTTAAGATTGTTTGTTTTCTATCTGGACCAACAGATACAATTTTTATAGGAACTCCAGTTTGCTCCTCGATAAAACTAATGTAATCTAATAAGTTTACTGGTAGTTCCTCTACAGAAGTCATAGAGGTTAAATCATCTTTCCATCCTTTGAAGTCTGAATATACTACACTCACATTTTCAGGTTCTATATTGTATGGTAAATGACTTATTTCTTTGCCTTTATAGTTGTAAGAAGTACATACTTTTATGGTGTCAAACCCAGACAACACATCACCTTTCATCATCATTAATTGTGTAACTCCGTTTACTTGGATAGCATATTTTAAAGCAACTAAATCTAACCAACCACAACGTCTTGGTCTTCCTGTTGTAGCTCCAAATTCATGACCAACTTTAGCCATTCTTGCTCCATTATTATCAAATAATTCTGTAGGAAAAGGACCTGAACCAACTCTTGTAGTATATGCTTTAAAAATACCAAATACATCTCCAATTTTATTTGGAGCAACTCCTAAGCCAGTACAAGCACCAGCTGCTGTTGTATTTGAGGAAGTTACAAAAGGATAAGTTCCAAAATCTATGTCCAATAAAGATCCTTGAGCACCTTCTGCTAAAATCTTTTTATTTTCTAACATCGCATTGTTTAAAAACTCTTCACTATCAATAAACTGTAGCGATTTTAATTTATCGATGCCCTTGCTAAACTCTTCTTCTAACTCATCTAAATCATATTGAATATCAACATCAAAGAAATCTAACATTTTGATATGCTTAGCTGTCAATGCATGATATTTATCTTTCCAGTTATCCAATTCTAAATCACCAACTCTCATTCCATTTCTACCAGTTTTATCCATGTAGGTTGGACCTATTCCTTTTAAAGTAGAGCCAATCTTTGCTTTTCCTTTAGAGGTTTCTGAGGCAGCATCCAACAATCTGTGTGTTGGTAAAATTAAGTGTGCTTTTCTTGAGATTAGAAGTTTACTTGTGTAATCAATTTTATGAGTATCTAAATTCTCTAATTCTTTTTTAAATATAACAGGATCTATAACAACTCCGTTTCCAACAACATTTAAGGCTTTGTCATGAAAGATTCCAGACGGAATGGTATGTAAGACATGTTTATGACCATCAAATATTAATGTATGACCTGCATTAGGACCACCTTGAAAACGAGCAATAATATCATATTCTTTGGTTAATACATCTACAATTTTCCCTTTTCCTTCATCTCCCCATTGAAGTCCTAGTAATAAGTCTACAGCCATTTAAATTAGTTTGTTAGTTTTTAGATTTCTTTTTTGTTCCGTAAAAATATAGTGAGTGGTTATGAATTTCTATATCAAAAACTTCTTCAATTGTCTTTTTAATAATTTGAATTCTTGGATCGCAAAACTCTTTTACTTCACCGCTATCTGTAAGTATGACGTGGTCGTGTTGTTTGTCAAAATAACTTTTTTCATAACGAGCCATTGATTGTCCATCAAATTGATGTTTTCTTACCAATCCACAATCTAGTAATAAATCTATAGTGTTGTAGAGTGTTGCTCTACTTACTCTATAGTTTTTGTTTTTCATATTGATATACAAAGATTCTATATCAAAATGTTCATCAACATCGTAAATTTCTTGTAAGATTGCGTAACGTTCAGGAGTTTTTCTGTGCTTGTTTTCTTCTAAGTAAGAGGTGAAAACTTTTTTTACAATTTCTTTATTTTCTGCTGAATTCATAAGATAAACTTGACGTCTACTAAGTAGACAAATTTAATGTTAATTATTGAGAAATCTTAGGTTTATAAATAGGAATTTAATGTGCATTCTTACGTTCGACAGTTTGTACACCTTCAATCTTTTTAATATTGTTCATAAGCTTATCTAACTGTGTTTTGTTTTTGACACTCAACGTAATTTTTCCGTCAAAAACACCTTCATTTCCTGCGATATTAATACTATGTATAAACACATTCATACTGTTAGAAATAATACGTGTAATATTGTTTACAATCCCTTTGTTGTCAACTCCTTTGATTTGCAAAATAGCTTTGAATTCCTCCTTAGTAGAGTCAATCCATTTTGCCTTCATAATTCGATACGCATAATTGGATTGCAGAGAAATTGCATTAGGACAATTTTTTTTGTGAACCTTAATTCCTTCGTTTATGGTAATGAAACCAAATACATTGTCACCTTGAATAGGATTGCAACATTTTGCCAATTTAAAATCTAACTTCTCATCTTCTAAACCAAAAACAAGCGCATCATAATTGCTTGTAATTTCTTCTTTATCAATAACTTCTTTAGAAGAAGTTCTTTTTAATCTGTTTTTAAAGAAATTAACTATTGTATTGCTTCGTTGTGCAGCAAAAGCTTTTAATTGTGTATTATCAATTGCTCCATTACCGATTCTAAAAAATAAATCAAAACTCGTTTTGAGCTTGAAAAAGTTTACCAACTCATTGATTGTTTTTTCGTCAAATGAAATTTTCATGTGACGTAACTTACGATTCAGAATTGCTTTACCTTCTTCTGCAATAACTTTCTCTTCTTCTTTAAGAGCAGATTTTATTTTGCTACGAGCTCTTGCTGTAATCACAAAATCTAACCATCTAGAATTGGGTTTATTAGTAGCCGATGTAAGTACTTCAATTTGATCACCACTTTGTAAATTATGGCTTAACGGAACTAATTTGCCATTAACTTTCGCACCTCTACATTTTAATCCAACATCTGTGTGTATAGCAAAGGCAAAATCTAATGCTGATGCTCCTTTAGGTAAGGATTTTAAATCACCGTTAGGAGTGAAGACATAAATTTCTTTCGCATATAAATTAAGTTTAAAATCTTCAACAAAATCAACTGCATTGATGCTTTGATTTTCTAGAGTTTCTTTCAAACGATTCAACCAACCTTCTAATCCATTTTCATTGGTTTGATTTCCTTTGTATTTAAAATGAGCTGCATATCCTTTTTCTGCAATTTCATCCATTCGTTCAGAACGAATTTGAACTTCAACCCATTTTGCTCCAGGTCCTATAACTGTTATATGCAATGCTTCGTATCCAGTTGTTTTTGGCTGTGAAATCCAATCTCTTAAGCGAGCAGGATTTGGTTTGAAATAATCGGTTACAATTGAGTAAATTTTCCAAGCATCAAATTTTTCGTCTTTTGATGTAGGTTTGTATATAATTCTGATGGCAAACTTATCATAGACTTCCTCAAAAGAAACATTTTGCTTTCGCATTTTTCTTCTAATAGAATAGATAGATTTAAACCGACCTCGAATCGTATAATCGAAATTTTCTTTATTTAATCCTTCTTTTAATTTCTCTGCGAAAGATTCTATGTATTTATCTTGATCTTCTTTGCTTTCTGAAATCTTACTTAAAATGTCATTGTAAACCTCAGGTTCTGTATATTTTAACCCTAAATCTTCAAGTTCTGTTTTGATGTTATACAACCCTAATCTATGAGCCAAAGGAGCATAAATGTACAAGGTTTCTGAAGCTATCTTAACTTGCTTGTACGCCGGCATAGAATCCATGGTTTGCATGTTATGCAAACGATCAGCAACTTTGATAAGAATTACACGAACATCATCATTCAATGTCAACAACATCTTCCTAAAATTCTCAGCTTGAATAGAAATATCTTTATCCTTTTTTAAACTGGAAATTTTAGTCAATCCATTGACAATTCGAGCAATTGTTTCTCCAAATATTTGTTGAATATCATTAATAGTATATTCTGTATCCTCAACAACATCATGCAACAAAGCAGCTGCTATTGATGTCGCTCCTAATCCAATTTCATAGGCAACTATTTTTGCTACAGCAATGGGATGGAAAATATAAGGTTCACCTGACTTTCTTCTTTGCTCAGAATGAGCTTCAACAGCTAAATTGA
This sequence comes from Flavobacteriaceae bacterium, assembly GCA_965660845.1. GTDB lineage: Bacteria > Bacteroidota > Bacteroidia > Flavobacteriales > Flavobacteriaceae > Polaribacter. The sequence continues at coordinate 157,302 of CBFIBH010000002.1, forward strand.
AGGCTTTACGAATCATTAATTTATCTGAATGAGATAAAGTGATGTACGTTCCTTTTAAGAGATCTTTGTAGCGTTTTGCTATCTCTTTGTTTTCCTCTTCTATGGTTGCTGTATATTCTTGCATTTTAATCTAAAATGAAAGTAGTACAAAAAATGTGTTTGAGCAAGTTTTAAAACCTCTTAACTTCTTAGATTTTTTAAGCGTTCTAATAAGGTTGGATGTGAATAATGAACAAATACATACGCTGGATGTGGCGTTAGATTACTTAAGCTGTTTTTATTCAATTTTTTTAGTGAAGTAATTAATGGTTCACCAGCAAAGGTTTCTTTAGCATAATCATCTGCTTGATACTCAAATTTTCTTGACATGATATTCATGAATAAACCTTTAATTTCTGAGATTGGAGAATATAAAATTCCGAAAGCAATCAATCCAATATGAAGATTTGGAGTTGCAACTCCTAAAGCTTCTGACATGATTGGATAATTGATAAATAAGGATAAGATATATAATGTAATACCGGTTAGGAGAGTAGAGGAGACCAAATTAAAAATGATGTGTTTTCTTTTATAATGTCCAACTTCATGGGCCAAAACTGCAACAATTTCCTCTTCTTCTAAATCATTGATTAAGGTATCAAATAAGGTAATTCTTTTCTGACTTCCAAAACCTGAAAAATATGCATTGGCTTTTGAAGATCGTTTTGATCCATCTATCACAAAAATATTATTGAGAGTAAAACCAACTGAAGTTGCATATTTTGTAATGGCATCTTTCAAGCCTCCATCTTCTAATGGAGTTTGTTTGTTGAATAATGGAACTATCAATTTAGAATAAAACATATTCATAAATATACTAAATGCAGCCACTAAAATCCAAGCATAGATCCAGAAGTTTTTACCTGTTAATTGATAAAACCAAACAATCAAAGCTAAAATTCCACCTCCAATTAGAATCGTCATTAACCATCCTTTTATTTTATCAAGTATAAATGTCTTTATCGTAGTTTTATTAAATCCAAACTTTTCTTCAATCACAAAGGTTTTGTAATAAGCAAAAGGAGTTGTTAAGATATCACTCGCTAACATAATAATACCAAAGAATGCTAAAGCTATTAAAATTGGATTCTCAAAATAAGAACGAGCTATATTGTCTACAAACTCAAAACCATCTATAAAGAAGAAGGCTAATGTTAATATCAAAGAGAAAGCAGATGTTAAGTTTCCAAACTTGTAATTTGTCTTTTTATAGGCTTGCGATTTTTTATATTCTTCTTCTTCATACACATCTTGTAATTCCTCAGGAATTTCATCATCAAAGTGTTTTGCATTTAAGCTGTCCAGTAATTTATCAAAGATAAAATTGGCTACTAAAATTGCGATAAAAATATAAAATAAGTTCTGTGAATTCATGTATTTGAAGTATCTAACAAAGATACAAAAAGAACTTAGTCTTTAGTCGAATTCATTTTTTTAGTCACAACAGAAATAGTAATAAAAACACCCAAAGAAATGGTGAAAAGGAAACTAAAATTTGCTGCATTGTAGTAATCACCAAAACGAATATTATAAGCAACAACAGGATTGATAAATGCGGTAAAACAAAATCCTTGTAACAATTTGTTTATTGGGAACTTGTTTTTCTTTTCTTTAGATAAAGAATTATAACCTGGAATAAAATTAGGTTTCAATTTAAATAGAATCGCAATTAAAACTAATAGAATGCTTAGTATGTAGTTGATTATTTCCATGCTTCTTTCCAGTAGTTGTTCTTTTTTAAATAGGTTACTATTTGGATGATTAACCAGCCTGTAATTGCATAAGCTGTAGCAACCTTAAAAACATTACGCCTCTTAAGTTCTGAAATAATCTTTTTAAAGTTCATTGAATTGAATTACTAAGTGTCTAATTTACAATAAATTTTGAATTCTAGGATAGCAAAAGATTATTCTTTAGATTCATGAATTGATGCAAACATAGCAGCACCAATTATTCCAGCATTGTTTTTAAAATGCGCTACTTCAATCGGAACATCCACGGTTAAATACTCTTGAAACTGATCATATTTTTTACTGATACCGCCACCTAAAACAAAAAATCCAGGTGAATGAATAGTAGCTACATGATTTAAAAACTTGTCAAAACGTTTAGCCCATTTTTTTAAGGAAAGATCCTCTCTTTTTCTAGCAGAATCGGCAACATGTTTTTCTACAATCTTACCGTTAGTATGATATATACGTCCTAATTCTAAATTTGGAATAAGCTTTCCATTAAAAAACATCCCAGAGCCAATTCCGGTTCCAATGGTAATCACAAATACTTTCCCCATCTTTCCTTTTCCAGCTCCTAAAGCCATTTCTGCCAAACCTGCTAAATCAGCGTCATTACTAACGTAAAAAGGGTTGCCTGTTTTTTTTTCAAATAATTTATCTATATGAATACCTACCCAAAAATCTCCTAAATTACCAGGATGCATGCATTGTCCTTTTTTCACTATTGTTGGAAATGTACAACCTACAGGACCTTGCCAATTAAAATAAGAAACCATTTCTCTAATGACTTTGGCTACAGAATTTGGTGTTGCTGGTTTTGGTGTTGGAATTCTGTGACGTTCGCTAACCAATTCTCCAGTTTCTGTATGAATGATGGCTGCTTTAATTCCAGAACCACCAATATCAATTCCTAATACATTCATGTACTTAAATTTTTCTTTGTCTTTTAGCTTCAAATAATACGATGGCAGCAGCTACAGAAACATTCATCGAATCTATTTCTCCTTCCATAGAGATGTTAATATTCTGTGTTGCTTCAGTTCTCCAAATTTCTGATAAACCTGTAGATTCAGTTCCAACTACAATTGCAGAAGGTTTTTTATAATCTTCTTGAATGTAGTCGTTAGAGTTTTGCAGTGTAGAGCTGAAAATCTGTATGTTTTTCTCTTTTAAAAATTGAATAATATCCTCAGAGCTACCTATGGCAATTTGATTGGTAAATACACAACCCACACTTGAACGAATTACATTAGAATTGTAAATATCTGTCTTTGAATCTGCAAGAATTACCGCGTCTATATTTGCGGCATCAGCTGTTCGTAACATCGCACCAATATTTCCAGGTTTTTCAATGCTTTCCGTTACCAATATTAAAGGGTTTTTGGATAAATGTAAATCAGATAAAATCAAAGGTTTTGTTTTGGCTAGAGCAATAACACCCTCGGTTGTTTTTCTGTAGGCTAAACTTTGATAAATTTCTTTTGAAATTTCTATCAATTCGCTTGATTCAAATTGATCTAAATAATTGGAATCTACCAATTCTGAAACAAATAGGAGAGAAGTGATCTCATAGTTTCCTTTGATGGCCAATTGAATTTCTCGTTGTCCTTCAATGACGAACAATTGTTGTTTCTTACGTTCTCTAGATTTTTCTTGAAGTTTCAGAATATTTTTTATGAGAGGATTTTGTAAACTTTCAATTTGTTTCATTAAAACAAATGTATAGAATTGATTGCAAAAAAAAAGCGCTCCGAAGAGCGCTTTTTAATTATTCTGATTTTACTTTACCTAAGTAACGTTTCCAGAGTTTCGTTTGATGTGTTTCTAAACTTAACTCTCTTCCTTGTATAAATGCATTGATAACAATGTTTGTTCTCATATCTAAGGCATCACCTTCAGAGATAAAAAGAGTTGCATCTTTTCCAGCTTCTAAAGTTCCTGTAAAAGAATCGATACCTAAAATTTTAGCTGCATTACCTGTAATCATAGCAACAGCTTGTTCTTTAGCTACTCCATGAGCAGCATATGTTCCTGCATAAAAAGGTAAATTACGAGTATTCATTCGTTCCATTTGACCTTCCATTCCTATAGAAACCATAATTCCAGCATCCATTAACATTTTAGCTTGTCTAAATGGTAAATCATAATCATCATCAATATTGTCTGGAACTCTGTGAGCTCTATCGATAACTACAGGAATGTTATTCTTAACTAATAAATCTGCTACTTTTTCAGCTCCAGTTCCGTGAACAATGACAATATTATTGATACCAACTTCTTTAGCGGTAGTTACTGCGTCTGTAATTTCTTTATGACCACTTACGTGAATAAACAACTTCTGAGAACCATTAAATAATCCTTTGGTAGCTTCAAAAGGAATGTTTTTTGAAGCTTCAGAATTTGACAAATAACGTTTAGCATTTAAAAAGTAATCTTTAATACTTTGAACATTTTTAGGATACTGCTTGTTTGGTTGTAAAGATTCTCCCAACCACCATCTACTAGAATATGCTCCTGGCCAGTTCATATGAATTCCATGATCTACTTTGATCGCTGCATCTTCCCAATTCCAAGCATCATGTTGTACAACAGATCCTGTCCCAGAGATGGTTCCTCCTCTTGGTGCAATTTCTGACTGTAACACTCCATTTGGACGCATAGACTCAACAACTTTACTTTCTGCGTTGTATGCGATTAAACTTCGAATATGTGGAATCATCGTTCCAACTTCATCAAAATCTCTTGTAGCTCTTACAGCATCAATTTCTGACAATCCTAGAGAAGCATTTAATGCTATAAAACCTGGATAAACATGTTTTCCTTTAGCATCAATAACTTTCATTTTAGAAACGTCTATTTTTACAACTCTGGCATCTGCTACAGCAGATAGTTTTCCGTCTTTAATAACAATAAAACTATTGTCTATTACTTTTCCATTACCAATATGAGCAGTTGCACCAATGATGGCAATATCTTGCTTTTGCATTGAAGCTGGAGTTTGTTGTGCGATGATACTTCCTAAACCGAAGAAAAATATCAAACTATATATAAATTGTTTTTTCATCTTTTCTTAATTTAAAATGGTTCCCTCAGTTTCACATGTAAATTGCTTCAGCACTTTTTTTCTGGGTGCTTGAACTTTTCCACCGTTCATCTTTTCATTAAGCATCATCTGAATCAATTTCGCTTTTTCTTTCTGAATTGCCAAACGTTTCTTTTTGTCTTCATCGATATCAAAGTACACTTTTCCTTCAATAATAGTTTTTTCTGCTTTACTATAAATTGACATAGGATGATTGCTCCATAAGACTACGTCTGCATCCTTTCCTACTTTAATACTTCCAACTTTATTATCGATATGTAATAATTTAGCTGGATTAATAGTGACCATTTTCCATGCTTCAAGTTCTGATACTCCACCATATTTGATAGTTTTAGCAGCTTCTTGATTCAAACGTCTTGACATTTCTCTATCATCTGAATTGATTGCAACTGTTACTCCTGCTTCGTGCATTATAGCAGCATTAAATGGAATTGCATCATTCACCTCGTATTTATAAGCCCACCAATCTGAAAAAGTAGAACCGCCAACACCATGTTCTTTCATTTTCTTAGCTACTTTATAACCTTCTAATATGTGTGTAAATGTGTTAATATTGAAATTGAAACTCTCTGCAACTTTTATTAACATATTAATTTCACTTTGCACATAAGAGTGACAAGAAATAAAACGTTCTTTATTAATAATTTCAGACAATGTTTCTAGCTCAATATCTTTTCTGTAAGGTTTTCCACTTTTCTTTAAAGCATCGTATTTTACAGCTCTTGTAAAGTAATCTACAAACACTTGCTCTGTTCCCATTCTTGTTTGAGGGAAACGAGTAGTTGCATTATCACCCCAATTGGATTGTTTTACATTTTCACCCAAAGCGAACTTGATAAACTTTGGAGTGTCTTTATAAATTAAAGCATCTGCATTTTCTCCCCATTTTAGTTTGATAATTGCAGAACGACCACCAATTGGATTTGCTGATCCGTGTAAAATTTGAATGGAAGTTACACCACCTGCTAAGTTTCTGTAGATATTGATATCATCAGGATTGACAACATCTTCTATCGTTACTTCTGCTGTAGAATTATGTCCGGATTCATTTACAGCCGAAGTTGCAATGTGAGAATGTTCATCAACAATTCCTGCTGTTAAATGTTTTCCTTCTCCATTTATAATTCTTGCTCTTCTGTCAGAAATATTTTTTCCAATTTTAGCAATCTTACCATCTTTTAACAAAACATCTGTGTTTTGTAAAACTCCATCAGCTTCACTTGTCCAAACCGTTGTGTTTTTTATTATGATTGTTTCTTGTTTGGGTTGATTAAAATTACCCAAACCTAAATTAGGAAAACTTACAGGCATAACACTTGGAGTGTTATCTGCCATTTTTCCTTTCTTTTTTGATTTAGGTTTATCTAAGCTAGATTTTGAAGCTGACCAACTAGAAGAATCTCCATCATTATTATAAAGTTTTCCAGTCATTCCACTCTCGTTTGCTTGAGCTACAATTCTAGTAAAATTGCCACTGTCGTTGATAGTTAAGTTTACCCAATCATTGATAAAAGAAAACTTAGATTTTATCTTTTTACCACCAACTTTTAAAGCACCTTTTTGTTTTCCAGCTTTTCCGGAAACAGTTAGTTCGTAAGACTCTCCATTTATTGAAAATGAATATTTACCTGTAATATCAGCAATAGACATGTCAGTTACAATATGTTGATCACCTTGAACCCAGTTCTCATAAAGAGTTGTGCTTTTATCAAAAATATCTCCGTTGGTAATTAAGAAGTTTGCATAACTACCTACATTTAAATTTCCAACAGATGATTCACCAAGAATTGAAGCAGGAACTGTTGTCAATGCTTGCAATGCTTTTGTTTTATCAAAACCATACTTTAGGGCCTTTTGTAAATTCTTGTGAAATGAATTAACCGATTTTAAATCGTGTGTAGTTAAAGCAAAATTAACTCCATTGTTAGCTAGAACTTTTAGATTAGAAGGTTCTTGATTCCATCTTCTCATATCATTAATAGAAATTTGCTCTGCTAATAATGGATTACTTACATCATAGGCTTTTCTAAAGTTGATAGGAACAATAAGGTTAGCATTGGTTGCTTTGATCTCTTTAATTCTCTCATATTCATGTCCGTTACCTACTATGGTGTATTGTATTCCAAACTCATCACCTACTTTATCAGCTCTAACTACATCTAAATGTGTACCAGCATCAAAAATTTGTGTTAAGTTTTTATTCTTGTTTAATGCTTCTAGAGACATGTCTTTATTTTTAGCATTACCAGAAGCATACCAATCAGCATCTAAATACATTTGTCTTAATAAAGCCATTGCACCCATTCTAGAAGTAGGATAGCTTTGTCTAGATTGTACACTTTTATTAAAAGATAAATACTGAGCAGATTTTTTATTCAAAACTCTGTATGCATCATTAGAAGCCGTGTTTAATGAGACTAAAATTCCATTACCACGAACAATTCCATCGTTCATGTGAGTATTTACAACTCCAAATCCAGCATTTACTAATTGCTTAGCTTTTTTTGTGTCGAACTTGAATGAATTTAATGCGTTTGTTTCAGGTCGAATATGATCATTCCAATAATATCCTTTTCTGCTTGCATCGTATTGTGGACTTCTGCTACCACTTCTAGATCTAGAAGGTTTTTTGACACCAAAATCTGAGTAAATGTCAATAAAAGATGGATAAATTGTTTTACCAGAAGCATCAACAATTTTAGCTCCATTTGGAATATCAACTCGTTTACCAACAGAAACAACTCTACCGTCTTTTATGACTAGAGTCGCTTTTTTTAAGATTTGTGTTGGTGTTACGTAAATTGTAGCATTCTTAAAGGCTACTGTAGTGTTTTTTGAGGTTTTTACCTCTGTGTTAGTGGGAAAATACTCTTGTGCTTGTGTAATACTAAGGGACAAACACATGAGCAATAATAATAGTTTTTTCATGTGTGGATTATTTGAATCGATGCTAAATTTATTGAGAAGCTATTGGTTGTAGCTACTAATAATTCCTTTTAACATAATTTTAAGAAAAACCATAAACATATGTTACAGTTCATAATATGATATTAATAAATCAACAACATAGTTGTAAGACTGAATACCTTTTTGTTGATTGTTAGCTTTCAAATAGTTGTTGTAGCCCTTTTTTATAAGAGGTTCTAGAGGGTTTGCATATTGTTTCCAAAATTCATTACTTCTGTTATAATCATTTAAGATACCTCTATTTACTTTGGCTATCATTGCTTTGTAGACCTGTTGATCTCTCTTATACAATTCAAATATTGTATACCGAAGAGCCATTCTGTACGCTGAATATTGAAAATGCATATCTTTTGAATGTGATGCTGCTAAAAACCCAATAAAATTTGCTTCATTCTCGGCAGCAAATCCAATTTGATGTGCAATTTCATGACAGGTGGTTGTTGGGTAACCTGTCATTGGTATTTTATCATTTACTTGAGCTTCTTCAGATAATGGATTCATATAGCCTGAGGTTCCATTGTAAGATTGCAGCAAACTCATTAATGAACTTTTTACAGATGTGTGTTTGTATTTGAATTGTGGATATGATTTTTCTAATTGTACATAAGATTCTTTTGCTATGGCATAAATTTCTTTCTTTTCATAAGGAAAAACAGGAATCAAGCTAGAATCAGAGCTAATTTTTAAATGAGATTTATTGGTTTTTTGAATTAGAAAATTTGTCAGGTTTATGAGTTGTTCTGTTGTGTATTTTTTGTTCTCAAACCCTAAGTTCTTAGCTAAAGGTTCTCTAAAATAATTCAATGCCCAGAATAAGTAGAAACAAAAATAAAGAACAGAAAAAAAGCTTGTGAATTGAAAAAGACGTAACAACCAAGTTTTTTTAAAAGTTTTTATCGTTTTATATAGAAAACGAAGTACAATAAAAATTAGATAGAATAAAAGTAGATCTCCAACAGAAAATGGTATCCAGCCAAAAAGAATTCTGAATAGACTTGAAATTATAGGATAAAAACCTTTGGAATAATATTCCTCAACTAACTCAGGGTGTAATGATAACCATCCAATAAATAACACCTGAAATGGTAATAGAATCGTTAATAAATAATGAATTTTTTTTGGCTTCATGAGGTTAAAAATACATAAGAATTTCACAACTTTACACTTTGTTAACATGATAATAACAATTCGGTTAACAAAAAATGTGAAGAAATAAAAGTATCAACTTATCACCAACTAGAAGACGAATCATTTACTTTTGTCGAGTATGGAAAAACCGAACACTATTAAAGGCACAAAGACAGATAAGACTAGAATTATTAGTCTTGAGAAAGGTAAAATACCCCCACAAGCAGTTGATTTAGAGGAAGCTGTTTTGGGTGCAATGATGATTGATAAAAAAGGAATTGATGATGTAATTGATATTTTACATCCAGACGCATTTTATGATACGAAGCATCAAGAAATCTATCGTGTTATATACAATTTATTTCAAGAATCTCAGCCTATCGATTTGTTAACGGTTTCTAGTGCTTTAAAAAAAGCTGCAAAATTAGATTTAGTTGGTGGAGACTTTAATTTGATTCGCTTAACACAAAAAGTTGCTTCTTCTGCACATATTGAATTCCATGCAAGAATTATTTTACAGAAATACATCCAGCGTAAACTAATTTCTATCTCTAACCAGATTATAGAAAACGCATATGATGAAACTTCTGATGTTTTTGATTTATTAGACGATGCAGAAGCAAAGCTATTTGAGGTTACGCAAGGAAACCTTAAAAAGAGTTCAGAAGATGCTGGAAATCTTGTGAAACAAGCTTTAAACAAAATTCAAGAAATATCGAACAAAGAAGGAATGAGTGGTTTAGCTACTGGTTTCTCTAAGTTAGATGCATTGACTTCTGGATGGCAACCATCAGATTTAATTATTATTGCTGCAAGACCTGGTATGGGTAAAACCGCTTTTGTGATTTCTATGGCAAAGAATATGGCCATTCAGTTCAATCACCCTGTAGCTGTTTTCTCATTAGAAATGTCTTCAGTTCAGTTGATTACTCGTATGATTTCCTCAGAAACTGGTTTGACATCAGAAAAACTTCGTAAAGGAAATTTAGAGCCACATGAATGGGAACAATTAAATGTAAAAACAAAGCAGCTGTCCGAAGCTCCAATATTTATTGATGATACACCTTCATTATCTATTTTTGATTTACGTGCAAAAGCAAGACGTTTAGTATCTCAACATGGAGTTAGAATCTTAGTTATTGATTATCTTCAGTTAATGACAGCAGGAAATTCTGCCAAAGGAGGAGGAAATCGAGAACAAGAGATTTCTACAATTTCAAGAAACTTAAAAGCATTGGCAAAAGAATTAGAAGTTCCTGTAATTGCTTTATCTCAGTTATCTCGTGCTGTGGAAACTAGAGGAGGAAGCAAACGTCCATTACTATCAGATTTACGTGAATCTGGAGCGATTGAACAAGATGCCGATATTGTTTCTTTTATTTACAGACCAGAATATTACGGAATGACAGAATGGGATGATGATGATCATACACCATGTGAAGGACAAGGTGAATTTATTGTTGCTAAACATAGAAATGGTGGTCTGGATAACATTCGATTAAAGTTTACTGGACATTTAGCTCAATTCTCAGATTTAGATGAAGGATTCAGTAGTGAATTCCAATCGAGTATGAATGCTGGATTTAGCGATGATGTATTCCCAGACACAAGAATAGAACCCAAAGATGCTTTTGATAACGTAGAAGATGATGTTCCTTTTTAAAAACTAATCAATGAAAAAAACCGATATAAATGAAATTGTTGTTGAGTATACTTTGATTACTCCAACGAAGAAATCTTAATCATTTCCTAAATAATTTAAAATACACAATTGCTATTTTGTAATTGTGTATTTTCGTTTTATATGAATAAACTCCTCACATTTTTTGCTTTTATTTTAATCTCAAACTCAATTTGGGCCTCATTTATTTATATACCCATGAGTAATGAAAACCAAAAAAATCATTTAAAAGCTTATGGTATTGTTTATTACTCCTTAGAAAAAGGAATAACAGCCAAATGGTTGCTAAATTATGATGGAGGTGCTTTTTTGATAGAAAATAATCCAACCATAGAGAATGAATGTAAAATACGTGGAGTTTCATATCAAATTATTTTAGATGCGAAAGCTCAATTGATAATACAAGATATTTCATCACCATCTCAAAATCAAGAAGCTGTCACTTTAGAAAAAGCACCAAAAATTGCTGTGTATTCACCCAAAGATAAAATGCCTTGGGATGATGCAGTAACAATGGTTTTAACTTATGCTGAGATTCCGTTTGATGTTATTTATGATAAAGATGTTTTAGAAGATAAGTTAGTCTTATATGAGTGGTTGCATTTGCATCACGAGGATTTTACAGGTCAATATGGTCGATTTTATGGAGCGTTTAGAACAGCTCCTTGGTATATAGAAGGAAAACATTATGCTGAGAAATTAGCTAAAGAATTAGGCTACAAAAAAGTATCCCAAGCGAAATTAGATGTAAGTAAAAAAATTAGAGACTATGTTATTGGTGGCGGATTTATGTTTGCTATGTGCTCTGCAACCGATAGTTTTGATATTGCTTTGTCAGCAGAAGGAGTTGATATCGCTGAATCTATGTTTGATGGAGATCCATCAGAAGCAAATTATCAATCAAAAATTGATTTTTCAAAAACATTTGCATTTACAAATTACACGCTAGTTCGTAATCCAACTACCTATGAGTTTTCTTCTATAGATATGACAAGAAAACGTAGAATTCCAAAAACATCAGATTATTTTTCATTGATAGAGTTTTCTGCAAAATGGGATCCAGTTCCTACCATGTTAACTCAAAACCATACTCAATTAGTCAAAGGATTTATGGGACAAACAACTTCGTTTGATAGAAACACAATCAAACCGAATGTCTTAGTTATGGGAGAAAATAAAACAAACAGAGAAGCTCGATACATTCATGGAACCAAAGGAAAAGGAATGTTTACCTTTTATGGAGGTCATGACCCAGAAGATTATTCACATAGAGTTGGAGATCCTAAAACTGAATTGGATTTACACCCAACCTCTCCAGGTTATCGATTGATATTAAATAATGTATTGTTTCCTGCGGCTAAAAAGAAAAAGCAGAAGACATAAATAGTTAACAACTTGTTGATTTAACTTTTTATTTATTGTTGTTCTGTGAACTGTAAAAAAGTACATTTGTTCATCAAACAAAAATTCATGTCTACAACACAACAATTACAGGAGTTTACTCAACAAGTAAGAAGAGATATTTTAAGAATGGTTCATGCTGTAAATTCAGGGCATCCAGGAGGTTCTCTAGGATGTGCAGAGTTCTTTACAGTATTATATCAAGAAGTAATGGATTATTCTACCAACTTTTCTATGGATGGAAAAAATGAAGATATGTTCTTCTTATCGAATGGTCATATTTCACCTGTATATTACAGTGTTTTAGCAAGAAGTGGATTCTTTTCTGTAGAAGAGTTAGATACTTTTAGAAAGCTAAATACGAGATTACAAGGTCATCCTACAACACATGAAAAACTACCTGGAGTAAGAATTGCCTCAGGTTCATTAGGTCAAGGAATGAGTGTAGCATTAGGTGCAGCTCTTACCAAAAAACTGAATGGTGATGATAAGTTAGTGTATTCTCTTCATGGTGATGGTGAATTGCAAGAAGGTCAAGTTTGGGAAGCTGCCATGTATGCTTCTGGGAAAAAAGTAGATAATTTGATTTCAACAATAGATTTAAACGGGAAACAAATAGATGGTTCTACAGATGAGGTTTTGCCAATGGGAAGTATCAAAGCAAAATTTGAAGCTTTTGGTTGGGACGTTTTAGAAGTCAAAGAAGGAAATGATATAGAGTCTATAAAAAATGGTTTAGCCGAGGCAAAAACGAGAACAGGAAAAGGAAAACCTGTGTGTATTTTGTTATATACAGAAATGGGTAATGGAGTTGATTTTATGATGCATACTCATGCTTGGCATGGTAAAGCACCCAATGATGACCAGTTAGAAAATGCACTAAATCAAAACCCAGTTACTTTGGGAGATTATTAAATAATAATTTGCTTGGATACTGAGGCTCTCGAAGTGTCATTTTATAAAAACAACATCAAATCCTGCTTTTCAGCGGGATTTTTTTATGGTTTCCTTTAGAATTTGATTATAAGGATTCCAGTATATTTACACTTCTAAAAGAAACCAAATCTAAATGAAAATAGGAATTGTTTGTTATCCAACGTATGGTGGAAGTGGAGTGGTGGCAACCGAGTTAGGAATGGCTTTAGCAGATAATGGACATGAAGTTCATTTTATCACCTACAATCAACCTGTTCGTTTAGATTTTATCTCTCATCATTTACATTTTCACGAGGTTTTAATGGAAGAATATCCATTGTTCCAATATCAACCCTACGAACTGGCATTATCTACAAAGTTGGTTGAAGTCGTAAGTAAATACAATTTAGAAGTACTTCATGTTCATTATGCAATTCCACATGCCTATGCGGCTTATATGGCAAAAATGATGTTGAAAGAAAAAGGAATTGAAGTAAAAGTAGTTACTACTTTACACGGAACTGATATTACTTTGGTTGGAAGTCATCCTTCTTATAAAACAGCTGTTGAGTTTAGTATTAATAATTCTGATGTTGTAACTGCAGTATCTAACAGCTTAAAACAAGACACACTTCGTTTGTTCAATATTTCCAAAGATATTAAAGTTGTTTACAACTTTATTGATACCATAAAGTACGAAGAGGCTAGTAAAGAAGAGTGTCAAAGAGCAGCATTAGCTTCTGAAGGAGAAAGAATCTTGACTCATATTTCTAATTTTAGACCTGTAAAAAGAGTTGAAGACGTGATTCGAGTGTTTGAAATTGTACAAAGAACCATTCCTTCTAAATTATTAATGGTGGGTGAAGGTCCTGATAGAATCAAAGCAGAAAGATTGGCTAAAAAGTTAGGTATTAAAAAGAAAGTTCTCTTTTTAGGAAATAGTCAAGAGGTTGATAAGATTTTATGTTATTCAGATTTGTTTTTATTGCCTTCAGAAAGTGAGAGTTTTGGTTTGGCAGCTTTAGAAGCTATGGCAGCTGGAACTCCAGTAATATCAACAAATACCGGTGGAATACCAGAAGTTAATATTCAAGGAAAAACAGGGTTTTTAAGCGACTTAGAGAATGTTGAAGATATGGCTGCGAATGGATTGAAAATTTTAGAAACTGACATTACCTTAAATCAATTTAAGAACAATGCAAAAGAACATACAAAGAACTTCTCGTTAGCAAACATACTTCCAGTTTATGAAGAAATTTACAGTTCGGTGGTAGCTAAAGTAATTTAGTTTCTGTAAAAATTGATACTTTCTAGAATTAACTCATTAGAAGCTTGACAATCCAATTCAAATTGTTCAAAATCATTCAATAAGACAAAATTCACCCTTCCTCCTGAATTTTTCTTATCGTGTTTTAAATATTCTAGAATTGTTGGGATATCTTCATCTGTAATTTGAACCTTTTTATAAAGGTTTTCAATATATTTTTTAACAAATGATGCTTTCTCAAAAGGCAACTTACAAACCTTAGATGATAGATAGGATTCGCAAACCATTCCTATAGCAATTGCTTCACCGTGAGTTAGGTTTTCTTTGTTTTGATTTTGTAAAAAAAAAGACTCAATTGCATGTCCTAACGTATGACCAAAATTCAATACTTTACGAATTGATTTTTCTTTAGGATCTTCTAATACAACCTTGTTTTTTATTTCAATTGATTTTTTTATTAAATCACTGTTTTTAAATGACTTAATGTTTTTTACTTCATCTAAAAGTTTAGAATCAAACGTGAATCCATATTTTATGATTTCTGCCAAACCAGATTGCAATTCTCTTTCTGGTAATGTGTCTAAAAACCCTTCATCAATGATAACCAATTCTGGGTTTAAAAAGAGTCCTATTTGATTTTTTAAAACACCCAAATCTATTCCTGTTTTGCCTCCTACAGACGCATCCACCATACTTAATAAACTGGTTGGAATATTGACAAAATCAATTCCACGTTTGTAAGTTCCTGCAACAAAACCACCCAAGTCTGTAATCACTCCACCACCTAATGTAATGAGTAAACTTCTTCTGTCTGCACCTAAGTCAGTCATAGCTTCCCAAACTCCTTTGCAAGTATCTAAGTTCTTGAATTCTTCTCCCGGATCGATTTCTATCACTTCAAAAGGAATATCAGCTTCAAAAAAAGGTATGAATTTAGGGTAGCAAAACTCAAATGAATTGGTATCTACTAATAAAAAAACTGATGAATAAGAATTTTTTTCAATCAGTGTTTGCAAAGCATCATATCCATCTTGTTGAAAACGAATCTGATAACTAGGAGCTTGAATCATTTGAGTGTTGTTTTTAAAGGCAATGCAAATTAAATAGAAATTATTGAATTATTTGGTAGGTCTATTTATCTTTGTTTATTGACACACCAATTGATGAAACTCTTTGATAATACTGAGATTGCATTTTCTTTAAAATCAAATGCACAATTAGATAGAGCTTATTTTCTATTCAAACTTATCCAAAAAGAACCGATGGTTAAAATTGGTAAAGTTATTGCCAATTTTGCCTTAAAAGCCAATTTACCCGTAGAAAGTTTAATCCGTTCTACTGTTTTTGATCATTTCTGTGGTGGAATTACAGAAGATGATTGTGTTCCTAACATTGCTAAAATGTACAAAAGAGATGTCTATTCAGTTTTAGACTATTCTGTAGAAGGTAAGGAGAATGAAGATCAGTTTGACTTAACAATGAATAAGACACTTAAAAATCTAGACTTTTGTAAAGAAAAAAAGTCGGTTCCTTTTGTTGTTTTCAAACCAACAGGAGTAGGTCGTTTTGCTTTGTATCAGAAAATCACAGAAAAAAAAGAGCTCACAACAGAAGAGAAAAGTGAGTGGTTACGTGTGGTATATCGTTTTTACACCATTTGTGATAAAGCTTCATCATATCAAGTTCCAATTTTAATTGACGCAGAAGAAAGCTGGATGCAAGATGCTGCAGACAATTTAATTGAAGATTTGATGGAAAAATACAATAAAGAAAAAGCTATAGTATTTAATACTCTACAAATGTATCGTCACGATCGATTGGAGTATTTGAAATCATTACATCAAAAAGCCCATCAAAAAGGATTTTATATTGGCTTGAAAGTAGTTCGAGGTGCTTACATGGAAAAGGAAAGATTAAGAGCTTCAGAAAAAGGCTATGAATCCCCTATTTGTAAAGACAAACAAGCCACTGATGATAACTACAATGCTGCCATAAAATATATGATGGAACATAAAAATATGGCATTGTTTGCTGGAACTCATAATGAAGAAAGTTCTTATTTAGTGATGGATTTAGCTAAAAAATATAATATTGAACCCAATGATGGACATTTGTGGTTTGGTCAATTGTATGGAATGAGTGATCATATTAGCTTTAATCTTGCCAAAGCTGGATACAATACAGCGAAATACGTACCTTACGGACCTGTTAAAGATGTGATGCCTTATTTGATTAGAAGAGCAGAAGAAAATACTTCTGTGGCAGGACAAACATCAAGAGAGCTCACATTAATCAAGGAAGAACGTAAAAGAAGAAAGTTGTCATGAATACTGTTGAAGAAGTAAAAGAATTACTTTCTAGAAATAAAAAGCGATTGCACAAAGAGCTTCAACAAAGCAAAGAAGCAATGACTTTGATTCGTAAATCAACACATAGTCATTTGAATGAAGAAGAAAAAGAGAAAATCAAAATACAATTGTTAGACATTTGTAAAGCAATTCCTGCTTTTGCAGTCTTTATGCTCCCAGGAGGTGCATTATTGCTACCTTTATTGATTAAACTTATTCCAGATATACTTCCAAGTGCCTTTCAAGATGATCCTGAAGAAATTAAAGACTAATCTTTAGCTCTTGAACCAATTTTAATACTACTTTTGCAGCTTTAAAATAAAAAGCATGCAATCCATCAGAAACATTGCCATTATTGCGCACGTAGACCACGGTAAGACTACATTGGTAGATAAAATCATTGACCAAGCTAAAATCTTAGACGAACGTAAAGAACGTAAAGATTTATTGTTGGACAACAACGATTTAGAAAGAGAAAGAGGAATTACAATTCTTTCTAAGAACGTATCTGTAAACTATAAAGATGTTAAAATCAATGTAATTGACACACCAGGTCACGCCGATTTTGGTGGAGAAGTAGAGCGTGTATTAAAAATGGCAGATGGAGTTTTATTGCTAGTAGATGCTTTTGAAGGACCTATGCCTCAAACCCGTTTTGTTTTAGGAAAAGCAATCGAATTAGGATTGACTCCAATTGTAGTTGTCAATAAAGTAGACAAAGAAAACTGTACTCCAGATTTAGTGCATGAAAAAGTATTCGATTTAATGTTTGCCTTAGAAGCTACAGAAGAACAATTAGATTTCACAACTATTTACGGATCTGCTAAAAACGGTTGGATGTCAACAGATTGGCAAGAACCTACAACAGATATTATTCCGTTATTAGATGCAGTTTTAGAATCGATTCCAGAAGCTCCATACAGAGAAGGTTCTCCACAAATGCAAATCACATCCTTAGACTTCTCTTCTTTTACAGGAAGAATTGCTATTGGACGTGTTTTTAGAGGAGATTTAGAAGAGAACAAAGATTATATGTTGATGAAAGCAGATGGTTCTCAAAAGAAAGTAAGAATCAAAGAATTGCATGTGTTTGAAGGAATGGGAAAAGCCAAAACTTCAAAAGTAAGAAGTGGAGATATTTGTGCGATTACTGGAATTGAAGGTTTTGAAATTGGTGATACCATTGCTGATGTAGAAAATCCTGAAGCACTACCAAGAATTGAAGTAGACCAACCTACGATGAGTATGTTGTTTACCATTAACAATTCGCCTTTCTTTGGTAAAGAAGGAAAATTTGTCACATCTCGTCACTTACGTGATCGTTTGTTCAAAGAGATGGAAAAGAATTTGGCTTTACGAGTAGATACAACAGACTCTGAAGATAAATTCAATGTTTTCGGACGTGGAGTTTTGCATTTATCCGTGTTAATCGAAACCATGCGAAGAGAAGGTTATGAGTTACAAGTAGGAAGGCCACAAGTAATTATTAAAGAAATTGATGGTGTAAAATCTGAGCCATACGAAACATTAACAATAGATGTTCCAGAAGATGTAGCATCAAAAGCTATCAATTTAGTGTCTTTAAGAAAAGGTGACTTGTTGGTAATGGAACCTAAAGGAGATTTACAACATTTAGAGTTTACCATTCCTTCTAGAGGATTGATAGGTTTGCGTAATAAGATTTTAACAGCAACAGCAGGTACAGCAATCATTAACCATAGATTTAGTGAATACGGACCGTTTAAAGGTGAATTCTCTGAAGATATCAAAGGAGCGATTGTTTCTTCTGCAGCCGGAAAAGCAACTGCCTATGCAATTGATAGACTACAAGACAGAGGACGTTTCTTTATCGATCCGAACCAAGATATTTATATCGGACAAGTGGTTGGAGAAAACAGCAAGGATACAGATATGGGTGTGAACTTAATCAAAGGAAAAAAATTAACAAACGTCCGTTCTTCTGGAACAGACGATAGTGTAAAAATTGCTCCTAAAATTAATTTCTCTTTAGAAGAATGTATGGAATACATCAAAGTAGATGAATACTTAGAAGTCACTCCAGAAAGTTTACGTATGCGTAAAATTTCTTTTAGACCGTAATTTTTTGTCATTCTCGCGAAAGCGGGAATCTACAATAAAAAAAACCTCAAGATTTTTCTTGAGGTTTTTTGCGGAATAATTAGTAATAGTAGAAGTATTTTTTTCATTTAATTACGCACAACTCTAATGATATGAGTCTGTTCTAATGACTTATAGCAAACGGTAACGAAGTTATTAGTTTTTATATCAAAAGTCAAGAAAATCAAGTATTTAGTTATAGAAAATTTTCAAGAATTGTTAACATAGGTTTCCTTTTGGTTTTTTCACATTTTTTTTGGTTTCATTCCTTGCATAAGTAAAAATTTATTCGCAAACTTTGTTAAGAACAAAAACAGACATGACTTTTATTCAAAAACATCATCATCATTTTTACAATTCGCCTTAGACGAAGTAAAAATGTATTGAATAAAATCAACATATTTAAAAACCCGTTTGAGACAATCAAGCGGGTTTTTATATTCTGCTTGGTCATTGAGCAGAGAAGAAATGAAAGTAACAAACAAATAAATTGAAATGACTAAACTAAAAATTGCCATTCAGAAATCAGGAAGACTCAATGAAGATTCTTTACGTATCATCAAAGATTGTGGAATCTCAATTGACAATGGAAAAGATCAACTCAAAGCATCTTCTAGAAACTTTCCATTAGAAGTGTTTTATTTACGAAACGGAGATATTCCACAATACCTTAGAGATGGTGTGGTAGATATTGCCATTATTGGAGAAAATGTATTGGTAGAAAAAGGAGCCGATATTCAGTTTACAGAGCGTTTAGGGTTCTCTAAATGCAAAGTGTCTTTAGCAGTTCCTAAAAATCAAGACTATACTGGAATGGACTATTTTGCCAACAAACGTATTGCAACATCCTATCCAAATACTGTAAAAAAATACTTGAATGAAAAAGGAATCAATCCAGACATTCACATTATCAATGGTTCTGTAGAAATTGCTCCAAATATTGGTTTGGCAGATGGAATTTGTGATATTGTTTCTTCTGGAAGCACGTTGTTTAAAAACAATTTAAAAGAAGTAGAAGTTCTCATGAAATCAGAAGCTGTTTTAGCAGTTTCTCCTACCATTTCAGTAGAAGCACAAGCAATTTTAGACAAATTACAATTTAGAATTCAGTCTGTTTTAAAAGGAAGAAATTCTAAATATGTATTGTTAAATGCTCCGAATGACAAATTAAAAGATATTATAGAAGTATTACCAGGTATGAGAAGTCCAACAGTTTTGCCTTTAAGTCAAGAAGGTTGGAGTTCTGTGCATTCTGTGATACCTAAAAACAAATTTTGGTATATTATAGACGAATTGAAAGAAAAAGGAGCCGAAGGAATTTTGGTATTTCCAATTGAAAAAATGGTGGTTTAGCGAAGCTAAACCATGCTGAACTTGATTCAGTATAAAAGAAGTACGAAATATCCTGAAACTAGTTCAGGATTGATTAACAAGTGTATCAATGAAAACAATAGAATATCCAAATAAAGAAGATTGGTCTGAGATTTTAAAAAGACCCACTAAGACAGTTGATGACATAGAAGGTATTGTAAATAAAATTTTTACGGCTGTTGAAGAGCGAGGAAACTCAGCTGTTCAAGAATTTACCTTACAATTTGATAAAGTTGAAACTACGACGATTCAAGTTTCTAAAAGTGAAATTAAAGAAGCTATTAATAATGTTTCAAGTGAATTAGCCTCTGCAATTAGAGTTGCTAAAAGAAATATTGAACTATTTCATGAAGCACAAAGTACAGACATGGTTTTTCTAGAAACCACACCAGGTGTAGAGTGTTGGCAAGAAAAAAGACCGATTGAAAAAGTAGGATTGTACATTCCTGGTGGAACCGCACCGTTATTTTCAACCGTTTTAATGTTAGCAGTTCCTGCTAAAATTGCAGGTTCAAAAGAGATTGTATTGTGTTCTCCACCAAACTCTGAAGGAAAAATAGTAGATGAAATTTTGTACACAGCAGATTTATGTGGTGTGACGAAAATTTTTAAAGTTGGCGGAATTCAAGCCATTGCAGCCATGACTTTTGGAACAGAAACAATTCCAGATGTATATAAAATATTCGGACCCGGAAATCAATTTGTAACGGTTGCAAAACAGTTAGCGACGAAACACGGAGTTGCGATTGATATGCCTGCTGGACCAAGTGAATTGTTAGTAATGGCAGATGATACTGCCAATGCAGCGTTTGTGGCTTCAGATTTGTTAAGTCAAGCAGAACATGGAGTTGATAGTCAAGTAATTTTAGTTTCTACTTCAAAGAATTTGATTCAATCTGTTGCAAGCGAAATTGAAAAACAGCTTCCTGAGTTACAAAGAAAAGATATTGCAATAAAAGCCATTGAAAATTCAAAATCTATTCTCGTTGAAAATAAAAGAGAGGCATTAGCTTTAATTAATGAATACGGACCCGAACACTTTATTGTTTGTACCGAAGATGATGATTTCTTTGTGGATAGAATCATCAATGCAGGTTCTGTTTTTATTGGAAATTACACTCCTGAAAGTGCTGGAGATTATGCCTCAGGGACAAATCACACATTGCCAACCAATGGTTATACAAAAGCATATTCTGGTGTAAATTTAGATGCATTTACTAAGAGTATTACCTTTCAAAAGATTTCTAAAGAAGGAATTCAAAACATTGGGAAATCTATTGAGATAATGGCAGCAGCAGAAGGATTACAAGCACACAAGAATGCAGTAACACTTCGTTTAAAAGAGTTAGAATCATGAATATTCAAGATTTAGTAAGAGAAAACATTAAGTCTTTACAACCTTATTCTTCTGCAAGAGATGAATTTAAGGATGCTAACTCTGATATGGTTTTTATCGATGCCAATGAAAATCCTTTTGATACGGGCTTGAATCGTTATCCAGATCCACAACAGAATTTAGTTAAAGAAGAATTATCTAAAATTAAAGGAATTTCTAAAAATCAAATTCTTTTAGGAAATGGAAGTGATGAAGTATTAGATTTAATTTTTCGAGTGTTTTGTGAACCAAAACAAGATGCAGTAATTGCATTACCACCAACATACGGTATGTATAAAGTATTGGCAAATACTAATGATGTTAGATTGAAAGAAATTCCTTTAACAGAAGATTTTCAGCCTAATGTTAATGAAATATTAGATTTTTACAATCTACAAGCTAAGATTTTATTCATTTGTTCACCAAATAATCCAACTGCCAATAGTTTTGATGCAGATTTAGTTGAAAAGCTAATTAAAGAGTTTCAAGGAATTGTTGTGATTGATGAAGCTTATATAGATTTTTCTGAAGAAGAAAGCTGGTTATCTCGATTGAATGAATTTCCAAATTTAATCGTTATACAAACCCTATCTAAAGCTTACGGATTAGCAGGTATTCGTTTAGGAATTTGTTATGCATCGGAAGAGATTATTTCAATCTTGAATAAGATAAAACCTCCTTACAATGTCAATCAATTAACACAAGATGCAGCAATTGATAGAATTAGAAAACAAGAAAAAGTGAATCAAGAGATTCATGAAATTATCTCAGAAAGAAAACAACTAAGCAATAAGCTTCGAGAAATTGATCTAGTTGATAAAGTATATCCTTCAGATGCTAACTTTTTATTGTTAAAGGTTGATGATGCTAACAAACGATATAATCAATTAGTAAAACAAGGAATTGTAGTTCGTAATAGAAGCAATCAAATCTTATGTGATAACTGTTTGCGTTTTACAGTGGGTACAAAAAAAGAGAATGAGAAATTATTGAAAGTTCTTTCAATAATTTCGAAATCCTGAACTTGTTTCAGGAAATAAAAAACATGGAACAAAATTATTATTGTTATATACTATCAAAAAAAAATAGGACAGTTACCTATATTGGTTACACCGACAACATAAACAGAAGAATTGAGCAACACAAAAAAGGTCAAGGTGCTTTATTTACAAAGAAGTATAATATTTATGATTTGATACATTTAGAAGAGTTCGATTCAAAAAAGAAAGCCAAGAAAAGAGAAGCTCAATTGAAAAATTGGAGGAAAGAATGGAAATAGAATTTAATTAAAGAAACCAATCCAGATTTAGAAACATTAAAAATATCCTGAAATAAATTCAGGATTCATAACAAGTTATGAAGAAAGTTTTATTTATAGATAGAGACGGAACTTTAGCAATAGAACCCCCTGTAGATTATCAATTAGATAGTTTTGAGAAATTAGAATTCTATCCAAAAGTATTTCAATATTTAGGGAAAATAGCTAAAGAATTAGACTTCGAATTGGTTATGGTAACCAATCAAGATGGCTTAGGAACTGAAAGTTTTCCAGAAGATACATTCTGGCCAGTTCATAATTTCCTTATCAAAACTTTTGAACAAGAAGGAATCGTTTTTAAAGAGCAAATCATCGACAGAACGTTTGCTAAAGACAACGCAACAACACGTAAACCAAAAACAGGATTATTGACTCAATACTTTTCTCAGGAATATGATTTAGCAAATTCTTTTGTGATTGGTGATCGTATGACAGATATTGAATTGGCAAAAAATCTAGGAGGAAAAGGAATTTTTATCAATGATAACAATACTGAAGGTGAAGATGAGTTAACCGTTACAAAAGATGATTTACAAGATTACATTGCTTTAGAAAGTAATGATTGGGAGGAAATTTATCAGTTTTTAAAAGTTCAAGATAGAACAGGAAGCATTGTAAGAAATACCAATGAAACTAAGATTCAAATCCATTTAAATTTAGATGGAACTGGTAAAAGTGATATTTCTACTGGAATTTCTTTTTTTGATCACATGTTAGATCAAATTGCTCGTCACGGACAATTAGATTTGTTTTTAAAAGTTGATGGTGATTTAGAAGTTGATGAGCACCACACGATTGAAGATACAGCTATTGCTTTAGGAGAAGTGTTTGCAGAAACTTTAGGGAATAAATTGGGAATAGAACGTTATGGATTCTGTTTGCCAATGGATGATTGTTTAGCACAAGCTGCCATTGATTTTGGTGGACGTAACTGGTTAGTTTGGGAAGCAGATTTTAAACGAGAAATGGTTGGTAAAATGCCAACTGAAATGTTCTTTCATTTTTTTAAATCATTTACAGACGGAGCGAAATGCAATTTGAATATTAAATCAGAAGGAACCAATGAGCATCACAAGATAGAAGCTATTTTTAAAGCATTTGCAAAAGCGATTAAAATGGCTGTAAAGCGTGATGTTGAAAGAATGATTTTACCATCTACAAAAGGAATGCTATAAAAATTAGGCTTTTAGATAGAAGAAGTGCGTTTTTAATATCAAAATAACTTCTAATATCAAATATTTAATATCGAATATTAAAATGAAATTAGTCATTATTAATTACGGAGCAGGAAATATTAAAAGCATTCAGTTTGCTTTCAAGAGATTGGGTATTGATGCTGTTTTATCTAATAATCCAGAAGAGATCAAAGTGGCTGATAAAGTTATTTTTCCTGGTGTTGGTGAAGCTAGTTCTGCAATGAAAATGTTGAAAGAATCTAAACTAGATAGTATGATTCCTCAATTGAAACAACCAGTTTTAGGAATTTGTTTAGGAATGCAATTAATGTGTAACAAAACTGAAGAAGGAAATACAAAGGGATTGGAAATTTTTGATGTAGATGTAAAACGTTTTTCAAACAAAGTAAAAGTTCCACAAATGGGATGGAATACGATTACAAAATTACAATCAAAACTATTTGAAGGAATCTCAGATAAAGACTATATGTATTTAGTTCACAGTTATTACGCTGAAGAAAATGAATATTCTATTGCAACAACAGATTATGAGATTTCTTATGCTTCAGCTTTACAGAAAGATAATTTTTATGGAGTTCAGTTTCACCCAGAAAAAAGTGGGAAATCTGGAGAAAAAATCTTACAAAACTTTTTAAACTTATAGTATGCGTATTATCCCAGCCATAGATATTATTGAAGGAAAGTGTGTACGACTCACCAAAGGTGATTACGACACTAAGAAAATATACAACGAGAATCCTTTAGAAGTTGCAAAAGAATTTGAAGATGCTGGAATTCAGTATTTGCATGTTGTCGATTTAGACGGAGCGAAAGCAAGCCATATTGTGAATTATAAAGTTTTGGAGCAAATTGCTTCAAAAACAAACTTAAAAATTGATTTTGGTGGTGGATTAAAATCTGATGAAGATTTACGAATTGCCTTTGTCTCTGGAGCAAATCAAATTACAGGAGGAAGTATAGCTGTTAAAAACTCAACTGTTTTTGAAAGTTGGATATCAAAATTTGGAGCAGATAAAATCATTTTAGGAGCTGATTGTATCAACGAAAAAATTGCAGTAAGTGGTTGGCAAGAGGAAAGCGATTTAAAAGTGATACCATTTATAAAAAGCTATCAATCAAAAGGGATTGATTATGTTATTTGTACAGATATTTCTAAAGATGGAATGCTTGAAGGACCTTCTTTTAGTTTATATAAAAGAATTTTAAAAGAATCCTCAGAAATTAAACTAATTGCTTCTGGAGGGATATCAATGTTTGATGAGATTCCACAATTATCTGATTTAGGTTGTGAAGGTGTGATTCTTGGAAAAGCGATTTATGAAAACAGAATCAGTTTAAAACAACTAGAAAATTATATAATTAATCATTAATGTCATTCCGCACATGATGCGGAATCCATATAAAATAAATAGATTCCCGTTTTCACGGGAATAACAAAAGTCATGTTAACAAAGAGAATTATACCCTGTCTAGATATCAAAAACGGACGTACTGTTAAAGGTGTCAATTTTGTGAATTTAAGAGATGCTGGAGATCCTGTAGAATTGGCAAAACAATATGCTGAAGTAGGAGCAGATGAATTGGTGTTTCTAGATATTTCTGCAACTCAAGAAAGAAGAAGAACGATGTATGATATGGTTTTATGTGTTGCAGAACAAGTAAATATTCCATTTACAGTTGGTGGAGGAATCTCATCAATTGAAGATGTTGATGATTTATTGCATTGTGGTGCAGACAAAGTTTCAATCAATTCTTCTGCAGTGAAAAGACCTGAGTTAATAAATGAATTGTCACAAAAATTTGGAAGTCAGTGTATAGTTGTTGCCATTGATGCAAAACAAATTGATGAAAAATGGTTTGTGCATTTAGCAGGAGGAACAATTCCTACTGAATTGGATTTATTTGAATGGGCTAAAGAAGTTGAAGAACGTGGAGCTGGAGAAATTTTATTTACATCCATGAATCATGACGGAACCAAAGCAGGATTTGCCAATGAGGCTTTAGCTAAATTATCAGACTTAATAAATATTCCAATTATTGCTTCAGGTGGAGCAGGTTCTTTGCAACATTTTGTGGATACATTCACACAAGGAAAATCTGATGCAGCATTGGCAGCAAGTGTTTTTCATTTTGGTGAAATTCCAATTCCAGACTTAAAACAAGAATTGAAAAATAATAATATAGAGGTGCGACTTTAGTCGCATGCTGAACTTCATTCAGCATCTCATAAATTAGATTCCAGACTTAGCAGGAATGATAAATAAAAATTATGAACATAAACTTCAATAAAAACTCAGATGGTTTAGTGCCAGCAATCATTCAAGATGCAATAACAAAAAATGTTTTGATGTTGGGTTATATGAACCAAGAAGCCTTTGATAAAACACAAGAAACTAAAAAAGTAACGTTCTTTAGCAGGACCAAAAATCGTTTGTGGACAAAAGGCGAGGAGAGTGGTAACTTTTTAGAATTAGTCGATTTAAAATTAGATTGTGACAATGACACGTTGTTGGTTCAAGTGAATCCTATTGGTCCAACTTGTCATAAAGGTTCAGATACTTGCTGGAATGAGTCTAATACAGAATCTTATGGTTTTATCTCTAAGTTAGAAAATACAATCACCAATCGTATTGAAGACGCTGATGCTTCTAAATCCTATGTGGCAAGTTTATTTAAAAAAGGGATCAATAAAGTGGCTCAAAAGGTAGGAGAAGAAGCCGTAGAAGTTGTTATTGAGGCTAAAGACAATAACGATGAACTGTTCTTAAATGAAAGTGCCGATTTATTATTTCATTATCTAATGCTACTTCAAATAAAAGGATTTAAGTTGAATGATGTTGTAGAAGTCTTAAAAGGCAGAGAAAAGTAAAAACCCATCTAAAAGATGGGTTCTAAAGCAAACAATTTAGAAAGCTTAATCATTTGCCAATCTAACTTTTAAGTTTGGGTATTTCTCTTTCAATTCCTTTTCTAATCCTATCAAATGAGAAGCACCAACGATTACAACATTTCTTTTATGAGTTGCTTCTAAAACTTGAGTTGCAATATTTTTAGCCATTCGTTCATTTCTTTGATTCCAATACTTTCTACCTTCCTTACAACCAGGAGTATCTTTTACAACATAGCTAAATGAACTCATCTTATGAAGACCTTCTAATCTTTTTCTTTTGTTAGTATGTTTTCCTAATCCTCTAAAAACTGCAGGAAAAATTGCAGAATTATAGTCTTTCTTATACAGCTTTTTGTTTTCAGCATTGTTTCCGTTATTCTTACCTTCAATGGCGCTTTTTCTCCAAGCTGTATGATATTCTCCGTTAGTTTGTTGATCATCCATATTATAAACCAATTTATGACCTTGAGCTAAAGCAAGTTTATAAGTTAGATCTCCATCTTCGTGACGAGTTGGCTTTTTTGACCCTTTAATGCCATGCTTTTTTATGTACGAGTAATATAGTATATCATATACGATTATATAAAATTAAATATTTAATTAACAATACTTTAATAATTACCACCAAACAATACATAACTTATGAATCTGTCCGTTAGGTTTTTTCATCCAGCACAAAGGAGCAGATTTCTGTTCATGAAACTCAAGAATTCTTTTACTACTATCTTCAAAAGATAACCAAGAAACATTTGAATGAGGTTCAATAATCCAATCTAACTTTATTGGTATGTAAAACTTACAATCAGAAAACTCCTTCAATTGATGAGAGTTCACATAAAACCCTTGAACACACTGATTATTTAGATGCTCAAAATTGATTTCATTTTGATAAGGAACATACAATTGAGCTTTAAAGAATGTTTTTTGTTGAATAGAATTTATATCTAATTCTAATTGCTCTAGAAGATCTTTACATTCCTTAGAATAGAGTAGAGGAAACTGTTTCTCTTTTACCTTCTTGAGTTTTAACAACAAACTATCTCTTCTATTCGGACCAATCCAGTGTTCCAAAAAAGTATTGCCAACAGAAACATCATACAAGTAAAACTTATATGCAATTTCTAAGTGAATAGGTTGATTTCCTTGTAGCAAAAGACAATCAATTTCTCCCAAAGTAATTTTATTAGAAAACACTTGTTTGTTTTTAGTAAGCAGTTGAAGGTTTTCATCTTGTTCAAGTTGATAAAAAACTAGTTGCTCAACATAATTACCTAAGCGAATCGTATCTGGGATTTTAGTAGCTATTTTTGAATTAGATTCCTCAAAATTAAATTGTTGAAGATTTAAAAGCTTTTCCTTCCATAAAAAAGGAGTATTGTAATAACCTTGATAGCGTTGTTGGGTTAAATTCATTGAAGTAAAAATAAGGTCAATTTTCGTAACTTGAGCATTTAAAATTTATCAAATGCAATTTTCTAAAACTAGCTTTCAGTTTCTAAAAGATTTACAAAAAAACAACAATCGAGATTGGTTTGCAGAGAACAAACCAAGATATACAGAAGCACAGCAAAATGTGAAAGCTGTTTTTGCAGATATTCACCAAAAGTTACAAATGCATGATGAGATAGAAAAATCGAAAATGATGCGTATTTACAGAGATGTTCGTTTTTCACATGATAAAACTCCTTATAAACCTCATTTTGCCAATTCTTATTCACGATTAGGAAAAGAACTACGTGGTGGATATTTTTTAAGAATACATCCAGGAGAATCATTTTTAGCTGGTGGATTTTGGGAACCTAATAAAGATGATTTATTCAGAATTCGAAAAGAGATTGAACAAGATGCTTCTGAAATAAGAGATATTTTAAACGAATCAAATTATAAAAAACTCTTTGGCGGAAAATTTGAGAGTTTTAGTGAACTTAAAACTACTCCAAGAGGATTTGATAAAGAACACCCAGATGTTGATTTGTTACGTAAAAAAGGATTCATCGCTGTTAAGAATTTTACAGACAAAGAGGTATTATCTATAGATTTCACAGATCAAGTAAACGATAGTTATCGAGCATTACGACCATTCTTTGATTTATTTAGTGATATTTTGACAACGAATTTAAATGGGGAAAGTTTGCTGTAATTTTTATTTATTAGTCTTTAAATAGAAATTCACAAAAGCTAAATTCGACAACAATTATAGCCATTGTTTTTATCGTTGATCAATTTTTTTATAGCTACTTGAGATAGTGTCTTTTTCAATTATTCTGTTTAGATTAAAAGCATTAATAAGTCCATTTTTGTTTTCTATAAATTCAATATAAGTACCTTTAGTATCAATTGAAGCAGCAAATTTATTGTCACCTATCTTAATTAATTTTAATCTATATCCATTACTCACAAGTGTTAAGTAATACTTTTTAGGTGAAAATTGCATTACATTAGAGGGATTATCTGTAAGTATATAATTTCCGGCATATTTATCAAGCTCATCTTCTGTGGGAAAGTAAAAACGGTCAGTAATTTCTGAAAAAGGTTCATTGAACATTAATTCATCATAAATTTTACTGTAAGCTATAGAAACATTGGTCCTTAAAGTATTCAGATGACCTAATAAATGATCTACTATATATTGATGCATTTTAACATCGTTTAAATGTTTTGGGTTCCTAAGCATGTAATCTATCTTTTGTTTAATATGTAAATCATCTGTATTTGAATACCAATCAAAATTTGTTTGATACTTGTCTTCAATCTCGTCAACAAACGATTTTATTTCGATGGCAACTTCATTTACAACAGGTACTTCTTTGCTATAAACATCTTGTAGCGTCTCAACTATGGGCATATATTCTTCCGGTATAATTTCCATATTAGCCAACAATCTTTCATAAGCTTGATCTTCGAACTGGAAGGGTTCTATTTCATACGTCAATAAACGTCCTAAACCTCTAGACCCTTGACCACTTAATTCATAGTCTTTAAAGGATAAATCTTGGGTAAGAAGCAAATTATTTAATGAATCTTTGAATTCGCAGAATCCAATGTATCTGTTAATTGGATCTGCCATATCGCTTTCCAAATTATAATACACGCTTTTTAGGATATTTTCAATATGATCTCTATTGGTTTTTTGTTGACTTGAGGTGTTTATTTGTAATGCAATTAAAATTCCGATAACAACAAGTACAATTTCTCCAACTGCATATTTAAAATACTTTCCAGTTTTATTTTCCATCAATAAGTTTTGGCGAATTTTTCTATAGAACTTTATCATTTAATAGTTTTTTAGATGCATTACAGCTTAGTTGATATTCAAAATTTAACTTTTTTATATCTAGAGTTAACGAAGTTATCGTTTTTTAATAAGAAAGTAAATGGTTCAAAATTCTTACTGAAGGTTTCTTTTGATTTCTCTTTGTAAGAAAAGTAAAGTAACAATTGTAGCTAAGATGTCAGCAATAGGGAATGACCACCAAATTCCATTTAAGCCAAAAAATTTAGGCAGAATATACACCAAAGGAATTAAGAAGATTCCTTGTTTTAATAAGGTTAAAATTAAAGCTGGAACTGCTTTTCCTGCCGCTTGAAAATAAGCTGAACCTACCAATTGAGTTGTAATTACTGGAGTTGCTAAAAACACCAACAACAAAGCATTCGGAGTTTGAGATATCAATTCTTGATTCTCTGTAAAAACACTCGATATTGCTCTTGGGAAGGTTAAAATTCCAATAAAAATTACAGAAGCTACTAAAGTTCCGTATTTAATAGCAACTTTGATAGATTCTTTTACTCGAGACCAATCTTTAGCTCCATAATTGTAACCTGCAACAGGTAAAAATCCTTGAGTAACTCCTAAAACAGGAAACAAAGCAAACATCATTACTCTATTAATAATTCCGTAAACAGCAATGGCAACTTCACCACCATAGGTAAACAAAGAAGCATTTAAAACAATCATTAAAATACTTATGGTTCCTTGTCTTGCAACGGTAACACCTCCTAATTTTACAATTTCTCGAACAATCTTTTGTCGTAGTTTAAAGAATTTCGGAATGATTTGTAATTCGCTTTTCTTTGACAAGAAAAAACCAAGTATAAACAGACCACATGATGCATAAGAAATTGATGTTGCCAAACCAGCACCAAACATTCCCAGATCTAAAACTTTGATAAAAATTATATCCAATACAATATTAGCAATTGCAGGAATAATCATTGCATACATGGCAAACTTTGGTTTTTCCTCTGCTCTAATTACCGGATTTCCCATCATTGCAAATGCTAAAAATGGAACTCCGTACAAAACCACGTGAAAATATTCTGTTGCTGGAGCTAAAATATCTCCATTAGCACCGAATAAGGTCAATAAAAACGTACAGAAATACGTACTTACTAACACAAAGAAAACAGACAATGCTATGGTCATAGAAATTTGATTTCCAAAAACTAGAAATGCTTTGACATACTTGTTTGCTCCTAAAGCTCTTGAAATGATAGAACTACCACCAATTCCAATTCCCATTCCTAAAGAAGAAATTAAAAATACAATAGGTAAAACAACTGTTACAGATGCAATCGCTAAAACTCCAATCCATTGACCTACAAAAATTGTATCAACAATCATATTTATTGACATCACCAATATTCCGATAGAACCTGGAACAGCTTGTTTTATTAAGAGTTTGGAGATACTTTGTGTGCCTAAATCGTTGGCTATTTCTGTCATAAGAATGGCAAATATCCTAAGAATTATTGTTGTT
Source organism: Flavobacteriaceae bacterium (assembly GCA_965660845.1). Taxonomy (GTDB): domain Bacteria; phylum Bacteroidota; class Bacteroidia; order Flavobacteriales; family Flavobacteriaceae; genus Polaribacter. The sequence continues at coordinate 188,912 of CBFIBH010000002.1, forward strand.
TCTGTCTGTCTGAAGTCTATTTATGGGAATCTTAACTCTCATCATTTTTGATTAAGTTTGTTTTATGGAAAATAAGTTCACGACATCTATTCTGGTTGATGAAAATCATATTGATGAATTAGGTCATGTAAACAATGTAATATATTTACAATGGGTTCAAGATGTAGCCAATTTACATTGGAGCAAACTCAAAGAAGGATATGATACTTCTGCTTATGTTTGGGTGGTTTTACGACACGAATTGGATTATTCTGGACAAGCTACTTTAAATGATACAATAACTGTTTCTACTTGGGTAGGTCAAACTGCTGGTATAAAATCAATTAGACATGTTGAATTTTATAAAAATGAATCTTTGCTTGTAAAAGTGAAAACCAATTGGTGTTTGGTAGATTCTAAAACCTTACGACCTAAGAGAATTACTGGTGAAATTTTAGAGGTTTTAGCTTTGAAATAACTGTACCTTTGTCAACTGAAACAAACCAAAATGAGCGAATTTAAAACTTTAGGAATTCAACAAGATTTTATCAAATCAATCAAAGAATTAGGAATAGTAAACCCATCTGAAATTCAGAAAAGAACAATACCTCTTTTATTGGAAAATAAGACAGATTTTATTGGGTTAGCTCAAACAGGTACTGGAAAAACAGCTGCTTTTGGTTTGCCAATTTTAAATCATATTGATACAAAAAAAGATGCAATTCAAGCCTTAATTTTATCTCCAACAAGAGAACTGGTGCAACAAATTAAAAAGCAACTATTTAAATTTACAAAATACCACGATCATAAAATTTTTGTAGAAGCTGTTTATGGAGGTGAAAAGATAGATCGACAAATCAATAATTTAAAAAGAACCACTCATATTGTTGTGGCTACTCCAGGTAGATTAATCGATTTAATAGAACGTGGAAGTATCGATTTAAAAAACATACATACACTAGTTCTAGACGAAGCAGACGAAATGTTGAGTATGGGTTTTAAACAAGATTTGAATCGTATTTTGAAGTATACATCTGGAGAAAGAAATACTTGGTTGTTTTCTGCAACGATGCCAGAAGAAATTCAGAGAATTATCAAAACCTACATGAATCCGAATGCTTCTAGAGTAGAAATCAATCGAAATTCATTGGTGAATGCTAATATTCGTCATCATTTTGTGAGAACATCTATAAAAGATAAAACGGATACTATTATCAAGTTTTTAGATCAAAGAGGTAAGGATCGTGGAATTATTTTTTGCAGAACCAAAGCAGGAACTCAAAACTTATCAAAACAATTGCTAGATGAAGGTTTTTCAGTGGCAGCGTTAGAAGGTGACATGCAACAAAAAGAACGTGATAAAGTAATGAGAGCTTTTAAAAATGAAAGTTTACAATATTTAATATCTACAGATGTTTCAGCTAGAGGAATTGATGTAAGTGGATTGTCTTTTGTTATTCACCATCAATTACCTGAAAAGCTTGAATATTATACACATAGAAGTGGAAGAACTGCTAGGGCAGGAAAATCTGGAGTTTCCATTGCATTTGTGCTTCCGAATGAAATTCAGAGAGTTCATGAAATACAGAAAGAACTGAATATTAAGTTTTCAGAAACTTCTTTATAATGAGTATTATTTACACACTTGATTTGGTGGGAACATTTGCTTTTGCTATCAGTGGAGCTTTAGTTGCATCAAAAAAGAAATTTGATTTATTTGGAGTAATTATCATTGCTTTCGTAACTGCAGTTGGCGGCGGAATGTTACGAGATGTTCTCATTAATGCACATCCAATTAACTGGATTGGTGATTTAAATTATATCTGGACTATTCTTGCAGCGGTAATTTTCACCTTATTATTTAGAAGTAAAATTGCTCCTTTAGCCAAGACATTGTTTTTATTTGACACTATTGGAATTGGAGTATTTACTGTATTAGGTTTGCAAAAAGGATTACGATATGATTTACCAATCACTGTAGCCTTAATAATGGGAATGGTCTCTGCAGTTTTTGGAGGTGTTATTAGAGATGTTTTAACAAACAAAGTCCCCTTGATATTTAAAAAAGAAATATACGCTTCAGCCTGCATGTTTGGAGGTATCGTGTATATTTTAGTGTCTAACTATACAGGTGTAACTTGGATTCCATTTGTCTTAGGAATGTTTACAGTTATTATCATTCGAATTTTAGCAGTTGTATTTCATTTTGAATTACCAAAAGTTAAAGAAGATTTGTTTAGAAAGTATAAATAACTATGAATACAATTGAAATTATAAAGAAAGACCAATATTCAATTCTACAATTAAAAAGAGGAAAAGTAAATGCAATTAACCATGAAATGGTACTTGAAATTAGAACTGCCATGAATGATTTTTCTAGTGACAATTCTGTGAAAGGAGTTATTTTAACTGGAATTCCAAATTTCTTTACTGCAGGTTTGGATGTGATAGAATTGTATTCGTATGATAAAGAACAAATTGCAGAATTCTTTGCAGACTTTGGAGGAATGTTTATTGATATGATCTCCTTTAAAAAACCCTTAATTGCAGCATTAACAGGATATTCTCCAGCTGGTGGATGTGTTATGGCAATTGCATGTGATTATCGAGTTATGGCAAAAGGGGAGAAGTATACCATTGGATTGAATGAAGTAGCTGTCAATATCCGAATTTCTAAAAACTTAACAGATGCTTATGCTTTTTGGATTGGAACTGGAAAAGCACACGAATATATCTTGTCAGGAAAATTATTAAAAGTTGATGAAGCTTTACAAGTTGGATTGATAAACGAAGCTGTAGCTTTAGATGAAGTTTTGCCAAGAGCAGAAAAACAAATGCAAAAATATATTTCATTCCATCAAGACATTTTTAAGAATACCAAAGCAAAATTGCGTCAAGATTGGTTAAATAAACTAGAAACTGATCCTAAAAAAGATTTACAGCAAGCAGCACAATTATGGTGGCAACCAGAAATTAGATCTAGAATGAAGGCTTTTGTAGATAGCTTACAGAGTAAACCTTCAAAATAAAAGAACCATGGAAAAAGTACATTTCAAAAACTTAACTGAGTTCAAAACCATGAAAGGAAAAGAACTTCCAACTGCAGATTGGTTTTCAATTACTCAAGAAATGATTAATGATTTTGCCAATGCAACCTTAGACAAACAATGGGTTCATGTCGATGTTGAAAGAGCAAAAAAAGAGTCGCCATTTAAAACAACGATTGCTCACGGTTTCATGTCTTTGGCAATGATTTCTAAAATGTTAGAAGATTTAATTCAGATAGATTCTGTAAAAATGGGATTCAATTATGGATTGAATAAAGTTCGTTTTCCAAACCCAGTTGCTGTGAATAGTGAGTTAAGAATGGTATCATCTATTAAAAACATAGAAGATCAATTGGGTGGTATTAAAATTACATTTTCTTGTACAATAGAAATTAAAGGAGTTGACAAACCAGCTTGTGTTGCAGAGTTTTTAGCAATAATGTTTGAATAAAAAAAGCACCTAAAGGTGCTTTTAATTTTGACTTTAGATTTTAATTAGGATAACCAACCTTTTCGAATGCATTTTTTAGAATAAGTTACGAAGAATAAACCGAAAGAGATTGTTAATACGGGCATAATTAAAGCTCCGGGGCCATAAACTTCCATAGAATTAGCAATAAAGAAATTATAAACGAATTGTACTATAATTCCGATAAAAGATAAGGATAGAACAATGTTTGCTAATCTCTTTTTTAAGATTAGTAATAAACTTCCTAAAGCACCACCAAAAACTGAAATTGCAAAAGCAGCAGTTGCCCATGCAGGCATATTGGTAATAATTTCTAACTGTTCTTCAGTATACATTGCTTTGAAAGAATCTGTTTTGTAGGCTTGCATTAAATAAGCAGAGACACCCATAAGATTCCAGATTATTGCTATAATTGAGATTACCCAAAAAAATGCATTTGGTTTGTTAGCATTTGTAGTCATTATTATAAAGTTTTAATTGATTGTTGATTTAAAATTAGAAAATTATTTCTAATTCTATTTTGTAGATTACAAAATGTAAAGTATATTTTTCATTATATAAAGTTAATTTGTCAATTTGTAAAATATTTTAAACATGTCGAAAGAAACAATTTGTGAAGGTGAAATTACCAAGTTAGAAAAGTTAAATAAGTTTCAGCTTCCTCATAAGTTTAAGAAAGTAGGTTATTTCATAACATTCATCACTTTTGGGTTGATGATTCTTAAAAAATTTATAGAAGAACCAGATTGGGTAAAACCTTTATTATCGGGTATTTTATTATTAGGAATGTTAATGATTTCAATCTCTAAAGATAAAGTTGAAGATGAATATATAGATAGTTTACGTGCTCAGTCTTATAGATTAGGTTTTGTATTAGTTGTGTTATATTCATTAGTTCAACCCTTTATTAATTATGGAGTTGGATTACTTTTTGACTCAAATGAACAATTGGAAGGTTTCGATTATTTTCAAGTATTATTCTATATGTTAGTTGTTCAATTAATGGTTTTTTATCAATTAAAAAGAGTAAGTAAACTAAGATGAAAAACACCTTAAAAGTTCAGCGTGCTATCAAGAATCTTACTCAAGATGATGTAGCAAAAAAGATTGGTGTTTCTAGACAAACCATCAATTCAATAGAGAAGGGGAGATATGTTCCCAGTTCAGTGTTAGCTTTGAAACTTTCTGCTCTTTTTGAAACTCCAGTTAATGATTTTTTTGAACTAGATGATGAGGATTAAATTACTCAATTAAAGCCAAGATATTTACCAAGTTAGCTTTAGAGAGGAATAATTTATTCTCTAATTCAATTGCTTTCAATCTTGAGTCAATTAATTTTGATTCACGAGAATTAACAAGGAATATAGAGGATTCACCAACTTGAAATTTACGCTCTTCAGCTTTTAGTAACTTAGAATAATCATCAACCATACTGATTGTATAATCATTTTGTAAACGGAATGAGTTTATTTCTTGACTGATTGCATCAATTTTATTACCTAATGACAAACGAGTTGCTTTTCTTTCAAAATCAACATCTTGTAACTTCAACTTAGCTAGTTTTAAATCTCCTCGTTCTTTTCTTAGAAACAAAGGGAAATTCACACGTAAAGAACCTTTAAACTGACTTTGGGTAAAGGAATTAATCAAATCAGGATCTTCAGATAAAAAGTTATACTGCAGGTCTATTTGAGGTAATAGTTTATTAGCCTTTAACTTCTTCTCAACTTCTAATTGTTGATATTTTAAGTCTAAAGAAATCATTTTTGGATGCTCATTGATTTGTAAAGAATCCATAGAAAAATCTAAAACCTGCAACACATTATCAACACCTAGAAGTGTATTAGTATCTGGTATTACGTTTTCTTCTAATTCAAGTGGAGTGTCATTATTCAACCATAAGAAATTAGACAATTCTAATGTTGCTTTTACAAACTTAATTCTAGATTTTTCTAGATTCAATTTTCTATTGGTAACAACAATTCCAGCTTCAAGTGTATCGATAGCTGCTCTTTCTCCCTCGTAAAAACTTTGCTTAACACCTTTAAAACGAAATTGTGCGTTTTCTAGAAAAGAATCAAAAATAAGTTTTTCATTGTAGGTTCTTAACCAATTAAAGTACGTTACAGAAGCATCAAATAATATATTATTTACTAACAGTTGTCTATCTGCTTTGGCTTGTTTAGTAAACAATTTAGCTTGTTTTAACATGCTCATTCGTTCATTCATCAACAAACCTCTAGCAAGTGAAAGGTTTACACCAACACTGTACAATCCATCATTGGGAACATTAGCTTCAGGATTTAAAAAAGCACCTTCATTCTGTTCAAAATTAGCTTTGAATTCAACACCATACCAAGTTGGAACTTTAAAGGTTGCGTTTAGTTTATCAAAGTATTCAGAGTTTTTAAACTTTTTCTGATCATAATCAACTTCAACCTTTGGGTCAAAAGCACCTCTGGCTTTTAATAACTTGGCTTCACTTTCATTAATAATCAAGTTTGCTTGTCTCACAATTGGATGGTATTGTTTTACAAACCCTAAATATTCTTGTAATGTCAAAACAGATTGCAAGTTTTCTTGAGCTTGTAAAGCAACAGTGAAAATCAAGAAAATAAGTAAGAAATAACGTTTCATAATTTTGCTTTTTCTTTGATAATTAGAGGTTTTTTGTTTCTAATTAGCATGAGAATATTTGTAATTATTTACTTCTTTTTGTCCTTACCATTGCTATTACTTTCTGGTTGGTAATAATTTGGAGGGAAACCATTTAATTTTCGCCATAATTCATACCAAATAGGAACATCTTCTAACAATGCCATAGTTCTAGCACCAGCTCCAACTTGGAGAGGTATTGGCCATGTATGATCTAATTGATCTGGAGCAATTAATATTCTATATTTTCCATTATCACTAATAAAGTTTTCGATAGCCACAACAGTTCCAGAAAAAGTACCATAAGATGCATTTGGCCAACCACTAAAAACGATTGCTGGCCAACCATCAAACTGAATTTGCACACTTTCACCTAAGTGCATTAAAGGTAAATCTATAGGCTCTATAAATGTTTCTACAGCAATTTCAAAGTTTGCAGGCATAATACGAACTAAAGCTTCTCCTTCCTTGAATGTTTCACCTATTCCGTTTTTAATGGCTTTGTTGATAAAACAATCTTGTGGAGCTGTAATATGTAACATATTACTTCTTCTATCATAATTAGAAAATTGGTTTTCTAATTTTGTGACTTCTGCTTCTGCACTAAACTGACTAGATCTTGCCTTGAATTTATTGCTTTCTGCTTTTGATATCTTGTCAATATATTCGTTTTTGATTCTAGTAATTTCTAAACGAGCGTTTAAAACTTCATTTTTTGCAGCTAAAAGTTTATTTTGATTATCAATAATCTTCGCCTGAGTTTCTTGTAATTTTAATCGTTTCTCTTCAACATCTTTTACAGCTTTTAAACCTTCTTTTTGAAGATTAACATCACGATTGTAACGTCTTTGAGCAATCTTTAAATTTGTCTTAGCTGCCTCAAAATAAATACTATCACTTTGAACTTTCAGATTGGCTTGCAATAATTTATTCTGCGCTTGTTCTAGCTTTAAAGTTCTTTCTTCTTTCAAAGCTTTGATTTGATCTTCAAAAGATCTAACAGAACCATCATATGAATTAACAGACATATTTTTAGCATCTATCTGTTGTCTTGTTCTTTTTAATAGATTCGGATCAAAATATTCACTTTTTACCTCAGATATGCGTAGAATTGTATCTCCTTTTTTAACAAAATCACCTTCACGAACATACCATTCTTCAACTCGACCAGGAATTGCTGATTGTAGTGTTTGAGGTCTTTGATCTGGTGTTAATGTAGTTACATTACCAATGCTCATCACATTCTGTGTCCAAGGCATAAATAATATGACAAAGAGTATAACTGTAAACACTTTTAAGAAATTATTAAAGTGCTTGTAATCTCTAGAATGAAATACTTTTTTAAACGATTTATAATCGCTTACATCCACTTGTTTATGTAGTTTATTTTTAGAAATATTCAACATAATTTATTCTTTTAATTGTCCTTTAGACATTGTATAAACTTTACTACACTCTTTAACCCAATTTGTATTGTGACTCACAACAATAAGAGACCAAGGTCTATCTTCAGCAGTTAAGAATTTCATAATATTCTTAGCTTCTTTATCATTGAAATATTCTAATGGGTCTTTTAAGATTAGCACCTTAGGTTTATTGATAATACTTCTTGCTAAAACTATTTTTTTAGAAAGTGTATAAGACATTTGTTTCCCTTCTGGATATAACATAGTCTGCAAACCTTCAGGTAGTTCTTTTACAAACTCTGTTAAGCCTGTGTTCGCAATTGCCCACCTAACATCTTCTTGTGTTAAGTTTGGATCACCAAAAGTTATATTATCATACAGAGTTCCCTCAAAAGGTGTATCCTCTAATAAAGTTTGTCCCATGTGACTTCTGTAGTGATTAATATTGATGCTTTTTAATGAATTATCATTGATGAATATATCTCCTTCTGTAACTCTATTTACTCCGGCAATCAATTTTAGTAAAGATGTTCTTCCAGAGCCGCTTTCACCTAAAATGATAACAGTGTCTTTGTCTTCAATGGTTAAATTGACTTTATTGACAATAGGTGTTTCTCTTTGAGGGACAGTATAACTTACATTCCTCAATTCAATCTTAAATTTTGAAAATATTGGAGAATCACCTTTTAAAGGCTCTAAGTTTTTGTCTACAACTTGTCCTAGTTTTTCTAAAGAAGTTAAAACATCATAAAAAGATTCTAATCCTAAAATTAGTTTTTCTACAGAAGCAATTACAATTAAAATAATTATTTCTGCAGCAACAAATTGACCAATATTCATTTGCTGATTGATAACTAAAACACCACCAATAATTAACAAACCACCAGTTACAAGAACTTTAAATCCAATCATTTGTATAAATTGAAGTATTAAAACCCTAAAGTGGTTTTCTCTGTGGTGTAAATAATCGCTTACAAGTAGATCGTTTTTTTTGAGGGCTAAATTTGTTTTTCCCGAAAGCTTAAAACTCACAATTGCTCTAGCAATTTCTTGAATCCAGTGTGCTACTTTGTACTTGTATTTTGATTCTTCTAAACTTGTCTCTAAACCCCTATAAGCAGTATATTTAAACACAACATATATTAACACCAATAATAAGATTCCATAGATTATAAAAAACGGATGATAAAAGGATAACAGCATCAACCCGAAGATAATTTGTAAAATAGCAGCTGGAAAATCTAATAATATTTTAGATAATCCTTTCTGAATAGTTAATGTGTCAAAGAATCTGTTAGCTAATTCTGGTGGATATTGATTTCTTAATTCACTCATACGAATCTTTGGAAATCTATAAGCAAACTCAAAAGAGGATCTTGTGAATATTTTTTGTTGAATATTTTCAATAATTCTCATTTGAGTTAATTGTAAAACTCCCACAAAAGCAACTCCAGCAGTTACTACAACCACTAAAAGAATCCATGATGTACTTATTTGAGCACCTTGAATTAAGCTAATAATTGCTTGTATTCCTAACGGAAGTGTTAGACTTACTAATCCAGCAAATATGGCATAATAGAAAACTTGTAAAACATCTCTTCTATCTAGTTTTAATAGATTGATAAAACGTTGCCATGCAGTTAAAAAATTATCAGACATTAGTGTTATTTTTTAAAGTGTTTATGGTTAAGTTTACTAGAAATTCTTTTATTTGTTTTGTGCTATTGCAGTCTGTCATACTCTCAAAATGATCTTTTAAAAATCCTTGATGTAAAGCTCCTTCTACAATCATACTTGCCAAACTTGATGGATATGCATACATGTGATTCATTTCTGTAATCATTTCTTTAATTCTAAATGATAAACGTTTGTACACTTCAAAGTATCCTTGTTTATTTTCTTCGTCAACCTCATTAGTTAAATAAGATTTAGAAAATTCATTAATTACAATTTTATGCAATTGAATCTCATTGACATGCTCAAAGGTTAAATCTAATTCAACTGGAGTTGTTAAAACCTCAATTGATTTTAATAATCGTTCTTTTGGATCCATCACATTAGAAATAGCAAATACTAACTGATACTCCAACCAACTCCAATACCAAGAAGTTAAGTAAAGCAGTAGTTTGTGCTTGTTCTCAAAATAACGATAGATAGAACTCTCGTTAGAATTAATCTTTTGACCAAGTTTTTTGAACGTAAAGTTCTCAAAACCGTTTTCGTAAATTAGTTTAATGCTGTTTTCAACAATTTTTTTGCCCAATTCTGAAGTCTCTGGGTCCTTTTGATAGATATTGTTGTTGATTTGAATCTTAATGGTTGATAATAATCTTTTCATACCTAAAATTTACAATTGCAAATATAATAGTAATACTATTAATATTGAAAATAGTCATACTATTTATATAAATTTTAACACTCTAAAATAGATGTCAACTCTTTAAAATAATTGTAAAAGACTATTACAAAGTACGCCTTTAGAAGTCTTGCGTAAAGAAGTTTAAAACAAGTGCTTGTTTCTTTGATAATAATTACTAAAATATTTTAGAATTTTATCAGCAATTTATAGAATAAGTCATTTATTTTTAAAGTACATTTGTTAAATAGCAGTCAGCTTTCCTTGATTTTGTTGGTTTCAAATTCAACTTCTTTAAATATTGCTTTCTCAAGAATTTGTTACTAACATAGATTGTTTTATAAATGATACAATTCGTATTCTTAGTAACTATACATTAGGTATTCAACACTAAAAAGAATTTATATCAAACAACCCACATTTTCAAAAAGAACAGGTTCTGAATTTTCTAAAACGCTAAGAAGTAGAGTCAATAATTACTTTAAAACCAATGATGTAAGCAAGCACGCAAATAAAAATATGGTGTGTAAAACTATTCTAATGCTTACTATCTTTTTTTCACCTATCATCCTTATTAACATTGGTTTTGCTACTAACATTTATTCACTGTTTGCTTTATATCTTATAAGTGGATTTGGAATGGCAGGTATAGGAATGGGAATTATGCATGATGCAATTCATGGTTCATATTCAAAAAACCCAAAAATCAACAATTATCTTGGATATTCTTTAAATCTGATTGGTGCAAATGCAAATATGTGGCGAATTCAGCACAATGTATTACATCATACTTATACAAATATAGAAGCAGCAGATGATGATATCAACACACCATCATTCTTACGATTTTCACCTCATGCAAAACAACAATGGTTGCATCAATTTCAACATATTTATGTTTGGTTTTTTTACGGACTTTCTACGATTTCGTGGGTAACTACCAAAGATTATGTAAGACTAAAACGTTATCATAAAATGGGCCTGCTAGAGGGTAAAAATCAATATATGAAAGAGTTGATAAAAATTACAGGATGGAAATTCTTGTACTATTTTTATATGCTTATACTTCCTATGATTCTCTTAAAATTATCACCTTGGATTATTTTTAGTGCTTTCTTAACCATGCATTTTGTAACGGGTTTAATCATTAGCACTGTATTTCAAATAGCTCATATTATGCCCAATCTAACATTTCCTTTACCCGATGAAAACGGATTTATAGAAAATGATTGGTTGACACATCAATTAGCAACTACGACTAATTTTTCTCCTAAAAGCACCGTTTTTTCATGGTTAATAGGCGGTTTGAATTATCAGGTAGAACACCATTTACTGCCTAATGTGTGTCATGTTCACTATAAAAATTTATCAGCAATCGTTTCACAAACTGCAAAAGAATTTAAAATGCCTTATCATAGTAAGAAATCATTTGCATCGGCTATACATCATCATTATAAAATGCTTAAATCACTAGGGAATCCTTAAGGTTTATAGCATATAGAACTAAGCTTCAACAACGAAACCAAAGAATTAAAACCTACAGGAATGGCAAAGTCTCAAAGAGCATTTAATAAATTTGAAAGAGAAAAGAAAAAACAAAAAAAGCGCGAAGAAAAGCGAAAGAAAAAAGATGAGCGAAATGCTTTAGAAACAACAAGCAAAGGGATCCCTTTTGCTTATGTAGACGAGTTTGGTAATTTAATAGATACACCTGTTGACAGAAGTCAAAAAATTGCAGTTGATGTTGAGAGTATCGAAATTAGCGTTCCTAAAAAAGTAGAAGAAGATATTGATCCGGTTCACCATGGTAAGGTGGCTTTTTTTGATAGTTCTAAAGGCTATGGATTTATTTTGGATCTAGAGTCTCAAGAAAAACACTTTACCCATGTAAGTGGTCTTATTGATGAAATCTCTGAAAATGACAAAGTTACTTTTGAGTTGGAAAAAGGACTCAAAGGGATGAATGCTGTAAAGGTTTCTTTAGAAAAGTGATTAAAAGTAACAAATAAATTTATAAGTTAATTTGCCGTAATTTAATTAACTTCATTCTTATTGCTTTTTAATTGAGTTCATAAATACTATGTATTTTTTTTAATATAATTATTTACGATATAGACCTAAAGGTACTAGTTCTACAATTATGTGCAAATTGTAAAAAAATGCTATAGATAAATTGGGAGTTTTAATTATTAATCATTCACTTGATAATTCCTAATAAAAAATGTACAATGATATTCTGCTTTATGTAACTTGAGTTTTGGATAAAAACGAAAAGTTTTTACTAAAGGTTAATACAAAAAATTTCTTCTGCGATGTTAATGAAATCAAGTTTACGAGATTCATGTGCTTCTCTAAAACAATATTTACCTTGCTAATAAACACTCTTTTTCTGTAAAGGTAGAGTAGTGGCAGAAAATGTGTATGGAATGAAAAAAAAAAATTGAAATATTAAAATTTTGAATTAACTTCGTTTTACTAAAGCTTTTATCATAGGAGCTTTTGGCTGAACAAAGTGAAAACTGTTTATACGTTCGGGCTTTTGAAAATTAGGAAGTCAAATTCAAAAGCAGCTTATGGTGTAAGTACCCGAAATTTAGAGCTAACTTCCGCAATTAAAATTTTTACTGTGCAGTACAATTTGTGTTTTGTTCCTAAGGCACAATATCAGATTATGATTTGATTTTAAGTTATTAATTCTTTTAAGGAAGGCATACTGCTTTCATGGTTTAATAACTTTTTATCACTTTTATAATGAATACAAAATATATTGATTTAATCAATCAAACGTTTGATTTTCCTCAAGAAGAATTTGCTCTTGAGAAAGACCACTTGCGCTTCCATGATGTAGACCTTAATCAATTGGTTGAAACTTATGGAACACCTTTAAAATTTACATATTTACCTAAAATTTCCGATAATATTAATAAATCAAAAGCATGGTTTAATAATGTTATGAAGAAGCATAATTATAATGGTAACTATAATTATTGCTATTGTACAAAAAGCTCACATTTTAAGCATGTTTTAAACGAAGCGTTGAAGAATGATATACATATTGAAACCTCTTCGGCTTTTGATATTGATATTATTGAGACTTTAAAAGAAGAAGGAAAAATAAATGACAATACGTTTATTATCTGTAATGGTTTCAAGCGTGCTCAATACATTACAAATATTGCGAGGTTAATCAATAACGGTCACAAAAATTGCATTCCAATTATTGACAACTATGAAGAAATAGATTTGCTCTCTAATGAAATACATGGAAATTATAATATAGGTATTCGTATTGCTTCAGAAGAAGAACCAAAATTCGAATTTTACACCTCACGATTGGGAATTGGTTATAAAGACATTATTCCATTCTACAAAAATCAGATTAAGAATAATGAAAAAGTAGAGCTGAAAATGCTACACTTTTTCATCAATACAGGAATTCGTGATAATGCATATTACTGGAATGAATTAAACAAGTGTTTAAAGGTATATACAAGTCTGAAAAAGATTTGCCCAAGTTTAAACAGCTTAAATATTGGTGGAGGATTTCCAATAAAAAACTCTTTAGCATTTGATTTTGATTATGAATACATAATTGATGAAATCGTGAATCAAATCAAATTGACCTGCGAAGAAGAAGGTGTTGATGTTCCAGATATTTTTACAGAGTTTGGCAGTTTTACAGTAGGAGAGAGTGGTGGAGCAATTTATGAAGTTCTCTATCAAAAACAACAAAACGATAGAGAAAAATGGAATATGATAAATTCTTCATTCATAACAACGCTTCCTGATACTTGGGCAATTAACAAGCGTTTTATAATGCTTCCAATAAACCGATGGAATGATGCATATGAACGTGTATTGTTAGGTGGTTTAACCTGTGATAGTGATGATTACTATAACAGTGAGCAACATATGAATGCCATCTATTTACCAAAATTTAACAAGGAAAAACCACTGTATATTGGTTTTTTTAATATTGGAGCCTATCAAGAAAACATTGGTGGTTATGGAGGATTACAGCATTGCTTAATTCCTGCTCCTAAACATATCTTGATAGACAAAGACATAAATGGCAACATTTTAACCCAAGTCTTTAAGCCTCAACAAAGAAGTGATGATTTTTTAAGAATTTTAGGATACGAAAATCTAAATCAGAATGATTCGTCCACGCAAAATAAAGAATTTAATGGTAAGAAGTATTTAATAAAAAGCAAAGTAATAAATCATTAAAATGGAAACTAAAACCTATGCTGGAATTCCAGAAGAATTTGCAAAATTAGAAAACGCAAAAATTGTATTGATAACTGTTCCTTACGATGGTACAAGTACATGGCAAAAAGGAGCAGATAAAGGACCTGAAGCATTTTTAAATGCTTCAGAAAACATGGAACTTTATGACATCGAAACAGATAGCGAAGTTTACCAACAAGGTATATTTTTAGCTGATACTTTAACAGAAAATTCATCACCTGAAGCTATGGTTGAAGTAGTACACAAGGTTACTAAAAAGTTCATTAAAAAAAACAAGTTTGTTACTGTTTTTGGAGGTGAACATTCAGTATCTATCGGTACTATTAGCGCTTTTAACGAAATGTATCCGAGCTTAACGGTCTTACATATTGATGCTCACGCAGATTTACGAAAAGAGTATGAAGGGTCAAACTGCAATCATGCTTGTGCAGTATATGAAGCAAGTCAGACAACAAACTTAATACAAGTAGGTATTCGTTCTATGGATGTGATGGAAAAATCGATTATGGATTTTGGAAAAACCTATTTTGCTCACGAAATGGCAATAGATGATACTTGGATAGACTCTGCAATCGACCAGATGACAGATAATGTATTTATTACATTTGATTTAGATGCTCTTGACCCATCAATTATGCCAAGTACTGGTACACCAGAACCTGGTGGATTACTTTGGTATGAAACGTTGTTTTTTTTAAAGCAGGTATTTGAAGAAAAAAACGTGGTAGGATTTGATATTGTCGAACTATGTCCAAATGAAAAAGATAAATCATCAGACTTTCTTGCTGCAAAATTGTACTATAAAATGTTAAGTTATAAGTTTCAAAATGAAGATACAGAAGATGATTTTGATAATACTTATGAAAGTTTTAAACAAAAGATAAACCATTCAAAATTTAATGAAGATGAATACTACTAAAGGGCCAATTTCTCAATTTATTGAGACATATTATCTTCATTTTAACGCAGCAGCTTTGGTTGATGCTGCTAAAGGATATGAGGACCAATTAGTTTCAGGAGCAAAAATGTTAGTGTCTTTGGCAGGAGCTATGAGTACAGCCGAATTGGGGAAAAGTTTTGCTGAAATGATTCGTCAAGATAAAGTCCAATTCATTTCTTGTACAGGAGCCAACCTCGAAGAAGATATCATGAATTTAGTAGCACATTCGTACTACAAGCGTGTTCCTAATTATCGTGATTTAACGCCTTCAGACGAATGGAAATTACTTGAAAAAGGATTAAATCGCGTTACAGATACCTGCATTCCAGAAGAAGAAGCTTTCAGACGTTTGCAACAACACATTTTTAAAATCTGGAAAGATGCAGATAACAAAGGAGAACGATATTTACCACATGAATACATGTATAAAATGCTGTTGTCTGGAGTTTTAGAAGAATATTATGAAATTGACTTAAAAGATTCTTGGATGTATGCTGCAGCCGAAAAGAATTTACCAATAGTTTGTCCAGGTTGGGAAGACAGTACAATGGGAAATATTTTCGCAAGTTATGTGCTTAAAGGAGAATTAAAGTCAAGCACCATAAAATCTGGAATAGAATACATGACATTTTTGGCAGATTGGTACACAGACAACTCCAAAAACGGAATTGGTTTCTTTCAAATAGGAGGCGGAATAGCAGGAGATTTCCCTATATGTGTAGTGCCAATGCTATATCAGGATATGGAGCGTACAGACACGCCTTTTTGGAGTTATTTCTGCCAAATAAGCGATTCTACAACCAGTTATGGTTCATATTCTGGTGCAGTCCCAAACGAAAAAATTACTTGGGGCAAACTGGATATCGATACACCTAAATTTATAGTAGAGAGTGATGCAACCATTGTAGCACCATTAATATTTGCCTATATATTGAACATGTAACATAATCAACTTAAAACCATGATACGTAAAATTGTAGATTACCAAAAACTGAATGAAGATATTTTAAACCTTCTAATAGATAAATTTCCTGATGGTTATGATGATGATGACATTATTTCATTCAAAAATGCTAATAATGAACTTGTTGAAGCTGTTGAAGTTAGAACAGATGATACTATTTACCTTGTGAAAATTGGTGTTAAACTAGTGAAAGCAATGGAAGAGCATGAGGATGAAGACTTGCAGGATGATGATTCTAATAATGATACAGTAGATATTGATTCTTTAAATCAAGAAGATTTAGAATAGAATATTTAGAACTAAATAACGCAAAATTAATATGGAAACTTTATTTCACCTTTCATTACCATGTACAGATTGTTGAAGACACCAAAAAGTTTTATGTAGAAACAGTTGGAGCTATTTTAGGTAGACATTCTAATAACTGGACAGATATTAATTTATTTGGACATCAAGTTACATTCACTAAAGCAGGCAAATTCGATTTTACAAATCCAAGTTATAAATTATAAGGTAAAGTCTTACAGTCTTTTCATTTTGGAATAATACTTGAAAAAGACGCTTGGGATAATGTCTATTCAAACCTTAAAAACCAGAATTTAGACTTTACACCTCAAGCCACTTTCTTAAAAAATAGATCTGGCGAGCATGTATCCTTTTTTGTAAAAGACCCAAACGGTTATATGTTAGAGTTTAAAAGGTTTAAAAAATGAAAATGAAGTTTTTACTACATAATAGGTTAAATTTTGAAGTTTGTTTTTACACATTCACTAACTCCAAATTATCAAATATAGATTACGTGAGTAAATAAATTATCTGTGCGAATCAAACCCCTTATTAGTTTAATGACCCAAGTTCTAATTATTCTAATGAAAACAAATGCTTCTGGGATATTTTACATAAAACTACATTATAGCTATCAAATGGACTTCTATCATAAAATACCAATGATAACATTTGTACTATAATTTATATTATGTTAAATAAAAATATAGAGAATTAAAGACTACTTCTCTAGTTTCACAAAACTATCATAATTAATAGCGGTTCTATGACTTGAGTTGATGTAAATATTTGATCTTCCATTTCTATAAATCTTTAATACAATGGTTAGATATTCAACTTGGTTCTTTACTCGAAATTTTAAAGTATGTACTTTATTCTTTTGATTGTAATCATAGATATATGAATCATAGGTATTCAAAAAACGAAATCCAGACATTTCTGTTCCAGCATATCCACTTGGTAATTGTTGTGTTCCATAATATGGCAAGGAAACATTCAATACATTATCTTCTATTTTGATAAAATCATCACCGTCTAATAAAATCCTGTTTGCAGAACTTCCTGCAGGTAATAAACCTAAACGTGCCATATCTTGATTCGCTAATGGATTTGCAGCATTGACATAGACAGATACTTGTTTTAAATCAATTTGATCTTGTATCTTTTTAGCTTTCTGAATTTCTTCTGGGGTTTCTATAATGGTTTTGTTAGAAACACATCCAAAAGCTAATAACAACAAACTAACATAGAATACTCGCATAATAAATGTATTTCTTTAAAGATATCAAATATTATGCTAAACTCAATTACTTTTGCATCTCAAACAAATTCAAAAGATGTCTGTCTCAGTAATATATGAAGATGAATATTGTTGTATGGTAAACAAACCAAACAATGTGTTGGTGCATCATGCACATCATTCTAGAAATAAATCGGATGAAGATTCTTTGTTGCAACTCCTTGATAAACAATTTGATACAAAGTTGTATCCCATTCATCGTTTGGATAGAAAAACTTCTGGAATTATACTGATGGCTAAGAAAACTGAATTTGTTTCTCAGTTTCAAGAATTGTTTACTAAGAAAGAAATTCAAAAGACTTATGTTACTTTGGTTCGTGGCTTCACTCCTAACGAAATTACCATAGATTCACCGGTAAAAGGTCGAGATGCAGATGTATACAAAGAAGCAGAAACTGAGTTAAAAACCTTAGAGAAAATCATAGTAGAGATTCCTGTAAAACCTTATGATTCTTCTCGTTACAGCTTAGTAGAATTGCAACCTAAAACAGGAAGACTACATCAATTGCGTATTCATATGACAAAGATTTCTCATCCAATTATTGGTGATCCAAAATATGGAGATAAGAATCACAATCTAATGTTTGAAAATGAATTTGACTGTTCAAACTTATTTTTGCATGCAAAATCACTTGAATTTACACATCCTTTTACACAGAAAAAAGTGAATGTAAATGCTGAATTCCCTTCAGATTGGAACAAAATATTCAAAGAATTTGATTGGAAAAATCCTATTGAACTGTAAAGAAAAGCTCTTTAGTTTTTGAAGTATCCACTTCTCCTCTATTTTCTAAATCTGTATCGAACAATCGATTCAAATTATTACCTACTAAATCTTCAAAGCTACTTTCTATTCGGATCAAGTATTTCCCTTTACTCCATTGATTATTAGGTGTGAAGAATAAATAATCTCCATCTTTAGAGACTAAAAATTCTCCAGATACTAACTCGTTCTTTGGATCAAAAACCTGAGAAGCTTCATTTGCTAAAACAATATCTACGGCTTCTTTAAAATCAATTTTTAAAGACTGTTTTGTATTAATTTTTGGAGTTTTAATTTTCCAGTTGTCAATTGTAGGTTTTTGAGTATCTCTTTTAGTGACAAAAATGATCTTTTCAAAATCAACCTTCATTTCATTTCCTTGTTGATCTTCTAACGCTTTATCAATGATTATTTTGTAGGCATTCCCTTTAATTATTGGTTTTCCTAATTCTTTGTTAGGAATTAAATCTTGTTTTATTCTTCCTGGATCTAACCAAAGTGTTAAACTAGTTTTCTCTTTATTCCACAATTCGTTTTCAAGAGGTAAAAAAATAGACACTTCTTTTTCAGTGGTTTGATTGTAAACTTTGATGAAATTTAAGGTTGCTTTTGATTGTTGAATGGGTTTGTTGAATTGAACATACATTTTTAGGAGATTCTCCGGAACCGTATCTATGTTAGGAAAAAAAGCATTCACTTTTGGTGGATTTATAAAAGTTCTTCTAGGAACTCTATGAACAACTTTAGCATCAGACACTACCTCATAATTCATTTGTCCAGTAAAAGGAATCACAGGAACAAAGAAATATGCTTTATCCTTTTTTTCAATCCTACCTAAAACCTTTGTATTATTATCTTTTATTCTTACGATATACTTATTAACCTTATATCTGTCAGATAGTTGAAGTGCTGTTGCTTTGTTATCTGAAAAGACCAATGCAAAATCACAAGATTTTTTTGGAGTACAACAAACCATAAGAATAGAAAAAAAGACCAAGAAAATCTTGGTCTTTTGATACTTATATTTTGTTGGGATTACATCCATTTTTTACTTCTACTGTGTAAATATAAATTTCCGTCGTTTCTTCTTCGTAACAAAAGCACATTCTTATTGTCTAATTCGTTCATTTTCTGAACATTAACAAAAGTAAGATTGTCATAGGTTACACCTGCATCTTTTCCAAATTCAGTAATCGGTTCTGTCATAGAACCTTGAAAATTTGAAACATCCGACAATTTAATTCTCATAACAGGTCTGTTGGTATTAGACATGTAGAACTTCACTTCTTTTCCAGTTTTAACAGTGATAATGTCTAAAGGAGAATTTCCAGCACCTAATTCAGTAATGGTTCTTCCTTTTAAATGCTTCCCTCCTTTTAATTCGTCTATTGTGAACAAAACTAAAGGTGTACACGTATAACTAGCTAATAAGTATTCTTTGTTGTCAATTGTAGTGACATCAAAGGTTTTGATTGGTGCATACGTTTCATATCTTCCATGAGCTGCATGATAAACTTCTAATGTTACAAATTCACTTTTAGAGCTGAATGGAAAAGGAATGCTTGTAAATGAAGAACTAAATTCTATATTTGATAAACCCGAAACCATTACTTTTCCGTTGTGATATTTCATATCTGAAATAACCCATCTTCTTTGGCTTCTTCCTCTCCTATCTTTTGCATCTTTAGCTACAGCATTAGTTAACGGAGTTTTGGAGTAACTTAAATTAGATAAAGAAACATTTTGAAGTTCTTTACCAACTAATTTTAATAAAACAGGTTTTCCAGTTTTTGTATGAACTGAAAAATAAGTTGCTTTAGAAATTGGATTCACCGCCATATCTGTAATCAATATGTTGTCAACAGTTGTTCCTAAAGCACTTGCTACTTTTATATCAAAGCTTTCCAAAGCAATTCGTTCTGATTTTTCTTTTGCTGATGTATCTTTTGTGTCAATAGCATAAATGGTAGCATTGTCTGAATCTCCTATATATAAATAAGATTCCTTCTGGACCAAAACTTAAACTATTGATAGATGAAATCTCAGGGTTACTAGTTGTAAAATTATTGGTTAAGTTATTATTCTCATTGTTAGTAGCAGCAATGAGTAGAACAAGTATTCCTACAATATTTAGCGTATATAATAGTTTTTTCATGTGATTTGATTTTCAATAAAATTAAATCTTAATTTTCTTACTAAGATTTTAATGAAGTCAATTAACTTATTTTTTACAAGATACCTACTGTTCTATAGAGTTAGAATTGAAGGCAATTAACTCAGTATTTTCAAAAGTTGGTGAAACTTCAATAGGATTGCAACAAACTTCACAATCTTCTATATAGGTTTGTTATGAAACACTAGAATCTAAGAGCATTGAAATTTCTTCCCAACAATAAGGACATTGAAAAAAGTGTTCCACTACTCCTCTATTACTTTTAAAATTAACTTTCCTCTCTTTTCACCAGAAAACAAACGGCCAAAAGTTTCGTAAAAGTTTTCAATTCCTTCGTAAACAGCTTCTTTAGATTTTAATTTTCCTTGAGCAATATACATACCCATTTCTTGAGCAGCTTTTTCGTAATCTTTTGCATAATCCATAACTACCATACCTTGCATTGTAGCTCTATTCACTAGCAAACTCAAATAATTACTTGGTCCTTTTACAGCTGCTTTGTTGTTGTATTGAGAAATAGCACCACAAATAACAACTCTTGCATTCATTCTAAGCTTCGACAAGGCTGCATTAAGAATTTCTCCACCAACATTGTCAAAAAAGACGTCAATTCCTTTGGGACATTTTTCTTTTAAAGCTGTGTAGATGTTTTCAGATTTGTAATCAATCGCAGCATCAAAACCGAGTTCATTGACCAGATAATCACATTTATCTTTTCCTCCTGTAATTCCAACCACTGTACAACCTTTAATTTTTGCAATTTGACCAACCACAGAACCAACAGCTCCAGCAGCTCCAGAAACCAATACTCGATCTCCTTCTTTTATTTTCCCAACTTCAGTAATTCCAAAATAAGCAGTCATACCTGGCATTCCAAGAGTACTAATGAATAAAGGCATTGGAGCAATAGAATCATCTACTTTGAACCAATTTTCACCGTTTGTGACAACATATTGCTGTACACCACCCCAACCTGTTACACAATCTCCAACGTTGAATTTTGGATGATTATTAGATTTGATCACTTTTCCAATAGAACCAGCTCTCATTACATCATCAATAGATACTGGAGGAATGTAAGATTTAGTATCATTCATCCAACCTCTCATTGCTGGATCTAAAGAAATGTAATGATGTTGAATTAAAACTTCTCCTTCTTTAGGTTCAGGAACTTCAGTTTCTATTTGTTGCCAAGTATCGACATCAGGATATCCTACAGGACGCTTTTTTAAGATGATTTGTTTATTCATAAGTATAAAATTGGTTTTATTCTATAAAAATACCCAATTTTATGAAAAGAAAATCAAGAAGATTAAAGGAAATAATATTCCTGCTAAAGCTAACTTCCATCCTCTAGTTTTAAAACCGTTTTATCCTGCTGGTATAATCATTCCTGTAACTGCAATTGTTAACGTAGCAAGACCAAAAATATCATAATACCAAATCCAAAAGTTATTTGTGGATTTGTGTAAATACATGGTATGACCAAAAATGGGAACTTTTCTGTTGAATTCTAACTCACCTTTGTTCTCAGAAAGTTTCATGTCTAATATTCCGTTATCTTTAAAATACACACGAAGTTTTCCATCTCTAATCCTGTGTCCATCATACTTAGCTTCAAAATCTTTGGTTGCAGAAATTAAATATTCTTTTGTTATCTCTTTTTAGTTTTTAGGCAATTCTAGTGTAACTTCTTTACTTTCATAGGTATAATTCATTGGATACCAATCTTTTCTATGATTTAATATAATACCAGATAATGAAAATGAAATAATTAAACCCACATAAAAATAAGCTAAGTCTCTGTGTAAGCTTCTGTTTGTAACCTTCATTGAATAATTATTATTTTTTTGAAGGCACAAATTTATTTAGAAATAATCTAAATAAAAATTAATATTGAAGTAAATTTATCATCTCTTTGTAAAAAATCGACTTAGATAAATATTGATTTTCTAAATCCTTTTGAAAGGGTATTGGAGTCTCTAAACTCCCTACTCTTTTCACTGGTGCATCTAAAGATTCAAAGCAATTTTCAGTGATTAAAGCTGAAAGATCACTAGCAATTCCACCAAACAAAGAATCCTCTTGTAAAATGATTGCTTTTCCTGTTTTTATAACTGAATTGTAAATCATTTCTGTGTCCAAAGGTTGTAAGGTTCTTAAATCTATTAAATCAGCAGAAATAGTTGAATCATTTTCTAATACTTCAAGAGCCCAATGTACTCCAGCTCCATATGTAATAATAGAAATATCTTTTCCTTCTTTTAATAAATTTCCTTTTCCTAATTCAATAGTAAAATAATTTGAGGACACATCTTGATAAACTGAACGATACAAAGCTTTGTGTTCAAAAAACAGCACTGGATTTGGATCGTTAATTGATGCACATAACAATCCTTTAGCATCTTGAGGAAAAGCTGGATACACAACTTTTAAACCAGGAGTTTTGGTAAACCAAGCTTCATTAGTCTGACTGTGAAAAGGTCCAGCTCCCACTCCTGCTCCACAAGGCATTCTCACAACAATATCTGCATTTTGGTTCCAACGGTAATTAGATTTTGCCAATAAATTAACTAAAGGATTGAAACCAGAACTTACAAAATCTGCAAATTGCATTTCCATTACTGCTTTCATTCCGTTTACAGACAAACCATAAGCAGCGGAAACTATAGCTGATTCACATATAGGTGTATTTCTCACACGATCTTTACCAAACTTCTCTACAAAACCCTCTGTAATTTTAAAAACACCACCATATTCTGCAATATCTTGTCCCATAATGACTAATTCATCATATTTTTCCATTGATTGCTCTAAACCTTTTGAAATTGCATCAATCAGTCGGATATTTTCTTTGGATTCTGAAGGTTCAATATTTTCTATTTGATAAGAACGATAAACATCATTCATTTCTATTTCTAAATTTGGAACTATTTCTTCTTCATCAAAAGCTATTTGTAAATGTTCATTGATTTCATGAACAATTTCTGTTTTGATTTTTACTTCCAAACCTTCGTTTAAAATATTAGCTTCTTTTAAATATTGTTGGTAGTTCTCTAAAGGATCTTTTGCAGCCCATTCATCCATCAAACCTTGAGGAACGTATTTTGTTCCACTGGCTTCCTCATGTCCACGCATTCTAAAAGTTTTGAACTCCAGTAAAACAGGATGTGGGTTTTTTCTAACATTTTCTGCTATTGCATTCACTTTTTCATAGACTTCTAATATGTTATTTCCATCAATGATGTGACTTTCAATTCCGTAACCAATACCTTTGTCAGCAATATTCTCGCAGTTAAACTGTTCTGAAGTTGGAGTTGACAA
Organism: Flavobacteriaceae bacterium; assembly: GCA_965660845.1. Taxonomy (GTDB): domain Bacteria; phylum Bacteroidota; class Bacteroidia; order Flavobacteriales; family Flavobacteriaceae; genus Polaribacter. The sequence continues at coordinate 212,824 of CBFIBH010000002.1, forward strand.
TCCATAACCATTATTTTCTACACAAAACAAAACAGGAAGATTCCAAACAGATGCAACATTTAAAGCTTCATGAAAATCACCTTCACTGGTTCCTCCTTCACCAGTAAATACCGCACAAACTTGATTGTTTTTCTTTAATAAATTGCCCAAAGCAATTCCGTCTGCAACTCCTAACTGAGGGCCTAAATGAGAAATCATTCCCACAATTTTAAACTCTTGTGTTCCAAAATGAAAACTACGATCTCTTCCTTTTGTAAATCCATTCATTTTTCCTTGCCACTGAGAAAATAATCGATGCAAAGGAATTTCACGAGTTGTAAAAACCCCTAGATTTCTATGCATCGGTAAGATATATTCATGAGTATGTAAAGCAGTAGTAACTCCAACAGCGATAGCTTCTTGTCCAATACCAGAAAACCATTTAGATATTTTCCCCTGCCTTAATAAGACCAACATCTTCTCCTCTATCAAACGAGGTTTAATCATGTTTTTATACAATTCTAATTGTATGTCTTTTGATAAGTTTGTTTTGGAATATTCTATTTGCATACTTCGAATAAGCTAAATATAGACGAACTAAAATAGTGTTTTTAGAATTAAATAGTGTTTAAAATCTGTGCTGCTTTTATGATCGTTTCATCTGTTTTAGCAAAACAAAAACGCAAACATTTTTTATCAAGGTTATTCACATTAAAAACAGACAAAGGAATAGAAGCAATTTTAAACTCTTTGGTCAAACGTTTTGCAAAATCCACATCATATTCATCTGAAATGTCAGAATAGTCTAAAAGCTGAAAATAAGTAGCTTCTGAAGAAATAAATTTAAATCTTGAATCATTAATTGATTTTAAAAATAAATCTCTCTTTTTTTGAAAAAACGAAGGTAAATACTTGTAATTTTTTTCATCTTTCATATACTCTGCCAGCGCAACTTGAATAGGATGATTGACACAATACACATTGAATTGATGCACTTTTACAAACTCTTTTATCAATTCTTCTGGCCCACAACAATAACCTAGTTTCCAACCGGTATTATGAAATGTCTTTCCGAAGGAAGCTGTTATAAAAGAACGTTTTTTTAATTCTGGAAACTTACACGCACTTTGATGTTCTTTGCCATCAAAAACCATGTGTTCATAAACTTCATCACTCAACACAATGATGTTTGTATCATTTGTAATGCGCTGAAGTGCTAACATATCCTCTTCTGAAAAAATAGTTCCACAAGGGTTTTGTGGGCTGTTAACAATAATCATCTTCGTTTTCGATGTTATTTTACTTTCAACTTCTTTCCAGTTTACTTTATAGCTAGGATGTTGTAATTGAATTGGAATTACAACTCCTTGATGCAATTCAATAGTAGGTTCATAACAATCATAAGCGGGTTTAAAAAGAATAACTTCATCATCTTTTTTTACAAAAGCAGCAATTATATTGTAGATTGCTTGTGTTGCTCCAGAAGTAATCACAACTTCATTTTCTGGATTGTAATAGGAATGATAGACCTTTTCTATCTTTAGAGAAATTGACTCTCGTAAGCTTAACAAACCCAACATTGGAGCATATTGATTATGACCTTCTTTTATAGCATTTGTTGCCATTTCTAAAAGCTTAGAATCCGTTTTAAAGTCAGGGAATCCTTGAGATAAATTAATAGCATTGTGTTTTTTTGACAAATTGCTCATTAAAGTAAAAATGGTGTTACCAACATTAGGTAACTTAGAAGTATGATTCATAAAATGAAGATATAAAAAAACCTCGTTATGAAACGAGGTTTGAATATTTTGATATAATTAATTTACATTTCTTTAAAGATTGCATGCATCATTCTTTTCTTATCGTTAATGCTCTCTTCTAGGGCAATCATAGTTTCTGTTCTAGAGACTCCAGGAATTTCATCTATTTGATAGATGATTTCTTTCGCATCGTTTGTGCCTTTTGCTCTAACCTTACAGAAGATATTATATTTCCCAGCAGTAACATAAGCTACAGTAACATTAGGGATTTTAGATAAATCTTTGATAACACTTTGAGTCATGGATGTTTTTTCTAGAAAAACCCCAACGTGAGCAATGAATGAATACCCCATTTTTTCATAGTTTAGGGTTAATGTAGAACCTTGAATAATTCCTTCATCTTCCATTTTTTTGACACGAACATGAATTGTACCAGCAGAGACTAATAGCTTTTTTGCAATATCAGTAAATGGTGTTCTGGCATTTTCTATTAAAATATCAAGGATTTGATGATCTATCTCATCTAACATAAACTTCTTCATTCTTTTAAATATTATTCAAACAATAAAGCAAATTTATGAATAAAACACAAAATAAAAAGCATAAAAATGAAAAATATTCAACAAAATCAATCTACGAAAACGATTTCTTTGTGTCCAATTTTATTTTTAAGCTGAGAATTACTAATTTTTTCTAATGTAAGTGTAAACTTTCCATACTGAATTGATTCTTTGTATTGAAAAGCTTTATCTAATTTGTTTTGATGCCTATGAATAACATCATAGTGGTTTTTCACATTGTTTGGAATCTCAAAATAAGAACCTGTGTCAAGAAAAGAATCTTGTGTTGCAATATGATGCAAACCTTTTAAAATACTTAAAAAAGTGTATTTGCGAGTTTCTTCTCTTTCATAATCATCAGGATAATGACCAGACTCTATAAGAATAGTATTGTAACCTAATTTTTGGAAGTTGTCACCTGTTGCTGTTGGGTAAAACTCATCTGTATAACGTCCTATTTGGTTTGGAATCAATTTTTGTAACTCGTCATTTATAGCAGAAATCACATTCATTGTTTCTTTTCTGCTAGTAGTAATAGATCGATTCTCTTCTGTTGAAGGAGCTAAAAAAGATAAAACAGCACTATTGCTAGTTCCCTCAACACCAAAAATAGTTCTTTGATCATGAAGATTGAAGCAGAATTGTGGTTGAAAACTATCTAAATAATCTCTTAGAATTTTACTTTCTTTTGCCTTCAAGTCAACAGCATCTCTATTTAAATCTACTTTCTTAGCATTTTCTCTTGTATAAAGTTTGGCTCCATCTGGATTCAGTATAGGAATATAATGAATGGTGCAGTGTTTTTTGATGTCTTTTGCTGTCATAGAATCAGAATTTTCTAAAAAATTCAATACATCAAACATAGCTTTTGTACCTGTGCTTTCGTTTCCATGCATTTGACTCCAGATAAATATCTTTTTTGATCCTTCTCCTATAATTATAGAATGAATTGGAACATTCAACTCAGAGGTTCCTATTTCTTTTGAATCATTTTTTTTCAAAAGTTGTTGAACCATATCAAAAGCTACGTATCGACCTTTAATTCTTTCTTCTTTGAATGAGTAGTAATTTTTATCAATATTTATAACATCAAACATACTGCTAATGTACACTTTTCAACTTGAACCTATTTACTGTTTACAATTGTAATTGTTACAAATGTAAACACAAGTTTAAATCTATCATATTACAAATGTAATACGAACATTCAATTCTAGAGATATTGATGTAAACAGTTATTTAGTTAAGATGAAAACATTGAAAATTACATATAAAAATAAATTTATAATTATGTATATCTGTTATTTATGAGTATTACCTAAACCTATACTTTATAATTAATTTGATGTGAGAAAAAATTAAATAAACTATTCATATGAAGTTGTATACATAAATGATTACATTTGTAATTCACAAAGTTTAACAATGGTAAACAATGCTGAATTTATTGAAAGATTAAAAAAAGTGGTTACATATTACGATTTAACAACCTCTTTATTTGCAGATAAAATTGGTGTACAACGTTCTAGTATCTCTCACATTTTATCTGGAAGAAATAAACCAAGTTTAGATTTTGTTTTAAAAGTGGTGAACACTTTTGAAGAAGTTGATATCTATTGGCTATTGAATGGAAAAGGAACTTTTCCATTCAACACAACTGCTCCATCAAATTTGTTTGACTCACCTAAAAATTCACCAATGACCTCTGAGACTAAGAAGAGAATCAATAGAATTGTTGTTTTTTATGAAGATGGTACTTTTTCTGAATACGAAAAGAGTTAATTCATCAATCTAGCTACACCTGTTTTGATCGTTTCAATATTAGATTTTAAACTTGTATGGTTCTTTTTTTCTTGGAATTTAACCATTTCTCTTAACAAACTCAATCCTATTTTATCAAAATTGTATTGTTTGTATTGTTTTCCTTTTGAAACTATATCATCTACTAAATTTTCTATAGCTTCTGCGTTATCACTTTTAGAAATCCACTCAAATGCTTTTCTAAACAGCTCTTGTGTTGGTTTATCATTATTCAAATATATACCTGATAAGACATTGTTTGCAATAAAACTCATTTGAGATTCATCTTTACTTTCTACATATATCTTGGTTAATGGGAAAGAAAGTATTTTTTTCACTTCATCAGGAAACTTTCTAGCACGTTTTAAAGCCATTTCAGCATCTAAATAATACAAAGCAACCAAAGACTTACCTTGAACAGTATAAGAGGTGTTTTTTAGTCCTCTTTCAAAGAAAGGTTTCATTTCTTCCTCTATGAGTTTACCTAAAACCTCTATTGCAGCTGCTTTTACCAATGTATTCTTATCATTTGAAGCCATTTCTTTTACTTTGTTAATCACAGCTCTTTTACTAAACTTGTTAGATAGATTGATATTCTCCAAAGCCAATTGTCTGATTAACGGAAAATCATCATTTAATGCATTTGCAATAGCATTAAAAGCAGATCTTTCATCTTGTCTACTTGCTACTTTTAATAAAGCTTCTCTTTTATGTGTAAAACTTTCAGCATTTTTTAATTGATGTATAAATTCTCTTAACAATTTATTTTCTCTAAAGTCTGCTAATAGAACAGCATCAGCATTTACAAGAATTAAATCTGGAGTTTTAGTTTTGAGTTGAAATATAAAAGAGGTCTCACCAGAATCTACAAATACCTTGTGTCTTGTTTTCTTACCTAATTCAAAAATATCAATCGTTAGAGGGAAAGAAAACTCTTTGAATTGTGTTTGTAAGAGGTTTACAGTCACTGTTTTTTCTAGGATATTGAAGTCATAAGTTACTTCTAGAGATGGATGTCCATTTCCATAAAACCATTGATTAAAGAAAGGATTGAGATCTTTTCCACTTACTTCCTCTAAAACTAATCTTAGTTGATGTACTTCTGCTGCTTTGAACTTATAATCAGTTAAATATTTTTTTAATCCTGAAAAAAAAGCGTCATCTCCAAGATAGTTTCTAAGCATATGTAAAATAGCTCCTCCTTTATTATAACTAACTGCATCGAACATATCTTCTTTGTCGTTGTAATAAAAACGAACTAATTTTTTATCGAAATTTTGTCCTTCTTTGTAAACTTTAATATCATTGAATAAATGAGCTTCAGCATTTTCTTTACCATATTTATACTCACGCCATAAATATTCACTGTAACTAGCAAAAGATTCGTTTAAAGCAAGATTACTCCAACTCTCTGTTGTTACTAAATTTCCAAACCAATGATGAAATAATTCATGAGCTATAGTGTTTTCTTGCCTATTTCCATCTACCAATTGTCCTGGTTTTTGATATGCTTTTTCTCCATGTATAACTGCAGTAGTGTTTTCCATAGCTCCACTTACATAATCTCTTCCAACAATTTGTGCGTATTTATTCCAAGGATAGGCAACACCTAGCTTTTGTTCAAAAAACTGCATCATTTCTGGTGTGTTACCAAAAATATCTTTGGCTAATGGAGCATATTCTTTCTCAACATAATATTTGATAGGAATATTTTTATAAGAATCTACTATAATTTCATATTCCCCTATTCCCATAAAAAATAAATACGGTGCATGTTTTTGATCTAGTTTCCAATAATCTGTTCTTTTACCAGCTTTTTTTGTCGAAGAAACTAATTTACCATTCGATAAAGTTTGATACTTATTAGGAACCGTGATGTAAATTTCTTGAGATGTCTTTTGATTTGGAGCATCTATAGTTGGAAACCAACAGCTACTAGCTTCTGTTTCGCCTTGAGTCCAGATTTGAGTTGGTTTATTTTTTTCTGTTCCTTTTGGATTGATAAAATACAAACCTTTTGCTCCTGTAATGGCAGTACTTCCTTGCTGCTTCACCTTTTCTGGTCTTGCAACATAATCTATATAAATAGTAAATTCTTCTCCTTTTTTGTATGTTTTAGGTAGTTCAATTGAGAGCTGATAATCATTGTACGTATATTTTAACAAGGAATTATTTAAGGCAACCTTGTTAATTAGCATTGCTTTAGCATCTAAAATAACTTTATTAGAGTCATAAAAATGAGGAGTTAATGTTATCCAAGCTTCACCATTCATTTCAGATTTTTCAAAATCAAAATCTACTTTCAGCTTTGTATGCACTAAGTTTAGCTTCTTTTCCCTCTCTGGTTTATATGTAGTAAGGGAATTTGTTACCTGAGAAAATCCTGAAAAGGAAAAACAAAGTAATAACGTAACTAAGGTGAAAAAAAATCTTTTTAACATGAACATTCTTTAAGCGTCAAAAATAAAAAATAAACTAGAAGCCTTTGTTAATAGGCAGTTAAAAGAAAAAGAACCACTACTTTAAAAATAGTGGTTCTTTAGGATTGATTGTGGTAAGTTTTATTTAATCGAATGCTAGATTTAGGTTACTCAAATTCATGTTCGAGGGATCGATTTTAATATTATTCATCATATTCATGATCTGACCTGGATTCATGTTTTCTCCCATTAACCTTGCGATTCCTAATCCATAATTTTTGTCATATCCAAAAACGATTACTTCATCAATAGCATCTGCATCTCCAGTGTAATATACTTTCATATTCATTCCTTTCACCTTCATACTCATAATGCTTTTGTATTTTTCTGAATTCTTTAAGATATTTTTAATCTCTTGCTTTTCAACATCATAAGCTGCTTCATTTCCTTTTATTGGAAGTGCTATAGCGTTTATTTTCTTAATACTTTTAACTGCTGCTTTCACATCATCTGAAACATTTTGATCTTTCATTTGGATAAAGTTAGTAGGCAAATCTACAGTCATAAACCCTTCTTTTTCTTGAGCTTTTACAAGATACGATTGTAAAGATTTCTGTTCACATGACATAAATAATATCGTTACAAGAACTAGAGATAAAACGGTTGTTAATTTTTTCATTGTTTATATTTTTAAGTTTTAAAATGATTTGTTTACTTCTAAGTAAACGCTACATTATTGTTTTTTAGTAAAAGCATCTGCAAGCTTAGACATTTTATTAATATCTATATTACCTGTAAGAGATAGAACAACTGCTTCTGACATTCCATTGGTTCTCTTATCAATACCTTTAACAAACATTAACACCTCTTTTACAAAATCATTATTTTTTTCTGATTTTACATAGATTAAAACTCTAGAGTCTTTCTCTTTAAGTCGCATTAACTCAACGAATTTTGACTTTTTTACTTGAGATTTCACCATGTTTTCCATTTTTAAAGCAACATCGGCCTTGTCTGTAGAAAATACTTTCAATTCATCTAAGTCTTGAATCATTTGAAACACCTGCATTGCTTCGTTATCTTGTAAGCTTTTAGCATCAAATTTTGATAAAATTTCGAATGCATCTTTATTAATCACAACTGCGGACACATCATCCATATCTTCTAATGAGTCAAAAATAGATTGACTAAAACTTAGCATTGGAGACACAATACATACTATTAATAGAATTACTTTTTTCATAATCTTTAAATTTACTTTGGTTTTTTATTTTACTTGTTTAAATATTTTGTTCACTGTATTCTCATATGCATACAGATTTTTAAAAGCTTCATTTCCTTTATTTAAATTAGATGAAAGAAGCATTAGTGATTCTTGTACTTGAGCAAATTGTTTTTCTGCTTTTCTTTGCTCTAGATAAGAATTACCCATATACACACTAAAAATCAAGGCAATAGACGCTGCAATTGACAACCATTTCAGATTCAGTTTTTTACTTTTCTTAGGTGTTAACTGAATGTTTTTGTTATAGGTTATGTCTTGACTATTTTGAAAGTACATAAACATCATTTGATATTGTTCTAAATGTGGAGCTACATTATCAGAAGCAAAGTATTCTCTTAAAATAGTTTCTTCTTGCAAAGTAGTCTCTGCATTCTCGTACTTTATGATTAATTTTTCTATGTTAGTTAATTCCATAGTTGTGTTGTTTTATTAGTTCTTCTCTTATTGTTTTTCTTGCTCTAGATAAAGCTACTCTCACTGCTGTTGGCTTCATGTTTACTACTTCACAGATTTCTTCAAAATCATATTGCTCAATATCTCTTAATTGAATAATTATTTTTTGTTGCTCTGGTAAACTTTCAATGAGTTCATGTACTTTATTGACACTATCTCTATGCTCAACTTTTTTATCTAGACCAGTTTCTTTTTCTTGATAATTACTATGAACCAATGTTAAATTACTTGCTTGTTTAGATTTTAAACGATCATAACAATAATTCTTTGTCATGGTCATAGCAAAAGCTTCTACATTTCTGTAATCTTCTAACTTTTCTTTGCTTCTCCAAAGTTTAAAGAGTAGCTCCTGAGTAGCATCTTCTGCTTCTTCAGTAGATACAAGCAAACGTTTTGCTAAACGAAATACTTTATCTTTAAATGGTAAAACAACTTTTAAAAAGTCAGTTTGGTTCATTAGTTGGTTATTAGTTTGTGTAAATATCCGATTCTTATTTCTTTATTTATAATCTGATTTACACCTTTACGACGACCTGCTATATATTTTGTTACAAAGGATGAAAAAAAAATACGATGTTTTAGTATCTTGCGTTTAGTATCTAAAGAAAAGAACCCTAAAATTTTAATATGAAAAAAGTAACTGTTGTCTTATTTATTATGATTGGTCTTACAAGCTGTCAAAAAAATGACACTAGCATTCCAGAAAACCTTGAAGTGCAAGATTTTATTTGGAAGTCAATGAATGCTTTTTATTATTGGCAAGCTGATGTACCTAATTTAGCAGATACTCGTTTTTCTTCTCAGAGGGATTTAAATGGGTTTACTTCTAATTATGATGGTGATCTTAATGCATTGTTTCAAGATTTGCGTTTTCAACCCGATGTAGTGGATCGATTTTCAAGAATTGTTTCTGATTATGTTGCACTAGAAAATTCTTTACAAGGAAATATTTTAACCACAGGAATGGAATTTGGCTTAGTTCGTTATGTAAATAATCCATCAGATGTTTATGGTTATGTTAGATATATTGTTGAAGGTTCTGATGCTGAAACAAAAGGAATTACTAGGGGAATGTTATTCAATAAAGTTGATGGAACTCAATTAACAGATTCAAATTTTGGTTCCTTATTATTTAGTAGTAACACCTCTATTACAATTGAATTAGCCGATTACAACAATGGGAATCCAATGGAAAATGGTACATTAATTCAACTAACAAAAAATAATGCTACAGATAATCCTATTAAAATATCAAAAGTATTTGATGAAGGTGTTAGTAAGATTGGTTACCTAATGTATAACCAATTTGCTAGTTCTTTTGACGAGGATTTAAATGCCGCTTTTGGACAATTTCAATCAGAAGGTATTACAGATTTAATCATTGATTTACGCTACAATGGTGGTGGATTTGTTTCTAGTGCTATTCATATGTCTGGTATGATAACAGGTCAGTTTACTAATGAATTGTTATACACACAAGAATGGAATGGTAAAGTACAAGATGCTTTTAGTGATCAACCTGATTTTTTTAATACCAATTTTAGAGACCAGCTTTTATTTTTAAATCAAAATAACGAAGAAATATCTTTAGGAAATCTAAATAGCTTAAATTTAAGTAGAGTTTACTTTATTATTTCTGGCAGTACTGCTTCAGCATCTGAATTGGTTATTACTGCTTTAGAACCCTACATTACTGTGAATACTGTTGGAACTACTTCTGTTGGTAAAAACGTAGGTTCAGTTACCCTGTACGATTCAGATAACTTTACCAGAAATGGTGCGAATTTAAACCCCAATCATACGTTTGCAATTGTTCCAACTACTTTTGAATATAAAAACAGTGCTGGAGTTAATTATTTAAACGGAATAACACCTGATGTTGTATTGCAAGAAGATTTTGGAAATCTTGGAGTTTTAGGTGAAAAATCTGATCCATTATTGGATAGAACCATTCAATTTATTCTAACTGGAGCAAAAGGATCTGGAATAAAGTCATCTAGAACATTCAATGCGCAAGAAATTTCTAATAGTAAAATGTTTACACCAGCATCTAATACAATGTTTGATAAACTAAAAAAGTGATTCTTGGTTGTATGAATCATCTTTATTAGGGATTTTTAAATCAATGCCTAATTCTGTATTCATTTGTTTGATAAAATATTGAGCCAACATAGGAGATTCTTTCTCTAAGTTTTCGTGTATAAAGAAATGGATTTTATTCAATCCTAACTCTCTCCATTCTTTCAATCTAACAATCCAATCATCTAGTCTGCTATAATCTGATGTATGATTAGCTCCAACAAAGCGAATAAAAGCTTCGTTTGTTGTGAGTCTCATATGCATCATATCTCTTCTTCCTGCTGTATCTACCAATATATTGGTCATATTATATTCTTCTAATAATTGAAAATACTCTTTAGAAACTTTTTCATCAGAAAACCAGTCTTTATGTCTACATTCAAAAGCCAAAGGCAATCCTTTTGGCCAACTTTCTACAAATTTTTGAAATATTTCAAAATTATTAGGACCAAAATTCGCATTCATTTGTATAAATATTGTCCCTAATTTTTCTCTTAAATTACTAAAATTGTCTATGTATGAATTTGTGATGTCCTCTACTCCTTTCAATCGCTTCCAATGACTGATTTCTTGGCCTAATTTTGGGAAGAATTTAAAATTAGTTGGTGTTTTCTCATACCATTTATGAAATTGAGTTGCTGGAAAGTTTCTGTAAAATGTAGCATTTAGCTCAATAGAATTAAACTGACGAGAATAATATTCCAATTCATCCTTAGTTCCTCTTGGATAAAAACCTTTTAAATTAGCTTTGTTCCAATTTGGACAACCTACATAAACTGTAAAAGGATCATCACTTTTTTGTTCTTTTAAAACTCTAAGTGTATCTGGATGTATTGGCGGAATTGTAAAATCAATATTCTCTGGATCTTCTACCTTACCAAACTTCATATTTTATGTATTTTAGTAGCATAAAAATACAAATTATGAAACGCTATTTCTTAGCAATTTCTACTTTACTTTTTTTAGCTTGTAATAAAGATTATAAACCCAGAACTTTTGATTCTGTTACAATCGAAACTCATACAATAGATTCTGTTAGCATAAGAGCAATACACGCTGTTAATAAGACAAGTGTTTATTATGCTGGTTCTAATGGAGTTGTTGGTTTTACTAAAAGCAATGCTAAAAATTGGGGAGAAACATCTTTTATAAATCAAACTCCTAAGGATACAATAAAACCAAATTTTAGAAGTATTGCTTTTAATGGAAGGGATGTATTTGCTTTAAGTATTGGAAATCCTGCTTTGTTATATAAAATAACTCAAGACAGAAAAACAAAATTGGTTTATAAAGAAGAAGGTGAAAAGGTTTTTTACGATTCTATTCAATTTTTTGACGCTAGAAACGGAATTGCTATGGGAGATCCAATAGAAGGTTGTTTGTCAATTATACTAACGAATGATGGTGGAAATACTTGGACTAAACTTCCGTGTGATGTTTTACCAAAAGTTGAAGATGGTGAAGGTGCTTTTGCGGCAAGTAATACAAATATTAAAGTTCTAAGTAGCACAGCTTGGATTGTTACAGGTGGAAATAAAGCTAGAGTTTTTAAAACTAAAGATTTTGGAAAAACTTGGGAGGTTTTTGATACACCCATTATTCAAGGAAATGGACCTCAAGGAATTTATTCTGTTGATTTTACTGATGAAAACAATGGAATTATTATAGGTGGAGATTACTCTAAACCCGAAGAAAATAAAGCTAATATTGCTGTAACCAAAGATGGTGGAAAAACTTGGCAATTGGTTGCCAATGGTTCTTATCCAAATTATAAGAGTTGTGTTCAGTATGTTCCAGATACTCAAGGGAAAGAAGTATTTGCTGTTGGAAAAACTGGAATTTCTTTTTCAAATGATGCTGGAATTACTTGGAAGCATGTGAGTAATGATTCATATTATGTAATTCAATTTGTAGATAAAAATACAGCTTGGTTGGCTGGAAATCAAAAAGTTGGTAAACTCTTACTAAAGTAAAGATGAAAAAAGGAATTACTCTAATTGTTGGTTTGATACTATTGTTTTCATGTAATACAAATTCAAGAATATCAAAAGAAATGAATTGTGATACTAATCCATTCAATAATTTAGAAACTGTTGAAGATGTTTATAAAAACTTCTTAGTTCAATTACCAAAACACTGGAAAACTAATTTGTATTATGATAAAAGTCAGTCCTCTATTTATGCAGCAGACACTACAAAACAACTTACAGAAACTTATTTAGTTGATGTTACAATGGTTTATAATAACATCGATTTCAATACAGATTTTATGATTGATTATAAAAGTAAACTTACAAATGATCAGTTGGTAGAAACTACATCTTTTGAATCCTCTTTTTTAGAAAAGAAATCATACTATTCAAGAGCTATGGGGAAAAAACAAGGATATCCTTATGAAATTATCAATGTCTTTGTTCAAGTGAACAACGAATCTCATTTGCATGCCAAAGCAGAAATTTACGGAGACTCATTAACCAATGAACGTTTGTGCAAAGCCATTCAATTAATAGAAAAAACAGTTTTAAAATGATCAACAAACAGCATATCATCAATAGATTCATTTCTTATGTAACTATTGATACAGAATCAGATCCTGACAATCCTACTTTTCCGAGCACTGAAAATCAATGGAATTTAGCACGATTGTTAGAAACTGAATTGAAAGATATTGGAATGCATGATGTTTCTCTAGACGAAAATTGTTACATCATGGCAACATTACCAAGTAATTTAGAGTATGACGTTCCTACGATTGGTTTTGTTTCTCATATTGATACAAGTCCAGATTTCACAGGAGCGAATGTAAAGCCTCAAGTAATTGAAAATTATGATGGAAATGACATTCTTTTAAACAAAGAACAAAATATTGTTTTAAGTCCTAATTATTTTGATGATTTGTTACAATACAAAGGACAAACAATTATAACTACAGACGGAACAACGTTACTTGGAGCAGATGACAAAGCTGGAGTTACAGAAATTGTTTCTGCTATGGAATACTTAATTCAACATCCAGAAATTAAACATGGAAAAATAAGAATTTGCTTTACTCCAGATGAAGAAGTAGGTAAAGGAGCTCATAAGTTTGATGTAAAAAAGTTTGGTGCAGATTGGGCCTACACAATGGATGGAAGTCAGATTGGTGAATTAGAATACGAAAACTTTAATGCTGCTGGCGCTAAAGTTACTATAAAAGGTAAAATTGTGCACCCAGGTTATGCAAAAGGAAAAATGATCAATTCCATGTTAATTGCCAATGATTTTATTTCTAAACTACCATCAAATGAAATTCCTCAAGAAACCGAAGGCTATGAAGGTTTTTATCATCTACATTATTTAGAAGGAAAAGTAGAACAAACTGAATTGCAATATATTATTAGAGATCATGACAAGGAATTGTTTGAAAAAAGAAAAGAATTCATGAAGTCTGTAGCTGATGAAATGAATGCAGAATTAGGTTCTGATTTGATACAAATAGAAATAGAAGATCAATATTACAACATGAAAGAAAAGGTTCTTCCTGTAATGCATATTGTTGATATCGCAGAAGAAGTCATGAAAGATTTAGGAATTACTCCGTTAATCAAAGCAATTCGTGGTGGAACGGATGGTTCTCAGTTATCTTATATGGGTTTACCTTGTCCAAATATTTTTGCAGGAGGACATAACTTTCATGGAAGATATGAATATGTACCAGTAGAATCAATAATCAAAGCTACAGAAGTAATTATAGGAATTGCTAAGAAAGTTTCCAATCGATTTGAAAACTGATGAAATATAAAGCTGTAATTTTTGATTGTGATGGTGTATTAGTTGATAGTGAACCTATTTCAGATCAAGTAATTATTGAATTGGCTAATGATTTAGGAGCAAATATTGACCTAGAATATGCGCATCAGAATTTCACTGGTGGATTTTTAAGTGATTCTATAGAAAAAATTGAAAGTTTAATTGGTAAAAAAGTACCTGATAATTTTGTGTCAGAATATCGTCGAATTTCCTTTGAACGTTTTGAAAAATAGATTCAGCCTGTTAAAGGTATTAAAGAACTTATAGATTCTTTACAAGTTCCTTTTTGTTTAGCTTCTAATGGTCCTATGAATAAAATGAAATTGAACTTAAAAAAAACAGGTTTGATTTCTTATTTTAAAAGAAATTTATACAGTGCTTATGAATTGAATAGCTGATAACCAGATCCAACATTATTTCTTTACGCTGCAAAACAATTAGGTTTTCAACCTAAAGAATGTGCAGTCATAGAAGATAGTTTATCTGGAGTAAAAGCAGGAGTATCTGGAGGTTTTGATGTGTTAGCTTACGGAACTAAAAAAAATCAAAAAGACTTAGAAAAAGCTGGTGCAAAAGTATTTTTAAGTATTAAGGATATTCAGAATTTCCTATTTAACCCTTAAAATTGATCCGGTTTCTTCCCTTTTACTCCTTTATAATACGAATGAAAAAATTCGAAATCTTTTTCTTGATTCTCTGTTGTATGATAAGGTTCTGAGATTTTTACTTGCTTTTCGCCAAAATCTAAGGTTGCCATGACAATCGGTACATTTGCTCCTTTGGCAATGTAGTAAAAACCAGTTTTCCAACGTTCTGTTTTTTTTCTAGTTCCTTCTGGTGATAACGCTAATCTGAATTCTTCTTTAGAATTGTATAAATCTACAATTGCATCCACTAAATTATTGCTTTTGCTTCGATCTACAGGTGTACCTCCGAAAGCACGGAATAAAAACCCAAAAGGCTCTTTGAATAAAGAATCTTTACCGATATAATTAATCTTTTCTGCTAATGTATATTTTACCAGAATTCCAATAGGGAAATCCTGCCAACTTGAATGTGGAGCAGCAATAATAACGTACTTTTTTATATCACTAGGAAATTGACCTACAATTTTCCAACCTAAGATTTTATAGAAAATAAAAGAGCAAATAATTTTCATTCAGCTAAAATAGAATTAATTTTAGAGTCTTAATTGAATGCTATGTCTGATTTTTTGATTTATTTATTGATTTTAATCGTTGGAGTTGCCTTAGGTTTCATTATTGGGAAGCTTGTAACAAAGTCTCAATCAGGATCTTTATCTGGTAAAATTGATTTATTAGAGAGTAATAATCAAACTTTACAATCATCTTTTGTAAAACTTCAGGAAGAAAAAGAAACTTTGATTACTCAAAAAGCACAGTCTGAAAGTAATCTTAGAAACCTGAAAGAACGTTTTGATGAAAGTAAAAAGGAATTAGAAAAATTAGAGGATAAGTTCTCTAAAGAGTTTGAAAATCTAGCAAATAAGATTTTAGATGAAAAATCTGAAAAGTTTACTAAAAAGAATAAAGAGAATATAGAAACCATTTTAAATCCCTTAAAAGAAAAAATTAAAGTCTTTGAGGATAAGGTTGATAAAACTCACAAAGAAAGCATTGATTATCATGCAGCTTTACGTCAGCAAATTAAAGGCTTAAAGGAATTAAATCAGCAAATGAGTAAAGAAACCATCAATTTAACCAAAGCTTTAAAAGGTGACAGCAAAGCACAAGGTGATTGGGGCGAAACTCAGCTTGAAATTTTGTTAGAAAAAGCAAATCTTGTCAAAGACATTCACTATACAACACAAGGTGGTTATAGAGATGAAGAAGGAAAATTAAAAAAACCAGACTTTATTATTAACCTTCCAGATAATAGACATTTAATAATTGATTCTAAAGTTTCACTCACCAATTATGAAGCATATTTCAGTGAGGAAGACGAATCAAAAAAAGAGGCTCAATTAAAATTACATATTGAAAGCTTACGAAAACATATTAAAGAATTGAGTGATAAGAAATACGAAACATTGTATGATATAAATTCTCCAGATTATGTTTTAATGTTTGTTCCTATCGAGCCTGCATTAATGTTAGCCTTGAGCAAAGTTCAAGATCTATATTTAGAAGCTTTAGATAAAAATGTTGTTTTAGTTTCTAGCTCTACTCTTTTAGCTACATTGAGTACTGTCTCTTCTATGTGGAGACAAGAAAATCAAAAACGAAATGTATTAGAAATCGCAAGACAAGCTGGAGCTTTATATGACAAATTCAATGGACTTTTAGTTGATTTAATTGACATTGGTAAAAAGCTAGAAGGTGCAAAATCTGGTTACGAAGGTGCCATGAATAAACTTTCTTCCGGAAGAGGAAATCTTATTACTAGTGTCGAAAAACTTAAAAAACTAGGGGCAAAAACTCAAAAAAGCATTCCTCAAAATCTGTTAGAAAGATCTTCTGAAGACTAATCAGAATTGAGTTATCTTCCTATCACGTTTGGTAAAATATAAATGTTTTCCTTTTTTGACTCGTCTTCTATGTCCAAATAAATGAAAAATTTGATTGGTTAAAAATACAGCTGTTTTAGGATCAACTCTTAAAGTATAATGACTAACCTTTCTAATTCCTGGTAACAATCTTAACAAGTGGTGTGACCTTGTTTTTCTTAAGAATTTAGACAATCCTAACCAAAACTTAGAAATTTTACGAATGATAAAATACCCATCCTCTCCTAGTTTTTGATACAAAGGCATAAATATTTTACCATTTTCAGAAGCTTTTAATTCATGTCCATTAGAATGTGCTAATAATTCACCTTTCTTTATAGGCTGAAAATTGGTGTAGCCTTCTTGCATTTCGAAAGAATCATTTTCTTCAATTGTATGTTTTTCGGTGATGTGATAAAAATTAGAAGATCTGTAATAATTGAATCTTTTACGTAAAAAGAAATAATTCTTTACCTTTTTCTTATTGATACATCCAGTCAAGGCTAAAGATTTCCATATAAAAAACTCACAATTGTTAACAGACGAACTCTCATTATGCTGTCCAGCCTCAAAACCAAGGGAAATATGTCCAAACTCATTTAAAAAAGTTAAAACCGGACCTTCTAAATATTCTTCAATTCCTAAAATAATTGGAATATGAAAGTTGGATGAAAACTTTCTATTATTAAGAGAATCACTAATTGTAATAAAAGGGATTGTATAAGAAGACGTCGTATGTAAGTCAATAAAATAAAATGGACCAACAGACTCAGAAAATATATCTCTAATTAATTGAAACAATTCTCTTTGTTCCTCTAATTCAGCAAATACTTCTTGATCATCAAAAAGATGTTTGATATTTCTACGAGTCCAGATTCTATTCAAGTCTTTATGTATGAATCTTACTTTTTTATCTAAAGCTTTTAAATTGCCTTTAATTGCATAGAAATTACCGTGAAAATGAAGTTGGTCTTTTTCAATAGTTTTAACGACTTTCTCTAAGGCTAGAACACCAGCAGATTCATTTCCATGAACTCCACCAAAAGCAACTACTGTAGGAAAACTATGTTTTCCTTTTATTCTTTTGATTAAATGGGGGTTTTGTTTCATTGAATTGATTGATTTTCTAAGTCACTTGTTGTAACAATTCCAATCAATTCATCCTGATACATAACTGCAGCAGATGTTAGATTATTATTCGAAAATTCTTTCTGTAAATCTTCTATGTATGCATCTGGATACATAGAAATAAAGTTTGTATCCATAATTTGTTTGGCGGTTAAATTATCATTATCATCCAAAGTAAAATCAATTTTTTCTAGTTGTTCTTTATTAATCATTCCAACCATTTTGTTGTCTTTATTTATAATAGGAACATGTTTTATATTCTTCCACTCCATTATTTTAGAAACCAATCCTAACAAATCATCAGGACTAATGACAAACAATTCTCTTGTCATAATTTTATAGACCTTATTTTTTGTTTCGTTTAAGGTTTCTTGGGTCATTTCAAAATCTTTCCATTCATGAATCGGAATGTTTTTCTTTTGCAGTTCATGTATTCTTTTGGTCAACATTACTTTGGTTTCAAAGAGTGAATATTTTTCCTGTAATAATCTTTTATTCCTAACAATCCATTTACTTCCAGTTGTATTGTTTGCAATTCTTTTTTTAATGATACCAAGATATAATTCTATATCAGATTTGTTAACCCCAGCTTTTAACAACCCTTTTTCTGCTAATGGCAGTAAGGTGTCTTTGGCTAATTTCTTTGCAGGGATTTCTTTTCCAAACCAAGATAAATAACTATCAATTCCAGTTCTAGCTGCATTTGTAAAGTTTCCTTTTGCTTCTTTAAATGGTATTCTTTTCCAAATATTTTTGCAATCATTTGGCATTCCCATCATTGTTCCTATCCATAGCATTGCATTGGCTATTTCATCTTTTATTGTAGGTCCAGAAGGAATATATCTATTTTCTATTCTTAAATGAGCTACATTTTTATGAACACCATAGCATAAACGATTCCATTTGTATAAAGTTCCGTTGTGTAGATTTAAAGCTTTTAATGGAGGCATAATTCCTTGAGACAATAATGCGAGAGAATCTTCTTCAAAATCTGAAGTTAAAATAGGTGTATATCTTGCAATGTCATCTGTAAATATTTCAATAATTGAATTTCGAATCCAATCATTACCAAAAGAAACTCTTGGCTTTTGCCCTCGTAACAAATGAGATTTAGTTCTTAAATCTATACTCTGTTGAAATAATGCAATTCTTGTTTCACTCCATAGTTCCTTTCCTAAAAGTAAAGGAGAGTTTGTCATTAAAGATAACATTGGACCCGCAATTGCTTGCGACCAATTATACATGTTAACAGCTTCATCAGGGTCTATTTGTAAGTGCACTTGAAAGCTAGTATTACAAGCTTCAAAAAGAATAGAATTTAGTCTGATTTTAAGTTCATCAACACCTTGTATGTAAAGCTTAAAATCATCTCCTCTAATATCTTTCATTGCATTATTCAATGTTTTGTAACGTTGATATGGAGTTATGTATTTAAAATCTAGGTCTTTGATTCTTAAAGTTGGCAATATTCCGGTGAGAATTGGTTTTGTTTGCTCTAACGAATCTGTTTGTTCATAAAGAGTGTCCATATAGTCTGAGAGAACTTTTTCAACCTTTGAAAAGCAATCATCTGTTAATACATAAGGATCTAAATTTAGTTCTAAATTAAAAAGACCTAATTCTGTAGTAAAATTGGGCTCATTTAATTGTTCTAAAATCTCTAATGCATTGTATGCAGGAGTAAAATTATTGTTGACTATACAAATTTCTTGCTCAGCTCCTATTCTTTTTATACCGGTTTCAAAAGAATTTTTTTTTAGCATTAATTCAAAAGCTGCAACATCATTTAAAAGATGACTGATAAATTTTTTTCTGTCTTCAATAGAGTGAATTGCTCGTACAGATTGTGAACCCATATTTCAAATATTTAACAGCAAATACCGAATTATTTTAGAAGTTTCATATGATATTTATCATAAAAAAAAGTGCACACTGAGTATGCACTTTTGATATTTTATTAAATAAAATATTAATCTACAAACAAAGGTCTGTGACTCATAAATTCATAAACTTCTTTAGCAATATCAGCTAATTTTTCGTCGTTTTCATAGTTTACGATTGTATCATCAATAAAATCTACAACTGTTTTCATATCATCTTCTTTCAGACCTCTGGTAGTAATTGCTGGAGTACCAACTCGAATCCCAGAAGTTACAAAAGGTGATTTATCGTCAAAAGGAACCATGTTTTTGTTAACAGTTATGTCTGCTTTTCCTAATGCAGCTTCAGCTTCTTTACCTGTTATATTTTTGTTTCTTAAATCAATTAACATCATGTGATTGTCTGTTCCTCCAGATATTAAATGATATCCTTTATCAACAAATGCTTTTGCCATTGCAGCTGCATTTTTCTTCACTTGAATTTGGTAATGTAAAAAGCTATCGGTTAAGGCTTCTCCAAAAGCAATTGCTTTTGCAGCAATAATATGTTCTAAAGGCCCACCTTGATTACCAGGAAAAACAGCTCCATTCAACAAAGCAGACATTTTTTTAAGATTTCCATTCTTTAATTTTAATCCAAAAGGGTTTTCAAAGTCTTTTCCCATGAGTATTAATCCTCCTCTAGGCCCACGTAATGTTTTGTGAGTAGTAGTAGTTACTATATGACAATGAGGAATCGGATCATTTAAGATTCCTTTTGCAATCATTCCTGATGGATGAGAAATATCAGCCAATAATAAAGCATCAACACTATCTGCTATCTCTCTAAACCTTTTAAAATCTATATCACGAGAATAAGCAGAAGCTCCTGCAATAATCATATTCGGTTTTTCTTGCTCAGCTATTTCTTGAATTTTATCATAATTTAAAACACCAGTTTCTTTTTCTACTCCATAAAATGATGGTTTGTATAATCTTCCGGAAAAATTTACTGGAGATCCATGAGTTAGGTGTCCACCGTGAGATAAATCAAAACCTAAAATTTTATCTCCAGGGTTTAAGCAAGCAGCAAAAACTGCTGTATTTGCTTGAGAACCTGAATGAGGTTGTACATTTGCATATTCTGCACCGTATAGTTCTTTTGCTCTATCTATTGCAATCTGTTCAACAATATCTACAATTTCACATCCACCATAATAACGCTTATTAGGGTAACCTTCTGCATACTTGTTGGTTAGAACAGATCCTGCTGCTTCCATTACTTGATAACTGACAAAATTTTCTGAGGCAATTAATTCAATTCCACCAATTTGTCTTTCCTTCTCTGCTTCAATTAAATCAAAAATTTGAGTATCTCTTTGCATGTTAAATTTTAATTAATAAAGTCAAAACTAAAGAAAAAAGGTTTTGAGGAATCACACTTTACAGTATATTTGATACAAATTTATTAACAATTATTAATGGAAATCACAGCAAACAATCCAAAACGAAAATCTTGGTTAAAAGTACAAGAGACCTCAGACTTTCCAATACAGAATATACCTTTTGGTGTATTTTTAACTAGAGAAGATATTATTACTATAGGAAGTAGAATTGGCGATTATGCAATAGACTTAGGTGCTCTACATCAATTGGGTTATTTTGATGGAATTCCATTAACTGATGATATCTTTTTACAAGACAATCTAAACGATTTTATTGCCGATGGAAGAAAAACATGGCGATTGGTTAGAAATAGAATTGCTGATATTTTTGATGTTAAAAACAGTAAACTAAGAGATAATCCAGAGCATAAGGATAAAATTATCTTTAGAATGGATGAAGTTGAAATGTTGCTTCCAGTAAGTGTTGGTGATTATACTGACTTTTATGCTAGTAAAGAGCACGCAACAAATGTTGGAAGTTTATTTAGAGATCCAAAAAATGCTTTGTTACCAAATTGGCTTCATATTCCGATTGGATATCACGGAAGAAGTTCATCTATAATTCCATCTGGAACACCTATAAGAAGACCTTACGGACAAACAAAACCAGCTGAAGGAGAGAATACCCCTGGTTTTGGACCTTCAAAATTATTAGACTTTGAGCTCGAAATGGCATTTATCACAACAGACTCAAACAGTTTAGGTGAAAGAATTCCTATCGAAGATGCTGAAGAATATATATTTGGTTTGGTACAGTTTAACGACTGGTCTGCTAGAGATATTCAAGCCTGGGAATATGTACCATTGGGTCCGTTCTTAGGAAAGAACTTTGCTTCTACTATTTCTCCTTGGATTGTAACTTTGGATGCTTTAGAACCTTTTAGAGTAGCAAATCCAAAACAAAATCCAAAACCACTTCCTTATTTACAACATGAAGGAAATGGAAGTTTTGACATCAATCTTCAAGTTGGAATTCAACCTGAAGGAGAAAAAGAAACAGTTGTTGCGAATTCAAACTTTAAATACATGTATTGGACTATGGCTCAACAATTAGCACATCATACTGTTAACGGTTGTCCTGTTGAATCTGGAGATATGATGGGTTCTGGAACAATTTCTGGCCCAACAAAAGATAGTTTTGGTTCTATGTTAGAATTAACTTGGAGAGGTCAAACCCCTATCAAATTATCAGACGGAACAGAAAGAAAGTTTATAAATGACAATGATACTGTGATTATGAGAGCTCATTGTAAAAACGATCAGATTAGAATAGGTTTTGGTGAATGTGTAGGGAAAGTATTACCAGCAAAATAATTTATTTAGTATTTAATATGAAAAAGCCTCCATTTTGGAGGCTTTTTTTATTCTTCTATTGGTGGATGACCAAATATTTTTTCATATTCCTCATCAAAATTAGCTCTTAAATAAGAGTTTAATTTTTTTTTATAATCTTCTTTTAACCAAGTAACAAAGTTGTGTGTACTTTTAGAAATACACTTTGTATATCTATTTATTCTATCATCAATTTCTTCGCCTAACATTTTTGCTAAAGCCAGTGCATCATAAACATCTTCACTATTTTCAATGCACATTTTTGCATGATGTTTAATAGATTTTTCTAAAACTTTTTTTGAGGATTCTCTAGCTTTAATAGTATCTAAATATTCTTTTTTAACATCAAAATATAAATCTGAAGACTTTGAAAATTCTTCTTTAATATCATGAGGCAATTCATATCTAAAATTACTTTCAATTTCTTCATCAGAAAGTATAGCGTCTAAATAATAATCTGGTGCTTTAAACATGCGTTGCCAGTCTAAATTAGCTCCCCATTCTCCAAACCTGTGAAAATTATTACCTAAATCTATAACATTGAAGGTTTTCTTATCTCCAAAAATTCTAGAACCTCTACCAATCATTTGATAATAAAGTGTCAATGATTTTGTTGCTCTATTTAATATAATAGATTCTATACTGGGTTCATCAAAACCTGTGGTTAATATACTAACAGAAGTAATAATTGCATTGGGTGTTTTATGGAACCACTTTAAAATAAACTCTCTTTCTTTTTTAGTATTTGTATTATCTAAGTGTGCAATTGGATAACCTGCTCTTTTAAACTCATGAAATACTTGAACAGAAGTTTGAATTCCATTATTAAATATCAAAGTTTTTTTACCCAAAGAAGTCTCCTCATATGCTTTTATCAGTTTAGATAGCATGTCATTACTGCCATATAAATCTTCAGATGATTTTACTGTATAATCTCCATTAGCTCCAACTTCTAGTGAAGTTAAACCAACATTGTAAGAATACATCTCTGCAGTTGCTAAATATTCGTTTTCAATTAAATACTGAATGGATTCACCAACATATAATTGTTGATAGTTCTCATACATTGGCAGCTTTATATTAGAACTTAATGGTGTAGCTGTAACACCAAGTATCATTGAGTTTTCAAAAAACTTGAAAATTTTAGTAAATGAATTGTAATGAGCTTCATCAACTATTACCAAACCTACATCAGATATATCTAGTTTATCGTCATTTAACCTATTATTTAAGGTTTCTACCATTGCAACAAAACAGTTATAGTTACTTTGGTCGTCTAACTTAGCTGTACTATTGATAATTTTATTTGTAACTCCAAACTCATCTAACATATTAGATGTTTGTTTGCTAAGCTCTATTCTGTGTGTTAGAACTAGAACTTTCTTTTCAAATTTTTCAATATATCTTCGAACGATTTCAGAAAAAATAACTGTCTTTCCTCCTCCTGTTGGTAACTGATACAATAAATGATAATTATCTTCTACAGAACCAAAGATGTTAAAAATCTCTTCTATAGCTGATTTTTGATATTCGTATAAACTTTTTCCTGAGGTATTTGTTATAGTACTAATGGTTTGAAATTTATTGGATGAATAATTCTAAGTTAACAGAACTTTTGAAGTTCAATATTTGTAATATCGTAATGTGAGGCTGTAAAAACACAAGTTTCTTTTTTTAATGATTAATACTTGTGGTGATTCATGATGAACGGCAAATTCTTGAGTAATTTGATCAGAGAGATTTCTATAGTTTAATAAATCTAAATAATGAAAATCAATAGAGTGATTATCATCTAAAAGCATTTTTTCGAAACTCTTTAATGTCATTCTACTAATTCCACATCTGGTGGAGTGCTTAAAAATTAATTGAGTCTTATGATGTGAATTTTCTTTTACAGCATGTAATGACTTCTCATCTACCAACGAATTCCAAGGAATGGTATTTCCCTTATCAGAACTTTTACTAAATAGTTTGTTGAATAAAGCCATATTGCAAATTTAGTGACATTGTTGTTCTTAATCAAAAATCTTTCTTAAGCCAAAAAGTCAGTAAAAACACTAAAATCATAGACAAAATGTCTGTTTAAGTCATTGATTATCAATTGGTATTGTATTTGAACAATTGAATCAAAATTAAATTGATAAAAGATGAATTTTAATAATTATACTATAAAGTCTCAAGAAACCATTCAACAAGCTCAACAGCTTGCACAAGAAATGGAACACAATCAAATTGAGAATGAACATATATTTAAAGCCATTACATTGGTTGATAAAAATGTACTTCCCTTCATTCTTAAAAAGCTTAACATTAATATAAGTGTTATAGACCAAATTGTAAACAAGCAATTAGAAGGTTTTTCAAAAGTAGCTGGAGCAGATATATTACTTTCTAGAGATGCAGGAAAATCGTTGACAGAAGCTTCTTCAATTGCAAAAAAAATGAAGGATGAATTTGTTTCTGTAGAGCATATTGTCTTAGGAATAATAAAATCAAAAAGTCCAATTTCTCAAGCCTTAAAAGATTCTGGAGCTTCAGAAAAAGAAGTTATAGCTGCCATTGAAGAATTAAGAAAAGGATCAAGAGTAACCTCACAAAGTCAAGAAGAAACTTACAATGCATTAAATAAATATGCAAAGAATTTAAACGAATTAGCTCAGGATGGTAAATTGGATCCTGTTATAGGTCGTGATGAGGAAATAAGAAGATTACTCCAAATCTTATCTAGAAGAACCAAAAATAATCCACTTCTTGTTGGAGAACCTGGTACAGGTAAAACAGCAATAGCTGAAGGTTTAGCACATCGTATTATTCGTGGAGATGTTCCAGAAAACTTGAAAGATAAACAGATATTTTCTTTAGATATGGGTGCTTTGATTGCCGGAGCAAAATTTAAAGGTGAGTTTGAAGAACGTTTGAAAGCTGTTATAAAAGAGGTAACTACTTCTGATGGTGATATTGTATTGTTTATTGATGAGATTCACACATTGGTGGGTGCAGGTGGTGGTCAAGGAGCCATGGACGCAGCAAATATTCTAAAGCCAGCATTGGCTAGAGGTGAATTAAGGGTTATTGGTGCAACTACACTGGATGAATACCAAAAATATTTTGAAAAAGATAAAGCTTTAGAAAGACGTTTTCAAAAAGTAATGGTTGATGAACCGAATACAGAAATTGCTATTTCTATTCTTCGTGGTATAAAAGAGAAATATGAAACACACCATAAAGTTCGTATCAAAGATGAAGCTATTATTGGTGCTGTAGAACTATCTGAAAGATATATTACCAATCGTTTTTTGCCCGATAAAGCAATTGATTTAATGGATGAAGCTGCTTCTAAACTTCGAATGGAAATAAATTCCAAACCTGAAGAATTAGATTTTCTAGACAGAAAAATAATGCAGTTAGAAATTGAAATTGAGGCTATTAAACGCGAAAACGATAAAAACAAGTTAAAGTCTTTAAATGCAGATTTAGCAAATGTAAAAGATCAACGAAATGAAATTAATGCTAAATGGCAATCAGAAAAATCTGTTGTTGATGCTATTCAGACTTTAAAAACAGATATAGAAAACTTTAAACTAGAAGCTGAAAAAGCTGAAAGAAATGGAGACTATGGTAAAGTAGCAGAATTACGTTATGGGAAGATCAAACAAGCTCAAGAAGAACTAGATCAACAGCAAGAAATATTGTCTGAACAACAAGAGAATGCTTTGATAAAAGAAGAAGTAACGTACGAAGATATTGCTGAAGTAGTTGCAAAATGGACTGGAATACCTGTAACCAAAATGATTCAGTCAGAACGTGAAAAACTCTTACAACTAGAAACTGAACTTCATAAAAGAGTTGTTGGTCAAGAAGAGGCTATTGAAGCTGTTTCAGATGCTGTAAGACGATCTAAGGCAGGATTACAAAACCCAAATAAACCTATAGGTTCATTCTTGTTTTTAGGAACAACCGGTGTTGGAAAAACAGAATTAGCCAAGGCTTTGGCTGCTTATTTGTTTGATGATGAGAATGCTATGACACGAATAGATATGAGTGAATATCAAGAACGTCATGCAGTGAGTAGATTAGTTGGTGCTCCTCCAGGATACGTAGGTTATGATGAAGGTGGACAGTTAACAGAAGCTGTAAGAAGAAAGCCTTATTCGGTTGTTTTATTAGATGAAATTGAAAAAGCACATCCAGATACATTTAATATTTTATTGCAAGTGTTAGATGAAGGTAGATTGACAGATAATAAAGGTAGAATTTCAGATTTTAAGAATACTATAATTATTATGACCTCAAATTTAGGAAGTCATATTATTCAAGATAAGTTTGATAATTTTAAAGGTGATTTACAAACAACTTTAGACATTGCTAAAACAGAGGTTTTAGGTTTATTGAAACAATCTGTAAGACCCGAGTTTATCAATAGAATTGATGATATTATTATGTTTACTCCTTTAAGTCAAACTGATATAAAGTCTATTGTAAAATTACAATTACAATCTGTTCAGAAAACGTTGTCAAATCAGGATATTACAATGGATGCAACTAATGAAGCCATTAAATATTTAGCTAAAAAAGGATATCAACCCGAATTTGGAGCTCGACCAGTAAAACGTGTTATCCAAAAAGAAGTTTTGAATCAGTTATCCAAAGAAATATTAGCTGGAAAAATAACGACTGATAGTATTATCCTACTCGATTCATTTGATGAACAGTTAGTATTCAGGAACCAATCAGATTTGATTTTAAATTAGTTTTAATAGTTTTTTAAAAAGAGTAATGAAATAGATTCATTACTCTTTTTATATCTTCGTAATTATAAAACTTATCATCATGAAAAAATTAGCACTCATTTTTGTTTTTCTATTTACAATTATTTCCTATGCTCAGGAAACAACAACTTACTATTTTATAAGACACGCAGAAAAACAAAGAATAAACCCGAATGATAAAGATCCTATTCTAACTTTTGATGGTTACAAAAGAGCTGATAAATGGAAAGAAGTTTTTAGTAATGTAAAGTTTAATGCAGTTTATTCTACCAACTACAATAGAACTAAGCTAACTGCTAAGCCAACAGCTGATGCTAATGGATTACCAATTTTAATGTATGATCCAAGAAAAATGTATTCTGAATCTTTTCAGTACAATACAAAAGGTAAAAATGTAGTAGTTGTAGGTCATAGCAATACAACTCCTGTATTTGTTAATAAAATTCTAGGAAAACAGAAGTACAATCAGATAGATGATTCTAACAATTCTAATCTATACATCGTAACTGTTACAGGAGAAAAATCGACAGCTGTTTTATTGAAGATTGATTAATTCTTCACAAACTTTTTAGCAAACACACCCTTATTAGTCTGAACTTTAAGGATGTAGACACCAGATTTAACTTGAGAGAGATTCACCTTATTGTTATCAATTTGAATATGATTTAATTTTTTCCCAAGAATATTAAAAATTTCTATTCCTATAATATCTTGGTTTATATTTAAATTAAGTTCATTCTTAACAGGAATTGGATAAATTCTAAAGTTATTCAATGCAACTTCATCTGTAGATAAAGCTGTACAAGGATTTAAATTAAAATTAGTTTCAATTGGGTCTCCAGGCGTTAAGTCTTTACCAACAATACCTTCATATGACTTAGAGTATTTGATTCCTCTAAATGTGCTATTTCCATTGGGTATATTTCCTTGAGATGTTATTTCACCAGTTGAATTATTCATAGGAATTATATAATTCCATACTACTTCATTTGAGGAGTTAATTTCAACAAATCTACCAGAATTACCATCGCATATCAAAATATTATCATTAGGCAGCATGATAGCTCCACTTAAAATTCCTGAAGTAAAATTATTATCTTCAGTTGAGGCGTAATCAAAATCTACATTTTCAGGACCGTAAGCGGTTCCTGATGTGTAATTGTAAAATCCTGGTGATGATGTAGGTGGAGTAAAAATCAACACATCAGAAAAAACAGGTTGTCTGTTAGCTCCGTTATTGAATACGATAATTTTCCCAGCATTTTTTAATCCGGGTTTTATATAATGAGGAAAGTGTTGTCCATATAGAGTTCTGTTTGTTGAGTTCCCTCTTCTGTAGGCATCTGGATTACCCCATCGATATAAAAAATCACCACCCTTACCATAAATACCTCCTGTACCTGTTGCAGCTTGTTCTATGGTTGTTGAATGATCTATAATATATACTTCGCTTAAGTTTCTTGAACTAATAACAATTTGATCTAAAGTTTCATCATACTGAATTGAATTAACATGCAACCAATTAGCAGCTGGATCTCGGCCATTTAAAAAGTTTACGTCTAATTTTTCAGGATGATCTTCTACAACTCCAAAGTTGTTTTTTGAGTTATCAAAGTCTTGTATAAGATGATCTTTAAAATTCCACTCCCATTCTAATGTATATTGATCACTACCAACTGGTTTAATCTCTAAAATTTGTTCGTTGTAAAGCACTCCATCTGGATGATCAGGCTCTCTTCCTAGTTTATCCGGATCTCTACCTGCAAGAATAGCTTCTTCGTTACTCATTACACTCGCTACTAAAACAAGGATATTTCCATTTGGCATAGGATATATGTCATGATGCATTCTATTATTATCATCACTATACTCAAACTCCCAAACTAAATTTCCATCCCAATCAAACATTTCTACAATTCCACCAACACCTCCAAAAACTATAGAACTTGTATCTTTTCTTCCAGCTCTTATCAAATTTCCATTTGGCAATATATAAACTGAGTGACCTGGTAAATATTGACTTGTCCATTGATTAACTACCTGTCCACAATTATTGATTAAAAACGTATTTAAATTTGACGAAAATAAAGTATATCCATCATAAACATCATTGTCAATAGATATAGTGCCTACAGTATTGTCTTGAGAGAATATAGAACATGAAAATAGAATCAGTATAAATGAACAAAAGAAATTTTTCATAAACCAGTTTAATTTAATTTCAAATATATGTTATCAATATTTATTTCTGAAACTTTTTCTAATTTATTATTCTCGAAAATTTCATCTATTTGTTCAAGATTTAATGAGCTTTTAGGCTTGAAGTTATTGTAGTTTACAAATCTTACACCTTTTATAATTTGCTCTTTACTTATCTTTCTAAATCTAACTCCTCCACCATTTGTATGGTAAGAATATGCGATATAATCAAGTAAGAAATCTGATGTTCTAAACCAGTAAATAAACTCATCATCATAATCAACTCCTCCTCCATCTTTTCTAAAAGTTACTTTTATTTTATGGTACTGTTTTCCTTTTATTGATACTTTTCCTAAATAATTTTTAATAACAGCTTTGTCATTTAATCCATAGGGCAAGATTGAAAAATAATGAACTGAATTCACAGACTCACTATATTTGATAGCATTCTCTTTAGTTATTTTACTTAGGTTTCCATTTATATAGCGTTCAAAACCGTTATTAAAAAGAACATCCCTATATGCATCACCCTCCTTTATAAAACTTCTTTCCAATGAATAGATTCCATCATTTCTATCAGCTTTATAATGCATATCTCTAAAATCAAATTCAAGTAGTGATTTGTGAATACCATCTAATCCTGAAGCAGTAATTGATGCATCAATTATTTCTTGAGCTATAATATCAGATTCTTTAGGCTTACATGACAGTATAAGTAAAAAACTGAGTAATAAAGATAATTTTAGTTTTAGTTTCATAGAATAGTAGTCGTAACAAAGCTTAAAAATAACAAGATCTTATGTAAAGATGTAGATTCTTTTGTTTTAATATTAACACACTAAAATAACATATATATTATACTTTTTAGAAAAAGCATTTTTTCATTTTTAAAAACAAGTATATTTGCTGAAGAATGCAAAAAAACATCAACATACAGAATAAAAAAGCACGTTTTGAATATGAAATTCTAGATAAATATGTTGCTGGAATTCAGTTGACAGGAACTGAAATAAAATCAATTAGACAAAGTAAAGCTAGAATTACAGAAAGCTTTTGTGAGTTTAATGAAAAAGGTGAATTGTTTGTGGTGAATATGTATATACAAGAGTATGCATTTGGTCATCATTTCAATCATAAGCCAAAAAGTGAAAGAAGACTACTTTTAAATAAGAAAGAATTAAAAAGCCTAAAAAAAGAAGTTGATACAAAGGGAAATACTATAGTTCCTCTACGTCTTTTTGTTAATGATAATGGTTGGGCCAAATTAGAGGTCGCTTTAGCTAAAGGAAAAAAAACTCACGATAAAAGAGAAACAATTAAAGATAGAGATAGTAAACGTGACCTAGCTAGAATCAAAAAAAGTTTTAATTCGTGATGCATTTATTAAAGTTAATGCGTTATAAGAACTTGTTAATAATTGTGTTAACAATAATTTTAATCAAATTTTTTTTAATTGATTCTCAAATTCATACCCAATCTTTTTTCTGGACAGATTTCTTTCTTTTTTTGATTTCTACTTTGTGCTTTACTGCTTCAGGATATGTTTTTAATGATATCTATGATGTTAAAGCAGATATAATTAATAAGCCAAAAAAGTTTATTGTTAGTAAACACATAAGCAAAAGAAACGTTTGGATATTGACAATTGGTTTATTCTTAACAGGCTTAACAACTGGTATTTTAGCTTCTATTGCTATTGATAGAATTCAGAATATTTTACTACTATTAGTCCCTTTTTTTTGTGTCATCCTCTACTCTATTTTTTTTAAAAGAATTACAATTCTTGGAAATGGAATTATTGCAGTTTGTGTTTTTTGGATTTTCCCATTAGTCTATTCATTAATTTGTGTAGGTATTCCTTTTCTATATTTCATCTATATTTTATGGGCAGCAGAATCCAAAAAGGAATTTACTTACTTGAGTAAGTTGTTAAAAACCATCATGTTCTTTGGTATTTTATCTATGTTATTTTTTAAACTTAACTAATGTTAAAAGAAAAACTATCACACTTTAATATCATCTTAGCCTCAGGTTCACCTAGAAGACAAAACTTCTTAAAGCAATTAGATATTCCATTTAAAATAGATGTAAGAAAAATTGAGGAAATATATCCAGATCATTTACAAGGAGTTGAGATAACAAATTATCTTTCTGAACTAAAGTCCAAAGCTTTTCTAAACTTGAAAGAAAATGATATAGTGATCACTTCAGATACGATTGTTTGGTTTCACAATCAAGCTCTTGAAAAACCTAAAAATCAAAAGGATGCTTTTTTAATGCTTCAATCTTTATCTGGAAAGAAACATTCAGTTTTTACTTCCGTAACTATAAAAAGCAAATACTTTTTAAAAACTTTTGCCGATGAAACCTCTGTAGAGTTTGAAGATTTATCCAAAGAAGAGATTGATTATTATCTTAAAAACTTTGCTCCTTATGACAAAGCTGGAAGTTACGGAATCCAAGACTGGATAGGACTTATAGGGGTTAAAAAAATAGAAGGAAGTTACTTTAATGTTATGGGATTACCTGTTCATAAATTGTATAAAGAATTGATGAAATTACCCTAATTCTATCTAAATATTAATCTATTTTTACTTGCAATAAATACAACTTATCTATGAAATATACTTACACAGAAATGAAAGATACAAGATCTGGTTTTGGAGCAGGTTTATCCGAATTAGGAAAATCAAATCCGGATGTTGTTGCTTTGTGTGCTGACTT
The DNA here is from genome assembly GCA_965660845.1 of Flavobacteriaceae bacterium. Classification (GTDB taxonomy): domain Bacteria; phylum Bacteroidota; class Bacteroidia; order Flavobacteriales; family Flavobacteriaceae; genus Polaribacter. The sequence goes on from CBFIBH010000002.1 coordinate 244,911, forward strand.
AACAGGATCGTTAAAAATGGACGCATTTGCGAAAAATTATCCTGATCGTTTTTTCCAAGTTGGAATCGCTGAAGCTAATATGATGGGAATTGCAGCTGGATTAACCATTGGCGGAAAAATTCCATTTACAGGAACCTTTGCAAACTTTTCTACTGGTCGTGTATATGATCAAATAAGACAATCTATTGCTTATTCTGATAAAAATGTAAAAATTTGTGCATCTCATGCAGGATTAACTCTAGGAGAAGATGGAGCAACACATCAAATATTAGAAGATATCGGTTTAATGAAAATGTTGCCAGGAATGACTGTTATAAATACATGTGATTTTAATCAAACTAAAGCTGCTACTATTGCTATAGCTGAACACAAAGGACCTGTTTATTTAAGATTTGGAAGACCAAAAGTTCCAGTTTTTATGCCAGAGAATCAATCCTTTGAGATTGGAAAAGGAATTCTATTACAAGAAGGAACAGATGTTACAATTGTAGCTACTGGTCATTTAGTTTGGGAATCCTTATTAGCTGCAGAAAAGCTAGAAAAAGAAGGAATTAGTGTTGAAGTTATTAATATTCATACAATTAAACCATTGGATGAAGATTTAATTTTGAAGTCAGTTTCTAAGACAGGATGCGTTGTTACTGCTGAAGAACACAATAAATTTGGTGGTCTTGGTGAAAGTGTGGCACGTTGTTTGACTCAGAATAAACCAACACCGCAAGAATTTGTAGCTGTAAACGATACTTTTGGAGAATCTGCTACTCCAGCGGAGTTAATGAAAAAATACAATATTAACGATGAAGCTGTCGTTAATGCAGTAAAAAAAGTATTAAAAAGAAAATAACACATTTATTAAAATCAAAAATTAATCCTTATGAAAAAAATCATTTTTATTTTAGTTCTAGTATTTGCTAGTTTCCAGTCTTACAGTCAAATTCACGTAGGTGTTAAAGCTGGTATAAATTACAACTCCAATTCTTTTAAAGACGTATCAAACGACGTTTTAGATGGAGCACAAAACTTATCAGGATATCATGCTGGTTTGTGGATGAGGTTTAAAATTCCTATAATTGGATTTTATTTAAGACCAGAAATTGTTTATACTCAATTAAATGACGATGTTCCTTTTGGTTCTGTGAATCCAGTTAATACTGATTTCTCACTTAAAACAATCGATATTCCTGTATTATTAGGAACAAAAATCTTGAATTTTGCCAATGTTTATGCTGGTCCAAGCTTTAGATATGTCGTTGATTCTGACTTTGGGTTAAATAGTATATCTGGGATAACTTCTGACGACTTTACTGTTGGTTTACAATTTGGAGCTGGTGTTGAATTTGGTAAGCTAGGAATTGATGTTCGTTGGGAAAGAGCTTTTAATGACATTGAAACTACTGCTGTAAATTCTGGAAATCAATTTAACTTTGATACAAGAATTAACCAAATCATTTTAGGTCTGTCCTATCGTTTTTAGAAATAAAACATGTAATCAAATAAAAAAGCCTCTGTAAAAACAGAGGCTTTTTTATTTATCATTAATTGTCTGGATCTAAATAATCTGGAATTCCATCTTCATCAGTATCATCGTTTGTAAGATCTCCATCTCCATCAGCATCTTCATCTCTTGTAGCTATACCATCATTATCATCATCATCATCTAGAAAATCTGGAATGAAATCGCCATCAGAATCATCATTTCTAGGATCTCCATCTCCATCAGGATCTTCTAAAATGGATGGAATTGAATCATTGTCATGATCTGTATCTTCTACTATGTCATACAATTCAAAATAGAAAATTAAATTTCCATTATTTGTAATTATTGGTGGATCACCTGGGATAGAACTAGGAATAGCACGATTTCTGTAGGCTAAACCTGACGGAATTATAAAAATACCTTTTCCTCCATCTGCAAATTCTATAGGACCATTCGTCGTAACATTTCTACCTCCTTTAAAATTTGGAAAACCATAAGTCCAACCTCTAATCGTTCCATTTAATGTTAACCATAATGGAGTTGATCTTATTTCAAAATCTACAATACTATCATTCTTAACAAGTTGTTGACCTGTGTATATTGTCAAAACTGAATCCATGACAGTTGGAAAGCCTTTTACTGGATCTGGATTCCCTTCTCTTAACATAAAATAGTACATCGTATAATCTACTTCATCTTCTGTGACATCCAAAGAACGTAATCTAGAATCATTACTAAGAGGAGTTTCACCACCACTAATCATTTCCAATCTTTCTGACACATCATTATAATAATATGTTTCTAAAAACTGAGAAATAGAATCTTTATCAATTAATGCTTGAGCAGCGTGATCAAAATTAACATCAATAGCAGTAGGGCCGTCATCTGGTGTACAATTATAAAGTATAAATGCAACCGCAATGAAAGTAAAAAAACATCTTTTTAACATATTATAATTTTTCAGTGTGCAAGTTAGCATTTTTATACCTTTGTGAAAAGTTGATTTTTATATTTTAACGTTTTATGCGAATTGATAAGTTTTTGTGGTGTACTCGCTATTTTAAAACAAGAAGTTTAGCAACTGATGCATGTAAAAAAGGTCATATAAGGATTGATAATGCAATAGCAAAGGCATCGAGAGAAGTATACGGTGGTGAAATTATTATGATAAGAAAAAATCAAATAAATTACAGATGCCAAATTCTTGAAATTCCTGCAAATAGAGTTGGTGCAAAAATTGTTGGTCTTTATATAAAAGATACAACACCTACATCTGAATTTGATAAAACGGAATTATTGAAGTATTCAAAAGACTATTACAGAAAAAAAGGAACTGGAAGACCTACTAAAAAAGACAGGAGAGATATTGATAACTATAACAATAACGAATAAATGGAAAAGAATATCATTTTATCAGACATACAAATACAACAAAAGATAAAACGAATTGCATATCAAATTTTAGAAGTATCTACCAAAGATAAAACGATAGTAATTGCAGGTATTGTTGGTAACGGATTCTTATTTGCAAAAAAACTAAAAAAAGAGATTGAAACTATATCTAATAAGCAATGTTTGTTATGCGAAGTAATTATCAATAAAAAGAAACCGTTAGAAAAAATCACAACCTCTATATTACCTGAAGATTATAAGAATAAAACTCTAATATTAGTTGATGATGTTTTAAACTCAGGCTCCACTTTAATATATGGAATCAAACATTTTTTAGATGTACCCTTAAAGCAGTTTAAAACTGCTGTTTTAGTCAATAGAAATCATAAAAGATATCCTGTGAAAGCTGATTTTAAAGGGATTTCTTTATCTACATCAATTCAAGAACAAGTTATTGTTGAATTTGAAAGAAAATCTATTGCTTATTTAATGTAAGGCGAACCAAATATCATTTATTGTTTCTTCTTTACTTTTATTATCAATAGTAATTATTATGGGAGCTCTCTCGTAATAATCACTCCTTTCAAAAAGATGTTTCCCAACAAATTCAGGAAGATCATCACTCTCTATTTGTGAAACTAGAGGTCTTTTAGCTTTATTCTTATTTATACGTTTCACAAGTGTTGGTATGTTTCCTTTGAGATATATTATTTTAGCTTCACTTTGTAATAGCAAGTCCATATTTCCTGAATAACAAGGAGTTCCTCCACCAAGTGAAAGAATAAAACTATCTGGATTAAGAAGTAGTTCACTCACATATTTATTTTCTAATTTTCGAAAATAAATTTCACCTTTAGTTTTAAAAATTTTTGTGATAGTTGTTTTTTCTCTTTTCTCGATATATTGATCAAGATCTATGAAAGGCAAACAAAGTTTTCTGGCTAAACCTTTACCAATAGTAGTTTTTCCGCTTGCCATATATCCTATGAGAACAACTTTCATTTAAATATTTTTTACAAATATCCGTAAAAAAAAGAAATATAGATTATGAAAAAACTTTAGAATCCTAGTATATTTGCCAACCTTTTTAGACCGAGTAGCTCAGTTGGTAGAGCATCTCCCTTTTAAGGAGAGGGTACTGGGTTCGAGCCCCAGCTCGGTCACATTATGCGTGTATGGCGGAATTGGTAGACGCGCTACCTTGAGGGGGTAGTGAGCTTATGCTCGTGCTGGTTCGACTCCAGTTACACGCACTTTTCTTTTCTTAGAATATTAACAATCATCTATTTGCTAATTACTACATTTGTAGTATGAAAAAGTGGTTACCCCTATTATTATTTTTTATAAGCTTATTGCTTACTGCTCAAGAAAGTAACAATGTACTTAAAGGTCAAGTTGTAGATGCCGAAACTGAAAAAGCATTGAGTGCTGCTCACGTAATAAATTTGAATACTGTAGAAGGTACAATAACAAACGATATTGGTAATTTTGAAATACCTGCTAGAGTTAATGACACAATTATGGTTTCTTATTTAGGGCATACTTCTATTAAAATTAAAATAACAAACGATTTATTAAAAGGGAATGAACTTTTAATTTCTCTATACGAGAAATCAGAGCAAATTAGAGAAGTTGTAATAAAATCTACCAAATTGATAGGAGTTCTAGAAATTGATGTTAAACAAGTTCCTAAGGATAAGTTTACAAGAATTAAAATTAATGGAATTAAACAGACTTATGAGATTTCAAGACCTAGAAGTTCATCTCCTGTCGCATCTTTATTTCAGCCTGTAGAGTTGTTGTACAAACTTTTTGGAAAAAAACCTAAACAGCTCAAAAAACTACAAAAGATTAAGAAGCAAGATGAACTCCGAAAAATCATGGCTAGTAAGTTTGATAGAGAGGTAATGATGGAGTATTTAGAAATGGATCGAGTTGAATTAATGAAACTATTATCTGATTGTAATTATTCTGAATATTATATCAAAAAAGCTAGTGATTTACAAATGATTGAGGCTGTTTTAGATTGTTACGAGAGTTATAAAGCTGTCAAGAAGGGAAAAATTGATAGAAGTAGAATTCCAGAGAAAAGAAATTAAAAAAGACTGAATCAATTTCTTAATTCAACCTTTCATCAACTATTAAAACTAACTAATTACTAACTGTAATATGCTGTAGTAAACTTATGGCTATAATTTCTTCTCTTGTTCCAGACCAACCTCTTAGATTGATATTTTTCTTGGTAAGATTCTAGACTTATATGATTGCTTTTTTTCATGATTGTTTCGTTTTATGTTCATTTATAAGACGACATGTTATTAGCTATGTTACATCATAGTAAGTGCTTTAACAGTTATTTAAGAATAAAAAAGCCAGCTTGTTAAAGCTGGCTTAAATAAATATTTTGAGTTGTTCTTTTTTACTGATTACCTAATATAATAGGCATTCCATTTTTTCCAGAACCTATAACAATAACTTTGCTATTTGGTGATTCAGATAATTTTAAAGTTGCTTCAATACCTTTTTCTTGTAGAATTTTATCTGTTAACGATGCACTTAAAATTCTGTTTGCTGTCGCTTTACCTTCTGCATCAATTCTTTGACGTTCAGCTTCTTTTTTAGCTTTTGTTAAACGAAATTCATATTCTAGAGATTCTTGCTCTTGCTTTAGTTTTCTTTCAATAGCATCTTTAATTGTAGGTGGTAATGTAACATCTTTTACCAATACTCTATTTACTAAAATGTATTGATCTTGAACACCTTTCATTGTTTCTTCCTGAATTTCCTTCTGAATAATATCTCTCTTACTAGAATATAATTGCTCAGGTGTATATCTTCCTACCACTTCCCTAGCAGCAGCACTAATTGCAGGTGCTAAAATTCTTTCTACATAGTTTTCACCTTTCTCTTGATGAAGATTAGCAAGTTTTGCAGGGTCTGGTTGATACCAAACAGTTCCGTCCACCTTAATCTCTAAACCATTTACAGATAAAACATCCATTCTATCAGAAATAGACATTTGACGCACTTCATATACTATTACATTATTCCATGGTGCTACTATATGAAATCCTTCCCCTAGAGGAGGATTTTCTGTATCTACTCCACCTGCAAAGGTTCTATATAAAACTCCAGCTTTACCAGAATCTATAGTTATTGTTGATTTTGAAAGAAAGATAATTCCTACTACAACTATGAATAGAAATAATAAACCTTTTTTTGGGAAATTGAATTCTACTTGATTATTTGCCATTTTCTTATTTTTTTATGAACTCAAATTTACGGTTTATCTTCTTTATTTTCTAATAGATAATCACAATCTTCAGTAACAATCTCTAGCTCGAGTGTTATATGCTCTAAATGAAAATCTTCTTTGAGCACTTTTTTAATATCCTTTTTTAGTTTCTCTGCAGATTTCCATGATATAGTATCATTTTCTAAGATTATATGAGAAGTAAACACATCATATTCACCATCCATTGTCCAAATATGGCAATCGTGAATATCTTTAATTTGATCGAATGAAATTAATTTAGCTCTAATTGTATCTATTGAAATATTTTTTGGAGCTGCTTGCAAAATAATTCGAATACTTTCTTTAATATTTTTATAAATATTAGATAAGATATAAATAGCAATCGCAACAGATAAGATTGGGTCCAGTCTAGATATATCATAAAATTGCATCAAAATACTAGCAATTAAAATCGCTGTCCAACCTAGGACATCCTCTAGTAAATGAAGTGATACAACTCGTTCGTTTAATGTTTTTCCAGTTCGTAACTTTAAAACAGCAGCACCATTTACAATGATACCTAAAAAAGCTAACCACATCATTCCTTTTGCATCTGCTTCTTCAGGATTCAATATCCTTGGAATTGCCTCAATCACAATAAAAATTGATCCTGCTAATAAAATAACCGAATTAATAATGGCACCAAGAAGTGAAAATCTCTTATAACCATAAGAATATTCTCTTGTAGGTTTTTTTTTGGATAGTTTTTCAAAATACCAAGCTAAACCAAGGCTTAAACTATCACCAAAATCATGTAATGCATCAGACATGATTGCCAAACTATTGGTTAAAATTCCACCAATAATTTCAATAATGGTAAAACCTAAATTGAGAAAAAAAGCAACTGCTAAATTCTCTGAAGAACGATTGTGTGAGTGATTGTGATGATGTTCCATCTTTTTCTATAAAAACCTAATATAAAGAAAAAAGATGCAATTTTAAAGGTTATATTTTTCCATAGTATTTTCGTAGTAACCATTCTAAGGAGAAAAAGAAAACGGTAATTATCAGATACCACCACCAATCTAATAAGTTTTTTTCCTCTTTAACGGGTAATTGTATACTTCTAAATACCTTATTATTTATCAATGATTTTTTTAATTTACTAACTTCATTAGGGTAATAAAGTTGTCCATTAGAATTGTCAGCTAAAAGTTTAAGAGCTTTAGGGTTAGCATTTAAAAATTGTGATTCTATTTCTGTTTCTAATACTTCAATTTTTCCTTTCCTTGCTATATTAGTTCTAGCTTCAATTATAGAATAATTATATACTCCAGGTTCTAAACTATTGATTAGAACATCATAACTTTTGTCTTGGTTTGAAAATGGGTATTCATTTTTTTCATTTGAAATTTCATTTGTGAGTTCTAAAGATAATCTAGCATTTTCATCAAATTGATAATTTTCATCAAAGAAATATGATTTAAAAATCACAGGCTGATTTGAATAGTGGATTGGATTCACTTCAATCTCTAGTCTGTTTTTCAATGTTCCATTTGTGGTAAACTGAACTATATTATTAATGAAATTATTAAATTCTTTAAATGAATCTTCTTTAATAAAACTTGATGCTCTCCACTGCCAAATGCCCTCACCAAACAAAACAACTATTTTAGAATTAGTAGAGTTTAAAGTGGTTAATAATGGTTGATTTGTTTGTATTCCGTTAATGATTTGAGTCAAAAGATTATTGTAAGGCTTGTTAAATGTAATTTCTCCAAAAACATCTTTTAAAGGAGAAAATGCCTCAAAGCCAACATTCTCTTGCTGAAATGGTAAAAAATCATTTTTAAAAAAAGCATTTGCATTTTCAATATCAGAAATTGCATTTTTTCTAAAACCTAAGTTTTGAGCATTTAAAAAATTATAATCTGTTTGGGTTCCTGAAATAATAAATAGACTTTTATTTTGTTGTTGAATGCTCTTAAAAACAGCTTCGAAATTCCTATTTGGCTGATAAAATACAATTCCTTGATATTCTTCAAGATTTGTTACTTCATCTGGTTTTTTGATCTCTACTTTTCTTTTTTTGTTACTTTCAATACTTCGTTTTAAAGCACCTATATCTGGATGAGATATTGAGCTAATAATAACTATTTTTGATTTTTCATCAATTGCTTCTATAGAAAAACGTCGTTTGTTGTTTAGCAGGTTTTTTTCATTTTGCAAAGAAGAAACTTCAACAGTAAAAAATGAATTACCTTTTAGTTTACTCTTAACTATAAACTCAATTTTATTTGATGAATTTGAGTTCAAATTGATTCTTTTACGATTAACAATCTTTCCTTTCAATTTCAAAAAAACATTTACCGCAATATTAAATTTACTATCAGATGCAACAAATACTTCAACTGGAAACTCATTACCTACATAAGTGTATTTATTAACGTTAACTTGAGAAATCATTACATCGTTATAGACAATTGTATCTCCAAAAACGATTGGATAGATTTGTGTTTTAGATTGATAATTTCTATAATCAAATCCAATAGTTTGGTTTCCATCTGATAGCAATATAGATACTTGATTATTGGAAGAATTTACTTTTGATTGTTCTAATAGTGCGTTAGATATATTAGTTTGTGATTCAGAAAAAGATAAACTATCTAAAACTTTTAATTCATTGTCAAACTGATAGGAAATTATATCAAATTTCTCATTCAGTTCAGAATCATTCAACAAACTACTTAGTGTATTCTTAATAGTTTCTTTTTGTTCTAAAAAGTGAATGGATTTTGAATTATCTACCAGCAAACTAAGCTCTGGTTTTTTTATCTCAAAACTTTCAAAAACTAAAGTTGGGTTTATAAAAGGAATTATCAAGAAGAAAATACCTAATGTTCTTAATATCATAAGGTAAAACACATGATTAGCTTTCTTTTTCTGCTTGTAATAGTATAAGAACCAAGCAATAAAAAGGCTAAGAATGAAAGCAAAAATGATCAATATGATTTTACTTGTTATCAAGAAGTAGATTTATGTTGAAAGATAGGTATTCCCTTAAAAAAGAAAAAACCCGAAGCTATTTTTAACTCGGGTTTATATCTAAAGTATCGTTAAATTTTTATGTAAGCATTCCACCATCAACACTTAATGTTTGACCTGTGATGTAGGTACTCATATCAGATCCTAGGAAAACACAAGCATTTGCTATGTCTTCTGGAGTTCCTCCTCGCTTTAAAGGAATTGTGTCTCTCCAACCTTGAACAACAGTTTCATCTAATTTAGCTGTCATTTCAGTTTCTATGAAACCAGGTGCAATAACATTACTTCTAATATTTCTTGACCCAAGTTCTAAAGCAACAGATTTAGAAAAACCTACAATTCCTGCTTTAGAGGCTGCATAATTAGTTTGTCCTGCATTTCCTTTCAAACCTACAACAGAACTCATGTTAATAATAGAACCTGCTCTTTGTTTCATCATAGGTCGAATCACAGCTTTGGTTAAATTAAAGACAGATTTTAAGTTTACTTCAATAACTTTATCAAAATCTTCTTCAGAAATTCTCATTAACAAATTGTCTTTTGTAATACCAGCATTATTAATTAAAATATCAATAGAACCAAATTCTTTTAAAACTTCCTTAGCTAGTTCTTGAGCTGCATCAAAATCAGCAGCATTGGACTGATATCCTTTGGCTTTCACACCAAAAGAAGTGATTTCTTGTTCTAAAGATTTAGCTGCATCTACAGAGGAGCTGAAAGTAAAAGCAATATTAGCTCCTTGTTTAGCGTATTCAATCGCAATTCCTCTACCTATACCTCTGGTTGCACCAGTAATAATTGCCGTTTTGTTTTCTAATAGTTTCATAATCTATTTCGTTGATTGTTAAATATAATTGATTCTTTTAGTAACTAAAAATTCCCGCTGTAACAACGGGAATTTTGTATAATGTATTTTCTATTTAACTTAAAAGACTTGCAACAGTCTCACCAATTTTAGCCGGAGATTCAACAACATGAATTCCATTTTCAGCTAAAATTTTCATTTTTGCTTGTGCAGTATCATCTGCACCACCAACAATAGCTCCAGCATGACCCATTGTTCTTCCAGCTGGTGCAGTTTGACCTGCTATAAAACCTACAACAGGCTTTCTATTTCCGTCAGCTTTAATCCATTTAGCAGCTTCAGCTTCTAATTGACCTCCAATTTCTCCAATCATAACAATAGCTTCAGTTTCGTCATCGTTCATTAACAACTCAACAGCTTCTTTAGTAGTTGTTCCAATAATTGGATCTCCACCAATACCAATAGCAGTTGTTATACCAAAACCTTGTTTTACAACTTGATCTGCAGCTTCATAAGTAAGTGTACCTGATTTAGATACAATACCAACTTTTCCTTTTTTGAAAATGAATCCTGGCATGATACCAACTTTAGCTTCTTCTGGAGTAATAACTCCAGGACAATTAGGGCCAACAAGAGTACAATTTTTATCTTCTATATAAGCTTTTACTTTCGCCATATCAGCAGTAGGAATTCCTTCTGTGATACAAATAATTACTTTAATACCTGCATCTGCTGATTCCATGATTGCATCAGCAGCAAATGCTGGAGGAACAAAAATTATAGATGTGTCTGCTCCTACATTATCTACAGAATCTTTAACGGTGTTAAAAACAGGTTTTCCAAGGTGTTCTTGACCTCCTTTTCCTGGAGTAACACCACCAACAACATTGGTTCCATAGTCTATCATTTGTCCAGCGTGAAATGTTCCTTCACTACCTGTAAAACCTTGTACAATTATTTTGGAATTCTTATTAACTAAAACGCTCATATTTGAATATTATAATTTTGTGCAAAAATACTTTATAGAAAAGACTTACTAAAACAAATTCAATCTTTCTTTTCTTCGTTCATTAGCTTTTTTAAAAAAGCCATTTCTTTTAATTTTTCTCTGTAATCTTTACCTAAAATACCAAAATATGTTTTTCCACCTTGCATATCTTTTGATACACCTGATTTAGCAAGAACGGTAGCTCCTTTTCCTATTCTAACTCCACTAGCTGTTCCAACTTGACCCCAAAGTGTTACATCATCTTCAATTACAACACAACCTGCGATTCCAGTTTGTGCAGCAATCAAACAATTTTGCCCTATAATAGTATCATGACCAACATGCACTTGACTATCTAATTTTGTGCCTTTTTTAATTGTTGTATCTCCAGTAACGCCTTTGTCTATTGTGCAACTAGAACCTAAATGCACATCATCTTCTATAACCACTCTACCGGAAGAATAGAGTTGATCAAAACCTTCTGGTCTTTTCTTATAGTAAAATCCATCACCTCCTAAAACAGAGTTTGCATGAATAATTACGTTATCTCCAATCATTGTATTATCATAGATTGTTACATTAGGATGTATCAAGCAATTCTTTCCAATAATGACATTGTTTCCGATAAAAACATTCGGTTGTATAACAGTATCTTGACCAATTACTGCAGATTCAGAAATACTTTCTTTGGAACTTATAAAAGGATTAAAATATTTAGTTATAATATTAAAGTCCCTAAAAGGATCATTTGAGATTAACAATGATTTTCCTTCTGGACAATCTACTTTTTTATTGATAAGAATAGTAGTTGCAGCAGAATTAAGTGCTTTTTCGTAATATTTCGGATGATCTACAAACACAATATCTCCATGCTCAACAACATGAATTTCATTAATTCCTGTTACAGGAAAATCAATGTCACCTACAAACTCTGCACTGATAAGATTTGCAATCGTTTGTAAATTTTGTGTAGATTTAAATTTCATGGAATTTTATTTCTTTTTACCATAAATAATTACTCTAGCAAAGAAAACATAAAAAAAAGGAATTTTTGATAGCATAATATCCAATGAGTATCCAATCTTATTTATGAAGTTACCATAATTTTTGTCCCCAAATATTTTTAAGGATAGGAAACCAAAAAAGACACTCATAAAGTCAAAAAACTCATGCTGAAAGGTAAACTTGCCTCTTATAATTTTAAAATCTTTAGAAACCAGAGCATGTTCATCAAGTGTTCTCTCTTTTTGATTCATTTTCCTGTACAATTTATAAGCAGGATTCATATTAGTGGCTCTAGAAATAAAATAAAGCCTCCTGGTCTTAAAACTCTATGTATATGACTCAAAGTTTTCTCAATGTCTAAATGATGAAGAATTGCACCGCCGTAAACAACATCAAAACTTTCATCTTTAAAAGTAAGCTCATTGGCATCCATTAAATGAAAGTCAATATCAAAAGGAAGGTCATTTGCACTTTTGGCCCCTTTATCTAATTCAGTTTGAGAAATATTAATACAAGAAACTCTTTTAGGTTCTACATTGTCTTTCACCCATTGAATCCATTGATGAGAACCAATTTCTAAGACTTCTTTATTTTCGAAGGTTTTCTTTACTAAACTATCTAAAATTCTATTTTGTCTCCTGTAAGAATAAAAAAAAGCGTGTCTTCTTAACTTCTTAATTTTAGATCGGTCTAATTTATTCTCATCCCAAAATTCCCTTTCCGTTTCATTAATCTGATCTAGACTTTTAGACATATTTATTCTTTAATACGTTCAGTATAGGCTCCTTTTTCTGTATCTACTCTTATTTTATCTCCTTCGTTTATAAATAAAGGAACATTAATTTTTGCACCTGTTTCTAATGTAGCTGGTTTTGTAGCATTTGTGGCAGTATTTCCTTTAACACCAGGCTCAGAATGAGTAACTTCTAAAATAACATGAGAGGGCATATCTACTGATAAAGGTAGAGAGTCTTCAGAATTTATTAAAATTGTAACTACTTCTCCTTCTTTTAAAAACTCAGGAGCATCTAAAGTGTCTTTCTCAAGTGTAATTTGGTTATAATCTTGAGTATTCATAAAATGAAATGTATTTCCTTCATTGTATAAATATTGAAATTTATGAGTTTCTACTCTTACCTCATCAATTTTATGACCAGCAGAAAAAGTATTATCAATTACTTTTCCAGTAGTTACACTTTTAAGTTTCGTTCTTACAAATGCAGGACCTTTTCCTGGTTTAACGTGTAAAAATTCAATAATTTTAAAAATATCATGATTGTAACGAATGCACAATCCTTTTCTTATATCTGAGGTATTGGCCATAATTTTTTAATTGGTTTTATAATATCCTTTCATAATTCCTCTGTGGGAATCTTTAATAAACTGTACAATTTCATCTCGCTCTGGAGTCGCTTCCATTTCTGCTTCAATAATATCTATTGCTTGTGAATTGTTGTAATTTTTTTGAAATAGTATTCTGTAGATGTCTTGTATTTCTCTAATTTTTTCAGAGCTAAAACCTCTTCTTCTTAACCCTACTGAATTAATTCCAACATAAGATAAAGGCTCACGAGCGGCTTTTACAAATGGTGGAACATCTTTTCTTACTAGAGAACCTCCAGTTACAAATGCGTGACTACCAACAGAAGCAAATTGATGTACAGCAACCATACCAGCTAGAACAACATTATCTCCAACTGTTACATGACCTGCTAATGTAGAATTGTTTGAAAAAATACAATTATCGCCAACAATACAGTCATGAGCAATGTGGCAATAAGCCATAATTAAGCAGTTCTTACCAATTTTAGTTTTCATTCTGTCAACTGTTCCGCGATTGATAGTTACACATTCTCTAATGGTTGTATTATCACCAATCATAGTCAATGTATCTTCATCATCGTATTTTAAATCTTGAGGAATTGCTGAAATAACAGCACCTGGAAAGATTCTACAGTTTTTTCCAATTCTCGCTCCTTCCATAATTGTAACATTAGAACCAATCCAGGTTCCTGAACCTATTTGTACATTTGCATGTATCGTTGAAAAAGGTTCTATCACAACATTTCTTGCAATTTTTGCTTGTGGATGAACGTATGCTAAGGGTTGATTCATGCTTCTGATCTTTTAGATATTTGCGCCATTAATTCAGCTTCAACAACTAATTTATTATTAGCATATCCGTAAGCTTGCATATGACAAATCCCTCTTCTTATTGGAGTAATTAATTCACATTTAAAAATTAAAGTATCTCCAGGTAAAACTTTTTGTTTGAATTTTACATTATCTATTTTCATGAAATAGGTTAAGTAATTTTCTGGATCTGGAACTGTGCTTAACACTAAAATTCCACCACACTGAGCCATAGCTTCAATTTGTAAAACTCCAGGCATTACTGGAGCTCCAGGAAAATGTCCCACGAAAAAATCCTCATTCATGGTTACATTTTTCATACCAATGACATGTTTATCTGATAATTCTATAATTCTGTCAACTAAAAGAAATGGCGGTCTGTGAGGTAAAATTTCCATGATTTGATGTATGTCCATTAACGGTACTGAGTTCAAATCAATTTGAGGAATATTATTTCTTTTCTCTAGCTTAATAATTTTTGCAAGTTTCTTTGCAAATTGAGTATTTACAAGATGTCCAGGTTTGTTAGCAATCACTTTACCTCTAATTCTTGTTCCAACCAAAGCCAAATCTCCAATTACATCTAAAAGTTTATGTCTTGCTGCTTCATTAGCCCAATGTAAATTTAAATTGTCTAAAATTCCATTTGGCTTTACTTTGATGTCATCTTTTTTAAACGCTTTTTTTAACCTCTTCATTGTTTCATCAGATAATTCCTTATCTACATAAACAATAGCATTGTTTAAATCACCTCCTTTGATAAGGTCATTCTCTAAAAGCATTTCTATTTCATGTAAAAAACTAAATGTCCTAGCAGCTGATATTTCTTCTTTGAAATCACTTATATTTTCGAGAGTTGCATTTTGAGTTCCTAGTATTTTAGTACCAAAATCAACCATAGTAGTAATTTCATATTTTTTTGATGGCATTAAAATAATTTCACTGCCAGTGATTTCATCTTTATAGGAAATAACTTCTTTAACTACATATTCTTCTACATCAGTATCTTGTTCAACTATCTCTGCTTTTTCTAATGCTTCAACAAAGAACTTAGAGGATCCATCCATTATAGGCGGTTCTGATGCATCAATTTCTATTAATAAATTATCAATATCCAATCCAACTGCTGCTGCGAGTACATGCTCTGAAGTTTGAATAGCAACTCCATTTTTTTCTAAATTGGTTCCTCTTTGAGTATTAACTACATATTCTGATTTAGCTTCGATAGTTGGTGATCCTTCTAAATCAACTCTAACAAAAGCAAAACCATGGTTTGCATGAGCTGGTTTGAAGGTAAGAGTAACATTGTTTCCTGTATGTAAACCTACACCAGATAAGCTGATACTGTTTTTTATTGTTTTTTGCTTTTTACTCATCATCATTTGTGTTTTGAGTACTTATTTCTTTTTCTATACTATCTAATTTCTTAACAATCTTTGGAAAGTTTTTGAAATAAACATAGGATTTATTCCAATCTGCATATGAAAAAGCTGGACTTCCCTGAACTACTGAATCATCTTTTAAGTTTTTTGCAATTCCAGATTGAGCTTGTATTTTTAAATTATTTCCTAATGTTAAATGACCAGCTATTCCAACTTGTCCACCAATCATACAACTTTCACCAACTTTGGTAGAGCCAGCTATACCTGTTTGTGCAGCAATAACTGTATTTTTTCCAACCTCAACATTATGAGCTATCTGTATCTGATTATCTAACTTGACACCCTTTCTGATGATAGTTGACCCTAATGTTGCTCTATCTATTGTAGAACCTGAACCAATATCAACATTATCTTCAATAATTACATTTCCTGTTTGTGGAACTTTATTAAACTCTCCTTTCTCATTTGGTGCAAAACCAAATCCATCAGAACCAATAATTGTTCCTGAGTGTATAGTGCAATTATTTCCAACAACAGTTTCTGAATAAATTTTTACTCCAGCAAAAATGACACAATCATTACCAATAGAAACATTGTCTCCTATGTAAGCATTCGGAAATATTTTTACATTATTTCCTATAACAACATCATTACCTATGTAAGCAAAAGCACCGATATATTCTTCATTTCCTATTCTTGCAGATTCAGAAATAAAATGTGGATTTTCTCTTCCTAGTTTATTATTCTTTACCTGATTGTAGAATTCAAGTAACTTTGAAAAAGCTTTGTAGGCATTTTCAACTTTTATTAAAGTTGTTTCAACCTCTTTTTCTAGTTGAAAAGTCTTGTTAACAATCGTAATAGATGCTTCTGTTGAATATAAATACGAATTGTATTTTGGATTGGATAAAAAGGTTAAAGATCCTTTTTCTCCTTCTTCAATTTTTGCAAGTTTAAAAACTTCTATTTCAGGGTCTCCAACTACATCTCCTTCTAAGATTGTAGCTATTTGTTTAGCGGAAAATTTCATTAATCGCAAAAGTATAAAATTTTTAAGACTAAAAGCATTAGATTTTCTTGGGATAACAGATATAGTATTTTGTTACAGGCTTTAAAAGAGCTTGCAAGTTAATACCTTTTGATGCCTTCATGATATCTATAATCTTACCTTTCTTGTTAACAACTTTTATGGATTGTTTTTTATTATATGCGGAATTGGAGATTTTACCTGTAAAAACAAAATATTTAGTCTGTTCTTTATAAAAACCAGAATCTTTCATAAAATCAATCATCATATCCAATTCATGTTCTTCAGATATTTTTGTGTCTTGCATTTCAATTCGAAATAGATTTCTATTTACAATCATATTGGACAACATTGATAAGATCTTATCATCGTGATTTGTCCATTCTTTAATTGCAGACAACAAATCATAATCATCAAGTTTAGCAAACATTTCTAAAGTAGCTATAGAAAAGTTCTTATCAGAAATTTCATTTTTTAGAAAAAACTGTAATGGTTTACTCCCAAACAATTCAAATCCTTGACTAGCTAGTTCTTTAGCTCTTTTTAAAATATTAGCTAACATAAATTCTGCAGCTAATCCTGTTTTATGTAAATAAACTTGCCAATACATAAAGCTTCTTGAAATAAGAAACTTTTCAACAGAAAAAATCCCCTTGTAATCAATTACCAATTCATCATCAACAACATTCATCATTGTAATAAGTCTTTCTGAACTTATATTTCCTTCTACAACACCTGTGTAAAAACTATCTCTCTTTAAATAATCTAATCTATCTACATCTAACTGACTAGAAATCAACTGATGCAAAAACTTTCTTTCACATTGATTTGTGAAAATTTTGATGGCTAAATCTAATTCTCCATTAAATTCTTCATTTAGTTTATTCATAAAGAGTAAAGAAATATCTTCATGTACAATTCCATTTACAATACTATGTTCTAAAGCATGAGAAAAAGGACCGTGACCTATGTCATGTAGTAAAATGGCTATGCAAAGAGCATTTTCTTCATCGTCAGAAATATTAATTTCTTTGACTCTTAGAACACGAACTGTTTTTTGCATTAAATCGAGGCATCCAACTGCATGGTGAAATCTGGTGTGATTTGCACCAGGATATACCAAATTGGAAAAACCCATTTGAGAAATTCTTCTGAGTCTTTGAAAATAAGGATGTTCTATAATGTCAAATATTAAACTATTCGGAATTCTAATAAAACCATAAACTGGGTCGTTTAATATTTTAAGCTTATTTGTTGCTATAATTAATCATTTTAAGAATTTGCAAACTAATAAGAAAATAAGAATCTAGCTAAAAATATCTGTTTTATTAGGAATATTTTATGCTTATTGATTCTATATAATTAGAACAATTACATACTTTTATAACTTAAATTTTATAAAATTATATGAATATTCTTTGGGTTGATGATGAAATAGAGCTTTTAAAACCTCATATTATATTTCTTGAACAAAAAAATTATAGTGTTACTACAGCAACTAATGGAACTGATGCTATAGAACTTGTAGAAGGGTCCAATTTTGATATTGTTTTTTTAGATGAAAATATGCCTGGTTTAAATGGTTTAGAAACTCTAAATGAAATTAAGCAATTAAGATCTAATCTTCCAGTAGTAATGATTACCAAAAGTGAAGAAGAATATATAATGGAGGAAGCGATTGGTTCTAAAATTGCAGATTACTTGATTAAACCAGTAAATCCAAATCAGATTCTTCTGAGTTTAAAAAAGAATTTAGATAATTCACGATTGGTAAGTGAAAAAACTACTTCAAATTATCAACAAGAGTTTAGAAAAATAGCCATGGATTTATCAATGGTCAACACACATGAAGAATGGGCAGAATTGTACAAAAAACTAGTTTACTGGGAATTAGAATTGGAATCTATTAACGATTCTGGATTAACTCAAATACTGGAAAGTCAGAAATTAGAAGCAAATGGTCAATTTTATAAGTTTATAAAAAAGAATTACCAAGACTGGTTAACATCGAATGACAAACCTATTTTTTCTCACACATTATTCAAAGAAATTGTCTTTCCGGTCATAGAAAATTCTAATAATGGATTGTTATGGGTTGTTATTGATAATTTACGCTATGATCAATATAGAATCTTAGAACCATTGATTAATGAATACTTTAGAAAAGACGAAGAATACACTTATTACAGTATTTTACCTACAGCAACTCAATATGCGAGAAATGCAATTTTTTCAGGCTTGATGCCTTCTGAAATGGAAAAACGATATCCAAATTATTGGAAAAATGATATTGATGAAGGTGGTAAAAACTTATATGAGAAAGAGTTTTTAGATAGTCAAATAGATAGATTGGGAATAAAAATACAACATGAATATTATAAAATTTCTAATTTAAAAAGCGGTAAAGAACTTGCCGATCACTATAATGGAACTAAGCAAAATGAATTGACAACAATTGTTTACAACTTTGTAGACATGCTTTCTCATGCTAAAACAGAAATGGAAGTTATTAAAGAGTTGGCTGGAGATGATAAGGCTTATAGATCTTTAACAGAGAGTTGGTTTAAAAATTCACCTTTATTTGAAATCCTTCAAAAAGCAAAAGAGCTTGGTCAAAAACTAATCATAACTACAGATCACGGTACAATTAATTGTAAACATCCTACCAAAGTGATTGGAGATAAAAATGTCAGTTCTAACCTTCGATACAAAACCGGAAGAAGTCTAAGCTATGAAGAAAAAGATGTTTTTGCTGTAAAGAATCCAAAAGATATCTTTTTACCAAGCATTTCTTTTAATTCACCTTTTATTTTTGCTAAGGAAGATTTGTTTTTTGCCTATCCAAACAATTACAATCATTTTGTAAAGTACTATAAAAACACATATCAACACGGAGGTGTATCTTTAGAAGAAATGATAATTCCTTGTGCAGTGTATAGTCCTAAATAGTATTTTTATAGCATGAACATAGATTATGAACTTCATGATATTTCTGAGATAGCATCAGAGATTATAAAAAATGTCTCTCATAAGAAAATTCTTTTTTATGGAGAAATGGGTGCAGGAAAAACTACCCTTATAGAAGAAATTTGCAGACAACTGCAAGTTGGTGAAATAATAAGTTCACCTACATTTTCTTTGGTTAATGAATACAAGACTTCGGATAATCAAACCATATATCATTTCGACTTTTATCGTATAGAGAATGAAGAAGAGGCATATGATATTGGAATTGAAGATTATTTTGAGTCTAATTCATGGTGTTTAATTGAATGGCCACAAAATATTCAAAATTTACTACCTTTAGACGCAACCATTATCAATATTACTATTTTAGATAATGGCAAACGCAACATTCAACTAAAATAACAAACATGAGTTCATTCTCACCTTTCAGTAAAGAAGAATTGCTTCCTCAAGCAGAAATGCTTGAAATTAAAAAACAAAAAGGAGAATTGTTTATTGGATTACCAAAAGAAACACATCTTGAAGAAAAGCGTGTTTGTTTAACACCAGATGCTGTTGCAGCCTTATGTGCGCACGGTCATAGAGTTGTAATAGAAACAGGAGCGGGTAATGGATC
The DNA here is from genome assembly GCA_965660845.1 of Flavobacteriaceae bacterium. GTDB lineage: Bacteria > Bacteroidota > Bacteroidia > Flavobacteriales > Flavobacteriaceae > Polaribacter. The sequence continues at coordinate 264,983 of CBFIBH010000002.1, forward strand.
AAACTATTCTGACAATGAATATTCTGATGCTGGAGCAAAAATATCTTATGATGTAAAAGAGGCTTTTGCTTGTAATGTTGTGTTAAAAGTAGAACCACCAACTATTGCAGAAATAGAAATTATGAACCCACAAACGGTATTGATATCTGCATTACAATTAAAGACTCAAGAAAAAAAATATTTTGAAGCTTTAGCAAACAAACGAATAACCGCAGTAGCTTTTGATTATATTAAAGATGAACACAATGTTTATCCAGTTGTAAAATCATTGAGTGAAATTGCAGGAACAGCAGCTGTTCTAGTAGCAGGAGAACTAATGAGTGGAGTTAACAATGGAAATGGTTTGTTATTTGGAAATATTGGTGGAGTTCCTCCTACTGATGTTGTTATCTTAGGTGCTGGAACTGTTGGTGAATTTGCTGCTCGTTCTGCATTAGGTTTAGGTGCTAGAGTAAAGGTTTTTGATAATTCTATTACTAAGTTAAGAAAGCTACAACACAATCTTAATTCACCCATTTATACATCAACAATTCAGCCTAAAACTTTGTCTAAAGCTTTAAGAAGATGTGATGTAGCTATTGGAGCTATTCGTGGGAAGAATAGATCACCCATTGTAGTTACAGAAAGTATGATAGAAAAAATGAAAGAAGGTTCTATTATTGTAGATGTAAGTATTGATAGAGGAGGGTGTTTTGAAACTTCTAAAGTTACTTCTCATAGTAAACCTACCTTTGAACAACATGGAGTAATTCATTATTGTGTTCCTAATATACCTTCAAGATATTCTAGAACCGCATCATTTGCAATAAGTAATTTTTTCACTCCTTACCTATTAACAATTGCAGAAGAAGGTGGATTTGAAAATGCGGTTCGTTTTGATAAAATATTGAGAAATGGAATGTATTTTTATCATGGAATACTTACAAATAAAACTGTTGCAGAATGGTTTAACTTACCTTTTAGAGATATTAATTTATTGATTTTATAAAGACATAAAATTGTAAATTTGTATATCAAAATAGTTACATGAAATTACTCAAACGTATAGGCTATTATTTAATTGGTGTTTCACTAGGAAGTATTGTTGTTATATTTATTTGGAAAGGAAAGGACGTTTCTTTTGATTACGGAATGGATGCCAGAACTCTTAGTTCAATTCGTAAAAGACAATTAGTTTACACTGAATCTGTTAAACAAAAAATGGTGCAATTTGATATTGATACTGCTACGATAAGCGCTATTTTAAACAATAAAGCAGATATAGATTTTAGTAAAAGTAAAGCACAATTAAAACCTTGCGCCGAATATCACATCACTGCTAAAAAGCCTCTACAAAATATTTCTTTTTATATAAAAAGATGTGATTCAATTGCTACGATTGAAAAAGTTTGGAAAAGAGATTAGTAATTCCGAGAATATTTTTCCCATCAAATGTCTAGTTTAGAAAGACCCCATTTTATTGTTTCTTTTTAGTTATATGAAAATGACAATTTCTTAAAACTTTCAATTCATTTTTCTTTGTATTCCTCTACTCTATTAATTTTAAAAAAAAAGCCTCATTTTAGATGAGGCTTCAGAATATTATTTTTTAATTCCAGGTATATTTAATGGCTTCTTTGTTTGCCAATGAAATTTAGGTGCTTTCTTTTTCTTTGGTGCTAATTCATCCAATGTATTCGCATCATATAAAATTCCATTTTTTATTACATATTTTAAAGTGTTGGTATTTCTAAGATTATCTAAAGGATTTTTATCCATAATCAAAATATCAGCTAATTTTCCTTCAGAAATACTTCCTAAGTCTGTATCCAATCCTAATGCTTCTGCTCCTAAGATTGTAGCCACTTTTAATGCATCTATGTTTTTCATTCCACCGCTAGCAACTGACCAAAGTTCCCAATGATATCCTAAGCCTTGTAATTGACCATGACTTCCAACTCCTGCTAATCCTCCAGCTTCAACTAAGTCTTTCATAAACTCTGCATGCTTTTTAAACACATGTTCTTCTTCCATAAACCAACCTGGTCTTCTTCTAGATTTACTAGCTAGTTCTGTGTAGGGTGTGAAGTATTGCATTTTCTTATCATGATAAGGGTTTTCCCTTGAATAAAAATAATTTTCTGCCCAAGGTCCACCATAAGAAACCAATAAAGTTGGTGTAACAGTCATTTTAGACTCAGCAACACTTTGAATTACATCTTTGTAGATTGGATAAATTGGAAATGAATGTTCATGACCTGGATAACCATCAATCATCTGAGTCATATTCAATTTAAAATCTAAAGATCCTTCAGTGGTTGGCATTAATTTTAATTCTTTTGCCGCCATTATAATCCATTGACGTTGTTGTCTATTACCAACCACATACATCTTAATAGATTTTGTATTGTAGTATTTACTATACTGTTTTAATACATCTTTTGCGTGTTGTAAGCTTTTAATCTTATATGCCCAATATCCAACACCAGGTCCTGTACTATAAACTCTAGGTCCATGCATCATTCCAGCATCAACCATGTCTGCATATGTTAGAACATCTGTTGTTGCCGTTTGAGGATCTCTTGTAGTTGTAACACCATAAGTTAAATTTGCAGAATAAATCCAGACTTGACTTTTATGAATACCCCAATTTGGCCACATATGAGCGTGTGTGTCTACAAAACCAGGAGTAATTGTTTTACTAGATACATCAATAACTTTTGCTTTACTAGGAACTTTAAAACTACCAGAGGCTCCAACTTTTGATATTCTGTTGTTTACTATTAACACATCTCCTTTTTCTATAACTTCATCACCATTCATTGTAATAATTCTACCTCCTTTTAATAAGATGGTTCCTTTAGGAATTGCTTTTTTAAATGCAACTTTTATCTCATATTCATCCGCTTTAAACTTTTTAGGTTCTTCTTTCTTTTTGTCTTTATCTTTAGATTTTTCTTCTTTTTTCTTCTTTTTTTCTTTTGCTAATTGTTCTTCAAAAGCTTTTCCTTTTTCTAAATCATATACAAAATGACTAGATCCTAAAGACCAATGCACTTTATTACTATTAGATGACCATGCAGGAAACTCACCTCCCATTATTGTTAACTTTTGAGCAGGGAAAGAAGCACTTTTTGCATTTGCAAGCGATATGGATGGTGTCTTTCCTATTTTAGGAATTAAAACAGTATATATATCATTGTTGATTTTTGCCAAAGCACTTTTACCATCAGGAGATATTTTGATTTCTTGAGGTCTTGAAGCTTTATTATTTTCTCTCCAACCTTCACTACTACTTGGCAAAGCATCATGATGTTCTATTCCAAAAACATCAGAAGAGCCATAGGTTGTTATTCCTGTAAGTTTTAGATGAAATTTCTCGTCAGTTCCGTCCCAACGAATTGATATAAGTCCTCTTGAAAAATGATTTAGATAAATTCGGTCATCAACTTTTGTAAAATGAATATTACTTCTCCCTTTTGATCTAGCAACTGTATTTATGTCGCCACCATCAGTTGATATCCAAGCAATTTCTTCATTATTACCAGAACCCGGACCAATAGCATTTTCAAAACTTTGTGCGCTTCCTTTTGAAAATGCAATTTTGTTTGAATTGTAAGACCACTGAGGACTGCTATAAAAACCGGCTTCTTTTGTTAGTTTTACTGGTTTTGCTCTTCCAGTTACATTTACTTTATATAAATGTCCTTCTGGGTGATTCCAAGTTGTAAAAACTAAGTTTTTACTATCTGGAGACCATGAAGGTTGAGCTTCAGTAAAATCATTTTTAGTTAATCTTCTTGGTTTTCCATTAGGAAAATCCATTACATACAATCTATTTAAAGCAGTAAAAGCTAACATTTTTCCATCAGGTGAAGGAACAGCATCACGAATTTGAGTAACTAAGGCTTCAGGTGAATCATCAATTGGATATTTAAATGAAACCATAGGTCCTAAATCTAAATTTAATTCTACATTAAAAGGAATTTCTGTTGCTTTATTTGAATTAATAGAGATTGAATAAATCTTTCCACCATAAGCAGTAATTAAGTTTTTACTATCTGGTGTAAAATCCATTCCTGGCATGACACCCAAAGTAGCCATTGACTCTTGATCGTCTCTTTGAACTGGATAAGCTAACCATCTTTCTTTACCATCTTTAAGGTTTCTGATAACTAATCCTGTTTTATCCTCAAATCTACTTCCATAAACTAACCATTTCCCATCTGGAGAGAGCGTTGGAGAAAATGAAGATCCATATCTGCTAGAAACAGTTTCAATAGATCCGTCTGTTCTGTTAAAAGAAATTAAACGATACTGTGGTAGTTGAGCATTGTAATTCCAAGCATTTCTTCTTGATGAAAAATAAATCAAGTTTCCATCGGAACTAAATGCAGGATCTAATACTTTTAAATTCTTTGGCTCACTAATTAATTTAGCTCCAGACCCTCCATTTTTATGATACAAGTAAGGTTTGATATTTCTTCTTCCTCTAACTCCTACTATATATTCTCCATCTGGACTCCAATCTGCAGAGAAATGCTTTTGATTCACTCCTTTTGTTAATTGTCTATCCTCCTTACTAGTTAAATCTATTGTCCAAATATTATCAGAGCCACTTTTATCCGAAATAAAAACTATTGAATTTCCATCTGGGCTATATCGAGGGTGAACATCATAAGCCATACCTTTTGTAACTTGAGTTGCATTTCCTCCAGAGATTGGAATTGTATACAAATCACCCATCATATCAAACATAATTGTTTTTCCATCTGGATGAACATCCACAGACATCCATGTTCCTTGTTTTGTTGTAAAAGAGATTTTTCTTTCAGGTTCTAAAGGCAGTACTTTTGTAGCGACTTTTGTTGAATCTTTTTTCTTTTTTTCATTTTCTTGAGCAAAAGTGATTGCTGCTGAGAAAATGAAAAGTAATAAAAGGGGTTTGATAAAATAAGTTTTCATTGGTAAGTGATTTTGATTGAATAGTCTATAAATATAGACAAATCTGAATTTAGTTTATTTATTTAGATAATGTTCTTTGATTCTATCTACATTTTTAATTGTTTTTTCTATCCATTCCTTGTATAAAATATCTTTATCAGTTTTTGTCAATTTCCAATTGATAGAACTCTGTTTTAGTTTTGAGGTTACATTGTTTATTATAATTGCTGCTGCTACAGATATATTTAAACTTTCAGTAAAACCAACCATCGGTATTTTCAAAAAACCATCAGTATTTTTTTTTACATAATCCGAAACTCCATCTTTTTCAACACCAAAAATAAATGCTGATTTCTTTGATATATCAAAGTCTTGGAGCAAAGAAGAATCATTATGAGGTGTTGTTGCTATAATTTGGTAGCCCTTACTTTTTAAATCTTTTAAACAAGATTCTGTATTGTTAGTTTGATCTCTATATCTATGGATAGTTAACCATTTTTGAGAGCCTTTTGCAACATGTCTAGACACTTTACTTACGTAATTATTTTCAATAAGATGAACATCTTGAATTCCAAATATTTCACAGCTTCTCAAAACTGCGCTTGAATTATGTGGTTGATAAATATCTTCTAAAACAGCTGTGAAATGTCTTGTTCTTTGAGATAATACAGTTTGAAAAAGATTCTTTCTATTCTCTGTTAAGAAAGTTTCCAAATATGATACTAATGAGTCTTCTTTTGATTTTGACATAGTTACAAACATAGTAATTTTTCATACTTTTATATTTATGAAAAAAATTGTTGTCCTTACTGGAGCTGGAATGAGCGCAGAAAGTGGTTTGAAGACATTTAGAGATGAAAATGGACTTTGGGAAGGATATGATGTCACCAAAGTTGCTTCTCCAAATGGATTTAGAGAAAATCCAGAATTGGTGTTAGATTTTTACAACCAACGAAGAAGACAACTCAAAGAAGTTGCACCTAACGAAGGTCATTTAAACGTAAAGCAACTAGAGGATTTTTTTAATGTTCAGGTTATTACCCAAAATGTAGATGATTTACATGAAAGAGCTGGTAGCAGTAATGTGTTACATTTGCATGGAGAATTGAGAAAAGTTAGAAGCACAAAAAACAAAAGCTTAATTTATAATTGGACAGAAGATTTGGTTCTAGGCGATTCTTGTGAAATAGGTTCTCAATTAAGACCTCATATTGTTTGGTTTGGGGAGGAAGTACCATTATTACAAAAAGCTGCCTCTCTTACAAACACTGCAGATATTTTAGTGATTATCGGAACCTCAATGCAAGTGTATCCTGCAGCAAGTTTGATTCATTATGTAAAAGAAAACACTCCTATTTTCTTTATTGATCCAAAACCAACTATTACAGAAAAATCATTATCTAATCTTACTATTATTAGAGAAACTGCGAGTGAGGGAACTAAAAAGCTTATTAGTTTACTTAATAATTTTTGAGAAGAATTCAAATAATTCTCCTTTTGTAATTATTGAACCTTGTTCTATCAAAGAGAAAATTTCTGAGTTTCTTTCTTTCTCGTATTCTTTTTTGCCTGTAAAATATTCAATAGCAGTATCGCTTGGGTTTTTCAATAACCACTCATAGCCTTCTTTCGTTAAGAAATCAACTTCTTTTTCTGTACTAATTACAATTCGTTGTAAAGAACTCTCATTACACTTAAACAAGTTGATTGTTTTAGAAGCATAGTGCTCTATAAACTCAACTCTAATTAAAACATCTTCCCAAACCATATCACTAAAAAGATTCAGTTCCTCTTCTACTAAAGCTGGGTTTTCTTCTTTGATTTTTTTCCATTCGTTTACATCAATTTCTTGTGACGCCAAGAATTGTGCAAACTCTTTATGTAAAGATTCTAATTGTTCTTTTGTTAACTGTCTATATTTCATTTTATTGAATAAAAAAAGCCAGCGAAAGCTGGCTTTTATATGTTTGATTAAAAATTACTTAGTTTCTGCCACAACATCAAAAGTAATCTCAACAACTACTTCTCTGTGTAATCTTACAAATGCATTGTATTTACCAAGTCTTTTTACATTACCACCAACTACTTTGATGAATTTTTTATCAATCTCTGTTCCAGCTTTCGCTAAAGCAGCAGCTACATCAATGTTGTTTACAGATCCAAATAATTTGTCTCCGGTTCCAACTTTAGATGCAATTTTTATTTCATAACCTTTAACTGCTTCAGCTATCTTATTAGCATCTTCAATTAATTTAGCTTCTTTAAAAGCTCTTTGCTTTAACGTTTCAGCTAATACTTTCTTTGCAGAAGAAGTAGCTAAAACAGCATGTCCATGAGGAATTAAATAATTTCTACCATAACCGTTCTTAACAGTTACAATATCATCTTTAAATCCTAAATTTTCTACGTCTTGTTTTAATATCAATTCCATAATACTACTCCTTTATTATTTTAATAAATCTCCAACGTATGGCATTAAAGCTAAGTGACGAGCTCTTTTGATTGCTTGTGCAACTTTACGTTGATATTTTAATGAAGTTCCAGTTAAACGTCTTGGTAAAATTTTACCTTGTTCGTTTACCAAATACATTAAGAAGTCAGCATCTTTATAATCGATGTACTTAATACCGTTCTTTTTAAAACGACAGTATTTCGCTTCTTTTTTAGTTTCAATGTCAAGCGGAGTTAAGTATCTTACTTCACCTTGCTTGTTTCCTTTTGCTTGTTGTTCAATTGATGTTGCCATGGCTTACTTTTTTTCTGATTTTACACGTCCTCTTCTTTTTTCTGCCCAAGCTGCAGCATGTTTGTCTAACTTTACAGTTAAATAACGCATAATGCTGTCATCTCTTCTAAACTCTAATTCAAACGGAGCAATTGCTTCACCTGATACTTTGTACTCAAATAAGTGATAAAAACCACTTTTTTTCTTTTGGATTGGATATGCTAATTTTTTTAAGCCCCAATCTTCCTTTGAAATCATTTCGGCACCTTTAGAAACCAAATAGTCCTCGAACTTTTTTACTGTTTCCTTTATCTGAGTATCAGATAAAACGGGATTCAAAATGAAAACAGTTTCGTAATGATTCATAATTGTTATTAATTTATTTAATTAAGCGTGCAAATATACAAAGTTTTTTATCTTTTCAATTGTCTTTAAACACTTAATTTTCATTGATTTTGATTAGATTTGAAATAGAAAATATTATTAATGGAAATTCCAGATTTACCTAACATTATTCATTATGCAATTCCAGTATTTGTAATAACTGTTTTAATTGAATTGGTTGCTATTACAAAAATTCAATTAAAAAAGTATGATGGAAAAGATGCCATAACCTCAATAATCATGGGATTAGGAAATGTCTTCATTGGTTTCATAGCAAAAGGATTTGTGTTTGGAGTATTATTATTAGTTTATGAATATGCACGAATTTTTGAAGTTCCTTTTACTTGGTGGGGATGGATTTTAATTTTCTTTTTTGAGGACTTTACTTATTATTGGGCACACAGAATAGGCCACGAAAGTCGTTTTTTTTGGGCAAGTCACGTTGTTCATCATTCTTCTAAAAAGTATAATTTGAGTACAGCATTAAGACAAACTTGGACAGGAAGCTTTACTTCTTTCATTTTTTATTTATGGCTTCCTTTGCTTGGTTTTCATCCAATTATGATATTAATGCAACAATCTGTTAGCTTACTATATCAATATTGGATTCATACAGAACTGATTAAAAAATTGCCAAAGTGGTTTGAATTTATTTTTAATACTCCCTCTCATCATAGAGTTCATCATGCAACAAATCCACAATATTTAGATAGAAATCATGCTGGAATACTAATTATTTGGGATAGAATGTTTGGAACTTTTGAACCTGAAGTTGAAAAACCAGTCTATGGTTTGGTAAAAAACATCAACACATTTAATCTGTTAAGAATTGCATTTCAGGAATGGATTGATATGTTTTCAGATTCTTTTTCAAAGCGAATCAAATTTAAAAATAGAATCAAATACTTATTTATGCCTCCAGGATGGAAACATAATGGTAGTGGAACTATTTCTTCTGACCTTAGAAAAAAATGGGAAGAAAGTCAGTATTAAACCTCAAAAGATTCTAAGTCGAATGCTTCACTGATTTCTTTGTAAACAATTTTACCATTTACAATATTCAATCCTTTATGTAAAACTTCGTCTTTGTCGCATGCTTCATGCCAACCTAATTCTGCTAACTTGATTATGTATCGTAGAGTAACATTTGTTAGAGCTATTGTTGATGTATAGGGTACAGCTCCAGGCATATTTGCCACACAATAATGGACAACATCATCTATAATGTACGTTGGATCTTCATGTGTTGTTGCTTTTGTTGTTTCCATACATCCACCTTGATCAACTGCTACATCAACCAAAACAGTTCCAGGACGCATTTCTTTTAGCATTTCTCTGGTAATTAGTTTTGGCGCTTTTGCACCTTTAATTAAAACTCCACCAATAATCAAATCGTGATCTTTTATTTTTTGACGAATACTATATTCACTAGAAAAATCTGTTACAACATGACTTGGTAAAACATCATTTACATATCTAAGTCGTTTCATATTTACATCCATAACTGTTACATGAGCTCCTAATCCAGCAGCCATTTTAGCAGCTTGAACACCAACAACACCAGCTCCTAAAATCAAAACTTTTCCTGGAGAAACACCTGGAACACCACCTAACAATACTCCTCTTCCTTTAATTGGTTTTTCTAAGTATTTTGCTCCCTGTTGAACTGCCATTCTACCTGCTACTTCAGACATTGGTGTTAATAATGGTAAAGTTCCATCTTCATCTTCTACAGTTTCATATGCAATACAAATAGCATTACTTTTTAGCATTGCTTTGGTTAATGCTTCACTGGAAGCAAAATGGAAATATGTAAAAACAACTTGATTGGGTTTGATTAAATCATATTCAACCTCAATAGGTTCTTTAACTTTCACAATCATTTCAGATATTGAATATATTTCTTCAATTGTTTGTAAAATTATTGCTCCAACTTCTTCATACGATTGGTCAGAAAACCCACTACCAATTCCAGCTGTAGATTGAATATAAACTGTATGATCTCTTTTTGTTAACTCAAATACTCCAGCAGGTGTCATTCCAACTCTACTTTCGTTGTTTTTAATTTCTTTTGGTACGCCTATAATCATGGTGTGTTGATTTATTATACTTTGGAAATGTACAATAATATCTCTTTAAAAAACATTGAAAATCAGCTCTTAATCATTTTTATGAAAACAACAATTTGAACAAAAAAAAATGTTTAAATAAAAATTAAAACTGGCTAAAATAAGGATATAAAAAATTCTCCATTTAATTGGCGAGTTTTTTACGAATCTTATTTTTTGTATTAATCAAAATCAAATCGAATTCCCATAGAAATATTTCTAGTTTCATTATTTTAAACAAAGGATTTAAATCATATTTTACATAAAAAACCAATTGTTTTTTTATAGATTGCTAGTCTAATCAACACTTTGACTCTATGAAAAATTCAAATTCTAGAAGGTCATTTATAAAAAAATCACTTCTAGCAAGCGCTTCTCTATCAATTTTAAGTTCTCATTTACTTTCTTGTACTTCATCAAATAAGAAAAAGTTATCAATCTTAATCTTAGGTGGTACAAGCTTTTTAGGGCCACATCAAATAGCTTATGCAATTTCTAGAGGACATTCTATTTCAATATTTACAAGAGGAAAGACAAAATCTACCGTTCACAAAGAAGTTTTTGAAGAAGTAGAGCATTTGGTAGGTGACAGAGAAGACAATTTGACTGCCTTAGAAAATAGAAGTTGGGATGTCGTGATTGATAATTCTGGTAGAAAAACAGAATGGACAAAAAAAACCGCTAATTTGCTTAAAGATTCTTGCGGAATTTATCTGTATATATCATCAACTGGTGTTCATTATCCATATTTAGAAGCAGGTTTAAATGAAGAATCAAAAGTTGCTTTAGAAGTTCCAGAGAAACTTCCTGAAGAATATATGAAATTGAGTTATGACTATGGAGTAATGAAAGCTACGTCGGAATTAGAAGCTGCAAAAGCATTCGGAAATGAGAGAACAATTGTTGTTAGACCTACGTATATGATTGGTCCTGGTGATTTAACTAACAGGTTTATACATTGGCCTGTTCGATTAGCGAAAGAAGGAAAAGTTTTAGTTCCTGGAAGAAAAGATGATGCTGTTCAGTATATTGATGTAAGAGATGTAGCAGAATGGTGTATAAGAATGGCTGAACAAAAAGCTTTTGGAACTTATGCAGCTGTTGGACCAGCTGAAAAACAAACAATGCATGAATTTATTCAGAAAGCAAAAAATACATTTGAGGTAACTAATGAGCTAGTTTTTGTAGATGACTATACTTTTTTAGAAAATAATGAGATATATTATATCGTTCCCTGGATTATTGAGGACAAATATGAGTATGGATCTGCTCGCATAGATAATTCTAAAGCCAAAGAAAATGGATTGACATTTAGAAATCTAAATACCTCTATTAAAGAAACACATGACTGGTGGTATTCAGATGCATTAACTTATGAAATTCGAAATAAGTATGAAAATAACCCAAAAACAATTTATAGTAAAGAGCAAGAGATTCTAAAAAAGTGGAAAGCTTATAAAAAAAGCTAGTAAGTATCTACATCAATTATAAAACGAATCGGTCTAAAATCTGCTACAGCCTGAAACGTATTTTTGATTTTATGAATTTGTTCTTTCGTTTTAGATAATGATTGCTTTGGTGGTATTTTAATCAATACTTGTTTTATATATTGATTTCGAACTCTAGATATAGCTGGAGTTGAAGGTCCTAGTAAGTTTTCTTTAAAAACATTTGTAAATGCTTTTGCCAACCAAATAATTCCAGCATCTACTTTTTGATAATCTTTGTGTTTTAAAGTGATTTTTATCAACCGATAATAAGGAGGATAATGATATTGCCACCTATCTACAATTTGTTCTTTGTACATCGTTTTGTAATCTGTAGTAGAAATTTGTTGCAATATTTGATGATACGGATTGAATGTTTGTATCAATACATTTCCTCGTTTTTTTGAACGTCCTGATCTTCCAGAAACTTGAACCAATAATTGGTAAGCTCTTTCGTGTGCTCTAAAATCTGGAAAATTTAATAAAGTGTCAGCATTTAAAATTCCAACCAAAGAAACATTTCCAAAGTCTAAGCCTTTTGAAAGCATCTGTGTGCCAACTAAAATATCAATTTCATGTGCTTCAAAAGCTCCAATTATTTTTTGATATCCATATTTGCCTCGAGTTGTATCTAAATCCATTCTACCAATAGAATAATTTGGAAATAATTCTTTTAATTCCAATTCTATCTGCTCAGTTCCAAAACCTTTTGTGTCTAATTGATGACTACCACAAGCTCCGCATGTATTTGGCATTGCTCTATAATAATGACAATAATGACATTTTAATTCGTTTTTAAACTTGTGATAGTTTAAACTCACATCACAGTTAGGACATTGAGGAGAAACACCACAAGTAGTACATTCAACGATAGGTGAAAAACCACGTTTATTTTGAAACAAAATGACTTGCTCTTTTTCATCTAAAGCGTTCTGAATTTGCTTTAATAAAACATCTGAAAAATGACCTGTCATTTCTCTTTTTCGTTTTTTTTCTTTAATGTCAATTAGCTGAATTTCTGGCAATTGAATGTCTCCGTAACGTCTATTTAATGAAACAAAACCATATTTGTTTTCTTTGGCATTAAAATAACTTTCTACTGAAGGTGTTGCAGAACCTAACAACAATTTAGCTGAATGCATTTTGGCAAGAACAATTGCAGTATCACGAGCATTATATCTTGGTGTAGGATCAAATTGTTTGTAAGATGTTTCATGTTCTTCATCCACCACAATCAGTCCTAAATTAGAAAATGGTAAAAAAATCGAAGACCTTGCTCCTAATATAATTTGAGCTTTGGGTTTGTTTTCTAAAACATTATTCCAGACTTCTACTCTTTCATTCATTGAATATTTCGAATGAAAAACGGATATTTTTTTACCAAAATAATGTTGCAATCGAACAATAATTTGTGTGGTTAAAGCAATTTCTGGTAATAGAAATAAGACTTGTTTTCCACTATCTAAATTCTCTTGAATTAACTTTGTGTAAACTTCTGTTTTACCAGAACTTGTAACTCCTTTAAGTAAGGTTATATCAAAAGTTTCAAAAGATTGCTTAATTTCATCTAGAGCTTTTTCTTGATAAGGGTTTAATGTTTTTAAATCATTTGATTTTCCAGTATATTGAATTCTGTCTGTTTGCAAATGATAAAATTCTAAGATTTCTCTATCAACTAAACTTTTTAAAATAGTTGATGAGACATTTGCAAAAGCCTCTAAATCTTTGGCTTTGATTGGTTTTTTATCACTAGATAATTGAAAATAACCCAGTATAGCTTCTCGTTGTTTTTCGGCTCGAGACAACTTTTTTAATAAGGATTCTAACACATCATCACCAGAATAGTTTTGATGGAGTTTTACATATTTTACCAATTTGGGTTTGTATTGCTCAAAGATGTTTTCTTTCACAGAAATCACTGCTTTTTTTAACAAACTATTGATGATAGGTAATACTTTTTTCTTTCCTAAAATATCTGCAACCTGGTGAACAGTTAATTGTGATTGATGGTGCAAAGCCTCAAAAATGAGAAACTCTTCATCATTTAATAAACTCTCATTGTCAAAGGCAATATTTTTAGACAAAACTGTCTCGCTTTCTAATAAAAATGCAGAAGGTAAGGCAGCTCTATATACATCTCCTAAAGCACACATATAATAATTAGAAATCCATTGCCAATGTTGCAATTGTAATTCATTTACAATGGGTTGTTCATCTAAAATTTGGTGAATTTCTTTTGCTTCGTATAGCTCAGGTTTATTTTGATGTAAGTTAAAAACAATAGCAGTATATATTTTATTACTACTAAAAGTTACTGCAACACGAACGCCTTTTTGGATAAAGTCAAATTCCGATTTTGTAACGCTGTAAGTAAACGTTTTCTGAATTGGAATAGGTAATATGACGTCTATAAAGTATGACATGTGTTACTAGCTAGTTTCTATCAAAACTACTGATTTTTTTAGTACATTTAGTGAGAAACTTTTCAATACAAATGAACATTCAAGATTGGAGAAATTTAGGAGAATTCTATGATATTCTTGGATATCAATTGTTTGTGATTGATACTGGTGAATCAGACAAACCAACACTTGTAATTCTTCATGGTTATCCTACATCGTCATACGATTATCACAAAGTTTTACCACAATTATCTAAAAGATTTAGAGTCATTGTTCACGATCATTTGGGTTTTGGATTTTCGGACAAACCAACAAAAGCTTCCTATTCTTTAAAAGATCAAGCAACTAGAGCTTTAGAACTCTGGAAACAATTGGGTTTACAAAAAGTTACTTTATTAGCTCATGATTACGGAACCTCAGTTGCTACAGAAATTATTTCGAGACACAATGCTGGTGAGTTAGCAATTGAAATTGAAGAACTAATTCTATGCAATGGTAGCATTCATATCGAATTTTCTCAATTACGAACTATTCAAAAATTATTGAGAAATAAATTCACAGGACCCCTAGTTGCTAAATTGACAAACTATCCGATTTTTAGAAAGAACATGCGCAATATTTATTTTGATTCAACCAAAGTAACCGATAGTGAGTTGGAAGAAATGTGGTTTCAATTGAATTACAATCAGGGTAAAAAGGTTATTCACCAACTAACTCAATACATCACGGAACGTTACATTTATTGGAATCGTTGGGTTGGAGCTTTGAAAGAAACTCAAATTCCGACGAAGATTATTTGGGCTAAAAACGATCCGATTGCCATTCCTAAAATTGCAGAAACATTAGCTTCTGAAATTCCGAATAACAAATTGATTTGGATGGAAAACACAGGTCATTTTTTAATGCTAGAAAATCCAGAAGAATGGTTGCAGTTAGTTTTAAAAAAAAGCACAATTGAATCTTTAATCGATCTTTATTTGACACAAAAACAAGTTTATGCTGTTGAGGAAGCGTTAAAAAGACTCGTAGCTTTAACTACTGGAAACAATTATTTAAATATTGTCAATATGATTATTGACTATCAAAAACCTGCAACTGAATTAGATCTTTCTAAGTATTTGGTAGAAATTGCAAATCCAAACTATCATGATTTATTGCCCATTATTCAAAAAAAACTGAATCTCTTTAAAGACAAAGACGCTATTGAAGATCTTGAAGAAGCCATAAAAAAGATAAAAAATGATTCGCTATAAAAAATACAGGATACAACAAAATCTTGAAAGAGATAGACCATTGGGTTCAATCTAACAAAACATTAGATATTGAATATCTCAAGCAAAGACAACGTGAGTATGTAAAAGTCTGGGTGCATCCTTTCTCTGGAATTTTTATTTTGAATAGTGAGTTTTCTCCACCAAAAGGAAAATCGAGACAAAAAATTCTAGAGGGTATTTTCACAATTTATCATTCGTGGAAAAAGCAATTGGATGAACTCGAAATTCCTTATTATTTAAAAATTTGGTATTTTCCTCATGATGTGTTAAAAAACCAAGTTGTGTGTGCTATTGGAGATTTTGTTGATTTTTACGACGTTACTTTTTTCAAACCAGAAGCAACAAAAACATTTCCTGAAGATACAAAAGGGTTGACATGGGAATACAGACATCAAGAGCATCATATTCGCGAAAGTGACATTGAGGAACCTGAAATGTTTGGAACTTACAGAGATTATTTAGACTATAAAAAATGGATAGACGGAGTGATGAAAAATCCAAAAACTAGAATAAATACCTACCAAAACGAAGATGGTACAAAGGATACCTACTACTCCATCAAAGAATGTGATGTTTGGATTAGAGGATAAACTAGTCTTGAGGTTTTTCTAACTTTTTAATTTTTCTTGTTCCCTCATACAATTCATACTTTACAAAACGACAATCTAAATCAGCATTCTTTAACTCGATTCTTTTAGACGGTCGTAAGCCTACAGATTTTAACGCTTGCATATCTGAAGTAATCATCCAAGCCGTAGAACCTGGATAATTGTTTTTTAAAGTATCTCCTATTTTTTTATAAAATTCATTTACATCAATGTTCAATCGTTCACCATATGGTGGATTGAATAAAATCGTTGTATTTCCAAAAACTTCCTTAGTGGAGTTAAAAAAGTTAACATGATGTACACCAATAAATTCGTCTAAATTGGCATTAATAATGTTTTGCTTCGCTTTAGAAACTGCAGATGGAGCTTTGTCAAACCCCATAATTTTAAAATGAGAACTCTGTATTTTCTTTAACAAAGAATCCTGAATTGTAAAGTATAAATCTTCGTCGTAATCTTTCCAGTTCTCAAACGCAAAGTGTTTTCTGTTAATATTTGCTGGAATTCTATTTGCAATCATACAAGCTTCAATCAAAATAGTTCCAGAACCACACATCGGATCGATAAAATTTTCATCGCCTGAATAACCTGACAGTAGAACCAATCCTGCAGCTAAGACTTCGTTTATTGGTGCAATATTAGTCGCACTTCTGTATCCACGTTTGTGCAAAGATTCTCCAGAGGAATCTAAAGAAATTGTACACCAATCATTTTTGATATGAACGTGTACTTTTACATCTGGATATTTTAGATCAACATTAGGGCGTTTGCTATATTTATGACGAAAATAATCTGCAATAGCATCTTTAGATTTCAAAGAGATGTAATGTGAATTGGATGTGAAATTCTTGGAATTCACAACAGCTCCAATAGCAAATGTTCCTTCTACTTCTAAATACTTTTCCCATTTAATTTTCTGAATCGCTTCATACAAATCTTCTTCATCATAGATTTTACAACGTTTGATAGGCTTTAAAACACGAATAGCTGTTCTTAAAGCAATATTTGCCTTGTATAAAAAGCCTTTGTCTCCTTTAAAAGAAACACTTCGAATGTTTTCTTTTACATCCTTAGCTCCAAGATTTGTTAATTCGTTTGCCAACACACCCTCTAATCCTTTGAGTGTTGTGGCTGTCATGGTAAAATCGTGATTCATAATGAAATAATTCGCTACAAAAATACACTTAAATTTAGGGATTGATTTGAAAGTTTGAATAGTTTTTTTCTAGGATTTAAAAACTTACTTTTACTGTCAGATTTTATGAAAAATAAAGATTGGTTTTCTGATTGGTTTGATACTCCTTACTATCATATTTTGTACAAAGACAGAAATGATGATGAAGCGCAATTGTTTATGCAAAATATCACATCTTTTTTGCAATTAGAAACTGACAAACACATTCTCGATTTGCCTTGTGGAAAAGGACGTCATTCTATTTTTTTAAATTCTTTAGGATACAAAGTAACTGGTGGAGATTTATCTGAAAATAGTATAGAGCATGCAAAACAATTTGAGAATGATTACTTACGATTTAAAGTCAAAGACATGCGTCAAGAGTATGAACATCAATACGATGCAATTTTTAATCTATTCACAAGCTTTGGTTATTTTGATACCGATAAAGAAGATGTTCTAGTTTTAGAAAACATGAAAAATGCTTTATTTCAAAAAGGTGTAATTGTATTAGATTTCTTAAATGTTGAGCTAGCAAAAAGAAACTTAATAGAGTTTGAAATTAAACAAATTGAGGGAATTGAATTTCATATTCGTAAAGAAATTACCAATGGTTTTATTATAAAGAATATTCAATTTAAAGATCAAGGAAATGATTTTAATTATACAGAACGTGTAAAATATATCGACTTAACTAAATTTCAAGAATATTTTAAAAAAGCAGGTTTAGAAATTAAACATACATTTGGTAATTATAAATTAGATAGTTTTGATAAAAACACTTCTGAAAGATTAATTTTAGTAGCTACAATATGAGTTATCTTTTTCTTTTTGGATCTGTATTGCTTGGAGTTTTATTGGTTATCTTTTTAAAACCCAACAAACTGTTTACTAGACTTTTATTAGCCTTTAGTGGTGCTTATTTATTATCCATTGCTATTCTCCATTTGCTACCTGAAGTCTATAAAACAAGCGTTGATACAAAAATTATTGGTATCTGTATTTTGGGTGGAATTGTATTACAATCCATTTTAGAATCTTTCTCTAAAGGAGCAGAACATGGTCATGTACATTTACATACAACCGACAAAACATTTCCAGTCTTATTGTTTATTAGTTTGAGTATTCATGCGTTCTCAGAAGGTTTACCAATTCATCATGCAGGAGAAAATTTATTATGGGCAATTGTCGTTCATAAAATTCCGGTTGCTATTGTATTAACCAGTGCATTGTTATATGCTCGGTTTTCTAATACAACAACTTTTGTATTCTTGTTTTTATTTGCATTGATGAGTCCTTTCGGAGTTTACATATCAGATAAAGTGCCTTTCTTCTCTGAGTATATTACAGAAATAATGGCTGTAATTATCGGAGTTTTCTTACACATTTCAACAATCATTTTATTTGAAAGCACAGAAAATCACAAGTTTAATTTTAAGAAGTTCACTGCTATTGTATTGGGAATTTTACTGAGTATTTTAACGCTCTAATTTGCAACTTCACTCAAGAATTTAATACGCATTAAACGCAATTCCTCCTCGTCATAATCACCGTCAAATTCATCTAAAGCTTCTTGAATTTTATCCGATTCGGCTTCCATAAAGTATTCGGAGATTTCTTCTTGCTGATCTTCATCTAATAAATCATCGATAGAATAATTGATGTTTAGTTTTGTGCCTGAATAAACAATAGCCTCCATTTCTTTGATCAATGCATCCATTTCTAAACCTTTGGATTTTGCAATATCAATTAAAGGTAATTTTTTATCTGTATTTTGAATGATGTAGAGCTTTAAGCCAGATTTAACTCCCGTGCTTTTAACAACAAAATCATCTGGTCGCATGATATCATTCTCATCTACATATTTAGAAATCAGTGCTATAAAGTCTTTTCCGAATTTTCTGGATTTTCCTTCTCCTACACCATGAACTTTAGATAATTCTTCTAACGTAATAGGATATTTTAAAGCCATATCATCCAAAGACGGATCTTGAAAAACAGCAAAAGGAGGAACACCTTGTTTGACGGCAACTTTTTTTCTTAAATTTTTAAGGATTTTAACCAAAACTTCATCAGCAGCAGCACCAGAACTCTTTTCATTCGTAACAATATCTGCTGTGTTTTCTTGAGAATACACATGATCTTCTGTCATCATAAAAGAAGTAGGATTTGAAATATAATTCAATCCTTCTGGAGTTAATTTAATAACTCCATATTGTTCTATTTCTTTACGTATTAGGTTAACAACTAAAACTTGTCTTAATAATGCCATCCAATATGCAGCATCTTTGTCTTTACCTATACCAAAAAAGGGTTGTAAATGTGTTTTATGAGAATTAAGAAGTGCATTTTCATTTCCTACAATCGTATTGACAACCTCTTTAGATTTGTACTTTTCTTTGGTATCTCTTACTACAGATAAAAGAGTAACAACATCTTTTTGAGCTTCGTTTTTCTTCTTAGGATTTCTGGTATTATCATCCATATCAGCTCCTAAGCCGTTAACTTCATCAAAATCTTCACCAAAATAATGCAACAGATATTTTCTTCTAGACATAGAGGTTTCAGCATAACCAACAACTTCTTGTAACAGTGCATGACCAATTTCTTGCTCTGCAATTGGTTTGCTAGCCATAAATTTTTCTAACTTTTCTATGTCTTTATATGCATAGAATGCTAAGCAATATCCTTCTCCATCATCACGACCAGCTCTACCTGTTTCTTGGTAATAACTTTCTAAACTTTTAGGAATATCATGATGAATTACATAACGAACATCAGGCTTATCAATTCCCATACCGAATGCTATGGTAGCAACAACAACATCACAATCTTCCATTAAGAACATATCTTGATGTTTTGCACGAGTTTTAGCGTCTAAACCAGCATGATAAGGAACTGCTTTGATTCCATTAACTTGAAGAATTTGAGCAATTTCTTCTACTTTCTTTCTACTTAGACAATAAATAATTCCAGATTTATCTTGTCTTTGTTTTACAAAACGGATAATATCTTTTTCAACATCTTTTGTTTTAGGTCTTACTTCATAAAATAAATTTGCTCTATTAAATGAAGCTTTAAACGTATTAGCATCTGTAATACCTAAGGTTTTTAAGATGTCTTCTTGAACTTTTTCTGTAGCTGTTGCTGTTAAACCGATAACAGGAACATTGTCTATTTTTTGAATAATTTGTTTTAGATTTCTGTATTCTGGTCTAAAATCATGTCCCCATTCAGAAATACAATGAGCTTCGTCTATGGCAACAAATGATATTTTTTGTTTTTTTAGAAAATCAACATATTGTTCTTTAATTAATGACTCTGGTGCAACATAAAGTAATTTGGTAATACCATTCTCTATATCACTCATTACTTTATTGACTTCTGTTTTGTTAAGTGATGAATTTAAAACATGAGCTATTCCTTGATTTTCTGAAATTCCTCTGATGGCATCAACTTGATTTTTCATTAGTGCTATTAATGGAGAAATCACAATTGCTGTTCCTTCTTTCATTAATGCAGGCAACTGATAGCAGAGAGATTTTCCACCACCAGTTGGCATAATAACAAACGTATTGTTATTATGAATTATACTCTCAATGACATCTTCTTGTAAACCTTTAAACTTGTTAAAGCCAAAAAACTTTTTTAGAGGTCCATATAAGTCTATCTTTTCATTACTCATACTTCTGCTTACGTATTCTTAGTTGGTTATTAATCCGCATATAAATTGTTTGGGGTCTATGATTTTTTTGTAGTAAGTTTGTTTTGTTTTATTCTATTAAAGATATAACTTTTTTTTATTCCATAAAATTATCTTCCATTGAAAGAATCAAAATCAATTTTAGACATTGCTAAAGAAACAATTCGTTTAGAAAGCAGTTCCATTGCTAATTTAGAGAATTTACTCACTGAAGACTTCACAAAAGCTGTCAATCATATCTTAAAGTCTGAAGGAAGAGTTATTGTAAGCGGAATTGGTAAAAGTGCTAATATTGCCACAAAAATTGTTGCGACTTTAAATTCAACAGGAACTCCAGCTGTTTTTATGCATGCTGCAGATGCTATTCATGGTGATTTAGGAATTATTCAGGAAAATGACGTGGTTGTTTGTATCTCTAAAAGTGGAAATACACCAGAGATTAAAGTTTTACTTCCTCTTATTCAAAATTCCAACAACAAAATTATTGCTATTACAGGAAACAAAGATTCCTTCTTAGGATCTCATGCTGACTTTGTGTTGAATACGTTTGTAGAAAAAGAAGCTTGTCCTAATAATCTAGCACCTACAACAAGTACTACAGCTCAATTGGTTCTTGGAGATGCTTTAGCAATTGCTTTATTGAAAATTAAAGGATTTACTAGTACTGATTTTGCAAAATATCATCCTGGTGGAGCTTTAGGGAAACGTTTATATCTAAGAGTTTCTGATTTAATTATTAAGAATGAAAAGCCTCAAGTTGATATCAATAGTTCTGTTACAAATGTTATTGTTGAAATCACAGAAAAAAGATTAGGTGTAACAGCAGTAACAGAACATGATGCCATAGTTGGTATTATTACTGATGGAGATATTAGAAGAATGTTATCAAGAACAAAAGATATTAGTGATCTGAAAGCCAAAGATATCATGAGTAAGAACCCAAAAACTCTATTGGATTCTTGTATGGCAATTGAAGCCTTAGAAACTTTAGAAAACAATAAGATTACTCAAATATTAGTTACCAATTCTGATGATAAATATATTGGAGTTGTGCATTTACATGATTTATTAAAAGAAGGTATTTTTTAAATGGCACAAGAAAAAGAAATGTCTTTTTTAGCTCATTTAGAAGAGCTACGATGGCACTTAGTGAGAAGTGCAATAGCTATTTTAGTTGTTGCCATTGCTGTTTTTTCGTGCATGGAATTTGTATTCAACAACTTTATTTTAGCACATTTAGATGGTACTTTTCTTACTTATAGAGGTTTTTGTAATATATTTTCTGCCATAGGTATTGAAACTGATTTTTGTACGATTACTTTTCCTGATGAATTGCAAAGTATTCAGATGATGTCTCAATTAATGAATGCTATCTGGTCATCACTTGTCATCGGTTTTATAGTAAGTTTCCCTTATGTTTTATGGGAATTTTGGAAATTTATTGCTCCAGGCTTACATGAAAGAGAAATAAAAAAATCTAGAGGTTTTATATTTATTTCTTCAGTTCTGTTCTTCTTGGGAGCTTTGTTTAGTTTTTATGTAATTCTACCTATATCTGTTTTCTTTTTCTTTGATTTTCAAGTTTCAGATGCTGTTCAAAATAATTTTACTTTAGGATCATATATAAGCTTATTTACTAATACAATGTTAGGCGTAGCTATTATGTTTGAATTACCAGTAATTATTTACTTTTTAACAAAAATTGGATTGGTTACTCCAACTGGTTTAAAAAGATATAGAAAACATGCATTAGTTGGTGTTTTAATTCTTTCAGCAGCAATTACTCCACCAGATGTAGCTAGTCAAATAATTGTATCTATACCCATTTTAATTTTATATGAAATTAGTATTGTAGTCTCAAAACGTGTCATCAAAAAACAAAAGAAAAATGCCATCTAAACAAGTAGAAGAGTTTAATGAATATCGTTCTAAAATGAACGAGAAAATTTTAGCTGGAGATAATAAAATCATAAAACGAATTTTTAATTTAGATACCAACGCTTTTAAAGATGGTCATTTACCTCTAAAAACCAAAGAATTATTAGGTTTGGTTGCATCTGCAGTTTTACGATGTGATGATTGTGTGCGTTATCACTTAGAAACATGTTACAAAGAAGGTGTTACAAAAGAGGAAATGATGGAAACACTTTCTATTGCAACTTTAGTAGGCGGAACCATTGTAATTCCACATTTAAGAAGAGCTTACGAATTTTGGGAAGAATTAGAAAGTAACGATTTATAGGAATTTTAAGAGAAAACCTAACTGCAATTTCTATATTTGAATTATGATATTACGTGCCGAAAATATTAAAAAAGTTTACGGAAGCAGAACAGTTGTTACTGGTATTTCTTTAGATGTGAAACAAGGAGAAATCGTGGGTTTACTCGGACCTAATGGTGCAGGAAAAACTACTTCTTTTTACATGATTGTAGGAATGATAAAGCCCAATGGTGGAAAGATTTTCTTAAATGATGAAGAAATAACCGATTACCCAATGTACAAACGTGCCCAAAAAGGAATTGGATATTTAGCACAAGAAGCCTCTGTTTTTAGAAAATTATCTGTAGAAGATAACATACTATCTGTTTTACAATTTACTGGACTTTCCAAAAAAGAACAGAAAATCAAATTAGAATCTTTAATAGAAGAATTTAATATAGGACATGTACGTAAAAATCGTGGAGATTTATTGTCTGGTGGAGAAAGAAGAAGAACTGAAATTGCTCGTTGTTTAGCATCAGATCCAAACTTTATATTATTAGACGAACCTTTTGCAGGTGTAGATCCAATTGCTGTAGAGGATATTCAGAGTATTGTAGCTCATTTAAAAGATAGAAATATTGGTATTTTAATTACCGATCATGATGTGCAAGCAACCCTTGCAATTACAGATAGAACTTATTTAATGTATCAAGGTGGGATTTTAAAAGCGGGTGTTCCAAAAGAATTAGCAGAAGACGAATTGGTTAGAAAAGTTTATTTAGGCAAAGATTTTGAATTAAAACCAAAAGTGTTTAATCAGTAAAGCTTCCAAAATGCCAAAGGATTCCAGACGGATCGTGTAAAAAGAATTCTTTTCCCCAATCATTTATTACAATTTCAGAAAGTCTTACTCCTTTATACTTACTTGGTAAATCTTTACTTTTTAATTCTTCAAGATAAGCTTCGATGCCTTTAACTTCAAGAAATAACATTGAATTATCTACCCAATCTTTTACGTAAGCGTTTTGTAAATAAAAACCAAGACTGTCGGAAACTTGAAAGAAAGATATTTTGCCTCTAAGAGGTAATTCTTTAAAATCTAACTCAAGATAAAACTGACGAGAAGTTTCAAAATCTTTGGCTCCAATAAACGGTCTAATTGATTTGAATTTCATCTTTTTTAGAAACTAGATTTTGAATAATTGATATCAATATATAAACCACAATAATCAATGGAATTGCTAAAAATTGTAATGTTATTAAAAGAACAATGGAAAGAGCAATCAATGTAAAACGAAATTCATTTCCTTTCCATGAAAAGCTCTTAAATTTTAAAGCTAATAAGGGCAAATTTGCATTCATTAAATAGCTTAAAAGGATTGCAATAGCAATTAAAAAGTAATTATTTGAAACTAATTCTAATACAATTTCTACATCTGAATATTGCTGAATTAGTGGTAACGAAACCACAAACAAACTCATTGCTGGTGTTGGCAAACCTGTAAAAGAATCCGATTGACGAGTATCAATATTAAACTTTGCTAAACGATAAGATGCAGCTAAAGATAATATCAATCCTAAATAAGCAAACCAAGTCATTGAATAATCGTTATTGCTAAATTGAATTAATAGACCTTTGTCTAAGAGAGGTTTATCTATATTTATATAACTTGATTTATAAATTAGAAAATACATTACAAAACCAGGAACTACTCCACTGGTTACCATATCGGCTAAAGAATCCAATTGTTTTCCTAATTCCCCAGAAACTTTTAGAATACGTGCTAAAAAACCATCAAAAAAGTCGAATACAATTCCTAAGACAACAAAGAAAGCAACTGCTTCAAAATCACTTTGAAAGGTAAATAACAAAGCAATTAAACCACAAAAAAGATTTCCTAGAGTAAATAGATTTGGAATGTGTTTTTTAATATTCATAGTAGTAATTCTAGTCAAAAATAGTAAATCCAAATAGGTTGACTTTACATTGCTGATTTTTTTAAGCATATTTGTGATATTTTTTATTTCAGAATGCCAATAACAAAATCAGACTTCTCTCCTACTTTACCCTTTAGAAATGGTCATTTCAACACTATTTACAGACCTTTGTTTATAAAGGAAAAACATGAATATGATAGAGAACGAATTGAAACTTGGGACAATGATTTTTTAGATTTAGATTTTTCTAAAGTCGGATCAAAAGATATAGTCGTCTTAATTCATGGTTTGGAAGGAAGTTCAGAGTCTACTTACATGATTTCTTCAACAAAAGAATTAAACAAAGCTGGTTTTGACACTGTTTGTTTTAATTTAAGAGGTTGTAGTGGAGAAGATAATCGTTTATTACAAACATATCATAGTGGAAAAACCGAAGATGTAGATTTTGTTTTGAAATATATTCTAGAAAACTATAATTACGAAAAGTTAGTTTTGGTGGGTTTTAGTTTGGGTGGAAATTTAACATTAAAATACTTCGGTGAATATGCAAAAGAAATTCATCCAAAGATTTCTTGTGGAATTGCAGTTTGTGTTCCTATTGATTTAACAACTTCTGGCAATTTAATGTCGTCATTGAAGAATAAAATCTACATGGATGAGTTTTTGAAAACGTTAAGGATCAAAGTGTTAGATAAAGTTGATAAATTCCCTGAATTTGAAGTTGATAGAGATAGACTTTTACGTGCTAAAAACTTTAGAGATTTTGATGAACTTTATACTGCTCCAGTATTTGGATTTGATGGTCCAGAAGATTACTGGTTAAAAGCAAGCTCAAAACCTTTTATATCTAAAATAGAAAAACCTGTATTGTTAATTTCTGCTTTAGACGATCCTTTTTTACCAAAAGATTGTTATCCTTATGAAGAAGCTGAATCTACAGATAATTTCTTTTTAGAAACACCAAAATATGGTGGTCATGTTGGTTTTATGTCGTCTTTTAAGCATTCTGAAAATAGATGGTTAGAAAGAAGAATCCTAAATTTTATTGTAGAGAACTACTAGTAAAAACAATATCTTTTGTTTTTAAAAGTTAATTAAAATATTAGTCAGATATTTGTCTAAATCTTTGAGTTTGCAGAAAAAGTTATCTCTTTTATTTTTACTATTTGTGTGTATAATGCACTCTCAAACTGTCCGTAATTATTCTAATGAGTTCTTAAACATTGGTGTTGATGCTGCTGCATTAGGAATGAGCAAATCTGTTGTTGCTACAACAAATGATGTAAACGCAACGTATTGGAATCCTGCAGGATTAGTTAACGTTGAAGATTTTCAAGGTTCTCTAATGTATTCTTCTTATTTCGCAGGAATTGCAAACTATAATTTTGCTGCTATTGCTGCACCTATTGACAAAAAAAGTGCTTGGGGTTTTTCTGTGATTCGTTTTGGTGTTGATGATATTTTGAATACAACACAGCTTATTGACAGTCAGGGAAATATTGATTTTAATAGAGTGAGTTTGTTTTCTGCTGCTGATTACGCTTTTTCATTTTCTTACGCTCGAAATTTGATATTTAAAGATTTATATATTGGAGGAAGTGCAAAAGTTGTAAGAAGAATTATTGGTGACTTTGCTTCTTCATGGGGTTTTGGTTTTGATGTTGGATTACAATATGAAAGAAATGGCTGGCAATTTGGTTTAATGATTAGAGATATAACAACTACTTATAATATTTGGAATATTAATGAAGATGAATTTGCCACTATATCAAATGCTATTCCAGGTCAAAATCAAGAACTACCAGAAACTACAGAAATTACTAAGCCTAAAATTCAATATGGAATGGCTAAAAGATTTAGAGTAGGTCGTTTTATGCATTTATTAACTGAATTTGATGTGAATCTTAGATTTGCCAAAACCAACGATTTAATAAGTACTAGCTTTGGAAGTATTAATCCAACATTTGGGTTTCAACTAGACTATGACAACCTTGTTTTTTTAAGAGGTGGAGTTGGAAATATGCAAAGAATTACTGAGTTTGATGGAAGTAAATCATTAACAATCCAGCCAAATTTTGGACTAGGTTTTAAATACAAAGGAATTCAAATAGATTATGCATTGTCTAATATTGGTAGTTTAGGAAATGCATTATTTTCTAATATTTTTTCTATTAAATTTGACTATAGTTTTTTTAGAAGGTAAATGAAAAAAATATTCCTATTTATACTTTTATCAGTAAGTGTTCAAACTTTTTCTCAATCCGTACAACTTTCAGTATATTCAGAAGTAAGCATATTAACTGTTGGACCTGGAGATCAATTGTTCACGGCTTTCGGCCACACTGCAATTCGCATTAAAGATCCTTTGTTGCGTTTTGATTATGTATATAATTATGGAATGTTTGATTTTAATCAGCCTAATTTTTACCTCAATTTTGCCAAAGGAAAATTACTTTATAGTTTAGGCGCTTATCCCTACAAGAATTTTGTTACTCAAAACAACTACGAAAAGCGTTGGTTAAAAGAACAAGTTCTTGAGTTAAATCAACTCCAAAAACAAGAATTATTTGAGTATTTGAATATTAATTTAAAGCCTCAAAATAAAGATTATTTATACGATCCTTTTTATAATAATTGCAGTACAAAAGCTTTAGAAGTAGTTTTAAATCTTTCAGATAGTATCTCAACAAATACTGAATTTATTGATAAAAAAAAATCTATCCGTACTTTAATGAATGAAGAATTACAACAAAATAACTGGGGTAGTTTGGGTATTAATATAGCTCTTGGAAGTAAAATAGATACAAATACAGACGTGAAAGATTATATGTATCTACCAAAGTTTGTATATCTAAACTTAAAAAATACTTCTGTAACTATAAATGGAAAAGAAAAACCTTTTGTAAAAACTGAAATAAATGTATTAGATTTTGAAGAAATTGAAATCTCTACACCAATACTAAACCCTCTTTTACTTTTTGCTTTACTTTTTGTACTAGGGTCATGGATTTCTTATAAAGATTTCAAAAGAAAAAAAATAACTAAAGCTTTTGATCTTATCCTTTTTAGTTTAATTGGAATTTCTGGACTTGGAATTGTTTATTTATCCTTTTTTTCAAACCATTCTACCACACCTGCTAACTTAAATATTCTGTGGTGTTCTCCTCTTTCAATTTTGGTGCTATTTATCTACAAGAAGAAAAAATTTACTTTATTAATATTGAAGATTTTGACGATTTTATTGTTATTAGTACCTGTTTCAGAGCTTACAAGAATTCAGAATTTTAATTATACAATTTACCCTTTACTTTTATTATTAGCTATTAGATATCTAACAAATATTCAATTATTGTCCTCTAAAAAGTAAAACAGTAGTAATTGTTTTAATAATGATTTTAAAGTCTAAAAATGGGCTTTGTTGATAAAGCCAATAAAAGGTTAATTTTCTTAGCTAAGAAAAGTAGTTTACTAGATTTCATTTAGTTTATAAAATTTTAAAATAGCTTTAATTGCATTATGCTGACCAAAGTTTCTACTTAATTTTAAACCTTTTACAAAGGTGTTTTTATCACATTGTTTTAAAATTTCTTGCCAAGAATCATCTGTGCTACAATCATCAACTAAAATAATTTCAAACTCTTTAGTAAGTTCTTTTAACGCTGCAGAAGTTTGTTCAACTAACGTAGAAACCATCTTCTCTGCCATGTATACAGGACTCACAACAGATATTCTCATAGTTTACTGAATTTTAAGAATTTAAATGAATCTTTACCTTCATTAAATAATAAATCTAATATAGTAACTCCATGCTCAAAATCACCATGTAACTGATTGTATTCTAAATAACCTGAGTAATCATAATAATTTACAGTAATTCTTTCTTTCGCAAAAGCTGAATCGTCCATGTAGTTTTTGGCAGCTGGACTAGTGAAATACTCTGTTGCATTAGTCTGTTTACAAATAGCAACTAACTTTTCAGTCGCATCCCCATTGATAAGTTCATAATCAGATGAAAAGGTGATTTTTGTTTTAATATTTAAAAAAGAACAGATGCTCTTTATAAAAAAAGCATTGATTTCTGAAATTGTAAAAAGGTTTTCAACTTCGCAATAAAGATCTTTAATAAAAGGAAATACTTCTTTGTAGAGTGGAGCTTTAGAATAACTGTTTTTTAAAACTTCTAAATGATTCAAATTCCATTTTGGATCAGAGATTTTTGTATCTTTTATTTTCTGGTGAAATTTACCTTTTACATCAACAGGAACAGACAACCATTTTAATCCGTTTGCAGTTTTAATTTTATTTCTATTTCTACAATCTCTTTTTGTATACTGCATGTCATCATAAAGAACAAACTCGTCAACGAATGTAATATTATCAAAATACCCTTTCCAAGGAATGTAATTTGATTGTGATATTGCTACTCGTTTAGACAATTCTTTCAAGATTCTTGTTATTGTCTTAATATAAAAGAATTTGATAAAGTTGAACATTTTGAATCGAGTTTAATATCAACTACTTTTACATCAATCAATCAATTTAAAATGAAGCAACAAATCATTGAATGTGTACCTAATATTAGTGAGGGTTCAGACATTTTTAAAATTAATGAAATAGCAAATACTGTCAAACAAATTGAAGGTGTACAATTACTAGATATAGATCCTGGAAAAGCAACCAACAGAACCGTAATTACATTTGTTGGAGAACCCAATAAAGTAATTGATGCTGCTTTTTTATTAATAAAAAAAGCATCTGAATTGATTGACATGAGCAAAC
Source organism: Flavobacteriaceae bacterium (assembly GCA_965660845.1). GTDB lineage: Bacteria > Bacteroidota > Bacteroidia > Flavobacteriales > Flavobacteriaceae > Polaribacter. The sequence continues at coordinate 294,691 of CBFIBH010000002.1, forward strand.
ATTCTGGAGAGCATCCTAGATTTGGTGCCACAGATGTTTGTCCATTAATTCCAATTGCTAATATTTCTATGAATGAAGTTGTTGTGTATGCACACAAACTCGGTGAAAGAATTGGAAACGAATTGGGAATTTCTGGTTACTTCTATGAAAACGCTGCCACTAAAAAAGATCGTAAAAACCTTGCAACTGTAAGAGCTGGTGAATATGAAGGATTAAAAAAGAAATTTTCTGATGCGAATTGGCAACCTGATTTTGGACCTAAAAATTATACTGAACAAGTAAAAAAATCTGGAGTAATAGCGATTTCTGCTAGAGATTTTTTAATTGCTTATAATATAAATCTCAACACTACTTCTACTCGACGTGCCAATGCAATTGCTTTCGATATTCGAGAAGCTGGAAGAATAAAAAGAGAAGGAAATCCTATTATTGGTAAAAAAGTTTTGGATGAAAAAGGTGAACCTGTTCGAATTCCAGGAAAACTAAAAGCTGTTAAAGGTATTGGTTGGTATATAGAAGAATATGGTATAGCTCAAATTTCCTATAATTTAACTAACATTTCTATTACTTCAATGCATCAAGCTTTTGATGAAACAGTTGTTGCTGCTAATAAAAGAGGATTAAGAGTGACTGGTTCTGAATTGGTTGGATTAGTCCCATTGAAAGCTATGTTAAATGCTGCTGATTATTTCTTGATGAAACAGCAACGATCACTTGGGATTAATGAAACTGAAAAGATAAAAATAGCCATTAAATCTCTTGGTTTGGACGATTTAAAACCTTTCAATCCAAAAGAAAGAATTATTGAATATGTAATGAATACTAATAGCAGCCAAAAACTTATTGATTTTACAATTAAAGATTTTGCAGAAGAAACAGCCTCAGAATCTATGGCTCCAGGAGGTGGTTCTATCGCAGCATATGTTGGAGTACTTGGAGTTTCACTGGGCACAATGGTTGCAAATTTATCGGCTCATAAACCAGGTTGGGATGATCAATGGGAATATTATTCTGAATGGGCGCAAAAAGGTCAGAAATATAAAAATGAATTATTGTTTTTAGTAGATGAAGACACAAATGCTTTTAATAAAATTATTGCTGGTTTTAGAATGCCAAAAACTACTGATAAGGAAATAGCTTCTAGAAAAGAAGCGATTGAAGAAGCAACAAAATATGCAACTGAAATTCCTTTTAAAGTTATGAAAACCGCTTTTGCCTCTATGGAAATAATGAAAGAAATGGCTGAAAAAGGATTACAAAATTCCTTATCTGACGCTGGAGTTGGAGCATTGTGTGCTAGAACAGCTGTTATAGGAGCTTATTTCAACGTTAGAATCAATGCTAAAGACATAAAAGATGTAACTTTTGCTAAAGAAATTTTATCAAATGCAGAAGAAGTGTATCAACAAACAGTTGCCTTAGAAAAAAAGATCATCAATTTTATTGACACTAAAATTTAATGATTCTTTCAAAACTAAAAATCATTCCTTTTTCACCAAGTTACTCAACAGAATTTAGAGATTTAAATACTGAATGGTTAGAAAAGTATTTTTATTTAGAACCTTATGATAAAGTGGTTTTGGGAAATCCTCAAACATATATCATTGATAAAGGAGGTTATATATTTTTTGCAAAATTGAATGAGCAAATCGTCGGAACCTTTGCCTTGATGAAACAAAAAGAATGTTTTGAATTAAGTAAAATGGCTGTTTCTCCTAAATTTCAAGGATACAAAATTGGACAAAAACTATTGGATACATGTATTGCTTTCTCAAAAGAACAAGGTTGGAAGAAAATCATGCTGTATTCTAATACAAAACTAGAGTCAGCAATTTATTTATACAGAAAGTATGGCTTTGAAGAAGTTCCGTTAGAGGCTGATGTTAATTACCAAAGAGCAGATATAAAAATGATGTTGAAACTATAGAAAACTTTCTAAAGCTAATTCATAACCTTTCAATCCAAAACCAAAAATAACACCTTTTGCATTTGCAGCTATAAAGCTAGTGTGTCTAAAATCTTCTCTTGAGTGTACATTGGAGATATGCACTTCTACTACTGGAGTTTGAATAGCTTTCACAGCATCACCAATACCAACAGAAGTATGCGTGTAGGCTGCGGCATTTATAATAATACCATCATAATCAAAACCAACTTCATGTAGTTTGTCAATGATTTCTCCTTCAATATTCGATTGATAATAAGATAAATCAATCGATGAAAATTTTGTTTTTAACTCTAAAAAATAATCTTCAAATGAGTTAGAACCATATACTTCTGGTTCTCTTTTACCTAATAAGTTAAGGTTTGGGCCGTTAATTATGATCATTTTCATAAAACAAATTTACAATTTATTGGATAAAAAAACCGAGACTTACGTCTCGGTTTGTAATATTTTTATCTCCTAATTAAAACCTAAATCCTAATCCTACAGACAAAGTATTTACTTTAGCTTCTATAGTGTCATCTTTACTATGGTCATTCAATTGAAGTCCATATCTAGCTTGTAAAAACAAAGAGTCACTAAAGTCATAAGATGCTCCTAAAGCAAATTGTAAGTTCAATGAAGTAAAATCGTCTCCAAGTAATACATCTAATTGATCATCTAAATCTCCACTTGCAAATCCAAATTGAGGTCCAGCTAAAAGACTAAATCCTTCAGCAACATTTAATTTTGCTAAAGCATTGACACTAAACAAATTATAGCTAAAGTCTTCAATTGTAGAACCAGTGTAAGATACTTCTGGTTGAATACTAAATGTATCAGATATACCTAAGTCTACAAAGGCACCGATATTAAATCCAGATCCACTTTCTCCATCAACAATAGCGTTGTTAACATAATTAGCAGAAACTCCAAAACCTGATTGTGCATTAGAAGTAAAAGAAAATGCAACTAATGTTAACACTAAAAATAATTTTTTCATGATAAATTGTTTTAATTGTTCAGTACAATTAGTAAAATTTTAATAAATCAAAAGAATATTTGATTAAAAACAAGATTTTAAATAGTTCACTTTAATACCACTATTTAGTATTGTTTGTTATTTTAGATAAATTTTTATCAAATAAATGAACTGGATTAACTCTATTAGAGACTATACATTATTTTTGAAAATAGAAAGAGGCTTGTCTAAAAATACTATAGAAAATTACTCTAGAGATATTTTAAAACTATCTAACTTTTTAAACGAAAATGATATTAATGTGTCTCCTTTAAAGATTGAAAAGAATCATATTCAAGAATTTATTTATCAAATAGCAAAAGAATCGAGTCCAAGAACACAAGCTAGAACTATAAGTTCTCTTCGTTCTTTTTTTGATTACTTAATCTTTGAAGATTATAGAAAAACAAACCCTACAGACTTAATAGAATCTCCTAAATTAGGTTTAAAACTACCCGATACATTATCAGAAGAAGATATAAACAATTTAATAGCTTCGATTGATTTAAGTTTACCTCAAGGAGAGAGAAACAGAGCTATATTAGAAACTATTTACAGTTGTGGTTTAAGAGTGAGTGAATTGATTAATCTTAGAATTTCTGATTTATTCTTTAATGAAGGATACATAAGAGTTTTAGGAAAAGGCAATAAACAAAGATTTGTTCCTATACATAAACAAGCACAAAAGTATATTCATTTTTACTTAAATCATATTCGAAATCATGTAAAACCACAAAAAGATTTTGAAGACATTGTGTTTTTAAATAGGCGAGGGAAAAATTTATCTAGACAAATGATTTTTATGATTTTAAAAGATTTAGCAATAAAAATAGATTTGAAAAAGAAAATAAGTCCGCATACTTTAAGACATTCTTTTGCTACACATCTATTAAAACGTGGAGCGGATTTGAGAGCCATTCAACAAATGTTAGGTCATGAAAGTATTACTACCACAGAGATTTATGTGCACTTAGATAGAAACTACTTAAAGAAAGTAGTTGAGAAATATCATCCTAGAAAATAAAAAATATCGCAAAAGCGAGATTTTTTATTCTATATGATTTATTGATTTTTATCTAGCAACATTTACAGCTCTAGTTTCTCTTATTACTGTAACTTTAACTTGTCCAGGATAGGTCATATCATTTTGTATTTTTTGAGAAATGTTATACGATAATTCTGATGCTTTAGAATCATTTACTTTCTCGCTTTCTACCATAACACGTAATTCTCTTCCTGCTTGAATTGCATAGGCTTTCTGAACTCCACTAAATCCAAAGGCTATATCTTCTAAATCCTTTAAACGTTGAATGTAAGAATCTAACACTTGACGTCTTGCACCTGGTCTTGCACCAGAGATTGCATCACAAACTTGGACTATTGGGGCAATCATACTTTTCATTTCAATTTCATCGTGGTGAGCTCCAATTGCATTACAGACATCCTTTTTCTCTCCATATTTTTCTGCCCATTGCATTCCTAAAATTGCGTGTGGTAACTCACTTTCTTCTTCAGGAACTTTTCCAATATCGTGTAACAATCCAGCTCTTTTGGCAAGTTTTGCATTTAGACCTAATTCAGAGGCCATAATTCCACATAAATTGGCAACTTCTCTAGAGTGTTGTAATAAGTTTTGTCCATAAGAAGAACGATACTTCATTCGTCCTATTACCTTTATTAATTCTGGATGCAAACCATTAATCCCTAAGTCAATTACAGTTCTTTTTCCAACTTCTATAATCTCTTGATGAATTTGTTTTTCTGTTTTCTTAACAACTTCTTCAATTCTTGCAGGGTGAATTCTCCCGTCTGTTACTAATTTGTGCATCGACAAACGAGCAACTTCTCTTCTTACAGGATCAAAGCAAGAAAGGATGATAGCCTCTGGTGTATCATCTACAATAATCTCTACACCTGTTGCAGATTCTAATGCTCTAATATTACGACCTTCTCTACCAATAATTCTACCTTTGACATCATCTGATTCTAAGTTAAAAACAGACACACAATTTTCAACAGCTTGTTCTACTCCAACTCTTTGTATTGTGTTTAAAACTACTTTTCTGGCTTCTTGTTCTGCGGTTAATTTTGATTCTTCAATCGTATCTTGAATAAAAGCCATTGCATCAGATTTTGCTTCTTCTTTTAAAGAGCTAACTAATTCTTTCTTGGCATCATCGACCGATAAGCCTGAAATTTGTTCTAGCATATCCACATGACGTTTATGCATTTTCTCTAGCTCATTTTCCTTTTTTTCTAGAAATTCAAGTTTGTATTCTACTTCGCTTTCTTTCTTTTCTAGGTTTTTATTAAGCTGTTTGCTTTTATCCAATTCAGATTGAATCTGAGATTCTTTTTCTTTGGCTCTTTTTTCTACATCACCTAATTTCTTTTCTCTGTTTAAAATGACTTTTTCATGTTCAGCTTTTAGTTCTATGAACTTTTCTTTAGCCTGCAATATCTTGTCTTTTTTAAGTGCCTCTGCTTCTACTCTAGCTTCCTTCAGCATTGAATCAGCTTCTTTTTGAGTTTGGTTGAGCAGCTTTTTCCCCTTAGATTTTTCTATCGACTTGGCAATGATAAAACCAATGACAAGTCCTCCGATAACTCCCAATAAAATGGGAAGTATTAATTCATTCATAATTTTGATTTGTGTATATATATAAAAAAAGCCTACATCAGCAGGTTTATATAAACTCCATTATGACAAGTTTAGGATTAACTAGCTGATCAAGGATCCTCTGAAATAATGAAATACTTCAATATTTAAGGCTTGCTTTAGCAACTAAGACTCATCCTTCATAATAGATTCGTGTTGAGTTTATCAAACAAATGCTAATGTAGGCAGTAACTTACGTTTTACTATGTTAATGAACTTATTCTAAATGAGTTGACACTTTTTCTGTTAACTCTTTTAATCTTTCTAATGCTTTTTCGTTAGAGTAATCTTCTGTTATTTCTTTTAACTCAGATTTAGCGGCAAACTGTAATGCACACATGGCTAATACATCTTGCTTGTCATTTACTGCATAACTCTGCTCATATTTTGCTATTAAAGCATTAATATTTGCTGCAGCTTTTCTCATTGCTTCTTCTTCTATTGTATCCTTAACACTCAGTGGATACGTTCTACCTCCTATAACAAGATTTATCTTTAGTTTACTCATTAAATGTTATTCAGTTAACTGAACGATACATTTATCAATCTCTCTAATTAAAGCGTTTATTTTGAGTTTTGTATCTCTTTTATATTCACTACTGCCTTCAATAGTTTTAGCAATTCTTAGAAGCTTAAGTTGTTTTGCTTGTTCTTCTAATAGTTGCTCTTTTTCTAAAAGTTGATGTAGGATTTCATTTTTACTTTTTAATAACACTTCGTTTTCTTCTTTAAGAAAATCGTAATTAGAAACTAGCATGTCTAATTTTGTTTCTAATTCTCGAATTGCCTCATTTATGTAAGCCATTCAACTTTTAAATTAATAACTATTTCTACAAAATTAAGATTCTAGATGACATAGAGCAACTTTTCACATTTTATTTATAAAAATTCAATCAATTCATAATAAATCAATTTCTTATTTTAGCTTAAAATCATTGAATTGAAGAAGCTTATTCCTTTTATTTTACTGGCAAATTACTGTTTTGCTCAGACTAATTATCCTAAAAATTATTTTAGAAACCCTTTAGATATTCCAATTGTTTTAGCTGGAACTTTTGGTGAATTACGAAGCAATCATTTTCATGCAGGACTGGATATGAAAACAAAACAACGAGAAGGTTTAGATGTTCATGCAGCAGCTGATGGTTACGTTTCAAGAATAAAGGTTGCCTTATGGGGTTATGGAAAAGTTATTTATGTAACACATCCTAATGGTTATACAAGTGTTTATGCACATTTGAAAAAATTTGGTGATGGAATAGAAGAATATGTGAAAAACGTTCAATACAGAAAAAAATCTTTTGAAACAGGAAATATTTTTCTTAGAGAAGGAGAAATCCCTGTAAAAAAAGGTCAAGTAATTGGTTATTCTGGAAGTACTGGTGGGTTTGTTGCTCCTCATTTACATTTTGAAATTCGAGATACTAAAACCGAAAATATTATAAATCCAATGCATTTTGGCTTAACTCCAAAAGACACCATTGTTCCTTCAATTCTGAAGTTAGTTGCTTATCCATTAGAGACCACTTCAAGAATAAATAGATCGAAGAAGAGAACTTTATTACCACTTAGGAGAATTAAAGCTGGTCTTTATCGAACTAATAAAATAACAGCTTATGGAGATATTGGTTTTGCTATCAATACCTCTGACCAATTGAATGCAACTTATAATAGAAATGGAGTTTATTCTATTGAAATGTTAGTGAACGGAAAAAGAGTTTATTATCACGATGTAGAAACCTTTACGTTTGCAGAGAGTAAATTTATAAATTTACATATCGACTATAATTATTATGCTCGATTTAGGTCTAGAGTTCAAAAAACATATAAGGAAGAAAACAATAAATTAAGTACCTACAAGACTCTTGTAAATAATGGAATTATCAATGTTGCTAATTCTTTAAACTATACTGTTACTATAAAAGTCAAAGATTTTGCTGGAAATTCATCTAAAGTTATGATTCCCATTTCTGGAGTGAAGAGCAATTCAATTTTTGAGAAACCTAAAGATTCAACTAATTACAAAGTTGAACATCAAAAATTTACAAAATTTATTAAAAATGGAGTTTCTATAGCTTTTCCAAAGAGAACTTTTTATGAGGATTTTTATATGGATTTTGATATGACCAAAGATTCTATGGCTATCATACACAAACCAATCATTCCTTTAGATAGAAAATACACTCTCACCTTTAATGTCAAAAATTATTCTGAGAAAGACAAAGAACATATGTACATAGCCAATATGAATAATAAACGCTATGCAAATTATGTAAATACTGTAAAGAAGAACGATAAGTTTTATACAACCACAAAGACTCTTGGAAAATACAAACTCCTAAAAGATAGTATACCACCTAGAATATTCAAACCCAATTTTAGAAAAGGTGCTAATATCAACACCAAAGATTATCTTAAAATTAAAATTGAAGACAAACAAACTGGTATCAAGGAATACAAAGCCTTCATTGATAATGAATGGGTTTTGATGGAATACAATTTAAAAAGAAAAGAACTCACCTACGATTTTAGAGATAAAAAATTGGTAGGTAACAAACATATCTTTAAACTTGTAGTCTCAGATAATGTTGGAAATACCAATTCTTATTCTGCAACGTTTTATATAAAACCATAGTTCTTTTGAAGAAACATTTTTTCCTGCTTTTTTTCTTTTCATGTTTTTTTGTTTTTGCACAAAAAACTACACTCATCATAGGTTTTGTAAAGGATTCTAATAAGAAACCAATGCAAGGAGTTTCTGTGAAATATAACAATATAGGAACTATAACAGATAAAAGAGGTTTTTATGAATTGCGAATTCCTCTAAAAAAAGAAGTTGAGATATCCTTTAGCTATTTAGGTTATCAAACTTTTACAAAAAAAGTAAGAGCTGTAAGTAGAAAAGTAATTCGTTTTTCTCCTGTCTTAAAACTAAAAACAGAAGTACTAGAAACTGTTGTTATTAAAAACAACAATAATAAACTTCAAGGAATTACAAAATTAGATCCAAATAAAATCAAAAGACTTCCTGGTGCAAATGCAGGTGTAGAAACACTTTTAATGACATTACCGGGAGTAAATAATAACAATGAGTTAAGTACTCAATACAACGTTCGTGGTGGTAATTTTGATGAAAACTTAGTTTATGTTAATGGAATTGAGGTGTATAGACCCTTTTTAGTTCGTTCTGGTCAACAAGAGGGTTTGAGTTTTATAAATTCTAATATGGTTCAGAATATTCAATTTTCTGCTGGAGGATTTCAAGCTAAATATGGTGACAAACTTTCTTCGGTTTTAGATATTACTTATAAAAAACCATCGGAGCAAAGTTTTACTGTAGAAGGAAGTCTTTTAGGTGGAAGTTTTACGTATGAGGATAATTTATTAGATGAAAAACTCAGTATTATCAATGGAATAAGATATAGAGACAATAGTTTGTTTGTGAATAGTAGACAAACAGACATCAATTTTAGACCTCAATTTACAGATATACAGTCATACGTTAGTTATGAACTTGATGAACGTTGGAAACTGAATTTTTTAGGGAATATTTCTTTGAATGATTACAATTATCAACCTATTTCTAGGAGAACTCGTTTCGGAACTGTAGCTAATCCTATCGAGTTGATTGTTTTTTATGAGGGACAAGAAAAATATCAATATTTAACAACTTTTGGAGCTGTAAGTGCAGATTTTGAATTGAATGATGAATGGAATTTTACAGGAACCATATCAGCTTTTAATACTCAAGAAGAAGAATACTTTGATATTGCAGCTTCTTATAATTTAGGAGAAGTAGACACTGATGCTGGTTCTAGCACATTTGGAGAAGCAAACTTTACACAAGGTTTAGGTTCTCAATTGAATCATTCTAGAAATGATTTGGATGCGTTAATCGTAAATGCTCAAATTAAAGGAAGCTATAAAAAAGATGGTAACAAGTTTGATTTTGGAATCAAATTACAAAAAGAAAATATTAAAGATAGAATTAGAGAATGGGAAGTCATAGATTCTCTAGGTTTTAATATTCCAAACCCAAACGATTTCTCAACACTAATAAATGATCAACCTTACACTCCATATGAAGGTCCAATCATTCCTTTTCAAACCATTCGATCAGAAAATGAAGTTGATATCACTAGAATATCAGCTTTTGCTCAATACAGCGAGAAAACATTTATCAATGATCATGAAATGTGGTTTAATTTCGGAGTAAGAAGTCAGTATTGGACAGTTAATGATAATAGAGGAAATAAGAGTAAAAGAATTATTTTTAGTCCTAGAGCTCAATTTGCTATTAAACCTGATTGGGTAAAAGACATTGTATTTAGATTATCAGCAGGAGTTTATTCTCAACCACCATTTTATAGAGAACTTCGAGATTTTAACGGTCAAGTAAATGCAAATGTACTTGCTCAAAATTCTTTTCATTTGGTTGCTGGATCTGACTACAGTTTTAAAATGTGGAATAGACCTTTTAAATTAACAACAGAGCTTTATTATAAAAGTTTAACGAATGTTAATACGTATGTTGTAGATAATGTTAGAATTCGATATCAAGCAAGAAATAATGCTGAAGCTTATGCATATGGATTGGATGCAAGACTCAATGGAGAATTTATTCCAGGAAGTGAAAGTTGGGTGAGTTTTGGATATTTAAAAACAGAAGAAAACATTAGTAATCAAGGATATATTGCCAGACCAACAGATCAACGATTAAAATTTGGTGTTTTATTTCAAGATTATGTTCCCAACCTACCAAATTTAAAAGCGTATTTAAATTTAGTTTATAACACTGGTGTTCCAGGTGGTGCTCCTGCTTATGCAAATCCTTACGATTTTCAAAATAGATTAAGGGATTATAAAAGAGCAGATTTAGGAGTTTTATATGTAATCACTGATAGTAACAAAAGGTATAAAACTGGATGGTTAAAAGATGTAAAAGAGTTAACAGCAGGATTAGAGTTGTTCAATATCTTTGATGTGCAAAACTCTATTACTAACACTTGGGTAAGAGATGTTTTTAGTAAAAATCAATTTGGAATCCCTAATTTTATGACTCCTAGGGTATTAAATCTTAGATTTTCAATACAGTTTTAAAAGGTTTAAATATATGGTAAGGTACTTTTTGCTATTTATTATTGGTACTTGTATTTTTGAGTTGTCAACCAGAAAAAGAAAAAATAAATCCGCAAAAAGATTGGTGGTATTGGACGACAGAATATGATGACAAGTCATATTTAATAGCATTTGGTGGAAATAAAGATACTCTTAAAATATCATCATTTTCAAATACTTCATTCAATTATTCATTACCTGTTAAAGGAACAATTACCAAACTAGATTGGCATCCAAATAAAAATCAAATTGCTGTTGCTACACAAGGAACTGATGTAAGCAGTTTTATTTTAGTTATAGATACAAAAGAAAAAATCATCTTTAAAGAAATTATAGGATCCAGAGGAATTAAATGGAATTCTGATGGGTCAAAAATTGCTTTAGGTGATAATGAAGGAAATTTATACATCTATAATAATCAAGGAAAACTTTTAGATTCAGTAATTCAAAAACAAAAAGCAATAACAGATATTAGCTGGAGCCCAAATAATGAAGTGATTATTTCAGTTGGTCATCATGTTGGTATTTATAACTTAAAAACAAAAAAGAATACAAATATTAAACATCGAGGAAAAGATGTTTTAATGCTTTGTGTCTCCTGGCATCCTAGTGGTGAATTTTTTGTGACAGCAGATTATGGTGATTTTGAGTATAATTATACTCCACTTTTACAATATTAGAATAAAGATGGTAACAGATTAAAAGATATACGAAGAAGTAAGGCTGAATATAGAAATATAAAATGGTCTAAAGATGGGGCGTTTTTAGCAACAGCAAGTGATGCACTTCGAATCTGGGATAAACAAGGTAAATTAATTAAAGAAATTGATTTTAAAGAAAATCTTTGTGGTTTAACTTGGTTAACAGATAACACTTTAAAAGTAACTGATAACTCTGGAAATAGTTATACAAAATCTATCGATTAATTAACTCTTCTAAAAAGAAACAAGAATGGAATTAATAAGCTTAGAAACTAAAATTTTTAAAAATAAAAGTCTTCAGAAATACTATAATAACACAAAAAAACTTATTGATTTAATTGGTGAAAGAAATTTAGATCCTGAAACAATTCTTTTACTCAATAAAGAAATTGAGCTTATAAAAAATGGGTTGAAGGAGAATGAAAAAAAAATCAAAACTATTCTCTATAAGAAAAAGTACAATTTGTTGAAAATTTAGAAAAAAGGCATAAACTGGTTCCTAAAAATTACTACAGAAATCTGTGGTTAGTTTTAGGTATGTCTGTTTTTGGCGTACCATTTGGCTTAATGTTTGGCTTCGCTTTAAATAACCTCGCTTTTCTTGGAATAGGGTTACCAATAGGAATAGCAGTTGGAATTGCATTAGGTTCTTCTAAAGACCAAGAAGCTTTAAAAAAAGGGTTGCAATTAGATATAGAATCTTTTTAACTAAAGGATTTGTGCTGTGTGATCTTTTGTTTTTACTTTAGAAATTACTTCTTCTATATTTCCAGTTTCTGAGATAACAAATGTAGTTCTGTGAATTCCATCATACTCTTTTCCCATAAATTTTTTTGGTCCCCAAACACCAAAAGCATTGATAACGTTTTTATCTTCATCTGCTAACAAAGGAAATGGTAATTCATATTTATTGATAAAGTTTTGTTGTCTTTTAGCAGAATCTGCACTAACACCTAAAACATCGTAACCTTTTGCTAAAAACGAATGATAGTTATCCCTCAAATTACAAGCTTCAGCAGTACAACCTGGAGTACTAGCTTTAGGATAGAAGAATAATACTAACTTTTTACCCGCATAATCTGCTAACTTAATAAGGTTTCCATTTTGATCTTTTGCTTCAAAATTTGGAGCTTTATCACCTGCTTTTAACGTTGTCATAATTTGTATTTTTGTTTTTGTAAAGATACTGAAATGACAAAAGCCGAAAAAGTTTCATTTGTTATAAAAACGTTAGAAAATTTATATCCTGAAACACCTATACCATTAAATCATAAAGACCCTTATACTTTATTAATAGCTGTATTACTCTCAGCCCAAAGTACAGATGCTAGGGTAAATATTATTACTCCTCTATTATTTGAAAGAGCTGATAATCCTTATGATATGATAAAATTATCAGTAGATGAAATAAGAGAAATTATAAAACCTGTAGGCTTATCACCGATGAAATCAAAAGGAATTTATGGGTTATCTCATATATTAATTGATAAATATGAAGGAAAAGTTCCAGCTAATATAAAAGCATTGGAAGAATTACCTGCTGTAGGACATAAAACAGCTAGTGTTGTAATGAGTCAAGCTTTTGGAGAACCTGCTTTTCCTGTTGATACTCATATACATAGATTGATGTATCGATGGAATTTGACAAATGGTAAAAATGTTGTTCAAACTGAGAAAGATGCAAAGAGATTGTTTCCAAAAGAATTATGGAATAAACTTCATTTACAAATCATTTATTATGGTAGGGAATATTCTCCTGCAAGAGGATGGAATTTAGAAAAGGATATCATTACCAAGACTATTGGCAGAAAGTCAGTTATAAAAGAATACTATAAATAAAAAAAAGCCTAAACTTGTGTTTAGGCTTTTCCCACTCTTAATTCAAATTCAATTCAATGAGAAAGTTTGACTTGGTTTTTACCACTGACAGTGATTTGGAAAAATTAATTAAAAATTGAACTGTTTCTTTATTAGGTTGCTTCTTAAATTCAGAAGACTTTTTAGTGTAAAGTTGTTTCATATAAAGTGTTTTATATTTACATATATACACAAAACGAAATCAATTTACTTTTATTGTTAATTTACTAATACGATGTTATTTTGCTCTATTATTTTTCTTAAATTAATAAGTGCATAACGCATTCTTCCTAGGGCTGTATTGATACTAACCCCTGTATTTTCACTTATTTCTTTAAAACTCATATCCTTATATATTCTCATAATGAGGACTTCTTTTTGTTCTTCAGGCAGTTCTGTTATAATTTCTCTTACATCAGATAATATTTGTTCTTTTATGATTTTCTTTTCAGCATTTAATTGTCCATCACTAAGAATAGAAAAAATATCAAACTCTTCAGTATTTCGAAAAGCAGGCATTCTATTTGACTTTCTAAAATGATCTATAACTAGATTATGAGCAATTCTCATTACCCATGGTAGAAATTTTCCTTCTTCGTTGTAAGCACCACGTTTAAGAGTTTTGATTACTTTAATAAACGTATCTTGAAAAACATCTTCTGTTATGTCTTTATCCTGAATTTTGCTGTATATAAAACTATACAAACGTTGTTGATGCTTTTTTATCAACATTTCTAGGGCATACTCATCTCCCTGGATATATTTACTAACTAGAATACTATCTGAATTGGTTACACACATTTTGCTACTTTTTAGAAAAGCATTAGGGCTTCTCAGTTAAATGACTAAATAATTAAAAGTAGTTTTTTTCTATATGTATGTATTTGTGTGGATTAACTTAGCCCAAATATGAATATATTTTTTCTCTTAACCAAATTTTTAACAAAAATGGATTTTAATCTATTATTATTTTCTTAGAATAATTATCTATTTTCAAGATATATACTCCAGTAGCTAGGTTATCAGGAATCTTGATAGTTATAGCTGACTCCTCTCTTCTTATGTCTAAATTTCTCTTTAAAATTTCAGAACCTCTAATGTCAAATAAGGTAAGTTCTTTAATTTTATTTTTAGTATTTATCGTTAAAAGCTCACCACTTTTTATTGGATTTGGGTGAATTGTTGTATTCAATAAAGATTCTTGATTCAGATTTAAAGCAGTTCCATTAAAATACTCTAATGCTCTATCAAATGCTTTATTACCAATATATTCTCCAATTATTCTTCCGGGTATATCATCTGCAGGTGGATGAATTCCTCCCCAAATTCTAGACAAACTACATTGATCAGAAGCATCTCTATAAGTTGCCCATTGAAGAATAACATCCATTGATGGACCTTCTTCAAAAACTAAAAACTCATTTTTCTTGGCTGTAAATTCTCCCATCCCTCCAGGAAAATATTCACTTCCAGTTAAGTTAGTTAATATTTCAGCTGCTGCACGTGAATAAGTAGAATGACCTGATACATATCCTGCAAAAGGAGGTGTAACAAATGATGGTCTTTGATAAGGAACCCATGCTTCCCCAAGTATCCAATCAACTCCAGCAATATCTATATTCGGGTTATCTATAATAGCATGACCTTTCCATGCTTTAAGTTTTATTTTACCAATATTACCTCCATTACTTCCCTGAAGTGGATCTCCTTCTTCTATTAATTCAACATACCCATCAACCAAAGGGATTCCTTTTTCATTATAACTTGGAAGTTCAGGATCGGAGCTTTGACCTAAAGCACACATATATCTTATGGCAGAAATTGGTCTTATATAATCATACCAACCTTTTATACTCCAAGCTGATATTGCAGAATCATGCATTGCAGCTCCTAAAGTAAAATAAGTTTTAATGTCCCATTCTAAATTGCTTAGAACATTTCCTTGACCTCCAATTTTTTTCACCAAATCTGGATGATCATTTACATGATTTAAGATTGTATACCAATGTCCTGGAGGTGTTTCAGAATCTGGACCATCAGCCCAAAATTCAGCTAAAACACGAGTATAATCTCCTCTAGGGACTAATTGTTCTTGATATGGTTGATTCGTTATAGGGTTGATAACTCGTCCATTTCCTATATCACCTCCTAAAAATTCTTTGTAGAAATTTGGGTGATCTGAAAAATTGGTGGGTAAATTACTAAGATCAATATCTCCAATAGATCTGGGAGATATGTCCCAAATTTCATTATCTGATGGATCTAAATGAGCACTCCAATAAGAAACCAAAGAAAACCCCCATTTATAGGATTCAGAACTTTGTGATAATGGGTCTAAGATTTCTAAAAGTGGAGGACTTCCTGGGTCTACATATACATGATAATCATCTCCATCTCTTGTGTAAGTTGTATTATCTGAATCAGTTAGTGAAAAAGGCAAAACATTTCCCCATTCAGGACTTAGAAAATCTGGTGTTGTAGTACCAATCACATTACCAGATTGATCAATAAAAGAATTAAAACTTAAGGGTTGCCACCTGTTCGGGTCAATATCTGTACTTATACCTGACAAGTTTGTTATTAAAGGTTCATTAATTGGTGAATAATATAAATTATTATAGTCTGAAACTTCATTAGATCCGTCTTGTAAACCATAATTAATAATTGACTGAGCTACAAAATTCCCTAATGATGCTGAATCACCAGTTGTATAATCCTCATCAGTAAAATCAATATCATAGCCTAATTGATTCATATATAAATTCATCCTAAAAAGCGTAGATTCATATCCTGGAGAATTTTGGAATCTATGTTTTAGTAATCTATAAACAGCATAAGAAAGAGCCTTATTTATAGATTCGTTGATTTCATCTTGTGGTTGGAAATTTGAAAATACATTTGTAAATCCATGAACAGAATTACCAATTAAATATGTGTTTGCATCATCATTATGAATAGCCCATATATCGTACATAGCTAGAGATGTATGAAAAAGATTCCTTGCATGAACTGTTGGTCTTGCAAAATCATTTCGTATGGCTTGTAAAAGAATTTCATTCCATATTCTAGCTACAGAAAAGTTTTCTGAATTTGGATTGTAACTTAAATCCACATTCACTGTAATGGGTTCTGTTACACAATCTTCAGTTTCTACTAATCGAACTTGTCCTTGCTGTTCTACTCCCCACATTACAGTAAGACTTTTGGTTCCTTGACCTGAAAGTATTTCACCACCAGTAACACTCCAATTAAATGTTGAATTTCTATCTGATGTATAAGTATATGAATCTGTAGACAAGAAATAGCTTGAGTCTGGACCTGTTATTTGATTTGGGGCTAAATAAGTACAAGATCCGTCATTTACAGAAGCTGAACTGTTATAGTTACATGCATTTTCATCTGTACAACCGGGAATTTTAATACTGGGCGAAATATTTAATTCTGTAATTCCAGCACCTTCAGTAATTTCAAAATGCTTGTTTACATCAATATTTTCATGAATTTCTTTTACTCCATTTGGCCATTCAACTTCTATAGAATTAATATTATTGGAAGAGTTTAAACCAAAATGAAGCGGAAGAATATTTTGAGAGTAAAGTCCAATTCCAGTATTATATCTCTTTATAGTATGATTATCTGTTTTAACAGTAACTATAGAACCTACTCCATTTTTATTTGAAGTAACACCACTTAAATAAATTTTTACCCAGTTTTTATCTATTGGCTGATTATTAAAAATAGTTTTATTTTCATAAAACAAAGGAGGTTCAAATATATTTGTGACAAATAAGTCTAAATCTCCGTCATTATCAAAATCAAAAGTAACACTGGAAGCACTGTAACCTTCATGGTTTAATCCATAAACTGAAGACTGTTCTATGAAATCATTTGAACCATTGGAGTTCTGATTTACATAAAATTTATTTTCTTGTGAGTTGTTTTTGAAACCATTAGTTATAAATATATCCTGATAACCATTGTTGTCAAAGTCCCAAAATTTGGTATCCCAAGACCAACCTGAGTCTGAAATCCCTAAAGCTGCTGAGTTATTTACATAACCTCCACCGACTTTTTCAAATAATTTATTGTCTCCTATTGTAGTAACAAAAAGCTCAAAGCTCTCATTATTATCATAGTCTGCTATGTCTATTCCCATAGCGTTGTTAGCATTATTTATATTAAAAAGTCCTGAAGTCTCAGAATAAACTTGTCCATTAGTATTACTTGTGAATAATCTATTGTCGCCTCCGTGGTCATTTACATTATATATATCTAATAAGCCATCGTTATTAAAATCAAATGGAATTGACATAAAAGTAAAATCGTTTTCATTTGATGGAATTAATTGATTCGTAACGTCTGTAAAAGTTCCATTTCCATTGTTCTTATATAATTTATTTCCACTACAGGAAGATCTATAATCTGAAGTATATATATCTAAAAAACCGTCATTATTATAGTCAAACCAAGCTGAACTAGAATTAAAACACATATTAAGAACCTCAAATCCGGCTTCAACTGTTACGTTAGTAAAAGTGTTATTTCCATTATTTTTAAATAATTGTAGTCTGTATGCATTTGTTAAGAAGAGATCAGGATCACCATCATTATCATAATCTCCCCATGAAGCTCCATATTTATAACCTTCATAAGAAAAATTATCTCGATAATTTGGATCGTCTGTATGATTATCCTCATAAGGGTGAAGATTTCCTAAACCTGCAGAGATAGTTATGTCTGTGTAAGTACCGTCATTATTGTTTATAAACAATCTACTATGAGTTGTTTCATCCCCAGTGAGATCTTTAAATCTAGCAACTACAAATAAGTCAATATCATAATCACCATCAATATCTGCAGCAGCAACACCATGATTTTTTGACAAATTATTAATACCAGCTAAGGTTTCAATTCTTTGAAAAGTCTGTGAAGTCACAACAGAACAAAAACAAATAAATATTGTCGAAAAAAATAAAATTTTAAACTTCATTTCTGTCAATTTCGAAATTGATTATAGGTTCATAATTGAGCACCAATATAATTTATATTTTGGTTAAAAAAAAGGTTTCTATACAGACTTGAAAATTCAATACTTGTTGTTAATTTTGTCATCTACTTAAAATTCTGAATGATAAAAGATTTACAAACCATAAACCCAAAAGAAAACATCATTATTAAAGGTGCAAAACTGCACAATTTAAAGGACATTGATGTTGTAATTCCAAGAAATAAATTAATCGTTATTACAGGTTTATCAGGTTCTGGGAAATCATCTTTAGCTTTTGATACTTTATATGCAGAAGGTCAAAGACGATATGTAGAAAGTCTTTCATCTTACGCAAGACAGTTTTTAGGTAAATTACACAAACCAAAAGTAGATTATATCAAAGGTATTGCTCCTGCAATTGCTATAGAACAAAAAGTAAATTCAACAAACCCAAGATCTACTGTTGGAACCTCAACAGAAATTTACGACTACATAAAATTACTATATGCAAGAATAGGTAAGACCTACTCTCCTATTTCAGGTAAACTTGTAAAGAAACATTCAGTAAATGATATGGTTACTCACATAAAAACTTACAAAGAAAGAACCAAACTTCTTTTATTATCTCCCATAGAAATTGATGCTAACAAGAGTATTGAAGCTGTTTTAAACGTTTTATCACAACAAGGATATGCTAGATTAAAGTATAAAGAGAAGATTGTAAGGATTGAAGACTTTAATAAAGAAGAATATAAAAATGACTCTTTATTTTTAGTGATAGATCGTGTTATTGTTCAACACAACGAAGACTTTTTTAATCGATTGGGTGATTCAGTGCAAACTGCTTTCTTTGAAGGAAAAGGTATTTGTATTGTAGAAGACTTAGAACACAATACAGCAACTCAATTCAGTAATAAATTTGAACTAGATGGTATTTCATTTTTAGAACCCAATACTCATCTGTTTAGCTTTAACAATCCTTATGGAGCTTGCTCAAAATGTGAAGGTTATGGAAATGTAATAGGAATTGATAATGACTTGGTAATTCCTAATACTGGCTTATCTATTTATGATGATGCAATTTTTCCCTTTAGGACAGATTCTTACAAGCATTATAAAGATGACTTAATCGCAAATGCCTACAAATTTGATATTCCAATTCACAAACCTTGGTTTGAATTAACAGATAAACAAAAAGATTTGGTTTGGGAGGGAAACAAAAGCTTTAAGGGAATCAACGATTTATTTCAAAAACTTCAAGAAAAGAGTTATAAAATTCAGAATAGAGTGATGCTGTCTCGTTACAGAGGAAAAACAAAATGTACAGAATGTAACGGTAAAAGACTCAGAAAAGAAACCAATTATATAAAAATTGGAAATAAAAATATTTCTGACTTGGTTACAATGTCTCTAGATGAACTAGCTGTATTTTTTAAAAATCTAGAACTAAATTCTTACGATGCTGAAATTGGAAAAAGGTTATTAAAAGAAATTAATACAAGACTACAATTTCTACAAAATGTTGGCTTAACCTATTTAACCTTAAATAGAACTTCTAATACACTTTCAGGTGGAGAAAGTCAGCGTATTAATTTGGCAACTTCTCTTTGTAGTAGTTTAGTAGGTTCAATGTATATACTAGATGAGCCTAGTATCGGTTTGCATCCAAAAGATACCGAAAGACTTATAGGAGTTTTAAAAAACTTACGTGATTTAGGAAATACGGTCATCGTTGTAGAACACGACGAAGACATAATGAAAGAAGCAGATTATATAATTGATATTGGACCTGAAGCTGGTACTTATGGAGGAAAAGTCGTAGCTGAAGGAAACTATAAACATATACTATCAACCGATTCTTTAACAGCTAAATACTTACGAAAAGAATTGAAAATCGAAATTCCAAAGTCAAGAAGGAATTTTACAAATCACATTAAAATTGAAGGTGCAAGAGAGCATAATTTAAAAAATATTGATGTTACTATACCTCTTAATAATTTAACAGTAATCACAGGTATATCTGGAAGTGGAAAAAGCACTTTAGTTAAAAAAATATTGTATCCAGCTCTACAAAAAAAATTAGTGGGTTATGGAGAAAAATTGGGTCAGCATACAAGTGTTTCTGGTAGCTTTGATAAACTAAAACATGTTGAGTTTATTGATCAGAATCCTATTGGACGTTCGTCTCGTTCAAATCCTGTTACCTATATCAAAGCTTATGATGACATAAGAAGTTTACTCTCATCACAGAAACTTTCTAAAATTAGAAATTATAAGCCTAAACATTTTTCTTTTAACGTTGAAGGTGGTCGTTGTGAAATATGTAAAGGTGAAGGTGAAGTAACCATAGAAATGCAATTTATGGCAGATGTACATTTAGAATGTGATACTTGCAAAGGAAAGCGTTTCAAGAAAGAAGTTTTAGAAGTAAAATTTGGAGATAAAAACATCAATGATATTTTGCATCTGACAATTGATGATGCTGTTGCTTTTTTTGCAGAGCACGAACAAACAAAAATTGCTCAAAAGCTTAAACCTCTGCAAGATGTTGGATTAGGTTATGTTCAATTAGGTCAATCTTCCTCGACTCTCTCTGGTGGTGAAGCTCAACGAATAAAACTAGCTTCATTTTTAATCAAAGGAAATACAAAAGATAAAGCCTTATTTATTTTTGATGAACCAACAACAGGTTTACATTTTCATGATATAAAAAAATTATTAGCATCTTTCAATGCGTTAATAGAAAAAGGTCATTCAATCGTGGTAATTGAACATAATATAGAATTGATAAAATGTGCAGATTATATTATTGATTTAGGCTTAGAAGGTGGTAAAAATGGTGGTAATTTATTGTTTCAAGGAACACCAGAAGATTTGATAAAAAACAAAAAATCTTACACAGCTAGTTTTCTTAAAGAAAAACTTATCTAACGAATTCTAATTCATAACTAACGAATTCTAAACTACAGAATATAATAGACTAATGTACAGCTACATTTGGTGTATAACATCAAAATATTAGCATCATGAAAAAATTCATCCTCATTAGTTTTCTGTTCATATACAGCTATGTATCAGGACAAAAAACAGAAAGTCCTTATCTCCAAATTCAAACAAAAGGAGCTATCATTCCACTACAAAGCTCTAATGCCGATGTTGCAATTGTTGGTAAAATTGCACATGTAACTCTAACACAAACATATCATAACCAAGGAAAAACTCCTATTGAGGCTAAGTATATATTTCCAATGTCTGCAAAAGCTGCTGTTAATGACATGAAAATGAAAATTGGAAACAGGACCATTACAGCAATTGTATACGAAAAGAAAAAAGCTAATAAGGTTTACAAAAAAGCACTCAAAGAAGGAAAAAGAGCTAGTAAATTAGAGCAACATAGACCCAATGTTTTTCAAATGAATGTTGGCAATATTATGCTTAATGATACAGTAGAAATAAGTATTTCTTACACTGAATTGTTAACACCAAAATCAGGTGACTATCAATTTGTTCTTCCAGGAGTTGTAGGACCTAGATTTACCGGAGAAACAAAAAAAAATGAAGACTTTTTTAATACTGGATATACTAAAAAAGGATTGAATTCAACTTTTGATTTTAGTTTGAATGCTTGCATAGAGTCTTCGTTAGTACTTCAAAAAGTAAATTCGACATCACATCAAATTAAAGTTAACTATCCAGATGCTACCACTGCAGAAATAGTTTTAACAGATGAAAAAAATCCTTCAAACAGAGATTTCATTGTAAACTATTCTATGAGGGGAAATGAAATTCAAGGAGGATTGCTTCTATATCAAGGAGAAGAAGAAAATTTTTTCTCTTTTATGATTGAGCCTCCAAAGAGTAACATTAAATCAGAATTACCTCCTAGAGAATATCTCTTTATTGTAGATGTTTCTGGATCTATGATGGGTTATCCGATAGAAGTTGCTAAATCATTAATGCAAAATTTATTAGGAAATCTAAATCCAGAAGATGCTTTTAATGTGTTACTTTTTTCTGCTGATAATAAAGTATTTAAACAAAAAGCCATTGAAGCTACAGAAACAAATATTAAAGAAGCATTTCAGTTTTTAAATGGAACTTTTTCTAACTATGGTCAAGGAACTAGACTTTTAAAAGCTCTAAAAAAAGGTTATCAATTACCTAAAAAATTCGAGGGAACTTCTAGAACAATGATTGTAATAACAGATGGTTATGTAGCATTAGAGAAAGAAGCTTTTCAGATGATTGGTGATAATTTAAACAAGGCCAATGTGACAACTTTCGGAATTGGAAGCAGTGTAAATAGATATTTAATTGACGGAATCTCTAGAGTTGGAAAAAGCACAAGTTTTATTGCTACAAATAAAACAGAAGCTTATGAAGTTGCAGAAAAGTTTAGAAAATACATTGCCTCTCCTCTTCTAACTCAAGTTTCGTTTTCAACAAAAGGTTTCAACACCTACGATGTAGAACCTAAATCTATTCCAGATGTTTTTGCTGAAAGACCTTTATCAATTCATGGAAAGTTCAAAGGAAAACCCACAGGAGGTATAACCGTTTCTGGTTTTCTAGGAAAAAAGAAAGTGTCAAAAACCTATCTAGTTAAAAATGGGAGGTTAAGCAAACAAAACAAAGCATTGAAGTATTTATGGGCTCGCAATAAAATTCAAGAACTAGGAGATTATTATCAAGCATTTGGAAATGAAAATGATATTAAAAAGCAAATTACAGAATTAGGAATTCAATACAATTTAGCTACTAAGTATACATCATTTGTTGCTGTTGATAATGAAGTGATAAATGCTAAAGGAAAATTAAAAAAAGTAAATCAGCCTCTACCACTTCCTCAAAACGTAAACAATACAGCAATTGGAGCTGAAGCTGGAATAAAAGGAAGATCTATTTATAAAAAAAGTTACAAAGTTTCAGTTGAAGGAAACATTGAAAATTCAAAAGTCAGAGCTATAAAAATATGGTTAAAAGGTAGCAAAAGTGTAATGATAAAGAATTGGTTAAAGTTTGGTAACAAAATCCAAATTGAGATAGACAAAAAAGGAAGGATTGTATCTATTAAAATCGATAAAAATGGAATTTGGAAAAATGTATCAATTCAAAAGTCAGGACTTTATCAGCTACCTAACCATATACAACTGGATAGTAAACTATCTATCATTATCAAATAAGAAAAGTCATTATTAATCTAAAAAACAAAGTATTATGAAAAAAACAATTAAAAAAGCAAGTTTAGTAATGGGAGTATTACTAATTGCTACAACATTTACAAACTGCAATAAAAATAAAGTAAAGCAAAATCAGACAATTGCAGCTATAAATACTACAGAAAATGTTGTCCCAGTTATACAAAAAGTTGAAACTAGACAGCCAGTAGTTTTTATTACAGGAATAGATAAAGGAAAGAATACTTTTTATAAAAGTGCTCGAAACTATTTTCTAGAAAAAAATTATGAAGTTGTTGATTATACTTTTTCTATAGAAGAGATTTTAACATGGTTAACTAAAAATCATCAAAATAAAAATTATGGAGATATTCATATTGTTGCACACAGCAATCCATGGAGAGGTTTGTCTTTAGAAACTGTAATTAAAGGAGAACGAGTTACAGCAGAATCATTAAGAAAAACCTTAACTCAAGGAAAGTTGCCAGAATTGAACAAAGGAATTACAACAAATACCAAGATTGTATTTCATTCTTGTGGTTTAGGTTCTAATAAAGAGCTAATGAATACTTTAAAAGATGCTTTTGTAGGTGATGAAGTACCTTCTGTAGTTGCATCGCCTTATTACAATGTATTCGGTGGTGAGTTTTCAGATCATTATTTAGCAAAACCTTATTACGTTTTCTATCCAACTGCACAATCACCTGGAATGGTAGATTTATCAAAAGAGATTGCGAGAAAATACCCAGAAGAAAAAGATATTGTTTGGTATGATGCTTTAAATAATCAAAAGGAAAGATATATAGGAGATGTTTATACTTTTAAATTCAATATTCCTATTCAATGGGAATTTGATTATACAAATTCTGATGATACTATTCCTTCATTTAAAATACCAGAAGAAATTATGGATTGGATCTCAGAGGACGAGCAATTATCTAAAGTGATGGGGAAATTCAATATTCCGTTAGAGAAGTTTAGATGGAAATCTTATACCAAAGGAAACAAGCTAATTATTAAAGGAAAAACAACTGTTGTTTGTGTTTTAAAACCATTAATAAAACCATATGGTGATTTACAACACATTGAACCTGATGTTAATAATTTAAGATTGTATGCATTAAGATAATTTTTTGGAATGTTATTTGTTTTAGTTGAGAAAGTAACTGCTTGTGATGAGCAGTTACTTTTATGTATGTTTGTTAACCATGAAAATCTGTAAACTGATTACATTTTGCTTTGCTCTAATTTGCTTTTCCTTAAATGCACAAAATAGTGAATGGCAAAACTTTGGAATAAAAGAAGGTTTGCCACAATCTAATATTTCTAGTATTGTTCAAGACAGTATTGGATATATTTGGTTAGGAACTCAAGGAAGTGGATTGGTTCGTTTTGATGGCAAAGATTTTAAAATACTCAATGAAAAAGACAGTTTACTTTCAGGTTTTATAAACGATTTAGTGTTCAAAAAAGACTCTCTTTTCATAGCAACCAACCAAGGACTGAGTGTTATGTCAAATGGTACAATAAAATCCTTCAGAACACCAAAAATTAATAAAATAATTCCGCTACAGAATCAGTTTTTTTTAGCAACAGATTCAGGAATTTATCAATGGAAAGGAACTTATATCATACCATTAAAAATAGATTATAAGGTTGATTTGAATGTGGTAAATGATTTGATTTTTCATCAAAATTCATTTTACATAGCAACAAACAAAGCATTATGGCAAACCAATACTTTGATAAAATCTACAAACTCAGAAAAAATATCCAATGGTAAGTTTACTTCTTTCTTGAAAATTCAGAACAAATTGTATGCAAACAATAAATTATCTGGAATTTACGAGGTAAGGAAGAAACAACTTCTATTAAAAAAGAAAACGAATAGTATTGAAGAAATACAATTGATTGAGAATGAAATCTTAATGCTTACTTCAAACGAAGGAATAAAAAAAAGTGATTCAGAATTCAAAAATACACAACTAGTTCATTCGGAATTAAAATCAGATAAAATTCAAGATATTTTTAAAGATAAAACCAACTCTATCTGGATTGCCAGTGCAAACAGAGGTTTGTTCAAATTCACCAAAAACAACTTTGAACATTTCACAACCAAAAAAGGATTATCTAACAATAAAATCAATGCCTTAGTTCCACATGGAGAAAATCTATGGATTGCCTCAGGAAACAAGGGAATTCAAAAGAAAATTGGTGCCCATTTTATTAATTTAGGAATAGAAGAATTACAAAATACAACGGTTAATTCAATAGCTATTGATTCTAGTAATAATATTTGGTTAGGAACAGAAAGTAAAGGGTTATTACTTTTAAAATATAAAAGTCAAAAGGATAGTATAAAAAATACAGCAGAAGAGATTTTAGATACATTATCATCATCCTATCAATTTATCAATCTTGCAATACAACTTCCTAATATTGGAAAATCTATTCAATCTATTTATGAAAAGGATTCTAAAGTTTGGATTGCTGATGGAAGGTTTATACATGAATTAACTACCAAAAACGGAATAATTCTAAAAACAAAAATCTTTGGTAAAAATCAAGGTTTTAAAGACACCAAAATCAATAGTTTTTTTTACAGAAAAAATAAACTTTGGTACTCTTCATCGGCTGGTAATTTAGGTTATATAAAAGATCGTAATCTAATTGATTATTATCAACCATTAGGTTTTAAAACATCGATCAATTGTATTTCAGAAAAAAACGGATACTTATTTCTAGGGACTTCAAATCGTGGTGTTTGGTTAGTATCAGTCAACAATCCAAAAGATGCTTTTCAACTCAAAGGAATTAAAAAATTAAATTCTCAATATGTAAATCAATTATTATTCGATGCTTCTGGAGATTTGTGGGTTGGAACAGAAAAAGGTTTGAACAAAGTAATTCTTAACAAGAATTCGATTAAAGACGTTTTTTATTTTTCAAAAAATGATGGTTTTTTGGGTGTAGAAACAACTCAAAACTCAATTGCTCTAACTAAAGATCAGAATTTATGGTTTGGAACCAACAATGGTTTAACAAAACTAGTAAATCTTCAAACTAAAAACTCGACTATCAAACCTACAGTTTTTATTGAAAACTTGGAGGTTTTATACAACAAGATTGATACAGTAAATGTGAATTCCTATTCTAAAACACTCAATCTAAAAGCAAATCAAAACTCATTATCATTTGAATATAAAACTGTTGATATAGACAATCCAAATGAAATACAATACCAATGGAGACTGAATGAAAATGTTTCTTCTTGGACTAGTAAAAATTCAATCGATTTTGCCAACTTAAGTTCTGGTTCTTATACGTTTGAAGTAGTTTCTATGAATAGAAACTCTGTTAAGAGCAAAACCAAACGTTTTCAATTTTATATTCATAAACCCTGGTATTTACAAAACTGGTTTTTGATTTCATCAGCAGTAATTGGAACTTTTTTAATTGTGTTTATTGTGTTTAGTTACACTCAGAAGTTAAAAAGAAAAGCAAAAGCAGAAATCCAAATATTAAAAACAAAAAACCAACTGATTGCACTAGAACAAAAAGCATTACAATTACAGATGAATCCTCACTTTGTTTTCAATGTGTTGAATAGCATAAAGGCTTTTGGATCTAATGGAAAGTTAGAGTCAATGAATACAATTATCAATGAATTTGCAACCTTATTAAGAGGTGTTTTGCTAAATTCTAGAGAAGAGTTTGTAACACTGAAAAGTGAAATTGATATTCTAAAAAGTTATCTGAAAATTGAAGAAAAGCTGCAAAACAAATCATTTACTATTATAATAGACATAGAATTAGATTACTTTGATTCTGAGGAAGTTTTAATCCCTTCTATGATACTTCAACCATTTATCGAAAACAGTATCAAACATGCATTTAAAATTGAAAACAGAGAAAATAAGATAAAAATTCAGTTAGATTTGAAAGAGAAATTTATGTATTGTTCAATAAGTGATAATGGTGTTGGTTATAAAACCTCTCAAAAAAATAAAAATAAACAGCATAAATCGGTAGCAATAAACGTTACTAAAGAAAGATTAGAGAGTTTAATTCAATATCCGAATTTTAGCATCAAAGAAATTAAAGAAAACCAAGAAGTAAAAGGTACTTGTGTTAGTTTTCATATGCCGTATCAAACAGATTTTTAATGAAAAAGTTAACCTGCTTATTGGTGGATGACATTCCTGATATCTTAGAAATGTTGGAAAAAGACGTGAAAAGACTTTTTCCAAATATTGAAGTTATTGGAAAAGCAATGAGTGTTGTTGAAGCTGCTAAGGAACTTCGTAAGCAACAACCTGACATTTTGTTCTTAGATATTATGTTAGGAGATGGAACTGGATTTGATGTATTAGAAATACATCCAAATCTTTCTTCTAGAATCATTTTTGTCACCGCAAGTGATGAGTATGCAATCAAAGCTTTCAAGTTTGCAGCGATTGATTATGTTTTAAAGCCTTATTCTGATACTGATTTACTGTCTGCTGTAAACAAAGCAATCAATCAAATACAGCCAAACACAAAACAATATGAGGTTTTACAAGAGACATTAAAAACAACTAAAACTCCACAAAAAATTTCCTTGAATACACAAGAGAAGATTATTGTAGTTTCTTTAGATGACATTATCAGGTGTGAGTCTGATAATAACTACACAATATTTTATCTAAGTAATGGAGAAAAAATATTAGTAGCAAAAACCTTGAAAACCTATGCAGATTTATTAAAAGACTCTGGGTTTATTAGAGTTCATCAAAGTCATTTAGTGAATAAGAAGTTTATTAAAGAGTTTATTAAATCTGATGGAGGATATTTGTTACTGACAAATAAAAAAACAATTCCAGTATCTGTAAGAAAAAGAGCCGAAGTAATTGAGACTATTCAAAAATTTTAAAAAGGCAAATCTGAAATATCTACATTCCCTCCAGATATAATAATTCCGACTTTTTTATCTTTAAATAACTCTGTTTCTTTTAATACTGCAGCTACAGAAACAGCACTGGAAGGTTCAATTATAATTTTCATTCGTTCCCAAACCAATTTCATCGCTGATATAATTTCTTCTTCTGAAACAAGTATAATTTGTGAAACATGTTTTTGAATAATTGGAAAATTATGGTTTCCTAAATTAGTTCGTAATCCGTCTGCAATAGTATTTGCAGCTAAGTTGGTTTCAATTCTTCCAGTTTGTAAAGAACGATAAGCATCATCTGCTTCTAAAGGTTCAGCTCCAACAATTTTAGTATTGGGAGAAAACTCTTTTGCAAACAAACATGTGCCTGAAATCAAACCTCCACCACCAACGGGACAAACAATATAATCAAAGTCACTTTCTTCTTTCATCAACTCATAGGCTGCTGTTCCTTGACCGTAAATAACCTCTATTTGATTTGAAGGGTGAATAAAAGTAGCATGTAATTCGCCTTCTATTTTTTTTGATTCTCTTTCTCTAGCTTCAATTGTAGGTTCACATTCTGTGATAATTCCTTCATAAGCAACTGTTCCAGCTTTTTTAGCTTTGGGAGCATTTGTTGGCATTACAATATATGCTGGTATCTCTAAGTTTTTTGCCGCTAAAGAAACAGCTTGAGCAAAATTCCCAGAAGAATGAGTTACAACTCCTTTACTTCTATCATGATTTGATAAACTCAGAATTGCATTTGTAGCTCCACGTATTTTATAGGATCCAGACTTTTGAAAATTTTCACATTTCAAGAATATATTACACTCAGCAATATAATTCAACAAACGAGATTTTAATACTGGAGTTTTATGAATATGTGGTTGAACTAAATTATAGACGTTTTGTAGGTCTTTTGCATTCATAAAACTAGTTTTCGTAAAAGTAGTAAAGGCTTTTTACATAAAAAAGGCTCCACAAAAAAAGCCTTTCATTTCTGAAAGGCTTGTATTTTTGGGTGAAAGACCGGGTTCGAACCGGCGACCTCCGGAACCACAATCCGGCGCTCTAACCAGCTGAGCTACAATCACCATGTAACTTGCGAGTGCAAATGTACTTTATTTAATTATTTTTGAAAAATAATTTTAAATTAAATTGTCTAAAGAATCAACAGCTACAAAACGTTCAGTAGTAAATCCTTCAGCATAATCAACTCCAATTAATCTTCCTAAATCTTTTGCTCTATATTCTATACTATCCGTAAAGTTTTTGCTCGAAATAGGGGTTTCTGGCTCTTTACTGTTAGCATCAAAAAATTGAGATTCATAAGCCATAACAGCTTCTATTTTTTTGTTCATAAAATTAGAAACATCAATCACGAAATCTGGTTGAATATTTTTCCATTGTATATAATGATATACATGCTTAGGACGCCATTTTTCTTGAGTTTTATCATCTAAATACGTTGTAATTTTCTGTAAACCACTTAAGAAACAAGCATCTGACACAAGTTTACTTCCTTTTCCATGATCTATATGTCTATCGTCAATTGCATTACAAAGAACTATTTCTGGTTTGTATTTTCTTAACAATTGAATGATTGCTAATTGATGATTCTTATCATTTATAAAAAAACCATCAGCAAAGCCTAAATTGATTCTTACTTCTACATCAAGAATCTCAGCAGCATTAGTTGCTTCTTTATCTCTAATTTCAGCAGTTCCTCTCGTTCCTAATTCTCCTCTAGTTAAATCTACTATACCAACTTTTTTTCCTAAAGAGACTTCTTTTGCAATTGTTGCTGCACAGCCTAATTCAACATCATCTGGATGTGCTCCGAAGGCTAATATGTCTAATTTCATATTCAAAATTTCAAAAACTTGATTTCAAAAACACTCTTATCATTTAAGAGTATGTAAATATAAAACAATCTTATTACCATCTTTTGTATCTATTTCGATTTCGTATTTCGATTTTAGGAACCAGAATGTCAAAAAGTTAGATATCTCATAAAAATTAATACTCTCGTATATCCATGATAAATATCATAAAAATCATCTTAAAAGTGAGGTAAGTTTACATTGTTATTATGAAAATAATATCCGAATGACATTAATGATAACTATACTACTTATTACAATTATCCTATTTATTTGGGGTAAATTCTCTCCAGATATTGTCGCTTTAATTTCCATGATTGCATTGTTTACAACTGGAATTCTGAATTTAGATGAAGTATTAAGTGGTTTTAGTAATCCAACAGTAATTATGATAGCATCTCTCTTTATTATAGGAGAGGGATTGTCACAAACAGGTTGGACAGCATTAGCAGGTAAAAAGCTTTTAGAATTGGCTAATAAGAGTGAAAGTAAACTCTTAATGATTATAACTTTAGGTGCTGGTTTATTATCTGGAGATGTTAGTAATACAGGAACAGTTGCTACTTTATTACCAGCAATAGTATCTTCTGCTTGGAGTATAGGTACAATGCCTTCTAAAATTTTAATGCTAATGGCTTTTGGTTCCAACACAGGAGCTTATGTTAGTAAATCTATTCAATTGGCACATTCATTCCATTTGAATTTTGAAAAATTTGCAAGTGAAGCTTCTACAGAAATAATAGAAGGTGGACCACTAATTGACGAACATCATCAATTAAATGACCATGTTTAATTAGGTTAAGATGGGTTGTGAAAGCAACCCATCTTTTTATTATGAAACAACGACTACTCCTACTCTCTTTATTATTATCACTATCTCTTTTCTCACAAACAGAAACTGAAAAAATGCTGGGTTCTTGGTATATGTATCATGGAAATCATTACATATCTAATAATCTTCTATTTCAATCTGGATTTCAAATAAGAACTTATAATGTTATAGAAAATCACAATCTTACTCTTGGTTATGTTGGAATTGGTTTTAAGACAAATTCTAAACTTTTATTTACTGTAAAATATGGTTATTTAGAGATTGATAGAAGCATTGAATTCAACGATGAACCCAATGCAATTGAACATCGAATTATAGAAGATGTTGCACATTCATTTCAATTAAAAAAGCATAAGTTTTCTCAAAGAATTCGATTAGAGCATCGATTTATTCATTTTAAAGATGCTGATATAGAACAGCATCGACTTCGATACAGAATTAGATATCAATATCCAATTTTTAAAAGAATCACATTTGATTTAAATAATGAGTTCTTTTTTAAAAACAAAGGAAAATCATATGTTTAAAATAGATTTTATGCCGGTTTTAGTTTCAAAACAACAAATGTGTTTACTTTTACTATTGGCTATATAGAGCAATACATAAATGAATTGCATTTAACAGATTACAATTTGGAATTGTCATAACCACTGGTAAATAATAAACTTATTTACTGGAGTGAATTGCTTGTTCTATGTCTTCAATTAAGTCTTCAGGTTCTTCGATTCCTGTTGAAAAACGAATCAATCCATTTCTTATTCCTCTTGATAATCGTTCTTCTTCTGATAATAAAGCATGTGTAGTTTGAACAGGGCTAACTGTTGTGCTTTCTAAACCAGCTAAACTCATAGAAGGTTTAATCAATCCTAAGTTTCTTTGAAAGCTCATCGGATCTATTCCTTCTTTTAACTCAAAAGATAACATTGCTCCAAAACCTTTCATTTGTTGTTTGGCTATTTCATGATTTGGATGGGATTCTAAACCTGGATAATATACTCGATCTACAAAAGAATGATTTTCTAAATAATCAGCTATAATCTTAGCATTTTTTGTCTGTTCTTTCACGCGCAAATTGAGTGTCTTCATGCTTCTTTCTAATAACCAAACAGTGTAATCACTTAAATTTCCTCCATAATTAATGGATGTGTTCCATATTTGTTCAATATATTTTTCTGAGGCTGCTAAGGCACCAGCACTAATATCAGAGTGACCTCCTAAATATTTTGTTGCAGAATGCGCAATAATATCAATTCCAAATTCTGCTGGATTTTGATTGATTGGTGAAGCGAATGTATTATCAATCATTGTTAAGATTCCATTCTCTTTAGCCAAATTAGAAACAGCTTTCAAATCTGTAATTCCTAACAAAGGGTTTGAAGGAGTTTCAACATAAATGATTTTGGTGTTACTTTGAATTAATTCTTTGAAATCATTTACATCGTGACTTTCAGTAAATGTATATTCTATTCCAAATTTTTCAAATTCCTTGACTACAAAATTATAGGTTCCACCATATATAACTTGTTGTAAAATTACATGGTCACCAGATTTTAAAAAAGCTAACATGGCATGACTTATAGCTGCCATACCAGAACTGTATATCAAAGCACTCTCTGTATGCTCTAACATTGCAATCTTTTTTGCCAATAAAGCTTGATTGGGTGTGTTAAAATACCTTGGATATCGTTTTACATCTACATCATCAAAAGCATAAGATGTTGCTACATAAATAGGAGAAACAGCTCCTTTAAACTGTTCGTCTTTTACTTCTCCAACATGGGTACAGATAGAATTAATTCCTAATTTTTTCATAGATCAAAAATATAGAAATAATAGATAAGGTAGATTGATAGATATTTATTTCTTATTCAAAAAATACATAACAATTACATGAGGAATTGTAATTGCAGCTAAGAAAGCAAAGAATAATGTAACAAATCTCACCTCTATTATTGTAGTCAAGTAATAAATTAAGATAAGACCAGATATAGAAATTATCCAGTTTAAAGAGGAAGATTTGAAGTAACTGATTAAATTCTTTCTATCTAGATTTCCATATAAAGTTTCTATTTGGTCTTTTAATGAAGGAATAGAATGCCATAAAATAAAGTAAATAGCAAAAGCCCATAACAAAGAAGCCATCTTAAAAAGAAGAGTAAATAAAAGTATTAAGAAAAGTTCTTGGATGTAATTTATTCTATTCGAAAATTTTTTATGACTCAAAGAAGTTAAAAGTGGAGTTCCAATAAGACCAATCAATAGAAAGATTGAAAAATAATTATCGTTTAACTGAACATTTGTTAGTTCATAGATTATTTGTGTAGTATCCTCCAAATTGAAATAAAATAGGAGTCCAAAAATTAAAATACCGTAATGAATATATAATAATGTAGTTAAGTTATTCGGAGTTTTAATTTGACTATAAAAATGTTGTTCTCCAAAATGATAACAGCTAAATAAAATAAAAAGCATAAGAGCTGGAAATGCAAATTGATAAAATGCTAAAGACATAAAACCAATGATACATATATATAGCATCAAAAACTTTTTATTAGAAGCGTCTGACTTTTTTGTTAAAAAATTGATTAATGAGATATCGTTTGCTCCGTGTAAAATCCCAACAGTTAGGATAAAGAAATAAGCAAGATAATCTTCGTAAATGGAGTTTATTTGAATCGTTAACCAAAGTAGAAAAACTGTACCTACTAAACTGAATATTGAGATTTTCACAATTTAAAAATACAAAAAATATAGTTTGTTTATTTTTTTTAAGAAATATTTAAACATATATTATTTTATTTTCTATATTTGATTCAACAATTTAAAACTAATAAAAATGAATTTACTAATTAACATGTTCGCAGATGTGAGCAAAATTGCAACAGACGACTACGTTGGTTTTACATTCTTTGTAGGATGTATGGCAATGATGGCTGCTTCGGCTTTCTTCTTTTTATCAATGAATAACTTTGATAGAAAGTGGAAAACCTCTATTCTAGTATCAGGTTTAATTACTTTCATTGCAGCAGTACATTACTGGTACATGAGAGACTATTGGGCTTCAAATGCTGAATCTCCTACTTTCTTTAGATATGTAGATTGGGTATTGACAGTTCCATTAATGTGTGTTGAGTTTTACTTAATACTTAAAGTTGCTGGTGCAAAAAAATCTTTAATGTGGAAATTAATCTTCTTATCTGTAGTAATGTTAGTTACTGGATACTTTGGAGAAGCTGTTTACACAACTGGAACTGGTCCTGCTTTATGGGGATTTGTATCTGGAGTTGCTTATTTCGGAATCGTATATTTAATTTGGTTCGGAGAAGCAAAAAAATTAGCAGAACAAGCTGGTGGTGCAGTATTAACAGCTCACAAAACATTATGTTGGTTCGTTCTTGTAGGTTGGGCTATTTACCCATTGGGTTACATGGCTGGAACTGAAGGATGGTATAGCTTCATTGGTGAGTGGGGTTTAAACATGGATGTTATTTATAACATTGGTGATGCTGTAAACAAAATTGGTTTTGGATTAGTAGTATATGCAGCAGCAGTTGCATCTAACTCAACTTCAAAAGCATAAATAAGTTCTCTGAAAAAGAAAAACAAAAGCCTCTCAAATTTGAGAGGCTTTTTTTATACCTGTATGTTTTTCCATTTTCCTTTTTTAAACCATATAATTCCAATAATTGCAATTAAAACTTCTGCTATGGTAATAAACCAAAATATTCCTTCAGGTCCAAAATCTAACCAAATTGCAGATGCAT
Organism: Flavobacteriaceae bacterium; assembly: GCA_965660845.1. Taxonomy (GTDB): domain Bacteria; phylum Bacteroidota; class Bacteroidia; order Flavobacteriales; family Flavobacteriaceae; genus Polaribacter. The sequence continues at coordinate 329,529 of CBFIBH010000002.1, forward strand.
ATGCTAAAGGAAGCTGAAACATCCAAAAACATATAAAGTTTATCCATGTTGGTGTTTTAGTATCCCCTGAACCATTGAAAGCATTAATTACAACCATTCCATAAGCATAAGCAATATATCCTATTGCCATAATCTGTAAACATAAAGCTCCATATTTTACAACATTTGGTTGACTACTAAACCAACTTAAAAAAGTAGGTGCAAATACAATGTAGATTATAGAAACTATTCCCATAAAAATAGCACAATATTTACTTGTTTTCCAAACAGACAACTCTGCCCTTTCAGGTTTTTTTGCTCCTAAATTTTGACCAACTAATGTTGCAGCTGCATTACTCATTCCCCAAGCAGGTATTAAAGTAAATATCATAATTCTTATAGCAATCGTATAACCTGCTAAAACTTCACTTCCAAAAGTTACCATCATTAGCATTAAAAAAAACCAACTGGACGTTCCAATAAAAAATTGAAAAATTCTACCTAAAGAAATCTTAATCAAATTGATCATTACCTCTATATGCAATTTAATGTCTTTCAAGGCTATTTTTATGTAAGAATTTCCTTTAAAAAGAATAATTAACTGTGCAATTACTGCTACTCCTCTACCCGTTGTTGTTGCTATTGCAGCTCCTTCTACTCCGTATGCAGGAATTGGTCCTAATCCAAAAATAAGTATCGGATCTAATATCAAATTCAAACTATTAGACAAAATCAATGTCCACATAGCAATAGATGCGTTTCCTGCTCCTCTAAAAATTGCATTGATTAAAAACAATAACATAACAGTTATGTTTCCAACCAAAAGAACTTTTGTATAACCAAAACCTTCCTCTATTAAATCAGTTTCTGCACCCATTAACCCAAGAATTTTCTTTGGATAGAAAATTCCAATGACACAAATAATTGAAGCCACAAAAACACCAAGAAGAATAACTTGGACAGCTGCTTTTCTTGCTCCTACTGGATCTTTCTCTCCTGTTCTTCTTGCTACAATAGCTGTTGCTCCCATGCTCAAACCTATTGCAACTGTATACACCAATGTTAAAACAGATTCTGTTAAAGCTACTGTTGCTACAGCGTTTACACTAACTCTAAAAACAAAAATTATATCTACTAAAGCAAAAATAGATTCCATTAACATCTCTAAAATCATAGGAATAGAAAGCATAAAAACAGCTTATTTTATACTTCCAGTTGTAAAATCGTTTTGTTTGCCTTTGACAGCTTCTATAAAGAGTGAAAAAATTGATTTGATTGTTTTGTGACATGATAATTTAGGTCTAAAATAAATGATGAATCAAAAACTATAAATTACAGTTTTAGATTTGTGTGGAGTCTTAATAAATAAAGACTGAAAAATGGATGGGTTTTTAAACAATCATAAAACAAATATGCAAAAGTTTTAAGAAACGAAACCCAAATAAATTAAATATCTTCGCTATATGATATCAGTAACGCTTATTGGCAGTGGTAATGTAGCTTATCATTTGGCACATCATTTTTTAAAGCGCAGCCAAATTTGCTTAAAGCAAATCTATACTAGAAACACCAAGGATTTAAGGTATTGGAAAGACAAAGTTTCTACGACAAATAGTTTGGAGTTATTAGAAGAAAGTGATGTCACAATTTTAGCAGTTTCAGACGATTCAATTCAGGAGGTATCTAAACATGTAAAAAATTCTTTTGTAGTTCATACATCTGGAGGAAAATCTGTAAATGAACTAAAAAACACTACAAATAAAGGAGTTTTTTATCCGCTACAAACTTTCTCCAAACATAAAGAAGTATCACTTTCTGAGGTTCCATTTTGTTTAGAAGCTGAAAATAACAAAGATTTACAATTACTAAAAAGGATTGTAAAATCTTTAGATTCTAATTGGTTTGAAATTAATTCTGAACAAAGGAAACATCTTCATGTTGCAGCAGTTTTTGCTAATAATTTTAGCAACCACATGTATACATTAGCAAAAGATATTTGTCAGAAGCATAATGTTCCGTTTCAAATTTTATTTCCATTGATTCAAGAAACTTCTCAAAAAATCGTTGATTTATCCCCTGAAAAATCACAAACTGGACCAGCGGTTAGAAATGATAAAAAAACGATTGAAAAACATGTAAATTTGCTCTCAGAAAAGCAAAAAGAAATATACAAACTCATCACAGAATCTATCCAAAATCATGGAAAAAAGCTTTAAACAATTCTTATCTAATATTACTACAGTTATTTTAGATGTAGATGGTGTATTAACCAATAGTTTGGTAACTATAACTACAGATGGTCAATTGCTTCGTCAAATGAATATCAAAGATGGTTATGCATTAAAAACTGCTGTTGATGCTGGTTTGAGAATTTGTATAATATCTGGAGGAAAAAATGATGGAGTAAAAACCAGACTTGAAAACCTAGGGATTCAAGATGTCTATTTAGGAATACATGATAAGATTGAAAAATATCACGAGATATTAGATGGCTATCAACTTACCAAAGAAGAAGTAGCATACATGGGTGACGACATTCCAGATGTTCCTGTTATGCAATTGGTGGGTTTACCTTGTTGTCCAAATGATGCAGTACAAGAAGTAAAAGGAATATCTAAATATATCTCTCACAAAAAAGGTGGTGAAGGCTGTGTTCGTGATATTTTGGAACAGATTTTGAAAGTACAAGGAAAATGGAATACTAATTTTAGTGCTAAATATGATTAAAAGAAAATAGATTATGAAAAAAACACTTTTATTTTTCTTCGCATTACTACTAACTGCAAACTCTTTCTCTCAAACAATTTTTGGAAAATGGAATTCATTTGATGAAGAGACTAACAAAATAGAATCTACCATAGAAGTTTATAAAAAAGACGGAAAAGCATTTGCTAAAATTATCTCTATAACTGACCCTGCAAGACAAACAGCTACATGTTTAGAATGTAAAGGAAAACGTAAAAATGAACGAATTTTAGGCATGGATATTCTCACGGGTTTGGAAGAAGATGGTGACGAATGGTCTGGTGGAAAAATTTTAGATCCTAAAAACGGAAAAGAATACAAATGTTATATCAAACTACTTGATAAAAACACCTTAAAACTTCGAGGTTATATTGGAATTTCTTTGCTAGGAAGAACTGCGATTTGGAAACGAGCTGAAAATTAATTCTTCTTCTCTAACATAGGCACAAAAGCAAAATCACCCAACTCATGTTTTTCAAATTCTTTTGGTGATTTTCTAAGAAACTGTGTCATAATTTGAGTAGAATCTCCTACTGGAATTAACAACATTCCTCCTACTTTTAACTGAGCTAACAAAGGTTTCGGAACAAATGGTGCTCCAGCTGTCACAATAACCTTATCAAAAGGAGCTTTTTCTTGTAAGCCTTTGTATCCATCTCCAAAAATAAATTTTTTGGCTTTGTAACCTAATTTTGGCAAAAACATAGATGTTTTTTTAAAGAGCACATGCTGTCTTTCTATGGTATAAACTTCAGCTTTTAATTCTAACAAAACTGCTGTTTGATATCCAGAACCTGTACCTATTTCTAAAACTTTATCACCTTTTTTAATCTCCAAAGTTTGCGATTGAAAAGCAACTGTATACGGTTGAGAAATTGTTTGTTCTGCTGCTATTGGAAACGCTTTGTCTTTATACGCATGATCTTCAAAAGAAGAATCTATAAACAAATGACGAGGAATTCTTCGAACAGCTTGTAACACATTCTTATCTGTAATCCCTTTCTTCTCTAATAGATTAGCTAACTGATTTCTAAGTCCTTGATGTTTGGCAGTATCTTTCAAAGATGCATGATTTTAAGCGTTCTAAAAGTAGAATAAATTCAAAACAATTCCTATAAAATTGTATCTTTGTTATCGCTAAACTTTAGCGTCTTCAAAATTTTATTTTATGCTAAAAGCTGCTGTTTTAGGTGCAGGTCATCTTGGAAAAATTCACTTAAAGTTATTACAACAATCCAACAGATTTGAGTTGGTTGGTTTTTACGATCCATCCAAAGAAAACACAGAAAGTGTTGTGAATGAATTTGGTTATCATGCTTTCAATTCTATTGATGAATTGATTGATGCTACAGATGTTGTTGACATTGTAACTCCTACTCTATCTCATTTTGACTGTGCAAAAAAAGCAATCAATAAAGGGAAACATATCTTTATTGAAAAACCTATCACAAAAACAGTGCTAGAAGCTGAAGCTATCAGGACCTTAGCAAGTCAAAAGCATGTTAGAGGTCAAGTTGGTCACGTAGAACGTTTTAATCCAGCATTTACAGCTGTTAAAGATGCGATTGATACTCCAATGTTTATTGAAGCGCACAGATTGGCAGAATTTAATCCCAGAGGAACCGATGTTCCAGTCGTTTTGGATTTAATGATTCATGATATTGACATTATCTTAAGCGTTGTAAAATCTGAAGTTCGTGATGTTCATGCTAGCGGAGTTTCCGTAATTTCTGACACACCAGATATTGCCAATGCAAGAATTGAATTTGAAAATGGCTGTGTTGCAAATTTAACAGCTAGTAGAATCTCAATGAAAAATATGCGTAAATCTCGTTTCTTTCAAAGAGATGCTTACATTTCAGTTGACTTTTTAGAGAAAAAAGCTGAAGTGGTTAAAATGAAAGATGCACCAGAAAACCCTGGAGATTTTGATATGATATTACAAAATGCAGAAGGAATCAAAAAACAAATCTATTTTGACAATCCAGAGGTATCTCCAAACAATGCCATTTTAGACGAATTGGAAACTTTTGCAGATGCTATAGAAAATGATACAACTCCTATTGTTTCTCTGGAACAAGCAACCAATGCTCTTCGAGTTGCTCAACAAATAATCGATTGTTTCGATACAAAATAAATATACAAACAAATCAAAATACTTATGAAGAATATAGCTGTTATTGGAGCTGGAACAATGGGGAACGGAATTGCACATACATTTGCGCAATTTGGATACAATGTTCAATTGATAGATATTTCTCAGGCTGCTTTAGATAAAGGAATTGCTACAATTACCAAAAATCTAGATAGAATGGTTTCCAAAGAAAAGATTTCTGAAGCTGACAAACAATCAACATTACAAAATATAACAACATACACAGATGTAAAAGAAGGTGTTCAGTATGCTAGTTTGGTTGTTGAAGCAGCCACAGAAAACTTAGATTTAAAATTAAAAATCTTTAAAAATTTAGATGAAGTTTGCCCTGATGATACCATTTTAGCAACCAACACTTCTTCAATTTCAATTACTCAAATTGCTGCGGTGACAAATAGACCAGACATGGTTATTGGAATGCATTTTATGAATCCAGTTCCAATTATGAAATTGGTAGAAATCATTAGAGGTTACAATACTTCTGATGAAGTGATGAATTTCACTGTAGATTTAACAAAGAGAATCAATAAAATTCCTGTAGAAGTTAATGATTATCCTGGTTTTGTTGCCAATAGAATTTTAATGCCAATGATCAATGAATCTATTGAAACTCTTTACAATGGAGTTGCAGGAGTTTCAGAAATTGATACTGTTATGAAATTAGGAATGGCTCATCCAATGGGACCATTACAATTAGCAGATTTTATTGGATTGGATGTTTGTTTGTCTATTTTAGAAGTTATGTATGAAGGATTTAAGAATCCTAAATATGCTCCGTGTCCTTTATTAGTAAACATGGTAAGAGCTGGTAAATTAGGTGTTAAATCTGGAGAAGGTTTTTACGATTATTCTGAAAGCAGAAAAGCAGAACATGTTTCTAAACAGTTTGCTTAAAAAGTATATTTTACTAGGTTTTCTTTTTTGGTTAACCCTTGGGTATTCTCAAAATCAAAAAAGAGAACCTTTTCAATTAGAAAAGATTGGATTTCAGATAAGTCAATTAAACGAACAAAACTTTTTATTTGATGATCCCGATTATTTCTTAACCGGTACAACGGTAAAGTTTCAACTATTTTACCCTCTAAAGGATATAGGAAACTGGGATTTTAATTTAGTAGTTCAGCCTCAAGTTCAATTGCTACAACATCGATTAGACAATCCGTCTTTTATTCAACCAATTGATTATCCTAATAATTTTTTAGATCTAAGAGAGCGTTTAGTTCAAAAAAGAAATATGTCGTTATATGGTTTTGATTTGGGAATTCAATTACGAAGAAGACTTTTAAAAAATACATTCTTTGAGTTTACAGCTAGTTTAGGATTAGCCTATATAGATTCTGATACAGAAAGATTAGCATTAGGATTTACTTTTACAGAAGGTTTATCTTTTGGATTGGCAAAAGCATTTACAGATTGTGAAATCTATTTAGGTGGTAGTCTACACCACATCTCTAATTTTAATATTCAGGAACCCAATAGCGGTTATAATTTACTAGGTTGGGAACTAAGTTTTAGACTCCTATAAATAAAAAAAGGGAGCTTTTAGCTCCCTTTTTTATGAATCAAATATATGATTATTTATCGTCATTGTTGTCTTTAGAAGCTTTGTTCCAAACCTTGATTTCATCTTCAAAAGTAATTCCATTCTTTACTTCTATGTTAATACCGTCAGAAACACCTACTTCAATTTCTTTCTTCTCCCATGTTCCTTCTCCTGTTTTAACTTCTACATAAGGTTTTTCTGTTTTTTTGTCAAAACGCAACAATGCTTCTCTAATTGATAAGACACTGTCTTTTTTCACTAAAACAATATCTGCATTCGCACTGTAATTTGCTCTCACAAAATATTCATTGTCTAAAGTGATATTCGCTTTGATAGTAAACTGAACTGCTCCTCCTTCTTCTGTTCCTTTTGGAGCGATAAAGTTAAGTTTCGCTGGGAATTTCTTCTCTTCAATCGCACCTAAAGATACTTCTATATCTGTACCGTTGATTAATCTTCCAACTTCAGATTCATCTACTTTTCCTTCAAAAATCATTTTACTCATATCTGCAATAGATGCAATCGTTGTTCCTGCATTAAAATTATTACTCTGAATAACCTGATCTCCTTCTTTAACAGGAATTTCCAAAACAGTACCAGAGATTTGAGCTCGAATATCTGTGTTTGCCATTCCACCTTCTCCTGCAGAACCACTTTTAATAATTTTGTAATCGTTTTGAGCATTGATTAATTCTTGTTTTGCTTGATTAAAAGTTAATTCAATCTGTTCAAAAGCTTGAGCAGAAACTACTCCTTTATCGTACAAACCTTTATTTCTTTTGTACTGAATTTCTGAGTTTTTTAAACGAATCTTTGCATTATCTACTCTTCCTCTAGCACTCAACAAAGCTTGCTCATTAGGGATTACTTTTACCGTAGCAATTAAATCTCCTCTTTTTACTTTATCACCTTCTTCTAAGAAGATTTTATCAATGATACCTGTAATTTGAGGTTTGATTTCTATCTCTTCCAATGGAACCACTTTTCCTGTTGCAACAGATTTTTTTACAATTGTTGATTTGTATGCCTTTTCTGTTTTGAAAGTTTTTGGCTCTTCACTGTTTTTCTTTTTAAGCCATAATACTACAACTATGAAAATTACTACTACTATTCCGATAATAATTTTTGCTCTTTTACTCATGGTAATTAATTAAATATATGTGTTCGTTTTGGTTATTGATAATCTTTTTACTCGTCTCTTAAAGCGTCTATAGGTTTTATTAATGTTGCAACATATGCAGGTATTAATCCTATTAATGTTCCTAAAATAATAAGCACTAAAAATGCAATTAAGATAATTGGAATATTTACTGTTGGATTTACAAGTGTTGGATCTGGACCAGAACCTAACCATTTGTCTAAACCAAATAGTACGAATCCTCCAAAAATAATTCCTAACATTCCTGCAATCGTTGTTAAGAAAACCGATTCTAAAACAACTTGTCTTCTAATCTCAACTGGTTTTGCGCCAATAGCTCTTCTTATTCCTATTTCTTTTGTTCGTTCTTTAACAGTGATTAATAATATATTTCCGATGGCAAAAACCCCCGCAATTAAGGTTGCAATTCCAACAAACCATGTTAGAAACTGCATTCCTGTTAAGAATCCTGTTATTTTACCTATTTCTACTGCTAAATTTGCACTTCCAAAAGCTTTTTTGTCCTCTGGATCTACTTTGTGAATATTTTTAAGTGTTAGCAACATATCTTGTTCTAACTGTTCAATATCAACACCTTCTTTAGCGGTAATCATCATCCAACTAATTCTATTGACTCTATTGTAAACTTGTTGAAACGTAGAAAAAGGTACATAAGCTGCTTGACCATCAAAATTGATGTTTCCTCTTTTGTAAACTCCAATAACTTTGTATGCGATATTTCCTATTTCAACCAACTCACCTATTGGATATTCATCTTTATCAAACAATTGTTTGTAAATCTCTTCTTCAATAACACAAACTTTTGATTTTAAACTGATGTCATTTCCATTTAAAAAACGTCCATAGATTAAATCCTTTTTTTGAACATCATCTAACAATGGTAAATCTCCAGAAATATTGAAAGATCCAGATTTAAAACCTCTTGTAATATTGCTATTTGTTTGACTTCTGGGTGCTATAAACTTTATGTCGTCATAAGCTTCTTGAAGCTTAGCAACATCATTGGTTGTCAATCTAACATTTCTTCCTTTTTGAAATCCTTTAAAAGGTAGTTCAGTTCTTTGCGACCACATAAAAACACTGTTGGTTGCAAAATTTCCGAAGATATTTTTGAAGTTATTTTCTAATCCTCTTGAAGCTCCTAACAAAGCGACCAATAAGAAAATCCCCCAAAGAACCCCAATAATAGTTATGATGGTTCTGGTTTTGTTTTTACGAATTCCTCCGTAAATTTCTTGCCATGTATCTGAATCGAATAAAAATCTCATGATTAATCTGCGCTTAAGGCTTCTACGGGTTTAATTTTTGCTGCTTTTCTAGCTGGAACCAATGCTGCCATCAATCCTGCTAGTATCAATACTATTGTAGCTCCGATAACTAAGCCACCACTTACACTAGGGTCTTTTATAAAATAATCTTCTTCCAAACTATTACCAATAGCTCCTAATATGTAAGTTCCTAAAGTAAGTCCTAAATATCCTGCTATTGTTGTTATGAGTACAGATTCTTGAACTACCATTCCTACAATAGAAGAAGGTGTAGCTCCTAGAGCTTTACGAATTCCAAATTCTTTTGTTCTTTCTTTGATCACAAAAATCATGATATTACTAATACCAATTATACCTGCGATTAGAGTTCCTGAACCGATAAATATGACTAGAAATCCTAGTGCGAACATAAAAATTCCAACTCCCTTATTTGCCTCTGCCATATTTCTAACAAATAGAGCATTTTGATCGTCCGGGTGAATATCTAGTTGTTTTTTTAAATCTCTTTCCATACGATTTCCAAAAGCTATCGCTTCATCTAAACTCAATTTAGGATTGTACCCAATATTAATCTCGTTTATATAATCATTATTTCCATACAATTTTTGAGCTGTAGTTACTGGAATATAAGAGAGTCTTTCTTCATTATCTCCACCATCATCAGAAAAAATACCAATAACTTTGTATGAAATACCGTTCACATTTAAACGTTTACCTAATGCTGGTTTTTCTCCAAATAAATCTGCTTTTACTAATCGTCCAATCACAATTACTTTTGATTCTTGATTGATATCTAATTCGTTTATATATCGACCTTCATTCATGATCGTTTTCTCCAAAAATTGGTGATCTGGATGAGCAGCTATTAAATTGTAATTATCTTGTTTATTTTTATGTGAAATACTGAAATTCTTATAAATACGAGCGGTCATAAATTCTATTTTATCCTCGTATTTTTCAGCTACATAATCGTAGTCTTTATTTTTTAATTGAATTCTTCTTCCAGATTGTAACCCTTTATAGGGTTTACTAGTTTTCCAAACTCTAACAAAAACAGAGTTGGCTGCATCATCAATAAAAGCAACAGCAAATGTGTTTTCTAGTCCATTGACAATACCAAACAATAATGTAAACAACAGAATTGCGAAGGCAACCGTAAAACCAGACATTACAGAACGTAGTTTGTTCTTATTAATACTTTGAAATATTTCTCTCCAACGGTCTAAGTCAAACATAATTAAACTAAAGTTGAATTTTCTTTAATAGCAGCATTAGATGTATCACTAATAATGATTCCATCTTTTAATCTCACAACTCTTTTGGTTTGAGCTGCTACTTCTTCTTCGTGAGTAATTACAAAGACAGTCATACCTTCATTATTAATATCTTTTAAAAGATCCATCACAGAATCTGTGGTAGTTGAATCTAACGCTCCTGTTGGCTCATCTGCTAAAACAACTTTTGGTTTTGTTACCAAAGCTCTTGCAATAGCTACACGTTGTTTTTGTCCACCAGACAATTCATTTGGCAAGTGATTTGCCCAATCTTTTAATCCAACTTTTTCTAGATAATCTAAAGCAATTTTAGAACGTTCTTTCCTGCTAACTCCTTGATAATATAAAGGCAGAGAAACATTTTCTAAAGCTGTTTTGTAGGATATTAAATTAAACGATTGAAATACAAATCCTAAAAATTTGTTACGTAAAACAGCTGCTTTGGTTTCATTTAAATTATGTATCAATTGATCATTCAAATAATAATTTCCTTCATCATGCACGTCTAACAAACCTACTATATTTAATAAGGTAGATTTCCCAGAACCAGAAGATCCCATAATGGAAACAAATTCTCCTTCTTCTATTAATAAGTCAATACCTTTTAAAACATGTAAAGAATCGTCACCCATAGGGTAAGATTTGTGAAGTTTCTCTATTCGAATCATCGTGTTGGTTAATTTAATTTTTTCAAAAGTAGCTAATCAAAATATCCTCGATTATTAATTGTATGTTAAAAGAATGACAATTCTTGATAAGCAATTACGAACATAAGACGTCTCTGTTTTTATATTGTTACACGTTTTTTGTTTTTTTATGTGATATCTTTGTAAAAGATTCATTTTTTTATGGAAATTCAGATAGAGAAAGGCAAAAAAATTATTCTTTTTGATGGTGTTTGCAACCTGTGTAACTCATCTGTTAACAAACTGATTAAGTGGGATAAAAAAGATATTTTTTTATTTGCTTCACTTCAATCTGATTATGGACAAAAATTAATCTCCAATCTAAATATAGATACTTCAGAAATTGATTCCATTATTTTGTATGAACCAGGAGTTTCTTATGATATAAAGTCTACAGCCATTTTAAAAATTACAAATACATTAGGTGGTTTCTGGAAATTGATGTCTGTCTTTTTTATTCTACCAGCTGGTTTTCGAAATATCATCTATGATTTCATTGCTAGAAATAGATACAAATGGTACGGAAAAAAAGAAAGCTGTATGATTCCGACTCCAGAACTAAAAGCAAAGTTTTTAGATTGATGAAATTTCCTACCCAAGTTAACTGTGTTATTTTTGACATGGATGGAGTCATTATAGATTCTGAAGAATTACATAAAAGAGCGTATTACGAAACATTTCACTCCATCGGTGTTACTGTTTCTGGTGAACTCTATAAAACTTTAACAGGCTCTTCAACAGTGAATGCCTTTCAAAAATTGGTTACACATTTTGAATTAGATTTGAATCCCGAACAGTTGGTTTTACAAAAAAGAAAACGATATGTAGAGTTTTTTGAAAATGACCCTAATTTGCAATTGGTTCAAGATGTTGAAGATTTAATTCAATATTTATACAACAAAAAAATCACATTGGTTTTAGCCTCTTCTTCGGCGATGGTGAACATCAATCGTGTTTTTGATCGTTTTAATTTGCATAAATATTTTACCGCTAAAATTAGTGGAGCCGATTTAAAAGCATCCAAACCCAATCCTGAAATTTTTGAAAAAGCGGCAGTTTTAGGAAACACATCTAAAAAACATTGTCTGGTGATTGAAGATTCTGATAATGGAGTAAAAGCTGCCAACGATGCAGGTATTTATGTTGTAGGATATCACAACCCTTTAGCTGATGACCAAACGTTAGAAAATGCTAATTATAGAATTCGTAATTTTATGGAATTAAAAGAATTATTGGAAAACTAAAATTGAACTCATTAACACATAATTGCTAAAAAATGAAACTCTCGGAAATTAAAGACATTTTAAGACAACAAAATACCATCTCCTTTGAATTGCCTAATGGTGATTTAGTTCCCAATCACTTTCATGTAACTGAAGTAGGAAAAATTACCAAACATTTTATAGACTGTGGTGGAACTGTTAGAAGTGAAGAAGTTGTTAATTTTCAACTTTGGAATGCTGATGATTATGATCACCGTTTACACCCAGAAAAGTTGATAAATATTATTGAGCTTTCTGAAAAAATCTTAGGAATTGAAGATTTAGAAATTGAAGTAGAATACCAAGCAGAAACGATTGGAAAATTTGGTCTTGAGTTTAATGGAACTCATTTCTTACTAACCACAAAACAAACAGATTGTTTAGCTAAAGACAATTGTGGCATTCCGGCACAAAAACCGAAAATGAAACTCTCAGAATTGCAAGCATCTAACCTATGCCAACCTGGGAGTGGTTGTTGCTAATTTGGATTATAAAAACTTCTATTTCAAATTTTCTAAAATAAAATCTACTGTTTTGTTTTTATTGTTGTTCACAGCATAAGAGTCTGTTATATGATTGGAATTGACAGCGTATTTTTTATCTATCATATATTTAATATCGTTAACAAACTCTAAAGAAACCTTACCTGTAAGTAATAAGCTTAAGTTTTTACCTTCTTTATGATGGTAATCGTAAATTTTCTTTAAGCCAGTTAAATACAAATAATCTTTAGTAAAACCTCCTCCTCTATGTGCTCTTACAGCTACATAAAATGCTTGTTCTCTGTCTAAATCATAGGCATTATGTAAGAGTCTAAAGGTTCTAGAAAACGAGTATCCTTTGGCCAAACTATCCACAGCAATCACTCTATATGCTAATTCTTTTAAACGCTTTATCGTTAAGTTTCCTGACATATACTCACTATAAACAGCCAAACCTTCTTGTGTTTCTTCGTTGTTTGGAAAACCATGAGAAAATATTTTTAACGGATGTAAAACTCCGTTCATGGTGGTGACCATATGCACACCAATTTCGTGATTGGTTAAAATATTTATTTGATTTTCAGAAAATGTGTGATTTTCATTCAGCACCAACGATTTTATGGAGTTAGAAACCATTGCAATCGCTCCCATTGTTTTGGAATATTTAATTTCATAGCTGAAATCGTAATTTTTAGAATATTCTCTAAAAAATTGCTCTGATTCTTTTGCTGAATATTTAGGCTGAAAGATATCAGAATTTTCATCTTCACTTTCAAAATGCAATATAAACTTTGCATTCTCTACATCTTGTTCAGTTGGTGTTCCGAAAGAACGTAAACTGTTGTAATAGAAACGTTTTCCTTTCCCTACAGTTTCTATACATTGAATCAAGCCTGAATAGAAATAGATAATATCTTCATAAAAATCTCGTAGAACGTCGTCTTCTATTTTGCTAATAGACAACTTGAAGAATTCTTTATGAAGATTGAATTTATCAAAGTCTCTTTTAGGATATTTAAAAAGAGGATCTGTCAAATATTTAGAATTAAAGAACTTCTCCTTTTCAGATTCTATATTCACAGGATTCACATAATTTAAAAGCTCGATTTTTTTTACAAGCTCGTCAATTTGTGCATCAATTTCAAAAAGGATTTTATTCTTAACAGAAGTTGGTTTCATTATAATTCTAAATCAAAAAAAGGAGAGGCAAATTTAAACTTTATGCTTGGTATAAAAAGCTTCTGCGTGTTTTTTTAATTCCTTTTTTAGATAATTTTCTACAGCAAACACAACCTCTGGATACATGATTTGTTTTAGTTCATCACAATACACTTTTGCAATTTCTGTAGCCAAAACCAAAGTATTATTAAAATTCTGAGTGATAAACTTTAAAAAGTATCCATTTCCTTGAAAGGTGTCGTTCACTTTTGCTGTTTGCGGAATTCCATTAGGTAAAGACATCTTTTCTAATGAATGTCTCCAAGTTTCAATTTCAAACTCAAATCGTTCTTGATCAATATTTGATGTTCCTAAGTTCCAAGTAGGAACTTCTCTTGTCCATCGTTTCCAATTGTATGAATGCATATCATAGATAATACAAACTCCAAACTTTTCTTCTAGCTTAGAAATTAACGCATGTACAACTTTGTAAAAATTATGGTGTTTGGAAAGGCTCTTATCTTTCATTTCTTCTGATAAAGGATTCTGCCAGAGTTTTTTACCCCAAGCATCTTCGTAGATGGCAGAATCTGGAGCTCTGTTTAAATCGTATTCAAAACGAGAATCTAAACCAGCAATAACAATTGGATGTGTTTGCACCATTTCTTTTGTTGCAGGATCTTCTTCATACCACCGTTCATATTCGGTATGCATACAATTGCTCCACAACTCTTGTCTAAATTGATGTCCGTCATGAACAGCTCCACATGCATAATGAACGTATTCTTCTATTTTTAACGTAAAAGAATAATCTTGAGATACTGCATGAAACACTTCTTGATTATTAATTTTTTGAATGATTTGCTCTACAGATAATCTTTCCATATTAAGCATCATCAACCATTTTTTTGAGATCTGTTTTTCTTTGAAAAGCAGCATTTCTTTCTAAAACTTTGCTTTCCATAAAATCAACAACTTTTTCTTGAATTTTTGTTTTATATACTTTATTCATGTATGTAATTCCACCTGGACTCATCACATTGACTTCTACAAGTTTTCCACCAATTACATCAATACCAACAAAATATAGTCCGTCATTCATTAATCTTGGACCTATTTTGGCGCATAACTTCTTCTCTTCTGGAGTTAATTTATGCCTACTTACCGTTCCTCCTGCAGATACATTAGATCGATGATCTTTTTCACCTGGAATTCTTCTCATAGCACCAATTGGAACACCATTTAAAATTAAAATTCGAACATCTCCTTGATCTGCACCTTCAATATATTCTTGAAGGATTACATAATCTGAAGAACCATCCTTTTTATGAATGTAAAAATCTAACAAAGAGTTGATATTTCCCATCGCAGATTTTTCAATTAAAATGACACCTGATCCACCAAAACCATCTAGTGGTTTTAAAATCATTTTATCAGAATCAGATTCTTCTATTACCTGAATTAAATAATTTTTATTCTTTGATACATGTGTAACAGGAATAATCTCATTATTTGGATCTTCAAAAACAGCTGTGTATAATTTATTGTTTGCTTCTCTCATTCCTCTTACTGAATTGATGATAAAAACATCATCCTTTACCGAGTCTAAAAAGTTTAACATCAAAGGATCTAAAGGTGGTTCTGCTCTCATAAAAATCACATCAAAACCAGCTAAAGGAAGCATTTCTTCTCTTGTTGTAGTTTTTTTATAAAATGATTTTATACTCGTTGGAACTTTTTCGTGTCTATTTAAAAGAGTACAAAAAGCACTGGTAACACTGTTTCTAATGGTTAAATTTGAAGGTGTACAAATTGCAACTCCATGACCTCTTTTGGCACATTCATGAATTAAGGTTAGTGAAGTATCATTTTCTGGAGATTTTATATTTTCCCACGGATACATTAAAAAGCAAACATTCATAATCTTATAATTTTATTTTCCTTTTACATTTTCGTAATTATCATCCCAGTTTTTGGGTTTAGGGTCGTGTAACTTATCTAAAGACTTTGCAACCATCATAGAAACTGTTGCGTCTCCGGTAACATTCACTACTGTTCTACACATGTCTAAAGGTCTATCAACTGCAAAGATAAGAGCTATTCCTATAGGCAACAATTCTGCTGGAAAACCAATTGTTTCCAATACAATAACTAACATAACTATTCCAGCACTAGGTACTGCAGCACTTCCAATAGATGCCAACACAGATGTACCTACAATAACTAATTGATTGGTAAACGTTAATCCTTCTGGCCAAAGAACTTGCATAATAAAAACAGCTGCAATTCCTTGATACAAACTTGTTCCATCCATATTAACTGTTGCTCCTACTGGCAATACAAAACCTGAAACTTCTTTGTCAACTCCTAAATGTTCTTCAACTCTTTCCATAGTTACTGGTAAAGTAGCAGCACTGGAGCTCGTTGAAAACGCTAATAATTGTGCTGGACTTATTTGTTTTAAAAACCATAATGGCGACTTTTTTACAAAAATACTTACAAGAAGAAGATAGAATCCTATCAATAAAACAAGACCTCCAAAAACACAAACTGCATACCATAAAAGCTTGACTAAAATTTCTGAATCATCAAATGATATGATAACATTTGCTAATAATGCAAAAACAGCATAGGGAGCAAATAACATTATCAAATCAACCATTTTCATGACCACTTCATTGAGTGAATCAAAGAAACTCATCAGTGGTTTTGCCTTTTTTTCTTCAATAAGAAGCAGACAAATACCCACAAATAAAGCAAAGAATATAACCTGTAGCATTGAAGCATCCGTTAAAGATTTAAAAATATTACTAGGAAAAATATCTACCAGAGGTTGTAAAGGTCCTGCATCTTGTTGAGCACTTGCTTTTTGTAATTTATCTGTAACTCCTGCATCATTAGCGTATTTTAGTTTAATTTTTTCAATAGTGTCTGCTGGCATACCATTTCCTGGTTTTATAGTATTTACAATACTTAAACCTATAATAACAGCAACCAAAGTAGTAATCATGTAAATAACTATGGTTCGTAACCCCATTGATTTAATTTTAGAAATATCTTTTAAATCTGATATTCCTTTAATTAAAGACGCTAAGATTAATGGTACAGCAATTAACTTTAAAAGATTGATGAATATTTTTCCGAATGGAGCAATCCAATCTGTGACAAATTGTTGACCATCAGAAGAATTCATAATAAAACCAAAAATGATTCCTAAAACCATTCCGATAATAATTTTCCAATGCAATGCTAGTTTTTTCATTCAGTTTGTTTCAAATTTTCTGGTCTGAAAGGTAAAAAAAAATCTCCTAGTTTATCCTTATTAATTTGGAAGAAAGTTCTTTAAATTTGCTGCTTGAAATGAATTGAATGGATAAACTAAAAGAACGCTGGGGTATTACATCCAATGTTCAGATTTTTTTAATCTTGTTAGTCTTTGCTATCAATGGATCTTTCGCTGCTTGGGTAGCAAATCCTGTTACAGAATTTATAGGTATAAATAGGGAAACTACAAATGGATTTATATATTGGCCTTTACGTATATTGTTGATATTTCCTATTTATCAATTAACTCTCCCCATTGTTGGTTTTGTATTTGGTCAGTTTAAATTCTTTTGGAATTTTGAAAAGAAGTTTTTAGCTAGATTAGGTTTAGGGTTTTTGTTTAAATCAAAAGATTAGTTGCATGAAATTTGATGAATTTCTATCTTCTGTTGATTTATTGCGAACCATTCCATTAGGTGGCCAAAAAGCTCAATTTAAATTAGCTCCAGCTTTACGATTGGATTATGATGAGATTAAGATTCATGCCAATCAACCTAAAAGAGCTGCAGTTTTAAGTCTTTTTTACCCAAACAAAGAGAATGATACTTGTATTTTACTAACAGAAAGAGCTAGTTACAAAGGCACTCACTCTGCACAGATAAGCTTTCCTGGTGGAAAAATTGACTCGACAGATTCAAATCTTGAAGAAACTGCTTTGAGAGAGACTTTTGAAGAAATTGGAGTTAGAGGAGAAAGCATTCATATTGTGAGAGAAATTACAGATGTTTACATTCCTCCTAGTAATTTTTTAGCAACACCTTTTTTAGCATATTCAACCGTAAAACCAAACTTTATTACCAATTACGAAGTAGAACAAACTATAGAAATTAAAGTTTCAGATTTATTAGATGATACTAATATTTCTGAAGTTTTAATGAACACTTCTTACATGGATAATTATCCTGTACCCTGCTTTAAATTAAACAATTATATTGTTTGGGGTGCAACAGGTATGGTGTTAAGTGAAATCAAAGAAATGTTTAAGCAACTTTCTTTCTGAGAGTTTTGTAAATTAGCCGCTCTAGTAGACCAACTATGCCATTATTTAAAAGAAATCCATTTGGACATATATTATTAGTAAAGAAATGGTTAATCCGGATTTTAGGAGCTATTTCTCATGGTAGATATAGAAGTTTTAACAACCTTCATATAGAAGGTTCAGAGATTATTAGACAATTACCTGAAAGAAAAGTGTTGTTTATTTCTAATCATCAAACCTATTTTGCTGATGTAGCTGCAATGCTTCATGTTTTTAATGCAGCTTTAAAAGGAAGAGATGATAATATTAAAAATGTTGGCTACTTATGGCAACCAAAACTTAATATCTATTACATAGCTGCTGGAGAAACAATGCGATCTGGGTTTTTACCCAAAGTATTTGCTTATACAGGTTCTATTTCTATTGATAGAACTTGGAGAAGTGCCGGTGAAAATGTGAATCGTCAGGTAAAAATGTCTGATATTTCTAATATTGGAACCGCACTAGATGACGGTTGGGTCATTACATTTCCACAAGGAACTACAACTCCTTTTAAACCGATTCGTAGAGGAACAGCTCACATTATAAAAACCTACAAACCTATCGTAATACCAATTGTAATAGATGGTTTTAGACGTTCTTTTGATAAAAAAGGTTTGATGATTAAAAAAAGAAATGTTTTACAATCTATGGTTATTAAACAACCCTTAGAGATAGATTATGATAATGAATCTATTGATGAGATTGTGACTAAGATTGAATATGCTATTGAACAGCATTCTTCCTTTTTAAAGGTTCATACTCCAGAAGAGTATGCTAAAATTGAAGAAGAATTAAATAAAAAAAGAGAGTTCTGGAATTTGTAAAACCCAAAACTCCCATTACTATCAAAAACATATTCATTAGCCTAACCAAGAATTCAACATCCAAATTGTTTTTTCTTGTTCAGAAATAAAGTCGCTCATCATGGCGTTTGTTCCTTCATCATTAGCTTCGTCTGATAAATCTAAAATTTCTCTTTCAATTTTCAGTAAAGTTGATAAAGACTCTACTATCAATGAAATAGCCTCTTCATCTTTAGCAACATTTTTTGCGATAGGAACTTTTGCTATTGCTATATAATCAGAAAACGTATGGAATGGAACTCCTTGTAATGTAAGAATTCGTTCTGCAGTCATGTCTACTTTATCCTGTGCATCTGTATATAATTCCTCAAATTTTAAATGTAATTCAAAGAAGTTCTTTCCTTTTATATTCCAGTGTAAACCACGTAAACTCTGATAATATATTTGAAAATTTCCTAATAAATCATTTAATTGATTAGTTAACTCTTTTGTTTGTTTTGTATCTAAACCTAGTATATTCATTTTTTTTTATTTTTAAAATCTATACAAATTTAGTTTTAAATTATTTTTTCTTATCATAGTTTTTATCAATAGATTTAATATCTTTATCAAAATTTACTATACATGACAATCACCCAATTAAAATATGTTCTATCTGTTGCAGAACATGGTAACTTTACGGTGGCAGCAGAACATAGTTTTGTAACGCAACCCACATTGAGTATGCAGATTCAAAAATTAGAGGACGAATTAGATGTACAAATATTCAATCGTGCTAAAAAACCAATAGAATTAACCGATGTTGGAAAAAAAGTTGTTGAACAAGCTAAAATTATTGTTGATGAGAGCACTCGAATTACAGATATAGTACATCAACACAAAGGATTTATTGGTGGTGAATTTAGATTAGGTATTATTCCGACAGTGATGCCAACTTTACTTCCTATGTTTCTAAATAATTTTACTCATAAATATCCAAAGGTCAAATTAATTATAGAAGAATTAACTACTGAGGAAATCATTAGAAAACTTACAGATGGTTATATTGATGCTGGATTAGCTGCTACTCCACTAGAAAATGATGCTATCAAAGAACGTCCTTTGTATTACGAACCCTTTGTTGGCTTGATTCCAGAAGGTCATCGATTGTTTTCTCAAAAAAAAATAGATGTAGATGAATTAGAAATGGATGACATCCTTTTATTAGAAGATGGACATTGTTTTAAAGATAGTGTGATTAATCTTTGCAGAAGCTACAAAACAGATAATAAAAAGGGGTTTCAATTAGAAAGTGGAAGTTTTAACACGCTTGTAAAACTATCCAAAGAGGGCTTAGGAATGACGCTTCTTCCCTATTTACAAACTTTAGATTTGAATGAAAGTGACAAAAAGCACTTAAGAGAATTTAATTCTCCTCCACCAGCAAGAGAGGTAAGTTTAATTTATCATAAATCTCAATTGAAAATGCAACTAATTGAAGCATTGAAAACCACCATTGATGGTATTGTAAGAGGTGCTATTTCATTTAGTGATGTGAAAATTATTTCCCCACTTCAAAAGAAATAAAAAAAGGCAGCCAATTGGCCGCTTTTTTTTATGAATACATTTTCTCTCTTAGTTCTTTTACTTTTGTATCGCTTAGATACTCATCAAAAGTAGTATATCTATCAATGACACCATTAGGAGTTAACTCTATAACTCTATTTGCAACAGTTTGAGCAAATTCATGA
Organism: Flavobacteriaceae bacterium; assembly: GCA_965660845.1. Lineage (GTDB taxonomy): Bacteria > Bacteroidota > Bacteroidia > Flavobacteriales > Flavobacteriaceae > Polaribacter. Next base: position 350,118 of record CBFIBH010000002.1, read on the forward strand.
TCATGTGTGGTAAATAAGACAGTTCCCTTAAAATTGATTAATGAATTGTTTAAAGCTTGAATAGATTCTAAGTCTAAGTGGTTTGTTGGTTCATCCAATAGCAAAATATTGGCTCTTTTCATCATCATCTTAGAAAGCATACAACGAACTTTTTCTCCTCCAGAAAGCACATTGCTTTTCTTTAAGGCTTCCTCTCCAGAGAAGATCATTTTTCCTAAGAAACCTCTTAAAAACACTTCTTCTCTTTCTTCCTCAGTTTGAGCATATTGACGTAACCAATCAACTAGATTTAAACTACTGTCTTGAAAATACTCAGAATTATCTAGTGGTAAATAAGATTGTGTAGTTGTAACACCCCAAGAGAACTTTCCTGAATCAGCTTTATCATTATCTGTGACGATTTGATAAAATGAAGTGACTGCTTTAGAGTTTTTTGAAATAATCGCAACTTTATCTCCTTTATTTAGATTAATGTCTGTGTTGTTAAATAATACTTCATCTTCTGTTGCTTTAGACAATCCTTCTACATTTAATATTTGATCTCCAGCTTCTCTTTCTGCTTTAAAAATAATTGCTGGATAACGTCTGCTGGAAGGTTTGATATCCTCAACATTTAATTTTTCAATCATTTTCTTTCTACTAGTTGCTTGTTTGGATTTTGCAACGTTTGCAGAAAAACGACGAATAAATTCTTCTAATTCTTTTTTCTTGTCTTCAGCTTTTTTGTTTTGTTGAGCACGTTGTTTTGCAGCTAATTGACTTGACTCATACCAAAACGTGTAATTTCCAGAAAAGTGATTGATTTTTCCAAAATCAATATCCGAAATATGCGTACAAACAGCATCTAAAAAGTGTCTATCGTGTGATACGACTATGACCGTGTTTTCGTAATTTGCTAAAAAGTTTTCTAACCAACCTATAGTTTCAAAATCTAAATCATTGGTAGGCTCATCCATGATTAATACGTCTGGATTTCCAAATAACGCTTGAGCTAATAAAACTCTAACTTTCTGTTTTCCGTCCAATTCACTCATAAGAGTGTAATGTAAATCTTCTTTAATACCTAAGTTAGATAACATAGCAGCTGCATCAGAATCTGCATTCCAACCATTCATTTCCTCAAAAGCTACTTGTAATTCACCAATTTTCTCAGCGTTTTCATCTGTATAATCTGCATACAACGCATCAATTTGAGATTTAATGGCAAATAATTCTTTATTTCCCATGACCACTGTTTCTAAAACTGGGTGGTTATCAAATGCATAGTGATCTTGCGTTAAAACAGACATTCTTTTTCCAGGCTCTAGAGATATGTTTCCTGAAGTTGGATCCATTTTACCAGATAGAATCTTTAAAAAAGTAGATTTACCAGCACCATTGGCACCTATAATTCCGTAACAATTTCCTTGAACAAACTTTGTATTCACTTCATCAAATAAAACACGTTTTCCAAACTGAACGGATAAGTTAGATACTGTTAACATAATATAGGCTTTAAATTTGCTGCAAAAGTAATAAAACCCACTAAATCTATATAATGAATGTCGAACTAGTTTATTGACTTTTTTATTCTGTTTTGAAAATTAAATTCAATTTGATATTTTCAGCTTTTAAATAAAAAATCGTCTTCTTTTCTTTTAACAAGGTATTAACAGGGAAAGGAATATTGATATTTATTTTTGTAATATAAAACACGTTAGAATAGTTTGATGATAGAAAGATTACGTACACTATTTTTTTTACCCTTAATCGTATTTGTTTTTGGTTGCAATAATCAGCCTGAAACGAATGAAACTTACTTTGGTGGAAAAATAATGAATCCTAAGTCAGATCATGTTATTCTATATTCTCAGGAAAAAGCTATTGATACATTTTTTCTTGATCAAAACAACAGTTTTCTAGAGAAATTAGATGTTCAAGAAGGTTTATTTTATTTTAAACACGGACCAGAACATCAATATGTGTATTTAGAGCCTAAAGACAGTATATTAATTAGACTAAATACTTGGAATTTTGATGAGTCTTTAGTTTTTAGTGGTAAAGGAGCAGACAGAAACAACATGTTGATTGATTGTTTTACTGATGCTGAAAAAGATAAAAGAAAGTTTTACAAACTATATAAATTAGAACCGAAAGAGTTTACATCTAAAGTTCAAAAGATTGAAAAGTTAAAAATGGAACGTTATGAACAATTTTTAACTAGAAATAAAAATGAAACTCAACAATTCAAAGAGGTTCTTAAAATGGCTTTGCTTTATCCTATTTACAGTAAAGTAGAAGATTATCCTTTGGCTAGAAGAAGAGGTTCTAGAACATTAAGACTCAACGAGCTTGACTCAACTTTTTACAGTCATCGTTCCATAATAGATATCAATAAAGATTCTATTATGTTTTTTAATGCTTACAGAAACTATGTAATAAGTCATTTATACAACACTGTTTTTTCTGAAGGTAATGACATTGATTCTGAAGACTTTACCATCCAATTATTAGACAAAGTAGACAACAATATTAACAATAGAGAAACAAAAAATGCTTTGTTGCGTCAAATAGCGATAGGACATTTTTATAGAAAATCTACTTGTAATGTAAATAAAAACGCCTTTAATTCCTTCTTCAAAATGAGTACAAGCGAAGAGGATAAAAAACTGGTTAATAACCTATTGGATGATATTAAAAACCTTCACAAAGGAAATAAAGTGAGTCCTTTTGAAATAATTGATTACAATAAGGTAACTCACAATATTAGTTCAGTTATTAGAGGTAAAAAATCAGTTGTATATTTTTGGAATCCAGTTTACATGAGTAAAGATTATGTAGCTTCAAAAGTAAACTACTTCAGAAAAAAATATCCAGAATTAAACTTTGTAGGTGTCAAGATAAATAATGGTAAAGTAAATAGAATAAAAGGGCTAGACATTAAATCTCAATTTTATCTAACAGACAAAAGCGAAGCCAATAAATTTTTAACTAGTCAAATGCCAAGAACTATTTTAGTTGACAAAAATGGAATAGTAATTAATGGTTATGCTTCACTCTCTTCTCAAAATATTTACCAACAAATTGGAGAATTAGCAAAGTACTAAACTCTCTTTCATTAATTTAAGTTACATTTGCCGCTCTTAAGAATTTAGTAAAGTCGATTTTAGGTAACGATTTACAGGTGGGCGTCTGTGAATCATAAAAAACACAGTATGTCAACATTCAAAGCTTTAGGGCTAAACGATGCAATAATTAAAGCATTAACAGATTTAGGTTACGAGAAACCTACTACTATTCAAGAAAAAGCAATTCCACAAATTTTATCTTCTTATCAAGATGTAAAAGCTTTTGCACAAACAGGAACTGGAAAAACAGCAGCATTTAGTTTGCCTATTTTAGAGCAAATCATAGCAGACAATTCAAATACACAAGCAATTATTTTATCACCTACTCGTGAGCTAGCAGTTCAAATAGGAAAAAATATTGCTGAATTTTCTAAGTATTTAGACAAAACAAAAGTTGTTACTGTTTACGGTGGAGCAAACATTGATGAACAGATTAAAAAATTAAAAAGAGGTGCTCATATTGTAGTTGGAACTCCAGGAAGAACACTTGATTTAATTAACAGAAGAGCCTTAAAACTACAAAACATTAATTGGTTGGTTTTAGATGAAGCTGATGAGATGTTAAACATGGGTTTTAAAGAAGAAATTGATAAAATTTTAGGAGTAACACCAGAAGAAAAACAAACACTTTTGTTTTCTGCAACATTTCCAAAAGAAGTAGAATCTATTGCTAAAAATTACATGACAACTCCAATAGAAATAACTTCTGGGGAAAAAAATGTAGGATCAGAAAACGTTCAACATGAATTTTATTTGATAAACGATAGATCTCGATATTCAGCATTAAAAAGAATTGCAGATATCAATCCAAATATTTATGCCATCATTTTTTGTAGAACTCGAAGAGAAACTCAAGAGGTTGCTGATAAATTAATAACCGATGGTTATAGTGCAGATTCTTTACATGGTGATTTATCACAAGCACAAAGAGACTCTGTAATGGAGAAGTTTCGTCAAAAGAACATTCAGATGTTGGTAGCAACAGATGTTGCTGCAAGAGGTTTGGATGTAGATAATTTAACTCATGTAATCAATCATAAATTACCAGACCAAATTGAAAACTACACGCATAGAAGTGGTAGAACAGGAAGAGCTGGTAAACAAGGTATTTCTATTGCTTTGGTTACTCAAAGAGAAAAAGGCAGACTCTCTCCTATTGAAAGAAAAATCAAAAAGAAATTTGTTCAAACTGCAATTCCTACAGGTGAAGAGGTTTGTCAAAAACAATTGATGCACTTAATAGATAGAGTAAAAGCTATTGATGTAAATACCTCAGAAATTGAAAGTTTCTTACCTAAAATTTACGAAAAACTAGAAGGTTTAGACAGAGAAGAATTAATTCAACGATTTGTATCTCTTGAGTTTAACTCATTTCTATCCTATTATGAAAATGCTAAAGATTTAAATGATCTTTCTAAAGATAAAGGAAAAAATGGTAGAGGTACATCAGAGAACATGACTCGTTTCTTTATCAATCTTGGAAGAAAAGACAAGTTGAATCCTGCTCGTTTAATCGGATTAATAAACGAACAAGAAGTAACCAATAATTTAGAAATTGGAGCCATTGATATTTTAGATACATTTTCTTTCTTTGAAGTTGACAAGAATTTTGAGTCAGAAACACTTTCTGCTTTCGATAAAAATCAACCTGATTTTAATGGACGATCTGTTAATATTGAAATCACCAAAAAAGAAAAAGGATCAGGACGAGGAAGAAGAAGCGGTGGTGGAAGACGTTCTTTTAACAAAGACTCTAGACCTAGCGGTAGAAGAGACAGCAATCAAGGTGGTAGAAGAAGAAATAGCAGCAATCCATCCGAAGGTTTTGGACGTAGAAGGAGAAGTAAATAATTTCTTAAATTAGTGTCAAATAATTGATGTTATGAATCTACACTTCAAAAGAAAAACGCTTAGAAATCAATTTTTAATACCTGGTATACTTTGGACTGTTATTGGTTCCTTATACTTTATTTCATCTTTTTTTGGAGAAGTTATAAAGTGGTATGAAATCATTTTTTTGATTCTTGGACTTAATTACTTAGGAATGTTTTTTTGGAATAAAAAGAAAGGACTAATAACTCTTGGTGACAATTATTTACGTAAAAACGATTTAATTAGTAAAGAGCTATATATTAAAGATATTGAGAGCTATCGAATTTTCACATCCGAATACAAATTCAAAACAAATAAAAAAGACTTTGTAATTGACACTCAATTGATTGATAAAGAGAGCAAAGAACTTCTTTTAACTTTCATAGAAAAACATCAAATCACTAAAGTTTAAATAGCTATTTAACGTATTTTGTTTTCTTTAAAAAACTTAACACAATAAATGAAAGTGTAAAGAAAACTGCTAAGCTTAAAACACTTTTTTGCATAGACCCAGTGATAGAAATTAACAAACCAAATGTTACCATACCCACTACAATAGCTATTTTTTCAGTAACGTCATAAAAACTAAAATACGTTGCATGGTCTTCTGTTTCAGGCAACATCTTTGAATATGTTGATCGAGATAAGGATTGAATTGCTCCCATAACCAAACCAATTAATCCTCCTAATCCATAAAAGTAATAATCAATATTTGCTTGATCTTTATCTAAAAAATAAGCTGTAAAACAAACCAAAGTCCAAACAAATATGGTAATCTTTAATGCAGTGATATTTCCAAATTTCTTAGATATTCTAGAAAAAATAGCTGCACCAGCTATTGCTACAAACTGAACCAATAAAATGGCAGCTATGAGACTGAAAGTCTCCAATCCTAATTCTTTACTTCCAAATATTCCAGCCATTAAAATAATGGTTTGAACTCCAACACTAAACAGAAAAAAGCTAATTAGAAATGTTTTTAATGAAGGTTGTTTTTTTAACTCTTTGAGAACTTGTTTTAATTCTCCGAATCCTTTCCAAAAAACATTTTCTTTATTTGTTATATCTCTTTTAGGGTTAGGCAATCTTTTGTAAGTGATTTGAGCAAAACCTAGCCACCATAAACCGACAATAATAAATGTAATTCGAGTTGCCAATCCTTTATCAATAGAAAAAACTTCATGCATCTCAACAAATGCTAAACATAAAATTAACAGTAAGATAGATCCTCTGTAACCACGGATAAATCCTTTTGCACTCACTCTATCTTGATCCTCTGGATGTGCAACTTCTGGCAAATAAGCATTGTAAAAGACAATACTTCCCCAAAAACCGATACTCGCTAATATTGTAAACAAAATTGCTACCCATAAAGTTGATGCTCCATCAAAGAAAAATAAACTCATCACTGATATAGAACCTAAAAGACAAAACCCTTTTAAAAAACTTAATTTATTTCCTTTATAATCTGCAATACCTGAGAGAATTGGTGACAAAAAAGCAACAATAATAAAAGAGAAAGCCATGGTATAGTCATACAAAGTAGTTGGATTCCATTCTGTACCAAGAAAAATAACTTTCTCATCAATATTTTGAAAAGATTCAGTCATACTCGTATAATAAATTGGAAAAACAGCTGTACTAATAACTAAAGAATACACAGAATTTGCCCAATCATAGAATGCCCAAGCATTAATGAGTTTCTTATCGCCAATTTTTAACATGTAAATGATTTAATAGTTGATCTTGACCAAGATAGTCATTTCAACTGAATTAGTTTTGAGCATTGTATTGAGCTGCTAGTCTTCTAGCTTCAGGTAAATATGCTTTGAGTCTTTTAATTCTATCTTCGTTCTTAGGATGTGTCCTCAACAATAATGGAACTCTGTTACCAGCTGTTTTTTCACTCATTCTGACCCAAACTTTGGCTGCTTCTTCTCCACCGTAACCTGCCATTATCATGAATACTAATCCTAATTTATCGGCTTCGATCTCATGAGATCTACTGTAAGCAAGTATGGTCCCTGTAGAAGCAATTCCATAAGCCAAACGCCATATCTGTTGTTTTCTTCTATCCTCTTGACTGGTTGCAAGAGCTAAAGACAAACCTCCAAATTGTTTTAATGAAGCTTGAGTCATTCTTTCTTGTCCATGCTTTGCAATAGCGTGTGCAATTTCGTGACCCATAACCGCAGCTATTCCATTATCATTTTCAAGAATAGGTAAAATTCCTGTGTAAAAAACGATTTTTCCTCCAGGCATACACCAAGCATTGATGGTTTGATCTTCTACTAGATTAAATTCCCATTTGTATGAATCTGCTTCTGAAACCATTCCATTTGCTCTCATAAACTTATCTGCAGATTTTGAAATTTTAGTTCCTATAGTTTTTATTTTCAGAGTTTTACTTACATCTATTGAAAGCCGACTACTATCAATAAATTTTTTATACTGAGTAAAACTTGAGGATAAAACATTAGAATCCTTTACCCAATTAATTCTCTTTCTTCCAGTAATAGGAACTGTACTACATTGAACTAAAAAAATTGCAACACAAATAATTGCTAGTATTTTTTTCATTTCTTTTAAGATTTTAAAATGACGATCGGAATATCGATTTTGTATTTTTGTGTCAAATATTAATTAAAACTTAAAATTACATTTTCTAAACTACTAGAAAAATTATTATGGAGATTTTAGACCAAAAAAAACTAACCCCAAGTCTATCCATTCCAAAACCTATCAAATTTCTATCAAGAAATCTTGAACGGATTTCTCCCTTTTTATCCATTAGGTTATCTCACTTTATATTTAGCAAACCTATAAACTTTAAAAGACCCGAGCGTGAAACCTATATGTACAAAAGTGCTCAAAAGTCTAAATTTATAGTAAAGTCCATAAATCAAGAAGTAGAATTATTAACCTATGGATATTCTCCAAAAAAAGTTCTGCTTGTCCATGGTTGGGCAGGAAGATCTACTCAATTATTTGCCTTTGCCGACAAGTTATTAGAAAAAGGATTTATGGTTATTTCTTTTGATGGTCCTGCTCATGGTAATTCTTCTGGTAAGAAGACAAATATGATTGAGTTTCTATCCACTATTAAGGAAATAGATGAAGCTTATGGGCCATTTGTATCAACTGTAGGTCACTCTTTTGGTGCTAGCGCTATTTTAAATTCTGCTAAAGACTTTTTAAATATAAAATGTCTTGTTACTATTGGGTCTGCAGATAAAGTCTCTAAAATCATTCAAAGGTTTACTAATAGTTTAACACTAAAAGAATCATCTGGAAAAAAACTGCAATATTTTCTAGAGAAAAAATGGAATATTTCTGTAGATGATTTTGCTGCAAGTGTAGCTGCAAAACAAATACAAAAACCTGTTCTAGTTATTCATGATACATTAGATGGAGATGTTCCTGTAAGTTGTGCATATCAAATTCGTCAAAATTTAAAGGAAGGCGAGTTGTTTATTACTCATGGACTTGGACACACAAAAATTTTAAGAAACAAAACCGTTGTCAACAAAGCAGTTGACTTTATACAAAAAAACACATGAAAAAATTATTATGTATCGTTACAGTAGTTATTATATCAGGATGTAATATAGCTGCTCAAGAAAATAAAAAAGAAACTACAAAACAATACAAGGTTTCTAAAACAGATAAAGAATGGAAATCACTTTTATCTCCCATGGAGTTCTATGTATTAAGAGAAGCTGGAACAGAAAGAGCTTTCTCTAGTCCTTTAAATAAGAATTACAAATCAGGAACCTATGTTTGTGCAGCTTGCAAAACTCCGTTATACAAATCTGAACATAAATATGATTCAAAATCTGGATGGCCATCTTTTGACAGAGCTATAATAAATTCAGTTGAATTGGATGTTGATTATAAAATTGGATATGCTAGGACAGAACTAAAATGCAATACTTGTGGTGGTCATTTGGGACATTCATTTAATGATGGACCTAGAGAAACAACAGGAAAAAGGCATTGTATAAATGGAGTTGCTTTAACCTTTATTCCAAAGAACAAATAGCAAGCTAGCTTGTTTCTCTTTTTTGCATAGTTGTGTTTACAACAATTGATTCATAAGTATCAGAATCATTATTTAATCTCTCTAAGATTTTTTCTGCTGCTATTTTACCAATTTGAACTCCGTTTTGTTCTATAGTTGTTAATCTCGGTGTTAGATTCTCTGCTATTGTTGTTGATGTATAACCAATAATTGAAACTTCCTTATGTTCAAAAGCTTTGTGAAATTTCAAAACTCGATATCCTGCAAGCGTAGATTCTTGATCCAATCCTATTATTGCATCTATTTCTTTTTTAAGATAAAGAGCGTTTAGTTTTTCTTCAATGTAAGATTCGTCTCCATCAATAATTACAGGAGAAAAAGAATCTTTCATTGCTATCTTATAACCCGATGTTCTTTGTTTACCGACACTTAGATTATTGATGGTTGAAACCATCACAATTTTTTGCTTTCCTTGACTAATTAAATCTTTAGTTACTTTAAAAACTGCATCATAATCATCAACCAAAACTTTATCACATTTAAAGTCTGGCACTACTCTATCGAACATCACAATTTTTTTCTGTTTATCTAAAACATCATCAAAATGTTCAAAGTCACGAGATATTTGTGTTTCTTCTGCTACTGCAATGATAAAACCATCCACAAGTCCGTTAGCTAAACTGTTTAAACTGTATTTTTCTTTTTCTAAAGATTCATTAGAAATACTGATTATAATATTGTAAGATGAATCTGAAATGACACTTTCAATTCCCAATAAAACTTGCGCTAAAAAGAAATTCTGAACACTTGGAACTACTACTCCAATTGTTTTTGTTTTACCCGATTTTAAGTTTAATGCAATACGATTGGGTTGATAATTATAAAGCTTAGCAGCTTCTTGGATTCTCTTTTTAGTAGCTTCACTAATTTCATGACTATCATTTAATGCTTTTGATATTGTTGATATAGAAACACCAAGTACTTTAGAAAGTTCTTTTAAAGTTGCACTTTTTGCCATAATAATTGGATAAAGTGGTAAATTACAACAACCTAAGCAAAAAGGAAAATAAAGTTGATAAGTTTACGAACCCTCAAACCACTTTTTAAATGCAGACACTTTTTCTCTACTTACGATAATATCTTTATCTAATGTAATTTTTGTTACAACTTTTAGTCTGCTATTAGAATACATCAAAACGTCTTTAATTCCATTCAAGTTTACAATGAATGTTCTATTTACTCTAAAAAATTGTTTGGAATCTAAAACCTGATTTTTGTTTTGTATATTTCACTAATGAATTCTCAAGAAATAATTTCGGTATTAGAAGAATAACACAACGAACTTTTTGATTGGTTGGCAAAACAACGCGAGGAAAAGTGGTTGCAAGGACCCGATGGAAAATGGACTGTTGGTCACATGTTTTACACCTTGTAAATAGCTTAGAACTTTTAAACAAAGCTTTAAGATATCCTAAGTTTTTAATTCAGTATAAATTTGGTATTTCTAACAGACCTTCTAGATCCTATGATGAAGTTTCAAAACGTTATCGAGATAAATTATCAAAAAATCAAGATAGAGCTAGAACATTTAATATAGACTTAAAAAAACCAACTTTAGATGATAAAAAGACACTTTTAAATGACTTGCAAATTCAAAATAAAAAACTGCAATACAAAACAAAAAGATTAAAAGACAAACACTTAGATAAACTTTTGATTCCACATCCTTTAATGGGAAAAATGACCTTAAGAGAAATTATTATGTGGACAGCATATCATACAGATCATCACAATCAAATTTTAAAAGCATCTTATAAATGAAAAAGCTTTTAAAAAAACCGCAAAGTTTATTTATAATTCTAGCTGTTTTTATGATGATTCTTGGTTATTATAAACAAGGTACTCAGTTAGATTTCAGCTATTTCCTATCTTTTTTACTTGTTGATGTCTGGAGTGTTGCACTAATATCTGCTGTATTCTTTATTTTAATAAGTATTAATTATGCTTCACTTTCATTAGCAGGAAAGAAACCTTTAAGGTTTTTGACCATTGCTCATGTATTACTTCAGATTTTTGCATTAATCTCTTTGGTATATTATATGATCAAAGCCATACCAAATCAACAAACCGAAAATTTAGGTCAAAGCAATATAATTTTACTTTTCTCATTTATTATTTTCATCATTTCAGTTCTCATACACTTAATCAACTTTTTTTATAGCTTAACGAAACAGAATAACTCCTGATTTCCTTTACAAAGCGCCTTGTAATTTTTATATTTGTGACTTCTTAAAATAGAGCACATTTCATGTTTAATAATTTAAGTGAAAAATTAGATAAGGCCTTACACACGCTTAAAGGTCATGGTAAGATTACAGAGGTTAATGTTGCAGAAACTTTAAAAGAGGTTAGAAGAGCTCTTTTAGATGCGGATGTTAACTTTAAAATTGCAAAAGAATTTACCAAAAAAGTTCAGCAAAAAGCTTTAGGTCAAAATGTATTGACTAGCCTAAATCCAGGACAGCTGATGGTGAAACTGGTTAAAGATGAACTAACTGAACTCATGGGTGGAGATGCAGTTGGAATCAATTTAACAGGAAACCCAACAGTTATTTTAATGTCTGGTTTACAAGGTTCTGGTAAAACAACTTTTTCTGGAAAACTTGCAAACTATCTAAAAACTAAAAAAACCAAACAAGTTCTTTTAGTAGGTTGTGATGTATATCGTCCTGCAGCAATTAACCAGCTACAAGTTGTAGGAGAGCAAATTGGTGTTGAGGTTTATGCAGAAGAAGGAAATCAAAATCCTGTAGAAATTTCTAAAAATGCAATCAAACACGCTAAAACAAGTGGTAAAAATGTAGTTATTATTGATACCGCTGGTCGTTTAGCTGTGGATGAAGAAATGATGAATGAAATTTCTAATATTCACAAAGCTGTAAATCCACAAGAGACATTATTTGTTGTTGATTCAATGACAGGTCAAGATGCTGTAAATACTGCAAAATCTTTTAATGATATTCTAAATTTTGAAGGAGTCATTTTAACCAAATTAGATGGTGATACTCGAGGTGGAGCTGCTTTATCTATTAAATCTGTAGTTGACAAACCAATTAAGTTTATTGGTACTGGAGAAAAAATGGATGCTATTGATGTATTCTATCCAGATAGAATGGCTGATCGTATTCTTGGAATGGGAGATGTAGTTTCTTTGGTAGAAAGAGCTCAAGAACAATTTGATGAGCAAGAGGCTAGAAAACTTCAGAAAAAAATTGCAAAGAATCAATTCGGATTTGATGATTTCTTAACTCAAATTCAGCAGGTTAAGAAAATGGGAAGCATGAAAGACTTAGTCGGAATGATTCCTGGTGCTGGTAAGGCTATGAAAGATGTAGATATTGATGATGATGCCTTCAAAGGAATCGAAGCAATTATTCATTCTATGACACCAGACGAAAGAAGCAATCCTTCAACTATAAATTCAAGTAGAAAAAAACGTATTGCAAAAGGTTCTGGAACAACCATACAAGATGTAAATCAGCTTATGAAACAGTTCAATCAAATGAGCAAAATGATGAAGATGATGCAAGGTGGTGGTAGCAGACAAATGATGCAAATGATGAAAGGAATGCGATAAGTTTAAAAATTAGAAATTAAGAACATTAGATTCAATTCGAAATAAAAATTATGACTCTATTAGACGGCAAGAAAACAGCATCAGATATAAAAGATGAAATTGCCAATGAGGTTACTAAACTTAAAGAACAAGGTAAAAAGACACCACATCTTGCAGCAGTAATTGTAGGAAATAATGGTGCAAGCAGGACTTATGTTGGAGCGAAAGTTAAAGCTTGCAAAAGAGTTGGTTTCGAATCTACACTTATCGAATTATCTGCTGATATTACTGAAAAAGGCTTGTTATCTCAAATAGATGAATTAAATAATAACAATGCTATAGACGGTTTTATCGTACAGCTTCCTTTACCAAAACACATTGATGAACAAAAAGTATTGATGGCTGTTCATCCTGATAAAGATGTTGATGGTTTTCATCCAACAAATGTTGGAAAAATGGCTTTAAACCTACCAACCTTTATATCTGCAACTCCATTTGGAATATTAGAATTATTAAAGAGATATAAAGTTGAAACTTCCGGAAAACATGTTGTTGTTATTGGTCGTAGTCATATTGTAGGTAGTCCAATGAGTATTTTATTATCTCAAAAAAGAACTATTGGAAATGCTACAGTTACTATAACTCATAGTAGAACAAAAAACCTCAAGGAAATTACATTACAAGCTGATATTGTTATCGCTGCTTTAGGAATTCCAGAATTCTTAACTGCTGATATGGTAAAAGAAAATGTTACTGTAATAGATGTTGGAATTACAAGAGTTGAAGATTCATCTAAAAAAAGTGGCTATAGATTATTAGGAGATGTCAAATTTGATGAAGTTTCTAAAAAATCAGAATTTATAACGCCTGTTCCAGGAGGTGTTGGACCAATGACGATAGCAATGTTGTTAAAGAATACTTTACTGGCAAGACAAAGAAATACATAGTATTTATTCTCTAACACATTCTATTTTCCAAGTTGGAAAAACTACTTTCTCAGCTTTATCCGTCCACTCTCCTATCCATTTATAACCCTTTTCATAAATATCATAAAAAGTTAATCTATAAAAACCATCAGTTCCGTTAGGTACTTTTTGGTCTTTATATAAAATTATTTTTCCATCCTTTTTATTTCCATGCCAAGTAGGTAAAGCTTTCGAAACGCTTGAAGAAGAATAATAATATACATTCCATTGTTTATTTACAGAATCATATTGCCTTATACTTCCAGAATGGCGTCCATCTACCTTCAATGTTTCATCTTGTACTGCCATACCATTCATAATGTATTTCCAACGCCAAATCATATCAGTAGGTTCTGACCAAGAACCATTAGGTAATAATGACTCTGATTTACATTTACATTCTCCAATTAAGTCTTTATAATCTTTTATTTCTTTGGGAGCTTTTGGGTTGAATTTACCATATGGATTTTGCTTACTTGATTTGTAATCAAATTGAGCTAATGAGACCTGAGTTGTAAAAAAAAGAATTATTACTGAAGTAATTATTTTTCTTGAAAGGATGGAATATATAGTTGATTGATTTACTTAAAAGTAAATAAAATCAATAATGACTATTTTTTTTAACAATATTTGGGAAGATTTTAACTCATATTAAGCTTCTTCTCTATTCACTAAATCCATAGAAAAAGCAGGAGTGCAAATTGCAATATATTCACATTGTGTGTCAAATGGATTTGAATATTGAATTCGAGTATTTTTTTCAATTTTGATGGATTGACCCGCTTTTAAAATAACAGTTTCGCCTTCAATAATAAATTGCTTTTTACCTCTTATAATGTAAGTATACTCATCAAATTCGGGTGTTTGATAGGGTTCACTCCAACCAGAGGGAGCTATCATATGAGCAATACTAATCTTAGAATCACCATTGGTTGCATTTCCAAAATGTTCCTCTATGAGTTTTCCATCTGTTGTAGGAACTACAAATGGTTTTTCTTGAACGCTGAATCTCTTTTTCATTTAATTAAACCAAACAGTGAAAGATTTCAACTTAGCTAAGTCAGGAATTTGTTCTAAACTTACTTTTTCGTAACTAAAAGCTTTCAAACCTAATTGTTCTTTATCTATAGAAATTGTAGCATTGATATCATCAATAAATAAAGTAGCTGAAGACAATGAGGTTTCAACTTTATCAATTCTATTATTCAGATTAATCTCTGCAAAAGTAGAGTTTAAATTCAATCCACTTTCAGATTTAAAACGCTCATCATAAACTTCTACACAACGAATTGTAGAAGTAGAATCTAATTGTTCTTTTGGAATAAGAGTTAATAAATGCTTCCCTCCTTTTTCATAAATCAAGTACTCATCATCATCTGTAAAAGATCTACCAAGTGTTCCCTCACTTAATTTCTTTACTATGGAATCATTCTTAAATATATTTTCTAATTCTGACACAGTTGTCTTAGAAGTAAGGTGACCCACTTTACCTTTTTCAATTTTATATTGATTTTGGTTTCCGCAAGAACTAAAGATTAGTAAACTAAAAACGAAGAAGCTGGTAGTAAAATATTTTTTCATACTTGGTGAAATATACTTTTGATAACGATAAGATAAATTGATTGTTGTGTTCACAACTAGTTTCTCCTCAAAGATAGAAAAACTATCTTTTTATTTGTTCACTTTTTAAAGTATCTTGATTGAACTTGTCAAAATAAAATTACATTTCTTTTTCAAATAAAATATAGTAGTTTCGTTATATGAGATTCAGTATCCTTATCATCATATCTTTTATTTTCTCTTATTCTTTAAATGCTCAACATGTTTTTGAAGGTTATATAGATAGAGAGCAATGGCAAAGTGATGTGTATTTATCTGTGATTGATGATTACAGAACTTTGGACGGTATAAATGACGAGCAAATTTTCTCTAAAACAAAAGTAGATACTAACGGATATTTTAAGTTTAAGGGAAATCAATTAGAATTTGAACAAAAAATATACAAATTACACGTAGATAATTGCAAATCTAAAGATCAAAGTAGTAATCATTTTGATGGTTATTGTACAGGTAGTAGAGGTATACTTTTTATTGCTAAGAATGCAGATTCTATACAACTTCCTTTATCCTTAGAAGCAGAAATGTTCTGTGATATCATTTCTAACAACCCAAATACTGTAGCTTTTATTAAAGTAGATTCAATAAAAGAAGTAATGAAATTTGCTTACTCTGAGTTTCGGAGCAAAGCAAGCAGAAAATTAAATAATAAAAAATGGTTCAAAACTTTACAAGAATTTGGTGAGAAGCTAAACGAACCTTTGGCTGAACTTTATATCTATTCTTTTTTATCAGACAGAGGGAATCAATTCCGTGATTATTACTTAGAGGACGTTAAAGACAATCCATACTACAATAATTTAATGTTTAGATTGGAAATGGCATATCCAAATTCAAGTTATCTGAAACAATACAAAGCTGAATAAGATTCTGATCGATATATTGTCTCTGAAAATGATGGATTTCCAACTAATTATTTAGTTTATATTTTATCTATTTTATTAATTGCTTCACTGATTTTAAATGGATGGTATTTTCGAAATTCGAAAAACAGAAAAGATAAAACAGCATCAAAAATTAAAAATTTACTCACTAAACAAGAGCAAAATATTTTAGATTTATTACTAAAAAATAACACTAACAAAGATATTGCTGAAGCTCTTTTTGTAAGCGTTAGAACAGTAAAAACTCATGTAAACAATGTGTACAAAAAATTGAATGTGAATTCAAGAGAGGAATTAAAATCACTGTTTCACAAGTAGTTATAAAAATCAACCTTAGTACTAGTACTTATTTCCAACCAATTATAGTCCTTATTTTTTACTCATCTTATTGATGTTTGTGTTGTAACTACTAAAAAAACATCATGAAATCTCAAACATTCTTTTTAATCTTCACTTTATTTTCAATGCTAGTTAGTGGACTGAGTTTAAATACAGAAATAGACAGTAATTCCGATAGACCTTATTTATTGGGAAAAATTGATAAATCTAGTTTAACTTCTAACAATTACAACTCTTGGTTTACTAAAAACTATAACGAATATAAAGTGGACATAGAAACAACTCAGAAACTAGAAATGTCACTAAAAGAGTTTGAAATACTGGCTTTTATGGGAACTTGGTGTGGTGAAAGCAAGAGAGAGGTTCCAAAGTTTTATAAAATTTTAGAAGCAATTAAGTTTCCAAAAAAACAGCTAAATGTAATTGCGGTTAGTAGCAAATCAAATATGTACAAACAAAGTCCAAATCACGAAGAAGTAGGATTGAATATACATAGGGTTCCAACATTTATTTTTTATAAAAATGGAAAAGAAGTGAATAGAATTGTAGAAGAACCTGTAGAATCTTTTGAAAAAGATATTCTAAACATTACTTCAACTAATAACTATACATCGAACTATCAAATAGTCTCAAAAGTTGATAAAATATTAGCCAAAAATGGTCTCGAAGGTTTAAAGAAAGAAAGCAACAAAATAGCGGAGACTTTCAAAGAAAAAGTTTCTAGCATGTATGAATTAAACACATATGCAAGAGTGTTAAAATCATCAAAAAGAATAGAAGAAGCGATTGAAGTTTATAAGTTAAACATTAAATTATTTCCAGAAAACCCTAAAACTCATATGAGTTTAATGAATTTCTTAGAAACTAGAAATCAACATAAAGAAGCTGCTAAAGTATTGGGAAAAGCAATTGAATTATTTCCTAAAAACAAAAGCTTTATAAAGAAGTTGAAGACCTATTAATAAATTTAACGGTCAATCCAGTTTTTAAAATCTTTTACTCGTTCTCTACTAACAATAATTTCGGTTTCATCAAAAGAATGCAAAACTAATTTCAATCGACTATTTGTGTAAGCTACAATATCTTTAATGGCGTTAATATGGACTACAAAAGTTCTATTAACCCTATAAAAACATTCAGGATCTAATTGATCAAACCAATGCTCTAATGACCCATCAATTAAATAATTACGCTTGTTGTTCGTATGAATATAAGTTGATTTATTTTCACTGTAAAAACATTCTATTTCATCAACATGAACAATTTTGATATGTTGTCCAATTTTAATCGTAAATCGTTTTTTATATTTTCTATCAATTGGATTGATTAAAAGCTTTCTAATATAATCAATATTTACATTGATGTTAGATTCTTTTGTTTGTTGACTTATGTATTGATTGACAGCTTTTTCAAGCTCTTCATCATCAATAGGTTTTAACAAATAGTCAATACTATTCAATTTAAAAGCTTTCAAAGCATACTCATCATAAGCTGTTGTAAATATAATTGCACTTTGGACATCAATTTCTTCAAAGATTTCAAATGACAAACCATCAGACAACTGGATGTCTAGAAAAATTAAGTCTGGATGCTCATTGTTTTGAAACCAATTCAAAGATTCCTCGACTGAATGCAACATAGTGTTGGCTTCAATACCTAATTCATTTAACATTCTGCTGAGTCTTCTTGCTGCAGGTTTTTCGTCCTCTATAATTAATACATTCATGAATGTAAATTTAGCTTTTTTGCTTCTTTATTAATAAGAATTGCTCCAATAAATGCTGTTAAAAAGGTTACAATAGCAACCATCCACCAAAAGTCTTTCATGTTTCTTAAAAATCGAACACCAACTTCTGACCAAAATGCGCAATACAAACCAACTACTGACCAGCTTATAAAGTAAAAATGTTTAACATACCAATTTTTAGTTTTAAAATATACTGGTGTAATACCAGCAACAATAGTTGCTAAGCTTACAATTGCAAAAAAATGAAAAATGCTAAATCCATCAAAATTGACAATAAAAAAAGAACTTATATTTAAAAACAGCATCGAAAACACTTAGACATATCCTGTTCTTATGTGAGTTTTTGTGCCTTTTTTATTGAAGATTACTACCAAGCCAAGAATCATTGCTAAAACAGCTGTAATGGTATGAAGCAATCCTGTTGTATTATGAATTATTGAATCTAACATATCTTAACGATCGTCCATATATTCTTTTATCTTTCTTTCTTCCCAATTTTTTCCTAAGAAAGCATAAGCTTTAAACGTCTTTACAGCTTGTAGTAAAAGAAAAAATCCCCAAATAATCCACACAATATATGTATCGAAGTTTAATAAAGCTTCTAGAAAACTATCACCATTATCCATGTAATTTCGAATTTTAAAAAAGCTGATAAAAACGTTTACTATAACATAAATCATTACATATTTATAAAACTTTTTTAACTGTTCTATTCGCTTCCTAGCACGTGAATATTTATTTTCTTCTATTTGATCTTTTGTTAGATGTTCCATAATTATTTTCTTAAAATAGAATTTGATTTTTTATCCTCTTGTTCCATAAGTTCTTTAATTTTCTTTTCTTCCCAAGATTTTCCTAGAATTCCTTTAAATCCAAAAACTCCTAACCAATGAAAAAAGATACCAATACCCCAAAATAACCAGGTAGAATAGGTTCCAAAATGAGTTATTGCATCTGTAAAATCTGATCCATCTTTTGTTAACACATAAACAATGAATACACTTAAAAAAATATTGATGACTACATACACACTAAAGTGAGAGTAAAATCCTTTAATATCTTTTACTCGCTTTTTTGCTTTTAAATACTGTTGTTCTTTTAAATAATTGTTTTCCATGATATTATCGTATTTGTTTTCTTTCTTCCTCTTCCATAATTTCTTTTAATTTTCTTTCTTCCCAATCTTCTCCAAGACCTAAAAATTTATATCCAAAAACTCCAAACCAATGAAAGAAAAGGCCAATTAGGTTTCCAAAGATTGCCCACCAAAACCAGTGATATTGTGGTGTGAAATTTAAATTAATAAAGACCAAAAAAGGAAGTAGTATTATCATTACAATCAAGTGAGAGTAAAATCCTTTAATTTCTTTAATTCGTTTTTGTGCTTTCAAATAAGCTTGTTCTTTAGTATAATTTTCCATCTGTATTATTTAATTTTTTTGATTCATAAATTCATTCATAATTCTCTTTTCCCATTTTTTTCCTAAACCAATTTTTTCTAATCCAAACACTCCAAACCAATGAAGAAACGTGGCTATCAAAACACCTCCTACAGCAAACCAGAAAAAATGAAATCCTGGAACAAATTTTAGATTCACATATATTATGACAGGAATTGAAACTACATTTATAATTAAATGTGTGTAAAAACCTTTAATTTCTTTTATTTGTTTTTTTGCTTTGATATAAATTCTTTCTTCTAAAAACTCTGATATCAAATTTGAATCTTCATTCAATATTTCTTTTAATTTCTTTTGTTCCAATTTTTAGAGTCTAGTTTTTTACAAACATACACTGAAATAAAATGGATAAAAAGACCTACAAACCAAGCTCCAATAGCAAACCAAAACCAGTGGTATTGTGGTGATACTTTTAGGTTTACAAAAACAATAAATGGCAGAATTAAAAGTGTAGAAAATAAGTGTGTATATAATCCCTTGATACTTTTAATCTTTTTTTCAGCTTCTAAATATAAAAGGCTCAAACTTTGATTCTCCATCTTAAAACCTTTTTTTAGATTTATGATCCATAATTTCTTTTATCTTTTTTTCTTCCCAGTTTCTACCTAAAAAGATATTATAATTATTCGCTTCTAACCAGTGAAAAAGAACTCCTATTCCCCAACCTACTAGTGGAAACCAAAACCAATGGAACCATGGAGAGAATTTTAAATTGATAAAAATTAGTATAGGAACTACTATTACATAAGAAGCTAAATTTTGATAAAACTCCTTTAATTTCTCTACACGCTCAATTGCGCGAACATATTTGCTGTTTTCTAAATTTTCGTTGTACATAGTATTGTTCATTTTTATAAGAAGAGGCAACCTCACCTTAAAAGTTTTGTTATCATTTTCTACAGAAACCTGTTTCTGAGTGATCAATCCGTAACGATCCACTATATTTCTAAGACCAACTTTTGTGCTCTTTCCTATAGCTTCTTTAGGATTGATATTATTTTCTATAATTAAGTATCCGTCTTCTTCATACATCTTAATCCTTAAAGGCTTTAAAGAGGATACAACATTGTGCTTTACTGCATTTTCTAATAGTAATTGTAACGATAAAGGAACTATCTTAAGTTCTTCATTGCTTACCAAATCTGGAATTTCAAATTGAACTGCATCTTCAAATCTCATTCCTAATAGCTCCATGTAAGTTCTTGCAAACTGTAATTCTTCTGATAATGGGATTAAATCTTTATTTCTTTGTTCTAAAACATATCTGTAAACCTTAGATAGTTTAGTTGTAAATTTCTCAGCTTGATTAGGGTTCTCACCAATCAAAGAAGTCAAAACATTCAGACTATTAAACAAAAAATGTGGGTCTATCTGACTTTTTAAAGATTCAAACTTTGCAGTTTCTGTCTTAGCTACAATTTCTTGCTTTGTGGTTTCTTGAGTCATTGCAGCTTTCCAGTTTTTCATAAAACCTCTTGCATGTAAGAACGTTGAAACACCTAAACAAAGAATGATGTAGAAAAGATGAATCCAAAAATTATTTCCTTTAAAGAAATCTTCAGGTTTTGTGTTTCCCCAAACAATTAATGTTAGATAGTTAATTGTTAAAACTAATGGAACTGAATAAAGAACAGTCGCAATAATTCCAGCAGTAACTCTCTGGTTTGTTTGTGTAATCCAATCCAATTTTGTGCTTAAATAATTGTTTAACAAACCATTTCCAAATCCCATACCGTAAGAGAACAAAGCAGATATTGTAAATGTCATTAATACTCCCTCTAAGGTTACTTGATTAAAAAGGAAGCCAAATAATATGGTAAAAAGAATCGTAATTTTAAAGCAAGTGATAAATCCTTTTTTTAAACTTCTGATTGTAAATACTTCTTTTGACTTCATTTGAATTGAATTTGATTTGGGTTAAATGTAGTTAAAACTTAATTTTAAGCTCAATATCTTTATCAGAAAGTTCAAATTTTGAGTTATCATATTGAGGTGGACCATATGTCATAATATTATTTGAAGCTCCATAATCCTCCATTGGCATTCCGTTTGCTTGAAAATCCATCTTATTGTTATCATTTTTATCGTGAAAACAAACAATGGCATAATTTCCTGGTTTTACATTTTCAAAAGTTACAGTGCTAATGCCATTTTCAATTTTTCCATTTTTTGATTGTAAAGGCGTTTTCATAAAACTGTCTTTGTCATACAATGCAAAACTTACTTTACCGCTGTCACTTGTAACATTAGTTACAGTTGCTGTAATTTTTCTTTTTTCTGTTGATAGGTTTGCAGCTATTAAAAAGGTTGCTGCTAATTAAGTTGCTAAAATTTTCATCATGTTTTAATTTATTGGTTAATTACATGACAAATATGTGAAAGGAATACTCTATTCTAAACTAAAAGAAACTGAACTGTAATTTTTTCTGGACGAATTGTAGATTTACCTTCTAAGACGCTTAAATAAAGCTTTCACAAAGCTAAAAGAAGTTAGGCTCAGCATAATTTTAATTTCTTCTTTAAATGTAGTCTCTTCATCTAAAAACTTTAAAATAAGCTTGTGATTATTTCTTTTAAACAGTTTCATAAACAAAACTGAGCCTATTTCATTTTTCTCTGACAAAACATCTAAGAATAATAAATCATAGAACCAAAACCTTGTTTTATTTATAAATTTTTTAAGTACTGTCTCATGCTTTAAAAACTCTATGAGCTCTGTAGTTTTTTTACTTGTATTTTTAAATGTATAACCTGTGCTAGGTTTTGTCCATCCTCCAGCTGTTCCGATATACATAGCATTGGTTGAGTTCAGTTTCCAGAACCTGTAACAAGTCATAGGTATAGAGCCCTTTTCGGTTTCTTGAATTTCATAGTCTGAAATTCCTTTTGTTTCTAAATATAATTTTAATTCATCTTCATATTCATAATATGGAAGAAGTTTTGCTGAGAACAATGTGTATTCAACTAACGCTTTTGTCTTAGAAAAAGGAAGTACATACATAAAGCGTGTATTATCTCTTTGCTCTACAGAAAAGTCCATAAACGTAGCTGTCTGAGGGTTAAAAACTTCTTCTTTTGTCTCTATGAACCACCCAACAAAGTGTTGTTTTAAAACTGGGTATTTTCCTTGTTGATTAAATCTTCGGTCTAACAAAATACTATTGAATGCTTTCTTAGCATTATATTCTTTTGATTCCGTTAAAACAGATGCAAACTTACTTCGATGACTTATGTTTAAAACCTTATCAAATTTTATAGTTATGTTTTCTCTTTTCTCGATAACATTCCATAAATATTCGTAGAAATTTCCACTTCGAATCGTTTTATAAACATAAGGAGTGATAGATAATTGTAAGTCATTATTGCTATCAGTAACTCTAATATTACTCCACTGATGATGTAATAAATGATCCCACTCTCCTGTTCCTTCTTCCCAAAAAGACCAAGTTCTATCATCTGCATTTTTTTTCTCAGTATCGATTAACAAAATAGTTTTTGAATCAAAAAAAGAATCATTAGCCATTCTGTAGGCCAACATCAAACCTGATAATCCACAACCTGTAATTATGTAATCGTATTTTCTCATTAAGCAACTACAAAAACGCTAAAAAATAGTATTATCGCAAGGAATAAATGTAGAGATATTTTTTTATTTGTTTCAACTTTAAAAAAACTATATCCAAGTTGAGCTAAGAAACCTACTAAAAACCATCCAACATAGTTTTGAACTGGCACAATACCGTTTTCAAATTCCCAATAATCAAATCTTGGAGCAGAAACTTCAATAATTACATCTAAAACGGTCATTAACAAAGCAGCTGCAATACATATTAATATTTTATGTTTAATAAACCTTGAAACAAAGTCTCTGGTAACAACTGTTAGGATAATCCAATTCAAGCATATGATTAAAGGAACATTCCAGATTTTAAAACCTAAGTTTTCACCATAATTATAGGAACCAAAAATATATCCATAATTAGCACCTAAACCTTCTGCAACAAACCCAAGTACAAAAGGAATTGCAAATGCATAAAGGACATTTCTATTTTTATTAGAAGTATTTATGAAGAGTATTAGAAAAAAAACAAATAAGTTTAAGAAAGTATTTTGTAAAAACCAATCTTGATAGCTTGATAAAATTCCTAAAAGACCAGAAATAGTAAACAACCAAACTATAAAAGCTGATATGTTGATTTTGTTGATTTTATCCAATTTGTTCCTTTTTACAAATCAATTCTGAAACTATCTTTCCAGACAGTAAACACAATGGAATTCCACCTCCAGGATGAACACTTCCTCCACAAAAGTACAAATTCGATATTTTTTGACTAAAATTTGGATGTCTTAAGAATGCTGCAAACTTATTATTACTAGCTGCTCCGTACAAAGCTCCTTGATAAGACTGAGTATTACTTTCTATAAGTCTAGGATCTAAGATAGATTCAAACTCAATCAAATTACTCAAATCCACTCCTAAATTCTTTGAAAGTTTTTTAATGATATTTTTTCTAGTTTCTTCAATAATTATATCCCAATCTTGACCTGTATTTGATGGGACATTTACCATGACAAACCAATTCTCAGAATTTATTGGAGCATCATTATTTTCTTCTTTTGAGGATATATTTACATAAACCGTTGGATCATTATAAACATTCTTATCATAAAAAATACAATCAAATTCTTTTTTATAATCTTCTGAGAAAAAAATATTGTGCAAATCTAATTCAGGGAATTCTTTTTTAATACCCCAATAAAAAATTAAAGCAGAACTGGATCTTTCTTGTTGCAATATGTTCTCTGGAGCTTTTTCATTTTTTAAAAGCTTTCTATATGTTGGAACAACATCACTATTTGAAATCACGTAATCAAATTTTACAACCTCATTATTTACTTTAATTCCGATAGACTTTTTATTCTTAGTAAGAATTTCACTTACCAAACTTTTAAAATGAAACTCAACACCTAAATCTACTGCTAAAGTGTAAATGCTTTGTGTAATACTATGCATTCCTCCTTTTGGAAAATAGGTTCCAAAATATTGTTCTAAATGAGGAATCATTGACATAATACCTGGAGTTTGATAAGGATTTGAACCATTATAAGTTGCAAATCTATCAAACAATTGAACCAGTTTTTTATCAGAAAATGTAGATGAATTGTAATTATGAAGTGTTGTATTTATATCTAAAGAACTAACTTTAAATATAGCTTTTAACGTATCTAATGTTAAGTAATTATTTAATTTATGTAGAGAATTTTCTAAAAACAAAGACGATGTTGCATCGTATTTCTTTTTGCTCTTTTTAAAATAGTTAGTTATGTTGTTTTTCTCAACATCAAAGGATTTTGATGCATTTTCTACAAAACCTTCAATTGATTTTGGAGCTGTAAAACGAGTTCCATCTTCATAAAAATAATTACAAACAGTCTCTTTCTGCTTGTATTGGAAATAGTCTTCAATTCTTTTACTAGAAACTTCAAAAAGTTCTTCAATAAATTGAGGCATCGTGAATAATGATGGTCCCATATCAAATCTATATCCTTTTTCTGAAAACTCAGTTAACTTTCCTCCGGGATAAGAATTTACCTCAAAAACTGAGACTCGAAAACCTTTGGCTTGCAAACGAACAGCTGCTGATAAGCCTGCAATACCTGCTCCGATAATGCATACTGTTTTCGATTGTGATTCCATAAAGTTGAATTAAGCTCTTCTTACTTTGGGTTTTTTGAAATATTTGAAGGGAACGAATAACATTCCAAAACATTCACCATCTTCTTTACCTAAGTGTTTATGATGAATTTTATGGGCTTTTCTTAAGCCTAATAAATACTTGTTCCTTGTATGCTTAAACCACTTAAAACGCTGATGGATTAAAACATCATGTACTAAAAAATAAGCAATTCCATAAAGTAAGATACCAAAACCAAAAGCAGCTAAATAAAAAGATTGAGATTGCAATCCAAAATAAATAGACAAAGAACTTGGAAGAGCAAAAATGACAAAAAATAAGTCATTTTTTTCAAAGATATTTTGATATCTAGGTTGGTGATGATCTTCGTGGAGATACCATAAAAATCCATGCATCACAAACTTATGTGTACACCAAGTTATTCCTTCCATTAATAAAAAAGTCCCTAGAGAAGTTAAAATTAATAAGAACATTAAATCATGTTTAATTTGTATTTCACATAACTTCTTGCCAATAAATTTATTTTCATTGGGTCAGAAATACGAACTCTCGTTTCTATAATTTGTGATGAAGGAACTTTGCTCAACTTTTTTAGCAATCTTCTGTAGTATCTGTAGGCCATATAAACTCCAAACTTAGCTTCAACTGGTAATTTTAATATTCCTTCATTAAAAGCAAAATCAAAATCGTCTTCTATCTCTTGAATAATTAATTGTTTAGATTCAGCATCTAAAGATTCAAGGTTTACATTTGGAAAATATGATCTATTTAATTGTTCAAAATCTGCTTTTAGATCTCGTAAGAAGTTAACTTTTTGAAAAGCAGAACCAAGTCTCATTGCAGGTTCTTTTAACTCATTATATCTTTCTTCATCTCCGTTAACAAATACTTTTAAGCACATTAAACCTACTACGTCAGCAGAGCCATATATGTATTCGTCATATTCTTCTTTGGTTTTGTAAATAGTTTTAGATAAATCAGCTTTCATACTTTTTAAAAATGCAGAAACTAAATCATCTGTAATATTATACTGCTTTACTGTTGCTTGAAAAGAATTTAAAATTGGATTTAAACTAATACCATTCTTTAAAGATTTGTAATACTCTTCTTCAAAGTCAGCTAAAAGTTGTTCTTTGTCGTAATCATGAAAAGTATCGACAATTTCGTCAGCAAAACGAACAAAACCATATATATTGTAGATAGCAGATCTAATTGTAGGTGACAACATTTTCACAGCTAAGGAAAATGATGTACTGTATTTTCTTGTGATAAGTTTGCTACAGTCTGAGCTAGTTTGATCAAATAACTGTTTCATCTTATGATTTTGTTTTTTGAATGAGTTCTGTGGCTATTTTACCGGATATTAATGATGGTGGAACTCCTGGTCCTGGAACCGTTAACTGTCCTGTAAAATACAAATTATCCACTTTTTTACTTTTAATTTTTGGCCTAAGAAATGCTGTTTGCAAAAGTGTATTAGCCATTCCATAAGCATTCCCTTTGTAAGAGTTATATTTCTCTTTAAAGTCATTAACACAAAATGATTCTTTAAATATAATACTATTTCTAACCTCTTGACCCGTTATTTTTTCAAATCTATCAATAATAACATCAAAGTATTTTTCTCTGAGTTCTTTTGTGTCTTCTAAATCTGGAGCAATTGGAATTAAGAAAAACCCATTTTCTTTACCTTTTGGTGCTGAATTTGGATCTGTGATAGATGTAAAATTCGCATAGAAAAGAGGGTTTTTAGGCCATTTTGGATTGTCATAAATTTCAACTGCATGGGCATCAAAGTCTGTATCAAAGAACAAATTATGATGTTCTACGTTTTTTAGTTTTTTATCAAAACCTACATAGAAAAGTAATGAGGACGGTGCAAAAGTTTTCTTATCCCAGTAAGATTCAGAATATTGTCGAAATTGTTTATCCAATAAAGTTTCTGTGTGATGATAATCTGCACCACTAAGCACCAAATTCGTTTTTGTTAATTCTCCATTAACCGTAATTCCTGACACTTGGTTATTATCAACATGAATTTTATCTACATTAGCATTTGTTTGAAAATTAACTCCTAAATCCAAAGCTAATTGTTGAATTCCTTTTACAACACTATACATACCACCTTTAGGGTGCCAAGTACCTAAACCAAAATCAGCATAGTTCATAAAATTATAAAATGCTGGTGTATCACTCGGTTTAGCTCCTAAAAAAAGTACAGGGAATTCTAGAATTGAGATAAGCTTTTTACTTTTAATATTTTTTCTCACCTGTTTGGTAACAGTAGAGAAAAATTGACCAACTCTAGCAATTGTTACTGGTGTAACTAATTCTAATGGAGAAACTCCTGGTTTGTATACTAAGTCTTCAATAGCAGTTTCGTAATTGGCTCTTGCAGAATCGAGAAATTTTTTCAAATGTTTTGAACTTCCTTTCTCTTCTTTTTCAAACATTTCATAAATCTGATTCAATTCTCCATCTATGGATAAGAACTCATTTTCACCAAAATAAACTCTGTAAGCAGGATCTAACTTATCCAACTCATAGTAATCTGATTGTTTTTTTCCAAAATCGGCAAAAAAGCGTTCAAAAACTCCTGGCATCCAATACCATGAAGGGCCTATATCAAAAGTAAATCCTTCTTTGATTAATTGTCTTGCTCTACCTCCTACAGTATCATTTTTTTCTAAAACGGTAACATTGTAACCAGCTTTTGCTAGATAACACGATGCAGATAGTGCCGAAAATCCAGAGCCAATAATATGGATGTTTTCTTTCATTGAATTAGTATGTTCAACAAATATAGTTATTGGCTAAACAAAAATAAGTTTGAAGTTTAAAATTATAATACTTTTAACAGTTCTGAAACTGTCGGGTAAAGAGAGATATCAGATTTAAAATCATAACTCTTCATATCCATGGCTTTATTTCCAATAGCTATTAATGAATTATCAGAGTTTTTCAAAATATCATCTATCTGATAAAAATAGTCTGCAAGCTTGTCATCATGAGGCATTACAGTCATTGAGGTAATAAACGTGACTTTTTTGTTTCCTTGGAAAAAGTAATTTAAGTTATCCAGAGGTAAACTTTGACCTAAATAGATAGTTTGGTTTCCTCTTAAAACTAATTCATAATTTAAATAAAGAATTCCTAATTCATGAATTTCATTTTCTGGTAAAAACAAGACAAAAATTTCACTTGAATTGCTGACAGAGAATTGAAGTTTCTCTGTGTTGATTTGTATTTTCTGTGAAATTAAGTTGGATATGAAATGCTCATGAGCAGGTAACAATGTATCTGTTTGCCATAACATCCCGATATGTTGTAAAAAAGGAATAAAAACCTCTTTAAATACTTCTCTAAATGTTTTTCTATGTAAAAGTTTGTTGTAGGTATTGTTAAATAATGTCTTATCAAATTGAAACATTGCCAACTTGAATGAATTAATTGCTTCGTCATTCACAGCATATTTAAATGCTAGTTCTCTGGCATTTACTGTAATTGACTCCTCTGACATTTCAGCGATCTTAGAAATTTTGTAATTATTTTTATTTAAAAGAACAATGTTTAATAATTTTTGAAGATTTTGATGAGAGTAATAACGAATATTAGTGTCTGTTCTTTGAGGTTGCAACAGACTATATCTTTTCTCCCAAATCCTTATAGTATGAGCCTTGACACCTGAGATATTCTCTAGGTCTTTGATCGTAAAATCCTTCTTTATACCGTTCAACTTATTCCTTTTTACGTTAAACAAAAGTATATTAAATATATGAAATTTGAAATAAAATTTTGTTAATTGTAACAAATTAGATTTTTTTCATACTTATTAGCAACCAATCATTGTAAAGTGCATAAAGAATTAGAAAGTAGTTTTCTTAAAGATTTTGAGAGCAATCAGAACATTGTTCACAAGATATGTAGTATCTACACAAATGATTCTGATTCTCACAAGGACCTATTTCAAGAAATAACAATTCAGTTATGGAAGAACTACTCAAAGTTTAGAGGTGATTCTAAGTTTAGTACTTGGATGTATCGAGTAGCTTTAAATACTGCAATTTCTCTACACAGAAAGTCAACTAAGAGAATAAAAACACAAGACATAAGTGACATTACATATAAAATTGAATCTAAAGAATTTGATGACACAATAGAATTACAATTAAAAGCTCTTTATAAGGCAGTTAAAACATTAAATGATATTGATAAGGCACTTATATTCTTATACTTAGAAAATAAACCCTACAGAGAAATAGCCGAAACTTTGGGTATTAGTGAAGTAAATGCTCGAGTTAAAATGAATCGAGCTAAAGATAAATTAAAGAAAATATTAAACCTATAAAAAAATAGATTATGGAGTTATCTCAATATAAAAAAGCTTGGGAAAACCAACCAGAAATTAAAAACAAACTGAGTGGTTTAGAAATTTACAAACTAACTCAGTCCAAATCAACATCTATTGTCAAATGGATTTTGATTATCGGTATTGCAGAATTTGCATTTTGGTTTTTAATCAATTTTACAGCATCAAAATTTGGTGCTATGGAACCTTATGAAAAGTTAGATTTGGTATGGTTTTTAAACTATTCAACATATTTTCACTATGTAGTAGTATTTTTATTTCTAGCATTATTTTACAGGAATTATAACTCAATCAATATAGTTGACAACACTAAAACTTTAATGGTTAAGATACTACGAACCAGAAAAACTGTTAAGTGGTATGTTTATTATAATTTGATAAGTGTAGTTGTAATGACTATAATTTTAAATATTATACTTTTAAACACACCAGATGCTCTTAGAGTTATTTATGATTTAGATCCTAAATTAAATATATCAGATGGTCAGTTTTTTACAATCGTTATTATAAGTCAAGTTATTATGCTTGTTATTATGCTTGCTTTCTTAATTGGGTTGTATTACTTACTGTATGGGATTTTATTGAAGAAACTAAATAAAAATTACAAAGAACTTTCTAAGTTAGATGAAGCAACATAAAACAAAAACCTCAATTGTATTGAGGCTTTTGTTTAAAATTTCTTTAATTCTTTTATCAATCTTTCCTGCATATCATCAGTAAAGTCTAAATGGGTAACAATTCTTATTTTTCCATCTCCCATAGGAGTTAGCAAAATGTTTTTATCAGCCATTTTATCAATAAAATCAACAGCATTCATAGAATTATTCACATAAAATATAATGATGTTAGTTTCTACTGGCTCTACTTTTTTTACATAAGAAAGTGAACTTAAAACTGATTCAATTTGTTTTGCTTTGCTATGATCTTCAGACAATCTTTCGATATGATTGTCAAGTGCATAAATTCCAGCTGCAGCCAAAAAACCTACTTGTCTCATAGCACCACCAAATAACTTTCTTATTCGTAAAGCTTTTGCAATGCTTTCTTTTGATCCAAGTAAAATCGAACCCACAGGTGCACCTAGACCTTTAGATAAACAAATAGAAATAGTGTCAAACAATTCTCCATATTGTTTTGGCGTTTCATTTTTTGCAACTAAAGCATTAAAGAGTCTTGCTCCATCTAAATGAAAAGCGAGATTGTTATCATTACAGACTTGCTTGATTTTCTTTAGTTCTTGAAAATCCCAACAAGCTCCTCCTCCTTTGTTGGTGGTATTTTCTATACAAACCAATCTAGAATAAGGGACATGAATATCTGCTCTTCCAGCTGTGGCTACTTTTAGTTGCTCTGCTTTAAACATTCCTCTATACCCGTCAATTAATTTACATGTAACACCAGAATTAAATGCAGCTCCTCCTCCTTCATATTGATAAACATGAGCCCATTTATCACAAAAAATTTTATCTCCTGGTTGTGTATGTAATTTTATAGCTGTTTGATTTGCCATCGTTCCAGAGGGAAAAAATAAGGAATCTTCCATTCCAAAAAGATTTGCAGCTTTTTCTTGTAATTCATTAATTGTTGGATCACTTTTAAACACGTCATCACCAACTTTAGCACTCATCATAGCATCTAACATTCCTGCTGTAGGTCGTGTGACCGTATCACTTATTAAATCTATTTTCATATTCTTAATTTCCAATGGGTGAACCATCAGGTATTTTTGGTGAGTACATTTGTTTTATCTTCTCTGGATTTTTCTTGTAGGACTCTATCATATTCATCATTTCTTTATTGTAAATAGCATGCAATCCTTTTGTTTTTTGATTCTTTAATATTGAATATACATCGTAAATTTTCGCTTTAGTGATAGCTCTCACTTGATTGTAAGTATTCTTTGCTAATGACAATTGAAACATATGATTTAAAACCTGAACATTAATCACGTTCTGCAATTCTTCATGATAAGAATCTTTGTGTTTTACTTTAAAAGTTTTAGAAATCAATTCATCTAACATCTCATCTAACCCTAATTGATTTTTATCCATGCTTTTATGTTGCACCAATCTTGTTGCTCTTTGTGGATTTAATAACAAATTTAATGTCATAACAGAAGAAGTTTCTACAGCTCCAAAAGGATCAAAAGCTACTCCTGTTTTGCTTTTAAAAGACTCTCTTGTTCTGTTGTATCCCATTGCTCTTGGTGGAAACAACTCTAAAAGTTGTTTTGGAATTGCAAGCTCCTCAACATCTAGAGTTTTTAAAACTGATGCCAGCGCTTTTCTTTCGATTTTACCATCAACTCTTTTTACAATTGTTTGATTGTCTCCTTTGATAGCATAGGTATAATCCAAACCTCCGATTATTTTCACAGCACCTTCTGTTTGATATCTATGAAAGAAATACAAAGGAACAAACACATCTTCTAAAACAGAAAAAGGTTGATTTGATTTGATATTATCAGCAGAAAAGTTTTTAATCGCTTGCTTTCTTATTAGTAAAATATTGTCTAATTCTTCTGACACATCTTTTCCGTTATCCCACAAATGCGCAAAAGCATGAGCACTACTTTGTGGTCTCGCATCAATATCAGAAATATATCGTAATCCTTTAGCGATTGCATCATCTAATACTTTACGTAAATCATCTTCATTGTTAAAATCTCCATAAGAGTAGGCTACTGTAACTTTATCCCAATCACCTATTTTAGTATCGTATGCATCTGAGAAATCTACTTTACCATTTTTCAAACTTAGTTTTGGATGTGGATAATCCATCACAGATGCTCTATCATTTGTGCTGGCTGCAAAATTATGTGAGAAACCGATTGTATGTCCAACTTCATGAGCAGACAACTGTCTAATTCTCGCTAAAGCCATTTCTAAAGCAAACGAATCATCAGTATTGTTATTTGCGTAAGGAGCTTGTAGAGCTTGAGCAATTAAAAAATCTTGACGAATTCTAAGAGAACCTAAACTCACATGTCCTTTAATAATTTCTCCAGTTCTTGGATCAGAAACAGAACCGCCATAACTCCAACCTCTTGTTGATCGATGCACCCACTGAATTACATTGTATCTAACATCTAAAGGATCTGCATCTTTTGGTAAAATTTTCACTTGAAAAGCATCTTTATATCCAATCGCTTCAAAAGCTTGATTCCACCATCTTGCTCCATCTAACAAAGCAGAACGAACAGGTTCTGGCGTTCCATTATCTAAATAATAAATGATAGGTTCTTTAGCTTCACTAACTGCAGCTTCTGGATTCTTTTTCTCTAAACGATGTCTATATATAAAACGTTTGGTTATTGATTCATTCACTGGAGTTGCATAATCCATGTATGACATTTGATACGAACCTGATCTGGGATCAAAAACTCTTGGTTTGTAATTATCATCTGGCAATTCAACAAAAGAATGGTGTTGATACACCGTTACCAACGATGATGTTGGAGTTACACTTCGTATATCATATCCCTTTGGTGAACCTTTAAAAGTTAACAACACATCAAACTCAACATTTTTAGGAAATGCTTTTGTTCTATCTAAATGAAAAGCACTTTTACTTTTATCTAAACTATAATTACCTTGACCGTTTCCTTTCAATCGATTAGAAACACCATGAGTGTCATGCATTAAAAAGTTACTGATATCAATTAAATATGTATTGTCTTCATTTTTCACAATCTTAAACCCAAAAAGCACAGATTTTGCAAACGCTTCTTTTACAGAATTCCTTTCTTGTTCATTATCTGTAATTGCTCTAAAGTTTAGATTTGGCTGAATTAATAACAATTTATTTCCGGCTTTTTGAAACTTAACAACTCTTTCTCCTCCCAGTTGTCCTCTATCCAATCCTATATCATTAGAGCCAATTCCTTGTGAAAGTGAATTTACATATAAAAATTCTTCATCAAGTTTGTCAACTTCTAAAAAGAGTTTGTCTTTACTTTCATCATAATAAAAAGTAAAATATCCTGAGAATTTTTTTACACTTTTATTGTCTTTAAAAAATTGAGCTTTTACGGGAAATGTAAATGCTAAAAACAATATAACAATCGATAATTTTTTCATGAATTAATTTTTGACAAGCGTAAATTTACAATATTTAATCTATTACAAACAATCTAGATAATTCCTTTATTTTTGCAGCAACGATGGTTACACAAGATCAAATAAAAGATATTACAGAAAGAGTTTCTAAACTAAAAGAATATCTAGAAATAGATAAGAAATTGATAGAAATAGTAAACCAAGAAGAAAAGACTGCAAATCCAGATTTTTGGGGCAATCCTAAAGAAGCGGAATTGGTAATGCGTTCTTTACGTTTCAAAAAAAAATGGGTTGATGATTACAACAAATCCATTTCTCTTTCTGAGGATTTACAGGTTCTTTATGATTTTTATAAAGAAGGAGAAGTTGATGAAAAGGAGATTGAGAAACAATTTGAAAAAGCAAGCACTTTTATAGAAGATATTGAGTTTAAAAACATGCTTTCTGAAGAAGGTGATGATTTAAGTGCTGTGATTCAAATAACAGCAGGTGCTGGTGGAACTGAAAGTTGTGATTGGGCAGAAATGCTTACTCGTATGTACACCATGTGGGCTGAAAAACAAGGTTTTAAAATCAAAACATTGAATTATCAGTCTGGTGATACTGCAGGTATAAAAACGGTTTCTCTAGAATTGGATGGAGATTATGCTTTTGGTTGGTTAAAAGGTGAAAATGGAGTTCATCGTTTGGTTCGTATTTCTCCGTTTGATAGCAATGCAAAAAGACATACTTCCTTTGCCTCTGTGTATGTATTTCCTGTTGCTGATGATTCTATTGAAATTGAAATTAATCCAGCAGAAATTGAAATTACAACGGCTCGATCAAGTGGTGCAGGAGGACAAAATGTAAACAAAGTTGAAACAAAAGTTCAGTTACTACACAAACCTACTGGAATTCAAATACAATGTTCTAACTCTCGTTCACAACACGATAACAGAGCTACTGCATTACAGATGCTTAAATCTCAATTATACGAAATAGAGTTACAAAAACAACAATCTGCAAGAGATGATATTGAAGCTAATAAAATGAAAAATGAATGGGGAAGTCAGATTCGCAATTATGTAATGCATCCATATAAATTAGTTAAAGATGTTAGAACAAGTCATGAAACTGGTAATGTAGATAATGTTATGAATGGAGATATCGATGCATTCTTAAAAGCTTTTTTAATGTTAAATGGACAAAAGAAATAATTATGATAAAAATTTATCACAATCCTAGATGCAGAAAGTCTAGAGAAGGTTTAGAAATTATCAAAGAATCTGAAAAAGATTTTAAAATCGTTGAATATTTAAAGAATATTCCAACCAAAGAAGAATTGACTTCAATCATTAAAACTTTAAACATCTCACCTATTGAATTGGTTCGCAAAAATGAAACTGTTTGGAAAGAAAACTACAAAGGTAAATCATTGTCTGACAGTCAAATTATAGAAGCAATGATTCAAAACCCAAAGCTAATTGAAAGACCAATTGTTATCAATCAAAATAAAGCTGTAGTGGGAAGACCACCTGAAAATATTAAGACAATCATCTGATTCTTCTTTGTTTAACTTTACTAAGGAATTGTTTAACAGAATGTTAACTACAAATACTTAAAGTTAGTAAGACATTTGCACCAAATTAAACAAGAAACCTAATGAAAAAAATACTATTATCCCTCCTATTATTAGTATTTACTTCTAATGTATTTGCTCAAACTTCAACGAACGTTCCAGTTACAATAACAGGAAAACTAGTTGACAAAACTTCTAAACAACCTTTAGAGTATGCAACGGTTGTTTTACAAAATGTTAAAACAAAAAAAATTACTGGAAGTATCACAGATGAAAAAGGTGCTTTTTCCATAAAAACACCCTCAGGTGTTTACAATATTCAATTTGAATATATTTCTTTTAAAACCATAAAAAGATTAAATGTAAAAATTGATAAAGACACTAATTTAGGTTCTATTGAATTATCTGAGGATTCTAAAAAACTGGATGAAGTAGTTATTATTGCAGAGAAAACGACTGTAGATATTCGACTTGATAAAAAAATATACAGTATTGGAAAAGATTTGTCTGTTAGAGGTGGAAATGCAAGTGACGTTTTAGGAAACGTGCCCTCTGTTCAAGTAGATGTAGAAGGAAATGTTAGTTTACGTGGAAATGATAACGTAACTATTTTTATTGATGGAAGACCAAGTGCATTGGTAGGATTGAACGGTGCCGAAGCATTACGTCAAATTCCAGCTGAAGCAATTGAAAGAGTAGAAGTAATTACATCACCATCTGCAAGATATGATGCAGAAGGAACAGGTGGAATTTTGAATATTATCCTTAGAAAAAATAAATTAGTTGGTTTTAATGGTTCTTTACAATTTGACATAGGTTCTCCTGAACGTTATGGTGCGGCCTTGAATGCAAACTACAGAACAGACAAATGGAACCTTTTTACAAATACAGGTTTTAGATACAGAGCTGTTCCTGGTAATTCCTTCAGTGATTCTCAATTTTTTTCTGCCAATGCTCAAAATGCTAGAGTTATAGAAGAAAGAAGATTTGGAAGATTAGGAAGAAATTTATTTACAAGTTTCGGAGCTGAATACTTTATCAATGAGAATTCTAGTATTATTGGAAACATTGTTTTTAATAGTGGAAATGATGACGATCAAAACACAAATGATATTAATCGATTTGACATAAATGGTAACATCAACGAATCAACCTTAAGAACTGAAAATGAGGGAGAAGATGAAGAAAGAATACAATACACGTTAGATTACATCAATAATTTTCACGGTAAAGGAAGAAAACTTACCATCAACGCTCAATACTCAACTGAGGCTGAAGACAAATTAAACAACATTACAGAAGTAGATACTCAAATTGATTTCTTAAACGATTTAGAGTTAGTTATTGAAGATCAAGATGAAAATAGAGGTTTGTTACAAGTTGACTATGTACATCCAGTTGGAGAGAAGATTCAATATGAAGTAGGCTATAGAGGAAATTACAGAGATATCTTTAATAGTTTCTTTTTAGCAGAAAGACAAGATTTTATTAATGATGGTCCATTAATTCCTGACACAAACTTGAATAATTCATTCAATTACGAAGAATTTGTCAATGCAGCTTATTTTCAATACGGTCAAGAGTTTAATAAAGTTTCTTTATTGGCAGGTTTGAGATATGAAAACACTTCAATAGAAATAAGACAAGAAACCTCAACAACTACAGATAAAAAATCATACGGTAATTTATTCCCAACTCTAAACATAGGTATTGAGTTTAATGAAGATCAAAGTATGACCATAGGTTACAATAGAAGAATTAGAAGACCTAGAGGACGTTTTTTAAATCCATTTCCAAGTCGTTCTAGTGAAAGTAATATCTTTAGTGGTAATGTAGACTTAGATCCTGTTTTAACAGATGCTTTTGAAGTTGGATTCCTAACAAGATGGAAAAAATTCACATTAAGCACATCAGTGTATTATAATATAAGCAACGATAATTGGGAATTTATACAAGAAGATACAGGTCAAATTACAGATAATGGAGATCCAGTTATTAGAAGATTTCCTATCAATCTTTCTACACAAGAAAGAATGGGATTTGAATTTACAGCTACTTACAGGCCTTTAAAAGCTTGGAATATCAATGCAGACTTTAATTTGTTCCGTGTTAGTACAGACGGAGATTATTTTGATCCTGCTATTATGACAGCACCTATTGATTTCTCTTTTGAAAACACTTCATTTTTTGTTCGTCTGAATCAAAAGATAACTTTTTTCAAATCTTTAGATATGCAATTCAATGCTAATTACAGAGGTCCGGATAGAAATGCTCAATCTACTAGAGAAGGTATCTTTGCGCTAAATATTACAGCAAGTAAAGATTTATTTAAAGAGAAAGCCACGATAAGTTTAAATGTAAGCGACGCTTTTAACAGTAGAAAAAGAATTTCTGATACTTTTATTCCAGGAGTACTACAACAAAATAGCAAATTCCAATGGCGTGAACGTCAAATAAGAGTAAGTTTTATTTACAGATTTAACCAGAAGAAAGAAAGACAACGTGGACAAAGAAATGGAGATTTTGATGGTGGAGGAGAATTTGAAGGTGGTAAATCTTAATCAGAAACAAAAAGTAAGACAATAAAAAAGCCCGCATATGCGGGCTTTTTTATTATTTATGATGATTAACTACTTCTTTTCAGCAGCTTCTCTTGCTTCTTTTTTTAGTTTAATGTTTTCCCAAATAGTTCCACCAATCCAGTAAGGAACTACAAAAGTTAGCAGAAATATCAACAACCAAAAACCAGTTGTAAAAATAAACATGAATAATACTAAACCTGAGAATTGAGAAAAATCTAACATCTTAATTTGATTATTTTAATTTATACAAAAGTAAGAGATATTTTTATTTTTTTAAGGCTTTCTAAAAAATATTTCAACAAGAAAAACAATGTTTTGTTGATAAGAAAATCTTTCAGATTTCGTAAATTTACAATGCTTTAATGTAAATAAAATCAGATGAAATACCGAATAGAAAAAGATACAATGGGAGAAGTAAAAGTCCCATCAGACAAATATTGGGGTGCTCAAACTGAACGCTCAAGAAACAATTTCAAAATTGGTTCTCCAGCTTCTATGCCATTAGAAATTGTCTATGGATTTGCTTATCTAAAAAAAGCTGCTGCATATACAAACTGTGAATTGGGAGTATTAGCATCAGATAAAAGAGATTTAATTGCTCAAGTATGTGATGAAATTTTAGAAGGAAAACTTGACGATCAATTTCCTTTAGTCATCTGGCAAACTGGTTCTGGAACGCAATCTAACATGAATGTAAATGAAGTGATTGCAAATAGAGCTCATGAAATAGCTGGAAAAGTGATTGGTGAAGGCGAAAAAACTATTCAACCAAATGATGATGTGAATAAGTCTCAATCATCTAATGATACATTTCCAACAGGAATGCATATTGCAGCTTATAAAAAGATTGTAGAAACTACTATTCCAGGTGTTACTCAACTAAGAAACACATTGGATAAAAAAGCCAAAGATTTTGCTGAAGTTGTCAAGATTGGTCGAACACACTTAATGGATGCAACTCCTTTAACCCTAGGTCAAGAGTTTTCTGGATATGTGGCTCAATTAGATTTTGGATTGAAAGCTTTGAATAACTCATTAGATCATTTAAGCCAGTTAGCTTTAGGCGGAACAGCTGTTGGTACAGGTTTAAATACTCCTAAAGGATACGATGTTTTGGTTGCAAAATACATTGCCGAGTTTTCAGGAATGCCTTTTATCACTGCAGAAAATAAATTTGAAGCTTTGGCTGCACATGATGCTTTGGTAGAAACTCACGGAGCTTTAAAACAAATAGCTGTTTCGTTGAATAAAATAGCAAATGATATTCGATTAATGGCCTCTGGACCAAGATCTGGAATTGGAGAGATAATTATTCCTGCAAATGAACCTGGAAGTTCTATTATGCCAGGAAAAGTAAATCCAACCCAAGCAGAAGCTATGACAATGGTTTGTGCACAAGTAATGGGTAATGATGTTGCAGTTACTATTGGTGGAACACAAGGACATTATGAATTGAATGTTTTCAAACCAATGATGGCTGCGAATGTATTGCAATCAGCTCAGTTGATTGGTGATGCTTGTATTTCTTTTGATGAAAATTGTGCTGCAGGTATTGAACCGAATCATTCTAGAATTAAAGAATTAGTCAATAAATCATTAATGTTGGTCACTG
Organism: Flavobacteriaceae bacterium; assembly: GCA_965660845.1. GTDB lineage: Bacteria > Bacteroidota > Bacteroidia > Flavobacteriales > Flavobacteriaceae > Polaribacter. Next base: position 389,621 of record CBFIBH010000002.1, read on the forward strand.
CATTAAATACCAAGATAGGTTATTACAAAGCTGCTGAAATTGCAAATACTGCTCATGCAAATGGAACTACATTAAAAGAAGAGGCAGTTCGTTTAGGATATGTATCGCCAGAAGAATATGACGAATGGGTAAAGCCAGAAGATATGACTGGAAGTTTGAAGTAACTAGAATTGCATAAATAAATACAAAAGCTGCAATTTACTTTGTGGCTTTTTTTGTCTAATTAAGAGAATATGAAGAATCATAAAGAGTTTATGAGTGAAGCTGTAAAAGCAGCTTTAAAAGGAATGAGTAACAATGAAGGTGGACCTTTTGGATGTGTTGTTGTTAAAAATGGAGAAATTATAGGAAGAGGAAATAACAAGGTAACCTCATCAAACGATCCAACTGCTCATGCATAAGTAACTGCTATTAGAGATGCTTGTAAAAATATTGGTTCATTTCAATTAGATGGATGTATTATTTATACCTCTTGTGAACCTTGTCCGATGTGCTTAGGTGCAATTTACTGGGCAAGACCAGACAAAGTATATTATGGAAGCAATCAAAAGGATGCTGCTAATATTAGTTTTGATGATGAGTTTATTTACAAAGAAATTCCGTTACCTTATGAAAAAAGAAGTATTCCCTTTGAACAATTAGGAAGAGAAATTGCTTTAGAACCTTTTAAAAAATGGTCTGAGAAACAAGATAAAATTGAATATTAAAAATCGTAGCTTTATAAGCTTGGATTTGTTTATAAATATCTTTCCTTGAAAATTGTCATATGATGCTGACAATGTCCAGCCATAATGTAACCAATAGCTCTAACAGAAATTTCACTATTTGAGGCTAAACCTTTCTGTTTTAATTGATCACTGTCAAAACTTTCAAATAGTGATATAGTAGCATTTCTTACACTTAAAAACTCATTAATGATATCAGAGAGCTTTCTGTTATTAGCTTTAGCATTGTCATTAAAATCATCTTGATCAAAACATGATAAATTTTCAGTGTCTTTTCTTGCAATTCGTAAAGCTCTGTAATTAAAAATTCGTTCTGTATCTATAATATGTTGCAACAGTTCTTTAATGGTCCATTTTCCTTCTGCATAAACATATTCTTTTTTTTCATTAGGTAGATTTTGTAAGCTTTCAATAACAAAATCTCTAGAAAGCTATAAAGCTTCAAATAAAGTTTTATGTTGTTCTAGATAAATAGAAATATATGGTTTGAAGTAGGGATTGTATTCGTTGGCAGAAATCATGTAAAAGATTTATGTAAGTTTGTTTAAGCAATATACAATTTTATGACAACGCTCTTCAAAAACATTAAGCAGTTAGTTCAGGTAAGAGATAAAAAGCTAAAAAAAGTATCGGGTAAAGAGATGAATACCTTGCCTATCATAGAAAATGCTTTTTTAATAATTAAAGATGATTTGATTTATGATTTTGGACCGATGAATCAATTGACAGATGCTGAGTTTGACAAACAAATTGATTGTAAAGATAAATTGATAATACCTACTTGGTGTGATAGTCATACACATCTGGTTTTTGGTGAAGATAGACATGATGAGTTTATATATAGAATTAATGGATTGACTTATGAAGAAATAGCTAACAGAGGAGGTGGAATTTTAAATTCTGCTAAGAAGCTTCAAGAAATTTATGAAGATGAATTGTTTGAGAAATCTAAAAAAAGATTAGAAAAAACTATTTCTCAAGGAACTGGAGCTATTGAGATAAAATCTGGTTATGGGTTAACAGTAGAAAGTGAATTGAAAATGTTGAGAGTTATCAAACGACTTAAGAATAAATTTACTATTCCTATCAAAGCAACTTTTTTAGGTGCTCATGCAATTCCGATGGAATATAAAACAGAACCTGAAAAATATATTGATGTTATCATTAATGAAATGTTACCAAAAATTGCAAAAGATAATCTTGCAGATTTCATCGATGTGTTTTGCGAAAAAGGTTACTTCTCACCTACTCAAATGGATCGATTGTTAAATGCTGGTATAAACCTTGGTTTGGTTCCAAAAGTTCATGTAAATCAATTTACAAGTATTGGCGGAATTGAAGTTGCTATTAAAAATAATGCTTTGTCTGTAGATCATTTAGAAATATTAACAGATGAAGAAATAGATTTACTCTCAAAATCTAATACAATTCCGGTTGCATTACCACTGTGTTCTTTGTTTTTAGAAATTCCATATACACCAGCAAGAAAGATCATCGACAACAATTTACCTTTAGCAATTGCATCAGATTACAACCCTGGTTCTGCACCAAGTTCAAATTTAAACTTAGCTCTTTCTTTGGCTTGTATAAAGATGAAAATGAGTCCTGAAGAGGCAATTAATGCATTGACAATAAATGCAGCTTATGCAATAAAGTTAGAAAATTCTGTTGGAAGCATTACCATAGGTAAAAAGGCAAATTTTATTGCAATTAAACAATTAGAAACCTATAAACAATTGCCTTATTATGTTGGAATGCAATATATTGACTCCGTTTATATAAATGGTGAAATCTATTAACGTCTCGGAATAATAAAACTTAGGATTTTTCTTAATAAAGTTATTTTCTCTTCATTTTCATGGTATCCGTTACCGTATTTACCATAACTATATCCATATCCTCCATATCCATATCCATATCCATATCCATAACCATAACCATAGTTACTTCTAACTGTAAAGTCATTAAAAATATAACTAATATTAGAAACTTCTTTATTAATGTATTTGTCATCAATCATTTTCATCATTCCTTTTTCAGAATAATTCTGTCTAATTATATAACAAATTGCATCACTATATTTAAATAACTCCAATGCATCAGGAATCACACCATCAAAATATATACTGATAATCAAATAGTTATGAAATTACTGGTACACATTGTGTACCATTTAGTGACTTTTTTGGTACCCATTGTGTACCACTGTGGAATCTTTATAACACATAAATTTTAGGAGGTTCTTGAAACTTTGATTTATCTCTTAAACTAATTCATCAATAATAGAATCTACATGTATAAGACAAGTGTCTAAAATCTTAATAGTATCAAAATCAGTTTGGTCAAACATTAAAGAAA
>CBFIBH010000003.1:0-223793 GCA_965660845.1 Flavobacteriaceae bacterium
ACCTTTGTTTGAGAACCATTCCAAGTTTCCAATTGGCCATTTACTAGATAATGTTTCGATACCACATATGGCGCTTTATTCTTTATCGGAGTTTTCAAATCATGAATTATTTTGTTTAACAAATATAATGATTAATTATACAAAATTAGACTATGTTAATAGATCCCTCCAAATTCCAATTATTAAATTTCAAAATATAAAGATGAATTGTTCTTAATGTATTAACTAAATGGATTGATTAAACTTCTGCAGTAAATAATATTATACTTCAAATCTGTTGGTTAAACACTGAATGTGAGGATAACAATTTTTCGTTCGTTTGCAGTGAAAAATTTCATAAAAACAATCTGAATTAATGTATTAAGTACTTTGGCATTACGGTTAAGAGTGCTTAGAATTCTTTTTTGAGTAAACAATTGCCAACAACGTGTATAGTTCATTGCTCGGAAATTCCTATTGGAATTTACTCACTGCTGAACAATGGGTTTTGTTTTATTTGCTAACTTAGTGCAGACGCAACAAACCATACACGAACACGGTAACGAAAATGCTTTTTTTTTAATATTCAAATACTCCATACTCACTTTCAATCGTAAGTTTTTTTGCATCAGAAGCTTCTACTTTACCAATAATTTGAGCATTGACATTGTAAGACTTAGAAATCGTAATAATATCTTCTGCTATTTCTGGTGACACATACAATTCCATTCTATGCCCACAATTAAATACTTGATACATTTCTTTCCAATCGGTTTTAGATTGTTCTTGTATCAATTTAAATAATGGTGGAATTGCAAATAAATTATCTTTTATAATATGTAAATCATCTACAAAATGAAGAATTTTTGTTTGTGCTCCACCAGAACAATGCACCATTCCGTGAATTGTATCAGAATTATATTTTGATAAAATTTCTTTGATGATAGGAGCATAAGTTCGTGTAGGTGACAACACCAATTTCCCTGCATCTATCGGAGTATTTTCAACTGTGTCTGTCAACTTAACTTGACCTGAATAGACTAATTCTTCAGGAACAGAAGAGTCAAAACTTTCTGGATATTTGTCTGCTAAATATTTATGAAACACATCATGTCTAGCCGATGTTAATCCATTACTTCCCATTCCTCCATTATATTCTTTTTCGTAAGTTGCTTGACCAAAAGATTCCAAACCCACAATCACATCACCTGGTTTGATATTTGAATTATCAATGACTTCAGAACGTTTCATTCTGGCTGTTACAGTGGAATCAACAATAATAGTTCGAACTAAATCACCAACATCTGCAGTTTCTCCTCCGGTTGAATGAATAGTAAATCCAAAGCTTTTTAAGTCTTCAATCAATTCTTCAGTTCCGTTGATGATGGCAGAAATTACTTCGCCTGGAATCAGGTTTTTGTTTCGTCCAATGGTAGAGGATAACAAAATATTATCTGTCGCTCCAACACACAACAAATCATCAATATTCATAATCAATGCATCTTGTGCAATTCCTTTCCAAACAGAAACATCTCCAGTTTCTTTCCAATACATATAAGCTAGTGAAGATTTTGTTCCAGCACCATCTGCATGCATAATCAAACAATAATCATCGTCATTGGTTAAATAATCTGGAACAATTTTACAGAATGCTTTGGGAAACAATCCTTTATTAATATTTTTTATGGCATTGTGAACATCTTCTTTAGACGCAGAAACACCTCTTTGAGCATATCTTTTAGAAACTTCTTGACTCATTATATCTGTAAAATTTGAACAAAAGTAATAATAGTTTTCTTGTTTTAGAGAAGAAACCTGCAAAACCAAATAATTGCTTCATCTACTATTTTCATATTCTTAATAAAGACGTTTTTTATTAAAAATTTTTTACCAAAAAAAAGAGTTTTTTTAAGAATTAAATAATTGTGAATAATATCTTAATAAAATCCTCTAAATCAACAGTATTTATTCTTTCAAAAAACACTTTTCATCTATATTTGTGTCTTTGATTATAAATTTAATAAAACAAAATGAGTAAGTCTAAATTAGAATACATTTGGTTAGATGGTTACTATCCAACTCAAAACATGAGAAGTAAAACTAAAGTAGAAAATGATTTTAGTGGAAAATTAGAAGATTGTCCAATCTGGTCTTTTGACGGTTCTTCTACCAAGCAAGCTTCTGGAGGAGCTTCTGATTGTTTATTAAAACCTGTAGCTATTTATCCTGATCCTGCAAGAGAGAATGGTTTTTTAGTGATGACAGAAGTTTTAAATGCTGATGGAACTCCACATGAAACAAACGCAAGAGCTCAGATAGAAGATGAAGATAATGATTTCTGGTTTGGTTTTGAACAAGAGTACTTTATTATGGATACAGAAACTCAATTGCCTTTAGGATTCCCTATTGGTGGTTATCCTGGACCACAAGGAATGTATTACTGTTCTGTTGGTGGAAGACATACTCACGGTAGAGTTTTTGTTGAAGAACATGCTGATTTATGTATTGCTGCAGGGTTGAATTTTGAAGGAATCAATCAAGAGGTAGCATCAGGTCAGTGGGAATTTCAATTGTTTGCTAAAGGAGCAAAAAAAGCTGGTGATGAAATTTGGATCGCTCGTTATTTATTAGATCGTTTAACTGAACAATACGGTTACTATATAGAATATCACCCAAAACCTGTAAAAGGAGATTGGAATGGTTCTGGAATGCATGCTAACTTCTCTAATACTTTGTTAAGAACTTGTGGAAGTCAAGAAGTATATGAAAAAGTTTGTGAAGCATTTAGACCTGTAACAAAAGAACACATTGCTGTTTACGGAGAATTTAACGACGAACGTTTAACAGGAGATCATGAAACTGCTTCGATTAGTGACTTTAGTTATGGAATTTCTGACAGAGGAGCTTCTATTCGTATTCCAATTATTACAGTTGAAAAAGGCTGGAAAGGATGGTTAGAAGATAGAAGACCAGCTTCTAACGCTGATCCATACAAAGTAGCTGGAAGAATTGTAAAAACAGTTAAATCTGCAAACGTATAAACACAGTTTATAGCTTATTAATAAAAAAGGGAATCAAATTTTGATTCCCTTTTTTATTGTGTTGTTGTGTATAAAAAAATGCCATAACAGAGCAATAGTATAAGTCCGTCTTTCCAATCCAATCTTAATTTTCTTGGAAAAAAAACCAATGGCAATATCAAAAATGAAATTCCTATAACCCAATAAATGTCATTGGTAAGTAATGTTGGATCACTAATTGAAACTGGTGTAATTATAGATGTAATTCCTAAGACTGCTAAAATATTGAACATATTAGAGCCTATTAAATTACCTATAGAAATCGCTTTTTCTTTTTGTATTACAGCAACTAAAGAAGCCGCTAATTCTGGAATGCTGGTTCCTATAGAAACTACAGTAACTGCAATTAAACGCTCACTAACTCCGTAATGCAATGCCAAAGAGGTTGCTCCATGAATTAACAATTCTGAACCACTCCACAAACCTGTAGATCCCAAAGTTAAATACAATGCTGTTTTATAGTTTGGTAATCTTTCATCATCATCTGGTGCTTCATCAATAACAGCTTGCTTTTGATATCTCAATAAATAAACTAGGAAAATCAATAAACAAGAAAACAGAATAAAACCTTCTGTATGACTAACTGTAGAATCGTTGAAAATAAAAATAGTTAAAAGAGCTGTAGCAATCATCATGATTGGCCAATCCGTTTTATAAAAACTCTTTTGTATATCAATTTTAGACACTAATAAAGTAATTCCTAAAACTAATCCAAGATTTGCAATATTGGAACCCATTACATTACCTAAAGCAAGATCGGGGAATCCATTGATAGCAGAACGAATACTTACGATGAGTTCTGGAGCAGACGTTGCAAAAGACACAACAGTCATACCAATTACTATTTTAGGAATTTGCAATCGCAAAGAGATTGAAACTGCTGATTTTAGCAGCCAATTTCCACCAAAAATTAGCAAGAAAAAACCAAGAATGATGTATAAAAAATCCATTCTAGAAATTATCTTGCAAAGATACCATTTTCAGTTTTTTTATTTTACAAAAAGATGGATTCGTCTTAAAAAGGTTCTTTTTAATAATAAAAAAGTAAAAAAAGACTAAAAAACCCTTTATTTTATTACAGTATATAACTAATAAATGGTTTTTAAGTTTAATTTCATAACATTATCGAGGTAAACAATGTTTCACATTAAAATAATATTTTGTTTTTTAATTGATATTTGATAATTAATTCCATCATTTCCTATAATTTTTCTTGTATGTGTGATTTTGTTCATAGTATATTCAAATTTGTAATATTAAAGCACCCTTAACTAACACTAAAAAAGAACCATATGATCACACTCATTTTAAAGTTATTTGAATTTACTCTACTATTAATTTCGCTCTTATTTTAGAGCAGATAAAATCACAAAGCTAACCAACCTAACTGTTCTTGATTGGAGATATCTCTCCATCAACTAACAGTTTTTCATTACATTTGGTAACATCAATCAACTAGTAATGAAAAAACAATTCTTCAAATTTTTAGCCAAATTAAATAAGATACTTCTACCTTCTTTTACCAAGAGAAGATTAGACTTAAGTAAAGCAACAAAATTACAGCTTGCTATTATAGGTTGGAGAACCTATGTAACCCTTAAATCATTAGACTAATTATGAGTTTAGAACACATTACAGTTTTTACTGGAGAAACACTTACAGCTAAAAGATATAAAAACATACTTAAGGACAACGGAATCGATTCTGTTTTAAAAGAAGATAAAATTATTGGATATGAAATTTCTAATAATTCATCAGAATTATTAGTTGTGAATGCAGATAAAGAAAAGGCTCTTAAAATTATAGGAGATTATAAAAGTTAGGATTTATAATTCTTTTTCATTTCAACAAAAGAACTTATATTTATCCCCCGTAAAAAAGGCCTCGTAGCATAACTGAATAGTGCACTTGATTACGGCTCAAGAGGTTGCAGGTTTGAATCCTGCCGAGGTCACAAAAACCCACTATTCTAGTGGGTTTTTTTTAGTACTCTTCAAACCAACTAAAAGTCTCCTTGATAATTCTATCTTTTTCGGATTGAATAAAATCTAAAAATGCTAAAGCAGTAGGAGATAATTTCTTAGCTTCAAGCCAAACTAAATTCCAATGCGTGACTATGGGTAAGCCTTTCATAGGTATAATTTTTAGCTCATCATTTTTTAAAGAATTTTTTATACCAATCAACGGCATTATAGAATATCCTAAACCAGCAGTAACAGCTTGTTTTAATGCTTCATTAGATGTTAATTCTATATTTTTTTGAGTAGAAAAGTTATTTTTTATCATAAAGTTCTCCATGGCATTTCGAGTTGCAGAACCTTCTTCTCTATAAATTAATGGATATTCTTCAAAAAACTTTCTTTTAGAAATATTCTTAGGCAATGTTTTTTGAGCGCTGCTAACTAAAAAAAGTTTATTTTTCATTAGCTCTACTCTTTTCAATTTTAAATTTTTTGGAATAACAGATACAAGAGCAAAATCAACTTCATTTTTTTCTAAACTTCTAACGACTTGAGTTTTGTTAGCTACATCCATTATTAAATCTACCCCTTTATTATTATCTATAAAATCTGATAAAAAATAAGGCATTACATATTTACCAGTAGAAACAACAGATAGTTTTAACCTACCTGCTAAAATTCCTTTGTAAGCTTGAGTTTTATAGGTAATAGCTTCTGCTTCATTTAAAATTTTCTCTGAAGCCTCTGCAATTTCTTTCCCAAAATCTGTAACATAAAGTTTTCTACCAACCACCTCTGTTAGAGGAATCGGAAATTGATTTTGAAAGTTTTTTAATTGAATTGATACAGCCGGTTGTGTTAAAAAAAGATCTTCTGCAGCTTTGGTTATGCTCTGTTTTTGAGCAACTTTTAAAAACACTTGTAATTGATGAAGTGTGTAATTCATAAAATATATTTATGATTAATATGATAAATATAAATAAAAATAAATTAATATTAATCCTAATCTTTGCAATGTAAAAAATAATAATATGTCAAAATCTATAAAAATTTTCTCATAACAATAGCATAGATGAATCTTTACAATCTGAAAAAAAAAGAGTTTAAAAATGTGATTACTATTGATGTTTTAAAACTTAAAACAAAAGTTAGAACAGTTTTAGCTATTGCATTAATCTCTATTGCATTGATATTATCATTTACTACAAACAATATCTTTTATAAAGAAATTTTTAGCGTTATAGTAATTTTTAGCGGAGTCATTATAATTAAATATTTAGGTGAGTCAAAAACAAAAAAAACTATTAAAAAAAATAAAATCATGACAGAAGTATTACAAAAAGTTCAGTTAGTAGAAGGTTCATTTACACCCTCTGAAGCATCAGATATTATAACTGCATTAATTGGAGAAAAAATAAACTTTCATAAACTACAAAGACTTAGTTTAACAGAAGGATCTAGTTTAGCTAATTGTTCTTATGCAGATAATAGAATTAAAGAATTATTGGAAGAGAAGAAGATTGCAAAGGAGTTTCTAACGTTAGCAAGAAATCAAAAAATGAATGTAAGAATTAACGGAACGTTAGAAATTTTCTTTGATGAAGATTAACTTTTAGTAATTAGAACTACTGCATGGATCTACATCTTTTGGTTGATAATTTAACTAACCCTGCTCTACTGTTTTTTTTCTTGGGAATTATAGCAGTCCAAGTAAAGAGTGATTTAAAAATACCCGAGAACTCATCTAAGTTTATTTCCCTATACTTATTGTTTTCAATAGGTTTTAAAGGTGGGCAAGAGTTAGCACATAGCGACTTTAATATGGAAATAGTTTGGTCGTTATTATTTGGAATATTCTTGGCTATTATAGTACCTATCTATTCCTACTTTATTTTAAGAAGAAAATTTAATGTATATAATTCTGGCGCTATTGCTGCTGCATACGGATCTGTAAGTGCAGTAACATTTGTAACTGCTATTTCATTTTTAGAAATAGAGAATATTTCGTTTGGTGGCCATATGGTAGCAGTGATGGCGCTAATGGAAGCACCTTCTATTATAGTTGGAGTTTCTTTAGTTTCAATTTACAATAAAAATAAATCCGAAAAGGTTTCTTTTAAACATTTACTATCACATTCTTTAACTAACGGTAGTGTACTTTTAATATTAGGGAGTCTAGTTATTGGACTCCTAGCGAGTGAACATCAAGCACAAGGTATTAAACCTTTTACAACAGATATTTTTAAAGGTTTCTTAGCTGTGTTTTTATTAGATATGGGAATTACAAGTGGACAAAAGTTATCTGAATTCTTAAAGAAAGGATGGTTTGCTTTTGTATTTGCTATTGTGATTCCAATTTTCAACGGAATAATAGTTGCTTATGTAACTGGAGCTTTTATTCAAAATGAAGGAAACAGATTATTATTTGCGATCTTAGCAGCTAGCGCATCTTATATTGCCGTTCCAGCTGCAATGAGGCTTGCTGCACCAAAAGCAAATCCAAGTTTGTATTTGCCAATGGCATTAGCTATTACTTTCCCTTTTAATATTACATTGGGAATGCCATTATATTTATGTATTATCCAATATTATTAATTATTCAAAATATTTACGAATAGCAATTCTATGCTCAGGCATACTTTTATCATAATTTTGAATTACCAATTCTAAAATTTCAGGCTTAGAATTCCCAATTGATTTTTTGTTTTTATATTGAGTAACAAATAAATCATAAGTATCTCCTTTTTTTTGAAATATTAGAAAATGCTGAGGATTTAGCTCCGAATAAGATATAATTGATGAAAATGTACCTGAGTCATCTTTTATAAATTCTGAAAATTCATAATATTTTAAAATGTTTTCCATTTAGACCAATTCTGCAGATAAACCTAACTCCAACAACTTAGAGCATCTTGATTTTAAATCGTCTAATTCACCTGTTTTAACTGTGCATTTACCTTTAAAATGAACCAACCAAGTGCATTGTTCAGCTTGTTCAGTTGTATGCTCACAAACATTGATAAGTGAATCTATGACATATTCAAACGTATGAATCTCATCATTAAATAGGACTATTTCATGTTGATTCACCTCTTGAGTTAGGACATCTTCTTCTTCTTGTATCTTTTCTCTGGTACTCATAGTACAAAATTAACAAAAATTACTTTTGATAACGTAATGATATCCAATTGTTTCTTTCGAAGGTTTTTTCTAAAATCAAACCTAAAGAAGAAACTTTATTATCTAGAATAGGAATGTCTTCTTTATAAAATCCACTTAATAATAGTTGTCCACTATTCTGTAAAGATTCTATGTAAATATCCATGTCTTGCAACAAAATATTTCTATTGATATTTGCTATGATAACATCGTACTTTTTACTTTGAAGTAAAGCTGCATCACCTTCAAATACTGAAATACGTTCACAATTATTTCTTTGCGCATTTTCAACGGAGTTTTCATAACACCAACTATCAATATCTATAGCATCAATTTGAATTGCCCCTTTCATTTCAGCAAAAATTGCTAATATTCCTGTTCCACAACCCATATCTAAAACTGTTTTATCAACTAAATCAATTTCTAGTAACTGTTGAATCATCATATGAGTTGTTTCATGATGACCTGTACCAAAACTCATTTTTGGCTCTATGATTATATCATATTCTAAAAGTGGGTTTTCATGAAATGGAGCTCTAACACTTACTTTTTTATCTACCTGAATAGGACTAAAATTATTTTCCCATTCTTGATTCCAGTTGGTTTGCGCTATTTCTTTGTATCGATATTGAATTGAGAATTCTTCAGAATTTAGAATCCAAACATTCTCTAAAATTGACTCATTCCAGTGCTTTTTTTGAATGTAAGCATCTATTCCTTTTTCATTCTCAACAAAACTTTCAAAATTCAATTCACCCAGTTGAGCAATTAAAATTTCTGTTGCTGGTTGTAAAGGTTCGACTTCAAAGGAATATTCTATGTAAAGAGATTCCATATTATGAAGAATAAAGAATATGATTAAATAGCTTCAATTAAAATGCTTTAATTATAGCCGTAAAGTCTTTTGCATTTAATGATGCACCGCCAATCAAACCTCCATCAACGTCTTCACAAGAAAAAATCTCTTTTGCATTTGCTGGCTTTACACTTCCTCCATATAATATAGATGTATAATTCCCTACTTCCTCTCCAAATTTTTTGCTTAAAATTCTACGGACAAAACTGTGTATTTCTTGCACTTGTTCTGGCGTTGCAGTTTCTCCAGTTCCAATAGCCCAAACAGGTTCGTAAGCTAAAATTATATTTTTCCATGATTCTGCAGGAAGATCAAATAATGCATTTTTTATTTGGCTAGAAACTTCTAACAATTCATTTTCTGCTTTTCTATCTTTTAGTGTTTCACCAAAACAAAAAATAACTTCTAAATCATGTTTTAATGCTGTTTGAACCTTTTCAGATAACAATCCGTCTGATTCGTTGAAGTAATCTCTTCTTTCAGAGTGACCGAGAATAACGGTTTTAACTCCTACTCCTTTTAACATATCTGCAGAAACTTCTCCTGTATAAGCTCCACTTTCTTTTTGATGTATGTTCTGCGCAGCTACTTCAATTGATGAATTATTTGAAGATTGAACTGCTGCTGATAAATTGACAAAAGAAGGAGAAACTATAACTCTACAATTCAAATCCTGTCCTTCTAATTCACCTTTTAGGTTTTCTATTAGTGAAGTGGTTTCAGAAAGGTTGTTATTCATTTTCCAATTTCCTGCAACTATATTTTTTCTCATGATTTTATATTTTATGTTCGATATATAAAAATACTTATTTTTTTAAGGCTTCGATAATATTGTTGTCAGTAATTTTTGTGGCTTTAAAAAGTGTTATATCTCCAAGTTCATTTATAACAACATATCTTGGAATCCACCATAAATTTAAAAAATCTCCTAAAGGACCTTTCTTTTTCTCAGTCATAAAATAATGATCACCCGCAAGTCCAAATCTTTGAATTCCTCTTTTCCAACTTTTAATAGTTGTATCCTGAGATAAAAACACAAAAGCTACGTTTGGATAATCTTTTTGCAACTGTTTTAGATTGGGCAATCTTACTATACAATCTTTACACCAAGAGGCCCAAATATCAATTATTATTTTTTTTCCTTTGTGTTTTTGGAGGACATCTTTGAAAACAACTTCTTCTCCAGAAAGTAATACTAACTTTTCTGCTTTGGATTCTTCTGAAAAAACCGTTGGTTTTGAGCAACTTACCAAAAAGAATAAAAGACTTACTAAACACAAAAACTTCTTCATATTATCCTAATCTAACTCTTGGGTCTAACCAACTGTAAAGAACATCCACTAAAATATTAATTACAATGAATAAGGTGGCAATCACTAAAACACTTCCCATAATAATAGGTAAATCCAAAGTATTCAATGCATTTACAATTTCTTTTCCTAATCCATTCCAATTAAAAATATACTCAACAAATACAGCTCCAGCTAACATCGATGCGAACCAACCTGAAATAGCTGTAATTACTGGATTTAGTGCATTTTTTAACGCGTGATTTTTCACTACTTTATTTGTACTCAGTCCTTTAGCTTTAGCTGTTCTTACATAATCTTGATGCAAAACTTCTAATAATGAATTTCGCATTAGCTGAATAATCACAGCTAGAGGACGAATTCCTAAAACAAACGCAGGTAAGAGTAAGTTTTTAAATTGAAGTGATTTTCCTTCACCAAAATCATCAACTTCGTATAAGCCTCCTGTCATTTCTAATCCTGTTACTTCGTGTAGTACAAATCCGAAAAACCAAGCAAATAAAATTGCAGAAAAAAAGGAAGGAACACTCATACCTAAAGTACTCACAATTGAGATTAATCTGTCGTATAATTTATCTTTAAAAAGAGCGGAAAAGACTCCTAATAGGATTCCAAAAAAAATAGCTACACATATACTACTAATTGCTAAAACAGCTGTATTTGGTAATGTTTCACCTATGACTGAAGAAACTGATTTTCCGTTTTTCTGAAATGACTCTCGTAGATAAGGAAATTTGAAAACTACATCTGTATTAGAAACTGTAAATAGTTTTTGATATGCATAAGCATCATCTAAAAATGTATAATCATTTTGATTAGAGCTATGAAATGATAATGGAGATAAATCATTTAAATAATAAAAATACTGTGTGGTTTTTGATTGATCAAAACCATATTTTTTCTTTACAGCTGCTAATTGTTCTGAATCTTCTCTCTGATCTAACATCATTCTTGCTGGATCTCCCGGAAGTACCGTAAATAATAAAAATATAACCGTAACAACTCCAAAAAGAGTTACTATTCCATACAACAAACGATTAATAATATATCCAACCATAGTGACTGAAACAAAGATAGCAGAAAGACTGAAAAATAGATATCTTTGTCTAACTTTTAAAAGACAATATGTTAACAACAGAATTAGTAAATCAAATCAAAAAAAAGAAATCGTTTTTATGTATTGGTTTGGATGTTGATGTATCTAAAATACCATCCTTTTTATTAGAAAAAGATGATCCTATTTTTGAGTTTAACAAAGCAATTATCGATGCGACGCATCATCTTTGTGTAGCCTACAAACCTAATACTGCTTTTTATGAAGCATACGGAATTAAAGGCTGGGAATCTTTAGAAAAAACCATCAAATACCTCAATCAAAACTATCCAGAAATCTTTACAATAGCAGATGCTAAAAGAGGTGATATTGGAAACACTTCTTCTATGTATGCGAAAGCTTTTTTTGAAGATTTAAATTTTGACAGTGTTACGGTTACTCCTTACATGGGAAAAGATTCTGTTGAGCCTTTTCTAGCTTTTAAAGACAAAATCACCATACTCTTAGCACTCACCTCTAATGCAGGGGCATTTGATTTTCAAACCAAAGTATCTGATGAAAAAGAAGTTTATAAGCATGTACTTGAGATTTCAAAATCTTATAAGAATTCTGAAAATCTAATGTATGTCGTAGGTGCAACAAAAGCAGAGTTTTTAGTTGATGTTAGAAAAATTGTCCCAAAGTCATTTTTATTGGTTCCAGGAATTGGTGCTCAGGGAGGAAATTTAGAGGATGTATGTAAACACGGAATGACAGAAGATATTGGTTTATTGATTAATTCTTCTAGAGGAATTATCTATGCTTCTACTAAGGAAGATTATGCTGAAGCTGCAGCAATTAAAGCCAAAGAACTTCAAAAGAAAATGGAAGTACTTCTTTAAAAATCATGAAAGTTACAGATCAAATTGGTCGTGAAATTCACCTTAAATCTACTCCTAAAAGAATTGTATGTTTAGTTCCTAGTTTAACAGAATTACTGTTTGATTTAGGATTGGGAGATTCTGTAAATGGAGTTACAAAGTTTTGTGTACATCCATTGGAAGCCAAAAAAACCAAAACAATAGTTGGTGGAACAAAACATGTAAAGTTTCAAAAAATAAAAGATCTTAAACCTGACATTATTCTTTGCAACAAAGAGGAAAACACAGAGATAATTGTTGAGGAATGTTCTAAAATTTCTCCAACTCATGTTTCTGACATTTTTACAATACAAGATACTTTAGGTATAATTAATGTTTACGGAATTATTTTTGGATGTCAAACAAAAGCTAATGTCATTAAAGAAGAAATACGCTTAGAGTATCAAAGTTTTTTACATTTTATTTCGGAAAAACCAATAATAAAAGCAGCTTATTTTATTTGGAGAAACCCATGGATGGTTGCTGGCAACAATACTTTTATCAATCATTTATTGGAACTCAACAAATTTGAAAATGTTTTTTCTAATCAAGATAGATATCCAGAAATTGAGTTAGAAGAACTCTATAAAGTCAACAAAGCTGTGTTAATTTTATTATCCTCTGAGCCTTATCCTTTCGAGGAAAAGCATGAACTTGAAATTAAAGAAGTCCTAACAAACTCAAAAGTAATTTGTGTAAATGGAGAAATGTTTAGCTGGTATGGCTCCAGACTAATAAAGGCTTTTGACTATTTTAAAAGACTACGAGAACGAGTATAAGTTTTCTCTTTCTAGATAAAGTATCTGATCAATCTTAGTTCGGATTCTCATTGCTTTAAATGCAGCACTATCGCTTTCTGTTTCATCTATATACTTGTAAGCATTAGATTTTTCTATCAACATCCTATAGCTATCCTCTAAGTGATTTCGATAAGTTTCTATTTGTAATAAACGTGACAATTTGTAAATGATTTGTTTAAATGTAAGCAAATTATTGACTCTGACTAATTTATTACGATAAAATTTGAAATTAAATTCTACTAATTGTCTTGTAAAGCAAAAACTTTTCGAAGTAAACTTGTGTCTCTTAATCCAATTTTTTTTCTAATTCCCTCCTCTTCAATAGAGATCATTTTAAATACTCCAGATAGAGCTTCATTGGTTACGTAATCTGTTAAATCAGCATTTACTTTTTTTACAAAAGGCAATTTATTGTATCGATTTATGATTTGACTCCAGATCTTATCAGCTCCAACTTTTGAGAATGATTTCTTTATTACTGGATTGAACTCTTTGTAAAGATAGGTGCTTGTTTGCTGTTTTAAATATTTAGTCGCCGAATTTTTATCTCCTAATAAAATATTTTTCGCATCCTTAAATGAAATATCCTTTACTGCATTTACAAAAATTGGAGTTGCTGTTTTTACAGCATCTTCTGCAGCTCGATTTAACAACATTAGTCCTTCATCAGCTAATTTACCCATTCCAAGTCTTCTAAGCTTTTTGTCAACTTTTTGAAGTTCTTTAGGCAATAGAATTTTTACCAAATCATTTTTATAAAAACCGTCTTTGGGTGTCAATTTTGATACTTGATTTTTAATTCCATGATCAAGAGCCTCTTTTAACCCTTTTCATATTTGATCTTGAGATAATAAATCTTTCAGTCCTTGTGCTTGAGTATTATTACAAAAGAAAACACTAAATGCGATTAGTATGATTGTAAATATTGTATTCGTTTTTTTCACGCTCTTAATCATAATCTAATTTATTTAAAAGAATCTGTTTTCTTATCATAACCATAAGGACAATGCTTGCATCCACTCTTACAACAATATCCTCTTTTTATATGATATTTTTCTGTAAAAACTTTAAAGCCTTGTTCGTTATAATAGAAATCTTCTGAAGTTAGTTCTATTCTTTTTTTAAACATGAAGCAAAATTAAACAAAATAAAAAAACTCTCGATCTTGAGAGCTTAGGAATCATTTTTCTTTTGTTGGAGGATATTTCTCAAGAATCTCATGTACAAATTCATTAATTCTTTCCTTTTTCTTTTCAGCATTTTTCATTCTTAAAGAACCAGAACCTATTCCCTGCCAGATTAAACTATTTTTATTTCTATCTAAAAAATCTATTAGTAAGGTTCCTTCTGTATATTGATTTACGTTTACAGTATTCATGCCACCAAACATCCAAGGATTCCATCCCCAACCCCATCCAAGACCCATATTCATATTATTCACATTTACTTTTTCTTTAGATTTGGTAGTGAAGGTGATTAGTAGATCTGGATTTGTTGATTTTGATAACCCTTTATTTATTAATTCGGTTTCAATAGCTTTTAAAATTCTTTTTTTATCCAAATCAGATGCCTCTGCTTTATCAATTCCTTTTTTGTAAAAAGCAAATGTTTTGTATTGAGTGAAATTTACCTCTGTATCATAATCCGAAGTAATTTGTAAACTACTACATGAAGTAAGTATTAAAACAATTAATAACAAACCTAATTTAGAAAATTTCATAACATTTTTATTTTAAATGATTCAAAAGCGATGAATCCACATTATTAGGGAGTGTAACTTTTAATTGGTTTTCCGATTTCATTGCTCGTTTGATAGCGAAAATTGCTTCGTCATTTCTTGCCCAACTTCTTCTTGCAATTCCATTGTTTACATCCCAATAAAGCATTGATTTTAAACGCTTTTTAGCTACTTTAGAACCATCAAGAAACATGCCAAACCCTCCATTTATGACTTCTCCCCAACCTACTCCTCCACCATTGTGAATGGACACCCAAGTTGCTCCTCTAAAACTATCACCAATCACATTCTGTATCGCCATATCTGCTGTAAATTTTGATCCATCATAGATATTAGATGTTTCTCTGTAAGGTGAATCTGTTCCTGAAACATCATGATGATCTCTACCTAAAATTACGGGTCCTATTTCACCTTTTTTGACAGCTTTGTTAAACGCTTGAGCAATTTTTATTCTACCTTCTGCATCTGCATATAAAATTCTTGCTTGAGAACCCACAACTAATCTATTTTCTTGAGCTCCTTGTATCCATTGAATATTATCAGCCATTTGTTGCTGAATTTCTGGTGGTGAGTTTTGTTTTATTTTTTCTAAAACTTCACAAGCAATTTGATCTGTTTTAGCTAAATCTTCAGGTTTTCCTGAAGCACATACCCAACGAAAGGGTCCAAAACCATAATCAAAACACATAGGTCCCATAATATCTTGAACATAACTTGGATAGGCGAATACTTCACTACCCAATTTTGATTCACTTGCCGAACAACAGTTTCCTTTATCATCTAAATGAACCGTAGCTCCTGCTCTACTTGCTTCTAACAAGAATGCATTTCCATAATCAAAGAAATAGGTTCCTTTTGCAGTATGATTATTGATTGCTTTTGCATGTCTCCTCAAAGTTTCTTGAACTTTCTCCTTGAATATCTCTGGATTTTCAGATATCATTGTATTGGCTTCTTCAAAAGAAATGTCAAGAGGATAATATCCTCCAGCCCAAGGATTATGTAAAGATGTTTGATCAGAGCCTAAGTCAACATAAATATTCTCTTC
Organism: Flavobacteriaceae bacterium; assembly: GCA_965660845.1. Lineage (GTDB taxonomy): Bacteria > Bacteroidota > Bacteroidia > Flavobacteriales > Flavobacteriaceae > Polaribacter. The sequence continues at coordinate 15,885 of CBFIBH010000003.1, forward strand.
ATCAAATTTCTCCCATACATCAACAATGTTTCCAAGATAGGCTATTGAAACTGTTTCCTTATTATTTTTCGCTTTGCGAACTCTCTGGACTAAAGTATCTAAATCAGTAATTTTTTCATCTACCCAACCTTGAGAAAAACGAGTATGTACTGCTTTATCATTTACTTCAGCACATACTGTAATACAACCTGCAATATTACCAGCTTTTGGTTGTGCTCCACTCATACCTCCTAAACCAGCAGTTAAAAACAAATTTCCTTTTGGTGATTTTCCAATCTTTCTAAAGGCATTTAATACCGTAATAGTTGTACCATGTACAATTCCTTGAGGACCGATATACATATAACTTCCCGCTGTCATTTGTCCATATTGAGTAACTCCTAAAGCATTCATTTTTTCCCAATCATCTGGTTTCGAATAATTAGGAATCATCATTCCATTGGTTACAACAACTCTTGGTGCATTTTTATTAGAAGGAAATAATCCCATTGGATGGCCAGAATACATAACCAAGGTTTGCTTGTCATTCATTTCAGACAAATACTGCATGGTTAGTAAATATTGAGCCCAATTTTGAAAGACAGCTCCATTTCCGCCGTATGTAATTAATTCATGAGGATGTTGAGCAACAGCATTATCTAAATTGTTTTGAATCATTAACATTATAGACTTTGCTTGAGACGATTTTCCAGGATATTCATCTATAGGTCTTGCAAATATTTTATAATCTGGTCTAAAACGATACATATAAATACGACCATAGGTTTCTAACTCTTCAGAAAACTCTGGAAGTAATTCTTTATGATGTTTTGGCTTAAAATAACGTAGTGCATTTTGCAAAGCCAATTTCTTTTCATCATTCGTTAAAATATCTTTCCGTTTTGGTGCATGATTTATGGAAACATCATATTTCCTTTTTAACGGAAGAGAATCTGGAATTCCTTGTTGTATGTGTTCTTGAAAAGTCATTTGCGATATCTATAAACAGTTTAACAAATATATATATTTTGAAAACTATAACATTTTTATGATTGCAAAAAAATCGACTATTTTTTGAAAATTCCGTAAATTGCAATCCCAAAACCATACATTTTTTACGAATGGAACAAATAGCTCCTTACAAACCCAAACATAAAGTACGAATCGTCACAGCTGCATCTTTATTTGATGGTCATGATGCCGCTATAAATATTATGCGTAGAATCATTCAATCCACAGGTGTTGAAGTGATTCATTTAGGCCATGATAGAAGTGTTGAAGAGGTAGTTAATTGTGCTATTCAAGAGGATGCAAATGCAATTGCGATGACATCATATCAAGGTGGTCACAACGAGTACTTTAAATACATGTATGATTTATTGCAAGAAAAAGGAGCGGGTCATATTAAGATTTTTGGTGGTGGTGGTGGAGTCATTCTTCCTGAAGAAATCAAAGAATTGATGGACTATGGAATTACTCGTATTTACTCTCCAGATGATGGTCGTGAATTAGGTTTACAGGGAATGATCAATGATTTGGTTAAACAATCAGATTATGCCATTGGTAATGTTTTGAATGGTGAAGTTAATCGATTGGATAAAAAAGAAATTGGAAGTATTGCTCGTGTCATCTCTTCTGCAGAAAACTTTCCTGAAGTTGCCAAAGAGACCATGAATGTTATCCATAAAAAAAATGAAAAATCTAAAACTCCTGTTTTAGGAATTACTGGAACTGGAGGTGCTGGAAAATCAAGTTTAGTGGATGAATTGGTAAGACGATTTTTGATCGACTTTCCTAAAAAAACCATCGGATTAATTTCCGTAGACCCATCCAAAAGAAAAACTGGTGGTGCTTTATTAGGAGATCGTATTCGTATGAATGCTATCAATAATGAACGAGTTTATATGCGTTCATTAGCAACTCGTCAATCCAACTTAGCACTATCAAAATATGTAAATGAAGCAGTTGAAGTTTTAAAAGCTGCTGAGTTTGATTTAATTATTTTAGAAACTTCTGGTATCGGACAATCAGATACTGAAATTATTGAACATTCTGATACATCTTTATATGTAATGACTCCTGAATTTGGAGCAGCAACACAGTTGGAAAAAATTGATATGTTAGATTTTGCTGACTTAGTTGCCATCAATAAGTTCGACAAACGTGGAGCTTTGGATGCGATTCGAGATGTGAAAAAACAATACATGAGAAACAACAACTTATGGGACGTTCATATGGATGATATGCCTGTATTTGGAACAATTGCTTCTCAGTTTAACGATCCAGGAATGAATTCGCTGTACAAAGCCATCATGGACAAACTTGTTGAGAAAACTGGTTCTGATTTAAAATCAGATATGGAAATCACAAAAGAAATGTCAGAGAAAATCTTTGTAATTCCGCCAGCTAGAGTTCGTTATTTATCAGAAATTGCAGAAAACAATCGTAATTATGATAAGAAAGCGAATGATCAAGTTAAAGTTGCTCAGAAATTATACGGAATATATAAAACCATTGAATCTGTTACAGGAGTCAATCTAAGTCTATCAAAATTTGGCCTAGAACAAGAGAGTCTTCAACAAGCTCAGACTGAAACTAATAAAGATTTTCTAAAGTTATTAATTGGTGAGTTTGATCGTGTCAAAATGGATTTTGATCCTTACAATTGGGAAATCATTTTGAATTGGCAAGAAAAAGTTCAGCGATATAAAAACCCAATTTATTCCTTTAAGGTTAGAGACAAGGAAATAAAGATAGAAACACACACAAAATCATTATCACATTCTGATATACCTAAAGTAGCTTTACCAAAATATGAAGCTTGGGGTGATTTATTACAATGGAATCTACAAGAAAATGTTCCTGGTGAGTTCCCTTACACTTCTGGGTTGTATCCTTTTAAAAGAACAGGTGAAGATCCTACAAGAATGTTTGCAGGTGAAGGTGGACCCGAGCGAACGAATAGACGTTTCCATTATGTTAGTTTAGGAATGGATGCAAAACGTTTATCTACAGCCTTTGACTCTGTTACTTTGTATGGAAATGATCCTGGTCACAGACCTGATGTTTATGGAAAAATTGGAAATGCAGGAGTTTCTATTTGTTGTTTAGATGATGCAAAAAAATTATACTCTGGATTTGATTTGAGTCACCATATGACTTCAGTTTCAATGACTATCAATGGTCCAGCTCCAATGTTACTTGGATTTTTTATGAATGCTGCCATTGATCAGAATTGTGAGAAGTACATCAAGGAACACAAACTAGAGAAAACTGTTGAGGCAAAATTCAAAGAGTTTTACGATTCCAAAGGATTAGAACGACCAACATACCAAGGAGATTTGCCAGAGGGTAATAATGGTTTAGGATTGATGCTATTAGGTTTAACTGGAGATTTGGTTTTACCAGCTGAGGTGTATGCAAAAATTAAAGCTGAAACTTTAGCACAAGTCAGAGGAACGGTTCAAGCAGATATCTTAAAAGAAGATCAAGCACAAAATACTTGTATTTTTTCTACTGAATTTGCATTGCGTTTGATGGGAGATGTACAAGAATATTTTATAGAAAAACAAGTTCGCAACTTTTATTCTGTTTCTATTTCTGGATATCATATTGCAGAAGCTGGTGCAAATCCAATTACTCAATTAGCATTGACATTAGCCAATGGATTTACCTATGTTGAATACTACTTATCAAGAGGAATGGATATCAATAAATTCGGACCGAATTTATCATTTTTCTTCTCTAATGGAATCGATCCAGAATATGCTGTTATAGGTCGTGTTGCTCGTAAGATTTGGGCAAAAGCATTGAAGTACAAATACAATGCAAATCCTAGAGCACAAATGTTAAAATATCATATTCAAACTTCTGGTCGTTCATTACATGCTCAGGAAATTGACTTTAACGATATCAGAACAACTTTACAAGCTCTATATGCAATTTATGATAACTGTAATTCATTACATACAAATGCATATGATGAAGCCATTACAACTCCAACTGAAGAATCTGTAAGAAGAGCTATGGCAATTCAACTAATCATCAATAAAGAGTTAGGATTGGCAAAGAATGAAAACCCAATACAAGGTTCGTTTATCATTGAAGAATTAACAGATTTGGTTGAAGAAGCTGTCTTAACAGAATTTGACAGAATTACTGAACGTGGTGGTGTTTTAGGAGCGATGGAAACAATGTATCAACGCTCTAAAATTCAAGAAGAAAGTTTGTATTACGAAACTCTAAAACATACGGGTGAGTTTCCAATTATTGGAGTAAACACCTTCTTAAGTTCTAAAGGTTCTCCAGCAGTTCAACCAGCAGAAGTGATAAGAGCTACTGAAGAAGAAAAGTTATTCCAGATCAAAACAAAAGAGAACCTTAACAAAGCAAACGAAGATAAAGTGTCAAATCAGTTAGAGATTTTACAAGAAGCAGCGATTCAGAATGAAAACTTATTCGAAAAATTGATGGAGGCAACGAAAGTTTGTTCTTTAGGTCAGATTACCTCAGCTTTATTTGAAGTTGGTGGTCAGTACAGAAGAAATATGTAAGCACTATAAAAAAGAAAAAAGCCCAACAAATTGTTAGGCTTTTTTTATCTATTATAAGGGTGCTCATTAATCCAATGAAAGCCTCTGTTGGTTAACCTAAAGTTTGTTAAATCAAACTTGTCCATTTTTATATTTACTGAATCTTTTTTCCAAAGTCCTTTGAATGTCAAAACACTATCATTTTTCATATAATGTAGATGAAAGACATCTGTACTATCTTGAGTACTAACTAATCTTATGGTGTTTTTTAAGGTATCTATTTCATGTTTGTACCAAGTAGTTTGATCATTCATTCTTTTTACTATAATGTAATCTGAAAACCATTTACCGTCACTAATTATTTTTTTCCAACGAGTTTTGTCTGTCAATAAAGGAGGAATTGTATCCTTATTAACTACAAAAGATTCAACATCGTAAATACCATATAATATGGGTTTTGGTGTGTTTTTCACTTGATTTGCATACTCAAAATTATTATTAAACATTGTATATGACCCATAGCCTAAAAACAAAATTTTGAAAACCCAGACTCAAATACTTACTCTTTTATTATTGAAATATCTACGAACTGGACTCGATACATTTAATTGCTTTTTTAGGCTAAAAAGATTGAAAATTCTCTTGTAGTTTAAAGAAAAGACAAACAACATCATAATCATCTAATGAAAAGAAAAGAGTTTTACTGGTATGTCATAACTCATATTCATCATAAACACATTTAACATCACACAAAATACCGTCAAAGCTCCAAAAGTTCGAGTACGCCTATGTAATAAAAGTAAGCCTCCTAATACTTCTGCAAATCCTGAAAACATTGTGTATGTCTTTGAGACTCCCATAAAGGCCCAGGCAATTCCCATAGGTGATGAAGAACCATAAGGCTGTAATAACCTTAAGAATGAAGGTGCAGAAAATTGCAAATAGAATATTTTAGAGAATCCATACGAAAACATATTAAGTGCCACATAGTAGCTTACATAAATGCTAAAAAACAACAGTAGTCTTTTGTAATTGAGTCGTAGTCTATCTAGCACTGACCAAATAATAGAGACAAGAACAGCGATCATAAAAAAAGTAAGCACCTCAACATAGTTGTACGTTGTGTCTCCACTTCCACCAGGGAAAACAGTAATTTCTATCCCAAAAAATTTATCTGCAACCCAAACAGGTATAGATTGTATATGATAATTAATCCATCTTACAAGTGATGTTGTATATGGCAAAAAAGAAATATAGAAAGAAGAAATAGATAGTCCGAAGTAGACAAAAATAAAACGAAAGCAAATCTTCTGAAAGATTGATCATTTTGAAATTCCTGAATTCATAATGATTTTTTTTAGAATGATAAATATAATAATTTGAATGATAGAATTTTATGAATTCCGTAGATTTACATTTAACATTGTAACATTCAGTACTATTTAACGTCTTATCAAAAACTAAAAAAAACCAACAAATGAGAAAATTACTCTTAGGGCTAATTGCTATCACATTTTTAGCAAGTTGTTCATCTTCAAAAATATCAGGTAAAGAAAAGCAAACTATTCAAGTTGCTATTGACCTTAACATTTTAAAAGATGATAAAGTTCAAGTAAATGTAGACCCAAAAAAAATTAAAGACGATGTTGTTATCTACAGAATTCCTGCTATCGTTCCTGGAACATACGGAATAAGTAATTACGGGAAATTTGTATCAGATTTTAAAGCATATAACTATAAAGGAGAGGAACTAATCTATCAGAGATTAGACACAAATTCTTGGGAAATAAAAGGTGCAAAAAAACTTGACAAAATAAGTTATTGGGTAGATGACACTTTTGATTCTAAAAAGAAACACAACATCTATGTGATGGCTGGAACCAATATTGATGAAGGAAAAAACTTTTTCTTAAACTTACCAGGATTCGTAGGATATTTTGATGGAAAAAAGGAATATCCATATGAAATTACAATAACTCATCCAGATAATTTGTATGAAACAACATCTCTCATTAATAAAAACACAACCAAAGAAGATAATACAAAAGATATCTTTGTTGCTTCTCGTTATGATGAAGTTTCAGACAATCCAATCATGTATGCACCTAAAAATTCGGTTAGTTTTACCATGAATGGAGTTGAAGTCACCATGGCTGTTTATTCACCAAACAACATTCATTCTGCAAAAGATATGGAGGAAGATTTGAAGAAAATGGTGAAAGCTCAAACAAACTTTTTAGAAGGTTTTGAAACAACAAACGAATACAATATTTTGTTGTATTTATTTGACCAAAAAGTTTTTCCTTGGAATAGCTTTGGTGCTTTAGAACACCTTTCATCAACTACTGTTGTTTACCCTGAATCATATACAAAACAACAACTAGCAAATGGAATGATTAATGGAACTGTTTCTCATGAATTTTTTCATATTGTAACTCCACTGTCTGTTCACTCTGAAGAGATTCACTCGTTTAACTTTAACGAGCCAAACATGTCCAAACATTTATGGATGTATGAGGGAATTACAGAATACTTTGCAAACCTATTTCAAGTAAATCAAGGATTAATTGATGAACAAACATTTGTCAACAGAATGTTTGGAAAGATTACAACTTCTAAACGATTTGATGATACTATGTCTTTTACAGAAATGAGCAAAAACATCTTAGAAGATAAGTATGCAAAAAATTACAGTAATGTTTACATGAAGGGAGCTTTAATAGGTATGACCTTAGATATCATTTTACGTGAAGAAAGCGACGGAACTTATGGGGTGAGAGATTTAATGTTAGACTTATCAAAAAAATATGGTTCTAAAAAACCATTTCAAGACGATAAAATAATAGAAGAGATTACTAAAATGACCTATCCTGCCGTTGGAGATTTCTTTAAAAATCATGTTCAAGGAACGACACCTATAAAATACTCAACGTATTTTGATAAAGTAGGTATCAGTGAAAAAACCGAAACTGTAAATGTTTCTTATTTCTTTGATGCAAAAAGACAACCTTTTCTAGATGTGAATGAAAAACGTGAAATTGTTTTTATTCAGAGAACAAATAATGGTTTAAAATCACTTGGAGTTTTACCTGGTGACATTGCAAAAATAGTTAATGGAGATCCTTTTACATTAGAAAATCTAAGAACTGTTGTTGGTAAATCTTTTCAATGGAAAGAAGGAGATACTATAAAAATGGAAGTATTAAGAAATGGAAAAACTATGACTTTAGAAGGAAAGTACATCAAACCAACAGCTGTTTCTAAAAGCTTAAAAGTTGAGGATTTACCTGAGGAAAGTCCAAAATTAAAACTAAGAAACGCTTGGTTAAAAGGATAATTTAAAATAATTACATAAAAAAGGCGACTCTTTTGAGTCGCCTTTTTTATTATTTCATTCCAGGTTGCTTTAACTTCCAGTTGATTTTTGACTTTTCTTTATCTACCATTTTCTTAACGTCTAATAAGAGTTTTTTAGCATCATATACAATTCCATCTTTAATGGTGTATTTTACACCACCAGCTCTTATCACTTTATTGTCTTTGGTTAAACGAACAGCTCCAGTTCCGTACAAAACTTTTAAGTTTTGTAATGGGTTTTCTTCAACAATCACAAAATCTGCTAATTTTCCTACTTGAATAGATCCAATTTTGTCATCCCACCCTAAAGCTTCAGCTCCATTTAAAGTTGCAGCTCTGATGACTTCTAAAGGATGAAAACCAGCTTCACGTAACAATTCTAATTCTCGTATGTAAGCAAATCCATACAGTTGATAGATAAAACCAGAATCTGAACCTGCTGTAACTCGACCTCCTCTATTTTTATATTCATTAATAAAAGTCATCCATAATTGATAATTCTTTTTCCAAGCAACCTCTTGTTCAGTTCCCCAATTATGCCAGTAAGATCCATGTGATATTTTACTAGGTTCATAGAATTTCCATAAAGAAGGTAACGTATAATCTTCATGCCATTCTGCTCTTCGTGCTCTATGCAAATCTCTACTTGCTTCATAAATATTAAATGTTGGGTCTAAAGTAAAATCTAGTGCCAACAATTCATTCATTACTTTATTCCAATGATCAGAATACGGTTTTGCTGCTTGAGCCCATAATTTTCCTGCTTCTTCAAAACGATGTTGCTCGTTTCTATAATTATAGTCTAATGGATAATTTTGAACAGTTCTGTCTTCAAACAGAGCTTCTGGCAATCCATACCAATGCTCCATTGATGTTAATCCAGCTCTAGCAGAATGTAAAACATTCCATCGAGCTACACTTAATTGTGCATGATGACAAGCAGAACCTAAACCTAACTTTTTATTTTCATCCAAAGCAGCTTTCATAATTTGTGGTTCTGCACCAAAAAATTTAATTCCATCAGCTCCTTTTTTTGCATTTTCTCTTACCCACTCTCTTGCTTCTTCTGGAGTGTTAATTCCGTTTTTTGCACCAGAACCAAATCCAACGTAATCGAAAATTCTAGGTGCTACTATTTTGTTAGCAGCACTTTTCTTTTTTAAATCTTTCGCATCAATTCCACTAGGTTGACGAATCGTAGTAATTCCGTGAGCCATCCAAAGCTTAAAGACATACTCTGGACTTGCTCCTTGACTGCTTCCACCAATATGCCCGTGCATATCAACAAATCCAGGTAATAAATACATTCCGTTTGCGTCAATTTCTTTTCCTCCTCTTTTTAATTTTAGACGAGAAACTTTCTTTATTTTTACTCCAGAATAACCAACTGCTTGAATCGATACAATTTTATTTCCTTCAACTACAATATCCATTGGACCTCTAGGTGGAGCTCCATCTCCATTTATCAAGGTAACTCCTCTTATAATTAATTGGTTAAATGGCCCTTCTCCTAAATAATCTTTTTGAGAAAATCCATTAATAACAAATAGCAAAGCAATCAGTAAGTTTATTTTTTTCATCATGTAGGTTTGTAATTATCTAGGAACAGAAATTCTATTTCCAAAAAATAAAGCATTCAAAAACAGTTTGTTCGTTCCATACCAAGCACCTCTAAAGTTTGGATTATCGGCAAAAAGAACAACTCTTCCTCTGCCAACTGGACTTACTATAATAGAAGCAGAAGGTTTCAAAAAAGTTTCTAAATTTTTATTAGAAATAAAGCCATCTATATGTGGATTTTTAGAATACTTAGCAACTGTTGCATACGGGCTTTTACTTGGAGTTAAAAAAACTGTATTATTTTTATAAACTGGAAGTTTTGATTCTCTGAAACCAAAACCTAAAGGATGAGTAATGTCTAAATCCACTTCAAAAATTGCACCTCCTAAACGTTCTCTTCCTATATGTTCAGAAGCTTCAACATAAGGTAATCTTTTGACTTCTTTGGAATTCTCTTTTGACTTAGGTTTTGTTGTTAGTTTTTCTTTAACAATCTTGTTTCTAATAGCCCATTGAGAGGCTCTTGCTATAGTAACCAAAGTGTTTCCTTCTCCGATCCAAGATTTGAGTTTTCCTTTTTGAACAGAATCTAATTGAGAATAACTACCAGACACCATTACTAGAGTGTTGTAATTGTCCAAAGAAGCTCTTCTAAAATTACGCATCATTATTTTTGTTAAAGGTATATGAACACGCGTGTCCAATAAATGCCAAACTTCTCCAGCTTCATAAGAAGAAACACCGTCACCAATTAACATCGCAACTTTTGGATCTTGAACTTTCCTAAAATTATTACTTCCTAAATCAACTCCTTTAACACTAAATCCAGTTGTTGTTGAATACAAAGGAACATTGAATTTTTCTTGTGCTTCTATAACAATTTTAAAGACTTCAGCAGATGAAATATCTTGTTTACTTACTGGAATCATGATGGTTCCATAGTTAAAATCCTTTTTTCCATCATTGGTAAAGGATGAGAATTTTTTATAAGCTGCAGATGCTTTGATCCCTTTTTGTTGCATATAGGTTAAAGCAGCTGGAGCATTGTAATCATCCCAATCTAATAAATATGCATAGTCAGTTTTTGTTACAGAAGAATTAGATATGAAGTTTTCTGTCGAAGTAATTGCACTTCCAATTCTTGCTTTTCGCAATCCTTTAGCTTTCATATTGTAAAAATTAGAAACACTCCAAGCAGATGCATCATAAAAAACACTATCTCTGTATTTGCTATAGGTTTCGAACATGGTTTGTACCATTCGGTGTTGTGGTTGTTTTAAAGGGACCACATAACGAGTTTCATTTTTGTACACTTTTATTTTATGTTTCAATAAGAAATCAATAAATGCTTTGTTTCTGTTTTTATCATATTCATCACCAAATTCATAGGCCATAAAACCTGATTTAGTGGTTTTTGTAACTGCAGATTTAAAAAAGTCTTGTTGATATTTTCGTAAGGTTTCTTTGTTTTCAACAGCAGCTTTAATCGTTGCAATACTAGATTGATATTGGTTTCTGATTGTAAATGGAAATGTGATTTTTCCATAATCTGTATCTTGTACATGACCTCTAGAACTTGCTTGTTCAAATAACAAAGCCAAAGCTCCTTGTAAATCTGGATATGAAGATCCGTAACCTGGATAGGTTCCATCAAACGATTCTTTTGTGTAGTATAAAGAACCAATATTATCTAACGCTTTTACATAATAAGGAGCAAAAAAATTATTTAAATCTTCATAATTTTCTTTAGGCATAATTGGATCAGCAGAACCAATCGGTTTCATCGGTTCAAAAAAGTAATGACTATTGGTTCCCATTTCGTGAAAATCTGTCACCACATTTGGATACCAATTGTGGTACCAATTTAATTTCCCTTGACTTTCTGGATGAACAGCCAATAACCAATCACGATTCAAATCAAACCAATAATGATTTGTTCTTCCTCTTGGCCACATTTCATTGTGTTCTGCATCAATGTTATCAGATACTAAATTCTTAGCTTTAAACTGATTAGCCCATTGTGTGTGTCGATCCCTTCCGTCTGGATTGATAGTTGGATCGATAAAAACAACAGAATTATTTAAGTATTTTTTTACTTCTGCACTGTTTGAAGCTATTAAAGTATAAGCTGTTAACAAAGCGGCTTCTGAACTTGAAGGTTCATTTCCATGTACATTATAACCTAGTTGAATAAATACTGGAACTTCATTATAATTTTTAGAATTTTGATTTGGGTTTACAAATTGTAAATGTTTACTTTTGATTGTTTCCAAATTCTTGATGTTTTCAAGAGTTGAAATTCGCAACATTACCAATTTTCTTCTTTCGTGTGTATATCCATAAATTTCAATAGCAGCTTTGTCAGAAACTTCAGCTAACTTTTCAAAGTAAGCCACAATTAAATCATGACGTGTATGTTGTTCTCCTATTGGATATCCTAAAAATTGTTCTGGAGTTGGAATCTTTGAATCAAAAGGTGCTTTGTCTTTAAAAAAATAATCTTGTGCAGAAACGCTGAATCCTACACAAACTAAAAGTGTAAATACTATTTTTCTCATAATAATAGTTGAAGTAAAATTTAAGAAAGCTAAAAATACAATTTTCTAATCATTCAAGATGATATGTGGAACTTGGTCTAATTTCCAATCGATGACTAAACCTTTTGCTAGACTTCTGGCAATTTCTGGTCCATATAAATATTCAGATAAATACAAAGCAGCTTCAAAAGATTTAGCGCCACCAGCAGATGTAATATATTTTCCATCATGAACAAACAATACGTTTTTTCTAATATCTAACGTTGGAAACATGGCTCTCATTTTATCTATATCTGATGGAAATGTCGTAAGGACTTTACCTTCTAATAATCCTGCTTTGGCCAACACAAAAGCACCATCACAATGAGAGGTCATGAAAGTTGCTTCTTTATCAATTTTCTTGACAAAATCAATCATAGCAACATCATCTAAGTCAATATCTAAATGATGTTCTGCACTCGGAATCACCAAAACATCAATTTTAGGTAAGCTGTCTTTTGTGTAATTAAAATCAGGTTGAATTTTCATTCCCTCAAAAGTTGTAATATACTCATTGGTGTTTGCCACCATAAACACATTCATCGGTTTGATTCCTTGTCTAAAAACGGTATGTTGGAAAATATCATACGGTGCAGTTAGCTCTGTATTATAGGTTCCGTTCATAATTAAAAAAGCCACATTGTATCTATCTGGTTGTATTTTAGATATTGCTTTTTCATAATCACTAACAGTTTTCTCTTCTGGTTTTGATTCGCAACTTATCATCAAAATCAATACTAAAATCAAATAATAGTTTTTCATCTCTTATAAAAAAATAAATCTCCTGTTATAAAAGTACAGTTTCAATTTGAATGTATGTTAAGGAAATTTCACTTTTAGTTTTGTAAATTTACGAGCATTAAAAAACCAACTCAAATGAAATATACTTTCAAAATTCTGTTCCTATTTATTCTAATATTTTCATTCTCAAATTGTGAGACTAAAGAAGTAGAAAAAAAAGAAGACACATTTGTACAAGATAATTACACGAAACAAGAAGTAGATATTGCTATGAGAGATGGTGTGAAACTTCATACCACAATCTATTCTCCCAAGGATAAGAGTAAAAAATATCCCATTTTAATGCAAAGAACACCTTATAGTTCTAGACCTTATGGTGAAGGAAAAATGAGAACTCGAATTGGACCCAATGTAAACTTAATGAAAGAAGGAAACATTATTGTCTATCAAGATGTTAGAGGTCGTTGGATGAGTGAAGGAGTTTACGATAATATGCGAGCTTACATTCCAAACAAAAAAGATTCTACACAAACTGATGAACCTTCAGATACTTATGATACCATAGAATGGTTAATTAAGAATGTAGACAACAACAATGGTAAAGTAGGAACTTGGGGAATTTCATATCCTGGACATTATGCAACAACGTCAACTATTGATGCTCATCCAGCATTAAAAGCTGCTTCTCCACAAGCAAGTATTGGAGATTTTTTCTTTGATGATTTTCATCATAACGGTGCCTTTTTGTTGAGTTATTTTAGAGCAATTCCATTGTTTGGGACTTTCAAAGACACACCAACAGACACTTCTTGGTATTCCTTACCAAAAATGGATACACAAGATCAATATCAATTTTTCTTAGACAAAGGACCTTTGTCTAATTTGAATGAATCTTTTCAATACGATAAATTAGATTCTAAAACTCCGCAAGACGAAAACAGAATTGATGATTTTTTCTGGAAGGAGATTGTTGAACATCCAAATTATGATGAGGTTTGGAAAAGCAAAGGAATTATCCAACACATGGATAAAGTTCCTTCTACTGTTGCAACAATGGTTGTCGGTGGTTGGTTTGACGCAGAAGATTTATATGGTCCGTTAGAAACATACAAAGGAATTGAAAAACACGGAAAAGACAATTACAACACGTTGGTCTTTGGTCCTTGGGATCATGGAGCTTGGGCAAGAAGAAGAGGTAAAAATATCGTAGGAAACTATTACTTTGGAGATTCTATTTCTGAATTTTTCCAAGACAACATAGAGACTAAATTCTTCAATCATTTCTTAAAAGGAAAAGGAGATAAAAATTCTGGTTTGCCAGAAGCTTACGTATTTGATTCTGGAAAAAGAGAATGGAAAACTTATGATAGTTGGCCACCAGAAAATGTGACAAAACAAAGTATGTTTTTGTCTGATAATCAAGAATTAACTTCTATTAAAAAAAGAACAAAAGGTATCAAATTTATTAGTGATTTAAAACGTCCGGTTCCTTATTCTGAAGATATTAAAACAGTCTTTACTCCAAGAAAATACATGACAGACGATCAACGTTTTGCAGCAAGAAGACCAGATGTTTTGGTTTTTGAAACCGATATTTTGACTGAAGATCTTACTCTTGCTGGAGATATTATGGCAAAACTAAAAGTTGCTACCACTGGTTCAGCAGCAGATTGGGTTGTGAAAGTAATTGATGTACATCCTGCTGATGCTAAAAACGATAAGAAAAATACATCTATGCAGAAACATCTAAAGATGAGTAACTATCATTTAATGGTAAGAAGTGAAGTATTGCGTGGTCGATTTAGAAATAGTTTTGAGAATCCAGAACCCTTTGTTCCGAATAGAAAGACTAATGTAAATATCAAATTACAAGATGTATTTCACACATTCAAAAAAGGACACAAATTGCAAGTTCAAGTTCAGAGTACTTGGTTTCCTTTAATTGATTTGAATCCACAAACGTATGTGGATAATATTTACAAAGCCAAAGAAAAAGATTTTAAAAACCAAACACATACAGTATTTACAGATTCATCCATTGAGTTTTCTGTCTTAAAATAATTTATGAATCATACAGATATTATTATTGTAGGAGCTGGATTGTCTGGAGTCGGAGCTGCTTGTCATTTAGAACGTAAAAATCCAGACAAATCATATCGAGTTTTAGAAGCAAGAGAAGAAATTGGTGGAACATGGAGTTTATTTAAATACCCAGGAATTCGTTCAGATTCTGATATGTACACTTTTGGGTATTCTTTCAAAACTTGGGACAATCCAAAATCATTTGCAGATGCTCCTAGTATTTTAGAATATGTAAACGAAGCTGCTGATGAATATAAAATCCGAGAGAAAATTCAGTATAATACGAAAGTAACTACTGTTAATTTTGATACCGAAAAAAGTATTTGGAAATTAACAACTAACACTCAAAACAAGGAAGAAAAGTTTACATGCAATTATCTTTTTGTATGCACAGGATATTACAATTATAAAAATGGTTACACTCCAGATTTTCCTGGTATTAAAGACTACAAAGGAAAAGTAATTCACCCTCAATTATGGCCAAAAGATTTGGATTACAAAAACAAAAAAGTAGTTGTAATTGGAAGTGGAGCTACTGCTGTTACCATTGTTCCTAAAATGGCAAAAGAAACAGCAGAAATAACCATGCTACAAAGATCTCCAACATATGTTGGCGCCTTTCCTAACAAAGATAAAGTTGCTAATTTCCTTAAAAAAATATTACCGAAAAAAGTAGCACATAAAGTAATTCGTTTTAAAAATATTGTCATTCAGATTATCTTTTTTAATGCATGCAGAATGTGGCCTAAAACAATGAAAAAATTGTTGGTGAAAGGAGCTCAAAAACACTTAGGAGATTATCCAGCAAAACCACATTTTGAACCCAATTACAAACCTTGGGATCAACGATTTTGTGTCGCTCCAGATGGTGATTTGTTTACCACTTTACAAGAAGGAAAAGCGAATGTTGTTACCGATAAAATTGAAACTTTTACAGAAAACGGAATCACAACCAAATCTGGAAAACATTTAGAAGCCGATATTGTAATTTCTGCTACTGGATTAAAATTGCTGGCTTTTGGTGGTGCAAAAATATCTATTGATAACACTGCTTTTGATATTTCTAAAAGTTTAACCTATAGAGGTTTGATGTTGAGTAATTTACCCAACTGTATTTTCTTTGCTGGCTACACCAATGCTTCTTGGACATTAAAAAGTGATTTGACAAGCGAATATGCTGGTAGATTGTTAAAGTATATGGACCAAAAAAAGTACAGCTCATTTACACCTACTGTCTTAGATGATGAGATGGAAACGATTCCCTTATTGAATTTAAACTCAGGTTACATTCACAGAAGTGAACACGAATTTCCGAGACAAGGTTCTAAATTACCTTGGCGATTGTATCAAAACTATTTTAGAGATTTTAAAACACTACGAATTAATAAACTGACTGACAAGCAATTGCATTTTAAATAATTGTCATTGATTAGGTTAAAAATGGCAATATAAAATGTTATACAATAACATACTTCCTTATATGAAACCTCATCTAAAAAAATTAGAACTAGCTTGTGGTAAATAGAGGACAAATTATTTGTTTCCATCTTATCATAAACATAAAATAAAAAAATGAAATCTAAAATTTACTTATTTATCCTAGCAGGTTTGTTAATGAGTTGTAATGAATCTTCGACAAAAAATAATATTTCAAAAGTAACAACTACTAAAACCTATGATTTTGATAATAAAACTGAATTTAATGAATATAGTAAGTTAAATTTAGACAAGACTCACCCAAACCTTCTGAACCCAAAAATTTCTGAAAAAGATTATCAAAAAGTAAAGAAATCTTGGGTCGAATTACACCAACGCATTGGAAAGTATCTTGCAAAAAACAACTTTACGTGGGAAATTGACAACCCTCATATTAGTATTCTTCATAAATTTTATTTTGATCCAAACGGAAAAATTAAAACCTACTTCTTTCGTGTTATTAATAGCAATGTAACAAATAAAAAAGGTTAGAATACCCACAATTAATTTCCGAATTTTCTAAGACTAATCAAATTGGATTTAAAAAAAATGAGCAATTTGCTCAGTGTGAAAAAACTAAATATGTAATTAAACAGTAATTATTATTTAATTCTAACTCTCTAGGTTTTTAATTAGAAGTTTGATGAAAAGTCTTATATCGTATAAATTTTTGCACATAAAATACTTCTAATTTTAAGTAAGCTTTACCTTTGTAGATCATTTTATTAAACTGCTAAAAAACACAATATTGAATGAGAAAAATATTTTTAACAATTATCATAGTTATAAGTTGTTTAAATCTAAGTTTTGGTCAAGAATTACAGGAAGGACAGAAACATTGGAGCGCTACTTTAAAGTTGACTGTTGATGATTTTAAAATCAAAACTACTGACAATACAAATGATGCTGTTTATAGTCAATTAATGATTTCTCATTCTGTAAGTGGATTTGATTTTATGAAACGAAATCTGAATAAAAATATTCAGAATTTATTTTTAGGAAATGCCTCTTGGATAGATACTACGAAAGTTGAAAGTATTGACAAGCAAATTGATTTTCAACAAATGCAGTTTGATCTTGCGGAAATACAAGCACGAAAATTCAGAAAAAGAATCTTAAAAGACAACCGAAAGATTTCAAAAGGTTTTGACATAGTGAACAAAATTAGTAATGAAATCATCTCAGAATTTTCTAAAATTCGATTAGAGTTAATGAGAGAAACTGAAGGTGGAAGAAATAAGCAAAAGATTACCAAATGGAAAGAAAAAATCGCTTCACGATTAAAGGATTTGAATGAATTTAGATTCGAGAATAACAAGAAAATAAAACTAAAAAAGTAGAATTCAATAAAGAATCTATTACATGAGATTTCTTATCATCATATTTATTTTGTTTCTAGGAAAATTACAAGCACAAGAAATCAGAAAACATCAATGGGAAAAAAGAGTTGTTTTAATAGTTTCTAAAACTCATTCTGATTTAGCTTCAAAACAATGGAATGAGTTAATAAAAGATGCTGAAGGTCTAAAAGAAAGAAAGCTCGTTATCTACCAAGTATTACCAGAGTATTTTAAAACCTCAACAACTCAAAAGAAACAACTAAATACTCGTCTTTACTCTAAATTCAAAACCAAAAAATCTAACTTTCAAATTGTTTTGATTGGATTGGATGGTGGAATAAAATTGAAACAAGCTAACTTTTTATCATCTCAAAAACTCTTTACCTTCATTGATGGAATGCCAATGAGAAGAAATGAATTACGAAACAAAAACTAAATCCGCCAAGGTGGATTTTTTCTATTTTCTCCTGCACTGTAAATAATCAATTGATTTCCATCAGGATCTTTTAAACGAGCTTCTCTCCATAACCAGGGTTGATCTGT
Organism: Flavobacteriaceae bacterium; assembly: GCA_965660845.1. Classification (GTDB taxonomy): domain Bacteria; phylum Bacteroidota; class Bacteroidia; order Flavobacteriales; family Flavobacteriaceae; genus Polaribacter. The sequence continues at coordinate 34,071 of CBFIBH010000003.1, forward strand.
TGGTTCTAAATCAAAATGAATTCCTTTTTCTTGGAGTTCTTTAACAACTTTGTCTAGATTTTCATTTTGGAAATAGACAGAAATTCCATGTCCAGAAGGGAGTTCATCAACCACATGCAAAGACAACGTTGCATCACCGTCTGGCATTTCAAAACGTACATAACGCGGTCTTGCGTCTACGATTAATTTCAATCCTAATTTTTGATAAAATGCTGTTCCTTTCAAAACATCGATGGATGGAATTGTAACTTGATTTAATTTCATATACTTAATTTTTCTTGTTTTAAAATTCTTATTAATACTATTAGTGAGAAAACTCCGATCACAGAAACTCCTGTAATTATAACCCATGTATCATTAAACCCTATTTGATTTATGAGTTGCATACCAGAATTATGTCCGAAAATATGTGCTGCAGAAAATGAAATGGTATACCAAGCCATGTATTCACCTTGCTTTCCTCTTTTGGCTCTTTCCATCACAAACGCATTTGAAAATGGAAAAGCAATCATTTCTCCAAAAGTCATTAATAACATTCCAATGATTAAAATCCCAATCCAAGAGGTTATTAATAAAACACCAAAGCTTAATCCTGTCATAAAAAGACCTATGAGAATTAATAATTCTTTTGAATAGCTAGAATCATCCAACCATTTAATTAACGGCATTTCAAAAACAAAAATTAAGAAACCATTCATTCCTAATAACAAACCAATATCAAACTCTGATAATTTGTGAACATCCCTGTAATATAAAGGCATGGTAGAGAAATATTGCAAAAACACAAATCCGAAAATAAACATAGCAACAAAAAAGATCCAAAAAGGTGTATCGCTTTTTATAGACTTTGGGTTTTCAACTATTTGTTCATCAAGAACTCTTGCTTTTTTAGGATGTAATACTTTAATCAAAAGTAGTGTTGCTATTAAACAAGTAATACCATCCATCCAAAACAAACCTTTATAACTAATTGTTGTAATAACAAAACCACCGATAGCAGGTCCTGCTGAAAAACCTAAATTAATAGCCAAACGTATTAGCGTAACAGAACGTGTTTTATTCTCTGGTTTGCTATATGCATTTAAAGAAGTAAACATAGCTGGACGAAAGGTATCTGCAACTAACATCACCAAGAAAATTCCGATACAAATTCCTTCTAAAGTTTCTAAAAATTGCAATCCAATAAAAAGAAAACCTGTTAGTAATAAACTAATCCACATTACTTTATAAAAACCTATTCTATCTGTAAGTTTACCACCAATCCAAGAACCTACCACAGAACCTAAACCAAAGCATGTCATAATCCAACCCACATTCTCAAAAGTAAATGACAAACTTTCTGTTAGATATAAAGATAAAAATGGAATCACCATGGTTCCAGATCGGTTGATAAATGTTATAAGTGCCAACCACCATACTTCGGTAGAGAGCCCTTTAAAAGTCTCTAAGTAGTTGTAGTATAATTTTTTCATGGTTTCGTTGATTGTTAATCCTAATTCTTACCAAGATATTTTGTTTGGTTATTACAGATTCTGATATTCATCAGAATGTATCCTAAACCGGATATAAAATAAAAAGTCCGACTAAATAGTCGGACTTTTTTTATTGTTTGATTTTATATTGACATTATCAAAACATATTGCTTACCCGACAGTCCTTCTTAAAAGACCATTGCTTACAAATATATGTGATGATATTTTTCATTATTAAATTCTTTTGATGCTATAAAATTACATAAATTTTTAAAACAAGAAATCATTTTCTTTCTGTATTTTACAACAAATATTACTTAATGAAAAAATTAAAACGGAAACACTTCGTATTACTTAGTATTATTTTATTGGTTATAATTTATGTTAATCACATATTTGTCAGTACAGGATATTTCAGAACTATAGAAAATAAATTTGAAGGAAAAATTCTTAAAAAAATAAATTTGGTGGGTGCTGAAGATATTATGGTAAGTCGTATTGATAGTTTTGCAATTATATCATCTACTGATAGAGGAAAATTCCCAAATGAAGAACAAGAAGTTGGTGGATTGTATTTAATAAATCTAAGGTCTCTAGGTTTTAAAACCATTCACTTGACTAAACATTTTGATAGACCTTTTGCTCCTCACGGAATTTCAATGTATAAGAAAGACAGTATATATACGATTGCAGCGATTAATCATACAAAAGAAGGTGAGTTTATTGAAATTTTTAAAATGATTGAAGATCAATTTACTCATCATAAGAGGATTAAGAATCAACTAATTTATAGTCCAAATGATCTTGTACTCTTAGATGAAGACCGGTTTTATTTTACCAATGATCATAAATATAAAGAAGGATTCGGAAAACTTGCTGAAGATTATTTAGGATTGGCCATTTCTAACGTTGTGTATTTTGATGGTAAAAACTTTTCTGAAGTAGCAGATGGAATTGCCTACGCAAACGGAATTAATTATGACAAGAATAGAAATTTATTGTTTGTAGCTTCACCCAGAGGTTTCTTACTAAAGGTGTACAAAACAAATGATAATGGTTCTCTAACTTTTGTAGAGGATATTGATTGTGGAACAGGAATTGACAACATAGAATTCGATAAAGAAGGAAGCATTTGGATTGGTTCACATCCGAGTTTATTGACATTTGCTTCTTACGCAAAAGGTAAAAAAGAAAAATCTCCTTCTGAAATTATCAAAATAGCATACAACAAAAAAGGAGACTATAAAATAGAACAAATCTACATGGAAGATGGAAGTGAAATGTCTGCTTCTACTGTTGCTACAACATTTGGAAATCTTATTTTTGCAGGAAATGTAATGGATCAACATTTTTTAATTCTAGAAAGGACTTCAAAAAAATAGATTATGAAAAAAATAGTTGTCATTTTAATCACACTATTGATTGCTTCATGTAATTCGTCAAGCAAGAGACCCATTGTTGGTGATTCTGAATATCAAATAAAACAGAATTCTTATTTTAAAGATGCTTCTAAATCACCTCTCAAAAAAAAGGATTTAAAAAACTTTAAAGGACTAGACTTTTTCCCTATTGATTCCTCTTTTATTATTGAAGCCAACTTAGAATTAACTCCTGATTCGCCTGTTTTTAAACTCGCTAGAACAAAAGGAGATAAAGTTGATTATAGACAATATGGACTATTAACTTTTGATTTCCTTGGCAAAACACATCAATTAAGTTTGTTTAGAAGTCAAGAAGAAAAAGATAGCCAAGAATTCAAAGACTATCTGTTTTTACCTTTTACAGATTTAACAAGTGGGGATGAATCTTATGGTGGCGGACGTTATATGAATTTGTTTATTAGTGATATAAACAATGGAAAACTTACATTGAATTTTAACAACACTTACAATCCATATTGTGCCTATAATGAAAAATATTCCTGCCCTATAACTCCTAGAAAAAATCATCTAGACATAGCTATTAAAGCAGGAATAAAAACCTTTAAAAAAGTTGAAATAGATTAATGTTCGTTCAATCGAAAATCTGAGTACGCAGACATTCCGTGTTCGTGTATATCCAGTCCTTCAACTTCATCTTGAGCACTCACTCGAATTCCAGATACTTTTTTCATTACAAATAGAATTAAAAAAGAAGCTATAGTGCATGCTGCACCGACTATTAAAACTCCGTATAATTGATTTAAAAATTGATCCCAACCTTTCATAGCACCAAAAATCCCGACTGCCAAAGTACCCCAAATACCACAAACTAAATGAACTGAAATAGCTCCAACAGGATCATCTAATCGCATTCTGTCAATAGTAGAAACAGCAAAGACTATCAAAATTCCAGCAACAAAACCAATAATTACAGAATCTGTAATTCCCATTTGATCTGCTCCTGCTGTAATTCCAACTAATCCTCCTAAGACTCCGTTTAACAACATGGATAAATCGTTTTCTTTGTATCGAATGTAAGAAACCAAAAAAGCTCCCAAACCACCTGAAGCAGCAGCAATACAAGTAGTTACTAACACCAATGAAGTAGCTCCTGGATCTGCAGATAAAACTGAACCTCCATTAAAACCAAACCAACCAAACCAGAGTAAGAAAACTCCAGCGGTTGCTAAAGGCATATTATGACCTGGAATGACTCCGATTTTTCCTCTTTTAAACTTTCCAATTCTAGCTCCTAACAACCAAACTGCCATCAAAGCTGCCCAACCCCCCACTGAATGAACTAAAGTTGAACCTGCAAAATCATAGAAACCAATAGTGTCTAAAAATCCACCACCCCATTTCCACATTCCTACAATTGGATAAATTAATCCAACATAAATGGCAGAAAATAAAATAAAGCTTCCTAATTTTATACGTTCAGCCACGGCTCCAGAAACAATAGTTGCTGCGGTTGCGGCAAACATAGCTTGAAATAAAAATTCTGTCCAATAAGTATATTGACCATTATAATATTCGGCTGTTAATCCATTAGCTGGTAATTCTAAACCAAAACCAGAAAATCCAATAAATGCTCCGGCAAAATCTGCTCCTGGATACATTAAATTGAAACCAACTAAAGTGTAAGTCAATAATCCGATGATTAAAATAATAACATTTTTAAAAAGTATATTGATTGTGTTTTTTGCTCTTGTTAATCCAATTTCTAAAAGCGAAAATCCTAAGTGCATGATAAATACCAATGCAATACAGATCATCATCCATAAATTATTTGCTGTAAAAATTCCGTTTTCCATAATTTCTTTATTGAAGTGATTCTGATCCTTTTTCTTTCGTTCTAATTCTGTAGGCTTCTTCTATTGGAATGACAAATATTTTTCCGTCACCTACTTCACCAGAATAAGCCGATTCTAATAAAACATCAATGGTTTTCTCTAAAAAATGATCAGAAACAACTAAGGATATCTTTCTTCTTGGTATATCTGCTGTACTGTAAGAAACTCCTCTGTAAACGTGACCCTTCTTTTCGTTTCCAACTCCTGTAACATCCCAATAGGTTAGAAAATTCACATCAATTTCGTGCAAAGCGTCTCTTACATCTTCGAATTTAGATTTTCGAATAATGGCTTCAATTTTTTTCATGAATTGTTTGGTTTTATGATTTGTAAAAACCAAAAATAACAGAATAATTGATTGAGAAAGAATTATTTGAAGAATGCTTCTAATTTTTACCAACTCTTGAAAAAAAAGAAGTTTCTATTTTTTTAAAATAAAAAAAGAGCCAAAAAATTACGAAATGTTTAAGACATCAAAAACGTTTACACAAAAAAACGAGTACAATACATTCCTAAAAATACTGCAGAAAGAGCTACTGCAAAACTAAAGATGGTATAAAAACCAAAACTTAAAAAATCACCACTTTTTAAAAACACATGATTTTCATAAGCAAAGGTTGAAAAAGTTGTAAAACCTCCACAAAAACCAGTTGCAAGTAATAGAGTCTGACTTTGATTTAAAGATTCATTTTTTGCAGCTAAACCTAAAATAACACCAATAAATAAGCTCCCAATTATGTTTGCTAAGAATGTTCCGTAAGGAATTCCACTGACTCCATTATTAAACCACTTGCTTAACAGGTAACGAAAAATGCTACCAAAACCTCCACCAACAAAAACGAATATTAAATTTTTCATATGAATTTAATAAACAACATCACCTGCTCCTGTCCAATTCCATTTTCCAGTAACTGTTCCTTTAGACAAAGTCATAATTCCTGGATTGGCACGAATCATCGTTTTTAAAGTTGTTTCGTCTCCAAACAAGAAGTTAAAAAGTAAATTGTATTTGTTTTGTGTAACGATTAATTTATCACCAAAAGAAGCTGTAACTCCATAAACTTTGTAGCCTTTAGAAATAGCTTTATCTGTTACTCTTTTAATGACCTCAAATCCCTTTTCGTCTGATTTTTCTATACTAGACACAATGATTAACATCACTTTATCCATCGCTAAAATCTGATCTGTCAAATCTTCTTGAACACCTTCTAATACAAAGTTTTGAATGGCTGGCAATTCGTTAATATCTTCTGGAAATTCCATTCCTTCTGGAATATTTTTACCTACAGCATAGGCTCTAAAATCTATAATAGGCAAGTAATTTAACACATGATACGTAATAAAACTAAAGCTTAAAAATGACACAACAATCAATGCAGTTGTTATTTTCTTTGATAAAAAAGGTTTGATATCTTTTACTCTAAGTAATAGAATCAAAATCAATGCAATTAAGATAACATTCTTATAAAAAGTTTCCCAAGGTGTGAGTTTGATGGCATCTCCAAAACAACCACAATCTGTCACTTTATTATAGTAAGCTGAATACCAAGTAAGAAATAAAAAAATCAAGCTAATTCCTAATAAACTCCAAACAGTAAGTTTAGATTTAAACCCTAGTAGTAAGGTAACTCCTAGCATAATTTCTACTAGAATTAATAAAATTGAAAACGCTAATGCAAACGGAATCATAAATTCCATATCCAATACACTTTCACTAAAGTATTCTTCAAATTTATATTGAGAACCTATTGGGTCTACCAACTTTACAAAACCAGAAAAAACAAAAAGAGCTCCAACTATTATGCGTGATATGTATGTCAGGAATTTCATAAAAACTTTTTAACTGTTAGAATAATTATATCTAAAAATAATAGAATCAAAACTATAGACAAAATAGGAAATGATTCAGCATATCTTCCATTATAAATTAGAATTGAAGCATAAGCTATTATTAAAAAACAAATAGCATAAAAAATTAACTTTACTATTTGCCATTTTGCTTTCATCTAATTCATATGAATTAAAGCAAAAACTGCATAGTTTATCATATCTTGATAATTCGCATCAATTCCTTCTGAAACGATGGTTTTTCCTTTATTATCTTCTATAGTTTTTACTCTTAATAATTTTTGTAAAATCAAATCTGTTAAGGAACTAACCCTCATGTCTCTCCATGCTTCACCATAATCGTGATTTTTATTTTCCATCAAGTTTTTGGTGATGTTGATATGTTTGTCATACAATTCAATAGCTTCTTCTGTAGACAAATCTGGATTTTCAACAACCCCTTTCTCTAGTTGAATCAAAGCCATGACACAATAATTAATGATTCCTATAAACTCAGATTTCTCTCCTTCATCAACCTTTCTTACATCATTCTCTTGCAACTGACGAATTCGTTGTGCTTTGATAAAAATTTGATCCGTTAAAGATGGTAAACGTAAAATTCTCCAAGCAGGACCGTAATCACTCATTTTCTTTACAAATAAGCTTCTACATTGCTCTACAACAGCATCGTATTCTTTTGATGTATTTGGCATAAAATCGTGTAATTTGCGTAAATTTCGTTCAAATTTCACGAACTAAAAAATCAATTTAACCTTAATGAATAAAATTGTTGTTTTCTGTGGTTCTAGTGTTGGATATTCTCCAATATATAAAGAAGCCGCTAACCAATTAGGAACCGAGTTTGCCAATCAAAATATTACAATGGTTTATGGTGGTGGAAAAATTGGATTGATGGGTATTATTGCAGATCAAATTATGAAATTGAAAGGAAAAGTAATTGGTGTCATTCCAAAATTATTAGAAAAAGAAGAAGTTATTCATAATGAGGTTTCTGAAATTATTGTAACCAAAACAATGAGCGAACGTAAAGTTGTGATGAGCAAATTGGTGGATGGTTATATAACGTTACCTGGTGGTTTTGGGACCTTGGATGAGTTGTTTGAGGCTTTGACATTAAATCAACTTCATATAGAAGAAAAACCTGTGGGTTTACTTAATATCAATGGATATTTTGATGCAACTTTACAACAGATAGATAAAATGGTTCAAGAAGGTTTTTTAAAACAAACCAACAGAGATTTATTAATAATTGATACAACTGTGAAAGGTTTACTCCAACAAATGAGAAATTATAAAGCTCCTATAAAAAATCATATCATCAATAAAATTGTAAAACATGAGCATTAATTGCAAAGGAACTTTAGTGGACTTATCAACTCCAAAAGTGATGGGCGTTTTAAATATTACTCCAGATTCTTTTTATGATGGTGGTAAGTATAAAAACGAAGATGCTTTTTTGTATCAAACTGAAAAGATGCTAAATGAAGGTGCTACTTTTATTGATGTAGGTGCATATTCTTCCAGACCTGGAGCAAAACATATTTCTGAAGAAGAAGAATTGAATAGAATTGTTCCTGTGATTCAATTGCTTGTAAAGAATTTTCCAGATATTATTTTATCCATAGACACTTTTAGAAGTCTAGTTGCGAAAACAACTGTTAAAGAAGGAGCAGCAATTATTAATGATATCTCTGCTGGAAAAATGGATGAAGAAATGTTTAAAACAGTTGCTAACCTTCAAGTTCCTTATATTATAATGCATATGCAAGGAACACCTCAGAGCATGCAAAAAAACCCAAAGTATTCTGATGTCATTACTGAAGTTTATAAATTCTTTTCTGAGCAGTTGTTTACTTTAAAGAAACTAAAAGTAAACGATGTAATTATTGATGTTGGTTTTGGTTTTGGAAAAACAATGGAACATAATTACGAATTACTTAACAACCTTGATTATTTTAAACATTTAGATGTTCCTGTTTTGACAGGTGTTTCAAGAAAATCAATGTTGTACAAAGTATTAAATACAACTGCAAAAGAAGCATTAAATGCTACAACTGTTGCCAACACAATTGCATTATTGAATGGCACAAACATTTTACGAGTCCATGATGTAAAAGAGGCAATTGAAGCAATTAAGATTGTAGAACAACTAAAATAATTTTACATTAGCAATTATCACTCATTTTTATGTTAGACTTTTTAGAGTTTTCTGTCTTAGATGTTTTAGATATAGTTCTAGTGGCTGTATTAATCTATTACATTTATAAACTCTTAAAAGGAACTGTAGCTATCAATATTTTTTTAGGAATCACCTTTATTTTCTTGATTTGGAAAATCACTGAATTATTGAAAATGGAAATGTTGAGTCGTATTTTAGGCTACTTACTAAGTGGTGGTGTTATAGCCTTAATTATTGTGTTTCAGCAAGAGATAAGAAAATTCTTATTGATGGTTGGAACTACAAATTTCTCATCTAGAAGAAGTTTTTTAAAACAATTGAAGTTTTTACAATCTGAAATTACTGCAGAAACAGATCCAGAAATCTTAATAAATACGTGTAAGAAGTTGTCAAAAACAAAAACTGGAGCTTTACTTGTCATTGAAAGAAGGAACAATTTAGACTTTATAGCAAATTCTGGAGATTCTATGTTTGCGTTAGTTAATGAAGCGTTGCTAGAAAGTATTTTTTATAAGAACAGTCCACTTCACGATGGAGCTGTTATCATTAGAGATAATCATGTGATTGCTACTCGAGTTATTTTACCAGTTTCTGATAGCACAAAAATTCCAGCTAGGTTTGGATTACGACACAGAGCTGCTTTTGGTATTACAGAAAAAACAGATGCTTTATGTATCATTGTTTCTGAAGAAACAGGAGAAATTTCCTACATAAAAGATGGCAACTTCGAGTTGTATGCAGATGAAAATGAATTGATGGATAAATTAGAAAAAGATATTCAATAATATGTTGTGTAAAAATTGTAAAGTAGAACTAGCCAAAGTAATTGCTTTTGTCAAGATTGTGGAGCAAGAGTGATTCAAGAAAGAATTTCATTAAAATTCCTTTTTAATGAATTTATGGATAAAGTTTTAAGTGTTGATAATAAACTCTTAAAAACTTTTTTGCATCTTTTCACAAAGCCCGAAATTGTTATTAATAGTTATATACAAGGTGTAAGAAAGCGTTATTTTAATCCAGTAAGTTATCTTTTAGTCTCAATTACCTTAAGCGGTATTTATCTATATTTTTTAAAGGATGTTGCTATACAGTCTTTAAGTTCCATCCAAGAAATGGATCCAAATAATCCATTTTATAGTCTAGGATATGGATCGGATATGTTTAATATCATGTATGATTATCCAGCTTTTGTTACAGCAATTAATATTCCTATATATGCTTTTGTTTCTTGGTTAGTTTTTTTGAATCGTAAAAAATATAATTTTTATGAGCATATTGTTATCTATCTATACACTATTTCTCAAGTTTCTATTTTAAGTTTTATTTTAGTTCTTCCTATTTATTTTTTTAATGAAATTTTAGCCAACGATATTTTTCTTTATGCCAGTTTCTCAATTTTTATTTACGCGGCTTATGTTTTAATTCGTCTTTTTAAGCTCAGTTTTTGGCAATTTATTTTAAAAACTTTATACTTTGGTGTTATCTCCTTCATAACTATTATTATTGTAACCATTATAATGATAATTACTATATTTTCAACAATGTCCAAGGATGATTTGAATAAGTTTAAGAAACAACAAGACAGTATTAATCAATTGAGAAATGTAGATACACTAAAAGTTAAAAAATATTCTATAAAAACTAAGAAACTAACTCTTGACTAAATTGTTTGTCGTATAATTTTTTGTAGTAGCCGTCTTTGTTTTTCAGTAGTTGTTTGTGAGTGCCTTCTTCTACAATTAATCCTTTATCCATTACAATGATTTTATCCGCTTTTTTAATCGTAGCTAATCTATGTGCTATGATAATAGAAGTTCTATCTTTTGTAATTAGATCTGTAGCTTCTTGAATTAATTGCTCAGAATGAGAATCTACTGAAGATGTCGCTTCGTCTAAAATAAGAATACTTGGTTTGCTTACATAAGCTCTTAAAAATGCAATTAATTGACGCTGGCCCGAAGACAACATTGCTCCTCTTTCTTTTACATTGTATTGATAATCGTTTGGAAGTGTCATAATAAAATCATGAATACCAATTTGTTTTGCGGCTTCTTTAACTTCTTCAGCAGTAATTCTATCATTTTTTAAGTTGATATTATGCAAAATGGTATCAGAAAACAAGAAAACATCTTGAAGTACAATAGCAATGTTATTTCTAAGTGATTCTAGTTCATATTCTTTAATTGAGGTTCCATCTACACAAATGGTTCCGCTATCAATTTCATAAAAACGATTTATCAAATTAATAATCGTACTTTTTCCTGCACCTGTTGCACCAACAATTGCTATTGTTTGTCCAGCTTTCACTTGTAAAGAAATTCCTTTTAGCACCTCTTCTCCTTCTATATAGGAAAAATGAACATCTTTAAACTCGATATCGCCTTTTAAGTCTTTAGCTACTGTTGTTCCTAATTTTTCTATGGAGCTTTCTGTGTCAATCACATTAAAAACACGTTCACCAGAAACGATTCCCATTTGAAGTTGATTAAATTTATCAGCAATTTGACGCAAAGGTCTAAACAACATTTGAGCAAATGTTATAAAAGCAATAATGACTCCAGGACTATCAACAAAGCCAGTTAATATTTGTTTTCCTCCCCACCAAACTATCAAACCTATAGCGATTGATGATAGGATTTCTGCAAGAGGAAAGAAAATAGAATAATAGAATATTGTTTTGATAAATGCTTTTTTATGCTTTTCATTAATCTTTACAAAGTTTTCATATTCAATATTTTCTCGATTGAAAAGCTGAACAATTTTCATCCCTGTCACTCTTTCTTGTACAAAACTATTAAGGTTTGCTACTTGATTTCTTACTTCTTGAAATGTTGCTTTGATAGCTATTTGAAATAATTTAGTAGCATAAATTAGAATAGGTAGTATTGCCAATGCAATTAATGCTAATCTCCAATTCATTAGTAACATTACAATAGCAACTGCAAGCATTTTTAAAATATCGCTAACAATCATAAAAACTCCTTGAGTAAAGAAGTTTGCAATCGTTTCAATGTCAGAAACAACTCTTGTAACTAATTTTCCAACTGAGTTTTTATCAAAATATCCCATTTTAAAAGACAGGATTTTTCTAAACGTATGATATCTAATATCTCTAATGATATGCTGACCAACCCAATTGGCAAAGTAGATAAAAGTAAGTTGAAGTAAAACTTCGATGAATAAGATTCCTAACATCAAAAGAACATAATTTAAAAGTCCTTCTGAGTTCTTTGGAATCATATAATCATCAATGGCGTTTTTTAATACTATGATTCTAAATACAGAAAACAATGCCAATAAAATGGTTGATAAAGCCGCAGTTACAAAAGGAGGTTTATAGTTTTTAGCATAACTCATTAATCTGCTAAAGATTTTTACATCAAACGCTTTTCCTGATACTTTTTCTGCCATTAAAAATTGTATTTAACTTCTGCTAAAAATAGTCCTTTTGCAGGAACTGAAACACCAGCATTACTTCTTTTTTTACTCTCAATCACTCCTCTAAACTCTTCTATTGACATTTTATGAAAACCAACTTCAATTAAAGTTCCTACAACTGCTCTAACCATATTTCTTAGAAATCGATTTGCTGTAATTTGAAATATCAAATGATTGTCTTTTTGTATCCATTTAGCTTTTGTAATTGTACAATTGAATGTTTTTACATCTGTTTTTACTTTAGAAAAGCATTCAAAATCTGTATACTCAAAAAGTAATTTTGCTGCTAAATTCATTTTACCTACATCTAAAGTTTGTTGATGCAATTGCCACGTTGTTTCAAGTAAAAAAGGATTTCTGCCTAAGAAGATTCTATATTCGTAAGATCTGTATAATGCATCAAACCTAGCATGGAGATTATCAGAAACTTCAAAGCAATTTATTATCACAATATCATCAGACAAAACTGAGTTTAATTTGTTGGAAAAGTCTTTATCTAAGACTAAGTCTACATCAAAATGAGCAAACATTTGAGAAGCATGTACTCCTGCATCTGTTCTTCCTGCTCCAACAATCTCAATACTCTTCTGTAAGATTGTAGAAATTCCTTTTGTAATTACTTCTTGGATGCTTGATACATCTGGTTGAATTTGCCAACCATGATAATTAGTACCCTTGTATGAAATTTCTAAGAAATAGCGCAATAAAATAGTAGTTTTTGAGAGGCACAAAATTACGCATTTTATTTTGTTCTTTGTATTTTCGTTTGGTGCGAAAAATCTTATTACTTTCTGATACTCACAGTTATTTAGATAACCAAATTTTAAAGTATGTAAAACAAGCTGACGAAGTTTGGCATGCTGGAGATATTGGTGATATATCTGTTACAGATAACATCAAAAACATCAAACCCTTACGAGCAGTTTTTGGCAATATTGATGGCAAAGATATGAGAGCTGAATTCCCTTTAGATTTAATTTTTGAAGTTGAGCAAATGAAGGTATGGATAACTCATATTGGAGGTTATCCAAAACGTTATTATCCTAGAATTAAGGAAAAGATTCATATTGTAAAACCCAATTTATTTATCTGTGGTCATTCTCATATTTTGAAAGTGATTTATGATAAAAAAAACGATTTAATTCACTTAAATCCCGGTGCTGCAGGAAAACATGGTTTCCATAAAGTAAGAACTATGTTACGTTTTGAATTGGATAATGGGAAAATAAAAAATATGGAGGCTATAGAATTGGCTAAACGTTCTTAGTTTTTTCTAGATAGTAAATTGGTAATTCAATTTCTACAAGTGTTCCTTTATTTATTTAGAATGTATTTCGAACTTACCTTTCATCATCTGAATTCTAGCGTCAATTTGATTGATTCCCATACCGTCTTTTACAGAAATCTTTGTTTTATCAAAACCTTTTCCATTGTCTTTGATGGTAACAAATAAACAATGATTTTTTTTAAAAATAAAAAAACCAGAGCAATAGCTCTGGTTTTTCGCACTAAATATACTAAGATGTTAGGTTTACCGTAATCTATCAACAGATTTTACGAGATCTTCGTCCTTTTTGATAGCTTTATTTGCAAAAACTAAAAACAAAATAGCTACAATAGGTAAAAACATCCCAATACCTTTCTCAGAAACTTTCGCTTCTCCAGATAAAGTTAGTGATAAATATATCAATGCACCTAGTAAAAAAAGGTTAATCAAAATATTCAAACGTCCCAAAACAAATTGCAATTGTCTATTTTTAAATAGAAATATTATGATAAAAGCCAATAATGCTCCTGCATAATATAGAATTGGGATTGATATTAACAAAACTGACTCTTCGCTTAAAAAATCACTCACAAACATTTCATTTGCATTATTCGAAGTCCAAATTTTTAAAAAATTGGATGCAACTCCTAAAACAAGAAACACTAATAATAAAAATAAAGATTGTTTACGCTGAATCATGCTTTGTAATAGAAGAACAAAAGTAAAAATTTTCTTTTTTAAAAAGAAAGATTGTTAATCAAAATAATTCTTTATATTTGTTACTATAGAAACTACTCAATTATAGATTATTTACTATCAGTAAGTAATACCAATCATAAAGAATCTTAATAAAAATAACCTGAAAAGGATAATCAATTTACTTAATACATGTTCGAGATATCAGAACTAAAATCAAAAACTCTTGCAGAGTTGCAGGAGGTTGCAAAAGGTTTAGGAATTACCAAAACTAGCCAATTAAAAAAGTTAGATTTAGTTTACAAAATTTTAGATAAACAAGCTGTAGCTCCATCATCCTCTGAAAAAAATTCAAAATCAGAAAAACCTAAAAGAAAAAGAGTTTCAAAGAAACCTACCGAGGCTACTCAAGAAAACAAAGAACAGGAAACTGAAAAACCTGTAGAAAGAACTCCTAAAATAAGAGTTCCAAAAAAACCAGCAGAAGCTACTCAAGAAAATAAAGAGAAAGAAAATAAGCCTGCTGAGAGAAACCCTCAAAAGAAAGTTGTTTCAAAATCTCCTGACAAAAAAGAAGATCGAGGACAACAAAATCATAAAAACAGAAATAACAATAACAATAAAAATCACAGAAACCTTAACAAAGGAGGAAGTAGATATAAAGATCCAGACTTTGAATTTGATGGAATTATAGAAAGTGAAGGTGTTTTAGAAATGATGCCAGATGGATATGGTTTTTTACGTTCTTCTGATTACAATTATCTAAGTTCTCCTGATGACATTTATGTATCTCAATCTCAAATTAAATTATTTGGTTTAAAAACTGGAGATACTGTAAGAGGAAATGTTAGACCTCCAAAAGCAGGTGAAAAGTATTTTCCTCTAATAAAAGTCTCAAAAATTAATGGTTTAAATCCTAATATTGTCAGAGATAGAGTATCCTTTGAACACCTTACGCCTCTTTTTCCAGACGAAAAATTTAATTTAGCAGATAAAAGTAGTAGTCTATCTACACGAATTATTGATTTGTTCTCCCCTATTGGAAAAGGACAAAGAGGTATGATTGTAGCACAACCAAAAACTGGTAAGACTATGTTATTAAAAGATGTTGCAAACTCCATAGCTGCAAATCATCCAGAAGTATATCAAATTGTTTTACTAATTGATGAACGTCCTGAGGAAGTAACTGATATGCAACGAAGTGTTCGTGGTGAAGTTGTCGCTTCTACTTTTGATGAGCCTGCAGATAAGCATGTTCGTGTTGCTAATATTGTTTTAGAAAAAGCAAAACGATTGGTAGAATGTGGACATGACGTTGTTATTTTGCTAGACTCAATTACTCGTTTAGCAAGAGCATACAATACTGTAGCTCCTGCATCTGGTAAGATTTTATCTGGTGGTATTGATGCAAATGCATTACACAAACCAAAACGATTTTTTGGAGCTGCTAGAAATATAGAAAACGGTGGTTCTCTTACTATTATAGCAACTGCATTGACAGAAACAGGCTCTAAAATGGATGAAGTAATCTTTGAGGAATTCAAAGGAACTGGTAACATGGAATTACAATTGGATAGAAACATTTCTAATAGACGAATTTATCCTGCAATTGATTTAATCAAGTCAAGTACTCGTAGAGATGACTTACTATTAGATGAGAAAAATGTTCAAAGAATGTGGGTTTTACGTAAATATCTTGCAGACATGAATCCAATTGAAGCAATGGAATTTATTAGTGAACGTATAAAATTCTCTAAAAATAATGATGAGTTTTTAATCTCTATGAACGGTTAAAGATTATTATATATTTCAAATAAAAAAGACCGCTTGAAGCGGTCTTTTTTATTTAACAGTGTGATGTATTTAATTATCTATTCCGTAATAGAAAGCTCTATTGTCTTCTATATCAGATTCCTTTTTAAGAGCTTCAAAAACTTTCGTAGTTCTGTTTTTCTGTTCTTCAGTAATACGCTGCCTATAAGCTTCATAGTTAGGTAATGCTGTTGGCTTTTCTTTCTTAGTTACCACAAAAGCAAAAACACCTCTTTGACCTTTTACTTTGTTCACCAAAGTATTCTCTTTTGCTTTAAACATTGCTCCTACAGCATTTGGTGAAAAACCGATTCCTGATAAAGTTGGAGAACTTACAGACACTCCATTTACTTTACGAATAGTAGTGTTGTTATTTTTAGCTATGTCCTCTAATGAACTTCCATTCATTTTCTCATTGATAAGTTCTGCTTTCTTTTTATTTACTAAAACAGGTCTAATTCTATTTGTAGCACTTGCAGGTGACATTAATCCTTCTTTGGTTATTCCAGTAACTGTTGCTACTACATATGAATTATCTAAGTCAAACCTTTTAACTTCGTTTATTTCTGTGTCCTTTTGAAAAGACCAAACAACAATTTGTCTTGCGTTACCAGGAATTCCAGGTACTTTATCTTCTAAGACTTTCAAACCAATAGCTGGTTTTGTTTCTAAATTATTTTTTCTAGCGATATTAAAAAATGTGTCTTCATTTTTAGATAATTCCAAAGCAAATTGTTCTGCCTTTTGAAAAACTTCATTTTCTGTTTTTTCACTTGCTATAATTTGTCTTCCAAAAAAGATTGATTTATAAGCATTTTGAAAGTTTTTTTGATCATCTATTCTAATAATATGAAAACCAAATTTTGTTTTTACAACAGAAACTTTCCCTTTCTTTTCATCAAATATAAAGTTCGCAAAATCTTCATCAAATCTAGAAGAAGTTCCAGATAAATGTGAAACCCATCCTATGTCTCCACCTTTACCTTTACTTCCATCTGTATTGATTTCATCAGCTATTTCAGCAAACTTCTTTTTATTTCTTCTTACAAGTCTATATATACTATCTGCAGATTTCTTAGCCTGTGCTTCTGATTTTACAGTAGTTGGTTGAGCAGCTTGAGACCCCACAAAAGGAATAAGAATATGACTAGACTTCACCGAATCTGGTCTTCTTTTAATATCAGTAATTTTAATCAATTTGTAAAAATTTCTTTCTTTTACTGGGCCTAGTACATCTCCTTTTTTTGATGTTTTAAATTGACTTTCTAAATCTACAGGTAAAGCTGAAAGCATTCTATATTTATCTAAAAAGGGAATATCGGATTGATTTTCACTAAAGAAAGTTTTGTAGTCGTCAGTTGAAGAAAAACCTTTGACAACTTCATCTCTTTTGCTTACGGCATTGTATTCCTTTTTATCAGAAATAAATTGAGTTAATTCATTTTTGATGTTATTTTCATCTTCTAACGTTGGCTCTATATCAAACTTAACATATGCTATATTTCTGGATTCATCTACTTTAAATTCAGACTCATTATCATCCATATAGCTGGCAACTTCTTTTCTTGAAATACTTACTAGGCTATCAGGTATAGAACTGTAGGGTATATAAACTAAATCTCCAAATAGCTTGGTATTGTCCTCATTGTATGAAAACTCTCCTTCTTTTAAAGATGCTGATAAACCAGCATTTAAAAGATTGTTGTATGTATCTCTTTTTAAGTCTCTAGCTAACTGATTTATGTAATCGCTCCAAGCCAACCACATTTGTTGATCTTCACTTTCTTGAGCTTCCTTTAAAAATAGTTTAAACTTATCTTCATCAAATAAACCTATTTCATTTTTAAATTGTGGATTGTTTGCAACTGCAGGCACAGAAATTACTTTACTCCATACATCTTCTTCACCAATTGTGATTCCAGCTTCGTCTAATTGTTGGGTATAAATTTTTTCTCTAATTATATTGTCCCAAACAAACTTAGCAGCTTGCATTTCAGTTCCTCTATTTCCTGTTCTAGCTCTGTAGTTGTCTAATTTTTCAGAAAATTCTTTTCTAGAAATTGCTTCTCCATCAACTTCACCAACAACGTTTACTTTAGAAGAGCTGAAAAAATCTGATAATTGAGAAGGGTCTAAAACAAAAGCAAATAAAGCTAAACCTATAACTGCTATTAATGCGATAGAACGATCTCTAATTTTAGATAAAATGGCCATAAATCAATCATTTAATTTTAATGGGCGAAGATACAATTTGGCTTTTAATAATGCAACCAGATTTCCTTATTATTCAATAGATACAATCGTTTAGTTTTGAGGACTTTACAAACTATTCTATCTCTAAAAGTTTGAGGTTAACTTCTTCTATCTTAGACGAAGCAACTTTTAGTATTTTAAATCTGAATTTATCTATTTCTAGAATTTCGTCTTTATCTGGAATATTTTCTGTATGCGAAATAATAAATCCACCTAAGGTTTCATAAGATTCATCTTTAGGGATATTTAAATCGTATTCTTCATTTAAAAAATCTATTTCTAAACGAGCTGATAAATGAAATTCATCTTCATCAATTTGTTTGTGATATAGTTCTTGAGAATCATGCTCATCTTCAATTTCTCCAAACAATTCCTCTACAATGTCTTCTATAGTTATAATTCCAGAAGTTCCTCCATATTCATCTACTACAACGGCTACACTTTTTCTTTTTTTCATCAAAATGTTTAAGATATCATTAATCATCATTGATTCAGGAACAACCTCTACAGGTAAAAGAATAGACTTTATAGAATTCGGCTTTTTAAACAACTCAAAAGCACTTACATATCCTAAAACGTCATCTAAAGAACTCTTGTAAATAATAATTTTAGAATAGCCTGTTTTAATGAATTTATCTTTTAAATGAGTAACAGAATCATGTATTTCTAAAGCACAAATTTCTGTTCTTGGCACCATTATTTCTCTTGCTTTTAGATTGTGAAAATCTAATGCATTTTGAAAAATCTGAATTTCAGAATCTATTTCACTGTCATTATTTTGAGTTTCTAATTGCTCGGTGATATAATGACCTAAATCTTCCCTTCCAAATACAGTTAACTCATCATCTGTAGTAGTTTTGAAAAAAACACGAAGAAAAAAATTACTAGTTCTGTTTATAATTTCAGTAAAAACATAAAAAAGAATATAAAATATATACGCAGGAATTGAGAAAATTCTTAATACATCACTGGCGTAAACTCTAAAAATAGCTTTTGGTAAAAACTCTGCTGTTATTAAAATAACGAGTGTAGAAATACTCGTTTGCACAAGTAGAATTGTAAGAGGATTCCAAGTTTGAATAGGCAAAAGATTGACCAGTTCTTCACCCATAAAATAACTGTAAATAACCAATGCTATATTGTTTCCAACAAGCATAGTCGTTATAAATTTAGAAGAACTTTTTGAAAATGTAGAAATTATAAAGCCAATGACTCCTTTTTTCTTTTTCTCTAGTTCTATTTGTAACTTATTTGCAGAAATGAAAGCAATTTCCATTCCTGAAAAAAAAGCCGATAAGATGACTGATGCAAAAATAATAGCTATTTCTAGCTCCATTGATTATTGATTGTTTCGCTTTTGTACTTTCTTTCTAAAATGTCTTTTAAAAAAGAAAATAACTAGTGTAAAGATAGCAAAACAGAACATAAAAATAGCACGTTCTTTATTTTGATTGAAAGCTATGACTCCTTCAAAAAGGAAAATAACACCAACAACTAAGTATCCGTATTGTAAATATTTCCAAAGTGTATTCATTCGTTTTCTTTTGTGATAATTTCTCCTGAAATCCTTTTGGATATCCATTTTGACAAATCTTCTTTAGATTCAAATCCTACACCTTTGATTGTATCTGTGGATGTTTCAATAACAAAAGGTCTCTCAGAAAAAAAATAGTTCGTCTTTTGATCCCAAAATAATTGCTCAGTTTTAAGAATCGATTTAGAGGTGTAATTTGTGACAACAACATTTCCTTTTATTTCAGAGAGATTTGTCTTTTTGTAAGACAATGCATAATTACCAGATATTTTAACAGAATCATTTCCATTGTTTTCATAATTAGTAATTACTAAACCCTCAGGAAATTCGTTATATGGATGCTCTTTTCTATTACTATAATCGTGCAATAATTTTGTTTCTAGTTTGGAAGTAACCACACCAGAATCTTTGTAAAAATGAATAGCACCTTTTGCTACACCAATGGGTAAATTCTTTTCAGCTAAAAAATCTCGAACCTCTTGCAAATCATTTTTACAAGAAAAAAACATTGCTGCCACACAAATGATGACAGCAATGTTTAAGTAATGTATTTTTAGCTTGAAAAGCATTTTATTTTCCGCTAGAAGTGACTTTAACTCCTTCGTTTATCCAACATTTTACTCTAAAAGAATCTCCTTCTTTTACACCTTCTGTAAAAATTACTTTCTTAGAAGGGAAGTTTGCTTTGTAATTTCTTAAAAATTTACCAGCAGTTACGCCAATACTTGGGTCAACAGCAGCAGCTCTTTTTGCTTTGTTGTAAGCAGCAACGTATGTCATTCTCTTTTCAAATTCATTCGTTCCACAAGAATTAACTGAAGAAGCATACAAACTTGCAATAAATAAATACGCTTTTCCAAAGTTAGGATTGAATTGAATCGCTTCTCTGGCCAATTGTCTAGCTTTAGAAAATTGTTTTTTCTTTTTAGCTTTCTGAGCCAACTTCAATTTAAAGTTTGCTTTCTTAGATGGATCTGTCTCTAATTGAAATGACTTGTTGAACATTTCATTCGCTCCTGCTTGATCACCATTCTTTTCTAATACTCTAGCCACAAAGTAATAAGCATCTGCAGAAGGTTCAGCTTCAGCATAGGCTTTTGCTAATTTTTCAAACAAAGGATCTTCTGTACATTCTTTATTATACATTCTAGAAACAGCTCTCTTTAACCACTTAGCGTTACTTTTATTTTTTTCAAAATCTCTAGAAAATAAAGGAATCAAACGATCACATGTAGATAATGTAACTATAATATTATCCAATCCACCCTCTACTTGACCTAATGCTTTAGAATTGATTGTATAAGCTCTTAAATTTCTTTTTTCTCTTTTATCAAGCTCGGTACCCATCTCTTGTTTATCCAACAATGGTTTTAGTTTTTTTGAGTAAAATGATAACTTTTTTGCTACTGCTTCTAAAACATCATCATAAATATCAAAAACTAATTGAGGATTTGAATCTTTATTTTTATCCGTAACACCTTGGAAATATCTGTAGATATTTTTAACTCCCATTCTTGTTGGGTCTATCTTATAAGCTTTGTCTAACAAAGTAAAAATTTCTTCATCATTAGATAATTTATTCTTTATTAAAAAAGTCGCATAATCACTATGTGCTTTTGCTGGATCATTCTTAGGAAAGTTTTGAATTCTTCCCTCATAGATTCTCTTCATTAATTTAAAAGCTTCATCTTTATTTTCAGCTTTTTTGAATCTACTTTCTGCAATTTTATCTCCCAACTTATAAATGTTAATTGATAAAGAGGGACAATTATCTAATAAGTATATTAGATTAGGATAAGCTTCCTCGTATTTTTTTGATTGATAATCTCCTTTAAATAAGTTATACTTTATTGTACATTCTTGTTGCGTAGCTTGAGCCAAAGAATTTTGCATTCCTATGAAAAGGAACAAACTCGCTAGTAAAACAATTCTCGTCTTCATTTTTGTTTATTTTTAATTAGTCTATGATTCTTTTTTGGAACCATATATCATTGAATGATAAACTTAGTCTTATATTAAAATAATTTTCTTGTATTAATCCGTTGTTTAAAGTTCCTCTTCTTCCAATTTCTCCCGCAAAGTTAATATTTGAAACTCTATTACCCAATGGTAATCCTAAACCAAAAGATATGCCAAAGTCGTCAATGCCTGTAAATGTATTAGATCCTGGAGTTCCATTTACTAGCAAACCTGTTTGCTCATATTTCATTCCTAATCTGTAAGTTACACGTTGCCAATAGCTAGATATAGAGTTGATTTTTGGCAAATAAAAACCTCCAATAGAAATACTACTAGAACTGTCATATATGTAAGCATTATTGGAGTTATTGAAATATCCAGAGTTTTGAAAAGCATCTTGATATGAATAGTTAATTCCTGCATACCATTTGTCTTTTTTTCCAATTCCTCCTCCTAGAACGGTTTTTAGAGGTCTTAATAAACGTCCATTTAAATCTCCTTGGAATATAGTATCTCTGGGTGATTCACCTCCGGAAGTGTCAAAAATTACAGAATATAAATATTCATCACCATTTGCTCTTAAAGTATTTTCTAAAGTAGCTGTAGCACCAATACTAATATCAACTTCATTCTTTAATTTTCCTTGATAATGAGCTCCAACCTTTAATGAACCTCCTCGTATATCTGTAATCTCTACATTTCTTGTTGATAAGTCAACATTTATTCGAGAGTTGGTTATGCTGTTTTGTAGGTTTCCAAAAAGAAAATCAATTTCTGCTCCAATAGAAAATCCTTTCCAGAAATTCCAACCCAAACCAGTGTATAATCTAGTTACAGAACCGGTTCCTGAGAAAGTTGTTAAATCTATCAGATTATCTTCATCATCAAAAATAGAATTTCTCAAAGAATATCCTACAGCAGATGTTGGTTGCATACCAAATGTAAAACCAACTTTTGGTGATAATGGAATACCAAGTGCGAAATAACTTAAACTTGTTGTACTAGTCGTTTGATCAAAATCTAAACTACGAACTCTTAAATCGTTGTTTAGTAGACCAAAAACATATGTAGCATACGTTAAATTTGAGTTTGCTGCTGGGTTTATAAAATTTAGATATCGATCACTACTAAAAGCTGCACCAATTCCTCCCATACTTATTTGTTCAACCGTTTTAGTACTAAACTCTTCTCCTACTCCAAAAATAGAATAAGGTGAAGAAGTATTCCTTTGAGCACAAATGAAAATGGAAGATAAAAACAAGAAAAGCGTAAGCGACTTTCTAATCATTCATTAGTTATTAAAATTCAAAATTGTATTTAATCCTGTCAGGAGAAAATTTTGATTGGCAAATATGCTATTTTTTAATTGTTTGGACAAGAATTTACTGTCTCCTCCTGTTAAAACTACTGTTAAATCTCCGAATTGACTTTTATACTGATTGATAACACCTTCAATCTCGTTGACAATACCGTTCATAATACCAGAGTGAATAGAATTTTTTGTGCTATCACCAATTAAATTATAGTCATCAGAAATATTTAATAGTGGTAACTTATCGGTATAATCAGAAAGTGATTTGTATCGAATCTGTAATCCTGGTGAAATTGCACCTCCTAAATATTGATTTTTGGAGTTCAAAAAATCATAAGTAATACATGTACCAGCATCAATAATCAAACAATTCTGATTTGAATAAAGATTAGACGCTGCAGCAACCAAAGCAATTCTATCGATTCCTAATGTGTCTTTTGACTTGTATAAATTAAAAAAAGGAACTTTTGTTTTTTCTGTTAAAGTGATAATTTGAACTTGCTTGTAAAGTTCTTTCAGTAAATTATCATCTAAATGAACTACAGAAGAGATAATTCCTTGTTCTAAAAGGTAGTGTTTCTTTAACTGTACTATCTCTTCAATGACTTGGTTTAAATTACAAACAACTTGAATCTCTAAGCTATTCTCTTTAAAGACAGCTAGTTTAGTTCTAGTATTTCCAACATCTATAATTAAGTTCATTTTCTAAAAAACGTAAGCTGCAAAAATACAATAGATTTTTAGTATTTTATTTGGCAGATATAAAAAACTCGCTTTATATTTGCGTCCGCTAAAGCGATGGTGCCTTAGCTCAGTTGGTAGAGCAAAGGACTGAAAATCCTTGTGTCCCTGGTTCGATTCCTGGAGGCACCACAAAAAACCCGAGATTTCTCTCGGGTTTTTTGATTTTACAACATTTGTAAATTAATTATTTCTTGGCTTGTTAAGTCTCTCCACCTACCTCTAGGAAGATTCTTTTTTGTTAAACCTGCAAAAATTACTCGATCTAACTTTACAACTTTGTAGCCAACATGTTCGAATATTTTACGAACAATTCTGTTTCTTCCAGAGTGAATTTCGATTCCAACTTCGGTTTTCTTTTCTCCTTCTACAAAAGAAATAGCATCTATAAAGACTTTTCTCCCTTCAATAAACACATCTCCTCTTAACTTTTCTAAATCTTTTATATCTAATTTTCTATCTAAAGAAGCATGATATAATTTCTTTACATTGTGTTTTGGATGTGTTAGTTTTTTTGCCAGTTCACCATCATTGGTAAACAACAATAAACCTGTGGTCATTCTATCTAATCTTCCAACTGGATAAATTCTTTCTTTTGTTGCATTCCCAACCAAATCCATTACTGTTTTTCTTCCACGTTCATCATCCATTGTGGTGATGTAGTTTTTTGGTTTGTTTAAAAGCACATACTTTTTTTGTTCTAAAGAAATTAAAGTACCATCAAAACGAACTTCATCAGTTTCTTTTACTTTGTATCCCATCTCTGTAATAAGTTTTCCGTTTACAGAAACACTTCCTTGTTCTATGAATGTATCTGCTTCTCTACGAGAACAAATACCAGAATTTGAAATAAATTTGTTCAATCGGATTCCATCTGATGGATTGGATGGTTTAGGGTTACTTTTTTTAGAAAAATCTTTTTGATATTTATTGCGAGGATTGTTGCCTTTTCTTGCTTGTCGTCCTCTCGACGAGTTTTTATCTGAATTCATTATTTTAAAATTTTATGCAAAGGTAGCAGGAAATATGAATCTTTAATTGAGTTTGTCAATTACTTTTTCTAGTAATAAATCAGTATCAATAAAAACTAAAGAAAATACTCCTAAAAGTAATAACAGCTTTAAAGCTGTATGAATAATTGTGTAATGTCTTGTTTTATCAGATTTAAATAATATAACACCTATAATTATTAGTGAAAACATGGCTACATAAAAGTAGTATTGCATATATGATATTGCAGGGTAATTAAATAAGAAAACAACAGGAACAAGGGTTAAGAACAGTAAGAAAACACTCAAAAGTTTCGTTTTTCGCTCTCCATAGGCTACAGGA
Source organism: Flavobacteriaceae bacterium (assembly GCA_965660845.1). GTDB lineage: Bacteria > Bacteroidota > Bacteroidia > Flavobacteriales > Flavobacteriaceae > Polaribacter. The sequence goes on from CBFIBH010000003.1 coordinate 59,188, forward strand.
AAAGTCGAGTAATTACTTATCACAGCTCCTTTTAAATTTTCTAAATCTTTCACTAATTCTCTAACCATTATCACAAGAAATAGAAAAGCAGCATGTACAAAAATAATCTTTGAGAAGTTTTTAAAATACACAAATACGGCAAAAAAAGGAAGTAGTGTTAATGACGTAGCTGCTAAGAGTCCAGTTAAAGGAAACTTTTTTAATTTGTGCGAATAAAACCAAATTCCGAAAATGTAAACTGAAAAAAATAAAGCTGCTCTCCAAGAAACTAAAAAAGCCACAAGAACCCCTATAAAATTCAATAAAAAATATAAACTCAATTTTGTTTTTTGACTGATTAAACTGTCTAAACCAGCTTTAATTGGTCTATTAATTTTATCTGCTTTCGAATCGTAAAAATTATTGATAATGTAACCACCTGCTACTACAGAAATTGTTGCTAAAACAATAAAGAAAAGATGCAAATCAAAAACAACATTTCTCAATACTTTGTTTGGTGAAAAAATGAAAATAGCTGCTAAATATTGTGCAGCTATTAATACTAAAATATTGTAACCTCTTATTACAGAAAGTAAGCTAAAAATCTTGTGAAATAGTGATACATTCTTTGCAGAAGACATAATTAGTTTTCTAGAATCTGTAAACTAATTCTAGCTTGTAATCTTTTAATTTTTCTTTGGCAGTCTGATAATCTTCTGTAAAACCTAAAATATATCCACCTCCACCAGAACCACACAGTTTTAAGTAGTAATCGTTGGTTTGTATTCCTTGTTCCCATATTTTATGAAAAGCCACAGGAATCATTGGTTTAAAGTTTGCTAAGACTATTTTTGACAAGTTCTTTACATTCCCAAATAAAGATTTTACATTTCCATGAAGAAAATCTTCAATACAAGCATCTGTGTAAGTAACAAATTCTTCGTTTAACATTTTTCTGAAACCTTCATTTTTCATTTTATTCATGAAAATATTTACCATAGGTTCAGTTTCACTAACTTGCTCAGAATCTAATAAAAAGACCGCTCCTTTTCCTTGTTTTTGAGAAGGAATTCCAGCTGGTTCAATATTGGTTTTAGAATTGATAAGTATAGGTAAACTTAGGTAACTATTTAAAGGATCTAAACCAGAACTTTTACCGTGAAAAAAAGACTCCATATATGAGAATGTGTCTTTTAGTTTAAGCAATTTATCTCTAGTTAAATTTTCTAAAACGGTAATTTTATCTTTGGCATACTCATCATAAATTGAAGCAACTAAAGCTCCAGAACTTCCTACTCCATATCCTTGTGGAATGGAAGAGTCAAAGTACATACCTTCTACTATATCATTTTTCATAGAATCAAAATCAAAAGAAACCAAATCGGTTTTTTGAGATTTTAAATATGCATAAAACTTCTGTAAATTTTGATTAGACTTTAATGCTTCTCCTGTGAGGTTTGAAGCTGATTTTAAAGCTCCTCTGTAAGAATTGTATGGAATTGCAAGACCTTTGGAGTCTTTAATTATTCCATATTCACCAAAGAGTAAGATTTTTGCGTAAAATAGGGGTCCTTTCATAATTGATACAAAGTTACAACAATTTATTCATTACCAGAATAATAGATGTTTTTATAGTAGGTTTTCCAAACACCAACTTTCTCACCTTTACTGTATTGACCTTTACTTTTTATTTTTCCGGCTTTATAAAATGTTTTCCAAGCTCCTTCTTTAAGGTCATCTTCATATTTTCCTTGAATACTTAGTTCACCTGTTTCAAAATACTCTTGATAAACTCCATTTTTTAAACCTTTCTTATAACTCACTTTTTTAGATACACTCTCGTTAAGGTAGTAATAGGTAACAACACCAGTAAACTTTTCTTTATTTGGTGTTGTAAATTGAGCTTTCCCTTCTCTGTATTTTTTTCCGTTTTTATAAAAATCTACGATTAGATATTTTTTTCGAATCTTTTTTGGCTTTGGACGATAATAAACACCTTTTTCTTTAGTCGTTTCATTGTGATTAGCATCCAACCATATTTTAGTATGCACTTTATGAGCTGATGAAAAAACTATCAGAAAAAGAACAAGAATTGAAGTGGAATATATAGATTGTTTCTTACTCAAAAAATTAGATTTTTTGGGCTCCTAAACCCACATTATCACAAATATACTGTTTTTTTTGACAGAACTCAGCCAGTTCATTTTCAATGAATTTTAATACCGAATCTTTTTCACTTTCAGGATATAAAACATGAACATTTGCTCCAGCATCTAGTGTAAAGCAAACCTTAGAACCCGTCTGTTCTCTACACAACCAAATTTTATTAATAATTTCTAATGTATTTGGCTTCATCAAAATAAAATATGGATTACTCGTTAGCATCATTGCATGTAAACTCAAAGCTTCACTCTCTACTAAGTTTATAAACTCATCAATATTTCCATTTTGCAAATAATCTGAAATTTTACTTAGATTTTCATTCGCTTGATCAAATCGTTGTTCTGCAAAAGGATGATTGTGCATCAAATTATGACCTACAGTACTACTCACTTGTTTTTCTCCTTTATCCACCAATAGAATTGTGTCTTGATAATTTTTAAAAACAGGATGTACTTGAAATGGAAATTGTACTCCAAACAAATCTGAGGATTCTTTAATACAAGGATGTTTTCCCCAAACAACCAAAGGTCCTTCAATACTTCTACTTGCACTTCCAGATCCTAATCTTGCCAAAAAAGAAGCTTTTCTATTGACAAAGTCTTCACTTAACTCTTTATTACTTAATGATTTTTCTAAATCTAGTAAACAAATTGCAATTGCACTCATTCCACTTGCAGAAGATGCGATTCCACTACTGTGTGGAAAAGAATTTGAAGACTGTATAGTCATTTCATACTCTGAGATGTAAGGACAATATTGTTGAATTCGCTCAAAAAATTTAGCGATTTTTGGTTTAAAATCGTCTTTTTTTTCGCCTTCAAAATACAATTCAAAATCTACTTTCTCTTTTTTGACTGACTTGATAAAATCAATAGAAGTAATCGTATGACTATTACTTAAAGTAAAACTGACACTAGCATTTTTGGGAATTTGAGGCTCTGATTTCCCCCAGTATTTCACCAAAGCAATATTACTTGGTGTTTTCCATTTTGTTGAAAAAGACTGAACTGATTTTGTAAGTGATTTAGGAATGAAATCTTGTGTATTCAATGTCTAAAATTTGGTGACAAAGATAGTTTTTTATCTATTTATGTTTCAAAAGATTTCAAAACCTGTTCCTTGTAGGTTCTACTAATTGGAATTGCTCTTTTACCGATTTCTAAAAATTCGTTTGTGTAAGAATCTACGGCCGATTTTGAAACTCTAAAAACTGCAAACAATTTTCTAATAGCGCTAGATTATTGTGCCACTAGTGCAGGTTACTTTTCAAGCGTGAATAATAAAAAACAAGAGCGTGCTCGAGAATTACTCGAATTAATTAAAAAGGAGCTGGCCAATAATTAAGAGCGATAAAAAAAATTCTGCTTGAAAAAATGTTTAGCAAGTATATTATTTAGTCCATTGGAGAATTTGCCCTTGTAGAAATTGAACTATTAATTGTAAAAACAAATAACAAAAGTATAACAATATGCACAGTTCATAGCACCTCGTTGAATAGCTATGGTACCAAACAGTAAAAGGTAACATAACCTTACTCTGCAATTGCTTTTGCACAAATAAAACCTCCTGTCCAAGCGTTTTGAAAATTAAACCCTCCTGTTACAGCATCCACGTTTATAATTTCACCTAATAAAAACAGGTTTTCGTGCAGCTTACTTTCAAATCGTTTGAAATTAATTTCTTTTAAATCAACTCCACCTGCAGTAACAAATTCTTCTTTGAACGTACTTTTTCCTTTTGCGTTAAAAACGGTTTTGGTCAATTGATTTGCTAAGTTTTCTATGTGCTTGTGGCTTAAATCTGCCCAATTAAGTTTTGGATTAATTTGTGATGCTACCACAAACTTTTCCCATAAGCGTTTAGGAATTTCTTCGAAAGGCGAGCGTAAAATAACTTGTTTTTTAGGTTGCTTCTTTTTCAAGTTTAACAACACATTTACTATTTTATTTGTGGGTCTAGAAAGCCAGTTAACTTCCGCTTTATATTCGTAATTCATTTGCTCTAAAATTCTAGCACCAAAAGCAGAAAGTTTTAAAACTGCTGGACCACTAATTCCCCAATGTGTAATGAGCAAAGGTCCGTTAGCTTCTAAATTTGTTCCCACTAATTTCACCTCAGCATTCGGAACTGAAATTCCGGCTAAATCTTGCAATCGTGTATCTTTGATATTGAACGTAAACAAAGAAGGAACAGGCTCTATAATGGTATGATTGAGTTTAGATAACAACTTCCAAACTTGCTTGCTACTTCCTGCTGCAACCACCAATACATCGCAACTAAATTCTTTTTCTTTTGTTTGTAAAACCCAAGAATCATTCGTTTTCTCAATGGATACAACTCCATGGTTTTTTAAAACCGAAATGTTTAGCTCTTTGGTTTTTTTTAGAAAGCAATCAATAATCGTTTGAGAAGAATTTGATTCTGGAAATACTCTACCATCATTTTCTATTTTAAGAGGAATGGAATTATTTTCAAACCATTCAAACGTATCACCTGTTATAAATTGATGAAAAGGACCTAACAATTCTTTTTGTCCTCTCGGATAAAATTGAACCAATTCTTTTGGATCAAAACATGCATGAGTTACATTACAACGACCACCACCAGATATTTTTACTTTTTGAAGAACTTCTTTCCCTTTTTCAAGAATTGTAATCTCTAACTCCGGATTGTTTTCTTTTGCGTTAATGGCAGTAAAAAAACCTGCTGCTCCTCCTCCAATGATGATGACTTTTTTCATAAAATCATATCTGCATAAGGAATCACGGTTTCAAATCCTTTGGATTTAAAATAGTTTGGAGTTTTTTCATTTCCAGTTGCTAGAACAAAATCGCCTCCCCAAGCACCTAGACTTTTTACAGCTCCAAAATAATCAGAAAACAACAAATCTTTTACTTTTGGCAACTCAACAATTTTTGAAATAATATCCTCATGTTGTTCAAGAAGTTTTTCAAAATCAAACAAGTTTTTTGAGTGAATTATTTGATTAGAAATTTCTGAAATTATATCCAACTCATCATTTATATTTTCTCTTTTCTTCTTAAACCTTTCAATTCCTTCTCTACTATCTTGCTTTTGATTTAGATGCACAAAAAAAAGTTGATCTTTAAACTCAGGGTTGAATTCTACAATCTCAACTTTAGGAAACTTATTCTCTAACTGATAGAAAACAGGTGAATTACTTTGCGCACAAGCAATATCATATCCACTTCCAGAAAATGAATTCCAAAGCAATTGATACGCATCTACTTCAGCCCATTGAGCAATATTATTCAACAAAGTAGAAGAACTTCCTAATCCCCAATCTCTTGGAAATGTTAGATTTGTTTTTACTACAAAACCCGTTGAAGATTGTAAAAACTCAGGATTCAATTTTCTAGCTTCTTCTAACATTGTTTGCAATGTTTCAGCAATCATTTCTGAACTTCCTTCATTATCAGAATTAAAAGTAGCATTGACCAATCTCAGTTTTGGCAAATCAAAAACAGCTTCAAACCAACAGTTGTTTTGAACATCAAAACTTTCCCATATTAATTGTGGTTCTTTGATGGATTCAACCACTAAATCTTGTCCAAACTTAGTTGGTAAAGCCAAAGCTTTTGCACCCTCTAAAACTAGATATTCTGCAGTGATTAATAGTTTACCGTTTGAGTAGAATGTATTCAAAACTAATTACTATTTCTTAGTTCATTAAACTTATCAACTACTCCACTATGAGTAACCGTTTTTCCATCAAAATAAGCAGCAATTTCTTTCTTTTCACTTTCATTTGCACCCAACTGATTTAAGATATTCATTAAATGCATTTTCATATGACCATGCTGAATTCCTTTAGTAGTTAATGCTCTTAAAGCAGCAAAATTTTGAGCTAAACCAGCTGTCGCCATAATCATCATCAATTCTTTTGCTGAGGGTTTTTGTAACATGTCTAAAGACAATTTTGCCATTGGATGTAAAGAAGTTAAACCTCCAACAGTTCCTAGAGCTAATGGAATTTCTATCCAAAACTTGAATATATTATTCTCAAGAGTGCAATGAGTTAAACTTTTGTAATGTCCAGATTTTGATGCATATACATGAACTCCAGCTTCAACAGCTCTAAAATCATTTCCAGTCGCTAAAACAACGGCATCAATTCCGTTCATGATTCCTTTGTTGTGTGTAACTGCTCTGTAAGGTTCTACTTCAGCAATTTGAACAGCTTGCTTAAACTTTTGAGCAAATTTTTGAGGATTTTCACCTCCTAAATCGTCAATGTTGCAAGAAACTTCTGCTTTTACCAAACACTCCGGAACATAATTGGAAAGAATACTCATGATTATTTCAACATCGTCCTTTCTAAATTCTTTTGCTATCGCTTCTAAACAGGAGTTGATAAAATTAGCTCCCATTGAATCAACAGTTTCAAAGGTTACATGTAATTGGTAGTAATTATCTAGTTTTTCTGTTTTATCCCTAAGCTCTATATCTAAAATTCCACCACCTCGTTTTTCCATATTCTTGGTGATAGAGGAAGTTGCTTTCTTTAAGTCTTGTTTTTTTGAATTGAAATATGAATGGAGATCTTCAAAGTTTCCTTCATATAAAAAATGTACTTGACCAATTTTTGTTGTTGATAATACTTGAGCATTAAATCCACCTCTACTACTCCAATATTTAGCAACCAAAGAAGCAGCAGCAACAACAGAGCTTTCTTCTACAACCATAGGTATAACATAATCTTTTCCGTTAATTAGAAAATTTGGTGCTACACCATAAGGCATGTAAAAATTTGAAATTGTATTTTCAATAAAATCATCATGAAGCTGTTGTAACTTTTCATCAGAATTCCAATATTGCTTTAAGGTTGAAATAGTTCTTGATTGATTGTTGAAATAGTTTTCTGCTAACCAATGTATTTTTTCCTCTTTGGAGAGTTTAGAAAATCCAGATATTATTTTGCTCATTATTTAAAAACCTTAAACAAAGATAATAGAATCATTTCAGGTAAGATATAGTCATAAAAGACTATTTCATTTATGGTTTTTTTATTAATTTTTAAGGAATACAAAAAAAAACTAAGCCAAAGAAATAAGCTCAGTAGAAAAGTCCGATAAAATTTTATCGGACTTTTCTTTACTTGTAAAATTCAGGTTTCAAGTTGTTTGAACTTGATTCTGTTAAATTCTCCTATTTTTTGACGATTTTTCCGTAAACTTGATGTTCTATTTCGAATTAACAAGTTTATAATGAAAAAACTTCTCATTTTAGCAGCTATTTCTCTTTTTATTAGTTGCCAAAACAACTCATCAACTTCATCTAATTATACAACTGGAACTAAAGAAATTACTCTCGAAGATATTTGGGGTGGAACATTCTCTACAGAAAGAATGAACGCTTTAAATTCTATGAATGGAGATTATTATTCTTTATTAAACTATAATAGTGAAACAAACTCATCTACGGTAGATAAGTACAGCTACAAAACATTAGAGAAAGTTGAAACGATTGTAGATGGAAAGAATTTACCGAGTTTAAAGTCGTTTAGTTCATATAGTTTTAACAACGACGAAAGCAAATTAATTTTAGGAACAAGCTTTAGAAAAGTATATAGAAGATCTTTTACAGGCACATTTTATGCTTATGATATTGCTTCCAAAAAACTTCAATTGATAGGAAAAGAAATTCAAGTCCCTACATTCTCTCCCGACAGTAAAAAAGTGGCTTTTGCTAAAGGAAATAATATTTACATTAAAAATTTAGCAACGAATTCAGTTACCAAAGTAACCAAAGACGGTAAAGAAAATCACATTATTAATGGAACAACCGATTGGGTTTATGAAGAAGAATTTGGTTTTGTAAAAGCATTTGAATGGAGTAATGATAGTAAGTTTATAGCTTTTTTACGTTTTGATGAGTCAAATGTTCGTCAGTTTGAAATGGGTGTAACAGGAGATGAATTGTATCCAACTGAACATGTATTCAAATATCCAAAAGCAGGAGAAGAAAATGCAAAAGTTAGCCTTCACATGTACAACACTCGTTCAAGAACAACTAAAAAAATTACTCTTGGAAAATACGAATACATTCCTAGAATAAAATGGGCTAATGAAGATGCTGTTTTAGTTGCAACAACTTTAAACAGACATCAAAACAACTTAAAACTTCACAAAGTAAATGCCTTAAGAAGTAGTTCAGTATTACTCTTAAATGAGACTGATAAAGCATATGTTGACATTCATGATAATCTTACTTTTTTAGATGATGATAGTTTTATCTGGACAAGTGAAAAAGATGGGTTTAATCACATCTATCATTACGACAAAGGCGGAAAACTGATCAATCAAATTACAAAAGGAGATTGGGAGGTAACCAGATATTATGGCTACAATAAAGAAAAGAAAACCATTTATTATCAGTCAGTAGAAAACGGATCTATAAATAGAGGTGTTTACAGCATTGATTTAGATGGAAAAAACAAAAAGCTTATCACTAATAAAGAAGGCCAAAGCAATGCTTCTTTTAGTAAAAACTTAAATTATTTTATCAATACGCATAGTTCTGCAAATACACCACCAGTTTATAGTCTTTATTCAGCTGAAGGTGAAATGAAAAAAGTAATTGTTGACAATAAAGAAATTAAAGATAAAGTTGCAGGATTTAAAATGAGTCCTAAAGAATTCTCAACAATCAGAATTAATGGTTATGATTTAAATATGTGGATGATAAAACCTGCTGATTTTGATGAAAACAAGGAATATCCATTATTAATGTTTCAATATTCAGGTCCAGGTTCTCAGCAAGTAGCAAATCGTTGGAATGGCACCAATGATTATTGGCATCAAATGCTAGCGCAACAAGGAATTATTGTTGCCTGTATTGACGGAAGAGGAACAGGTTTAAAAGGAAGTGATTTCAAAAAAATAACCTATAAAGAATTAGGGAAATTAGAAGTAGAGGATCAAATTGCTGGAGCAAAAAAATTAGCTGAAAGAAATTATATCGATGCTAATAATATTGGAATTTGGGGTTGGTCTTATGGTGGTTTTATGAGCACAAATTGTATTTTAAAAGGTAATGATATCTTTTCTACTGCAATTGCTGTTGCACCTGTAACTTCTTGGCGTTTTTATGACACTGTTTATACGGAGCGTTACATGCAAACTCCACAAGAAAACCCCAGTGGTTATGATGAGAATTCACCTATTAATTACGCAGATCAACTTGAAGGAAATTACTTACTAGTTCACGGAACTGGTGATGATAATGTACATGCTCAAAACTCAATGCGAATGATCAATGCTTTGGTAGAAGCTAACAAACAATTTGATTTAGCAATTTACCCAGATAGAGCTCATGGAATTAGAAAAGGAAACAATACTCGTTTACATTTATACAATAAAATGACAACGTTTATAAAAGAAAACTTGAATAGTAATAAAAACAAAGAAGTAAAAATTAAAGGATAGAAATTATGTCAGACGTATCAACATCAGAACCGCAAATGTTCGGTCATCCTAAGGGATTATTTTATTTATTTTTTGCAGAATTATGGGAGCGATTTAGTTTCTATGGAATGAGAGCCTTGTTAATGCTCTACATGGTAAACGAAATCTTTAAAGCCTTGGCAGAAAAAGATGCAGCAGCAGCAGCAGTATATGCATCGTATGGATCTTTGGTCTATGCATCTACGGTTATTGGAGGTCGAATTTCTGATAAAATCCTAGGAATGAGAAGCTCTATCTTTTTGGGAGGAGTTTTAATGGCAATTGGACACTTTGTTTTGGCCATAGAGAATGACATTGCTTTCTTTTTAGCCTTAGCTTTTATTGTGGTTGGTAACGGATTTTTCAAACCAAACATTTCAACATTTGTTGGCTCACTTTACAAAGATGGTGACAAAAGAAAAGATTCTGGTTTTACTATTTTCTATATGGGAATTAATATTGGAGCTTTTGCTTCACCACTTATTTGTGGTTGGTTAGGAGAAACTTATGGATGGCATTATGGTTTTGGTTTGGCTGGAATTGGAATGATGGCAGGTTTGTTATTTTTCTGGAGCGGAATTAAAAAGAATGTTTTTGGTGATAAAGGTTTACCTCCAAATCCAGAAGTATATGAAAAGAAAATTTTAGGAATACCTCAAAAAACATTTGTTCCTATTGTTGCTTTTTTAGCAGCACCAATCATAGCATACTTATTGTCTGAATACAAAGCTGTTGGTGGTGGAGAAACTTTTTTGGGTGATAAAAACCCTGTTAATATTTTATTTGTAGCTATTGGAATTGCAGTTTTATTATACATGCTTTTTATCATTGTAAAGTCTAATTCTGATGAAAGAAAAAAACTAATCATGGCTGTATTGATTACTTTTTTCATGACACTTTTCTGGGGTTTTCACGAGTTATCAGGAAGTATTATAACTCTATTTGCAGACAGAAATGTAGATTTAACATGGCTTAACGCAAGTCAGACAAACTCTTTGAATCCAGTATTTATAATTACTCTTTCTATCCCAGTTTCTTTATTGTGGGCTTATTTGTCTAAAAGAAATTTAAACCCAAGAACTCCTTATAAATTTGGACTTGGTTTGGTGTTAGCAGGTGCGAGTTTTTATGTTTTAGGATTGAGTGGTGCAAGTGCTAATGAAAACGGATTGGTGCCTATGGCTTATTTAGTTGTCATGTATTTTATTTTATCTGTGGGTGAATTATTTATGTCTCCAGTAGGATTATCAAAAATTACAGATTTATCGCCAAAAAGAATTGTTGCCTTTATGATGGGTGTTTGGTTTTTATCTTCTGCATTTGCTTTCCAAATTGTAGGTTTTATCTCAAAACAATTATCAGTTGAGAGTACAGATGTAAATGTAGGCGGAATGGAAACTTTAAGTTTATATACTGATGGATTTAACTTAATAGCTATGTATTCTTTAGGTGCAGGTGCTATTGTCTTATTATTCTCTCCATTGATGAAGAAATTAATGGGTAACGTTCACTAAACGATTATAATTATGAGTAAAGCAAACGATCAATTTTTTGAAAATCCTGTGTTAGGTCATCCTTCAGGTTTATTTGTATTATTCTTCACAGAAATGTGGGAGCGTTTTTCTTATTATGGAATGCGAGCTATATTAGTAATTTTCTTAACAGGAACTTTACTTGGAGACAATCCAGGTTGGGGTTGGGATACTTCAGCAGCATTATCTTTATTAGGAACTTATGCCTTATTTGTTTATCTAACACCTTTATTAGGAGGTTGGTTAGCAGATAATAAAATTGGTTATAGAATGGCTGTTGTTATTGGAGCTTTATTAATGACTCTAGGACATGCTGCTATGGCAGTTGAGACACCAACATTTTTGTACATCGGAATTTTCTTTTTAATTATTGGTAATGGATTTTTCAAACCCAACATGACATCTATCATATCAAAATTATATGCTGGTAGAAATGAGAAAAAAGATGGAGCTTACAACATATTTTATATGGGCGTAAATGCTGGTGCTTTTATTGGAATTATGCTCTGTGGATGGGTTGGAGAAAAAATAGGTTGGAGTTATGGTTTTGGATTGGCAGGAATATTTATGTTTCTAGGAATGTTGCAGTTCTATTATGCACAACCACTTTTTGGTACTATTGGAGACAAACCCGCAATCAAAGAAAAAAAAGTAGTAACAGAGGAAGAAAAAGCTGATGAAGAAAAAAGAAATCCTTTTTTATTGATTGACTATATTTTAGTTAGTGTTTTTTCAATTTCTGCTCTAATTTTTATCATCAATGATCCATTGAGTAAAATTGGTGATATTCAGACATTAAATTTCTCTATCGCTGGATTATCCGATTCTTTATTCTTTGCACTTATTGCTGCTATTACGTTTATCATTCTACTCATTATTAGAATTCCTAGATATGTAAAAATTGAAAGAGACAGAATGATAGCTTTTGCTATATTTTGTCTCTTTACTATATTTTTCTGGGCTGCTTTTGAACAAGCAGCTGGTTCTTTACCACTTTACACAAGAGACTTTACTAACAGACTCTTAGAAGGAACTGCTGCAACTATTTTTAAAATTGTTGATTTGTTAGTTACCGTTGTTCCATTAGGAATCATAACCTATGTTTTAATTAGCTTGTTTAAAAATACCTACAAAAGAATTGGTTTATCAAATATCATTCTTGGATTTAGCTTTGTGATCGTTTGGGGAATAGTTATCTACAAACTTTACACAGAATTTCAAACTGAAAATACTGAAGTTCCTGTAACTTGGTTTGCTATTTTAAACTCATTATTTATTATCATTTTTGCACCACTGTTCACAAAGTGGTGGGATAGCAGATACAATCCACCAGCATCTGTAAAATATTTCTTAGGTCTATTTTTACTAGGATTAGGTTTTGCTTTTTTAGCTTTTGGAGCTAGAAATGTAACTGCAGGTGCAGAAAGCGCTAGCTTAAGTATGGCTTGGTTAGTATTTGCATACTTATTTCATACGTTAGGAGAATTGTGTTTATCTCCAATGGGATTATCTTATTTAAGTAAATTAATTCCGACAAGAATGATTGCTTTCATGTTCGGAGTTTATTATTTAGCAATTGCTATAGGTAATAAATTAGCTCATTATGTTGGAGGAGATATTGAAGAAATAACAAAAGAATATAGTTTATCAACCTTCTTTTTAATTTTCACAATTGTACCAATAGTTTTAGGCTTAATATCGCTCATGTTACATCCTTTACTAAAGAGATTAATGCATGGAGTTAGATAGTTGAAAACACACTTTAAATTAAGGTACCATTTTTGGTGTCTTTTTTTTGTAAATTTGTATTGTCTTTAACGACATAAATCCCATGAAGAAGTTTTTTATCACATTTTTTTTATTCATTGTAACACTAACAGTAAGTGCTCAAGACATAGAATGGATTTCTATTGAAAAAGCTATTGAAATGAATAAAATTGTTCCTAAACTTATATTGATTGATGTTTATACGGATTGGTGTGGTTGGTGCAAAAGAATGGATAAAACTACCTACAGCAACAAAGTAATAATCGATTACATCAATAAAAATTATTACGCTGTGAAATTAGATGGAGAACAAAAAGAAGATATTGTCTTTAACAATTATACTTTTAAGTTCAAAGCACAAGGAAGAAGAGGTTACAATGAATTTACTGCAGCTTTATTAAATGGAAAACTAAGTTACCCAACTACAGTTTTTATGAACGAAAAAGTTCAGTTACTAGACAGAGTTCCCGGATATTTAGATGCAACGATGATGGAAAAAGTGATTAAATATTTTGCAACCAAAAAATATGAGAGCACTAAATGGGAAGACTATATAAAAGATTTTAAAAGTGATATAAAGTAACTTTATTTCATCTAATAATATAAGCTCCTTTTTGGCCCGTGTACCAAAAAGGAGTTTTTGTTTTTATAGAGGTTTTCTCCCATTTTTGAATGTAACTTTTATAATTAGAACCATTAGCTATTATATAACTTGGGTTCAATTCATTGATCAATCTCTGTAAATTAATTTTTGGAGAGTTTTGTAAAACTATTACTGGTGTTTTAATATCTATGTGTTTGTAAATTCCACTTTTATTAATAATTAAAATTGGGTGATTGTTTATTTCAAAATAAAGTGGAATTGTATTGGAATAGCTCATTTCAATTTGCTCACCAACTTTATAAGAAATCAACAACTTTTCATTATTAATTTTTAAACTATCCAGATCATGATATATCTTCATTTGAGTTCTGTTTCTCTCTCCAAAAACAGAATATCTACTTTTATGAAAAATAACAAATTCTGTTTTAGAATTTCTATCCCATTTTTCAATCCAAAATACAGCTTGAATCAATACAATTGAAAACAAAAAATAGATTAACTTTTTACATTTCTTTTTAAGAAAAACTGAAACCCAAAAATGATGACTCCATAGCTTGCAATCATCAAAAATTCTGAAAATGATATTTGAGTAAACAACCAACTTTCTTGATTAGAAACCCATTGAATAAATTGATTCATCAAAGAAATAATTTTACTGTAAAGATTTACTAATAATTCAGGTAAAACATTTAATAAAGAGAGTAAAATCATTAAATTTCCACCAGCCAAAATAATTCCTAAAAAAGGAATGATAACCAGATTTGATAAGATGAATAATCCTGGAAATTGATGAAAATAAAACAAACTAATGGGTAATATACCTAATTGTGCTGCCACAGAAACTGTAATCAATTGCCAATAGAAATCAACTATTTTCCATTTAGGTTTCCATAGTTGATATAGTTTTGGTTGTACCCATATAATGCCAAAAACAGCCAGATAACTCAATTGAAACCCAACATCAAATAAGAACATTGGTTTTACTAAAAGTAATAACAACATAGAAATAACAAGAGAATATTCTACAGTGTTTTTTCTTTGAAAAAGTTGTCCAATGGCAACAGCAGAAAACATAGTCACAGCTCTTACAACAGAGGCTGACAAACCAGCAACCAAAGCAAAACACCAGAGTAAAAAAACAATTAGAAAAGCTTTCATTAATTTTCCATATTTGAAATTATCAACAGGTCTAAAAATCAGATTTAAGATCAATAAAATAATTCCGACATGTAAACCCGAAACAGCCAAAATATGAATCGCTCCAGCTTTTGCATAATCATTAATCAATTCTTTAGAAATATCCTGACGTTGACCTAATAATAAGGCATTCATTACTGCAAATTCATTTTCTGAAAAGTTATGATTCAACAAAGATTTTTGAATCTTAGTTCTTACTAAAAAAGCAATTCTAAAAAGTGAATTATTGAATTTCTCTTCTGCTATAAATTGATGGTTTTCTAAAAATACTTGTCGATGAATTCCTTGTTTGGATAAGTAGCTTTTATAATCAAATTGATGTGGATTTAAAGGTGGAATTAATTCTCTAAAATTTATTTTAGTATGGAGATATTGCCCTACTTGCAACGACTTTTGTAAGCTATTTTTTTTAATATTCACTAAAACTTTTCCTAAGCTGTATATGCTATCGATGGTTATAACTTCAGCCTCATATTTTGTGTAATAATTACCTGGTTTTAAAACCTTGGTAACTATAAGTGTTTTGTAGCTGTCATTATGAAGATAGTTCTCATAATATTCTGTGTGATTTTTATCATTATTATTGAAAGTAATAAAGAAACCAATAAACAAACAAACTATATAAGTTATAAATTCAAAACCCTTTTTTCTAAGAAGAATAAATAAAGTTATTATTAGGAACATGATTGCTATCAGGAGGTTTTTATGACCAAAACCCCATATTTGATATTTGTACTGAAGGAAAATACCGAGTACAACAAAACATAAAAAGTGGAAAGGAATATATCCCAGTAACTTTTTCATACTTAATTCATAGCATGTTAAAGTTACTAAAAAAGTCTTTAGTTTAATTTAATGAAGAAACAATTTCTTTTGCAGTTTTTTCAGAAGCTCCTTTACCTCCTAGTTTTTGTTCTAACTCGTAATAATCATGAAACATTGTTTCACGAGTTTTAGAATCTAAAATACGTTGCAATTCTTTTTTTAGTTTCTTTGAATTCAAGTCATTCTGAATTAATTCAGTCACAACTTCTTTATCCATAATTAAATTGACAAGAGAAATAAATTTCAGTGTTATAATTCTCTTAGCAATTTGATAAGAAATAGCGCTTGCTTTGTAACAGACAACTTGTGGAACTTTAAATAATGCTGTTTCTAAAGTTGCTGTCCCAGATGTAACTATAGCGGCAAAAGAAACACTTAATAAGTCATAGGTTTTATTATCAATAAAGCCTACTTTTTTGGTTCCAATAATGCTTTTGTAAAATTCTTTAGACTGACTTGGAGCTCCAGCTGTAACAAATTGGAAGTCTTTAAATTCATCAATCATTTCTAGCATTACAGACAACATTTTTGTTATTTCCTGTTTTCTACTTCCTGGCAACAATGCAATAATTGGTTTGTCTGATAATTGATACTCCTCTCTGAAATCTTCAAGTTTTATTTTTTCTCTATTCGATATGGCATCAATTAATGGATGACCAACAAATGAAACATCGTAATCAAATTTTTGATAGAATTCTTTTTCAAAAGGTAGTATCACAAACATTTTGTCTATATCTCTTTTTATCTTTTGAACTCTGCTTGATCGAGAAGCCCAAACTTGTGGAGAAATATAATAATAGGTTTTGTATCCTTTAGGTTTTGCCCATTTTGCAATTCGCAAATTAAAACCAGAATTATCAATAAAAATAATAACATCTGGATTGAACTGCTCGATATCTTTTTTGCAAAAGGAAATAAAACCTAGAATTTTTCTTAGATTCAATAGCACCTCTACAAAACCCATAAAAGCTCTTTCTTTGTAGTGAGTTACTAAAGTACCACCAACAGCTTGCATCAAATCACCACCCCAAAAACGAATATCTGCATCTTTATCTTCTTTATAAAGAGACTTCATTAAGTTCGATGCATGTAAATCTCCAGAGGCTTCTCCTGCAACTATGTAGTACTTCATGTAATTAAAAAAACTTTAAAACAAATGTAATCAAAGCAGTTAAAATGGTGGCTAACAAAACTCCTCTTGCTCTGTAATCTTGTTTTTTTCTGATGTAGACTGTAAATACTAAAAGGTTTGGTAATGCAGATAGGGCTATAACTTGACCATATAAATCTCCTTTATTAAGAAGCTGTATTGTTGTTTCAAAATCATATTGAGAAAAGTATTCTAAATATAAAAATAAGCCACAAGACGTAGCAAAAATTGAAACTAAGAAACCAATTAGCACATCTTTCTTTAAAAATCCCATGAATTAATCTTTTGAATTGCATGATGAGCAGTCAAATCAAATTGAGTTGGAACAACAGAAATATAATTATTTTCTAAAGCCCAAATATCTGTATCCTCTCCTTTATCATGATTTACAAACTCTCCCGACAACCAATAGTACTCCATACCAAAAGGACTTTTACGTTTGTCAAAACCAGCTTTCCAAACACCATTTGCTTGTCTACAAACTTTGATTCCTTTGATTTCTTCTTTCTTTAATTTTGGAATATTTACATTCAGTACAACTCCTTCTGGAATTCCATTTTTTAATGCATTCAAACAAATCTCTTTGATAAAGTTTTTGCTTTGACTAAAATCTGCGTGATAATTGTAATCCATCAATGAAAAGCCTATAGAAGGAATACCTTCTATTCCACCTTCAACAGCTGCACTCATAGTCCCTGAATAAATAACATTGATTGAGGAATTTGATCCATGATTAATTCCAGAAACGCATAAATCAGGAGTTTTATTTAAAATTTCACTTACCGCCATTTTTACGCAATCTACTGGGGTTCCAGAGCAACTGTATTCTAATTGTGGACCTTCGTCTACAGTTATTGGATTGCAATGCAAAACATTATTAACTGTAATTGCATGACCCATTCCACTTTGTGGACTATCAGGTGCAACAACCACAACATCTCCAATTGTATTCATTATTTCTATTAAAGCTCTAAGTCCTGGAGCTGTGATTCCATCATCATTGGTTACTAAAATTAAGGGTTTCTTTACAGACATAAATTGTGGTTTTCAACAAAAATAAGCCAATTTCAACGATTTTAATTTAACATTTTGTAAAGATTAAAACACTGCTTTTTTATCTAACATTGTAGTAAGAATGTTTAGCTATGGTTCGCCTTATTTCTTTACTAATTTTTTTTGCTACCGGATTTGTCTCAGCACAAAATCAAAACCCTTGTAATACAAATGAACACAAGCAGTTTGATTTTTGGGTTGGTGATTGGAATGTATACAATGTTCAAGGAAAAATTATAGGTACCAATAAAATTGTAAAAATGCACAATAATTGTGTAATGCAAGAAAATTGGGAATCTAAAACAAGTGCAAACAAAGGGACAAGTTACAACTATTACAATATTGTAGATAAAACTTGGAATCAGGTTTGGGTAGATAATTCTGGTTATTCTCTTGTCTTAAAAGGAAACTTAAAAGGCAATAGCATGGTTTTGACAAGTGAACTAGTTACCACTAAAAAAGGAAACTACTACAACAGACTTTCTTGGACAAGAAATGATGATGGTTCAGTAACACAAGTTTGGGATTATATAAACCCAAAAGGAACAGTTATTCAAGAAACTTTTCGAGGTATTTACAAAAAAAAGTAAGTCAACTAAATTTGGCATCATTTTAGTAACTTAGCTAGATTCAAATATTAAATAGATTATTACGAAAGAAGATTTATGAAGACGAAACAACTCCTATCCTTTTTATTGATTACTTTTTTATTTGGTCAATCAATATTTTCAAACAATGTCATTAATGATCCAGAAAAAGATAAAGTTATTATCTCTGTCATTAATTACATGCTTACTCGAGGACATTTTGTAGAAAAAGAAATTAATAATGATTTATCAGTAATTGTTTTTACCAATTTTATTGACGGTTTAGACCCATCTAAACGATACTTTACTCAACAAGATATTAGAGAATTTTCTAAATACAAATATCAAATTGACGATCAATTAAAAAATTCTGATGTTACTTTTTACAATTTGGTTTACAATCGTTTTTTAGAAAGGCTAAAAACATCGAAAGCTATTTACAAAGAAATTTTATCGTCTCCCTTTAACTTTAAGAAAAGTGAACAAATTAATGTTGACTATGAAAAAGTACCTTATGCAAAAGATAATAAAGAGTTGGTTGATTATTGGCGTAAGCAATTGAAATTACAAACATTAAGTAGAATTCAGGAAATGCAAGAACTGCAAGATAAAAAAGGAGAAAAAGACAACTCCTTCGAAAAAAAGTCATTTGCAGAACTTGAAAAATCATCAAGAAAAGAAGTATTAAAAAATGTAGATGAATTGTATTTACGTATTGAAGAATTAGAACACCAAGATTGGTTTTCTACTTTTTTAAATAGTGTTGTAGAAGGTTTTGATCCACATACCTCTTATATGGATCCAAGAATCAAAGAACGTTTCGACCAAGATATGTCTGGTAAACTTGAAGGTATAGGTGCACGTTTACAAAAAGATGGAATTCACACAAAAGTTGTTGAATTAGTTTCTGGTGGACCCGCCTGGAAACAAGGAGAGTTAGAAGCTGGAGATATCATTTTAAAAGTTGCTCAAGCAGACAAAGAACCTGTTGATATTGCAGGAATGCGTTTAGATGATGCAATCAAGTTTATTAAAGGTCCAAAAGGAACAGAAGTTCGTTTGATTGTAAAAAAAGCTATAGACGGTTCTTTAAAAGTAATTTCTATTATAAGAGATGTTGTAGAATTAGAAGAAACTTTTGTAAAGTCTTCTATTGTAAAAAAAGACGGCAAACTATATGGCTTGATTAACCTTCCTAGATTTTATATAGATTTTGATGACACAAACAGTAGAGATTCTGCAAAAGATATGGAGAAAGAAATCGAAAGGTTAAAGAAAGAAGGTGTTCAAGGCTTGTTAATTGACTTGAGAAATAATGGAGGTGGATCTTTAAAAACTGCTATTGAAATTGCGGGATTATTTATTGACGAAGGACCGATTGTTCAAGTAAAATACAGAGGAGAAAAACCTATCATAAAAAACGATACAGATAAAAGAATTCAATGGAGTGGTTCATTGGTTATTTTAGTCAATGAAATATCAGCTTCAGCTTCAGAAATTTTTGCAGCTGCAATGCAAGACTACAATAGAGCTGTTATTATGGGAGGAAATCAAACGTTTGGAAAAGGAACAGTTCAACAAGTTCTTCCAATTAATCAGTTTATTCCTACTTATAAAAAAGAACTAGGTTTCTTAAAAATGACCATTCAAAAGTTTTACAGAGTAAATGGAGGTTCTACACAAAAAGAAGGTGTTTACTCAGATATTACAATGCCAACAAGATATAGTTACATGAAATTTGGTGAAAGAGATATGGACGGAGCATTATCATGGGACAAAGTTCCAATGGCTCCTTACAAGCAAACCAATTCTTACAGTAATTTTTCTGATGTTATAAATAACAGCAAATTAAGAATCGCAGATAATAAAGAGTTTCAATTGGTGAATGATTACGCTAAATGGTTAAAAAAACAACGTGATAACTCAACGTTTCCTTTGAAATATAAAGATTACGTAAGAGACATTACTGTAAAAGAAAAAGAAGCAAAGCGATTTAACTCTGTTTTTAAATTCAATTCTAATTTAAAATTCTCCTCTCCAAAACATGAATTAGAGTGGTTGAATAAAGATGAAGATTTAAAAGAAAAAAGAGAACGCTGGCATAAAAACTTGTCAAAAGACATGTATGTAGCTGAAGCTTTAAATGTGTTAAGTCAACTTAAACTATCACAAAAAGTTGAATTAGTTAAAAACTAAATTTCACTTCGTAAAAGATATATCCAACCTGATAGCAATTACGTTATCAGGTTTTTTATTTTTGTAAGAATGACACCGAGTTCTCAATCACTTTCAAAACTTGCCTTAAAAAAGTTCTTAAACAATAAACTTGGACTTATCAGTTTATGTTTTGTAGTTATTTGCGGAATCATTGCTGTTTTTGGTTATGCCTTCTCTCCTGACAATAGTAAGAATGCAAACCAGATGCATTTAGAAATTCATTCTCAAAAACCAGGTTTTGAGACGCTAATTATAACAATACCAAACAAAACTAAAGAGGAACAATCTGTCTTTGATTGGTTATTCTCTGGAAAAACAAATTCAAATTCAGAAATTCCAATTCGTTCTTACACAATTAAAGAAAATAAAATTATTTATGAAAGTTATGCTGATGGATTGGAAAAGGAAATAGAACTTCCTGAACTAGAGAATACTCCCAAAAAGTATATTCAAAAAAGAACTTTTTACTTTGGAACGGATAAATATGGACGAGATGTTTTAAGCAGATTATTAATAGGAACAAGGATTTCATTTTTTATCGGATTTATCGCTGTTTTTATTTCGTTATTCATTGGGATTTCAATTGGTGCAATTGCAGGATATTTTGGTGGTAAAATCGATGCTTTTATCATGTGGGTTATCAATATTACCTGGTCAATTCCTACATTATTACTGGTAATTGCAATAACGTTAGCTTTAGGTAAAGGATATTGGCAGGTTTTTATTGCTGTTGGTTTAACTATGTGGGTAGAAGTCGCCAGAGTTGTTAGAGGACAAGTTATGAGCACCAAACAAGAACAATATATCGAAGCTGCAAAAGCTTTAGGTTTTTCTGATTTTAGAATTATTTCTAAACATATTTTACCCAATATTTTAGCTCCCGTAATTGTTATATCTGCAGCAAATTTTGCAGCTGCAATTTTAATAGAAAGCGGATTGAGTTTTTTAGGAATTGGAGCTCAACCTCCTACTCCATCATGGGGAGTTATGATTAAAAACCATTACAATTATATCATTGTTGGCAAAGCATATTTAGCACTAATTCCAGGAACAGCAATCATGCTTTTAGTAATGGCTTTTATGTTAATCGGAAACGCTTTGAGAGATGCATTGGATGTAAAAAACTAAGTATGGATATTTGGTCGATTTGTATAATCATTTTAATAAGTCAAGGTTTATTTAATATCACTCTATTAATACGAAATTCAATATTTAGGCATAATCCAAATAATAAGCTTTTAGTTCTAATTACTATATCACTTATATGGTATTTAATTGAATTTTTTTCTATAAGGCAAACTTTTAAAATTCCTATCAATCTTTTTTATGGAACACGCTATGGATCTTCGTTCCTACTGGGCCCACTAACATTTTAATATTTTTCTTCAATTACATTAAATCACTGGAGATTTAAATGGAAATATAGCCTGCTTTTACAAATCTTAAAGATTCTTATGTATTAGATATAGGACACACCTATATTGGTTTTGATGTAGAGCGATTTATGGTTGGAGAAGTTTCTGGAAGATTTAATGAATTTTCAGCCACCATGGAAATGGATGCCGATGACTTTACAACATTTCAACTAAATGCAATTATTAAAGTAGAAAGTATAGACAGCAACAACAAAACTCGTGATGGTCATTTAAAAACCCCAATTTGGTTGGATGAAAAAAACCACCCTGAAATAAATTTTCGCTCGACTTCAGTAAGAGAAAAAGGAAATGAATTTTTAATGAAAGGAGAGTTTACAATTAAAGGAGTAACTAAAGTAGTAGAATTTCCAATCGAATTTAACGGTCCTTATGTAGATCCAACAGGTAGCAATACACTTGGAATAAAAGCTGATTTTGTTATTAATAGATTTGACTATGGCATCAATCTTAGCAAAAAACTTAGTAATGGTTCATACTTTATTGGAAAAGATGTGAGAATTAAAATTCGAGCTTTAGCTATTAAAAAATAATTTTCTTTTCTCTGTTAAAAATTCTTCTTTGTAATTTTACAGTACAATAGTATTTTCATGAGTTATCAAATAGAATTTAATACAAAATGGTCAGATTTTGACCCAAACAGACATATGAGACATACAGCATATAACGATTATGCTGCAGAAGTAAGAATTCGTTATTTCTCATTTGCTGGTTTTCCTGTTAACGAAATAGCTAAAGATGGTTTTGGTCCTATTTTGTTCGAAGAATTTACATCGTTTAGAAAAGAAATTCATACAGGTGAAAAAATATCAGCGAATGCAAAACTTCTAGGTCTTTCAAAAGATAAAAGAAAATGGAAAATAAGACACGAAATCTTTAATGAAGCTGGAGATTTATCAGCAATTATTGAAGTTTACGGTGCTTGGATAGATTTGCACAAAAGAAAGCTATCTGTTCTTCCAGAAAAATACGATACACTTCTTGAGTTAATGGAAAAAACCGACGATTTTAAAGTGATTTAATCACTTTTCCATATCAATCACGATTTTACCCTTTACTTTTCTTTGCATCATATCTTCTAGAGCTTTCGGAGCATTTTTTAACGAATAAGTAGCATCAATATGAGGTTTCACTTTACCTGTAATGAACCATTTTAGTAATTGTTGAATATTCTCCAAGCTTTTTTGTGGTTCTTTTTGAGCAAAAGCACCCCAAAACACTCCTCTAATATCAGCTCCTTTTAGCAAAGGAAGATTTAGTGGAATTTTAGGAATTTCTCCATTTGCAAAACCAATGACTAGATGTCTTCCTTTCAAAGCAATAGATCGAAAAGCTTGTTCAGAAAAATTACCACCAACAGGATCATAAATCACATCAACTCCTTTACCATGGGTTAACTCTTTAACTCGTTCTTTTAAATTTTCAGTAGTATAATTTATAGTTTCGTCAGCTCCAAATTGTTTACACAACGCTAATTTATCTTCTGTTGATGCAGCGGCAATTACGTTTGCTCCCATCAATTTTGCTAATTCTACAGCTGTAATTCCTACTCCTCCTGAAGCTCCTAAGACCAAAACTCTATCTCCTTCTTTAACATCACCTCGGTCTTTTAATGCATGATAAGAAGTTCCGTATGCCAATAAAAATGAAGATGCATTCACCATAGACATTCCTTTAGGTTATGGGAAACAATCCTTTGCTAGAATAATTGCTTTTTCTGCAAAACCACCATGAGGAATAAAACCAACGATTTCATCTCCAACTTTAAAATGAGTGACATCATCTCCGACTTTTTCAATAATTCCTGCAACATCACTTCCAGGAGAAAAAGGGAATTCTGGCCTAAATTGATATTTTCCTTGTATAATTAATGTATCTGGGAAATTGACACTACATGCTTTTACTTTAAGAAGTATTTCGTCTTTATTAGGAGATGGGTCTTTAACATCTTGATATTTTAATGTATTAGGCAATCCAAATTCAGAGCAAATTATTGCTTTCATAATTGTTGGTTTAATTCATTAAAAATAAACTGAATTATTGATAATAAAAAAAGCTCTTCAAGTCTGAAGAGCTTTTATGTGCGGGTGAAGGGAGTCGAACCCCCACACCTTGCGGCACTAGATCCTAAGTCTAGCGTGTCTACCAATTCCACCACACCCGCTTAATTGGTGTGCAAATATAAGCAAAGAACTCAAAATGCAAAGAGCTTCATCATTATTTTTGTTATTTTTGAAGTCCTTAAACAAACCCTATGAACTCTATCAATAATTATATAAAAGAAAACAAAGGTCGTTTTATAAATGAACTTATTGACCTTTTAAAAATTCCATCCATAAGTGCAGATCCTGCCTATAAAAATGACGTCTTAAAAACTGCTGAAGTTGTTAAAGAAAGCTTAGAAAAAGCTGGATGTGATGTAGTGGAAATTTGTGAAACTCCAGGATATCCAATTGTTTATGGAGAAAAAATAATTGATAAAGATTTACCTACCATTTTAGTGTATGGTCATTATGATGTTCAACCTGCAGACCCGCTGGAACTTTGGGATTCTCCAGCTTTTGAACCTATTATTAAAAAAACTGAAGCACATCCTGATGGAGCTATTTTTGCTCGTGGTGCTTGTGATGATAAAGGACAAATGTACATGCATGTTAAAGCTATGGAATACATGACTTCTACTAGAAATCTTCCTTGTAACGTAAAGTTTATGATTGAAGGTGAAGAAGAAGTTGGGTCTGAAAGCTTGAGTTGGTTTGTGAAACAATACCAAGAAAAATTAGCAAATGATGTCATCTTAATTTCTGATACTGGAATGATTGCAAATGATATTCCTTCAATTACAACTGGATTACGTGGTTTGAGTTATGTAGAAGTTGAAGTCACTGGTCCAAATAGAGATTTACATTCTGGTTTGTATGGTGGAGCTGTGGCAAATCCAATTAATATTTTAACCAAAATGATTGCTTCCTTGCATGATGAAAATAATCACATTACCATTCCTGGTTTTTATGACAAAGTAGAAGAATTATCAAGAGAAGAAAGAGATGAAATGGCAAAAGCTCCATTTTCACAAGAATCTTACAATAGAGCCTTAGATATTGATGAAGAATATGGGGAGGAAGGATTTACCACAAACGAACGTAACTCTATAAGACCTACGTTAGATGTAAACGGAATTTGGGGTGGCTATACAGGTGAAGGAGCGAAAACTGTGATTGCTTCTAAAGCATATGCAAAAATATCTATGCGTTTAGTGCCGAATCAAGATTGGAATGATATTACAGAATTATTTAAAACTCATTTTGAAAGTATTGCTCCAAAGTCAGTAAAAGTAAAAGTAAAGCCTCATCATGGAGGTCAAGGATATGTGACTCCAATTAATAATATTGGCTACCAAGCTGCTAGTAAAGCTTATGAACAAACATTTGGAAAAACACCGATTCCACAAAGAAGTGGTGGAAGTATCCCTATTGTTTCTTTATTTGAAGATGAATTAAAAAGTAAAACTATTTTAATGGGGTTTGGACTGGATAGTGACGCAATTCATTCTCCTAATGAACATTTTGGCATTTTCAATTATTTAAAAGGAATTGAAACTATTCCATGGTTTTATAAATATTTTACAGAATTATCAAAATAAAAAAAGAGCCAAATGGCTCTTTTTTATTTAAGAATGTAAGCTTGCTTTATAAAATCTATTTCTGGATAGTTTTTACGAATAAATTTATTTCCATACTTCTGAATCGAGTCTTGTCTTCTTCCTAATTTGTCACCATATTTTCCATAAAACTTTAAAACGTTTTTAATTCCGTCTGTGACTTTAGCAATAACAGGAAATCCTTTTACTCCTGAATAATCTAGAGAATCTAATCTTTTATTATCCTTTAAATTAATGAAAATTTGAGAAGTCCTTGTTTTCTTTACTGACCTTGCAAAAGAAATAGTTCCTTTTGTATTAGAAATTAAAACTGGTTCATCCTCTATTCCAATAGAATTCCATCCTTTGTTGACAATGCTATCATTGTGAATACCAAATTGAGCTACAAAATTAGGTACTACTCTAAAGACAGGAACATCATTATAAAATTCATTCTTTATTAATTGATATAAACGATCTACTCCTAGAGGTGACCATTCTCTTTTTGCTTCAATATCAAAACTACCTTGAGTAGTTTCAAATCTTGCTTTAAATATTTCTGGAGCTTTTTCCTTGGTCCATTTTTCTTTGAACAGTTTTGGACTACAGGATACTAAAACAAATATGACGATCAAATAGAGTACTTTTTTCATTCTATATTTTTAAAGAATTCAAAGATATTAAAAACAGCTTAACAATTTTTAAATTCTACGTTTGTAGAATTAATATTTTTTATTCTATATTTGTAGAGCTAAAATTATATTCAATGAAATTATCCAAAGCTGAA
The DNA here is from genome assembly GCA_965660845.1 of Flavobacteriaceae bacterium. Classification (GTDB taxonomy): domain Bacteria; phylum Bacteroidota; class Bacteroidia; order Flavobacteriales; family Flavobacteriaceae; genus Polaribacter. The sequence continues at coordinate 85,588 of CBFIBH010000003.1, forward strand.
GAACAAGTCATGCAATTTTTATGGAAGCGAAAAAAAGCATTCATGAAAGATTTGTTAGCTGATTTTGAAGAACCAAAACCAGCAACAACTACAGTAGCTACTTTACTTAAAAGAATGTATGATAAGGGTTTTATTGATTACACCACCAAGGGAAAATCTAGAGAATATATTCCTTTGGTAAAAAAATCAGATTATTTTTCAAAACATGTAAATAGTCTGATTCAGAACTTTTTTAACAACTCTGCTTCTCAATTTGCTTCTTTCTTTACAAGAGAAACTAATTTAACAGAAATGGAATTACAGGAGTTAAAAAAATTGATTGACAAAGAGATTAAAAATAAAAAACAATGATAACTTATTTTATAAAATCCGGTTTGTGTTTAGGGTTGTTATTGCTCTTTTATCATTTTGTTTTAGAAAAGGAAAAGATGCACAGATTCAATCGATTTTACCTTTTGGGTATCCTCATATTTTCTTTTTTAGCTCCACTATTTATAATTTATACAGAAGCTAAAGTAGTCTTAGAAGATATAAATTTTTCTGAAGTAACAGCATCACAAATAATTGAAAACAATAGCTTCACATTCATAGATTATCTTTTGGTAATTTATCTATCTATAAGCTCTATTTTGTTAGTTAGGTTATTAAAAAACGGAATTAATATCTATTTGAAAGTTGCAAGGTATCAAAAAGTAAAAATGGGGAAAGCTATCTTAGTTTTGGTAGAAGATAAAATACTTCCTCATAGTTTTTGGAACTACATTTTTATTAATAAAAAAGAATTTCAGGAAGACAAAATAGAAGACGAATTATTTACACACGAGTTAACACATGTAACTCAAAAACATACACTTGATATTTTAGTCTTAGAAATAGTAAAAGTAGTATTATGGTTCAATCCTTTGTTATTCCTTTTAAAAAAAGCGATTCAATTAAATCATGAATTTTTAGCTGATGATAAAGTAATATCATCACATCACAATATTTCCTATTACCAGCATTTGTTGTTAAGCAAAGCTGCATGGAACAACACATATTACTTGGCCAGTAATTTAAACTATTCATTAACAAAAAAAAGATTAGAAATGATGAAAACATCAAATTCAAAAGGAAATATTCTAGTTAAAAAACTAGTGATATTACCATTACTTGTTGGACTTGTTTTTATTTTTGCTGACCGAGTTGAAGCGCAAACAAAAAACAAAAGCATTACAATTGTTGAAGTAGAAACTACAGCTACAAAAAAACAAATGACAGAGTATAAAAAACTCTTAAAAGAAGGTTTAGATAAAAAAATGTTTAGACAAGACCGTATTAAAAAGTTGCAGTACTTGTATAGTATAATGTCTAAAGAGCAGAAAAAAAGTGTAAAAAATATTAATACGCTAATCCCTCCTCCACCTCCTCCAAGAAAAATTAAAGCTGATAAAATTAAAATTATTGAAAAGACAAAAGTTTCACCAAAGTTACCTAAAGTAATAAAGGGAGAAAAAACTAAAAAAGTTAGTATCGATAAAGAAGTTGAAATCATTGAAGTTCCTGAAGTAGAAGAAATTGAAATTGAAGTTAAAATTCAGGTAAAAAAGGAAAGTGACTGGAATACTTTTGAAGAGAAAATAAAAAATACAAATTTTAAAGAAAAAGAGGAGGTAATTGAAATTCAAGAAGAAATTGAAGTTCCATTAAAAAAATCTTCAAAGAGTGCCATCACTTTGAATGGGCTTAATACACGATCTTCTAGTAAAACTCTAAAAAGTTCATTGAAACAATTTGGTAGTGATGTAACTTATTATTTAGATGGTAAGAAAATATCAACTAAAAAATTCAATAAACTAGATAATAATAAGATACATAGTATTCATGTTGTAAAAGATGTAAAAGGTGGTGGTAAAGTTTATATTTACTCAAAATAAATTAAGAATTATTTTTTGTAAAAAGCCATTTCTGTTAGAAATGGCTTTTTATGTTCAATCAAGTAACAAATTCTGCTTTAAGACGTTATACATTTACTATTCATCTTAAATTATATAATGTGCTCAATAATTTCTTCCTTCTTTGTTCTGGTGTTGATTTAAAATTAATTGATTCTTGTTCTAACGGTGAACAAAATAAATATGCTGGTATAGGAGCTACTGTTTTCTTTACAGCAGTCATGGCAACATTAGCGGCTTCTTATGCCCTATTTACTGTTTTTGATAACATTTATACTTCTATCTTTTTTGGAATTATTTGGGGGCTTTTAATTTTTAACTTAGATCGATTTATAGTTTCTACGATTAAAAAAAACGATTCAAAGTGGAAAGAATTTTTACAAGCAGTTCCAAGGATTATTTTAGCAATCATTATTACAGTTGTGATCTCTAAACTTTTAGAATTAAAGATTTTTGAAAAAGAAATCAATCAAGTTTTATTGACAGAGAAAAACCAAATGACGCTTGAAAATAAAGAGCAAATAGCAAAACAATTTACTCCAGAAATAGCAAAAATTCAAAATGGAATTCATTCTTTAAAAGATGAAATTACAACCAAAGAAAAAGAAGTAAATGAATTGTATAATTCTGACGTAATTATCAACGAAAAAGTATATTCAGATATACAAGAAGATGAGGATACTTATGCATATAAGAGACAAAAAGCCAAAGAACTCATGCAAAAACAAGCAGATGCTTTTTATAAGAAGCAAAGTAAACTTTTATAGTTTATCTACCCGTTAAAGACTTAGGAATTCTACCGTTTTTAATAGATTCTGATCGCAGTCTTCTTCCAACTATCCGTTCGTTCATTTCACCAATTTGTAAAATTTTATCAATATCTAAATTGGTTTCTATTCCCATTTCATCTAACATAACTACCAAATCTTCTGTAGAAACCAATCCTACTAAATTTGGGTCTTTGTAATAATAAGAACCTGTACCTGCTACTGGCACTCCATCTACAAAATTTGCAGGTTGACCACCTATTCCACCCATAGTAGATTCATAATTCGTCATTCCAGCCTGTAATGCAGCTAAAACATTTGCTAAACCCCAACCTCTTGTGGTATGAAAATGAACAATTTGCTTGTGAGTTAATCCAATTCTGTCTTGCAACATAGAATAGTATTTATAAACTCTATCTGGAGAAGCAGAACCATCATGGTCTGCATGTTCTACATCATCAGCACCGATATCAAACCAACGCTGAGTAAATTCAATAGCTTTATTCATATCTGTAGGTCCTTCAATTGGACAACCCCAAATAGTACTTACGGTTCCATTAACTTTTATTCCAGCTTTATGAGCTTTTTTTATTTGCTCTTCTGCCATTTTCCAATAGTCCTTTAAAGTCAATCCTGAATTTTTCATATGATGTGACTCACTGGTTGAAACCATTAAAAGAATTCGATCAGGACCATAACCTTCATTTTTAGCTTGAATAGCTCTTTCAACAGATTTCTCTCTGATAGTGATAGCAGTTAGTGAAGCTTCATCTAAAAGGTGAGCAACTTTTTTAGAAGTTCGTATTTTCTTAAATAATTGATTTGCATCAGAAAACTGAGGCATTCCATTTGGATTCCCAAAATTTGTAACTTCAACGTGTTTAAAGCCAGCAAGCAATAAATTTTCTAACATCCATAACTTTGCATCTGTAGGTATAAATTTTTCTTCATGTTGATATCCATCTCTTACAGTAATATCACCAATAGTTACTTTTTTAGGGTAATTCATTTACATCACATTTAAGTCAACTAATGTAAAGATTCAATCAAAATTAAGCATTGAAAATCTGTTAATTATTAAGGTGATTTTTTGAGAATAATGCAATCCTTAATTCACTTCTAGAGACGTAAATCTGAATTGAGAACCATCAAACAAACCTTTGTCACTCAATTTTAAAGACGGAATTACCAACAATGCCATGAACGATAACGTCATGTAAGGAGCTCTTAATTGACTTCCCATTTGTTTTGCTGTAGCATCTATTTCTGCATACGCTTTTCCTATAATTTCTGCAGGTTGATCACTCATAATTCCTGCAACTGGAAGTGGAACAACTTTTTCTTCTGATGGAGTTACAGCACAAATTCCTCCTTTATTTTTAATTAATAAGTTAACCGCTTTACAAATCAATTCATCCGATACTCCAACAGCTATGATATTGTGAGAATCATGACCAACAGAACTAGCAATTGCTCCTTGTTGTAAGCCAAAGTTTTTAATGAAAGCAATCGATGGTTCTGAGTTTTGATATCGATTGACAACGGTCATTTTTAAAATATCACCTTTTACATTTGAGATTAGATTTCCATCCTTAATTAAAGTTTTACATTCAATTTCATTGGTAACCAATTCACCATCCTGAGCCTCAATAACCCGAATTTTATTAGAACTAGATAAAAATTGAAAATCAGAAATATCCTTTTGTTTCGTTTTAAAATTATTCAACACTTCAAAATCAACATCATTCACAAATGATTTACCATTTTCTGCGACCAACTTTCCATTGATATAGGTTTGTAAAACCTTAAACTCTTTCAAGTCCTCAACAACAATAAAATCAGCATCATTTTCTTTTTGTAACAATCCAACCTCTAAATTATAATGATCAACAGGGTTTATACAAGCAGCTTGTAGAACTTTAAAAACATCTATTCCTTTAGCAACAGCTCGAGCACATAATTCATTAATATGTCCTAATAATAAATCATCTGGATGTTTGTCATCAGAACAAAACATCATGTTTTTAGAATGCCCATGAAGCAAGTCAATCAAAGCTTCAAAATTCTTAGCTGCACTCCCTTCACGAATAATCACTTTCATTCCTTTTTCTAACTTCTCAAATGCTTCTTCGTAAGTAAAACATTCATGATCTGTTGAGATTCCTGCAGCTATATATTTAGTTACATCATTTCCACGTAAACCCGGTGCATGACCATCAATAGGTTTATGGTTGTTTTTTGCATGCTGTATCTTTTTTAATACTTCCTCATTATCAAATAAAACACCCGGATAATTCATCATTTCTGCTAAATAATTGATATCAGGATTCTCCATCATTTTTTTGATGTCATCAGAATCTATTATTGCTCCAGCGGTTTCAAAAGAAGTTGCAGGAACACAAGATGGAGCTCCGAAATTAAATTTTAACGGTACTTTTTTTCCGTTTTCAATCATGAATTCAACTCCTTTAACTCCCAAAACATTGGCAATTTCATGTGGATCAGATACTGTAGCAACAGTTCCATGAATAACAGCAATTTTAGCAAACTCAGAAGGCACCAACATCGAACTTTCTATGTGGATATGAGCATCAACAAAACCAGGAAGAATGTAGTTTTCAACTTCATGATGAGTTTCTCTAATTTCTGTTATTTTTCCATTTTCAGAATGAACTTCTCCTTTAAAAATTCTTTTATTTTGGATGTCTACAATGTTTCCTCTTACTATCATATGCTTGAATTTAGAAACAAAGTAAGTGAAATTAAAATACTTATCTTTAATGCTCAAATAATAAATCAACAATCAAATTATGTATAAAAAAGTTCTTCTTTTGGCTTTAGGATTCTTTATTTCTCTTGCCAGTTTTACACAAAAAAAGGATTCAAAAAAATGGGATGTTAACAATCCTCATAAAGACTGGACCTACAAAACATTCAGTTTAAAAACAGATGAAGGGACTTGGATGAATCTTGATGTGAGTCCAGATGGTAAAACAATTGTATTTGACCTATTAGGTGATATTTATACAATGCCTATTTCTGGAGGAAAAGCAAAAGCATTAAGAACAGGTTTGGCTTATGAAGTACAGCCAAAATTTAGTCCAAATGGAAAATACATCTCTTTTACAAGTGATGCTGAAGGTGGTGATAATATTTGGGTAATGACTGCTGACGGAAAAAATGCAAAATCCATTACACAAGAAAAGTTTCGATTGCTTAACAATTCAGAGTGGTCAACTGATGGAAAATCCATCATTGCTAGAAAACATTTTACTTCTCAACGTTCTTTAGGTGCCGGAGAAATGTGGCAATTTCCTTTACAAGGTAAAGGTGGTATTCAATTGACCAAACGAAAAAATGACCAACAAGATGTAAACGATCCTTCTGTATCTCCTGACGGAAAATATTTATACTATGCAGAAGACGTGTATCCAGGTGGTTTTTTTCAATACAATAAAGACCCTAACAAACAGATTTATGTAATTAAAAGATATGAGTTTGAAACTGGAAAAATAAAAACCATCACTGGAGGTCCAGGTGGCGCAGCGAGACCAGTAGTTTCTCGTGATGGAAAAAAACTAGCATTTGTAAAAAGAATTCGTGAAAAAAGTGTCTTGTACATTCACGATTTAGCTTCTGGAGAAGAAACTCCTATTTATTTTGATTTGGATAAAGATCAATCTGAAGCTTGGGCAATTTTTGGAGTTTATCCTCATTATAGTTGGTTACCAGACAATGAGAATATCATATTTTGGAGTGGTGGAAAAATTCAGAAAATTAGTTTACTATCTAAATTAGTTACTAACATTCCTTTTGAAGTAAAAGCCAATATAAAATTAGCTGAAACACATCGTGTAAAACGACCTGTTTTTACAGAAACCTTTACCTCAAAAATGATTAAGGATGCAAAGACTTCTCCTGATGGAAAATTAGTGATCTTTACTTCTCTTGGTCATATTTATACTAAAGAATTACCCAATGGAAAGCCAAAAAGAGTCACAAACTTATCAGATTTTGAAGCCGACCCAAGTTTTTCATCAGATAGCAAAAACATACTATTTGTTACTTGGAATGATGAAAATTTAGGAGCTATTTACAAAGTAAATGTTGATGGTTCTGATTTGACAAAATTAACTTCTGAAAAAGGCATTTACAGAACACCTGTTTTTGATGGATCTAAAAGTAAAATTGTTTACAGAAAAGAAGGCGGAAACGGGGATCAAGGTTATGATTATACAAAAGAAACCGGAATTTATACGATGAGTAGAACAGGAAAGTTTCCTAAGAAAATAGCAAACTCAGGAGAGTTTCCTATGTTTTCTTCTGATGGAACACGAGTGTTTTTCCAAACTGGTGGAACTTTCTTTGGTTCTTTAACTAAAAGTTTGAAAAGTGTTGACCTCAATGGTAATAAAGAAAGAACTCACTTTACATCAAAACTAGCTAATAGAATTATTCCAAGTCCTAATAATAAATGGGTTGCTATGGTTCATTTGCATAAAGTATTTGTTGCACCATTTGTCATGAATGGAAAAACACTAAATCTAGATGCAAAAACAAAGAATTTTAAAGTAGAAAGTCTTTCTAAAAAAGCTGGAATTAATATTCATTGGTCTGGAAGCAATGATAAAGTTCACTGGACTTTAGGTGAAGAATATTTTACTAAAAAGATTGACAATAATACTACTGATCCTTTTTCAAAAACCAATTTGAATAAAGAAGAAATAAAAAGTATAAAAATTGGTTTGGAGGTAAAATCTGATGTTCCAGAAGGTAGAGTCGCATTTACCAATGCTCGTTTGATTACTATGGATGGAGATAATGTCATTGAAAACGGAACTATTATAGTTCATAAAAATAAGATTGAAAAGATTGGTGAAAGCTCCAAAGTTACTGTTCCAGCAGATGCAAAAACTTTTGATATGAAAGGAAAAACTATTATGCCAGGAATTGTAGATGTTCATGCGCATGTTGGAGCGTTTAGAAATGGATTGAGTACTCAAAAACATTGGCAATTCTATGCGAATTTAGCTTTTGGCGTTACTACTTCTCACGATCCTTCTGTACACACGCAGGCAGCATTTACTTTAGAGGAATTGCAACGAAGTGGACAAACTGTTGGACCTAGATTATTCTCTACTGGATTCATTTTATATGGAGCTGAAGGAGATTTTAAAGCAGTCATCAATAATCTAGAAGATGCTCGATTTGCTATTGAAAGAACAAAAGCGTTTGGTGCCAGATCTGTAAAAAGTTACAATCAACCAAGAAGAGAACAACGTCAGCAAGTTATGCAAGCAGCAAGAGAATTGGGAGTAAATGTAGTTCCAGAAGGAGGATCAACTTTCTTTCATAATATGAGTATGATCTTTGACGGTCATACAGGAATTGAACATAATATTCCTGTAAATCCTGTTTACAAAGACATCATTTCTCTTTGGAGTAATAGTAATGTTGGATACACACCAACCTTGATTGTAAATTATGGTGGAATGAACGGTGAAATGTTTTTTTATCAAAAAATCAATGTTTGGGAAAATGAAACACTGCTAAAATATACACCTAGATATGTTGTGGATGCAAGATCACGTCATCGATTGAAAATCCCAGAAAAAGAATATGAAAACGGTCACATATTAACTTCAAAAACAGTAACCGATCTATCCAAAGCAGGTGTAAAAGCTAACTTAGGAGCACATGGTCAATTACAAGGATTAGGAGCTCATTGGGAATTATGGATGCTTCAACAAGGTGGTATGAGTAATTTAGAAGCTTTAAAAGCTGCAACCATCAATGGTGCAGAATATATTGGAGTTGGTGATGAAATTGGTTCTTTAGTAGAAGGAAAACTTGCTGATTTAATAGTGTTGGATAAAAATCCTTTGGATAACATTCAAAATACGAATTCGGTAACACATACAATGGTTAATGGACGTTTGTATGATATTTCTACCATGAATGAAATTGGAAATTATGATAAAAAGCGTTCAAAATTTTATTTTGAAAATGGAAAATACAATCAAGGTATTCCATTTAATACAGAAACTATGAGTTTTTTGAAACCTGTTTGTAGTTGTAGAGAATAAATTTTGAAACCAAAAAATAAAAAACCTCTCTTTTAAAGGAGAGGTTTTTTATTACAATTTATCCAAAGCAGCTCTTTGTTTTTTTGTCATTCCTTTGATGACCATTTCATACGAATGATCAATTAATTCAAAAGCAAATTCATCTTTAATATCTAAATGATGACTGATAGAATTCCAATGTTTTGCAAACACATACTTGGCATTTGGTTTTCTACTCATTTGAAATCCTCCAATAAAACCTTCGTAAGAATCTCTTAATTCTTCTGCCCATTCAACATCTGTTTTTACAACACTAACGTAATTTCCTTGTTCCCATCTGTCTAAAGGAACCATGACAAACATTTTATCAAGCACTTTAAAAACTAAGGTGTCATTATCAAAAGGAAAGTGTTCAGTCACTCCCTTTTTTGCAATACAATACTCACGAAGTTGCTCTATGTGCATTATTAACAAGATTTTAAAGTCTTCTTTTCAAATATAACATACTTTTATTTTTCAAATTCATTCCATTCATTATGAAATCAAAATTCCTAATCGTTTTATTAACTATTTCATTTTGAGTAGGATGATAATCAAAAAAGGAGAAAAGATAGACACAGCTTATTTTAGAACCTTGTTTTTACCCACAGTTAGATTTACTGTTGTTGGAGAAGAAAAAGGGAAAAAATCTCATTAAACCATGGATTTGAATACGTTTCTAGAAAGCCTAACAGATGAGTATTATTCACAGGGATATTTTGAAACTTCTAAAGGTCAAATAATTGAAGAATATAATGGAATTGCTCATACAATTCAAAGTTTTTATGGAGAAGATTCTGAAAGAGTCAAAGGTTGGGGAGTTGGAGGTCAGCAATTAATTTATTCCGATAACCGTTGGTGGATTGCAAATATGGTTTGGACATCGAGTAAAAACGGAAAAGACGGAATTCCAAAAAGATTGTTAAACAACTAATTTTTGTTAAAGTTGGCTCTTAAACTACTAAACACTAACTTACAGGCCATTAAATATTTGATAATGAAACAATTCCTTTTTCTCTCTTTCTGTTTTTTTCTTTTGACTTCTTGCTCTCAGAAAGCAGAAAAGAAAAAACCTGATTTGGTAGATCAGACAGTAAATTCTGATAAAATTTCTTTGAAAGATATGCAGGTAACAGCTCAATTTAGCTGGTTTGAATTAAAAGATGATAAACCGTATTCTTTAGAGTTCGAGACAGAATCTGGAACTTCAATTCATTTTGAGGATATAGATACAGATGCTTTTGACTTTGTAGAAAAACTAAATGAATCTGAAACTAGCGAATACAACAAAGGTTGGGGAATTAGTTATGAACTGCAACAAAAATGGTTTCATATTAACTACAAAAAAAGAAAGCAATCTAAAATATTAAATGATTCTATTCCTTTGTATTTGATTACGAAAGTTGTTTTAGACACAACGATTAGGAAAGAAAAAGAATACGTTACAAAAGATGAGTTTACTGTAAAAGCGAAATTTAAAAAGTTTTGGCTTGGAGACTCAGAACATTATTCTTTTGAAAATGAATCTGGAGAAACTATTAGTTTTGGAGGTTCTACTTGGAGTAATATGTTTGGTATAGAGGTAGAAGATTCAGAAGCCAACTCAGATAACCAAGGTTGGGGTTCTAATAAAAAACTACAAGGAAAATGGTTTAAAATAACCTATATAGAAAGAGAACAACCATTATACATAGATGGACCCATGGGAATTGTAAAGGTGATTACAAAAGCAAAACTCGAGAATTAATGTATCTTTTTAAATATTTTACTTCATTTTAAATTACTTAGATGTAGTTTTGTGAAATTATTTTTTTAAGCTCTTATCATGAAATCTATTTATTCTCTAATATTACTATTCTTTTTTTATTCTGGTTTTTCACAAAGTTTACCAATTAATTTTGAAGGTGATATTTCCACTTCTGATTTTTTTGACTTTGATGGTGGAACAGGAATTGTAACTTCAAACCCAAATCCTTCAGGAATTAACATGAGTAGTTCCGTTGGACGTATTGTTAGAGATGGTGGCGCTATTTATGCTGGTAGTAAAATTCTATTAAATGATAATTTAGATTTTTCAGTTTTAACAAAAATTACAATGAATGTCTACACTACAGCACCTATAGGAACCACAGTTAAATTTAAACTAGAAGGATCTGGTCCAGCAGTAGATGTTGATGCTTTTACTACAGTTTCTGGTTCTTGGGAAACTCTAGAATGGGTTTTCGTGGGTACTGAGAATAACCTGAATGAAATTGTTTTTATGTTCGATTTTGGTAATGTTGGTGATGGAACTCCTAATTCAACATTTTACTTCGATGATATACAACAGGTGGCAGGTCCAACTGCACCTGTCCCAACAAATCTTCCTATTGATTTTGAATCTGGCGTTGTAGACACTGATTTTTTAAATTACAGCGGTGCGACAGCCAGTATAATTTCAAACCCTCAAATTGATGCTAATAATCCTAGTGCTAAAGTTTGCCAAGTTATAAAAGATGGAGGTGATTTTTGGGCAGGAAGTAAAATATTCATCGCTAACCCTATCGATTTATCTTCAAATTGGGTAATCTCAATGAAAGTATATACTAATGCTCCAATAGGGACCAGAATTAAATTAGAATTAGAAAATTCAAGTGGTACAACAAATCTAGATTATTTAACAACTGCATCCGGTGAATGGGAAACCGCTAGCTGGAATTTTGATGGACAAGCTAATGATTACAATAGAATACAAGTAATGTTTGATTTTGGTAATGTTGGAGATGGCACAAGTACATCTACATTTTTATTTGATGATGTACAACAAATCTCTGGACCTGCTATACCAGATCCTATACCAACAACCCTTCCTGTAGATTTTGAAAATAGTGTAGTGACTTCAGACTTTACAAACTATTTTGGAGCTGTAACAACTGTAGTACCAAATCCGAAAATTGACTCAAATAATCCGAGTGCTACAGTAGGTAAATTTCTTAGAAGTGGTGGCGCAGGATTTATGAGAAGTAAACTAGCACTAACAGACTATTTAGAGAATATGTCAACTACTGGAACAATCTCTATGAAAGTATTTACTGATGCACCCGTTGGAACTATACTCAAGTTTAAATTAGAAAGTAGTCCACCAGATCTATTTGGAAAAGAACAAGATGCCCTTACTACAGTGTCTGGTGAGTGGGCAACTTATACATGGGATCTTTCTAATGGAGATAGCCCAATATATGATGTGATAACTTTAATGCTAGGTTATAATGGATCAAATGATGCATCAGCTAATGCAACTTTCTTTTTTGATGACATTGAAATAATATCTAATACACTAAGTGATGGTATTAATAATTCTATAAAGGTAGATGAAATTGATGCGTATCCTAACCCTTCTAAAGATAGGGTAATGATTAGCTCAAAAAATCAGAGCATCAAAAAAATTATCCTTTATAATATTCTTGGAAGGCAAGTTTTAGAGTTAGAACCAAACAAACTACATACGACTATTGACATATCAGATTTGGCGAATGGAGTCTATATAGCAAAAATCTCAACTAGTTCAGGAACAGGAAGTATCAAAATACTAAAAGAGTAGTTATTATAACTAATCTTCTAAAAACTGATTCAATAGTTTCAAACTCTCTTTAGGATTTTCTTCCATTGGTACATGTCCTGAGTTTTCTAATACCTTCAAAACTGAGTTTTGCATCAAACTATCCATACGTTTTCCATTATCTAGAGGAATCCAACTATCTTTTGCACCCCAAAGTAATAATGTTCGATTTTGTATGCTCTTAAGTTTATCGTAGTTTGCTTTTGAATCTAATTTAAAATCAATTCTAGCTCTGTCTATAAAAGCTTGTCGATTTCCTTCTCGTAGTGCCATTTTGTGGTAACGCGTAATTAATTCATCTGTAATTTTAGATTCATCTGCATACACTTCTTTGATATTTTTCTTAATAAAAAACTTAGGTGTTACATATAAAAATAATGAGTTTAACACAGATGTTTTTGCCATTTTAAAAATTCCAGGTTGTGGTTTGTTTGTAGGCAAACCACTTGCATCTACCAAAATTAGTTTTTTAACTTTTTTCGAGTTTTCAGCAGCATAATTCCAAGCAATATTTCCACCCAAAGAATTTCCAGCCAAGTGAAATGAATCTAATTTTATTTGAGTTAAAAATGTATCTAGAAACTTCACATAAGATTGAATGGAATAATCTGAAGTTGCATTAGGCCCTGTAATTCCAAAGGCTGGTAAATCCATTCGAATCACACGGTATTGCTTTTTCAATTCTTGGGTCCAATCGTCCCAAGTGTGTAACGAAGATGCTGTTCCATGAATTAAAACAATTGGAAATCCAGTTCCTTCATCTTTGTAATGAACTTGTATTCCATCAATTTCAATAAATTGAGAATGTTTATTTGCATATTCTATTTTTAAATCTTCAACCGGAATATCAGAGTATACAGCTCCTTTAATTGCTAGAATTATAAGGATTAAGAATACATAAAAAACATATTTTTTTTTGAGGCCTTTTTTCATTTAATTGCTTATTAGATTTATTGTTCCATTTTTTAGAAATGGAGTAATATCAAAGTAAAAATAACTGTAACCATATTTCCATTCCCCTATTTTTTTACCATTTAAAAAAACCTGTGGCTCACTCATAGCTCCTTCAAATTGAAGAATTACTTTTTTGGAAATGTCTATATCTGATACTGAAAATTTTGTTCTGTACCAACCTACTCCAACATGAGGTAAAGCTCCTGTTCTTCATGTTTTTTCTGTCGGAATCTTTTCTCCATTCTGTTCTATGGCTACAATTTGTTTGTCTATTTCTTTGTTAAAAGGACCGTAAATAGCCCAATCGTGTGGTACAATTATATCTTGCCAAGTAGCATCATCAAAACTAATTTCATGTGCTTTATTAACATCACCTTTAATAAACTTCCAGTTTTCTAACTGTACTACTTTTCTTGTTTGCGCATAAGAATTGAAGAAGGATAAGAATACTATTCCAAGTACTAACTATCTAATATTCAAACTCTTATTTGTCATTTTTCTTTTCTAGAATTTGATATAATATGGGTTTGCTAGGAGCAGCATCATTTTCAAAAGGTGCTACCATTAAGTTTAAAAAATAAGTTCCATCTTTTACTCTATTAGGAACAAAAATTAGTTCTGTAATGGTTGTATTCATTCTTGGTTTTCCATCATAATCCCAAAAAGCTTTGTGAGCCAAAAGCATTCCATCATCTTTTTCTTTATCTACAGAAGGCATATCAAATAACAAATGCTTAATTCCTTTTTCTCTAAGATAAATAGCTGCTTCTTCTAATATATATATTGGATTTGTGTTAGAATAATCTGTCGATTTTTTATCGGACAAGTTAGGAAGTGTTCGAATTACGATTGCATCACGTTTTTTGTTTCCAATGGCATATTGCAATTGTTTTTTAGTGATAACAAAATCTTCATCTAAACTCTCTGGCGGAATTGTAACTACTTCTGCTAAAAAGAAAAACTGATTTAGTTCTTTATGAATAGAATAAATTTTTTCTGAAATATGTCCAACAGTTTCTGTATGTGTGCAATGAGAATGAGGATTGAACTGAATGTTGTTAAAATTAACATCTCCACCTTTTTTTACATTTCCAACCCAATTACCAGAGGCAAATGGCTCAATTACTGGACCTTCTATTCTCCAAGCATTTACGTGTTTTTTTGAAGTCAAAGCAATGGATATATCAATAGGTTTTGATAAATCTATTTTATGTTTTCTTGAGTTATATTCTATAGTCGCTATCACGATAAGTTGAGTTTAAATAAGTCTGATGCAATACCATCAGATAAAAATTTTCCTTTTTTTGTAGTTCTTAAAATTCCATCATCAATATACAACAAATGCTCTAAAATATATTTCTCAGATTGTTGTAAAAGATAGTCTTGAAAAACGTTTCCAAATTTTTCTTTTACCTCCTCAAAAGAAACTCCCCAAACTGTTCGTAAGCGAGTCATAACATATTCGTTGTACTGATCGGTTTTTGATAATACTTCTCTTTCTGTTGGTAATTGGTTTTGCTGAATAGATTTGATATATTTTGAATTATTTCGAACATTCCAACCTCGTTGTATTCCATCAAAAGAATGTGCTGAAGGTCCAATTCCTATGTAAGATTTTCCTTTCCAATAAGAGGAGTTATTTACACTAAAAAATCCTTCTTTTCCAAAATTGGACAATTCATAATGAATAAAACCTTTCTTATCAAGTTCGTCAACTAAAATTAAAAACTGTTCCTGAGCTTGTTCATCATTTACATCATTTACAATTCCTTTTTTAATGAAATTTTCGAGAGCAGTTTTAGGTTCTACAGTTAATGCATAGCTAGAAATATGATTGATACCAAAAGACAAAGATGTTTCAATATTTTGCTTCCATTCTGCATTTGACAAACCTGGAATTCCATAAATTAAATCCAAAGAAATATTATCAAAAAAATGGGTTGCTAATTGTAAACATTCTATAGCTTCTTGTTCATTATGAGCTCTATTCATTAATTTTAAATCACGCTCAAAAAACGATTGAACTCCAATACTTAATCTATTGACTTTTGAATTAGATAACTCAACAATTTTTTCTTTTGACAAATCATCAGGATTCGCTTCTAAAGTAATTTCTGGGTTATCAATTACTTTATGCTGTAGATAAACAGCATCTATAATTTTATCAATTTCATTTTGTGACAATAAACTTGGAGTTCCACCACCAAAATAAATGGTTTCAATAGTTTCATTAGTTAATTCATTTTTGCGCAATTCAATTTCTCGAATCAAACAATCAATTAGTTCATCTTTCTTTTTTAATGAAGTAGAAAAATGAAAATCACAATAAAAACATGCTTGTTTACAAAAAGGGATGTGAATGTAAATTCCTGCCACTATCCTAATTTTTTTGGATTTTGCTTTACAAATGCTGACCAACCCGTGTAACTTTTACCTTGAGAAATTTTACCCATATTATAGAAATGACAAACAGCTGCAGCTAAACCATCCGTGGCATCTAAGTTTTTTGGCAATGTTTTTAATCCTAACAAACTCTGCAACATTTTAGCAACTTGTTCTTTACTTGCATTTCCATTACCTGTAATCGCCATTTTGATTTTTTTAGGTAAATATTCGGTAATTGGAACTTCTCTAGACAATCCTGCTGCCATTGCTACCCCTTGAGCTCTCCCTAGCTTTAGCATGGATTGAACATTTTTACCAAAAAAAGGAGCTTCAATAGCTATTTCATCTGGATGATACGTATCAATTAATTCTACTGTGCGTTCAAAAATTAATTTAAGCTTTAAGTAATGATCGTTATATTTTTTTAGATGCAGTTCGTTTAACTGGATAAACTCCATTTTCTTTCCAACAACTTTTATCAATCCAAAACCCATGATAGTTGTTCCTGGATCAATTCCTAAAATGATTTTTTCTGCACTCAAATTTTACGTTCTTTGTAGAAATGATTCTAACATCTTCATACAAATCTAATCAATTCTTATGGCTTGTTTTTAAACTTGCTCTAGCTTTTGGATGTGTGTTCTTTATTTTAGAGCGTTTGACTCAAAACGATGAAATTAGTTTTTCTCAATTTCTATCAATTTTGAACGATTTTGACCTATTTTCATTAAAAAATGGTTTAATTCTGATCATTTTTAGCTTTTTTAATTGGTTTTTGGAAATTTATAAATGGAAACTTTTAGGATCAAAGGTTCATGAAATTTCTTTTAAGGAAGCTACAAAACAATCGTTAAGCTCGCTTTCTTTCTCCTTATTAACTCCTAATAGCATTGGCGAATATGGAGCAAAGGCGTATTTCTTTGCAAAATCAGAGTGGAAAAAAGTAATGATTATGAATGGTCTTGGAAATGGATATCAATTGTTAGCTACTTTTCTATTTGGTATTATAGGTTTGTTCTTTTTTCAAAGTGAAATTAAGCAAATCATTTCCAATGTAAATTATGTGTTCATCTTCCTATTTATTATTGTTCTAGGAATGATACTTTCAATTCGTTGGATTCAAAAGCAATTCAAAAAAATCAAAATATACATATCTCTATTTTCCGTTTATTTTCATTTAAAAATAAGTGTTCTTTCTATTATTAGGTATTTTATATTCTCTCATCAATTTTATTTTATACTTTCTTTATTGGCTCCAGAAACTCAATACTTAGAAACCATTTCTGCAATTACATTGATCTATTTTATAAGTTCTTTAATTCCGATGCTTTCATTATTTGATATTGCTGTTAAAGGATCTGTAGCCATTTTTGTTTTATCATGGCTGCCAATTGAAAGTTCTATTATAGTATCATCTGTATTAGTAATTTGGGCACTGAACTTTGCTTTTCCTGCATTTTTAGGCTCACTGTATATTCTTAGACTTCAAACCAAATGGAATTGATTTCTTTTATTTACATCAGCATCTCCAGTTGCTACTTTCTTTTAATTTTAGGATTGATTATTGGTAATTTCAGAGTTAAGAAATTCAAAGGAAATTATTTAGAAGTTAGAAATTCATTTACTGTGATTATTCCATTTAGAAATGAAGCAAAATATCTTCCCGAATTATTAAAATCAATTCTAAAGCTTGATTTCCCAAAAAAGAGTTTTGAAGTCTTATTTGTAGATGATGATTCTAAAGACAATTCTGTTGCTATTATTGATAACTATTTAAAGAACTCCAAACTCAATTATCAAATCTTAGACAACGAAAGGAAAAGTAAATCTCCAAAAAAAGACGCGATAGAAACTGCAATCTTAAAGTCTAAATTTGATTACGTTGTTACCACTGACGCTGATTGTGTTTTACCAAAATTATGGTTATCAGAATTTGATTCTTTTCTGTAAAAAGAAAATTCAAGATTAATTGCTGCTCCAATTCAATTAACTTATAATAACTCATTCATACAAAAATTTCAAGCATTAGAAATACTGAGTTTACAAACTTCAACTATTGGAGGTTTTGGTTGGAAACTTCCCTTTTTAATAAATGGATGAAACCTTTGTTTCAAGAAGTCAGATTTTAAAGATGTCAGCGGATTTGAAGGAAATAATAACATTGCCAGTGGTGATGATATTTTTTGTTAGAAAAATTTATTCTGCATAAAAAAAGGGTTTCCTTTTTAAAATCTGAGGAGTCTATGGTCAAAACTAATCCAGAATTGAATTGGGAAAAAGTACTAAGTCAACGAGTTCGATGGGCTTCAAAAAGTAAAAAATATCAGTTAAAGCGAGCTAAATTAATAGGTTTAATTGTTTTCTTAATGAATGCTGCATGGGTTTTAGGAATTCCTTTTGTTATCTCAGGGTTTTTAGAGATTAAGACGTATTTATTACTTATGGGAATTAAACTTGGAATTGATTTTTTATCTATGCTTATTCAACTCAAAAGAAAGAAAATAATAAACCTATTCTTTAGTTTTATAGCTTCTTCTCTTGTTTATCCTTTACTATCTGTTTGGATAGTTCTTAAGTCGTTTTCTGGGAATTATCGTTGGAAGGAAAGAGAGTTTAAAGTTTAGCTTAAAAGTTTCTCTACCAAAGATTCTGAATAATACAATAAGACCAAAACTATTAATAACAATAAGATTAGTATCAAACCACGTTTCGGATTTGTTTTCTTTCTTCTTCCTAAAGGTCTTTTAAATTCCATAATTTTTATTCTTTAATTGCTCGTAACATTTCTCGTTTTCCAGGAGGCCCAGGCAATCTTTCTACTTTAAAACCAACAGATTGCATTGCTCTTCTAACACTTCCTTTGGCTGAATATGTTACTAAAACTCCTTTATTCTTTAGAGATTTAAACATTTTTTCAAAAATACTTTCAGCCCATAATTCTGGTTGAACTTTAGCTCCAAAAGCATCAAAATAAATCAAGTCAAATTTATTTTCTTCTTTAAAATCCTCAAAAAATTGTTTCTTTTTTAACAAACTAAAATTTGATGAAATTGACTGTTTTTCTTCCCAAGAAATTGAGTGTAATTTATCAAATATATCTGACGAGTCTTTCCCATTTAATTCAGAAACATAATTCAATTTCTCAATTTCTTTATCAGATACTGGATAAGCTTCAACACCCGTATAATCAATTTTTAGACTTCTTTTTTGAGCTTCTAAAAAAGTAATAAATCCATTTAAACCTGTACCAAAACCCATTTCTAAAACACAAATTTCAGTTTTGGAAATAAATTCTAATCCATTTTTTATAAAAACGTGGTAAGCTTCTTGAATAGCTCCGTGTTTGGAGTGATATTGTTCATCCCAATCTGGTAAGTGTATCGTTGTAGAACCATCCGAAGTTATTATGATTTCTCTTTTCAAAACTATTTAATTAAAAGCTTTTTTATTCTTGGTATGGGACCAATACACGTAGTTTTGTGACAAGCAATACAACTATTTACGACGTTATTGTGCTTTAAAACTAAAGAATCTAAATTAGAAGTGTTATACAATGCTTTCTGATTCTCTAGATAAAAATCTGCATAAGATTTGAAAATAGTATCTCTATCTGAAGGATCTGTTAATTTAGCCGTGTAAATATTATTAAATTGAGGAGAATACTTTTTTTGTGCAAGCCCTTTCAAAATCATTTTTTTATTTTCCTCATAAAAAGAATACATATGTAACATTAAAGCAGCCATTTCTGACTGCTTTATCATTACATTTTTGGTCTCTTTTTTAGCTTGTTGTTTTTGACAAGAAAAAACAACAAGAAATGCACTAAAAAAAAAGATACTTTTTTTCATTATTCTTTTAACAGAACTCCAGTTGCTTCAAATGCAAATTCCATTTTAGTTTCTGTAATTGCGTCTATTTCTTCTTTACTTTTTCCAGCATCTTCTGCATAATGCTTTAAATCATCAATAGAAACTTCTTTTACATAAGCTTTTCCTTCAACAACCACTTCTTTTCCTTTAGAGTCTAATGGTATAAAAAAACCGTAATCTTTAAAACGAACCATGGTTTCTGCATCATTATTTAATCCTAATTTCATCCAACAACCTTTCTTAGTACATACATCATTAATACTTGACGCAAACTTAACATTGATAGAATCTCCAGGCTTTAAATCAGCAAACTTTAGCATCATATCTTTAGATGTTAAAGCATTCTCTAAATTAATTTTTTCTCCAAAAGAAGCGTAACCAGCTACTTCTTTGACTTCTGTTTTCTCTTCTTTTTTTTCTGTATTGCAAGCTACGATAGCAAGTGAAATTGCAAATAAATAGATTAATTTTTTCATTTTATTTTATGTTCTATAGTTCTTTACAAAGATAGAATTTTAGTCTTAAAAACGCTAGAAATTCACTTCCAAAAGCATGTAATTTTTTGTACCTTTGCAACTCTTTAAAATAATCGATTTATGGATAGTGATATTAAGACAATTTCAAATAAACTGACAGTTACTAAAGTGAAAAAGTCTAAAATAGAAGATGTAGACTTTGATAATTTAATATTTGGAAAAGTCTTTACTGATCACATGTTTGAATGCGATTATGTTGATGGTAAATGGACAAACCCAACTATCAAACCTTATGGACCTATGATGGTAGAACCTTCCGCAAGAGTTTTTCATTATGGTCAAGCTGTATTTGAAGGAATGAAGGCTTTTAAAGATGATAATGATGATATCTTTTTATTCCGACCTGAGGAAAACTTTGATAGAATTAATAAATCATCACATCGATTGGCTATACCAGAATTTTCTAAGGAATTTTTCTTTGAAGGTTTATCTGAGTTATTAAAGTTGGATTCTAATTGGATAAAAAAAGGGAGAGGAAACTCAATGTACATTCGTCCTTTTGTAATTGCTACAGAAGGAGCTATTTCTGCTTCTCCAGCAAACAAATACAAATTCATGATCATATTATCTCCAGCTCAAAGCTATTATGACGAAGAAGTTAGAGTTTTATTTGCAGAACAATACAGTAGATCTGCAGATGGAGGAGTTGGTTTTGCTAAAGCAGCTGGAAATTATGCAGCACAGTTTTACCCAACCAGTTTAGCACATAAAAAAGGATTTCAGCAAATTATATGGACTGATGCCAGTACTCATAAATATTTAGAAGAAGCTGGAACTATGAATATCTTTTTTAGAATTAATGATACCTTAATCACAGCTCCAAACAACGACAGAATATTGGACGGTATAACTAGAAAATCAGTTATTCAATTAGCCAAAGACAATAACATAGAACTGGAAGTAAGAAGAGTTCCTGTTGAAGAAATTAAAGAAGCTGCAAGAAATGGTTCTTTATTAGAAATCTTTGGTAGTGGAACCGCTGCAGTTATCAATCCAATTCTAGGTTTTGAACATGGTGGTGATGTTTTTGAACTTCCAAAACTTGATAAACCTTATGCTGGTTTCTTTAAGCAAAAGTTGATGGACATTCAATACAATATTGGTGAAGATCCTCATAACTGGCGTTACAAAATTTAATCTTTGAGATTTTTTACTTTTTTTCTTATACTCTTTTTTTTCTCTTGTGAGAAAAAGGAAAAAGTTGCTACAAAAAAAACCAATCAATACATTGTTGTTTTAGGAACTGCACAAGATGGAGGTTTTCCTCATATTGGCTGTAACAAAGAGTGTTGTGATAGTTTTTATACTGGAAAAGTTAAACGTAAAAAAGTGGTTTCTCTTGGTTTGGTTGATACATATTATAATCAAAAGTTTCTTTTTGAAACAACACCAGACATCACAACTCAATTAGATGATTTACAAAGAAATCACCTAAAGAATAATTCAATTATAGACGGCGTCTTTTTAACTCATGCTCATATAGGTCATTATACAGGTTTGATGTATTTTGGAAGAGAAGCACTGGGGAAAAAAGGTATCAATATTTTTGCAATGCCTCTTATGAAAAAGTATTTAGAAACTAATGGTCCTTGGAATCAACTGGTTGATTTAAATAATATTTCATTAACATCTCTTCAAAATGATTCGACAATCAATATAAACAACACATTAAAAGTAACTCCATTTTCAGTTCCTCATAGAGATGAATATTCTGAAACTGTTGGATATTCTATTCAGGGAAAAAAGAAATCAGCATTGTTTATACCAGATATTGATAAATGGGAAAAGTGGTCTAAAAACATTGTTGAAGAAGCAAAAAAAGTTGACTATGCTTTTGTTGATGCTACTTTTTTAGAAGATGGAGAGATACCTAGACCTATGAGTGAAGTTCCGCATCCCTTTATTTCTGAAACTATAAAATTATTTAAGAATGAACCTTTAGCGCTTAGAAGAAAAGTCATTTTTATCCATTTCAATCATTCCAATCCAGCTTTACAACCCAACTCGAGAGAAAGAAAAGAAATTGAAAAAATGGGGTTTCAGTTTGCTACTGAAAAAGCCATGTATTCTTTAGAATAAAAAAGTTGCTTATTTTCATAAGCAACTTAGCGCAATTAATAATATTCTCAATTCAATAATGAGAAATTTCTTGTTTTATACTTCCCAAATATAGTGCCACTATTCATATAATATTTATTAATAATTTTATGGAATACATAAGCATTATTAATGCATTTTAAGAAGCTTGTTAATTAAAAGAATAAATTTCTACCTTTGAGAAAATCAACACTCAATATTTTGAAAACCAAATACTTATACTCAGTTCTTTTCTTACTCATATTCATATCCTGTAATACCATTAATAAAGAAAAACACACTAAATTTTAGATAGTTTAGATATTGCCAATAAAAAAAGCATATCAGACAATCCATACCTTCTTAATAAAGCATATATATCTCCAACAGACAGTATTGTTGGTGTAGGAGCTGACATGAAAAAAGATCATCGTTTTTTTGGATATGAAAAACCTGATACAACATCCAAACGAGTTATTTTATTTTCAATTTTTACTAGTGATGTAGATGGTAATCCTTTTGATATGGAGTTAGGATCTCATTACGATACAAATTCAATTGAAGATTTTACTTTAAAGTTCTTAAGTGATGATGGTCAGTTTTCAAAGATTGAAGCTACTGGCAAAAACCAAATCATATACATTGAAAATAAGTGGATACAATTCATTGAAACTTATGAAGAAATTGATGATGAGTTACAACAATACGGTATTATTGAGTCTATTGAAGATGGAGCTTATCCAATGTTTATAGTCAAAGTAAATTTTCCAAAAATCAATTACAAAACAGATTTTAATTTAAATATAGAATCTATTTCTTTAAACATCTTAGATTTGGAAAAAATGAAAGGATCTTATGCCAATATTTACTATACAAGTGATGAAGAAAACAACTTGTATGATATTTATTTTGAAGGGAAATCTACATCAGGAGAATATGCTCCAGAGATTGATGGAAGTGAAAAAAAAATAACAGGAATATTAAGTGGAGTTAATTCTCTTTCTGGAGACTTGCCAAGCAAAATTTATGTTACAGATTCTGATGGCAAAAAGACAGAATTCAAATGGTATGTTGATGAAGATATTTTAAAACTGAATCAAAAAACTGTAACTGTTTACTACAATACTAAGTATTCAAAAAATATTACTCGCATAGAATAACTATTCTTTATAACCCGGATTGTGTTTGTTATCTTCTGCATGGGCAAAAAACGGATGTGTCCAAATCACTATTTTAGGATTGCCTATTCTTAAAGCGTTGTGAAACTCTTTATTAAAAAACGTATTGAAATATCGAAGCTTTTTTTCCTCTTTTAATTGATTCTTGTAGGACACAATCCAATAACGACTACCGTTTAGTCTAGCCCTGCTTTTCTTGACACTTATAATATCTTTAAATGGTATGATAGTTTCGGTCTTATGGCAAAAAACATATAGGTTTTTATCATCGTGATACAAACGTTTTGTTCTTCTAGTAAAAAAAATACAAACCCATTGAAATTAAGAATAAAACTGCCAAAACCCAACTTGTTGGATTACCAAGTAGTGTTAAGCCGAAAATGAACATAAAAAAAATCATCACATATCGCACCCAATAATAACTTGTCGTTATCAGTATTCTTTCAGATTTTTTACTATCTATTTTTGTTTTGGCTTTATTCATAATTACTTATTTAAAATCTCAGCAATATTGGGCTTAAAGTAATTTGGTCCTTTTAAAACCTTTCCATCCTCACGATAAATAGGTTTTCCATCTTCGCCTAATTTACTCATATTACTACGTTGTATTTCATCAAAAACTTCAACAATCTTGTGTTGCATTCCGTGTTCTATAATTGTTCCTGCTAAAATGTATAACATGTCTCCTAATGCATCAGCAACTTCAACCAAATCATTATTGTTTGCAGCTTCTAAATATTCTTCATTTTCTTCTCGCATTAATTTATAGCGCAATAAATTGCGATCTTCACCTATATGAGCTGTTGGTTCGTTTTTGATTCCCAATCCGAAAGCTGCATGAAACTCATGAACTGCATCTGTATATTTTTTCATTTCGATTTATGTTTTATCTATTGAATTAGTCTTTGTAATTTTGTAAAAATATAACTTTCTATGTTTACTACTGGTAGAATTGCTTTTGCTATTTTTTTTATTATTTCATTTACAATACTCATGGTTTTTGCCTACAGAAAAGATAAAAAAAGTCACAAAGCATATTATAAAAATGCTTCTAAAAAGGTAATTATCTACGGATTTCTTGTGGTAGTTTTATTCGTTTTATTTCGATACTTCACTAGCAAGTAAACTACAAAGACTCTAATTTATATAGGTTTTCGTGATCTAGAATAGTATAACCTTCATCATCAAAAGAAAAAGAAGATTTGAATTTCATATCGATTTTTAATTGATCAAATTTATAGGAATAGATCTTGAACAACTTTTGAGAAAAAGCCTCATCATGATACTCTAAAAGAATATACATTTCTGCATCTAATATTTGCAATTCTTCATTTGTGTATTTAAATAATGGACTTTCATCTAACTCATGAACAACCGTCCACATAGTTGGCAAATACATAATTTGCTCACGTTCTAATTTTAGTTGATAAAAGTTTCTCTTATAATCTTTCTCTTTTTTATCATACTCAGAAACTGATAATGTTACTGTAGCATGTGGTTCTATCATCATATTTTTTTGACTATTCATCAAACGAAACATAATAGCTCTATGTTTTTTAAAATCTCTGACAATTAGATTCCTACTGAATTTTATAACTGCTTTAGGTCTAGAAAATCGCCCATACAACAAACCCGTAATAAATGAAAAACCAAGCAAGCCAATCATCGCTTGAAAGGAAGCTATAATATTTGCAACCAAACCTTGTGGTGCAATTCCTCCGTAACCAACAGTAGTTATTGTTTGAGCACTAAAGAAAAAACCATTTAGTAAATCTCTAAATGTGTTTCCTGTAGAGGGAGTAATTTGTTCAATTCCAATCAGATGGTATATAACTGCAAAAAAGATATTTATGGTAGTATAAACTAATATGACAAGAAAGAAAAAACGAAGTCATGAAATTTCAATCAAGTACGAATATAAATCGGTCCAATTTCTCTTATTGTTTACATGCTTTACATTCGAAGTTCCATCATTATTAATGAGCTTTTGCGCATTCTTTGAGGATCTATATCCAAATCCTGGATCTTTTACTTTTTTTGCCATTTATGAAGCTTTTTTAAGTCGATACTGCTTAATTCTTTTGAACCGTTTCCATGTATTTTTATTTATTAGAACGTACAACATGAAACAACTGACATCTAATAAGAAGTAGAACAAACTGATTCCACTTGGTGGATTGTTACTGGGTAAAAAATCAAAAACTCCGAAGGCTTTATTAGGCCAAGACCATGTTGAGTAAGCTGTTCCTCCTATTTCTAATACTGCGACTACAACATACATAGTTAAAAAAAACAAACGATCTTTTGGTCTAATAATCAGCATTCCAAAAACAGCAAGTGTCATTATAAATCCAAAAATATCATTAAATGCAATCAAATAAATCAAAGCAAATATTGAAATTAAGACGTATAAAAATTTATTGATTTCTTTCGCGTATTTTCTTACAATAGATGCTTTAGAAAACATATAAGTTCTCGCATAAACTGCACCATGACCAAAAGGAATATACCATGGCAAATTCTCTAGTCTGTATGTGTACATATTTAAAACAATAGAAAAGAGATATTCACCTGCAAAACCAATAATGACTCCATAAATCATCAACTCTCTTGTTCTTTTTACAGAGCGATAATAAAGGATTCCAAATGCCAAAAACATAAAAATATTAGTTAGCAATTGTGCACTAGGAAAGATGGATGCAAAATGAGTTCCATCAAAATACAAAGCAATAACAAAGAGAAATAGCAATCCTATTCTACGCAAAAAGACTTTTAGAATCTTAAGTAAATCGGTTCTGGGAATTGAGAACATTACTTTATTTTAATTGGCTTAATAGCTTCTTGTCGTTCATTAACATATTCAAAAAAACCATTTCCGTAAAAGCCTGCTTCTTCCAACATAATTCGAATATTTTTTTGCCATTCCAGAATGTTTACAGTTACATTTAATTCAATAGCATATACCGTGTTTTTATGCAACGAATAATCTCCTCTTACAGGAACTCCATTTTGAGAATCCCACATTCCTATGGTCGTTCCTGCACTGTGACCATATTTTCCAAGAGGATGAGAGTAAATTGAAGGTGTTAAACCTTCAGATTTAGCTTGATCTAAAGATTCTTTTAATATTTGATTACCTGTTTTTCCTGTTTTCATTTTAGAAGTAAGAATATCCTGCAATCGATTTCCTTTTTTGAAGGCTGTTTTTAAGTAGTTAGGAACATCATTTTCATTATCTAGTAAAACATAAGCATGCTGTTGACAGTCTGTGTTCAAGCCAACGTATGTAATTCCAAAATCACAGTGCAATAAATCACCTTTTTGAATAACAGCAATGTCTTTACTTTTAGAAAAAGATTCAATATGTGATTTTAAAGGCTCTTTATTTCTTTGAATATCTACAGTTGGATGAAACCAAGTTTCTAACCCTAAATCTGTCACTTTTTGTCGCATCCACCAAACGACATCATCTGTAGTTGTTTTTCCGGGAGTAATAAGTTTTTCAGAGAAAGCTTCATCAATAATATCGTGAGTTATTTTTACTAAATCACGAAATAGCTTCATCTCTTTTTCAGTTCTAGTTTCAATCCAAGCAACTGCTAATTTTTCTGCTGATGTAAATCTAGACACGAGAGAATCAGGCATATTTTGTTTTAACTCTTCATAATCTGTTTTTACCAAACCATCTGCTAATGGAAAGTGTTTTGAATAATTCAACCCAATCTTCCTTGGGTTTCTATTGGCAATAATAGTTTCTAAGGCTTTCCATTGGTTGGGTTGTTTTTCTTTATTCCAAGCAGATTTAATACTTTTTCCGATGTCATATCTAGCTACTGCTAATCTTTCTAACGTATCTTGTTCTTTATTGCGATAAAAAACCATAATAGTTCTTCTTCTAGCATTTAACCAAGTAGCTGGCAACATAGTTTTTAAGACTGGATCTTCGTTATACTCTCTAGAAATAATTAGCCACATATCTAAATCTGCATCATCCATTAATTGTGGTAATAAATTTTGAAAACGATCTTCTAATAATTCATCTTTTAATTTAGCTCTATCTCTTTCTGATAAAATTTGTGCAAATGAAAATGTTAGCGAAAAAAAGAAACAAACAACAAGTAATTTTTTCATGAAAAAATATTTAATACTCGAAAGATACTACATCTTTAATGGATGATAAAGTTCTAAATTTTAATATTCATTTAGAATAATTATTGGAATTTTAAATATGTAGGTATAATAATCTGGAAGTAAATTTTATGGTATTTAATTACTTTCGATTTGCAAAATTAATAAGAGATTAGACTCAGAAGTATCTATATATTTAATAATTGTTAAGAAACCCTGTCAAAGGTTATAAAGCTATAATTATATTTATTTTTTTCATCAGCTAAAAAATCTTCTCTTTTAGAAATTTTCCATTCTAAAGGATTAATCTCAGGAAAAAAAACATCTGCTTTAAATGTGTCTTGTACTAAGGTAATATCTAATCTATCGGCGAGGTTGGTTTCGATGGCTTGTTTGTAAATCTGTGCACCTCCAATAATAAACAATTCGTTTGAATCAGAATTATTTGCAACAGCTTCCTCAATAGAATGCACCACAGTGCATCCATCAAATTGATAATTTTTATCTCTTGTAATTATAACTGTTTTTCTGTTAGGAAGTGGCTTACCTATTGACTCAAAAGTCTTTCTACCCATAACAATTGTATGACCAGTTGTAATGTTCTTAAACCTTTTAAGGTCGGATGGTAAATGCCAAATAAGGTCATTATCTTTTCCTAACTCATTTTTTAATCCAATAGCAGCTATAATGGTTATCATAAAGAGATTTTTTTATAAAATGCATACAAAATTAACATATTTGAAAATGCAAATTGACGTTTTTTGTGAAAATCTATAAAATAGTTTATGAAACGAAATCGTTATCGAATTTTAGTGAGTTTAGTTCAGAAAATAAGACATGTGAAATCCATTGAAAATATGACAAACAAACACCTCTTTTTTTTACTGTAATAGAATCTTTATAGAGTCATTTTATCAATTTCATAATTTTACGAAACTTAAGAAACTATTGATTGATAAAGGTTATGTCTGTTTACATTTAGACAAAATTTTGAAACTAAAATTATGGCATTAAAAAAACAATTTTTAAAAAGCAAACCTGTGTGTAAAGTTACATTCAGTGTTCCTGCAAAAGAGGCAAAAAAAGTATCAGTAGTAGGTTCTTTTAATGAGTGGAATACAGAAACCACTAACTTAAAAAAATTAAAAAACGGCACCTTTAAAGGGACTTTAGATTTAGCTACCGATTCTTCTTACGAATTTAGATATGTAGTTGATGGAAGTTTCATCAATGACGAACAAGCTGATAGTTATGCATGGAATGATTTTGCAGCAGCAGAAAACGGAGTAATAAATCTTTAATAAATAGATTTAAGAAAACAAAAAAGGGCTTTTAAAAAGCCCTTTTTTTAGTTCATATTTTTAACCCACTCTTTAATATAACCATTAAAGTCTTTCTTTTCTGTATAACTATCTTCGTTAGCAACAGGAATGTTTTCTAAGAGAGTTTTGATAGCCATTAAAACACTTTCATCTTCTATTTCAGCTACTTTTTCGTAAATATCTTCTTTTAAAACATCTAAGGAAATCTGTATAACATTTAATTTTTATCTAAGATAGCAACTCAACTTATGGAGAATTATTAATCAATTATAAAATTACGTTAAATTAAACAGCAACCGCTCCTTTAATATGAGGATGTGGATTGTAGTTTATCAATTCGAAATCCTCAAAAGTAAAGTCAGTGATTTCCTTCACATCAGGATTTATTTTTATATTTGGCAAAGGCCTGATATCTCTACTTAACTGTAAGTCTAATTGATCTCTGTGGTTATTATAAATATGAGCATCTCCAAAGGTGTGAATGAAATCACCAGCTTCATAACCACAAACCTGAGCAACCATCATTGTAAATAAAGCATAAGAAGCAATGTTAAAAGGAACACCTAAAAATATGTCTGCACTTCGTTGGTATAATTGACAAGATAATTTTCCGTCTGCAACATAGAATTGAAAAAATGCGTGACAGGGTGGTAATGCAGCTTTTCCATTTGCAACGTTATCTGAAAAAGAAATAGAAGTATCTGGTAACACACTTGGATTCCAAGCAGAAATTAACATTCTTCTACTGTTAGGGTTTGTTTTTAATGTTTGAATTACATCTCGTAGTTGATCTATTTCATCACTATTCCAATTTCTCCATTGATGACCATAAACAGGACCTAAATCTCCATTTTCATCTGCCCATTCATTCCAAATTCGAACTCCATTCTCCTGTAAGTATTTTACATTCGTATCTCCTTTAATGAACCATAGCAACTCATAAATTATAGATTTTAAATGTAATTTTTTTGTAGTAACCATAGGAAAACCTTCACTTAAATCAAAACGCATTTGATATCCAAAAACACTTGTTGTTCCTGTTCCAGTTCTATCTCCTTTTTCGTTTCCGTTTGTTAAAACATGTTTTACTAAGTCGTGATATTGCTTCATAAATCCATCTATTTTCTGAATTATAAAAATAAAAAAAGCTTCAATTTGTCTTAATTGAAGCTTCCAATATTGTAATAAAGTTATTAACGATTTGTTTACAGACTAACCAATAATCATTCCTGCTATTGTTGCTGACATTAAAGAAGCAATCGTTCCACCAATTAAAGCTTTCATTCCAAATTCTGATAACGTTTTTCTTTGTCCTGGAGCTAAAGAACCAATACCCCCAATTTGGATTCCAATAGAAGCAAAATTTGCAAACCCACACAACATGTAAGTTGCCATAATTACAGATTTATTATACGTTAAATGTGTTGCACTTGCTATATTTTTCAATTCTGCAAGTTGAATATATCCAACAAATTCACTTGCCGCCAATTTGATTCCTAATAATTGCCCCATTAAAGTCATATCTTCAGAAGGAACACCAATCAACCACATTAAAGGCGCAAATATGGTTCCTAAAACAGCTTCTAATGATAAACTCTGGTAAGATGTATTTACAGCCATCCAGTCATTTAATGTAGTAATATCTCCAACCCAACCTAAAATTCCGTTTACCATAGCTATCAAGGCAACAAAAACCAATAACATTCCACCAACATTAACAGCTAATCTTAAACCTTCAGTTGTTCCGTTTGCGATTGCATCTAATAAATTTGATCCTATTCTATCTTGAGAAACTGTCACATCTGTATTTACAGCTTCTGTTTGTGGGTATAAAATTTTAGAAATTACAATAGCACCAGGTGCTGCCATTACGGAAGCTGCTAATAAATGTTTTGCAAAAATCAATTCCATTTCTTTATCACCTCCTCCAAGAAAACCTATGTAAGCTGCTAGTACTGCTCCTGCTACTGTAGCCATACCACCAATCATAACTAGTAGCATTTCAGACTTATTCATTTTTTCTAAATAAGCTTTAATAAGTAAAGGAGCTTCTGTTTGACCTAAGAAGATATTTCCAGCAACAGATAAACTCTCCATTCCTGAAATTCCCAAAAATTTGCTAAGAATTAATGCTAGTACTTTTACTACTTTCTGAATGATTCCTAAATAAAATAATAAGGACGTTAATGCAGAGAAAAATATGATTGTTGGCAATACTTGAAAAGCAAATATGTATCCAAAAGTATTCATATCTGCTACTAGTCCTTCAAACAAAAACTTACTTCCAGCTTTCGTATACTCTAAAATATTAATGAATATCTGTCCTATGAAATCAAAAGCAGCTTTTACAAATCCTACTTTTAAAACACCAATAGCAATAAGAAGTTGAATTGATAAACCGATACCCACCTTTTTCCAATCTATAGCTCTTCTATTAGAACTAAACAAAAAGGCTAAAACTAATAAAGAAAACATTCCCAGAACACCTCTCCACAAACTAGTTATTGAAAAGCCTTGGTTTGGTTTCATTCCATCTGTTGCACCTATTGTTGTTTTTCCATCTAAAATTTTGTCATTATTTGAGATTTCAAAAGAATAATTTACCTCATTTTCAGTTAGTGTTAGAATAGAATCAGTTAACTGAGAAATCGTGTATGTTCTTATTGTATCTTTTGGTTGTTTGTAGGTAAAAGTCAGTGAAGATTCTTCTATAGAATAACTTCCCGATGCTTGCAGACTATCCTTTGCTAACAAAGAATAATAAAACTTCCCATCTTTTAATTGAAATGTATCTGTTTTATCAATAGAAAATAATTGTTTTTCATTTTTTGTTATTGATACAAAATGCCAATCGTTTTCTATAGATTGAGAAAAAATAGAAATTGAAAATAGTCCTAAAACAAGGAATAAAATTTTCTTCATAATGGTTAATGTTTAGGATCTTTTACAAATCTCATCTCGAATCTTTGCAGCTAATTCATAATTTTCATTAGCAACGGCTTCATTTAATTGCTTATGCAATTCTTTGATTGATAATTCAGAAAAAGTAGACAATGGGGTTATGTCTTCTAGCTGAACTTCAACTTCTTCTGGTTCCAGATTATCTTGAAGAGACAATTCTTCTTCAATCTTTAAATAGATTCCTGCTTTGTCTAATATGTTTTCGTAGGTGAAAATTGGAGCTTGAAAACGAACTGCAATTGCTATAGCATCCGAAGTTCTTGTATCTATAATTTCTTCTACTCCATCTTTTTCACATATGAGGCTTGAAAAGAAAATTCCATCCACTAATTTGTGAATGATAACTTGCTTGACATTTATTTTAAATCTTTCGGAAAATGTCTTGAATAAATCGTGAGTAAGAGGTCTTGGGGGTCTAATTTCTTTTTCTAAAGCAATTGCAATTGACTGTGCTTCGAAAGCACCAATAATAATAGGCAATGTTCTTGTTCCTTCCATCTCACTCAACACCAAAGCATATGCACCACTTTGTGTTTGACTGTATGAAATACCTTTAATTGTAAGTTTGATAAGACTCATAAATCAATCCTAAAATAAAAAAGCTGTCTAACTTGGTAATTACCATAATTAGACAGCCTAATTACAAGGCACAATTTAATAAAAATTATGAGTTTTGAGCCTTAAAATCTTTTAGTTTGTTAATGAGTTGAGGCACAACTTCAAAAGCGTCTCCAACTACACCATAATCAGCAGCTTTAAAGAAAGGAGCTTCTGGATCTGTGTTCACTACAACCTTTACTTTTGATGCATTAATTCCTGCTAAATGTTGAATTGCACCAGAAATTCCTATTGCAATGTATAAATTGGATGCTACAGGTTTTCCAGTTTGTCCTACGTGCTCACCATGAGGTCTCCATCCTAAATCAGAGACCGGTTTAGAGCAAGCTGTTGCAGCACCTAAAACATCTGCTAATTCTTCAATCATTCCCCAATTTTCTGGACCTTTTAATCCTCTTCCTGCAGAAACAACTACATCAGCATCTGCTATAGTTACTTTTCCTGTTGCTTTTTCTACATTAGTAGATTGAACTCCAAAATCAGCATCAGAAACTGAGGCTGAGAATTCTTCAGAATTTCCATCGACAGCATTTTCATGAATACCAAAAGAATTTTTTGCTAATCCAATTATCTTTACTATGCTTGATATTTCTGTAAGGTTAAATCCTTTATTAGAAAAAGCTTTTCTTTTAACAACAAACGGACTTGTGCTGTTAGGCAAAGCAACAACATTAGAAGCATAACCTGCTTCTAAATTTACTGCTAATAAAGGTCCAATATGAATGCTGTCAATACTAGATTCAATGATGACAACAGTAGCATTTTTTTCTTTTGCTACTTGTGAAATTACAGATGCATATGCTTTTGCATTGAATGTTTCTAATTGATTGTCTGAAATATTTGAGACTATTTCAGCACCATATGCATAAAGTTCTGAGGCATCAGTGACATTAATTGTTATTACATTACATGCAACTCCATGCTCTTCTGCTATTTTTTTACCATAAGAAACTACTTCAAAAGCAGATTTCTTAAATTTTCCATCTTGAGAATTTGCGTATACTAAAACTGACATATCTATTAATTTCTTATGATTAAATTACTTTTGCTTCATTGTGCAATAAATTGATTAATTCATCAATATTATCTGCATCTACTAATTTAACTTGCCCTTTTGGAGCTGGTTTTTCAAAACTTTGTGTTTGTGTTGAATTTTCTGATGAAACAGAATCTACAACTTGCAGAGGTTTTTTACGAGCCATCATAATTCCTCTCATATTAGGAATTCTTAAATCTGACTCTTCTACTATTCCTTTTTGTCCTCCAACAACTAAAGGTAAGCTAGTCGTTAAAGTTTCACTTCCTCCGTCTATTTCTCTTGATGCTGTGACATTAGTCCCCTCTACTTCCATTCCGACACAACCATTTATAAAATTGAAATCTGATAATGCAGCTACCATACCTGGGACCATTTGTCCATTATAATCACTAGATTCTTTACCAGCTAATACTAAATCATAACCTCCATTTTTTACAATTGCTGCTATTTCTTTAGCTACAGACATACCATCAATTGGTTCTGTATTTACACGAATTGCATCGTCAGCTCCAATTGCTAATGCTTTTCTTAAAGTTGGCTCTGTTGTTGAATTCCCAACATTAACCACAGTGACAGAAGCTCCTTGTTTTTCTTTGAACCACATAGCTCTGGTTAATACAAATTCATCGTAAGGATTGATTACAAATTGGACACCGTTTGCATCAAACTTTGTATCATTATCCGTGAAATTAATCTTTGAAGTGGTATCAGGAACATGACTGATACATACCAATATTTTCATGTAAAATTTATTTTGATTTGACGGGTACGAAGATACAATCTTTTCCTCAAAAATACTATGCGTGCATAATATATTTTTAAGTTTGATTTTTTCTATGATTTGAGTTTAAAGAGATATAATATCTTATTTGAATTTGGTAATTTGAATCCTAAATCTTCAATGTAATCCATCCATTTTTTTTTTATCGGAAGACTCTCTTTTAAAAATTCAATTTTATTTAATTGATTATTTTCAAATGAATCAAACTCCTTTTTTTGAGCAATTACAATTACTTCTTTCTGATGTTTAATATAACTATCTAGTTCTTTTAAACTCTGAATCTGTTGTACTGCTATATGTTTTGGTTTATAAAAATTCATTTTTAGTGAACCTCTAACATCTTCATATAAATAGCCATTATTTGTGTGAACTATTTGCTGCTTTTCTGTATCTATGTTTTCATAAATATATTTTGCTAATACAAGACGGCCTCTATCATTTGGAAACTGGCTTACAAATATGAGTAAAGGAAAATTGAATGATATAATCAATAAACACAACACTGTTTTTAATGATTGATTTTTAATGTTTAAGTATGCGTAAAAAGAGGTTATAAAGAGAGGCACTAAATACACTATTGGGAATAAAAATCTTTCTTCTTTATGAGCAAAACAAGAATGAAAGAGCAAAAATGCAAAAACTATCCAAGTGAAAATACTTTTAGGATTTTTTACAAAAAAATAAAACAAAGAAGCTATTATTGGAATACCAAAAATAATAGTTGGTGAATTAACAATACTTTCAAAATAAAAATACCATGGGGAAGTTCCATAATTCAATGTTCTTTTGTTGATAATATTTTCATAAAAGTAATTGTAAGACGTGAAAGTTAACTCACTGTAGAACCACACATCTATAAGAAAACCAAAAAATATCACCGCAACAAACCCTAGTAATAAACTTAACAATAGTTTTTTTCTTTGTTTTAAAATGAATAAAATCCATAAAAAAACTCCAAATAATGCAAAAGCCATTTGAGATCTAACCACAAAACTGATTCCAAAAAAGACTCCTAATAGAAACCAGTTTTTAACTCTGACTTTCTTGGAGAGTAGAATAGAAAGACCCAATAAAAAAAACAAACCGCTTAGTATTTCAGACGAAAACCTAACGCTTAAAAAAGGAATAAACCATAAGAAATAAGATAATACTAAATAGATTCTTTGATACTCTATTTTGTCAAATAGCTTAATAGTATTCTTAACAAACAAAGAGATAACTACAATAGAGAAAATTCCTAGGAAAATTCTAATGACAACCATTCGTGTGAATGGATTTTCTATACCAAATAAATCAAAAGCATATAGGAAAATCATAGCAATTCCAACTTGAAAAGTTGGTCTAACTTTTGCTTTGAACTCCCATGGCAATTCGTTAAGAGGACTGTTACCTAACCTTGCATTTGCAAATTCAATAATTTGATAATGTTCATCTGCATGATAAAAACCAATACTATTGTAAGCCGTAATTCCGCTTATCATAATAGCTAAAACTAGACATATTTTAAAAAAACCTGTTTTAAATAAATTTTGATTCATTTAATTTCTTCACTATTATTACGCAAATATCAAAAAAGAAAAGTTAACCTTATTTATTAAATTCTAATAATCAATCATCTTGTTAAAGCTAAAAATAAAACAACTGCAACTATTAATTAGCTTCATATTTGCATTATTACTTTTTATTTTCTCAATGGACTTTGGAATGTTTTGGGACAACGTTTTATTTGCCTCCAAAATGGGAAATCACCTCTATGAAAATGGAATTTTTTCTTGGAATATTCCAAATACTTATGATCCGGGTCACCCACCATTTTTAGGTTTTATCTTGGCATTTTTCTGGAAACTCTTCGGACACAGCTTGTGGGTGAGTCACATGACAATGATGCCTTTTGTTATAGGGACGATCTATCAACTGTATAGATGTGTCTTTTATTACACACAAAATCAAACACAGTCGTTTTTTGCATTCGTACTTTTATTAGCTGACCCTACTTTAGCAACTTCACTAGTTTTGGTAAACCCTGAAGTAATTATCTTATTCTTTTTCTTTTTAGTTTTGAATGGTTTCTTGTACAAAGAATCTCTTTGGAAATTCGTGGGTCTATTTTTCTTGAGCATCATCACCTTTCGAAGTATGATGCTATTTGCAGGTTTTTTCCTCTTCGAAGTTCTAAATCAACTGTATATCAATAAAAAATCTCTGAAACAACTCCTAAACCTAAAATTTCTAGTTTTTTATTGTTTATCCAGTTTACCAGCTGCACTATATATTTCTTGGCGATTGATCGCAAAAGGTTGGCTACAAACTCACATAAATTCTCCATGGGCTGATTACTGGCTCTTTCCCTCTTTTCCTCAATTTCTTAAAAATTTCACCGTTCTAGTACATCGATATATTGACTTTGGAAGAGTATTTATTTTTATTTTTTTACTTATTATTTTGCTTAAATTTCGTAGGAAAATAAGACAAAAAAAATCATACAAACAGATTTTATTACTAAGCATTTGTTCAGTTACTTTTGTTGTGTTTGCTGTTTTATTCTCTAGGAATGCATTTGGGCATCGTTACTTTATTGTTTCTTACATTTTATTTACACTTTTGGCATTTCTCCTACTAAATTTGATAAAAAAATGGAAAAAGATAATTTTTACGTTACTTTTTTTTGGTTTAATAACAGGAAATCTCTGGATCTATCCAGAAAGAATTTCACAAGGTTGGGATTCTACATTAGCACATGTCCCCTATCACAAACTAAGACTTGATGCTATTGATTATTTAAATGAGCAGAATATTGACATAGAAAATGTAGCAAGCTTTTTCCCAAACTACAATAAAGTAGATGAAATTGATCTCAGTGGAAATCAAAAGGCATTTCAAAAATTTAATGAAATGAATGAATATGTTTTTTACTCTAACGTCTACAACCTTTCCGATAAAGAATATCAAACATTAGAAAATAACTTCATTGAAGTTAAGCGATTTCAAAAATTTCAAATTTATATCACCATCTTAAAAAACATGAAATCGTTTTAGTATTTGACAAAAAAAAGTGTGTTTTTTTCATAAAGAATTTCACTATTTTTGTCTTTCATAAAAGAATTCAATTAAATGAAAACAGTTCAGTTTCGTGAGGCCATTTGTGAGGCTATGAGTGAAGAAATGCGCAACGATGAAAGCATCTACTTAATGGGTGAAGAAGTTGCAGAATACAATGGTGCTTACAAAGCAAGCAAGGGAATGTTAGATGAATTTGGCGAAAAACGAGTGATTGATACTCCAATTGCCGAATTAGGTTTTGCTGGAATAGCAATTGGATCTGCTATGAATGGTAATCGACCAATTGTAGAATACATGACATTTAACTTTTCTTTGGTTGGAATTGATCAAATTATAAATAATGCTGCCAAAATCAGACAAATGTCTGGTGGACAGTTCAATTGTCCTATTGTATTTCGTGGACCTACAGCTTCTGCAGGTCAATTAGGAGCAACACATTCACAAGCTTTTGAAAACTGGTTTGCTAACACTCCGGGTTTAAAAGTAATTGTCCCTTCTAACCCATACGATGCAAAAGGTTTATTAAAAGCTGCAATTAGAGATGATGATCCGGTAATTTTTATGGAGTCTGAACAGATGTACGGTGATAAAATGGAAATTCCAGAAGGAGAATATATTATTCCTATTGGTGTTGCAGATATTAAAAGAGAAGGAACTGATGTAACTCTTGTCTCTTTTGGAAAAATCATCAAAGAGGCATACAAAGCTGCGGATGAATTAGCAAAAGAAGGAATAAATATTGAAATTATTGATTTAAGAACTGTAAGACCAATGGATCATGCAGCGATTATTGAATCTGTAAAGAAAACCAATCGTCTAGTTATTTTAGAAGAAGCTTGGCCATTTGGAAGTGTTGCCTCAGAAATCACATTTAGAATTCAAGATGAAGCTTTTGATTATTTAGATGCTCCTATTAAAAGAATTACAACAGCTGATACACCAGCACCTTATTCGCCAGTTTTGTTAGAAGCTTGGATACCGAATAGTGAAGATGTTGTTAAAGCTGTAAAAGAAGTAATGTATTTATAATTATTTCGACTACTTTTCCGTTCTAATACTTCATTACTTTAAATGAAGGTTTATCATATGATAAAATCGAAAATTCTTTTTTCATTATTCCTATTTTGGAGTTGCTTTCTTTTGGCACAAACAAAGGTTGGTGGAATTGTTTTAGATGAAAATAATGAACCTATTCCATTTGCAAGCGTGGTATTTAAAGGGTCTACAACAGGAACCGTATCAAATGAAGACGGTAAGTTTTATTTAGAATCACCGGACGTTTACGATGTGATTGTTGTTTCTTTTTTAGGATACGAAAACAAAGAAGTCAAACTACCAAAAAGAGTTAATTACAATTTAAAGATAAAGCTCAAAGAAGAGTCAAGTATATTAAATGAAATTGTTCTAGTTTCTGGAAAGCAATCTAAAAAAAATAATCCTGCTATAGACATCCTTAGAAAAATCTGGGAGAAAAGAAGAAAAAATGGAGTCAAAAAGTTCAATCAATATCAGTATAAGAAATATCAAAAAGTAGAGTTTGATTTAAATACTATTGATAGCGCATTCAAGAAAAAACGTTTATTTAGAGGTTTAGAGTTTGTTTTTAATAATATTGATACCTCTGACGTTACTGGAAAAAGTTATTTACCTGTCTTTATAAACGAATCTGTTGCTGAAGTGTATGGTGACAATATTTTAGGTAAAGAGAAAGAAGTTGTTAAAGGAAATAAAAATTCAGGTTTTAGCAACAATCAAGCTATCATAGATTTTATTGACGATTTATATACCGATTATAATATTTATGATAACTACATTAAGTTCTTCTATAAAAGTTTTGTTAGTCCACTTTCTAGAACTGGAATTCAGAATTACAATTATTATTTAGCTGATAGTGCTTATATAGACAATAAGTGGTGTTATAATATTATTTTTTACCCTAGACGTAAAAACGAATTAACATTTAAAGGAGATTTCTGGGTAAACGATTCTACTTATGCTGTTAAAGATATTAGCATGCAAGCTGCTAAAAACGCTAATATTAATTGGGTAAAAGATATTTATATAGAGCAAGAATTTGACATTGTGAACGATTCTACTTTCTTATTAAAACGAGATTATTTTATGTCAGATTTTTCTTTGAATAAAAAAGATAAATCTAGAGGTCTTTACGGTAAAAGAACCACACTATATTCCAATTATGTATTTGATAAAAAATTGGATGAAAAGTTCTACAAGAAAAAAAACTACAAATACGATAATCAAATCTTCAATCAACCGGATAAATTCTGGGAACAAAATCGATTGGAAAAATTAAATAAAGACGAGCAAGCAGTATATACATTGTTAGATACACTTAAGAAAACAAAAAAGTTCAATAGAGTTTACAATACAATTGCGACGCTTTCCTCTGGGTATTATGAATTTGATAAATTAAACTTTGATTACGGACCTATTTTTTCAACATTTGGATTTAATGATGTTGAAGGAATACGATTAAGAGCAGGAGGTAGAACTTATTTTGACTATAACGATCCATGGCGATTTGAATTTTACACAGCTTATGGTTTTAATGACAGAAAATTTAAATATGGCTTTCAATTTAAAGCTCTTTTAGATAAAGAAAGTAGACTTATAATTTCTGCAGGAAAAAGAAGAGATGTAGAACAGATGGGAGCATCATTAACCTCTTCAACAGATGTATTAGGAAGATCTAACGGTTCTTCATCAGTTGTAAACACAGGCGTAAATGATAAGTTGACCAATGTAAATCTTACAATGGCAACTTTACAAGCAGAACCTGTTAGAAACTTAGTTGTTAGTTTGTCGGGTAGCTATAAAACAATGCGTTCAGCGTCACCAACATTTAGTTTAGATTATGTGGACGCAAATTCACCTACAGGATTCTCCTCACAAGTCAATCAATTTGAAACTATCTTCTCTGCAAACTTTTATCCTGGAAGAAAAGTATCAGGAACAGGAGTTGAAACTAGAACAAATACAGATAGGTTAAGAAATCTATTTTTACAGATAACAAGAGCTGACGAAGGTGTTTTTAACAGTGATTTTGATTACACAAAAGTTCAATTTTCTTACACTCAACCATGGTTTATTGGTGGTTTTGGAAGATTACGAACGTCTTTAGAAGCCGGTAAAACATTTGGCGAAGTTCCATTAAGTTTGTTAAGTGTTGTTCCTGGTAATCAAACTTACTTTGCTTTTTTTAACACCTTTAACCAATTAGACTTTTATGAGTTTGTAACAGACACCTATGCTTCTTTTCACTTAGAACATAACTTTAATGGACGATTATTTGCAAGGTTGCCCTTGTTGAGAAAATTAAATCTAAGAGCTGTAGTTGGATTTAGAACTGCATGGGGTGAATTATCTGATGAAAATATTGCATTGAATAATACAAATAATCCTGCACAAGTTAATTTACGATCACCTGATCAAACACCTTATTATGAATATAGCTTTGGAGTTGCAAACATCTTCAAGGTTTTACGAATTGATTTAAATTTTAGAGGAAACTATCTTGACAATCCCGGTGCAAGAAAATTAGGAGTAACTTTTACAACTGGATTCTTCTTTTAAGACCTCATTCAGAAGCTTTTAAATCATTGCTCATTCTTATTAAAAAGAGCTTTTGTATTCAAGTCGATTTTACTACTTTTGCGCACTGTTAATAAACAAAAATTAATTACATGGAATCAAATATGATTTACGTACCAATGGCATTAGCAATCTTAGGATTGGTATTTATGTTTATAAAAATGTCTTGGGTAAAAAAACAAGCTGCAGGTAACGATAGAATGAAAGAAATTTCTAAAGCTATTAAAGAAGGTGCTTTGGCATTTTTAGGAGCAGAATATCGTTTGCTTTTAATCTTCGTTGTTATTGCATCTGCTGCTCTTTTTGGAGTTTCACAATATGTTGAAACAACGAGTATGATGATTATTCCTGCATTTATTATTGGTGCTGTTTTTTCTGCACTTGCTGGGAATGTTGGAATGAGAATCGCTACAGAAGCAAACGCAAGAACAGCTGAAGCTGCAAAAACTAGTTTACCTCAAGCACTAAAAGTATCTTTCGGTGGTGGAACCGTAATGGGATTAGGTGTGGCTGGTTTAGCTGTCTTAGGATTGAGTTTATTTTTCTTTTTGTTCCTGAAAATGTTTGTAACTGGTGAAGGTTCTTTTTATGATGAAATGACAGTAGCATTAGAAGCATTAGCTGGTTTCTCTTTAGGAGCTGAATCTATCGCTTTATTCGCGAGAGTTGGAGGTGGAATTTACACGAAAGCTGCTGATGTTGGAGCTGATTTAGTAGGGAAAGTAGAAGCTGGAATTCCAGAAGATGATCCTCGTAACCCAGCTACAATTGCTGATAATGTTGGGGATAATGTTGGTGACGTTGCTGGTATGGGAGCAGATTTATTTGGATCTTATGTAGCAACAGTATTAGCTGCTATGGTATTAGGAAATTATGTAATCAGAGATATGTCTGCAACAACTCCTTTTACAGATGCTTTTAATAATATGGGACCTATTTTACTTCCTTTGGTAATAGCAGGTGTTGGGATTTTAGCATCAATTTTAGGAACGTTTTTAGTTCGTATTAAAGATAATACAGCAAAAGAGGCTCAAGTTCAAAAAGCTCTTGACCTAGGAAACTGGGCTTCAATCTTAATAACTTGGGTTGCTTCATGGTTTTTAATTCGTTGGATGTTACCAGAAACTATGGAAATGAACTTTTTCGGAGAAGCAGAAACATCAATGATTCCATCACGTCACGTATTCTATGCTGCTTCTATTGGTTTATTAGTAGGTGCATTAATTTCTATGGTGACAGCCTATTACACAAGTTTAGGAAAAAAACCAGTTTTAGATATCGTTAAAAATAGTTCTACTGGAGCTGCAACCAACATTATTGCTGGTTTAGCTGTTGGTATGAAATCTACTTTCTTATCTGTCATTTTATTTGCTGCAGCAATTTATGGATCATATGAATTGGCTGGATTTTACGGAGTTGCTTTAGCAGCTTCTGCAATGATGGCAACTACTGCAATGCAATTAGCAATTGATGCTTTCGGACCGATTGCAGATAATGCTGGTGGAGTTGCTGAAATGAGTGAATTAGAAGATCACGTTCGTGAAAGAACTGATATTTTAGATTCAGTAGGGAACACGACTGCTGCTGTTGGTAAAGGGTTTGCGATTGCTTCTGCTGCATTGACAGCTTTAGCGTTATTTGCTGCTTATGTAACTTTCACAGGAATTGATGGTATCAATATCTTTAAAGCTGATGTATTAGCAATGTTATTTGTAGGTGGAATGATTCCTGTAATCTTTTCTGCATTAGCAATGCAATCTGTTGGAAAAGCTGCCATGGAAATGGTACAAGAAGTTCGTCGTCAGTTTAGAGAGATTCCTGGAATTATGGAAGGAACAGGAACTCCAGAATATGCAAAATGTGTAGATATTTCTACCAAAGCTGCCTTAAAAGAAATGATTTTGCCAGGTTTAATTACCATCATCACTCCTATCTTAATTGGATTGTTATTTGGTGCTGAACCATTAGGTGGTTATATGGCAGGAGTTTGTGTATCTGGTGTAATGTGGGCAATTTTTCAAAATAATGCTGGTGGAGCTTGGGACAATGCAAAGAAATCTTTTGAAGCTGGTGTAGAAATTAATGGAGAAATGACTTACAAAGGTTCAGACGCTCATAAAGCTGCTGTAACTGGAGATACTGTTGGAGATCCATTTAAAGATACTTCTGGTCCATCAATGAATATCTTAATCAAATTAACATGTTTAGTAGGTTTAGTTATCGCTCCAATTTTAGGAGGTCACGGAACTAATGAAGCAAATACTGATATTATTGAAGATGTTCGTGTAGAAGTTAAAGCTGATGCTAATGATATGGCAAAAGCAACAATAGTTACTACTTACATGGAAAATGGACAAGAAAAGAAAAAAACTGAAATAATTGAAGGAACTTTAAAAGAAGTAGAAGCTAAAGTAAACGCTTTGAAAGGAGAAGGAGTTCACGGAAAACACCATTATAAATTAGATGCTTCAAAAGGCGAAAAAGGAAAAATAGTGAAAATTGAAGTTCAGAAAAAAAGCTAAACTTTAATTCTACAATTACTAAAAAAGCACCTCAATTGTGGTGCTTTTTTAGTTATGAATAGTATCAATAAAGTTTAAAACGTATTCTATCTCCACGGATTTTTTGACTTAATCTCGATATTGCATATTCTGACAATTGTAAAACTCTTGGATAACCACCTGTAACTTGACAATCTCTCATTAAAACAATTAATTGACCTGAAGGAGTTAATTGAACTGTTCCTTGTAAAACAGCTGAGGTTAAAATTGATGATGCGTTGTTTTCTATAGTTTCATTGAATCGAAATCCAACTCGATTATTTTCTTCTGAAACTGTAAACTCTTTATTTAATTGTTTCTTTTGTTCTTCATTCAACAAATCAAATTCTGGTCCAGGATAACAATGCAATTCATTTTCTGAAAAATGAGTGCTCACAAAACGAACTTTAACTAAGTTTTTTTCTTTTGGAAAAGGAATTGAACTCAAGAACAACTCATCTCCTTTTTCTAATCTTTGTTTTGTAATTCCGGGGAAATAACTTCTACTCTTAAAAACAACTTCTGATTGAATTCCCCCTAAAACAGCTAAATAAGTTCTTGCTCCATAATTTCGTTTTCCAAAAGATAAAATAGACCCTTTTTTTATTGAAATAACACTATCCATCAATACTGGAAATGTATCTATTCTTGGAGAAAAATCAGCTCCAGCGATAAAAATAAGTGTATCTATTAAAAACTCAAATTTTCCTTGTCCATAGGTAATCTCTATCACAGCCGATGTTACCTTATTTTGCAAAGCAATATTTGCCAATTCAGCAGAATATAAATCCATACATCCAGATTTTGGAATTCCTTTTTTTGCAAAACCAACCCTTCCTTTATCTTGAACAGTATTATAAATTCCTGGATGCAATACTTTAATCATCTAAAAGGTATTTTGGTTGATAAGTACCATTCTCAATTTCTCTTTTAATTTCATAAAATTTAACCAAACCAATGGATTCAAATTGAATATATTCTCCAGCTTTAGCAATACAAGGTTGTGATTTTGAAACATCAAAAAAATTGATTGGTGAGTTTCCTATAATATTCCATCCACCAGAAGAATTTTGAGGATAAATTCCTGTTTGTCCAACTCCTATTCCTACACTTCCTTTTATTACTCGAACTCTTGGTTTTGACTTTCTTGGCAAATGAATTTTGCTGTCTAAACCTCCCAAATACATAAAACCAGGTTGAAAACCGAAGAAATAAATTAAATATTTAGGTTTTGAATGCAAATCAATTATATCTGAAATAGAGATTCCTTTAACTTCAGAAATTTCTTTTAAATCTAAACCAAATTTCACATCATAACAAACCGGAATTATCCATATTTTTTTCTTTGTAACAGTGATTTCTTGTTTCAACTTGTACAATTCTTTTAACTTACTTATTGCATTTTTATAACTGTTTTGATATTTGTAATCAAAGGTGTAATTCAAAACATTATTAAATGTTACTAATATCGAATTGTATG
This sequence comes from Flavobacteriaceae bacterium, assembly GCA_965660845.1. Taxonomy (GTDB): domain Bacteria; phylum Bacteroidota; class Bacteroidia; order Flavobacteriales; family Flavobacteriaceae; genus Polaribacter. The sequence continues at coordinate 130,527 of CBFIBH010000003.1, forward strand.
CAATTATTGTTTCGACTACTTTTTGTTCTTTGGTAATTAATTTTTCAAAACTTACAATATCTTTTATAATTGAATCATCAATTTTAGAGGGCCACTCAATTAATATTGAGTTATCTCCAAATGGTTTATATGTAAGATTGAAATTAAGCACAATCAAAAATTTGATTTAATTCATGTAATATTTCTAAAGCATTTTTGTTGTCACCATGAACACAAAAAGTATTTGCTTCAATTTCTATTTCTTTACCAGAAATCGTCTTTACTTTTCCCGATATCACATTGGAAACATGTTTAACTACCTTAGCTGAATCTGTAAGAATTGCATTTTCTTTTAATCGAGAAACCAAAATTAAATCTTCATTATAATTTCTATCTGCAAAAGCTTCATAAACAATCTCTATATTGAATTTTCTTGCCACATGTTCAATTTCAGAATTGTAAGGAACATAAACTTTGATATTCTTAAAAACTTGTTGAATTGCTTTTACTACTAAGACAGCTTTTTCTTTATTGACAGCAATTAAATTGTACAAAGCACCATGAGGTTTTACATGATGAACTTTAGCGTTCAGAATATCAGCTCTTTCTTTAAACAATTGTAATTGCTGAATAATACTTTCTTTCAAAACTTCATCGGAAATGACCATCACTTTTCTACCAAAATTTTCTCTATCAGGAAAAGAAGGATGGGCTCCAATTTTTACATTGTGTTGCTTAGCAAGTTCAATTACTTTATCAATGGTTTCAATAGAACCAGCATGTGCAGAACAAGAAATATTACAAGAAGAAATTAGAGGCATTATCAAATGCTCATTATCTAGACCTTCTCCAACATCACAATTAATATCAATCATTAGAAAATATGTAAACTAAATACTTTATCAAGTCCTCTTAAACCTAAAACAATCGTGATGATTAAAATTAAAAAACCCAATATGTTTTGTATTCTTGAATTTATGTGACTTCCTAAAACAGATTTTCTATTGACAATCCAAAGTAATACACCAGCAATTATAGGTAGTAAAATTCCATTTGCAATTTGAGCAAATTTGATGATATCAATTGGTTTTATTCCTAAAGAAGAAAATAATACACCCAATAGTAAAATAAATATCCAAACGCTTCTAAACTGTTTTGATTTTAAATCTGTTTTCCATCCAAAACATCCTTTAACAACATATGCTGCAGCTAAAGGAGCTGTTATTGCAGATGTAATTCCTGCTGCAAACAAACCTAAAGCAAGAAAATATTTTGCTAAATCTCCATACAAAGGAGCTAAACTTATAGCCAAATCTGAAGCATTTAAAATTTCTACAGAATTCATACTTGCTGCAGAAACAATAATAGCTAGAGAAACTAAGCCACCTAAAATGACAGAAATAATAGTGTCTTTTCTTACGAGTGATAAATCCTTTTTATGCTTCCACTTTTCTTTGACCAAAGACGCATGCAAAAACAAATTATATGGAACCACTGTCGTTCCAATCAGACCAATAATCGTGAGTAAACTTCCTTCTGGTGTCTTTGGAATCAATGCTCCTTTTAAAATAGAAATAATATCAGGTTTTGTAATAATTGCAGTAATTATAAACGAAATACTCATTAATAAAACTAGTGATATCAATACTTTTTCTAAAAATTTGTAATTTCCTATATAAAGAAGAACAAAAGCAATTATTCCTATCAATAGACTAAATAAATTGATTGGATAATTAAAAAAAATAAAGTTTTGAGGTCCTAAAATTGTTTCCAAGCCTAAAATACCACCACTGATATTTCCAGCTTCGTAAGAAGCATTTCCAACAACTATAGCAGATAAAATTAAAAAGAGAATAAGTTTATTGATGAAAGGATTTTTTATCTCTGTACGAATTACCTCAGACAATCCTTTTTGAGAAATAACACCCAAACGTGCCGCCATTTCTTGAAGTACAATTGTGGCTATAATTGACAAAATCATTGTCCACAATAAATTGAAACCAAAGTTGACTCCAGCCAAAGTACATAAAGTGACTGTACCTGGACCAATAAATGCTGCAGCAACTAAAGTTCCCGGTCCAATATTTTGAAATATTTTTTTGATCATCTTAAATTATTCTTCTAAAGTAGAAAAAACAATTCACAAAAAAAGCACCTCGTTTGAAGTGCTTTTTTTGTGAGTTATACTTTGTCAGAATCCTTATCGTTGAGGACCTCCTCTTCTAATCTCTTCGCTTGCAAATTCCTCAAACTTTTTAAAGTTTTCTCTAAACGCGTTTGATAACTTAAATGCAGTATTGTAGTATGCTTCATCATTATTCCAGGTTGCTCTTGGACTTAAAACTGAAGTTGGAACTCCTGGACAAGTTCTAGGCTGTGCAACTCCGAAAACAGAATGAATATGATAGTCTTCATAGGTATAATTGCCAAGATCACCATTTAAAACAGCTGTAATCATAGCTCTTGTATATTTCAAAGCCATTCGTTTTCCAACTCCATATTGACCACCAGACCAACCAGTGTTTACCAACCATACATTCACTCCTGCTTCTTGCATTTTTTTACTTAGCATTTCTGCATAACGAGTTGGATGCAAAGGCATAAACGGTGCTCCAAAACAAGCAGAAAAACTTGGTTGTGGTTCATCAACTCCAGCTTCTGTTCCTGCAACTTTTGCTGTATAACCAGAAATAAAGTGGTATGCAGCTTGTGCAGGTGTTAATTTTGAAATTGGAGGCAAAACTCCAAAAGCATCAGCAGTTAAGAAGAAGATGTTTTTTGGGTTTTTTCCAATAGAGGGTTGTTGAATATTGTCTATATGGTAAATAGGATAACTAACACGTGTATTCTGAGTAATTGTGGTGTCGGCAAAATCTACAACTCCATTATCATCAATGATTACATTCTCTAAAATTGCTCCTTTTTTAATAGCAGAGAAAATTTCAGGCTCTTGCTCTTGTGATAAGTTAATCACTTTTGCATAACAACCTCCTTCAAAATTAAAGACAGTATTTTCAGCTGTCCAACCGTGTTCATCATCACCAATTAAACTTCTATTTGGGTCCGTTGATAAGGTAGTTTTACCAGTTCCTGAAAGTCCAAAGAAAATTGCTGTATCTCCATCTTTACCTATGTTTGCTGAGCAATGCATGGGTAAAGTATTTTTAAAGACTGGAAGAATAAAATTCAATGCAGAAAAAATTCCTTTTTTGATTTCTCCTGTGTATCCTGTACCTCCAATTAATGCTATTTTCTTAGAAAAGTTTAATATCGCAAAGTTGTGTTGACGAGTTCCATCAATTTCTGGATCTGCCATAAAACCCGGAGCATTAATAACAGTCCATTCTGGGGAAAAGTTGTTTAACTCTTCTTCTGTGGGACGTAAAAACATATTGTAAGCAAACATGTTACTCCAAGGATATTCATTTACAACTCTAATGTTTAATCGGTAATCATCATCTGCACAAACATAACTGTCTCTTGCAAAAACTTCCTTACCAGATAAGTAATCAACTACTTTATCATAGAGTTTATCAAATTTTTCTGAATCAAAAGGGATGTTGATATCTCCCCACCAAATTTCATCTTTGGTAATATCGTCTTTTACAATAAAACGATCTTGAGGTGATCTTCCTGTAAATTCACCTGTATTCACAGCTAAAGCACCTAGTGATGATTCTTTTCCTAAGTCTTTTTCTAATGTTTGTTGGTGAAGTTGGTCAGAAGAGAGTTGATAATTTACTGTTGCATTTTTAATTCCTAAGTTGTCTAACGAAATCGTTTTCGTGTTTGTGCCAATCATGGGGTAAATTTTTGTTTATCAATAAAGGCACAAAAGTAAAAAGAATATTTTTCACACTACAATGTGAGCCAAATTTTATTCTAATTAATTCAATTTGTTAGGTTTTAAAAAAGAAATACTCATCCAAAGCCAACCCACAATCAAAATCAAACCTCCCAATGGAGTTACAAACCAAATACTTTTAGCTGGAATTTCAAGTAAATAAATTGCATAAATAGATCCAGAAAAAAGCAGAATTCCAATAAAGAAAAGTATACTCAATTTATTTTTTAAATTATCAGTAAAACCTTTGTAGAGATTTAAAAAAAGAATAACAAACACATGATACAACTGATATCTTACAGCTGTTTCAATACTTTTTAGCGCTTCTGGAGTAACCATTTCTTTTAACTTATGACTTGCAAAGGCTCCTATGATTACTGCTATTGCTCCGAGAGCTGAAGCAATACTTAAATTTTTGTTCATATCTAATTTTTAAAAAAGAATAAACGAAAATGATTTTTGTTACTTTCGCTTGAATATCAATCAAAAATAAGGATTATTCTACGATGCGTAATATCTTAGTTATTGGAGCAGGAAAATCAAGTTCTTACTTGATACAGTATTTTCAAGAAAAATCTACAACTGAAAATTTGCATGTTACCATTGCTGATGTTTCTCTAGAAAATGCAAAAACTAGAGCCAACAATCATTCTAATTGTACAGCCATTTCTTTTGATGTTTTTAATCTAGAAGAAAGAGAAAATTTGATTTCTAAATCTGATATTGTTGTTTCAATGCTTCCGGCTAGGTTTCATATAGAAGTTGCAAAAGATTGCATCAAGTTTAAAAAGAATTTAGTTACAGCTTCTTACATATCAAGAGAAATGAAAGAGCTGGATGAAGATGTGAAAGAGAACGGACTGATATTTATGAATGAAATAGGGGTTGATCCTGGAATTGATCATATGAGTGCAATGCAAATGATTGACAGCATTAGAGAAAAAGGTGGAGAAATGTTATTGTTTGAATCTTTTACAGGTGGATTGATTGCACCAGAGAGTGATAACAATTTATGGAATTACAAATTTACTTGGAATCCTAGAAATGTTGTTTTAGCAGGTCAAGGTGGAGCTGCAAAGTTTATTCAAGAAGGTACTTACAAATACATTCCTTATCATAAATTATTTAGAAGAACAGAATTTTTAACCTTAGATGATAATAGAAAATTTGAAGCATATGCAAATAGAGATTCTCTAAAATACAGAGAAGAATATGGATTACAAGACATAAAAACAATGTATAGAGGAACGATCAGAAAAGTTGGTTTTTCTAGAGCTTGGAATATTTTTGTTCAATTAGGAATGACAGATGATTCTTACACAATCGAAAATTCTGAAAACCTATCTTACCGTGATTTTGTAAATCTGTTTTTAGCATATTCACCAAGTGATTCTGTAGAATTGAAATTGAGATCATATTTAAAAATTGATCAAGATGATGTAATGTGGGAAAAACTTTTAGAACTCGACATTTTTAATTCAAATAAAAAAGTAGATATTAAAAATGCAACTCCGGCTCAAATTCTACAAAAAATCTTGATGGATTCTTGGACTTTGCAAGATGAAGACAAAGACATGATTGTAATGCATCATAAATTTGGTTATAAAATTGATGGTGAGAAAAGGCAAATTGAAAGTAGTTTGGTTGTAAAAGGAAAGAATCAAACTTTTACTGCAATGGCAAAAACTGTAGGTTTACCTGTTGCTATTGCTACGTTAAAAATTCTAAAAGGAGAAATTAAAACACCCGGAGTACTGTTGCCTATTTCCAAAGAAATCTACGATCCAATTTTAAAAGAATTGGAAGAATATGGAATTACTTTCTCCGAAAAAAGAGTTCCTTATTTAGGTTACAATCCAGAAATGGTAAACGGATAGATTACATTTTGAGATAAAAGTCTTTTACTATCTCTATATATTGTTTAGTGTATTGATGTCTACTTATTTCGATAGTTAATTCTTCTTCCTCAATTTTACTTACACTTCTAGAAAACTCTAACAAACTTCTTTTTACATCAGAATTTGGCGTCCCTTTCACTCTACATGTTCTTGTAAGATATAAATTAAAATCGTTAGCCAATACAATAAAACTTACTTCTTCTTTAAAAGGAATGACAACTGAGAAAATTCCGTTTTCAGTTAGTAGCTTTGAGACTCCTTCAATCAATTCTTTAAAAGACAATGAAGTTGTAAATCTTGCTTTATTTCTTGAATCATCGTTTGATTCAAAATGATCTGTATAAAAAGGCGGGTTTGAAACAATCAAATCATACGTTTCTCCTTCTGAACTAAGCTCATCAACAAAATTCTTAAAAGAAGAGTGATAACAAAACAAACGATCACTCCAGACGGAGGCTTCAAAATTTTCTACAGCTTGTTCATATGCATTTCCATCAACTTCAACAGCATCAATTATTTCAGCATCAAAACGTTGTGCTAGTTGCAAAGCTATCACACCTGTACCTGAACCTATATCTAAAATAGACTCAGGCATAAAATCTTGAGAACACCAAGCTCCTAATAAAACACCATCTGTTCCAACTTTCATGGCACATTGGTCTTGTTGAATTGAAAACTGTTTAAACTGAAAGCTTTTTGACATATTCATAAATTGAAACATCTAAAATAAAGTTTAAAGTTCATGTAGTATCTTTACAAAAAAATTAATATGAAAAAAAGTTACATAGCTATTGTTTTATTTTTGAGTTACTTTTTTGCTTTTGGGCAAGAGATGCCTATAGACTTTAACTCAGATGATCATGAATTTATTACTTTTAATGAAGTAACTACAGCACATCCGACAAATAAGTTTGACATTTTTAACAATCCTCAAGATTCTTCTGATAAAACAGGGAGATTTTTCATGGACGGAAATAACCCTAATGATTCTCAAGGATTTTATATTGATTTAACATCCCCAGTAAATTTTGACGAAAACAAAGTTTTGACCTTAGATTTTTTTAAATATGATGTTAATAATCATACAATTACAATAAAAATGGAACAAGGTGGTTCTAACCCAGATGTTGAAGTTTCTGTAAATATTTCTGGAGGTGCAAGCACTTGGTTTAATGGATTGCAGTTTGACTTTGCTAATGCAACAACTTCCAACAATACCACAATTAATGCAACTGGTAATTATACAAGGCTTACACTTTTTATTGATAAAGGTGTTGCAAATAAGCCGCCAGGAACTTTTCTTTTTGACGATATTAACGATGGATCTGCTTTTCCAGATCCAAATGCTTTAGATGTTATTTATTCAGATTTAGTTTGGTCTGATGACTTTGATGGGGATGGTCCAGTTGATAATGCAAAATGGCATCATCAAACCTTTGGTCCAAATGGAGGTCAATGGTTTAATGGAGAACAGCAACATTACACCGATAGTCAGACTAATTCATATGTTTCTGGTGGTTTTTTAAATATTGTTGCCAAAAAAGACACAACAACTCAAAATGGAGTTCAATTAGATTATACTTCGGCAAGACTCAACTCAAAATTTGCATTTACGCATGGTCGTGTGGATGTTAAAGCTAAGCTTCCTTTTGGAGATGGAACTTGGCCTGCTATTTGGACGTTAGGAAAAAACATTAGTGAACCTGGCGCTTGGTTTGAAACGCAAGGTTTTGGAAACACCCCCTGGCCAGATTGTGGCGAAATTGACATTATGGAACATGGATTGCATGCAGTTAATGAGGTTAGTTCAGCTATTCATAACAGATCAAGTTTTGGAGGAACAATAAATACTTCTACGCAAATGCTGACTGATGTTGCAAACACGTTTCATGTGTATTCAATGAATTGGTCGCCCAATCAAATTACATTTATGATAGATGGTGTTGGATACTATACTTACAACAAGCCAAATACTTTTACAGATGTAAATAATGATGGAATAAATGATGGATGGCCGTTTGATGTAGATCAATTCATCCTATTAAATGTTGCCATGGGAGGAATAGCAGGCACTATTGATCCAAGTTTTACAGAAAGTAGCATGGTGATTGATTATGTAAAAATCTATCAAAATACAACTGCTAGCACTGATAATGTATTTGCATCTAAGTTTTCAATTTATCCCAACCCTAATAGTTCTAATTTTGTAAATATTAAAACTCAAGAATCTATATCTAAAATTGAATTGTATAATACTTTAGGACAAAGAATTCTCGCAGAAAGAAATAGTTTGAAAAGGCTAGATGTTAGTTCTTTAAAGGCAGGAATTTATATTCTAAGAATTTACTCTGGAAACAAAACTGTAACAAAAAAAGTATTGGTTCAGTAATGCTATTTTTTTATAAATCTAGATACATACTGTTTATTGATTCTTATAAAATATACCCCTGAAGATAAACCTGAAATATTTATTTTTTTTTGAAGATTTCCTTCTTTGATTGACTTCAACAAACGTCCATTCAAGTCAAAAAACTCAATTGAAAGTATGCTTGTATGCTTTGATGTTAACTGAATAAAATCTGAACTTGAGTTTGGAATTATTTTAAAAACATTTTTAGTTTCGTTCATTCCTGAAAAATCTGAATTACTCAAAGTAGAACTGTTTAAAAATGCATCCATAGCTATAGACGGACTACCATCATTATCCCAAGCTCCTTTTGGATAAGAATTAAAATTACTATGAGCTATAGGTTCCCAATATAAAACTCCTAATCCACCAGCTAGTTTTGTTTTTTCAATCATATATATCAAAAACTGAAATGAAATATCAGGTCTTTCATTTGGATACCCAACCTCTACTAACATAACATCTTTGTTATATCTAGATTGCATATCTAGCATATTCATGTAGGCATCATCTACCATAGAAATCCAGTTGTTCTCTTGTGGGTATAAAGACATTCCTATAATATCAATTCTCGAGAAATCAAAACCACTGTTAATCAAACCATCAATATTCCATCGATACAAATTGTTATCATTTCCATTAGACAGATGTAGTATTGTTTCAATATTACTATTGAATGTTTTTACTGCATTCGAACCCGCATCTATAAATTTTGCATAACTAGAAAATCCGTTCAAATAAGCTTTTCCTGTTGGCCACAACATTCCGTCATCTGTTTCATTTCCTATTTGAACCCATTTTGGTGTAATCCCCTCATTTTGTAGAGCTGTCAAAATATCAATGGTATGGTTATAAACTGCTGTTTCTAATTGTGAAACCGTCATACTTGTCCAACCAGCAGGTTTATTTTGTTTTCCAGGATCTGCCCACCAATCACTGTAATGAGTACAAATCATAATATCCATTCCTTCAGCTTGAGCTAACTTTGCTTTGGTGACCATATCTTCAATATCACACCACCCATTTGCAGGAGAATTGTCTGGATCTACCCAAACTCGTAGTCTTACTACATTCAAATCATACTCTTTCAATAATGGAAATAAATCTCTTGTGTTCATCTCGTTATCTTTCCAAATAATTCCATCAGACTCCATTTCAGTCATCCAACTTATATCGGCTCCTTTTGCTATTTGGTTAGAACTAAAAGTATAATTACTTGCATCTAGTAAAACTAAGGGCGGAGTATTCCAATGTCCTGCCCAAGCATTTTCTACCCAACTTCCACTTTGATACAAAACTGCTTTGATTTGATAATAATGACCGCTCGGTAACTCAGATGTCAACTGATAAAAACTACTGATAAAAACTCTACTGAATTTTGAAGATTTATTCCTGCTTGTTGGTTCTCTAAAGTAACTTCTGATATGGTTCTTACATATGTATTGTTAGCATCTAATACTTCTAAACCTATATAAATATGGTTTCCTGTTGAACCAGTTTCGCTTGTATATCTATAATTTATGGCAAGATTTCCTCCTATTAAAGGGTTTACTTCTAGCGGAGTTGTAAATGAAACTATCTCTATAGACTGGCCAAAAGAAAGATACGTAACTAAAAGGCTAATAAGTAAGTGAATGGAATGTTTCATATAACTCAAACTAATCCTAAATTTAGGAAATTCAAGTTGATTCATAAAATAAAAAATCCGCAACGTTTGTTGCGGATCCCTTTTGCAGAGAGGAAGGGATTCGAACCCTCGATACCCTTTTGGAGTATACACACTTTCCAGGCGTGCGCCTTCGACCACTCGGCCACCTCTCTAATTTAAATACAAATCAATCAATCCTTCTGGAGTTTCAACGTGTATTTCTTTTTTAATTCTATCTACTTTTTTGATGAAATCATCTATCAATGGAATAAAAACTTCTTTATCTCCATGTAAGATTTCAAATAATGGTTGAGCAGCAGTGTCATTTATGCTCTCAATAGTTCCTACCAACCCAAAATTTACATCTAGCATTTTAAAACCAATAACTTCATGATAATAAAATTTGGTTCCTTCTAACTTTGGAAGTAAGTCTAGAGGCAAATAAATTTCCGATCTTAAAATAGATTCAGCTTCTTCTTCTGTATTGATGTCCTCAAACTTAACTCGAAACTGAGTTTGCTTGCTTAAAGAGCTTTTTTCAATAAAAAATGGAATCAGATTGCCACCTAAGTTAACAAAAACTGATTCCATATTTCTGTATAGTTCTGGCTCATCAGTATCTAACTTGATAATAACTTCGCCTCTAAAACTATGTTTCTTTACGATTTTGCCTAAATAGAAACAATCTTCTTTACGCATCTTCGAAAGAGATTATTCTTTAGTCTCTTCTTTTTTGTCTTCTGTTGCTTCAGGAGTTTCTTCTACAACCTCTTCAGTTGAAGTTTCTTCTGTAGCAGCTTCTGCAGCTTCTTCTGAAGTTTCCTCTGCTGCAGCTTCTGGCTCTTCAACAACTTCTTCTTCAACAGCAACTCTAGCATCACTTACAGCTTTTTCAGCTTCTAAAGCTTTTGCTTTAGCTTCAGCTTTCGCTTTTGCTAAGTTTTCTTCTTTGTTGTTGATTTTTGAAGCTTTTTCTTCTAACCAAGCTTGGAATTTTTTCTCAACTTCTTCTTCTGTTAATGCTCCTTTTTTTACACCTTCTAATAAGTGTTTCTTAAGCATTACTCCTTTGTAAGATAAAATAGCTCTTGCAGTATCTGTAGGTTGAGCTCCATTTTGTAACCACTTTATAGAACCATCAACATCTAAGTCAATAATTGCTGGGTTTACATTTGGATTGTACGTTCCTAATTTTTCTAAGAAACGTCCATCTCTTTTTGATCTAGAATCTGCAGCAACCACCCAATAAAATGGTTTACTTTTTTTACCGTGTCTTTGTAATCTAATTTTTACAGGCATTATTTGTTAATTTTTAAGGTACAAAACCTTGATTATTAATATTCTTACCATCTCGTGATAAGCGGGTGCAAATGTACATAAAAGTTTTATAATTTAACGAACGTCTTCTTCCTAAAATCTTATAGATTTTTCAGTTATTTTTGATTTATGGAAGCTACTCTAAATTTTACAATACAAGGAAATCATCAAAAACCAATTATTTCAGATTTGTTTTACAACAAAACTGACACGAAAAAACCTTTCATTATTTTCTGTCACGGATACAAAGGTTTTAAAGATTGGGGAGTTTTTGGTAAGATGGAACACCATTTTGTGAATGCTGGCTGTGCTTTTTTACGTTTTAATTTTTCTCATAATGGAGGAACACTTAAACAACCTATAGATTTCCCTGATTTAGAGGCTTTTGGAAACAATAACTATTCAATAGAATTGGATGATTTACAATCTGTTCTCAATTGGGTATTTGAATATAAAAAAATCCATTCAGAGATAGACATAAACAATATCATCTTAATTGGTCATTCAAGAGGTGGAGCCATTGCAACCATTAAAGCAGCCGAAGATTCAAGAATAAAAAAACTAATTACCTGGGCATCCGTTTGTGATTTACAAAGAACAATGTTTCAAGAAGGAGAGGAATTAACTCAATGGAAAAAAGAAGGTGTTTTTTTTATAGTAAATGGTAGAACAAAACAAGAAATGCCTCATTATATTCAATTTTACAATAATTACACAGAAAACAAAGAACGTTTGAGTGTTAAAAAAGCAGTAAATGAAATAACAATACCTCATTTAATTATTCACGGAGATGGTGACTTAGCTGTTCCTTTTTTGAACGCTGAAAATTTACACTCTTGGAATCCAAAAAGTGAATTATTTAAAGTAAAAGATGCAAATCATGTTTTTGGAGCCAAACATCCTTTGACAGAAAACAACTTTCCAAAAAGTTTTGAATTGGTTTTAGAAAAGACTTTAGAGTTTTTGAAAACTCACTAATTGTTAATAAAACCCAATAAGTCTTTACAGCTTTTTACAGTCTATTTTCCTACTTTTAAAACTCTTTAAAAAATCACATAAACCCTTTTATGTACTTAATTTTTGATACCGAAACTACGGGTTTACCCAAGAGTTGGAATGCACCAATTACTGACACTGATAATTGGCCTCGTTGTATACAAATTGCGTGGCAATTGCATGATAACATGGGTAACTTATTAGAAAATAATGATTTTCTAATTCAACCTGAGGGATTCAATATTCCTTATGACGCTGAACAGATTCACGGAATTTCAACTGAATTAGCTCAAGAACAAGGAATTGCTCTAGTAGAAGGTTTAGAATTGTTTTTAGAAGCTCTAAAAAAAACAACCTATGTAGTTGGGCAAAATGTAGGTTTTGATGTTAATATTATGAGTTGTGAATTCCACAGATTGGGAATTGATAACAATCTAACTGAACTACCTGTTCTGGATACATGTACAGAACACACAGCTCAAATGTGTCAACTTCCTGGTGGTCGTGGAGGAAAATTTAAACTTCCAACACTTACAGAATTACATCATCATTTGTTTGGATCTCAGTTTGAAGAAGCTCACAATGCAACAGCAGATGTAGAAGCAACAACTCGTTGTTTTTTAGAGTTGATTCGATTGGGAGAATTTACCAAAGAACAATTAGATGTTGACGAATCTTACTTCACTAATTTCTCTGAAGTTAATCCAAAACCAATTCAGTTAATAGGATTGGAGCATATCAATTTAAAAGTAGAGAGTAGGAAAATAAAAAAACGCTTAGAGAAACTTAAAAGTACAGAACATCTTGTATCTACCTCAGAAGGATTAGAAGAACTAGAAGGTGTTTCTTTTGCTCATCTTCACAATCACACACAATACTCAGTACTTCAGTCGACCACACAAATAGCCAATTTGGTAAATGCTGCAGCAAAAGATGAAATGTCTGCAGTTGCTTTAACAGACACAGCTAATATGATGGCTGCTTTTCACTTTGTTCAATCTGTAAATAACTACAACAAAACAAACGAAACACATTTGAAAGCCATTGTGGGTTGTGAATTTAATGTTTGTCAAGATCATACAAGTAAAAGTGTAAAAGATAATGGATATCAAGTAGTCTTATTGGCTAAAAATAAAAATGGATATCACAATTTGGCAAAAATGTCATCCATAGCTTTTGTAGATGGCTTCTATTATGTACCAAGAATTGACCGAAAAATCATTGAACAATACAAAGAAGATATTATTGTATTGACAGGAAGCCTTTACGGTGAAGTTCCGAGTAAAATTTTGAATGTTGGAGAAGCACAAGCTGAGGAAGCTTTATTATGGTGGAAAGAACAATTTCAAGATGATTTTTATATCGAATTAATGCGTCATAATCAAGAAGATGAGAAAATCGTAAATGAAACACTACTAAAGTTTGCAAAGAAACACAACATCAAAACTGTTGCTACAAACAATACCTATTACCTTAATAAAGAAGATGCTAATGCACACGATATTTTACTGTGTGTAAAAGACGGTGAAAAACAAGCCACTCCAATTGGAAAAGGTCGAGGATATCGTTATGGTTTGCCCAATGATGAGTATTACTTTAAAAATACTCAAGAAATGAAAGAATTGTTTGCAGATCTTCCTGAAGCGATTGTAAACATTCAAGAAGTAGTAAATAAAATTGAACCTTTCACATTAGCAAGAGATGTGTTATTACCTGCTTTTGAAATTCCAAATGAGTTTTTAAGCGAAGAGGATAAAAAAGATGGAGGTAAAAGAGGAGAAAATGATTATCTAAAACACATTACCTATTTAGGAGCCAAAAAACGATACGGGGATATTACGGACGAAATTAAAGAGCGTTTAGATTTTGAATTAGAAGTAATTAAAAACACTGGATATCCTGGGTATTTTCTAATTGTAGAAGACTTTATTAGAGAAGCAAGAAACATGGGTGTTTCTGTAGGTCCAGGACGTGGATCTGCTGCAGGTTCAGTAGTTGCATATTGTTTATGGATTACCAACATAGATCCTATCAAATACGATTTACTATTTGAGCGTTTTTTAAATCCAGAACGTGTTTCGATGCCAGATATTGATATTGATTTTGATGATGAAGGAAGGAGTAAAGTAATGGATTATGTAATCAATAAATACGGATCCAATCAAGTTGCACAAATTATTACCTACGGAACCATGGCAGCAAAATCTTCCATTCGAGATACTGCTAGAGTTTTGGACTTACCATTATATGAAGCTGATAGGATTGCTAAATTAATTCCAGGTGTAAAACTCAAAAACATCTTTGGAGATGATGAAAAGAGTAAAGGTAAGATAGATGGTCTTCGATCGGAAGAAAAAGACATGGTTAATGAGTTAAAAGCCATAGCAAATGGTGACGGTGTTGAAGCCGAAACTATTAACAAAGCTCAAGTTTTAGAGGGTTCTTTAAGAAACACTGGGATTCATGCTTGTGGAGTTATCATTACTCCTAGTGATATTACAAACTTTGTTCCTGTCGCAACAGCGAAAGACTCCGACATGTATGTAACTCAGTTTGACAATTCTGTGGTTGAAAGTGCAGGTTTGTTAAAAATGGATTTTTTAGGTTTAAAAACTTTAACTCTTATAAAAGATACTGTCAAAATTGTAAAAGCTCGTTTAGGAATTGAATTAGATCCAGAGAATTTTCCTTTAGATGATGAGAAAACATATGAATTATTTCAACGTGGAGAAACTGTAGGTATTTTCCAATATGAATCTGTTGGAATGCAAAAACATATGCGTGCATTAAAACCAACTGTTTTTGAGGATTTAATCGCAATGAATGCTTTATACAGACCAGGACCTATGGAATATATCCCCTCGTTTGTAAAGAGAAAACATGGAGAGGAAGAAATTACCTATGATCTTCCAGAAATGGAAGAGTATTTAGCAGAAACTTACGGAATTACAGTTTATCAAGAGCAGGTGATGTTGCTTTCTCAAAAACTTGCTGATTTTACAAAAGGTGAAGCCGATGTGTTAAGAAAAGCAATGGGTAAAAAGCAAGCTGCTGTTCTTGCAAAAATGAAACCCAAGTTTATTGAACAAGCAGGTAAAAATGATCATCCAGAAGAGGTGTTAGAAAAAATTTGGAAAGATTGGGAGGCTTTTGCATCCTATGCTTTTAATAAGTCTCACTCTACTTGTTATGCTTGGATTGGTTATCAAACAGCATATTTAAAAGCACATTATCCAGCAGAATATATGGCTTCTGTTTTATCTAATAATATGAATGATATCAAATCTGTCTCATTCTTTATGGAAGAGTGTAAACGAATGGGATTGGATGTTTTAGGCCCAGATATCAACGAATCATATTTAAAGTTTTCTGTAAACAAACAAGGAGCTGTTCGTTTTGGAATGGCTGCTGTAAAAGGAGTTGGTAATTCTGCTGTAAAAGCGATTATTAAAGAACGAAAAGAAAACGGAAACTACTCCTCTGTCTTTGATGTTGCCAAACGAGTAGATTTACGAGCAGCCAATAAAAAATCATTTGACGGATTAGTTTTATCAGGAGGTTTTGATTCATTTACCAATACACACAGAGCTCAGTATTTTGCTTTAGATGAAAAAGGACAAACTTTTATTGAAAGAGCTTTACGATTTGGAAATAAATACCAAGAAAATTTAAATTCTTCTCAAGTCTCATTATTTGGTGAAAGTTCTGATATTCAGTTTCCTGAACCTGAAATTCCTCAAGTTGAAGAATGGGGCACCATGGAAAAACTTGCAAAAGAAAAAGAAGTAGTAGGAATTTATATTTCTGCACATCCTTTAGATGATTTTAAAAATGAATTACAGTTTTGCAATGGTCGAATCAGTTATTTTAAAAGCGATTTAACTAAAGCTGTAGGATCTAATTTTTCCTTTGGAGGTATTGTAACGGATGTGCAACATCGAGTTTCTAAATCTGGACAAGGTTGGGCTTCATTTTTCTTAGAAGACTATAGTGATAGTTTTGAATTTAGAATTTTTAAAGAAGAGTATTTAAAGTTTAAACACTTCTTAGTTCCTAATTCCTTTTTATTTATCAAAACTACTATTTTACCTGGATGGACAAATAGAGAGGGCAAACAAGGAGATCCAAGGATAAAGTTTACAGATTTTAAATTGCTGCATGATGTAATGGATGATTTGTGTAAAAAAATTACAGTTCAGATTCCATTGGAAAACATAAATGAGCTCAATATAAAATCTTTCGAAAAAGTATTAAAATCCAGTAAAGGAAAGCAATCTTTGAACTTTACAATTTGGGATGCAAAAGAAAAAATTGAATTGAATGTTCCTAGTAGAAATACAAAAGTAAAAGTCACTTCTGAATTTTTGAACGAATTAGAAAAAAACCAAGTAAATTATAAGTTAAATTAGGATGATTTTTTACTACAACGGAAGAAAAGCTCCTTCAACAGGATACGATGTAGCAAGTGGATGTCTTATGTTCATTGGTTTTGCAGCTATCATTTATTTTTTTACCCTTATTGATGATGTAAAAGATATAGAAGAGTATTGGCTACAAATTCTATTTATTTTCATGATGGCAGGAACTTTACTCTTTGGAATGTTTCGTAAAAAAGGAAAGCTTCACACCTATAAAATTGAAATAAAAAACGATTATTTACTGTAAATAATGTTGGAATAAAAACAGATACTTTAATACTTGACATTTACTGTAATGGGCAAGAAGTAGTTAGATATCACTTAAGAGATACACTCGGAAAATTAGCAATCTACTCTATTTTTGAAGATGATTTAAGTAAATACTTTCTAGAGAACTTTCCAAATCAAACAAATTCTTTAAAGGAAATTTCAAACAAGAATGATGGACCTAATGTTTCTGTTATAAGTAACAAACAGACTCTGAATTATGATTTAGAATCAGGTAATTAAAGCATTAAGACAGAAAAACAAAATACAGTTTCTTTCACTCCAGATGTATACGCATATGACGGAAAATATAAACAAGGAAAACCTTTACTAAAAAAACTTAAGAAGTAAGTTGATTGAATAATTTTTCTAAATCAACTTTATTGTTTTTAACATCATTAAGTGAGCTATCTAAAACCAAATTCCCTTTTTTTAGAATCAAAATACGATCACATATTGCTTCTACTTCTTGCATGATATGTGAAGAAAAAATAACTGTCTTTTCTTTTCCTAATTCCAAGATCAAATTTCTAATATCTTTAAGTTGATTTGGATCTAAACCCGTTGTGGGCTCATCTAAAATTAAGACATCAGGATTGTGTAAAATTGCTGCTGCAATTCCAACTCGTTGTTGATATCCTTTGGAAAGTTGTCCAATTTTTTTGTGAGATTCTGATGCTAAATCCACTTTTTCAATCACATCAGGAATTAACGATGTGTCTACCTTAAAAATTGATGCTTGAAACTCCAAATATTCTCTAACATACATATCTCTATACAAAGGGTTTTGCTCTGGCAAATAACCAATAGATTTTTTAGCTTCTATTGTTTCATTAGTTACATTAAATCCGTTTACGGTTACAATACCTTGATCGGCTTTTATATATCCTGTTAAGATTTTAAAAAGAGTAGATTTCCCCGCTCCATTTGGACCTAATAGGCCTATAATCTCTCCTTTTTTTGCGGTAAAAGAAATTGAATTAAGAGCTAATTGCTTTCCGTAAGATTTTGAAATAGAATCTACTTGAATTGACATGGTACAAAAATAAGTGAATTCACTCTAAAACGTACCAGATTTAATTTTAGTTTACAAAAAAAGCCGATTGCAATGCAATCGGCTTTTTGGAAAAGAAATTTTATATTATTCTATAATTATCTTTTTAGTGGTTTGTTTGTTTCCATTAATTATCTGAACTAAATACAATCCACTAGAAACTCTACTTAACGCAACATTTTCTGCAAATAAAGAAGTTGAGCTGTTATAGTTTCTTGTAAAAATTGTTCTACCAGATAAATCTAAAACTCTCACGGTAACGTCATCTCCAGTTATATTGTCAAACCTAACTGTGAAGTTTCCTTTAGAAGGATTTGGAAACACAGCTAATCCAGCTATTTCTCCTTTTATGTCTTCATTAGATAAAATATCTCCTTGTACACAAAAATCTAAAGCAAATCGTTCCATAGTTCCACCATCCAAATTTGCATCATCTGTAACTTCAAGAGTCCATTCACCACCAGACATTTCTCCGTATAAAGTTGACAAGTCTCCTTCTGGAATATATGTACCTGTAAAAGGAACAGAACCAGAGGTAATAGGAGTTGAAGCTTCTTGATCAAAAACTGTATCAATATAATCTTCACCGTCTATACCACCATTATCAGTGGTTAATTCTACTCGAGTTCCTTGAGGGCTAATTAAAAAGATATCTAAATCTGCAGCCCAAGTATGAGGAATCCTAATGGTAACATTTACATCTGTAATTGGGTAATCTGGACCTATATTTATTTTAGTTTCATAAGTAATATTTCCTGTAGTGCTTATTGAAATAGGTAAATCTGTTGCATCAAAACTATTACATGTAATATTTGCTGTGGTAAAATTAAATATAGAAGAAGTTGTTCCTGTTGCACATTGATTAGAAGGTGTAACTCTCCAATAATATTGCGTATTAGAAGACAAACTTGTTGTGTATGAATTTGTAGTTACAGTTGTTGAAGTAACTATATTAGAAAACGCATTATCTGTTGCAATTTCAACCAAGTAAGATTCTGCATTCGCATCACTACTCCAAGTTAACATTCCATCTGCTGCAACATCAGTGGCACCGTTAGAAGGAGACGTTAATGAAGGTGCATTTAAAGTTCCATCAAAAACAACCAAAGAAGCCGAAGCAGACTTTGAAATACTTCCTGATGTTCCTTCAACTGTAAAATTATAACTTCCAGCTGCAACGTTATTAGTTCCACTAACTGTCATGGTAACTTGTGTTCCATCTGCTGAAGCAGACGTAGGATTAAAACTTGCACTTGTACCCGAAGGCAATCCTGTTGTACTAAAATTAGTAGTTCCGTTAAATCCTAAAAATGTATTGTATGTAAATGTATATACTGCATCGTTAGGTGAGCATACCTCAACTTCTGTATTGTCTAATGCGATTGTAAATTCTGATTCTTGAGCTGTAAAATTAGTTGAATTTACGGCAAAGAAAATATTATTATTTGCTTCTACCATAACTCTCATCTGAGAAGAATCTCCACCAACAGCAGGAACTACAAAGGTATGATTTCCATCATTGGCTACATTACTAGCAGCAACCACTGGGAATGTTTGTCCACCATCTGAAGATAATAAGATATTTACTGTAGCATTGTTAACAGAGCCTCCATCTGTACCTGCAACATCCCAAGTTACTGTTTGGTTAGAACCAACGTCCCAAGTTTCGTTGGTTGTTTGAGAAGTCACAACAAACGGTCCAGCATTTGCATCTACAGTAACTTCCATTAAATCAAAACTTGATTGAGGAAATTGTCCTGTTCCATTAGCCTCTGAACGATCTCTAACTGTTAAAGCAAAATTTAAATTTCTAGAAACAGTAGATACAGTTTCCCAAGAAGTATTATTAACTGTTTCTGTTGGGCTAGTCTCTGTTAATTCACCTGCCATTACTCTAGATAAAATAGGCATGTATCTATTCGGATTTGTGCTCGGTGGTCTCGATCTCCAAACAGGTCCATTTGATAAAGTTGGACCAAAATTACCTGAAGTTGTAATTCCATCATCTACTTGTTCCCAAGTATAGGTTAAAACATCTCCTCCATCAGAATCAGTAGCTACTCCCTTTAAAACAAAAGCAGTACCAGCTGGAATGGTAAAATCATTCCCAGCATTTGCAATTGGAGGATTGTTAGTAATAGCTGTAGATGTCCAACATGTTCTCACATTGGTAACGTTATTCATTATTTGGTTAATACTACCATAATGAAAATAAGGATCAGAGTGATCTTGTATATCATTACTACCTGTGATACCTGCATAACCCATTATTGTGGTTCCGCTTCCAGGTTCGAAATTAACATCATTGTTATCTGCTACCGCATGTGTATGCAAAGCTCCCATTTGATGACCAATTTCATGTGGCACATAATCAATATCAAAGAAATCTGCCATAAAAGTTCCGCCATCATTATCCAAAAAGTCATGAGCTGAAAAGGCACTACCTTTTTGATTATCTACACAAACACAACCTATACAACCGGCATTACCGTTTTTAGAATCTTTGGAAAATAAATGACCAATATCGTAATTTGCTTCTCCAACTACACTAGTTAAAGTAGATTGTAACTGAGTATTAGGGTTTCCTGTATAAGGGTCTGAAGATGGATTTGGAAAAATCAATTCTGTTCCTGTAACCAATTGAAATGTAATTGCCATATCTACTTCAAACACTTCATTATTTCTATTTAATGTAGAAACAACTTGTGCTAATGCATCGTCTTGTGCGTCTCCATTACCAGCGTTTCCATCGTCCCAATGTTGTGTATATTCTCCATCAGTTGAAATAGCTATTCTAAAGGTTCTTAAAATTTGATCATTTGCATCTCTACTAACATTTTCTAGCTCTTTTAGTGGTATGATTTCATTTTCTGTTAAGCATTCAAAATCTTTTTTAGATACAATTCTAACACCTCTATCATAGGTAATATATTCAGTAGTATTCCCTTTTGTTGTGGGAACCGTAAATAATGTTGGTTTGTTTGGATAAGACGTCATGGTTTGAACTCCTTGAGGAGTTACACTAAATCGAATTCTAGCTCCTGAATTGTCCATACTAAAACCTAAATATGTTTTGATATTTGGATATTTTGCAGACATTTTAGGAGAAAGTAACGGAGCTTCTACAACTCTAAATTGCTCTAACTTCCCATCAAAAGTTGGAAAAGTTACAACAACTGAAGAACGACTATACGATGCAGTTCTTAAGGGAGCATTCGATAATTTGGTCTTCAAAGCATCCATATTTAAACTATGAATTTGATACTTACTTTTGTCTAAGTTTTGAATTCTAGAAATTTGAGAATTGGATTTTAATTCGCTTTTTTTCCAATACGAATCTTGAGCAGAAATGGTTATGCTAGCCAATAAAATAAGCATCCATAACTTGTTTTGTAATTTTTGAAACATGGAGTTTAAAGTTTTATTTATGTTCGAATCTCCAAATATAACAATTTAGTTAACTTTGTTATTGAAATGAAGAATAAAATAATTGAAGTAAGAGACTTAGGAATAGCAGATTACAAAAAAGTTTGGGATTATCAAACCCACCTTTTAGACAAAATAATCGCAGTTAAAAGGCTCAACAGACAATCTGAACTAAAAGAAACAACTTCTAATTATTTATTATTTGTTGAACATCCTCATGTATATACACTTGGAAAAAGTGGAGATTTAAAGAATCTATTATTAAACGAAGAACAGTTGAAAGAAAAAGAAGCTGTTTTCTATAGAATTAATAGAGGTGGTGATATTACGTATCATGGACCTGGTCAAATTGTTGGTTATCCAATTTTAGATTTAGAAAACTTTTTTACTGATATTCATAAATATCTTCGATTCCTAGAAGAAGTAATTATTAAAACAATAGCTGAATATGGTTTAACTGGAGTGAGAAGTCAAGGAGAAACAGGTGTTTGGTTAGATGTTGGCACTCCATTTGCTCGTAAAATATGTGCTATGGGAATTCGAAGTAGTCGTTGGGTAACTATGCATGGTTTTGCCTTAAACGTTAATACCAATTTGGGTTATTTTGATAATATAGTTCCTTGTGGTATTCAAGATAAATCGGTTACTTCTTTAGAAGCTGAACTTGGAAAAAAAATAAGTACTGATGAAGTGAAAGAGAAAATCTTAAAGCATTTTAAAAATCAATTTGAGGTCTCTTCATTTAAAATTAAAAATCAAAAGCTAACTGATCTGGAAGCAATTTAAACGATTTCCTGTGGTATGGTGAAATACCATATTTTACTATAGCTTCTCTGTGTTCTTTTGTTGGATATCCTTTATTCTGTTTCCAATTGTACATTGGATATTCTAGATGAATTTTTTCCATGTACTCATCTCTATAAGTTTTCGCCAAAACAGAAGCTGCTGCAATACTCAAGTATTTCGCATCACCTTTTACAATGGTTTGATGATTAATATTCTTGTAGTTAACAAACTTATTTCCATCAACAATGATAAACTCTGGTTGTGGTTTTAATTGTTCTATAGAACGATGCATTCCTGTAATAGATGCTTTTAACACATTGAGTTTATCAATCTCATTATGATCTATAAATGACACTCCAAATGAGATGGCTTGTCCCTCAATGAAAGGTCTTAATTCTTGTCTTTTTTTTTCTGTTACTTGTTTGGAATCATTTAAAAAAGGGTGTTCAAATTCCTTAGATAAGATAACTGCTGCAGCAACAACAGGGCCTGCTAAACAACCTCTACCAGCTTCGTCTGTACCAGCTTCAAGATTAGATTCGCTAAAAGAAATTTTCAACACAATTTAACTTTTTGTAAGGATTTGTATTCTATTCAAATTACGTTGAAAAGTTTACATTTGCCAAATAATATCCATTAATGTTAAAAAGAATTTTATTTCTCTTTTTGGTTCTCTGTTTTGGTTTATATGCTAATTCTCAGGTTTTACAAGCAGCAAAAACTAAAAAAAAGACAAGAAACTTTCGTGATACAATTCCAGGAGCTAATGGTGGCAGGAAAAACATATCATTAAATGGAACTACTAAGTATACAGATTTTAAAATATTTTCTTCTACGCTAAGAGACACGAGTTTTGTTGATACCACTTTAACCATACAAAAGGAATATACATTTAACTTCTTACAAAAAGATCTATTTGAACTTCTACCTTTCCATAATATTGGTCAAACTTTTAATAATCTTGGATATGATTTTACCAAGTCCAATCCTTATCCTGATATAGGTTTTAGAGCAAAACAATTTTTCTATCAAAATGCAGAAGATATCTCTTACTATGAAGTACCAACTCCTACTTCAGAAATTTCCTTTAGAACAACCTTAGAACAAGGTCAGTTTTTAAATTCTTTTTTTACGTTAAATTTTTCAAAGCGCTTCAATGCATCAATAGCTTATACAGGTTTACGATCTCTGGGTAAATTTAGAAGGTCTTTGGTAAGTCAGGGTTATTTTAGAACCACATTTAATTATCGATCTAAAAGTGAAAATTACAGGATTCGAGGTCATATTGCTACTCACGATTTACTTAACGAGCAAAGTGGCGGATTGACTGATACTTCTTTGAACGCTTTTTTAACCAATGATCCAAATTTTATAGATCGAGCAAGATTGGATGTTGCCCTGACAGGTACTGAAACCTTTTTTGAAGGAAAAAGATTGTTTATTGAGCAAGATTATCGACTTCTAAAATATCAAGATTCAACTAAAACCAAAGATTTTTCTAATTTAAAAGTTGGTCATTCTTTTCTAACCGAGAGTAAAAATTTTGAGTTTAGACAACAAGGAGTTGATACCAATTTTTTTGGTGATACAAGTTTTTCTGGAATTGTAAATACTGGAACGCAATTCAATTTTGTAAAAAATCAGTTTTTTATAGACTTTAATTCTAAATTCATTTTAGGTCAATTTAGAGTTCATTCTAGTTTGTTGAATTATGAATATGGATATAATGGAATTGTCAATCAAAATAGCAATATATCAACAAGAAAATTAAAAGGTGATGCTGTAGAAGTTGGAGCTACATGGAATGCAAAAATTAAGAATTTTCAATTAAATGCTTCTGGAAATTTGACTCCAGGAAATGGAAGATTAGGAGGTAATTTTATAAAAGGTGAAGCTATCTATAAAAAGGATAGTGTTTTTATATTTAAAGGCAGGTTACTACTGAATTCTAGAACTCCAAATTTTAATTTTTTATTACATCAAAGTGTTTATGACAATTACAATTGGCAAAATGATTTTGACAATGTACAAACAAGAAGTTTAGGTGGAACATTGGAGTCTAAATGGATAAATACGTCAGCTGATTTTACAAATATTGACAACTATACTTATTTTGGTGAAGATAATTTGCCTTACCAAGCCAATGAAAGTATTTCGTATTTAAAAGTAAAAGCTTCTAAAGAATTCAAATACAAAAAATTTGCATTAGACAATACTGTAATGTATCAGAATGTAAGTTCTGGTTCTAGTGTGTTTAGAGTTCCTGAGTTGGTTACCAGAAATACATTGTACTACCAAGACTATTGGTTTGAAGGAAAACCCATGATGGTTATGATTGGTGCTACATTTAAATACTTTTCTAAATACAATGCCAACGCTTTCAATCCTTTATTGTCTGAGTTTACAATACAAAACACTGAAGAAATAGGTTTTGGAACCGTTGATTTATTTTTCAATGCTCAAATAAGAAGAACACGTATTTACTTTAAAATTGACAATGCCTTATCTGAGATTGGAACTCGAAATTATTTTTC
This sequence comes from Flavobacteriaceae bacterium, assembly GCA_965660845.1. Lineage (GTDB taxonomy): Bacteria > Bacteroidota > Bacteroidia > Flavobacteriales > Flavobacteriaceae > Polaribacter. The sequence continues at coordinate 155,101 of CBFIBH010000003.1, forward strand.
TGCTCCTGGATATCCATATCGTGATTTTGTAATCCGATTTGGTTTGGTTTGGAATTGGTTTATATAATTATGGAATTTCTAAGAAAAAATTGGAAGCTTTTTTTAATTGCTAGTGTAACTTTAGGATTAGCACCTTTTAATCCACCTCATGTTTGGGGAAAAATTATATGGCTTTTAGGTGGTAATGCTTTTCATCCTGAAAAAGGAATGCAAGGACAAGATTGGTTTGATCTATTATTACATGGTAGTCCTTGGGTTCTTCTAACTCTATCTATAATTGCAATTATAATATCTAATCTAAAAAAAGATAACTGATTATTTTGTAGCCAATTGTCTTATTTTAATTCTAAACGCAGCAAAAATTAGAGTCATAAAAGGAGATAACCAATTGAATATAGCATAGACAAAATAGTCTCCAACACTTACACCTAATACTCCTGAGTGATAAGCTCCACATGTATTCCAAGGAACTAAAACTGAAGTTACAGTTCCAGAATCTTCTAAGGTTCTACTTAAGTTTTCTGGCGCTAATCCTTTGTCCTCATAAGCTTTTGCATACATTTTACCCGGAACTACAATCGCTAAATATTGGTCAGATGCGGTAACATTCAAGCCAATACAAGTTGCTACAGTACTTGCGAATAGACCAAATACAGAATCAAAAAGATTCAGTAAAAAACTACTAATTCTTGCCAATGCTCCAATAGCTTCCATCATTCCACCAAAAACCATCGCACAAATAATCAACCAAACAGTTCCCATCATTTTTGACATTCCTCCTGAGGTAAATAAATCTGCTAATATTTGATTCTCAGTAGCTACTGAAGTTTTCACAGTAATTGAGTTCATTAATCCTTTATAGGCAGATATAAAGTTCAATTCTTTCTCTCCAGAAATACTTAAAACAACATCTGGTTGAAAAATAATTGCAAAAAATGCAGCTAATAAAACACCCACTAATAGTGCTATCGTAGGTGATGCTTTTTTAACAATTAAAATGATCACTGCAATAGGAACTATAAATAACCATGGACTTATTGTAAACGCTTTTTCTATATCCAATAAAAGTGCTGAGGTATCTGTTACTCCATTAGTGTCTATTGCAAAACCAATAAAAACAAACACAATTAATGATACGATAAAAGTAGGAACCGTTGTGTAAGCCATATATTTTATATGGGTCAATAAATCTGTTCCAACCATTGCAGGTGCGAGATTTGTTGTATCAGACATAGGTGACATTTTATCTCCAAAATAAGCTCCAGACAACACTGCACCTGCTGTCATTCCCATAGATATTCCTAAAGCATCTCCAATACCTATTAATGCGATACCAACGGTGGCAGCTGTAGTCCAAGAACTTCCTGTCATGATAGATATGATTGCACAGATAATTAAACAAGCGGGTAAAAATATGGTTGGATTTAAAATTTGTAATCCATAATAAATCATCGTTGGAATGACACCACTCATTAACCAAGTTCCAGCTAAAGCTCCAACTAATAGTAGGATGATTATTCCACTTGTTGATTTTTTTATATTATCTTCAACTTCATCCATCATATCTTTAAAAGACACTTTATTCTTAAAACCAACAATTGCAGCAACAAATCCGCCTAACAATAAAATAAACTGGTTGCTTCCACTTAAAGCATCATCACCAAAAACAAATACATTGAACGCTAACATTCCTACTAGAATAAGAATGGGTAAAGTGGCTTCCCAAATATTTAATGCTGAATTTTGAATAATTTCTTGCTCGTCTTTCATCTTGAAAATTTTGAAATGTAATGTTACGATTTTAACAACAGTTGAGCAAATGACTCCCTTTTGTACATTTGCAAGAATGGATTCGTTAACTCAGATTGTTTTAGGAGCTGCTTGTGGTAAAATTGCTTTGGGTAAAAAAATAGGTAATAAAGCACAGTTGTTTGGTGCAATTGGTGGCACAATTCCAGATTTGGATGTAATTCTTGGGAATCTTTTGTATGCAAATGAAATTGATGCTATGGCTTTTCATAGAGGATTTATGCATTCGTTTTTGTTTGCTTTTTTAGGCTCTTATTTTTTTGGATATCTTTTTTACCAACTTTACAACTCTGGCAAAAGAAAAAATCAAACTATTTTAAAAGATTGGATCTTTCTATTTCTTTTAGCCATAGGAACACATCCTATTTTAGACAGCTTTACTCCATACGGAACGCAACTCTTTTTACCATTTACAGATTACAGAGTGGCTTTTAATACTATTTCAGTTGCTGATCCATTGTATACACTTCCTTTTTTAGTGTGTTTGATTGTGAGTTTATTTATCAAAAGAGAAAAAATCAAAAGAAGAAAGTGGGTTTTAGCAGGACTTTACATCAGTTCATTTTACTTGCTCTTTACGATTGGCAATAAAATCTACATTGACTCTGTATTTAAAAAATCATTTGAAATTGCCTCAATCCATTACAATCGATTTAGTGCTCAACCGACCATTTTAAATAATGCTCTTTGGTATGCAGTTGCAGAAAGAAATAAGGATTATGTAGTTACTTTTTATTCCATTTTTGATACAAAAAAAAGTGCTACTAAGTTTACTTACATTCCTAAAAATCATTCAATACTAGATATTCAACATCTTGATATAAAAACCCTCCGTTGGTTTAGTAAGGACTATTTTAGTTTATCGTATAAAGATTCAACCAAGCAGATTCTATACAAAGATTTACGATATCCATTATTAAATGAAGATGATGAAAACTCTTCTTTATTTTCGTTTCAATTAATTAAAGAAAACAGCCGATGGAATACAAAACAAAAATTTGATAGAAATATTAGTAAAGAATATTTCCAGAAATTTCTAAACAGGATTCTAGGAAACTAAAACGCCTGTTTCTATCATACAATCCTTCATCATTTGATAGGTTCTTTCAATAGTATCATCCAAGCCAATAGAAAAACGAATTAAACCATCTGTTAATCCCATTTCTTTTTGTTCCTCTTCAGATATTTCTGAAGATGTAGAGGATCCTGGAGCTGAAAATAAGGTTTTGTAAAATCCTAAACTAACAGCCAAGTAACCCAAGTTTTTATGCTGCATGAGCTCCATCAATTTGTTGGCTTTCTCTAAACTTCCAACGTCGATAGTTAACATTCCACCATATCCATATTGAGGATTCATCATAGAAGAAAACAATTGGTGAGAAGGATGAGATTCTAATCCAGGATAGACGGTTTTTAAACCGTCTTTTTCAAACTTTTTTGCTAAATATAGAGCGTTATTACTGTGTTGTTTCATTCGAATATGAAGCGTTCTTAAATTTTTCAGAACAGAAGAAGCTCGCAAACTATCCATTGTAGAACCTAATAACATGGAAGCTCCATCATTTACATTTCTAAGTTGATCGATAAATTCCTGTGATCCACAAACCACACCTCCAACAGTGTCCGATGATCCATTTATAAATTTAGTTAAACTGTGAATCACAATATCGGCTCCTAATTTTGCTGGAGAAATTGATAATGGAGAAAACGTATTGTCTACCACTAATTTTAAATTGTACTTTTTTGCCAGTTTTGATAAGCCCTTGATATCTGCAACTTCTAATAATGGATTGCTTACAGATTCACAATACAAAACCTTCGTGTTTTTAGTGATTGCAGCTTCTACCTCATCCAATTTCGTAATATCTACAAAACTCGTTTTGATATTCAATCTTGGCGCAAAGTTTTTAAGAAAAGCATACGTTCCACCATAAATAGTTCTGCTAGAAACTATATGATCACCAGCTTTACATAACTGAAATAAAACTGGTGTAATTGCTCCCATTCCTGATGCTGAAACATTAGCCGTTTCAGTTCCTTCCATAGCAGCCAAAGCTTCACCTAAATATAAGTTAGAAGGCGATGAATGTCTTGAGTATAAATAACAACCATCTGCATTTCCTTCAAAGGTATCAAACATAGTTTTTGCTGAAAGAAAGGTATAGGTTGATGAATCTGAAATGGATGGATTTACTCCTCCAAATTCTCCAAAGTATTGTAAATCTTGAATTTGATCTGCTGGATTGAATTTCATAATTATTGCATTTAATTACAAAATTAATTTTAAACAGATAATTTGTCAATAATAATATCATTAAATAGATTATTATTCACATAATATTAATATTTATAAATTTAAAATCTTTATTTTTGAACAGAATAAGGTGTTTTTAGATTTTTTTTCTCATGAAATTAGATGCAATTGATAAGAAGTTATTACAACTACTTCAAAACGACAGCAAACAAACCAGTAAGCAATTGTCTTTACAATTAAACCTATCGGTTACTGCAGTATACGAAAGGATAAAAAAATTAGAGAAAGAAGGAATTATTAAAAAATATGTTGCTTTAATTGACAAGGATAAAATCAACAGATCTTTTTTAATCTTTTGTCACATAAAGCTATTACAACATTCAAAAGAATTTGTCTCAAATTTTGAACGAGAAATATTAAAGTTAGATGAGGTATCAGAGTGTTTTCATGTAAGCGGAGACTATGATTACATTTTAAAGATTTATGTTCAAGACATGAAAGCTTATAGAGAATTTATGGTCACTAAATTAACTACTATCAAACATATTGGCAGTACACATTCTACTTTTAGCATTGAAGAAGTTAAAAACTCCACTAAAATAAATCCAGAATAAAAAAAACCAAAACTCTAATGTTTTGGTTTTTTTATCCTAACTATTATAAATAATATTATTTATCCATTTGAATGTGATCCATCACAATATCCGTCTTTATCAGATGTGTTTCCACAACCACATTTTGGTCTTTCTATTTTTAAAGATTTCATAGTCAAAATTATAATGATGATCCGTTTGTCTTTACTTCAAAAGACATTTCAACTAAATCATCAATAAATTTATTCTTTAAATTATCAAAGAATTTCTTAGATCCATACTTTACATTAAAGTCTGCTCTATCAATGTTGAATTTTTCACTTTTAAATGTAGTTACTCCATTTTCTGTCATTACCATTGCAGGAATCGTAATACTCTTGGTTACATCTTTAATTGTTAAATTACCTGTAACATCTAATTTTCCATTGTTATCAGCAACAGAAGTAATTACAAATTGAGAAGTTGGGTATTTTGCAACATCAAAGAAATCTGCACTTGTTAAATGACCTACTAAATTTGCTGATTTTTCTGCATCTTTAATATCTAGGTTTTTGATAGAACTCATATCAATAAGAAAAGTTCCACCAGTAACATTACCATTTTCAACTACCAAAGAACCTTCTTTTAAAGCAATTGTTCCATCGTGAGCTCCTGTTGGTTTTGTTCCTTTCCAAGTCAATATCGACGCTTCTAAATCTACATTATTTAAAGCAGCTGTCTTTTCTACTTTTACTTCTTCTTTTGCTTCTACTTTTTCCTTTTTCTCACCACATGATGCAAAGACCATTGATAAGGCGAAAATTGTTACTATTTTTTTCATTTTTTTAAAGTTTTAGTTTTTTTATGAGTTGCAAATATATGCAATATATATTCCATGGAAAATATTTTAATTAATTTTTAACTTTTGAATCTATAATAATAGTAACTGGCCCATCATTGAGTAATTCTACTTTCATATCGGCTCCAAATTTTCCAGTTTGAATAGGTTTTTCTAGATGGTTTTCTATTTCTGAAATAAAAGACTCATACAGAGGAATTGCAACTTCAGGTTTCGCAGCATCGATATAACTAGGTCTATTTCCTTTTTTTGTTGATGCATGTAATGTAAATTGACTAACAACTAGAATATCACCTTCACTATCTTTCACAGAAGTATTCATGACATTGTTTGCATCATTAAAAATTCTGAGGTTTACGATCTTATTGCTCAACCATTGTATATCCTCTTTTGAATCATCATGTGTAATTCCGAGTAAAATTAACAGACCAGATTCAATGTTAGCAACAACTTTACTATCTATTGTTACACTTGCTTTAGAAACTCTTTGAATTACTGCTTTCATTTATTCCCAAATATCAGTTCTATAATTTTCTTCTTCACCTTCTAAAATCTGTAAATAACTTTTATATCGAGACCAGGAAATCTCCTCATTTTCTAATGCGTCTTTTACAGCACAGTTTGGTTCGTTAATATGGATGCAATTATGAAACTTGCAGTCTTGTTTCAAGGCAAAAAATTCAGGAAAATAATCTCCTAATTCTTCTTTTTCCATATCTACAACACCAAAACCTTTAATTCCTGGTGTATCAATAATTCTAGCGTCAAAAGACAAATCAAACATCTCTGCAAATGTTGTTGTATGCTGACCTTGCTTGTGCTGTTCTGAAATTTGTTGTGTTTTTAAATCTAACGTTGGTTCTATAGCATTTACTAGTGTAGATTTTCCAACTCCAGAATGACCCACAAACATATTTAACTTTCCTTTCATTAGCTCCTTAATTTGTTCAACGCCTTTACCAGGTTTGATTGCTGAAACCTCTATACAAGTATAACCAATGGGTTCATAAATATTTCGTAAATACAAAACTTCTGCTTTTTCTTCAATGGAATAAGAATCGATTTTATTGAATACCAAAACTGTGTGAATAGAATAAGCTTCTGTTGTAGCTAGAAATCGATCAATAAAAGTGGTGAAAGTTGGTGGATTGTCAATAGTAATCATTAAGAAGACCTTATCTAAATTGGCCGCAATAATATGGGTTTGCTTAGATAAGTTTACAGATTTACGAATAATGAAGTTCTTTCGATCTAGAATTTTTGTTATAACTCCTGTTTCTTCATCTGTTTTGGTTTCTAAGTGAAATTCTACTTTATCACCGACCGAGATAGGATTTGTACTTTTAATTCCTTTAATTCTAAATTTCCCTTTGATTCTGCATCTATAAAACACACCTTCATCAGACTTTATCCAATACCAACTACCTGTAGATTTATAAACTGTTCCTATCATGCAACTAAAATAGCTTAATTCTTAAAAACGACATGTTTGTAAAGCAAAAAGCGGCTTTAAAGCCGCTTTTATTATCCATTTATAATTTTCTCTTGATGATTGATAGATTCTTGGTGAATTGCTTTGAAAACTCTCAATACAAATTCTTCACTTAAATCATTGTCTTGACCTTCTAAAATCATTTTGCCTAGAATTTCATTCCATCTTCTGGTTTGAAGAACAGCAACATTTTTATCTTTTTTCAATTCTCCAATTCCGTCAGCAATTTTCATTCGTTTCCCCAACATCTCTATCAACTGATGATCAACTACATCAATTTGAGTTCGCAAAGTATTCAATGCATTTCTATAATCTGCTTCAGTATCTGTAGACTTTCTGATTTTCAAATCATCCATCATTTGTATCAAACTCTTAGGAGTGATTTGTTGAGCCGCATCAGACCAAGCATTATCTGGATCATAATGAGTTTCAACCATTAAACCATCAAAGTTTAAATCCAAGGCTGTCTGACAGACATCAAAAATAATGTCTCTTCTTCCAGCAATATGAGAAGGATCGCAAATCAAAGGTAAATCTGGAAAACGAGTTTGTAATTCGATTGGAATTTGCCAATTTGGATTGTTACGGTATCTAGTTTTTTCATAAGTAGAAAAACCTCTATGAATAGCTCCTAACTTATTAATATCTGATTTATATAAACGTTCAATAGCTCCTAACCAAAGTGGTAAATCTGGGTTTACTGGGTTTTTAACCAAAACGATTTTATCGGTTCCTTTTAAAGCGTCAGCTATTTCTTGAACAATAAAAGGACTTACGGTAGTTCTTGCTCCTAACCACAAAATATCTACATCATATTCTAGGGCTAAATCTACATGATTTGAATTGGCAACTTCTGTAGAAATCATCATTCCAGTCTCTTCTTTTGCTTTCTTTAACCATTTTAAACCCAAAGCCCCTACTCCTTCAAAATTTCCTGGTCTTGTTCTAGGTTTCCATATTCCTGCACGCAAAACTGTAGCATCAGAATTTTTAAGTTGGTGAGCAATTTTTAAAACTTGTTCTTCTGTTTCTGCACTACAAGGACCTCCAATAACCAAAGGATGCTGTAGCTCAAAATTCTCCAACCAAGTTCTTAATTCTTTTTTATTTTCCATTTTCTTTATTGAATTCCGTTTAAAATATTTTTGATGTGATTGGTGTTTTCCATTTCTTCATAAACCTTATCAAATTGACCATTTTGCATCAGTGTTTTAAACTGTTGCAAATTTGCAATATATTCTTCTAAAGTTTCAATAACATTGGCTTTATTTTGTTCAAAAATAGGTGTCCACATAGCTGGTGAACTTTTGGCCAATCGAACTGTAGATTCAAATCCACTTCCTGCCATATCAAAAATATCCCGTTCGTTTTTTTCTTTGTTAATGACCGTTTTTCCTAACATAAAAGAACTGATATGAGATAAATGTGAAACATACGCTATGTGTTTGTCATGAGAAACTGGATCCATATATCGTATTCTCATTCCTAATTTTGCGAAAATATCCAATCCTTTTTGCTGTAATTTAAAAGCTGTTTTTTCTACTTCACAGATAATATTGGTTTTGTTTTTGTACAAACCTTGGATCGCTGCTTTGGGTCCAGAAAATTCTGTTCCAGCAATTGGATGTGCTGCTAAAAAATTCCTTCTTTTAGAATGATTTTTTACTCCTTCACAGATTTGTTGTTTTGTAGATCCTGCATCAATGACTAAAGTATCATCGTGAATTGAATCCAATACTTTTGGAAGTACTTTCAAAGCCGAATCAACCGGAATTGCAAGAAAAACAAAATCAGCAATTTCTAAATTTTCAAAGGTTGCAGATTCATGAATCACTCCTATTTGTTTAGCCTCATCTAAATGATTCTGATTTGAATCAATTCCAAATATTTTAGCTGATGGATATGCTTTTTGAACATCTATTGCAAAACTTCCACCAATCAATCCAGTTCCAATGATAAATACATTCATAACCTATCTAATGCTTCTTTAATTTTATCCTCCTCTACACACAATGAAAATCGGATATAACCTTTTCCATTACTTCCGAAAATTGTTCCAGGAGCCACAAAAATATTATACTCGTATAATAATTCATCTACAATTCTTTCAGATTCTTTACCTTCTGGCAATTTTGCCCAAACAAACATTCCAGCTGAGTTTTTATCGTAACTACAATCTAGTTTATCTGCTATTTTCCAAATCAATTTTCTTCTAGATTCATAAATTGTATTCAGTTGATCAAACCAATTCTGTTTCATTTTTAATGCTTTAACAGCTCCCTTCTGAACTCCATAAAACATTCCCGAATCTTGTTGCGTTTTCACTTTTAAAACTTCTTTAAGCAAACTTGAATTCCCTAACAACATTCCAACTCTCCAACCTGCCATATTAAACGATTTACTGAGGGAATTCAATTCTAACGCAACCTCTTTAGCTCCTTCAAAAGCAAGTAAGCTTTTTGGATTATCATTCAAGACAAAACTATATGGATTGTCATTAATCAATAAAATGTTGTTAAGTTTTGCAAATGCTATCAGTTCATTAAAAAATGAATCTGATGCTTTTGCCCCTGTTGGCATATGAGGATAACTAATCCACATTATTTTTACTTTACTTAAATCTTTTTGAGCAAGTTTTTCTATATCTGGTAACCAGTGATTTTCTTCTTTCAAATCATAGAAAACCGGAGTTGCTTCAACTAAATTTGTTACTGAATTGTATGTTGGATACCCTAGATTTGGAATCAAAACCTCATCTCCTTTATTTAAAAACGCCAGAGAAATGTGTAAAATTCCTTCTTTGCTTCCCATCAAAGGCAAAATTTCACTTTCTGAATTTAAGGTTACAGAAAAATATGTTTTGTAAAAGTCTGCAATAGCTTTCCTAAATTCTGGCAATCCTTGATAACTCTGATATTTATGAGCATTGGATTCTAAAACAGCATTTTGGATCTCTGTGATGACTTCTTTAGGAGGTTGTAAATCTGGACTTCCAATTCCCATATTAATAATAGGTTTTCCTTGTTCTATTAAACCTCTAACTTCTCTCAATTTTTTTGAGAAATAATATTCTTGTATGTGTTGTAATCTATCTGCTGATATCATTCTCTTCCATTTTTATACTCACCTAAAACCTTAAAATCTTCTGCCATCATTTTAACGATTGCAATTGCTTTTTGATAATCATCTAAGTCATCAAAGGTTACATCTACAAAAAAAGCATACTTCCATGGAGTCTCTATTTTTGGCAACGATTGAATCTTGGTTAAACTTAATTTACAATCACTCATTACATTTAAAACAGCTGCTAAACTTCCTCTTTTATGATTTAGCATAAACTTTAAAGAAGCTTTGTTGATTTGTTTTTCATTTTGATTATTCTGAGCTTTTTGAATAACTACAAAACGTGTTGCATTATTAGTGATTGTTTGAATATCGTCTTGTAAAATTTCTAAATTGTACAAATCTGCAGCTACTTTAGGAGCAATAGCTGCAACTTCTGTTAGTTGTTTCTCGTGAATTCTCTTTGCAACTTCAGCCGTATCAACATCTTCAATTAATTTGATGTGAGGGTATTTTTTAAAAAACTCTTTGCACTGCAACAAAGCCATAGGATGTGAACTTACTTCTTTAATGTCCTCTATTTTTTGATTTGGCAAACCCATTAAATGATGATGAATATTCAAATAATATTCACCCACTATTTGCAAATCATTGTTATCGATTAAAGCGTAATTTGGAATGATAGAACCTGCTATTGAGTTTTCTATTGCCATAATTCCAAAATCTGACCTTTCATTATTTAAACTAGTCACTAAGGCATCAAAAGTCAAAAACTCTTGAATTGCACTATTTTCAAAATATTGCTGTGCAACCAAATAATGATTGGATCCTTTAATACCCTGAATTGCTATGTTCATTTTTTGTGTCATACCAAAAAAAAGTCTCGATAGAATCGAGACTTAATAAAATGTATATTGTTTGTTACAAAACACAACTAAGCCTCTGTTTTACTAAAAAAATAGTAGTAAAAATAAAAAGCTTGCCAAGTTTTATAATTTCTCATTGTTTATTCTTGTTGAGACAAATCTAAGGATTCAATTGAAATATGCAAATGTTTTAGAAAAAAGAATCCTAAAATAAGCTGTTAACTCAAATGAAATGTAAAATCGTTTTATTTTTTGAGGCTTTTTATCGAAATTTACTTTCTAATACCAATTCAATTGCATTAAGCACTAATTTGTTTCTATGAGTTGAATTTCTTTTATCAAAATTTTAGCATTCTTTTTTTTGAGGACACACAAATTGGTATGATTTTAGGATGTTTAAAGAAGAGTTTAAAAAAAAACATTTTATGAGTATTAAAACTTCAAGCATCTCAATTCCTTTTTCGTTTTTGATATGTTTTTTGTTTTCAATTTCTATATTTTCTCAAAATACTGAGGAAGTAGAAAAGTATAAGAAAATGTATCCTAATGAAAGTTCTGTTAGACTAAAACAGGAGACTATTTATAGATTGCAATTAGAGAAAAATGAAATTAAAATAACTAAAGAGGTTTTTGAGCAAGATTTATTCTTAAATGAAAATGCTACCTATAACACCAAACGTTCATTAAGCTATTCTACTTTTATTGATTTAGAAAAAATTGAAGCCTCTACTTTAAGTCCATCAGAAGGTTCATATAAAGAAATTCCTGTAAAAGAGTTTAATAGAAAAAATGATTTAGACGAATCGTTTTATGATGATTCTAAAAGAGTTAGTTTTTTGTTCCCAAATCTTGGTAAAGGAAGTAAAACTAATTTTAGTTACACATATAATATTAAAAATCCTAGATTCTTAAGTCCTTTCTTTTTTGGAGATTTTTCACCAATCCTAAAATCAAAGGTTACCATTATAGCCGACAAAAAAATTGATCTCTCATTTAAAGAATTCAATACAGATAATTTAAATATTGTCTTTGAAAAAAAGAAAAAAGGAAAAAACAATATTTACAGCTGGATTGCCAGTAATGAGAAAGCATATAACATTGATCCTGGAGCACCATCATACCAAAACTACCTACCTCATATTGTTCCAATCATAAAATCTTACAAAACTAAAAAAGGGAAGATTGAAGTATTAAATGAGGCAAAAGATTTATACAATTGGTATTACTCTTTGGTTGAAGATGTAAATAAAGAATCTAGTGATGATGAGTTAGTTGAATTAGTAAACAAGATAACAAAAGATAAAAATTCTGATTTAGAAAAGGTAAAAGCTATTTATTACTGGACCCAAAAAAACATAAAATACATAGCTTTTGAGTATGCTTTGGGAGGTTTTATTCCTAGAGAAGCAAATGATGTATTTAAAAAGAAATATGGCGATTGTAAAGACAACTCTAGCATTCTTTATAAAATGCTTGAAATTGCAGGTTTAAAAGGCCACTTAACTTGGATAGGAACAAGAAAGATTCCTTATACCTATGAAGAAATGCCAACACCTATTGTAGATAATCACATGATATTATCTTATGAAAACAATGGCAAAACTTACTATCTAGATGCTACAGGACGATACACTAAAATTGAATATCCTTCTGCTTTTATTCAAGGAAAAGAGGCTTTAGTTTCTTACGGAAAAGATTCATTTCAAATAAAGAAAGTTCCTGTTGTTCCTGCAAAAATGAATCATTTAATAGATAGTACTTTTATTAATATTCAAGGAAAAAAATTAATTGGATCTTCAAAAACTTATGTATCAGGATATCCTTTAAACGACTTTTATTATCGCTTGGAAGGATTAAAAAAAGACTCTGAGATTAAAGCTTTTTACAACAGTAAAATGTCAAAAGGAAATAATTCATTTCTGATATCTTCATTCAAAGAACACAATAAGTTTAGTTATGAAAAAGATTTTAAAATCGATTATGATTTTACTGTTCAAAATTACGTTCAGAATATTGGATCAGAGATTTTTATAAATCCACATTTAAATCGATTTATTTCTGAATTAAAGACTAAAAAAGATAGAAAATATCCTGTTGAACACGAATACAAGAAAAAGGTTTCTTACACCAATATTTTTACAATTCCAGATGGGTTTAAAGTAGATTATATTCCAGAAAACATTGAATACAAGAATGATTTAATAACTTTCAAAATCTCTTACAAAATAGCTGGAAATACTTTTATAACTCAACAAACTGCTAGTATAGATGCTATTCTTATGAGTGTTGAAGAGCTAAAAGAAATCAACAAAATTGTAAAAAAAGCAGAAAAAGCCTACAAAGAAATTATCATTTTAAAGAAAAAATAATATGCTGCGTAAACTCATTTTACTTCCATTAATTCTATTGATTAGCAACACTTATGCACAACAAAATTTCCACTCAACTTACACTTGGGAGTCAAAACCAGAGTATGCTTTAAAAGATAAAACAAAAGATATTGTTTCCGTTAAAGAAAAGGTGGTAGCTGAATTTCTTTTTGAGGGAGAAAAGTTTGTAGAATATTTTATTGAGCACAAAGTATTCTGGTTAAATTCTGACGATGCAATCGAACAGTTTAATAAAATTTATTTACCATTAGATGGTCAATCTACTTTGACAGCAAACAAAGCCAGAGTTATAAAGAAAAGTGGCGAAATTGTAGAACTTGATGAATCTAAAATCTTATCAGCTAATGACGATGAAACAGGTCGTCAATACAAATATTTTGCTTTTGAAGGTGTAGAAAAAGGAAGCTTTATTGAGTACTTCTATATTCAGAAAAAATCTCCTTCATACTCAGGAAAAAGAATTTACTTTCAAGGACTTTTTGAGAAAAATAATTTAGAGTTTGATTTGTATGCTCCACAAAACTTAGACTTTCAATTTAAAAGTTACAATGGATTAGACGCTGTTCAAAAAGACACTTCATCTCAAAACAGATTGCATTGGAATTTAAAAGTTGATAACATAGAAGCTATGAGTAAAGAAGAGCAAGCACCTTTTAATGCTTCTAGAGCTTTCTTAATCTACAAGCTAGATAAAAATCTCATCAACAATGCTAAGATTACATCGTATGCTTCTGTAGCTAAAAATATTACATCTTTTTATTATCAAACATACAATGATACTATTCAAAAAGAGTTAGACAAAATGATTACAGCATCTGGAATCAAAAATAATATGACTGCAGATGAAAAAATTAGAAGAATTGATTTTCACATCAAATCAAACCTCTATTACACAAAAGCTTACAATGAATCTTTAGAAGACATGAAATCGGTTTTAGCCAACAAAGCTGTGAATGAAAGAGGTGCAGTCAAATTATTTGTTGCTTTGCTTGACAAACTAGAGATTGAACATGAAATTGTATTGACTAGCGATCGTATGCAACTAAAGTTTGATAATGAGTTTGAAGCCAATAACTTTTTGCAAGAGTTTTTACTTTATTTTCCATCTACAAAAAAATATTTATCACCCAGTGCTTTTGCAACCAGATATGGTTTTCCTCCACCTTTTTTTATGGATAATTATGGATTATTCATAAAAAACGAAAACGAAGGTGCAGTAGCAGAAGTTAGATTTATTGAAGGATTGAAAGCCAATAAATCTCTTGATGTAATGTCTTTGAATATTAGTTTTGACAAAGAAGATCTTACTATCAATAACATCAACCTAAAAAGAAGTATCAATGGTTATTATGCCATGAACGTTCAGCCTTTTTTAGATTTAATTATACCTGATAGATTGAATGAGTTTTTAAACTCTTTTGCAAAAAATATTGATGAAAATGCTGAAGTTGTTAAACGTGAAGTAAAAAATGACAAACCAGAACTTTTTGGAGTAAAACCAATGGAAATTAGTTATGAAATCACTTCAGAATCTTTTGTTGAAAAGGCAGGAAATAGATATTTGTTTAAGCTTGGTGATTTAATAGGTCCTCAAATTGAAATGTACCAAGAAAAGAAAAGAAAACTTCCTTTAGAAACACAGTTTACTCGTGTGTATGATAGAACAATAAAAGTTGAAATTCCCGAAGGATATAAAATTTCAAATTTAGACGATATCAATATCGAAAACAGATACAAGGAAGATGGTAAAGATTTGTATTTCTTTCATTCCTTTTATTCTCTAGATGGAAATACTCTGACAGTTACTGCAGACGAAGAATATCACAGCAATATTATTCCAGCAAATTTGTATGAACAATACAGAAAGGTAATTAACAGTGCTGCAGACTTTAATAAAGTAACATTGATTTTAGAAAAAAAATAAAGTTCTACTTTCTAAATGATAGATTTTCGTCTTCGTTTTGAGCTTTTATTTTAATTGGCTCAATAGGATTGTCTTCGTAAAAATGATCAAAGGTCTTATAAGTTGTATAGTTATCTGTCAAAACTTTATAAACCATAATAACTACAAAAACTTGACCAATCACGGTTAGATAAAAGACCCAATTGAAAGGAAAATTCATCGTTGCCATGATAGTAACCGTTAGCAATAAAATGGTTGTGATTGCTACATATAAAAAAGGAGAATTTTTCATTTGAAAGTATTTTATTGTAATTTTGTTCAAAGATATTTTGTTTTGGTTAAACAAAAATATTTTTAACACATTCTAACACTTCTTAACTACCTACTATGGAATACAATGTTTTTGGAAAACCTCTTCAATCTTGTTGCACAAATCCAATGACAGGATATTTTAGAGATGGTTTTTGCAAAACCATTACTGAAGATACAGGAACTCATACAGTTTGTGCCATAGTAACAAAAGAATTTTTAGAGTATTCTGCTTCTCGAGGAAACAATTTAATGACACCTATTCCTCATTGGAATTTTCCAGGTCTCAAACCCGGTGATAAATGGTGTTTATGTGTTTCTCGATGGAAAGAAGCCGAAAAAGCTGGGAAAGCTCCCAAGATAGATTTAAAGTCTACAAATCAAAAAACATTGCAATATGTTTCAATAGAAGTATTAGAAAAATATTCTGTTGACTAAGCAATAACTCCAGTTTTTTCCATCTTCTCTAAAACACCTAAAGCTGCTTTTTCTCCAGCTAACATAGCAGCATTTAAAGATCCGTTTAGTTGAACATCTCCAGCCAAAAAGATAGTATCTGTTAATTGAGTTTGAGAAGGAGAAACGTCGTATTGTAGATTGCTGAGATTGGGTAAAGCTCTCGGAATGTTGTAACACTTTAAGAATGTTAAGTTTGATATATTACATTCTTCTTCAAGTTCTACAGTAACTTTTTGCACCAATTCTTTTTCAGACAAATTATGCTCTTTTACAACTGTAACAGATAATAAATCTTCTGTTTCTTTATAGTTCATTTCTAGACTTGTGTGATAAAAAATATTATTGATAAAAGTTTCTTTGTTGGCTATCAAACCAATTAAAGGTTTATCAATTTTTCTTTTGGGAGAAGTAAAATAGATGGTTTGACAAGATTTCCAGTCTGTTTTTTGATTTTCCAAATTTGAAATCAAATCATTAGCTTCTGTAGCAATAATGGTATAATCCGTTTCTAATGTTTCTCCTCTTTCAAGTTGAATTGAATTATTGGTAACATTTGCAACTTTTGTATTGAATTGAAAAGTTGTGTTTCTCAATTGACTTTTTAACTGTTTAGATATTTCTTCAATACCCCCTTTTGGTAATACAGCAATTCCTTCTCCAAACATTTTAAAGACAAATTCAAACATTCTGCTTGATGTTTGCAATTCTGTTTCTAAAAAAATTCCCGTGAAAAAAGGTTGAAAAAAGCTCAAAATCATCTCTTCGGAAAAACCAGCGTTTTGTAGATATTGTTTTGTGGTTATTTCTTCTGAATCAAAAATGACTTCTACAGATTTCTTTTTTAATTGCTTGTTGAGTTGTAAGATTTTAATTTTATCAGAAAACGTTCCGATTCCAGAAAACAGGGTTGAGAATAAAACTGAAGGATCTCGTAAAGGATCTCCAATCGTTTTTTGTTTTCCGTTGGTAAAAATAGCAGCGCCTGATTTGAACTCTTGCAATTCTAATTCTTTATAATCTAAATATTTTTTTGCTGCAGGATAATCAGACAATAAAACTTGAAAACCATGATCTAACTGATAACCATTAACTATATCTGTTTTCACTCTACCTCCAACTCTATCAGAAGCTTCTAAAATTATAGGAGCAATGCCAAAATTCTCCAACACGTTGGCAGCAATTAATCCGCTAACTCCAGCACCAATAATATGTATTTTAAAATCTTCTGTAGTCATAAATCTTTTCATTTAAATGATTAACAAAATTAGTACATTCGAATGAAGTTTTTAAATACAATTTATTAAATGCAGATTCTACAACTACTTAATTTATTAATAGATTTTGGATTGGTAATACTAATATGGATGATTCAGTTAATCGTATATCCTAGTTTCATCAATTACACAAAAGAGAATTTGATAATATGGCACAAAACTTATACTAAAAGAATAGCAGTTATTGTAGTTCCTTTGATGCTTGGACAATTACTATTTTCAATTTATAAAACTATTACACTAGAGGATTTTAGTACTTTAATGTATCTGTTAATGGTATTATTTCTATGGATTATAACCCTCATTAAGTTTGCACCTATGCATCAAAAAATTACCAATGGTAATTTTGAAGTTAATCATCTTATTTCATTTGTCCACTTAAATTGGATTCGAACAATTAGTTGGACAGTTTTGTTTTTATTTAATCTATTTACGATGATTTAAAGTGTATTTTTTGAAATGGCAAGTAGAACAAAATTTTGTGAAATCTGTGACAAAGATTTTTCGACGATGTTTAGAATACAATATAAACAACCCAAAAAGTGGGCATTTGTATGTGAGTCTTGCTTACTAAAAGTAAAACCTAAAAACCCACATTATATCTATGGTGGTACTTGGAAGAAATAAAAAACCTCTCAATTTCTTGAGAGGTTTTTTGCGGTCTGGACGGGACTCGAACCCGCGACCTCCTGCGTGACAGGCAGGCATTCTAACCAGCTGAACTACCAAACCGTTGCATAAATGCGGGTGCAAATATAAATGAGTTTTTTCTTCTATCAAAGAATTAACTCAAAATTATATCATTTTATAGCGACTTAAGAAATAGGTGGTTAAAACATCATTTAACCCAGAGTTTATATCCACAGGAACATAATCTATCTTGTATTGCAAGCACTTTAACTTGATTTGTTCAAAATACGATTGTACCAAACTTTTATAATCCTCTTTTAAGTTTTCTGCATACAAATTAACTTCTTCACCGGTTTCTACATCCACAAACTTTTTAGGGTTGTTGTCAAAGTCAAAGTTAAGTTCTGTGAATGCATCATAGGTGTGAAACAAGACAACTTCGTGTTTATTATGTTTTAAATGACGTAAAGCATTGAATAATTCTTCTTCTTTTTTATCGGTTTGAAACAAATCTGTAAACAAAAAAATCAAAGATCTTCTGTGAATCTTTTCAGCGATTTCATGTAAATATTGATAGGTATCTGTTTTTCGAGTAGATGAAGTCGAAATCACTTTTTCTAATTGATGTAAAATCATTTTTCGGTGACGATCACTACCTTTTTCAGGAGCGTAATATTCATATGAATCTGAATACACACTCAATCCAACTGCATCACGTTGACGCTTTAAGACTTCCATTAAAGATGCTGCACCAACCACAGAAAAGCCTACTTTATTTAAATTCTCTAAAGATTGATTTTTGATTTCTGGATAATGCATCGATGCAGAATTATCTATGATGATATGGCATCTTAAATTGGTTTCTTCCTCATACTTCTTGGTATACAATCGTTCTGTTTTGGCAAACAATTTCCAATCAATATGTCTAGTACTTTCTCCTTTATTGTATAGTTTATGTTCGGAGAATTCTACCGAAAAACCATGAAACGGACTTTTGTGCATTCCTGTGATAAAACCCTCTACAACTTGTTTTGCAAGCAATTCTAAATTTCCAATTTGTAGCCCTTGAACATTTGACAAATCCATATGTTCCGAAAATAAAAAAAGGTTTGACCGCAGCCAAACCTTTTTTCATTCAATTTTGTTAATTATTACAAAGAAGCGTCAATTTTGTCTGTGTATACATTTTTTGGTGAAACACCTACTTGTCTATCTACTAACTCACCGTCTTTAAATAATAAAACCGTTGGAATATTTCTTACTCCGTATTTAGCAGCAAACTCTTGATTGTTATCAACATCAACTTTACCAACAACAGCTTTTCCGTCATAATCATTATGAATCTCGTCAATGATAGGTCCTACCATTCTACAAGGTCCACACCATGCAGCCCAAAAATCTACTAAAACTGGTTTGTCAGATTTTAAAACTACTTCTTCAAATGTTGCATCTGTAATTTCTAATGCCATGATATTTTTATTTAATTAATTCGAATACAAAATTAAAGAAATTATTAATTTTTAATTCTCTTTAAAATTGCTTTTTGCTATGTATTCATCAGAAGTATTTATACTCTAAAAAATTTGTTTAGCTATAGCTTGAATATTGGTAGATTTTCCCATCGAATAATAGTGTAAAATGGGAACTCCTTTCTGAATGAGTTCTTTGCTTTGGTTGATACACCATTCTATTCCTACTTGTCTTACCTCTTCATTGGTTTTACATTTAACAACTGACATGATAAGATCGTCTGGAAGATCAACAAAAAATCGATGTGGGATTAAGTTTAGTTGCTTTTTAGTAGCAATTGGTTTTAAACCAGGAATGATTGGAGCTGTAATTCCTTCCTCTCTGCATTTCTCTACAAACTCAAAAAACTTATCATTGTCGAAGAACATTTGTGTCACAATATATTCGGCTCCATTTTTAATTTTTTGCTTTAAAAAATGAATATCAGAATCTAAACTTGGTGCTTCTATATGTTTCTCTGGATAACCAGCTACTCCAATACAAAAATTCGTTTTTGCAATGTTTTTAATGTCTTCATCAAGATATTTTCCTTGATTTAATTCATGAATTTGTTGCACTAATTCACTCGCATAATTATGACCATCAGGTTCTGGCTTAAAATAAGTTTCACTTTTCACAGCATCACCTCGAAGAGCAACTACATTTTGAATCCCTAAAAAATCTAAATCAATTAAAAAGTTTTCTGTGTCTTCTTTGGAGAAACCTCCACATAAAATATGAGGAATCGCATCTACATTGTATTTATTTTGAATTGCAGCACAAATACCAACAGTACCAGGGCGCTTTTTTACCACTTGCTTTTTTAACAATCCGTTCCCTAAATCTTTATAGGTATATTCTTCTCGGTGATATGTAACATCAATAAATGGAGGTTTGAACTCCATTAAGGGATCTATATTATCAAAAATTGATTGGATATCTTGCCCTTTTAACGGAGGTAAAATTTCGAAAGAAAATAAAGTTTCTCCTTTTGATTTTTTTATGTGTTCTGTAACTTTCATCTAATCATCTGCTATATTTGGATTCAGCCATTTTGTGGCCTCTTCTAGTTGTATATTTCTTCTTTTTGCATAATCTTTTACTTGATCTTGAGTGATTTTGCCTAAACCAAAATATTTGGATTCTTCATTTCCAAAATAATAACCACTCACACTCGCTGCTGGCCACATAGCTTTGGATTCTGTTAGAAAAACTCCAATATTATTTTCTACGTTCAATAGACTCCAAATTGTGTCTTTTTCTTGATGATCTGGACATGCTGGATAACCTGGAGCTGGTCGAATTCCCTTGTAAGATTCGTTAATCAGTTGTTGATTTGATAAACTTTCTGACATGTTATAACCCCAATATTTTGTTCTAACTTCTTTATGAAGATATTCTGCAAAAGCTTCAGCTAATCTATCTGCAAGAGCTTTAATCATGATAGAATTATAATCGTCGTGATCTTTTTCAAATTGTTCTGCTAATTCTTTGGTTCCAAAACCAGCAGTGACACAAAAACAGCCTATGTAATCTTGAATTCCTGTTTCTTTAGGCGCTACAAAATCTGCTAAAGCTATATTTGGAATTCCATCTCGTTTCTTCAATTGTTGACGAAGGGTTAAGAATTTTGGATTTCTCGACTTCACTTCGACTCCGCTTAGTGACTCATCTCTCGGAGATATAATTACTTCAATATCATCATCATTCACAGTGTTTGCAGGAAACAAACCAAAAACTGCTTTACCGTTAAGTTTCTTTTTTGCTAATACATCTTTAAGCATGATTTGAGCATCATTGAATAATTCTGTTGCTTGTTTTCCAACAACTTCATCCGTTAAAATGTCTGGATATTTGCCATGCAAATCCCAACTTCTAAAAAAAGGAGTCCAATCAATAAAATCAACTAATTGAGATAAATCAAAATCATTTATTACTTGAACACCTAATTGGCTGGGTTTATGAATTTTTGTAGCATTCCAATCAATTTGAAACTTATTTTTTCTAGCAGCTTCAATTGAAATATATTCTTTCTTTTTGGTTCTATCTAAAAACTTAATTCGGAATTTTTCATATTCTTCACGGATTTGTTGTTTATAGGTTCCGTTATTTTCTTGCAACAAATCTCCAACTACTGTTACTGCTCTAGAGGCATCATTTACATGAACTACAGTTTCGCTGTAATTAGGTGCAATTTTCACAGCTGTATGTGCTCTTGAGGTTGTTGCTCCACCAATTAACAAAGGAACTGTAAAGTTTTGTCGCTCCATTTCTTTTGATAAATACACCATTTCATCTAAAGATGGCGTTATCAAACCACTTAAACCAATCACATCTACATTTTCATTCTTAGCAGCTTCAATGATTTTTTCTGGAGGAACCATTACACCTAAATCTACAATTTCGTAGTTGTTACAACCTAAAACTACACTCACAATATTTTTTCCAATATCATGAACATCGCCTTTTACGGTTGCCATTAATATTTTTCCAGCTGCTTCTGCTTTTCCATCTTTCTCAGCTTCAATAAAAGGTTGAAGATAGGCTACAGCTTTTTTCATCACTCTAGCAGATTTAACTACTTGAGGCAAGAACATTTTTCCGCTTCCAAATAAATCTCCAACCACATTCATTCCTTTCATCAAATGACCTTCTATAACATGTATTGGTTTTTCTGATTCTAAACGAGCCTGCTCTACATCTTCAATAATAAAAGCGTCAATTCCTTTTACTAGAGAATGTGTAATTCTATCTTGTAAAGGATCATTTCTCCACTCTAAAACCTTGCTTGTGTCTTGTTTTTTATTTCCTTTTACTGTTTCAGCATAATCTAGTAAACGCTCAGTTGCATCGTCTCTTCGATCTAATAAAACATCTTCTACTTTATTTAACAGCTCTTTCGGAATATCATCATAGACTTCTAACATTGTAGGATTCACAATTCCCATATTCATACCTTGCTTAATAGCATGATATAAAAAAGCAGAATGCATTGCTTCTCTTACAGTGTTATTTCCTCGAAAAGAAAAAGACACATTACTAACACCTCCAGAAACATTTGCATTGGGTAAGTTTTCTCGAATCCATTTTGTAGCTCTAAAGAAGTCAACAGCGTTTTTTCTATGTTCTTCCATACCTGTTGCCACAGGAAATATATTGGGATCAAAAATGATATCTTGAGAAGGGAATTTTACAACATTCACGAGAATATGATATGAACGCTTACAAATTTCAATACGCCGTTCATAATTATCTGCTTGACCAACCTCATCAAACGCCATAACTATTACTGCAGCTCCATATCTTTTTACCAAAGTTGCTTGGCGAATGAATTCTTCTTCTCCTTCTTTTAAAGAAATGGAATTCACAACACATTTTCCTTGAACAACTTTTAAGCCTGCCTCAATAATTTCCCATTTTGAAGAATCAATCATAATTGGAATTCTGGAAATATCAGGTTCTGAAGCAATCAAGTTTAAAAAGGTAGTCATGGCCTCAACACCGTCTAACATTCCCTCGTCCATATTAACATCTAGAATCTGTGCTCCTCCCTCTACTTGATCTCTAGCTACTTCTAGGGCTTCATCATATTTATCTTCTTTTATGAGTCTCAAAAACCTTCTAGAACCCGTAACATTAGTTCGTTCTCCAACATTTACAAAATTGGTTTCTGGAGTTATAATTAGTGGTTCTAAACCCGATAAGGTTAGATATTTTTTTTCTTTATTCATGCAACAGCTTCAATCTTCCTAGGTTTGTATTTCTTTACAACATTTGCAATGGCTTTTATATGTTCGGGACTAGTTCCACAACATCCTCCAATGATGTTAATGAGTCCATCTTGCAAATAGTTTTCTATGAATTGTTTCATTTCTTCTGGAGTTTGATCATATTCTCCAAAGGCATTAGGCAGTCCTGCATTGGGATGAGCAGATGTATAGAAATTGGTTTCTCTTGATAATCTTTTTAAATACGGTTGTAATTGCTCTGCACCTAAAGCACAATTAAATCCGACACTTAATAAAGGGATGTGTGAAATAGAGATTAAAAAAGCTTCTACAGTTTGTCCAGACAGGGTTCTTCCAGAAGCATCAGTAATCGTTCCTGATACCATTATAGGAATATCAATTTTTCTCTCCTCTTTTACTTCTTCTATCGCAAATAAGGCAGCTTTTGCATTCAAAGTATCAAAAATAGTTTCAACTAATAACAAATCTACTCCACCATCAATTAAAGCTTCAACCTGTTCTTTGTAAGCAACTCTTAATTCATCAAAAATTACCGCTCTATATTCTGGCTTGTTTACATCAGGAGAAAGACTTGCAGTTCTGTTGGTTGGACCAATTGAACCTGCTACAAATCTTGGCTGATTTGGTGTTTTGTTGGTAAATTCTTTTGCTACCTCTTTTGCAATTAAGGCAGATTGGTAGTTGAGCTCATATACCAAATTTTCCATTTCATAATCTGCCATAGCAATAGTAGTTCCTGAAAAAGTATTGGTTTCAATAATATCTGCTCCTACTTCAAAGTATTTAGCATGAATATCTTTGATGGCTATTGGTTGTGTTAACGACAATAAATCGTTATTACCTTTTAAAGAACATGGATAGTCCTTAAATCTTTCTCCTCTAAAATCTTCCTCTGAAAAATTGTATTGTTGAAGCATAGTCCCCATGGCTCCATCTAAAACTAGAATTCTTTTTT
Source organism: Flavobacteriaceae bacterium (assembly GCA_965660845.1). GTDB lineage: Bacteria > Bacteroidota > Bacteroidia > Flavobacteriales > Flavobacteriaceae > Polaribacter. Next base: position 179,194 of record CBFIBH010000003.1, read on the forward strand.
GTATTTCTGAATATATATTGCTCATCCTGAATATTTATGTTCTGTTGTTATCAGGAAAAGCACTGGAGAGTGACATAAAATTATCTTTCCAAAGCAAATGTTTGGGTAGAATTTAGCACCTTCTTTGTAATTAATAAAAGAACTTAACAATTCAAAGGGTTGCCAAGGCATCATAGGGTCTATTCCCTCAACCTTTCTTGATAACAAAAAAATACAGAACTTAATCAAACAAATATTCAGTTAGAAAACTGACATTACCAAATTTTTTACGTTTTATTTTTTAGCTATCTGAATTAATCTCTATTTTTGCATTCGATTTGAGAGGATAAATTTGACTGATTGCAACCTCATAAAACTAAAGTTTTATAAAAAATGCTAAAGCAGTACTACACTACTTCTTTCAGCAACATATCAGTTTTAATTTTCCTTTTGTTTTAATTTAAAAAGAAAGATTTATGTCATATTTATTTACTTCAGAATCTGTTTCTGAAGGACATCCAGACAAAGTTGCCGATCAGATTTCTGATGCATTAATTGATAATTTTTTAGCCTTTGACTCTGACTCTAAAGTAGCTTGTGAAACATTAGTAACTACAGGTCAGGTTGTTTTAGCTGGAGAAGTAAAATCTAAAACTTATTTAGATGTTCAGAAGATTGCTAGAGATGTCATCAACAAGATTGGATATACAAAAGGAGAGTATATGTTTGACGGAAATTCTTGTGGAGTTTTATCTGCAATTCACGAACAATCTCCAGATATTAATCAAGGTGTTGATAAAGCGAATAAAGAAGAACAAGGAGCTGGTGATCAAGGAATGATGTTTGGGTATGCTACAGATGAAACTGAGAATTACATGCCATTAGCTTTAGAATTATCTCATCGTTTGTTAATTGAATTAGCAGAGTTAAGAAGAGAAAATAAAGACATTACTTACTTAAGACCTGATGCAAAATCACAAGTTACTATTGAGTATTCTGATGATAATGTTCCTCAAAGAATAGATGCAATTGTAATATCTACTCAACATGATGATTTTAATAAAAGTGATGATGTTATGTTGGCAAAGATAAAGTCTGATATAGTATCCATTTTAATTCCAAGAGTTGTTGCAAAATTACCAGCTCACATTCAAAAATTGTTTACTGATGATATTACCTATCATATCAATCCAACTGGGGTTTTTGTAATTGGTGGACCACATGGAGATACTGGCTTAACAGGTCGTAAAATTATTGTTGATACATATGGAGGAAAAGGCGCTCACGGTGGTGGTGCTTTCTCAGGAAAAGATCCATCAAAAGTAGACAGGTCTGGAGCTTATGCAACACGTCATATAGCCAAAAACTTAGTTGCTGCTGGCTTGTGTAAAGAAGTACTTGTACAAGTTTCATATGCCATCGGAGTTGCAAAACCAACAAGTATCAATGTAGAAACTTACGGAACCGCAGCTGTAGATATGACAGATGGAGAAATCAGTAAAATTGTTGAATCAATTTTTGATATGCGTCCTTATTTTATAGAACAACGCTTAAAATTGAGAACGCCTATTTACTCCGAAACAGCAGCTTATGGACACATGGGTAGAACACCTGAAGTAAAAACGGTAACATTTACAAACCCAATGGAAGAAACTATTTCTCAAGAAGTAGAAACATTTACTTGGGAAAAGTTAGATTATGTTGAAAAAGTAAAAAAAGCTTTTGAATTGTAATTTTTAAAAGACATTTAATTTATAAAAACCTCTGCAAAAGCAGAGGTTTTTTGTTACATGATATTTATCATATTGAATTTCATGCTTTGCTCTTACCTTTAAACAACCAATTACTAGAACTTATGATCAAAGACAAAACATTTACAAAAAGAAGACGCCACTTTGTGAGCGTTGGTTATGGGGGTGGAGGAACTAAAAAACAGTTCTTTAACAAAAAACCAAAACATGCTTTAGATAACGTGAAAGAATTGTACTTTAAGGAAGTCTTAGATCGTTCTAAGAAAACAGAACTTCACTTTTCTGATTTATCTAAAGAAGAACAGATTTTGGTGAAAAATCGTATTAAAAAGCAATTGATCAAAGAAAGACAGCTGTATTATTCTCGTTTTGCTTTTATTTTCCTCATTATCGCGTTTGGTGTTTTTTATGTGTATAATTTATAAATAAAAAAAAAGCCGCTTAAATAAAGCGGCTTTTTTTTATTTTGACTTTGTATTATTTACAATGAATAACGAACTCTTAAACTTACAAATCTAGGAAGTATAAATATTTCATTATTTATATTACTAATATTATCAAATGATACACTAGCACGAGACGCTGTTCCTAATAAGTTGTCACCAACTAATTCATATTCCCATTTTGCATCTCTATCTTTTCTATACCCCATGGTAAAATTCCAAATATTAAATTTATTCTGAATTATTCCATCTTGTCTTACTTCATTAAAACTATAATCTGTTCTGATTGTTAAAGCATCCCAAATATAAGCATCAAAAGAAATTGTTGGCGCATGAGTTACAGCTGAATTTTCTGTTATTAATCCACTATCAATATCTTCATTTAACTGATCATTGAATCTTATGTCATATCGCAAGCTAACATTAGGTGCTTTTTGAAAATTGGTGTTTATGCTAGGAACAACAGAATAAATATTTCTATTAATCTCATTTCTTCTATTGTTAAAAAACTGAAAACTATTTGCATACGTATAACTACCTCTAACACTAGCTCTAATCTTTTTGAAAGTCTTACTTAAAAATCCTGTAACATTAAAGTTTTCTGTATCAAAAGGTAAATTTAAATTGGTTCTACTTGATACTACAGATCCAGGAACAAAACTTACCTCTGGAACAATTTGATCGATTGTTTTATTATATCCAGCTCTTATAAAAATATTTGTGTAATTAAATAAATTGAAGCTTCTATAAATTAGATTTATGTTATGAGTTGTTGCGTTCATAATATCATCATTTCCAGAAAAGAACGATGTATAACTATTCGCTACAATACCCTCAGCAATCTGATTTACATCTGTAAAGTTTACTCTTTGATTGTAATTAAACGTTAGACTTTCACTTCTTTTAAACTGAAGAATTGTTTGAAACTCTGGTAAAAATTTGACAAACGAATCTTCAAAAGAAGTTGATTGTTGTTTATTATCTAATGTATAAGAGTGTAAGGTGAATCCTGGTCTGAACGTAAAAATACCCGCTTTTAATCTATATCTTGCCCCTGCATATAAATCAGAAAAGTTGTATTCTGTATCATTGGTAGAAAGTGCGTTTGGAACATCTGGTATGGTTAAGCTTGGATCAAATGCATTTCCATTATCAAGTAATTGAAAAAACCTTGAATCAAAGTTTTGCTTGCTTAAAATAGTTCCTGCAACAAAATTAAAATTACTCACTTGATTAATGATGTAGTAATAATCAAGTTTTGCATCTAATTGATTTGATTGCACCCTACGATCTTGTTCTAGTCTGTAAAACTGTTGAGTTCTATCTAATCCTAAAACGTCTCTGGCTATGATATCATAAGCCTCAGTATCATCATTCACATTATTTTCTATTGATGCAATGTAAAATGGGTCTTCATCCTGAATTACATATTGAGCTTCTAAAGCAAAAATGCTTTTCTCACTTGCTGTATAAAAGTAACTTAGATTTTGATTGATATTAAATGGAGTCGCATTTTGATCTACACCAATATTATCAGCAATCACACGAGAGGACTCTACACCATTGCTAAATTCATTAGAAAAACGACCAAAAACTTCATAATTCATTTGATTATTAATGTCTTTTTTATAGACAGATCGAAACTTAAAAACTCCCGAATTACTTGTCTGATCTAACGTATTATCAGTTACATCATCTGGTGTTATATTATCATTATACTCAATAACACTTCTGTCTCTTCGACCATTACTATTTCCAGACCATATTAAGAAACCACTTAGATCTAATTTTTTATTTGGAGAATAACTGAAGTTTAAAGCAGATAATTGAGTTTCAATTCTATTAGAACTTCTTGCATTGGCATTTAAAAAACCAATTCCTGCACTTGCTAAACTTATATTTGTTCCATTAGATGGACTTTGACTTCTAAAACCTCCACTAAAGTTTCTAACATCTCTTCTGTTAAGAACAGCATCTCCAATATTATTTATATCTCCAATAAAATTGATTGTATATTTTGGATTGTAATAAAATAATTTAGGCTGGAATAAATACAAATTATCTGTAGGGCTTGGAGCTTGTCCATAAGCTCCAGAAATATCACCGAACCAAAAACTATCTTTTCCTTTTTTTAATTTTATATTCAATGCTACTCTATCTTGGTTATCTTGAACACCACTTAACTGACCTACATCACCAAAGTTTCTAAGAACCTGAATTTTATCTACTGCATTAGAGGGAATATTTTTAGTCGCTAATTTGGAATCACCTTGAAAAAACTCTTTCCCTTCTACCAAGACTTTCTCAACTACTTTTCCTTCTACTTCTATCTGTCCATCTGCGTTTACTTCAACTCCAGGTAGTTTTTTTAGAACATCTTCTAGTTTTCGTTCTGTACCGTTTTTAAAAGAATCTGCATTGTAAATAATTGTATCACCTTTAACCGTTACAGGCATTTTGGACACGATATTGATTTCATCCAAAGTGTTATCGTATCCTAGAACAATGTTTTTAACGATATCTACATCTTTGACTACTAATGTTAAGTTTGCTGTTTTCATTCCAACATAACTTACTTTAACTGTATAAGTAGCGTTTTCTGGAAGACGTAGTTTATAGTTTCCTTTTGCATCTGTAAACCCATAAGAACCTATTTTTTTGGTTTCTTTATTGATGGCAATAACATTTGCCATTTCAAGTGGATCTCCAATACTATCTTTTACAACTCCAGAAAGTGTAATTTGAGCACTAGTAATGCTTGTTGCCATAACAATGGCTACAAATAGTAATATTTTTTTCATTTTTAGTTGTTGATTTAATTTCTTCTTCCACCACGACCGCCTCGACCTCTTCTGAAACGTTCTCTGGCTTCTTCTGCTTTTTCAAGCATTATTTTATAGTATTCATCTCTTGAAACTTCTTTCCCTTTTTTTGGTTCTTTAATTTCAATTTTTTCTGATGGATTTATTACGATTTCTGTACACAACATTGTGGTTCTTCCTGCACTTAACTCTAAAATCAATCCTGGTAAACCGTAATAATCGGCTGGTCCAGAACTAATTGGAATATCCATGGTGTACCAAGCTGTAATGTTGAGCATTTTTGGTGGTAATTTTCCTAGTTTCTTTAAAGAATCATTTTTTCTATCTAATCTTGATCTTCTTCCAAAAATACTTCCATAATCAATACTTTTATCTTCTTTAGTCATGGTAGCTTTATAAACAGTATAATTCCCAATTTTTCTAGTCTCATCACTCAACTCCCATTGAGGTTGGTCCATTTTTTCTGTAATCAAAAAACGTTTACTAAACTGCTCAGTGTCCTCTATCATCTTTCGATCTTTCAAATTTTTATAGATAGAACCTTTACCAGAACTAGCTCCCCATCTTGGACCTGATGTTCCTGGAGCGTTTAACTTTGCTTCTTCTTTAAAAGAAGATTCTGTTTGTGTAAACTCTAACGTATATGTTTTCTCCAGAAAATTTTTCATTCGAGCCATGATTTGTTTTTTTCTTTGCTCAGAAATATTTTCTCCCCATCGACTCATATCCATCGTAGTTTTAGACATATAAGTAGCTTTTCCTTGAAATCCTTTTTGTGAAAAAGCGATTAGACTTAGGAACAAAAATGAGAGTGTAATTAATTTTTTCATTGGTTTTTGACTTTATTTGTGAGCAAAAGTACTCTTTGTATAAAGTCATTAGACTTAAAAAAAACTTAAAAGTTTAACGATCTAGATAAAATATTAAACAATGTTTGTTATCCTCCTATTCGAATTTGCATTTGGTTCCCTCTTCTACTTTTGAAACGATTCATCATTTCTTTTGATTTTTCTCGAGATATCTTTTCAAACTTTTCTTGTGAAACCACCTTTCCTTTTTTGGGTATTTTAATTTCAACTTTTTCTTTTGGATTTAGTATAATTTCTGTACAAACCAGCGTCAAATTTCCATCATTAACCTCTAAAATCAAACCTGGCAAACCCCACCAGTTATCGGGTCCATTATTTATTGGAATTTCTGGTGTATACCAAACTGTAGTTGTTCTCATTTCTTTGGAAACTTTCTCTTCAGTTTTTTCGTTATTTACAGTCATGCTAATATTTTCTTCTTCTCGAGTCCAAGTAGCTTGATAAACTGTATATGTACCTATGGTTTTTGTTTTTCCAGTTAATTTCCAATCATAATCTGGTAATTTATCTTTAACCAAGAAAGGTTTGCTCATAAGCTCAACCTTATCTGTGTAACTTTTCTTTTTTATGTTTTTGTATAATAAATCATTACCTCCTCCTCCAAAGGACATAACCATAACACCTCCTTGACTTGCTTTAGGGTTCGGAGAATCTAGTTTTGGTAATTGCTTATAATTTGATTCGGATTGAGTGAAGCTTAATTTATAAGTATGTTGATTCATTTTTCTAAGTTTTGCTTGAATCATCTCTTGCATTTTAGGATTCCTAGCAGCGGTTGTACTGTCTATCTTAAATTGAGATTTACGAAAAGACTTGTAAGTTGCTGTTCCAGTAAACTTTTGAGTATTCACTACAAATGAGGTAAGATATACAATAATTAAAATTTGAACTTTCATGGGTTTTGTTTTAAAATTTTGATGATACAAATATGGTTGTATAATTAAAATATCAAAGTTAATGAGTGTTAACGATTGTTAACTCATTATTTTATCTAAGTATAACCACTTACATTTGAAACATGAATACCAAAAAGTATAATCTGATTTTATATATTATCACCGCAACAGTTGCAGTTACTTTAGCAGTTCAGTTTTATTGGAATTTTATAAACTATCAAGAAAATAAGCGTCAAGTAAATAATGAACTGCAAATTAGTCTTGACAATGCAGTTGAAAGTTATTATAGTGAGCTATCTAAGAAAAATTTCTTTAGTATTTCCACTCAAAAAAACGGTGAAAATTTAAATCTCTTCAAAGATTTTTGGTTAAAAGACTCTTCAGATATTAATCACAGGAATTTAAAAATAACTTCCTTGAAGATAACAACTGATGATCCTGATGAATATAAAAAATTACCAAAATTATTAGATTCTGTTTTTATTCAAGATGATTTGGTTTTTAAATCAATACATGAAAAGCAACTGAAATCTCCAGTAAAATTATTTAGAGGCAAGAGGAAGACAGATAGTATAAATTTGGTGAAAGGTGTTAAAAGTGTATTCGTAGCCTTGACCAACAATTCTATTAATTTTAATGAGTTAGATTCTGTATTTCAAAAACAATTAGAACAAAAGAAAATTAAAACAAATTATTATTTTAATTACTATTTAAATGACACTTTAAAAACCAGTTCTAATTCTGATTCTACAACTATTTTTCAAAATAAGATCAAAGCTAAATCAACCTATTTAAGAAGCAATCAAAAACTATTACTATTGCATGATGAAACCAGTTTAAATGCTCTAAAAAAGAGTTTTACAGGTATTTTTATTTCTCTTTTGTTATCCTTACTCATCATATCTACTTTGTTTTATTTACTTAAAATCATCAACAAACAAAAAGAATTAGCAGAGATTAAAAATGATTTGATAAGTAATATTACACATGAATTCAAAACACCTATAGCAACAGTTTCTACAGCTATTGAAGCTATTGATAATTTCAATGCGATTAATGATAAAGAAAAAACTAAAAAATATCTTTCAATGTCTTCAGGTCAATTGAAGAAGTTAAATCAAATGGTTGAGAAATTATTAGAAACAGCTACTTTAGACTCTGAAAATTTAATGTTAAAAAAAGAGGAGATTGATATCGTTTCTTTTACAGAAAACATTGTTCAAAAACATCAATTAATTGGCACTTATAAAGACATTAATTTTAGTTCTAATTCAAAAACTATCAATCTACAAATTGATGCGTTTCATATTGAAAATGCAATTTCTAACTTAGTAGACAATGCTGTGAAATACGGTGGCGATCAAATTGATGTAAATATCAATAAACTTCTGAATCAAGTACAAATAATTGTTGCAGATAATGGAAATGGAATCGAAAAAAATCAACAAACAAAGGTGTTTGACAAGTTTTATAGAGTTCCTAAAGGAAACACGCATGATGTGAAAGGTTTTGGAATAGGATTGTACTACACAAAAAAAATTATTGAAAAGCATGAAGGTTCTATGAGTTTAACTTCTAATAAAAAACAAACTATATTCACTGTAAATCTCCCTTATGAATCCTAAGATAAAAGTTTTACTAGCTGAAGATGAACCTAGTTTAGGAATGATTGTTAAAGAAAGTTTAGAAACTAGAGATTTCGAAGTTTTACATGCACCAGATGGGGAAAAAGCCTTAGAATTCTATCAAAAGGAAAATCCCGACATCTTGATATTAGATGTAATGATGCCAAAAAAAGATGGTTTTACCCTAGCAAAAGAAATTAGACAAGAAAACGCTCTAATTCCAATTATTTTTTTGACCGCTAAATCTCAAACCAAAGATGTTTTAGAGGGTTTTGAACAGGGTGGAAACGATTATTTAAAAAAACCGTTTTCAATGGAGGAGTTAATTGTTAGAGTGAAATCTTTATTAAACAGAGTTCAATTAAAAAATAATACTGAATCATTAAAAATTGGAAGTTACATTTTCAATTACTCAAAACAAACACTCCTTTTTAAGGACGAATCTGAATTACTTACAAATAGAGAGTCTGAATTATTATTCCATCTGTATCAAAAAAAGAATGAAATACTAGATCGAACTTTTATTCTAAATAAATTATGGGGAGACGATGACTTCTTTAATGCAAGAAGTATGGACGTGTTTATAAGTAAGTTAAGAAAGAAATTACAAAAAGACTCAACTATCCAAATTATCAATATCAGAGGTTTTGGATATAAACTCACCTTTTAAATCTTAGATTTTTCTTTTTTTTTATACCTTTAGCCTCCCCAATCAAACTTAAAGAAAAATCATACAATGCACGTAGCCATAGCAGGAAATATTGGTGCTGGAAAAACCACTCTTACTAAACTTTTAGCCAAACATTACAATTGGAAGCCACATTATGAATCTGTCGATGAAAATCCTTACTTAGATGATTTTTATGGCGAAATGGAACGTTGGTCTTTTAATCTTCAAGTTTACTTTTTAAACAGTAGATTCAGACAAATTCTTGAACTTAGAGAAACTGGTAAAAACATTATTCAAGATAGAACTATCTATGAAGATGCTCATATTTTTGCTCCCAACTTACATGCTATGGGGTTGATGACAAATAGAGACTTTAGTAATTATTCATCTTTGTTTGAATTGATGGAAAATCTTGTAACACCTCCTGATTTACTTATTTATTTACGTGCAGACATATCTACTTTAGTGGGTCAAATTCATAAACGAGGTAGAGATTATGAAAACTCTATCAGTATTGATTATTTAAGCAGACTAAACGAACGTTATGAAGCTTGGGTTTCTACTTACAAAAAAGGGAAACTTTTAGTGATAGAAGTTGATAAATTAGACTTTGTAGATAAACCCGAAGACTTAGGATATATTATAGATAGAATTGACGCCCAAATAAACGGTTTGTTCTAAAAAACACAAAAGCCACCTTTGCAGATGGCTTTTGTGAAATAAATCACTTAAATATGATAGATGTCCCCCAACACTATCAATTTTTTAATTAACATATGTTAATATTTAACAAATATATAAGAAGTTTTCAAACTCACAAAATTTTTCTATTTTTTTGTTTTCTAGAAATTTAGATTTTTTATTAACTTTTTATTCATGTTTTTGTAACATTTAGTCAATCTTATCCGTATAATTAATTGGACAGTAACTTTAATCCATAATTTTTACTTTATTACATGAGACAACTTAAAATTACAAAGCAGGTTACCAACAGAGAAACTGCTTCTTTAGACAAATATCTACAAGAAATTGGAAAAGTAGATTTAATTACCGCAGATGAAGAGGTAGAATTAGCACAAAAGATTAAAGCAGGAGATCAAAGAGCTCTTGAAAAACTGACAAAAGCAAACTTGCGATTTGTGGTTTCTGTTGCAAAGCAATATCAAAATCAAGGATTAACATTACCAGATTTAATAAACGAAGGAAACTTAGGTTTAATTAAAGCTGCTAAACGTTTTGATGAAACCAGAGGTTTTAAGTTTATTTCTTATGCTGTATGGTGGATTCGTCAATCTATTTTACAAGCTTTGGCAGAACAATCACGTATTGTTCGTTTGCCTTTAAATAAAATTGGTTCAATTAATAAGATCAATAAAATGTACGCTTTCTTAGAGCAAGAAAACGAAAGACCTCCTAGTGCAGAAGAAATCGCTAAGAAGTTAGACATGACAGTTAATGACGTAAAAGAATCTATGAAAAATTCTGGACGTCATGTATCTATGGATGCACCTTTAATTGAAGGAGAAGATTCTAATTTATACGATGTTTTAAACGCAGGAGAATCTCCAAATCCAGATAAAACTTTATTACACGAATCATTGAGGATTGAAATCAACAGAGCTCTGGAAACGTTAACGCCAAGAGAAGCTGATGTTGTAAAATTATATTTTGGTTTAGGAGAGCACCAACCAATGACTTTAGAAGAAATTGGTGAAACGTTTGACTTGACTCGTGAACGTGTTCGTCAAATTAAAGAAAAAGCGATTCGTCGTTTAAAACATACATCTAGAAGTAAAATTTTGATGACCTATTTAGGATAATCAAAATTGTAAATATCTTATGAAAAACTCTCGAAAATTCTTCGAGAGTTTTTTGTTTTATATACGTATTTTTATTTCAACTTAACAAACAAATCAATTTCATGAGTAAATTAATAGCTCCCTCAATTTTAGCTGCAGATTTTGCTAATCTTCAACGTGATATAGAAATGGTAAACGAATCTCAAGCAGATTGGTTTCATATAGATATTATGGATGGTGTTTTTGTTCCAAATATTTCTTTTGGCATGCCTGTACTAAAAGCCATTACAAAACACGCAAAGAAAACAGTTGATGTTCATTTAATGATTGTTGATCCTGACAGGTATATTAAAACATTTGCAGATTTAGGGGCTAATATTTTAACTGTACATTACGAAGCTTGCACCCATTTACACAGAACTGTTCAAGCAATCAAAGCAACAGGAATGAAAGCTGGAGTTGCTTTAAATCCGCATACTCCAATTGCAGTTTTAGAAGATATAATTAAGGATTTAGATTTGGTTTGTATTATGAGTGTTAATCCTGGTTTTGGAGGACAATCTTTTATTGAAAACACTTACAAGAAAACAAGTCAATTAAAACATTTAATAGAATTTTCTGAGTCTAGTTGCCAAATAGAAATTGATGGCGGTGTTACCGATCAAAATGCAAATAAACTTATAGAAGCTGGTGCAGATGTATTAGTCGCTGGAAGTTTTGTCTTTAAAAGTGAGAATCCGACGTATACAATTGCCAATTTAAAAGCTATTACAAATTAAATAAGATAAATGGATCAAACTTCTGCAATTATATTAGCTATTTCCTTGATGATTATCATGTTAGGAATGGGACTTTCTTTAGTTGTAGATGACTTTAAACGAATTTTTATTCAACCAAAAGCTATTTTTATCGGGTTGATAAATCAAATTCTGATTCTTCCTGTTTTTGCTTTTTTGCTTGCATCATTATTTCCAATCCAACCAGAAATTGCAGTCGGGGTTATGATTTTAGCTGCATGTCCTGGTGGTCCAACTTCAAATTTAATATCGCATTTAGCAAAAGCAGATACAGCATTGTCTGTTACCTTAACTGCATTTAGTAGTTTTATTACGATTCTAACCATTCCGTTTATTGTAAACTTTGCTCTAGAAAAATTTTTAGATCAAAACACAATTATACAATTAGATGTAGTTCAGACATTTCTTCAAATTCTTCTTATTGTAATTATTCCTATTTCTGTTGGTATGCTTATCAGAAGCTATAAAGAAACTTTTGCTTTAAAAATGGCAAAACCAGTACGAATTGCCTCTGGTATTTTGTTAATTATAATTATTTTAGGATTGATTATCAAGGAAAGAGAAACACTAGCAACGTCTTTTAAACAAGCTGGATTATTAGTAGTGTGTCTAAATCTAATTGTGATGTTTTTTGCCTTCTATTCTGCTAAGTTGTTTAAAGTTTCCAGCAAAAGAAGCTTGTCTATTTCCATAGAATCTGGAATTCAGAATGGAACTTTAGGAATAACAGTAGCAGTTGTTCTCTTAAACAATTCAGCATTTGCTCTTGTCTCTGCTGTATATGGTGTTTTAATGTTTATTTCTGGAGCCATTGCAATTTACATTGGCTCAAAACAATCCAAGGAAAGTTAATTGTATTCTATTGTTGACATAGAAACCACAGGTAATGGTTATAAAGGAACTAAAATTACCGAGATATCTATCTTTCTTTTTGATGGTAAAAAAACAATTAATGAGTTTACATCATTAGTAAATCCTGAAAGAAATATCCCACCATTTATAACCAGCTTAACTGGCATTGACAATGCTATGGTTAGAAATGCTCCTAAGTTTTATGAAATTGCAAAAAAGGTTCAAGAAATTACAGAAGACACAATCTTTGTAGCTCATAATGTCAATTTTGATTACAATATAATTCAGGATGAGTTTAAAAATCTAGGGTTTGATTTCAAAAGAAAAAAACTCTGTACTGTACGTTTGTCAAGAAAAATTATTCCAGGTTTACGTTCTTATAGCTTGGGTAATATTTGTGCTGATGAAGGAATCCGCATTTCAGATCGTCATAGAGCTAAAGGAGATGCAGAAGCTACCGTTGAGTTATTCAGACAATTATTAGAAAGAGATAACCGACAAATTGTAGCATCATTTTTGAATCCGAGATCGAGACAAGCCACACTACCTCCTCTATTGGATAAAAAAGTATTGGATACGCTTCCAGAGACATTTGGTGTTTATTATTTTTTAGATGCAAATAAAGAAATCATTTATGTAGGAAAGGCTAATAACATCAAACAACGAGTCATTAGTCACTTTTATGATAAGAAGAAAAAAGAGATTCGAATGTGTTTAGACACAGCTGATATTCAGTTTACAGAGACAGGAAGTGAATTATTAGCTTTATTATTAGAATCATCAGAAATTAAAAAGATATATCCAAAATACAATCGAGCACAAAGAAGAGCTAATGAAGCTGTTGGATTATTTACCTATGAAGATCAAAAAGGGGTTTTACATATAGCTCACAATCGATTAAAATTAGTTTCCAATCCTATTCTTAAATTCTATTCTGTAAGAGAAACAAGAGTGTTTATTGAGCGCTTGTGTGAACAATATGATTTATGCCCAAAATATTGTCACTTACAAACCAATGTAAGTTCATGTTTTCACTATCAACTCAAAAAATGTAAAGGAATTTGTTCTGGCAAAGAAGACGTCAAAACATATAATAAGAGAGTTTTAGAGGCTATCAATTCCGTTAAATTACAAGCTGATAATTTAGTAATTAAAGAAAGTGGAAGAACTGATAATGAACTAGGTTTTGCTTTAATTTTAAACGGAATTTATCAAGGTTTTGGTTATGTAACTAAGGAACAAGAATTACCAATTCCAGAAATGTATATACCTTATTTAACACCACAAAAAGACAACAGAGATATACAGCGAATATTACGAAGTTATTTGCGAAAAAAAGAGGCTTCCGTAGAAGCCTCTCAACCAACTACTAATACTGATCCAACAAATAATTTATCAAATCGGTTGTCGTAACAATACCAACCAATTCATTATTGTCTTCAACAGGTAAGGCATGAAAATCTTTAGAAGCCAATAACTCAGCCACGTCCTTAATGGTTGCATAAGGAGATACTTTTACTAAATTCTTAGCCATCACTTGTTCTATGGTAAACATATTATAGACAATAGTATCTACCTCTGACTCTTGATCATCAATCGCATCGGCAAAACTGATTCTTAATAAATCTGAATAACTCAACATACCTTCCACTCTCTTTCCTTTAACAACAGGAATGTGTCTAATGTTGTGTTTTTTAAATAACCTTTCGGCAGTTAACAAATCATCATCGTGCTGTAATGTGACAAGATCTTTTGTCATAATCATCGAAACGGGCATACTTTTTTTCATGGCTTGTAGTATTAATATGTATCAAATATCGGACAGAAAAAGCCTAGAAAAGATGACAAAAGTCATTGATAATTAAAAAAGAAAGTTGTAATTATCAATCAGCTGTATCAAATTGAGTAAGAAATCATTAGGGAACAATAATAGAAGCTTCAGTGACTCTGATATTTTTTAAATACAGTTTGTTAATATCTGATTTAAAAACCCTGTCATAACCATTTGAGCCTACATATTTTAAAACCTCATACAATTTACCTTTACAAGCACCGTAATACCTAGGAATAAATCTAAGTTGAACAACTCCCAACTTTGTTCTTCCAAAATACAATTCAGCTTGCAAATGATCTAGATTAATTTGATCAGGTTTTGGCCAATCCACTTCTTTAAGAGTATTTTTTTTATAAGCAACTCCATCTTTCCAGTAACGAGTGAACTTAGCATTCTTATCGTAAGCTACTCCAAGTTTAACCTGTCCTTTACAGGTAACAAATTGATATTTGATTTTTAAATTTTCAAAATCAAATCCATTTTTGCTTCCTTTAAAAATAACATTAGATCTATCTATTGACAACATCTGAGATCTTACTCTTGATTTTTGAGCATAAGTTTGATGTATAAAACCTAAAAAGAAAATAAATAAAATTGTAATTTTAATTGATTTCATAAATAGTAAAAAACATTTTCTATAATTTTCAAAAACTATACCAACTTAATTTTAGTGACCCCGATAGGATTGTATATCCTAACAAGGCTCAGCTTTGATAATAAAAACTAAGCACTTATAAATTCAAACAAGCTTGATTTGACGTGCTTAGTTTTTATTAATTCGTGACCCCGATAGGATTCGAACCTATAACCGTCAGAGCCGAAATCTGATATTCTATCCAGTTGAACTACGGGGCCTTTTTTTATTGCAGATTTTTTCTTACAAAAGTAGAAATGGTTTTGCCGTCAGCTTGTCCAGCTAATTGCTTAGATACAATTCCTATAACTTTACCCATATCTTTCATTCCTTCTGCTCCAACTTTTGAAATCGTATCAACAACTACTTTTTCAATTTCCTCATCAGACAAAGCTTCAGGTAAGAACTGTTCTAAAACAGCAACTTCTGCTAATTCAGGGTCTGCTAAGTCTTGTCTGCCTTGTTCTACAAAAATAGCTGCACTATCTTTTCTTTGTTTTACTTGTTTTTGAACAATTTTTAATTCTTGTTCATCAGATAAAACATCTGAGGCACCGCTTTCTGTTTTAGCTAATAAAAAAGCCGATTTTAAAGCTCTAAGAGATTGTAAAGCAACAGTATCTTTAGCTTTCATAGCGGCTTTCATTTGTTCCATTATTTGTTTTTCTAAACTCATATCTTATTAATTGAGATGATTACTTACTTTTTTAAGTACAATACTTTTTTCTTGTAGTCTATAACTGCCTTAGCTTTTTCTAATATATCAGCTCCAATGATACCCTCAACTGTTTGAGCATTGTGTTGTTCTAAAGCTGAATTTACATGCGTTAAATCAAATACAACAAGGTGAGATTTTTTTGTTTTCCATTTTCCAATCTCTAAAATATTATTCTCAGATTTCTGAGTTTCCATATCTGTCGCTCCAGCACCTGCTGCTTTAGTTTCGCTCTCTTCTGTCTCTAATTTAAAATGTTCAATTTGATCTAAACCAACGCAAGAATTTGAAGCTCCAGTATCTAAAATAAAACGTCCTTTTACTCCATTAATTTTAGCATCTAATTCTAAATGATTTGTAACCATTTCTTTTAATTTGATACTGGTATATTTCTTTTTCTCTAATAGTTTTTTAAGAGAAGTCATTTGTCTTATTTTTATAGCATTAAAAGCAGTGCAAAAATACACTTAAAAATGATAACAGACACCCATACACATTTGTATTCTGAGCAGTTTGATGAAGATAGAGACACAATGATTCAAAGAGCAATAGATGTTGGTATTGATCGTTTTTTTATCCCAGCAATTGATAGTGAATATCTAGAAAGAATGTATTCACTTGAAAAGAAATACCCAGACAACGTATTTTTAATGATGGGTTTACATCCCACTTCTGTAAAAGAGAATTTCAAAGAGGAATTAGCAATTGTAAAAACTGAAATTGACAAAAGAGATTTCTATGCAATAGGTGAAATAGGCATTGATTTATATTGGGATACAACTTTTTTAAAAGAGCAGCAAGAAGCTTTTAAGACTCAAATTAAGTGGGCAAAAGAAAGAAACTTACCTATAGTAATTCACTGCAGAGATTCTTTTGATGAGATTTTTGAAGTTCTAGAGTCTGAAAAAGATGATAAACTTCGAGGAATCTTTCATTGTTTTACAGGTACTTTAGAACAAGCTAAACAAGCAATTTCATACAATATGAAATTAGGGATTGGTGGAGTTGCAACATTTAAAAATGGAAAAATAGATCAGTTTTTAAAAGAAATAGATTTACAACATATAGTTTTAGAAACCGACTCACCTTATTTAGCTCCAAAACCTAATAGAGGGAAAAGAAATGAAAGCAGTTATATTACTTTGGTCTTAGAAAAATTAGTAGATATTTATGGTGTTTCTTATGATGAAATTGCACGTATAACAACTGAAAATTCAAAAGAAGTTTTTGGAATCTAAGATAACTCACTTTAAATTTCCTATTGGAATTGTTAAGATTACAGACAATGAAAATGGAATTCAATCCATTACAATTCTAGATGAATCTATAACTTTTGCAACGAAAAAAAATAATACTCCAGCATGTTTAGTAGAATGTGTAAAACAATTGGATGAATATTTCCAAGGAAATAGAACTTATTTTGATTTAAAACTAAATCCTAAAGGAACTACATTTCAACAAAAAGTTTGGAAAGAATTATTACAAAAACCTTTTGGAAAAACTAAAACCTATTTAGACCAAGCAAAAAAATTAGGCAATATTAAAGCTATAAGAGCTATAGCAAATGCAAATGGTAAAAACCCTCTTTGGATTGCAATTCCATGTCACAGAATAATTGGTTCTGATGGTTCTTTAACCGGTTATGCTGGCGGTTTGTGGAGAAAAAAGTGGTTGTTAGACCATGAAAATCTAAACAAACAACAATCGTTGTTTTAAGAATAGATAAACTATTTCAATAATTACTACGTTTGTATCCTATGGCAAGAAAAATTGTCTGTTTGTTGGTTGTTATTATAGGTTTTGCTTCTCAGGCACAAATCACATCGTCTGATTTTAGATCTAAAAAGATTATTGTTACCAAAGACAGTATTCGATTTGATTCTGTTCCTATCAATCCTCAGGAATTTAAAGTCCTAGATGATAATTTAAATATTATTCAACCTAAAAATTATCAAGTCTTATTTAATGAAGCCATCTTAATTTTGAACTCAAATATTTACCAAGAAATTACCATTGAGTATTTTCGATTTCCCTCATTTTTAACTGAAACCTTTTCACCCTTAGACAAAAGTTTAATTGTGCCTAATAATACTAACACAGGAAAACTTTACAGTTTAACTACTAACAAAAAACCTACCGATATAAAATTGTTTGACGGTCTTAAAACCAGCGGTTTTATAACTCGAGGTGTTACCTCTGGAAACAATCAAAATACAGTTACAAATTCTTCTATGGATTTAACTTTGGAAGGAAAACTCTCTAAAAATGTAGGGATTAGAGCTAATATTTTTGACACCAACATTCCGTTGCAAGAGAATGGATACAGTCAGAGTATCACAGATTTTGATCGAATTTTTATTGAACTCTTTCACAAAGATTGGAGAGTTAGAGCTGGTGATGTGAATCTTAAAAATGATGAAACCTTTTTTTTAAATTTTGAAAAACAAGTTGCCGGAGTTGAAGTTGAGGCTAACATAGATTCTTTAAATCTATTAACATCTGGTGCTGTAGTGAGAGGGCAATTTAGTGCCTTTAATTTTGTGGGTGTTGAAGGAAACCAAGGTCCTTATAAAATTTTTGGCCCAAACAACGAACCCAATATTGTTATTGTTGGAGGAAGTGATCGTGTTTTTGTAAATGGAACTCCAATTCAACGTGGTGAAAATCAGCAATACATGATTGATTATAATATTGGAGAAATACGATTCAATACAAATTATCCTATAACCAACGATATGAGAATTCGTGTGGAGTTTCAATATAACGACAGAAATTACACTCGATTTATAACTTATAACAAGGGAATTTATAAGGGTGAAAACTGGAATATTGGTGGTTTTTTCTACTCAGAAAATGATTCTAAAAACGCACCTATTCAAGTAAATTTAACTCAAGAACAAAAACAAATATTAGCTGCCGCTGGAAATAATCCTGCATTAATGGTTGCATCAAGTGCATTTGCAGATGCGTTTAATGAAAACAAGATTTTATACAAGAAAGTTAGTCAAGGAATCGAAGAAATTTTTGAATACTCTACAAACCCTGATGATGAACTATTCAATGTAACATTTAACAATGTTGGGGCTAATAACGGAAGTTATACAATTGATCAAAACTTGGCAATTGGAATTATTTTTAGATATGTTGGAGAGAATTTAGGAGATTATGATCCTGTAGTTCAATTAATTGCTCCAGAGAAACTACAAGTTGCAGTTGTAAAATCTGAGTTTAATCCTTCTGAAAAGACAAAAATAGCTGCAGAATTAGCGATTAGTAATAACGACTTGAATTTATTCTCTTCTATTGATGATAACGAAAATAAAGGAATAGCTTCTGAAGTAGAATGGCAACAAACTTTATTGGATAAAAAATGGAAGATTACAAGTAAATTTTATCATCAATTTATTCATAGAAACTTCCAAACAGTACAGCGGTTTCAAAGTGTTGAGTTTAATAGAGATTGGAATATCAATTCACAAGTATCTGGAAATTTACAGCAATTGCAAACTGGATTACTTTTCAAAAAAAATGATTCTACTTTTATCAATTATGAATTTAGAAATTTAAGCTTAGGCTCTAATTTCTCTGGCTATAAACACATTCTCCAGTCTAATTTAAAATTAAAAAATACCTTTTTCTATGCCAACAACAGTTTTTTAAATACAGATTCAAATACACAAAAGTTTTCTTTTTTACGATCTAAAGTTAGAATAGAACAATCGTTTAAAAAAAGCTGGCTGGGTGCTTTTACAGACATAGAAAAAAACGAAGGAATTGAAAAAGTGACTCATAATCAGCTTTCTATCAATCATCAATATCAAGAATATGAAGGCTATTTTGGCATAGGAGATTCTACTAAAGTGTATTCAAAAATTGGTTTTAACTACAGAACAAATGATAGCATTAGAAACAATGCGTTTACGCAAATTAACAATCGTAAAACATTCTATGCTCAGTCAAGATTAATTAAAAACAAAAGAACAAATTTATCTGTTTTTGCAAATTATAGAATCACTCAAAATGCCTTTGCTTCAGATGAGAAAGCATTGAATTCAAGAGTGAGTTATAATCAAAAACTCTTTAATAATTTTATAACATTGGGCAGTTTATATGAAACCTCTTCTGGTAATGTAGCAAGACAAGATTTTGTCTATGTAGAAACAGAACCTGGACAAGGTTTTTATTCTTGGATTGATTACAACAATGATGGAATTCAGCAGTTTGATGAATTTGAAATTGCTCAATTTCAAGATCAAGCAAACTATTTACGGTTGCCTCTACCAAACCTTCGTTTTTTACCTACTCAAAGAGCAAAATGGAGTCAGTCTTTATTGTTAAATCCAATACAATGGAAGCAAGAAAAAGGTATTAAAAAATTACTGTCTAAATTTTACAACCAATCGTTTTTGAGTATAGATAATGAACAGGAAAGACAAGAAAATAGATTCAATTTAAATCCGTTTCAATTGAATGAAGACAAACAGATTTCTTTATTGTATAACTTTAGAAACAGTCTTTTTTTTAATAGAAATTTACAACGCTATAGCACAACTTATACATATATAGATTCTAGAGCCAAACAACAATTAATTATTGGAAGTCAAGAAAACAAAAACAAAGTACATCAATTCGATTTTCAGCATAAAGTAGCTAAGTTTTGGCTGTTTGGATTCACAAGTCAATTTATTGAAAACGAATTGACTACAGAAAATTTTAATAGCAGAAACTTTCTTTTAAAAGAGCATGACATTTCTCCGAGTATTCAATACGTTTTGGACACAAACAATAGGTTTACATTTCAATATCATTGGGTAAAGAAAGAAAACCAATTAGCAGATTTTGAATCATTGAATCAACATAAATTAGTTGCTGAATATTTTTTGCTTGGAAAAAAGAAGCAACAGTTTCAGACAAGTTTAACGGCTTTTTCAAATAATTTTCAAGGAAATACAAATTCTCCGGTTGGTTTTCAAATGCTTGAAGGCTTTCAAGACGGAACAAATTTTAGTTGGCGCGTTTTGTGGAATCAAAAACTGAATAAATTTTTGAATTTAAACTTAAGCTATCAAGGAAGAAAAAGCGAAAATTCTAAAGCTATTCATACAGGAACAGTTCAACTAAGAGCTATTTTTTAATACAATAATTTTACTCATATTTGATAAACAAAATTTACCCTATGAAAAAAATTGCATTCATTTTAGTATCACTCATATGCTTATCTTCTTTTAGTCAAGAAACTGATAAAACAGAAATTGAAAGGAGTGAGAATTTTAATGAAGTTAAACTCAATGGCCTAATGGCTGTAGTAGGAGCTTTAGAAATTGGTTATGAAAGAACCATTAATGACGAATCTGCTTTTGGTGTTTCTGTTTTAGTTCCTTACGATGGATTAGACACTTCTCTAAATTACTATGTATCTCCATATTATAGAATTTATTTTGGAAAAAAATATGCAGCCGGATTTTTTGTTGAAGGATTTGGAATGTTAAGCTCAGAGGATACATCAACCATTATTCTTGGAAATAATCCTACTATTACAAGAGATCCTGTTTTAGATTTCGCTTTAGGTATTGGTTTTGGAGGAAAATGGGTAAGTAAAAAAGGACTAATTGCAGAATTAAACTTAGCTTTTGGAAGAAACCTTTTTAATACAGAAGACACTAGCACAGAAGCTGTTGGTAAAATTGGAATTACCATTGGGTATCGTTTTTAAGAAAACAATATATCTTTAATTTGCGTGTTTATTAATAAAAGCATTATGAAAAAACTACTTTCAATTACTTTACTCTTTTTGAGTCTTTCTGTCTTTTCACAACAAGAATTACGATTTGATATTGCAGATGCTTTAGCGCTTAGATCTTTAGATATTACCTATGAATATTCGATAAGTGAACAAACATCTATTGGTGTTTCTGCACTATTTAATTTTGAAGGAAGAAATTCAGATTTTCGTTACAATGAAGATCAAATGATTACACCTTTTTTTAGACATTAATTTAGCACAGACTCAAATTGGAATTTCTTTGGTGAATTGTTTTTTGGAATCAATACAGGTGAGGATGAAGTTAATAATAATGGAATATTCACTTACACAGATTATACTGATGGAGCATTAGGAATAGGTATTGGAACAAAATATGTTTCTGAAGGAGGTTTTGTTATTGATGTTCACGGTGGACTAGGAAGAAACCTTTTTGGTAACGATTCTCCTATTTTAGTATCTAGAGTTGGTGTTGGTGTTGGGTATCAATTTTAAATATTACATCCTCATCAACCAAGATTTCACGTCTACTTCTTGTTTGATAATACTTCTAAGTTTTTCTATTTTTACTCTTTTTTGTTCCATGGTATCTCGATGACGAATTGTAACAGAATCGTCTTCTAGAGTTTCATGATCTACTGTAATACAAAATGGTGTTCCTGCTGCATCTTGCCTTCTGTATCGTTTTCCAACGGCATCTTTTTCATCATAAAACACATTGAAATCCCATTTTAAATCCTCAACAATTTTTCTTGCAACTTCAGGTAAACCATCTTTTTTTACAAGTGGTAAAATAGCTGCTTTTGTAGGTGCTAAAACTGCTGGTAACTTTAATACAACTCTTATGGTATTGTTTTCTAACTCTTCTTCTACTAAAGAATTCGAAAAAACAGCTAAAAACATACGATCCAAACCAATAGAAGTTTCAACTACATAAGGTGTGTAGCTTTTGTTTTCTTCGTGATCAAAATATTGTAATTTCTTGCCAGAATGTTCTTCGTGAGCTTTTAAATCAAAGTCAGTTCTAGAGTGAATTCCTTCTAATTCTTTAAATCCAAAAGGAAAATTGAATTCAATATCTGTAGCAGCATCTGCATAATGAGCTAACTTTTCATGGTCGTGAAAACGATAGTTATCTTTTCCTATTCCTAAACTTAAATGCCATTTCATTCGGTTTTCTTTCCAGTTTTCATACCATTCTTTTTGAGTTCCTGGTTTAACAAAAAACTGCATTTCCATTTGTTCAAACTCACGCATTCTAAAGATAAATTGTCTAGCAACAATTTCATTTCTAAATGCTTTTCCTGTTTGCGCAATTCCAAATGGAATTTTCATACGTCCTGTTTTCTGAACATTCAAGAAATTCACGAAAATCCCTTGTGCTGTTTCTGGACGTAAATATACTTTCATAGAGCTCTCAGCAGAAGCTCCTAATTGTGTTCCAAACATTAAATTGAACTGCTTAACATCTGTCCAATTTTTTGATCCTGTCATCGGATCAGCAATTCCAAGTTCTTCAATTAAGGCTTTAACGTCGGCTAAATCTTCAGCTTCTAAAGATTTCCCCATTCTAGTTAAAATAGTATTGATTTTTTCTTGGTAACCAAAAACTCTAGGGTTGGTTGCTAAAAACTGCTCTTTATCAAAAGATTCTCCAAAACGTTTTGCTGCTTTGATTACTTCTTTATTTATTTTTCCTTCAATCTTTGCACAGTAATCTTCTATTAAAACGTCAGCTCTATAGCGCTTTTTAGAATCTTTATTATCAATTAAAGGATCGTTAAATGCATCAACGTGACCGGAAGCTTTCCAAGTAGTAGGATGCATCAAAATTGAAGCATCAATTCCTACAATATTCTCGTTCATTTGCACCATGGCTTTCCACCAATAGTCACGAATATTTTTTTTAAGCTCTACTCCATTTTGAGCATAGTCATACACAGCACTTAAACCATCATATATTTCACTTGATTGAAAAATATAACCGTATTCTTTTGCGTGTGATAATACCTTTTTAAACTGATCTTCTTGGTTTGCCATAATGAGCGCAAAGATAAACGAATCAGTAAAGTTTTCAAGGAAATTCAATTGAAGATTTTACTTTAAATAATAATTCTTAAATTCGTTTAAAAGCTATGAAAATGAATAGGTTAGAATCTATATTCCATATATTCTACCCAAAATCTTGCGCTTGTTGTGAAGCTAATTTGATTGCAAATGAAACTATTATTTGTACAAATTGC
Organism: Flavobacteriaceae bacterium; assembly: GCA_965660845.1. Lineage (GTDB taxonomy): Bacteria > Bacteroidota > Bacteroidia > Flavobacteriales > Flavobacteriaceae > Polaribacter. The sequence goes on from CBFIBH010000003.1 coordinate 202,884, forward strand.
AGACATGATTTGCCTTATTTTGATAATAAAGATTTTATTGAAAATCAACTTTCAATAATCTTTAAAGGTAGAATTCCCATTAAAAAAGCGGTTGCTTTTTTTCAATTCCAAAAACACGGAAAAGCAAAAAACCTTATCCATCAATTAAAGTACCAAGGAAGACAAGAGATTGGAAATCTTATAGGAAAATGGTGCGTAAATCAACTTAAATTAAAAGGAGTTTTTGATTCTGTTGATTGTATAATTCCGGTGCATTTACATAAAAAGAAGCAAAGAAAAAGAGGGTATAATCAGCTTACTACTTTTGGAAGAGCTTTGAGTTAAGAATTACTAATATCCTATTTAGAAAATGTTTTAATCCGAAGTTCTTTTAGTAAAACTCAGACATACAAAAACAGATTCGAACGATTTATAAATACGGAAACAAAATTTGAAATTACAGATATTCAATTATTTGAAAACAAACATATTTTATTGATAGATGATGTTATAACAACTGGTGCTACCATTGAATCTTGTTGCAGAGAATTGTTAAGATCAAAAAATATTGAAATAAGTATTTTAACTATGGCATTCACAATTTAATTTTTGGACTTTCATTAACAATTGTGTCTTAAAATTATACGTAATTTGCAAACATGTTTTTTAAGAATAGGTTTACATTTTTAATGGTACTTTTTCTTCTCATTTTACACAGCTGTGCTAAAAAAGGAAGACCTTCTGGTGGTCCAAAAGACTTAGATGCTCCCATATTTGTCATTGCAAATCCGCCTTATGAAACCATTAATTTTGACAAGAATAAAATTGAAATAGAGTTTAATGAATACATCACTTTAAAAGATTTAAATAAACAACTTGTTGTTTCTCCTCCATTAAAAAATAATCCAATTATTAGACCTCAAGGAACACCAAGCAAATACATTACTATCCAACTAATGGATACTCTTTTGGAAAATACTACCTATATTTTTGATTTTGGTAAAAGTGTTCAAGATAATAATGAAGGAAATCAAATAGAAAAATTTCAATATGTATTCAGTACTGGAGATTATATTGATTCTTTAAAAGTAAAAGGCCGTGTTAAAGATGGTTTTAAAGAAGAAACAGCAAAAAACATTAAGCTACTTTTATTCAGAGCAGACAGCACTTATAACGATTCTTTACCCTACAAGCAAAAACCTAATTATGTATCTAGTTCATTAGATACTACAACTTTTGAATTTTCAAATTTAACTTCTGGAAAATTCTATTTACTGGCTTTAGAAGATAAAAACAGTGACTATCTATTCAATCCAAAGCAAGATAAAATTGCCTTTTTAGATAAAATAATTTCTTTACCAAAAGATTCCATCATCAATGAATCTTTACGATTATTCCAAGAGAAATTATCTTACAAATTTGTGAGAGCCAAAGAAGAGTCGAAAGGAAAAATACTCATTGCTTTTAAAGGTGAAGCTAAAAAAATTGAAGTTGAACCTTTATCTGAAACGTCTAAAGACTTTATAAGTGTAAGTAAATTTGAGACTGATAAAGACACTTTAAATTATTGGATTCATAATTATAAAAAAGATTCTATAATACTACTTGTAAAAAAAGATGAAATTGTTGACACTGCTGTTGTAAAGTTTAGAAAAAAAGAGGTTGACACTCTTTCTTTTACCAAACTTACAAGAAACTATTTGGAATTTAACGACACCTTATTATTCACTTCTAACAACCCTATTGTATCAATTGATACCTCAAAAATAAAAATTACAGATAAAGATACAGTCAACGTTGTATATACTCCGGTAAGAAATAAACAAAAGAATGAAGTTGCTTTTGTTTTTGACAAAAAGTTAGGTTTTATTTATAATATTGAATTATATCCAGATGCCGTAAAAGATATTTTTGGTTTTACAAATGATACAATAAAAGTTAGAGTTTCTACAAGAAGACTTGAAGATTATGGTGATATCACTTTTAATGTTCAAAATCCAAAAAATAAAAATTTGATTGTTCAGATTATTACTGATAGAGGTTTGTTAGTAACTCAAAAAAATATTTCAAAAACTGAGAATATTACATTCAAATATTTAAAACCACAGAAATTGAAAATTCGTTTTATACATGATAGTAATAACAATGGTGTTTGGGATACTGGTAATTTTCTACAAAAGATTCAACCAGAAAATGTTTTTTACTATCCAAAGGTTTTTGAGATTCGCCCAAACTGGAGTCTGAACGAATCTATAACTATTAAAGATGATTTCTAATCATCTTTATTGATGGTTTTAAACTTTTTCTAGAGCTCGTTGTAAGTCTAAAAGTAAGTCTTCTTCATCTTCAATTCCAACACTTAAACGAATTAAAGAATTTGTAATTCCTTTAGATTCTCTTTCTTCTTCCGGAATACTTGCATGCGTCATTGTTACAGGGTGATTTACTAAACTTTCAACTCCTCCAAGAGATTCAGCTAATGTAAAAACCGAGGTATTTTCAAGAAAATCAAAAGCAGCTTTTTGAGTTTCATCTTTTAATCTAAAAGAAACCATTCCTCCAAAGTCTTTCATTTGCTTTTTTGCTACTATGTGATTTGGATGACTTTCAAATTCTGGATAGTAAACTTCAGAAACTTTTGGGTGATTTTCTAAAAACTCTGCCACAGCTTTTCCATTTTCACAATGACGTTGCATTCTTATGTGTAAGGTTTTAATTCCTCTTAGAGCTAAAAATGAATCCATAGGGCCAGCGACAGCTCCAGCTGCAAACTGAATAAAGTGCAAATCTTCTGCTAATTTTTCATCTTTAACCATTAAAGCTCCCATAACCAAATCAGAGTGACCGCCTAAATATTTTGTAGCTGAATGCATTACAATGTCTGCACCTAAATCTAAAGGTTGTTGTAAATATGGAGTAGCAAATGTATTATCTACACCTACTAAAATTGAAGCATCAAATTCTTTTACTGCATTAGATATAGCTTCAATATCTGCAATTTTCATTAACGGGTTTGTAGGTGTTTCTAACCAAACTAATTTTGTCTTATCAGATAGTTTAGCCGTTACATTGGCAACATCGTTCATATCTACGAAATGGAACTTTAATCCATACTTTTGAAACAATCTTGTAAACATTCGGTAACTTCCACCGTATAAATCATCTCCAGAAACCACTTCATCTCCAGGGTTTAACAAACGTAAAACACAATCAATAGCAGACAATCCAGATGAAAATGCGAGTCCATGTGAACCGTTTTCAATTGCTGCAAAGTTGTTTTCTAAAGCTGTTCTTGTTGGATTTCCTCCTCTTGAATACTCATATCCTTTATGAGTTCCAGGACTTGATTGTGCATATGTAGATGTTTGAAAAATTGGAGGCATTACAGACCCTGTTGCTTCCTCATGTTTTTGCCCTCCGTGAATTGTTTTGGTATTAAATTTCAATGTTTGTATGATTTATATTGTGAATATTATTTGTCTCAAAATTTTATCAAAATTACAGATTATTATTGGTATATTTTTGAATTAATTTTCCAACTGACAATCCTTGAACGATGATTGAGAAAACCACTACTAAATAAGTCATTACTAAAAATAACTCTCTATTCATTTCTATTGTTAGACTTAAAGCTAAAGCGATTGAAATTCCACCTCGTAAACCACCCCAAGTCATAATTAAATTTGTTTTGGGTACAAAATCTAACTTCTTTGCATATAATTTTATAGGTAAAAGCAATGAAATATATCTTGCAACCAATAATAATGGAATCAAAATAATACCAGCTAAAATATAAGTTGTATCAAAAGTTAATACTAAAATTTCCATTCCTATTATTACAAATAAAACTGCGTTTAAAAGAACATCTATCAATTCCCAGAACTTATCTAAATAAATTTCTGTCGTTTTGCTCATTGAGCTAGATCTTACTTTATCTGTACCAATTAACAAACCAGCAGTTACCATAGCTAAAGGTGCAGAAACATGAAGTTTTTGTGCTAAAACAGTTCCACCCATTACTAATGCTAGGGTTAAAATTACTTCTGTGTCGTAATCGTCAATTGTTTTTAATAACTTAAAAGTTATCCAACCTAAAACAAATCCCAATCCCAATCCTCCAATTACTTCTACTAAAAATAACTTTGTTATTTCAAAAGCTGAAATATCAACTCCACCATTTGCTATTTGAAAAATGACTAAAAACAAAACCACTCCAACTCCATCGTTAAAAAGAGATTCTCCTACAATTTTAATTTCTAGTTTTTTTGGTGCTCCAACTTTTTTCATGATTCCTAAAACCGCAATTGGATCTGTTGGGGATATCAAAGCACCAAAAAGCAGACAATAGATAAAATCAACATTAAAACCAATGAGTTGAAGCAAATAGTAAACAACGACTCCAGAGATAAATGTTGACAATAATGTTCCTAAAGTTGCAAAAGCAATAATCGGTTTTCTATGTATTTTTAGTTGGTTAAAGTTTGTATGTAAAGCTCCAGCAAACAAAAGAAAACTTAATATTACATCTAATAAAACCGTTTTAAAATCAATACTGTTTATCAGTTCTTTTTCTAATTCCAGAAACGTATCATCAAAAAAACTAATCCCTAAAACGACTAGAGTAAAAATTATGGTTACAACCATCAAACCTATAGAGCTGGGTAGTTTTATGAATCTAACATTTATGAAACCAAATAATGCAGATAAAACAATAAGAACTGTGGCAATTACAAAATAACTCATTAGACTAGTTTTAGTAATGACATGATAATTCCTAAATGCAAAGACTCATGAAAATTATTAAATTGAATAGCTGTATCCATAGAATCAATTACAAAACCTGTACTGGTTTCGTACTCTTTGTAATTTTTAAATATGCCATTAGTATAATCTTTTTCTAACCTATCTGGTAACGCTAAAAAATCTTCTTTAATTTTCTTCAATTCTTTTTCTGAGAGCGAATAAGTAGGACTTGTTCCTTTTCTAAAATCTTGAATGATTTCCTCAGAAACCAAACAATCATTTCCAGACATTCTGTAATGCAACAATTGCTGTGTAACTAGTAAATGAGTTAAATTCCAAGCGATGTTGTTTTTAAAACCAACCGGAATTACATGCAACTGTTCTAAGGTTAAGTTTGAGATAAATTTTAAAGTTAATTCTCGAGTTTTTCTAAGAATGTCAAATTGTGTCTTCATAAAAGATTATATATTTAGCAAATATAATGCATCCTTATGAAGAAAGTTTATTTTTTACAAACCTGCGATACGTGCAGAAGAATCTTAAAAGAAGTATCTCTAAATGGTTTTGAAAAGCAAGAAATTAAAGCAAATCCGGTTACAGTTTCTCAATTAAAAGAAATGTATTCATTTACGAATAGCTATGAGGCTCTATTTAACAAAAGAGCTAAAAAATACAAAGCAATGGATTTGAAAGGAGAAAGTATTTCAGAGAAAGATTACAGACAGTTTATATTAGATGAATATACCTTTTTAAAACGCCCAGTTTTTATTGTTGATGATGATATTTTTGTTGGAAACAGCAAAAAAGAAATTGAACGATTGAAAGAAAGACTTGGTTAATTCTTTTTCAAATATTTAGTAACTCTTAAGTGAACGTTCTCTTTAATATCTTGCCAAAATAAATTGATATCTCCAGCATGATAATTCTTTAAAAAAGACATAAAAAAGCGTACTGGAAATTTAGGGTTTGTACTCCAAACTAAACCATCTGTAATATCAATTTTTAAAGATTGAGAATATAGTTTCTTGTTAGTGTATAAAAAACCTTTGTGCTGAGCTAAAGTAGTTGTTTTTGTAGTATCCCAAGTAATCGGATTTGTAGTTACACTTCCTTTATACCAATCTTTATCTCTTTTAGGATAATATCCTTTTTTAAACGTATTCCAACTCACAAAACCGCCTGTTTCATCTGGTTTTGTCATCGCTTTAATTGTTTTAAAATGGTTTGGTTTTATTCGAATTCCAGGAATGTAAGCCGCGACTAATTTGCTCTGTAAAGGTTTGTTATCAAAAAAATCTTCTAACAATCGAATTGCATGAGTAGTTCCTTGACTATGACCTAACAAGACAATAGGTTTTCCTTTGTTATACTTTTTCAAATACGTTTCAAAAGCCTTTTTTACATCTTGATAAGCAACCTCTAAAGCTTCCTTTCCACCAAAATCTAATAACTTAAAGGATCTTACATGAGCTTGCCTATAATATGGCACATATATCTGACCAACTTCTGAAAAAGCAGAAGCTTGCATAATTACTGCTTTTCCCAAAACTTTTTCTTGTTGATCTAGATCGTTTATTGGAACATTCCAGCGTTTATCTTTATTATCTGTATTCAAAGTGGGATACAAATAGAAAACATCTACCTGCAAAGTATCTAATCTTTGTGATGCAAACTCTTTGAATTCACTTCTGTAATTATTAGGTAAAACAGCCCAAGAAGTCTCTTTTAAATAATCTGGATTTTCTGGAGTATTTATGGTTTTAAAATCAATTGATTTTGAAGAACCACAGCTAAAAAAAACTGTAGTAAGAAATAAGAGTAAAAATCTTTTCACGTTCATCAAGACTTATAGTCTTCATAGGATTTTTCTTCAACTAAATCCGAACCAGTAAATACATTAATGTCTTTTTTCACGTCAGATCTGTCGTCATTTGTATAATAAACCGCACGAGCAAGTTTGACGAAAGTATCTCCAAAATCATTTGCTTTTTCACACTCACGTATATCATCCTCAATCTTCCACAATTGTTTATTGATATCTAGTAGCTTATTGTGTAATTCTTTTAATTGATTTTCATCTTTACACTGATTGTAAATACTTTTTACGTCTGGAGTTAAAACATCGTATTCATGTTGAATATTTATAAGCTTTTGCTTGTCTTTTATTTTAGACAATTTAATCTCTAAAATTGTGTATTTATCTATGATTTCTCCGTTAGAAACTTCTATTTTCATAATGGTATTTTTAAACGAATTTGCGTTCTACTATATTCATAAAACGCTCTTCCAATTCTTCTTTATCTGTCCAATTATAATCTGGTTTTACCATTTTATTGATAAACTTTTTGGCTTCTCTATAAGTTTTTAAAGTGTTTAATTGAGAAACAACTCTATTAAAATCTTCTTGACTTCCATCAAAAAGATTTTTCACAAAAGCAATTCTATCATTTAATCCAATCTGAATATCACCTTGTAATTTATCATTCAGTGATTTTTTCGGAGCAGCTTCAAACAAATCAGCAGCAACATCTACAGCAATAGTATCTTTAAATTCTTCTTCTAAAGTGGTGATTTCCTCAATAGTCTCTTCATTAGACTCCTGTACTTCTGTTTCTTCTTTTTGGACTTCGATTGACTCGAATAATTCAGCAGTTTGTTCTTCCTTAACTTCCTCTGTTACTTTTTCTTGCTCAGCTTGTTCCTCATTTATGTCAGTTCCTTCAGGCTCTTTTTCATCAACAATTTCTTTAGCTGGCTCTTCTTTTACAGAAGGTTCTTCATCCATTTCCTCAATAACTTTTTCTTTTGATTCTTCAATTGCCACAATTTCTGCAATTAATTCTTCTTTAGATTTTAAAGGATTCGGAGTGTTATTTATATATTCTTCTACATACGCCAGCACAGATAACTTTTCATACAATTCATGTGCTTTTTGCTGCAGTGCAAACACATCCTCTTTGTTTTTCATTTGTAAAATACTGTGTGCTAAACTGGTAAGATCAGCTGCTAATTTTTTGTGCATAAGTTATAAGCTTTGATTGTCTATTAAAAGCATATTTAAGTAAATTTGCTTAATTTCATATTTGGTTGAAAGTGACATCTTTCACGATTTAAAAGTACAAAATGTTTCTCGAAAATACCGTAAATCATACAGAACAATTTGGTTGGATAGAAGTTATCTGCGGAAGTATGTTTTCTGGAAAAACAGAAGAACTTATTCGACGTTTAAAAAGAGCTCAATTTGCAAAACAAAGAGTAGAAATTTTTAAACCTGCTGTGGATACTCGATATGATGATGAGATGGTTGTTTCACATGATTCCAACGAAATCAGATCAACTCCAGTTCCAGCAGCTGCCAATATTCCTATTTTAGCTAATGATGTTGATGTAGTTGGTATAGATGAAGCTCAGTTTTTTGATGTTGAAATTATAGGGGTTTGTAATGATTTAGCAAACCGTGGAATTCGGGTAATTGTTGCTGGCTTAGATATGGATTTTAAAGGAAATCCTTTCGGACCGATGCCTGCACTAATGGCTACAGCAGAATACGTTACTAAAGTCCATGCTGTTTGTACAAGAACAGGTAATCTAGCGCATTTTAGTTTTAGAAAAGCACAAAATGATAATATTGTTTTCTTAGGTGAAACTCAAGAATATGAGCCTTTAAGTAGAGCTGCTTATTACAAAGCGATGCAAGAGGCTGCAAACAAAAAAGCGTCAACAAATTCTGATACAAAAACTCATGAATAATCATGTTACAGTTTTAAAGATTGATGTAAAAGCGTTAGAACACAACCTAAACTATATTAAAAGTAAATTACAACCTACAACAAAAGTATTAGCAGTTGTAAAAGCTTTTGGTTACGGTTCTGATGGAGTTTTAATTGCTGATTTTTTAAAAGACAAAGTTGATTATTTTGCTGTTGCTTATGCTCATGAAGGAATAGCTCTTAGAGAAGCTGGAATTCAAAATCGTATTTTAGTTTTACACCCTCAAATAGAAAACTGGAAACAAATTATTGAGTTTTGCTTGGAGCCTAGTATTTATAGTTTTAATACTCTAAAAACCTTTCAAGGTTTTTGTTATGGAAAAGACTTAAAAGACTATCCAATACACTTAAAATTTAACACTGGATTAAATAGACTTGGATTTTCATCTCAGGATACAAAATCAATTATTAAAGAATTGAGCACCAATAATGCTCTAAAAATTCAATCTGCTTTCTCTCATTTAGCTGCCAGTGAAGACCCAAAGGAAAAGGAATTTTCATTACAACAAATCGAGACTTTTAAATCCATTATCAAAGAGATTGAATCTAAAATAGACTACCAACCTTTTTACCATATGACCAACACGTCTGGAGTTTTAAATTACCCAGAAGCACATTTTGATATGGTCAGAACTGGAATTGGTTTGTATGGTTTTACTAACAATGAAAAACTAACCACTCAATTAAAAAATACCCACAATTTATTCTCGACAATTTCTCAAATTCATCAAATAAATCCTGGTGAAAGTGTTGGTTATAATAGAGCCTTTACAGCTGAAAAAACAACAAAAACAGCTACAATTCCAATTGGTCATGCAGATGGTATTTCAAGACAATTAGGAAACAACAATGGTTATGTTACCATTAATAACAATAAAGCTCCAATTATAGGAAATGTCTGTATGGATATGATTATGGTTAATATTACAGATATTGATTGCAAAGAAGGAGATAAAGTAATCATTTTTGATTCTCAAAAAACAATTAATGCTTTTGCAAAGCTAAATAACACAATATCTTACGAAATACTCACATCTATTTCTCCAAGAATTAAACGATTGGTTATTCAGTAATTTTTTTTTCATTGGCATATTATTATCTAATTAAAACATGTAATTATGGGAATCATTAAAGAATTTAAGGATTTTGCTATGAAGGGGAACCTTGTTGACATTGCAGTAGGTTTTGTGATGGGTGCAGCTTTTAAGCAAGTAGTAACTTCTTTTACTGGAGGAATAGTTTCTCCATTAATTGGATTGGTATTTAAAGCTGATTTTAAAGATATAAAATGGATTGTTAAAGAAGGTGTAGCAGATGATGCTGGAAAAGTTGCAGGAGAAGTTGCTGTACTATATGGTGATTTCATAACAAATGTAATTGACTTTATTATCGTAGCATTTGTAATGTTTATGATTATCAAAGGAATTAATGCAACAAAGAAAAAAGAAGCTCCAGCTCCACCACCTCCACCAGCTGGTCCAAGTCAAGAAGACTTATTAGCAGAGATTAGAGATCTATTAGCTAAGAAAAAATAAAACGAAAACCCTGAGTAAAAAACTCAGGGGTTTTTTATTTTAAAAATTTCATCACTAGGTTGAAGAAATCTTTTGGTTTTTCTGCATGCAGCCAATGACCTGCATTTGAAATAGTTTCTACAGTGCTTTTTGGAAAGTGTTTTTGAATTAAAGGTAATTCTCTGTCAGTTATATATCCTGATTTACCTCCAGCTAAAAACAAAGTTGAGTTATTAAAAGTTGTATTTGGTGCCAATGCTTTTCCCACTTCTGGATTGTTTTCGGTCAAAGAAGCCAAGTTAAAACGGAAATCTAACACTCCTTTTTCTCTCCTATACACATTTTTAAGTAAAAACTGTCTTACTCCTATTTCTGGAATTAATTTTTGTAATTGTTCATCTACTTTTTGTCGAGTATCCTGCAAAGAAAAATTTACTGAATTTAATGCAGCTAAAATTTCATTGTGGTGCGGTTTATATGCTCTTGGAGAAATATCAGCAATTATCAATTTGTTTACCAATTCAGGATATTCAACAGCAAACAACATGGCTGTTTTACCACCCATAGAATGTCCTAGTAAAATTATATTATCTAGATTATGATGATTGATATAATTTGATAAATCATCAACCATTACTTGATAGCTAAACTCTCTAGCATGGAAACTTCTTCCATGATTTCTTTGATCAATAAGGTGAACTTGAAAGTTATTTGAAAATTGATTTCCTAGAGTTTTCCAGTTATCACCCATTCCAAAATAACCGTGTAAAATTAGAAATGGTTGTCCTTCACCTTGAATTTTAGAGTGTAGTATTTCCATAGATTATTGTAGTCGGTGCAAATACAAATTCACCACATTCTGTAATCCTAAATACAAGCTTTCTGATATTAAAGCATGTCCAATAGAAACCTCAGCTAAATGAGGAATGTTTTCTTTAAAAAACTGAATGTTATCCAAGCTCAAATCATGACCTGCATTAATTCCTAAACCTAATTCGTTGGCAAGAATTGCTGCTTTTGTATAAGGCTCAACTCCATTTTTATTACCTGAGTCAAAATCTGTTGCAAACTGTTCTGTATATAGCTCAATTCTATCAGTTCCTGTTTTTGCAGCGGCTTCAATCAGCTTTACATCTGTATCGATAAAAATAGAAGTTCTTATTCCAGCATTTTTAAATTCTGCAATAACTTCTTTCAAATACTCTTGATGGGTAATAGTATCCCAACCAGCATTGGAAGTTAGCGCATTTTCTGCATCAGGAACTAACGTAACTTGTGTAGGTTTAATATCTAACACCAAATCCATAAATTTAGGAATAGGTTTTCCTTCAATATTATATTCTGTGGTAACAACAGATTTTAAATCATAAGCATCTTGGTATCGAATATGACGTTCATCTGGTCTTGGGTGAATTGTAATCCCTTCTGCACCAAACTCCTGTATCTTAATTGCAGCTTCCACCAAATTAGGAATATTTCCTCCTCTTGCATTTCTAATCGTTGCTATTTTATTAATATTTACACTTAACTTTGTCATGAAATTCTATTATTGTGCAAAAATACGTCATTTGTCGTTTTTAATCTATATTCGTAAGAGATGAATATGAAAGAATACATATTAAATGAGATTAAAGCTGTAAGTCTAAATAGCACTATTAAAAATGCTAAAAAAATTTGCAAAAGCTTACCCATATCTCATATTCCTGTAGTTGATGATATCCATTTGATAGGATGTTTTTCTGAAAATGATATTCGAACTTCTGAAAACAACAAAGCTGCAGTTGGAGATTTTATGGATTTATTGGATTTCTTTTATGTGAACGAAGATATTTCATTGTTAGAATTAATTAAACAATTTGCAGACCATGATTGCAATATCATTCCAGTTCTAGATAAAGACAAAAAGTATTTAGGTTATTTTGAGTTGGCAGATATTTTAGATTTATTTTCAGAATATCCTTTTTTGAATGAACATGGAATCATTTTAATTGTTCAGAATTCTAGAAATGATTATTCGTTTAGTCAAGTTGCTCAAATTATCGAAAGTAATAATGGTAAAATTTTAGGTCAGTATGTTTCTAATGACAATGGAGAAACAATAGATGTGACTATAAAAGTAATTTCTGATGATATCAATGAAATTATTCAAACCTTTAGACGATATGATTACAATGTGATATCTAATCATGAAGATGATGATTATCTACAAGAATTAATTGACCGATCAGAATATTTACAAAAGTACCTAGATATGTAAACTATGAAAAAAGTTGCGATTTACGGACAAACCTATACTGTAGGAGCTCATAGAGAGATTCAAGTACTATTGAGTTCTTTAGAAACAAATAACATAGTTGTTTTTCTTGAATCTAAATTTTACGAAGCTCTTCAAGAAGAAGTTCATCTTGAAAAAAAATATCCAACTTTCTCATCTAATGAAGATTTAAATTCTTCTTTTGACCTTTTCTTCTCTATTGGTGGAGATGGAACTATACTTAGAGCTGTCACTTACGTTAGAGAGTTAGGTATACCAATTCTAGGAATTAATACGGGGCGTTTAGGTTTTTTAGCAACAGTAAAGAAAGACGAAATAAAAGAATCCATTCGTTTATTAATTAACAAAGAATATACAATTCAAGAAAGGACCCTACTAAAAATTTCTACAGAACCTAGCACAGAAAAAATAGAGGATTTATCTTTTGCTTTGAATGAGGTTACCATTGCACGAAAGAATACAACCTCTATGATTGGTGTTAAAACTTTTTTAGACAATGAATACTTAACAAACTATTGGTCCGATGGTTTAATTATAGCTACACCAACTGGATCTACTGGGTATTCATTAAGTTGTAATGGACCTGTTATTTCTCCAAATTCAAAAAACTTTGTAATTACTCCAATTGCTCCTCATAACTTAAATGCAAGACCGATGGTAATTCCGGATACAACCAAAATAGAATTACATGTAGATGCAAGAGAAAAAAGTTTTTTAATTTCTTTAGATTCAAGAATAAAATCACTTCCAAAGAACACAAGAGTTTTTATTGAAAAAGCTCCTTTTACCATACAAAGCATTTTACCAAAAAATCAATCATTTCTAAAAACTTTGCGTAGTAAGTTGCTATGGGGAGAAGACACAAGAAATGAGTCAAATCAGTAGAAAGTCACACAATATTTACGCTATTTATCTGTTATTCAAAAAACTGAGTTTTCTGAATATGAAAGCCATTTGAAATAACTATATTTGCTCGCTGTTTTTAATAATGAAAAAACTACTTTTTTACATATTATTTGTTTGTATATCAACAAGTTCATACGCTCAAATGTATGAGCTAGGAATATTTGCTGGAGGTTCTAATTTTGTTGGAGATATTGGTGCTACCGATTACTTCAAGCCAAACAAACCTTATTTAGGACTTGTTTTTAAATACAATTTAAATCCTAGAATGGCACTTAGAACAAATTTCACTTATTTTAGTATTGCCGGAGATGATGCTAAATCCGATAATGATTTTAGAAATTCAAGAGGATTATCATTTGAAAATGATATGAATGAATTTTCTGTAGGTATTGAATATAATTTTTTTGAATACAACATAGCCGAACCAGGAAAAAGAGCAACACCTTATATATTATTTCAACTAGGAGCAATAGATTATAAAACTCCAAGAGCAACAGATTTGAATGGAAATGTTGTTTTCACAAGGAGAACCGCTTTAACTATTCCAATGGGCTTAGGCTTTAAATCAATCATTTATGGTAGATTAGCCTTTGCAATTGAAGCCAGAGCTAACTATAACTTAACAGACGGAATTGATTTCACTACATCAAGCATACCTGCTTTAGATTTTGGAGGAACTTCAAATGATTGGCATATGTTTACAGGTATATCATTGGTTTACACCTTTGGTAGACCTTCATGTTATGCTAGTGGAAGAAGATAATTATGGACAAAATAAAACAAATTGATTTAGATCGAATTCCTAACCACGTTGCCATTATAATGGACGGCAACGGTAGATGGGCAAAAGGAAAAGGAATGAATCGTATTTTTGGTCATAGAAATGCACTCACAGCTGTCAGAGAATCCATAGAAGGAGCAGCTGAAATTGGAACGAAAGCAATAACTCTTTACGCTTTCTCTACTGAAAACTGGAAAAGACCAAAAACTGAAGTAAAGGCTTTAATGACATTACTTATCAATTCATTAAATAATGAATTAGACACTTTTAAAAAAAATGGAGTGATTGTTAACGCAATAGGTAATATAGATAAGCTACCAGAAAAAGCTCAAGCAACATTGTCAAGTGTTATTGAAAAAACAAAAAATAACAAAAGAATTGTCTTAACACTAGCTTTAAGCTATGGAGCAAGAGAGGAAATTGTTAACACCATTAAAAATATATCTAAAAAAGTTGTTAATAAAGAAATTGATATAGAAGAAATAGATGAAAAAATTATAAATAATCATTTATATACGTTTAATTTGCCCAATGTTGATTTAGTGATTCGAACGAGTGGTGAACAACGTATTAGCAACTTTTTATTATGGCAAGTTGCTTATGCCGAACTTTATTTTACAAATATACTTTGGCCAGATTTTAGAAAAGAGCATTTTTTTGATGCAATCATAGATTATCAGAATAGAGAGAGACGATTTGGAAAAACTAGTGAACAACTTACATCATAAAAATTACTCATTATTTAGTATCCTTTTTTTAGCAATTCTTTTGTTTTCATTTAACAAAAGTTCTGCTCAATCTACTGCAAACGATACCTTAGTTCAATTAAAAAAAGATACTGTACCAGTTCAGCCTGTTTCATTTGAAAAGGGTAAGGAATATATTTTAGGAGGAATTTCAGTTACAGGATTACGAAAGTTTAGCGAACAAACAGTTCTTGTCTTCACGGGATTGAAGAAAGGCCAACCTATAAAGTTACCTGGTGATAAATTAACTAGTGCTATCAAGAAATTGTATGAAAGTAAGCAGTTTAGTAATGTAGATGTTTATTTATCAAAAGTAGATGGAAACACAGTTTATCTTCAATTTGACGTAAGAGAGTTACCTCAATTAAATCTTGTTAAAATATCTGGAATCAGAAAAAACCAAAGTAAGTCACTACAAAGTGAAGCAGATATTAAGCAAGGAGCCATGGTAACAGACAATTTAATTGTTACTACCCGAAACTATATTAGAAAAAAATATACCGATAAAGGTTTCTTAAAAGCTAAAGTTACCGTTGATACCCAAAAAGACACAACAGACCTTAATGCTGTGAATATGGGTATATACATAGATAAAGGTAAAAGAATTAAGATTAAGAATATTGAATTCGAAGGAAATACCAACTTAACAGATGGTCAACTTCGTTCTGCAATGAAAAATACACGTAGAAGATTTCCAGGTCGTTTTTGGAAAACTTCAAAGTATATTGAAGACAAGTTCAAAGAAGATTTAGAAAGTATTTTAGATACTTACAGTGAAATAGGCCATAGAGATGCAAGAATTTTAAAGGACTCTCTTTCTTGGAACGATGATAATACTATAAACCTACACCTTACTATTGAAGAAGGAAGACAATATCGTTTTGGAGATATCATTTATGTTGGAAACCAAAGTTTTTCTGATGAAGTTTTAGATAGACTTTTAAAAATTCAAAAAGGTGATGTTTATAACGGAAAAGTATTAAAAGAAAGAGTTACAGGAGATGGAACTCCGACTTCAGAAGATGTACAGACCTTGTATCAAGATAATGGTTTCTTATTTTCTAGAGTTGATGCTGTAGAAACTAAAGTTGTTAATGATTCTATTACGGTAGAAATTAGAATTCGAGAAGACGAAAAAGCAACCATTAATAAGGTTACAGTTGTTGGTAACGATAAAACTAACGATTATGTAATCTTTAGGGAATTAAGAGTGAAACCAGGAGATTTATTTAGAAGATCAGATATCATTAGATCTATCCGTGAAATAGGACAGTTAGGTTACTTTGGTCAAAATGTTACCCCAGATGTAAAACCAGATTTCCAAAATAAAACAGCAGACGTAGAATTTCAAGTTGAAGAAGCTGGAGGGAGTCAAATTGAATTACAAGGTGGTTATGGTGGTGGATCATTTATTGGAACACTAGGTTTATCTTTTAACAATTTTTCTTTAAAAAATATCTTTAATAAAGAAGCTTATAAACCACTTCCAATGGGAGATGGGCAAACCTTATCATTACGATTACAAACATCAAGAACATTTAATACATATAGTTTCTCTTTTACAGAACCTTGGTTAGGAGGAAAAAAACCACAATCCTTATCATTCTCTGTATACTCATCAAAACAATTTCAGTTAAACCCTTTGAACTTTGATGTTGATAGAAGTAGAAATTTAGGTATCGCAGGAGCATCTTTAGGTTTAGCAAAAAGACTACAATGGCCAAGTGATTATTTCACACTTTCACAAACAATAAGTTATCAGAGCTTCACTTTAAATGATTATCAATTTAGAGTTGGGCAAGATATTTTAAGTGATGGTAATCTTAACAACTTGGCATACAATATAAATTTATCTAGAAATTCTGCAGGACCAAGTATAATTTTCCCAACATACGGTTCTACATTTAGTATCGGTGCTAAAGCTACCATTCCCTATTCTTTATTTAGCGATAAGAATTATTCTGAATTACCAACAGCTGAAAGGTTTAAATGGTTAGAATATTATAAATTATTGTTTAAAGGACGCTGGTTTAATGGATTTACACCTAAGTTGGTTTTAATGACTAATGCCGAATTTGGATATTTAGGTTTTTACAATCGTGAATTAGGAAATACACCATTTGAACGTTTCTTTGTTGGAGGTGATGGTATTGCACAGTTTCAATTAGATGGTAGAGAAAATATTGGTTTAAGAGGTTATGAAAATAATAGACTTTCTTCTATTGATGGAGGAACTATTTACAATAAATTTCAATTAGAATTACGTTATTCAATTACTGATAAACCTTCTGCATCTATATATACATTAGGATTTTTAGAGGCTGGTAATTCTTATGACAATTTTAATGAGTTCAATCCGTTTAACTTAAAAAGATCTGCTGGTGTCGGAATACGTATCTTCATGCCTGCCTTTGGTTTGTTAGGTATAGACTTTGCTCATGGATTTGATCCTTTACCAGGAACAAACATCAAATCTGGATGGCAAACACATTTCATCATCGGTCAGCAATTCTAACTTAAGAAACAGTTTGGTATGATATTTTCAAAGCTACATAATAGAAATCTAACGATTTTAGGAGTTCTTTTACTTTTAGTTGGTCAATTCTCTTTTGGTCAAAAAACACAAAGGATTGCATACATAGATATGGAGTACATTTTAGAAAATGTCCCAGAATATAAAAAAGCACAACAAACTTTAAATGATAAGGTTGTTAAATGGAGAGGTGAGTTAGATCAAATCTCTAGACAGATTGAAAAACTAAAAACAGATCTAACAAACGAAAGAGAAATTCTTACAGAAACTTTAATTGCAGACAAAGAGGATGAAATAGAATTAAAGCAAAAAGAATTACGATCAAAAGAAGAGGAATATTTTGGTGCTACTGGTAGTATGTTTCTTTTTAGAAAAAGAATTATTTATCCAGTACAAGATAGAGTTTACAATGCAATAGAAAGTATTGCAAAAAGGAATAAATATGATTTTGTTTTAGACAAATCTAGCGATCTAATCATGTTGTATTCCAATAAAAAATACGATATTAGCGAACTCGTTTTAAGAACCATTGGCATCAACAGAAAACGAGAAGCTCGCAACAATTTAAGAGCTAAAAGTTCTAATAAAACCGAGCTCTCAACAGCACAAAAAAAGAAACAAGAAGCTAGAATTGCTGCTGCAAAGAAAAAAGAAGAACAACGACTAGCACAGAAAAAGAAAATTGAAGATGCTAGAGCAAAAAGAAAAGCTGAAATAGAAGCGAAAAGAGCTTTACTTAGAAAAAAGAAAGAAGAAGCGAAGAAGAAAAAGGAAAAAGAGAAAAAAGATAACGATAATTAAATATATAAGAAGATGAGACATTTTAAAGGTTTGTTATTAATTGCGTTTTTGAGTTTAAGCTTAGGTTTTGTTCATGCTCAAAAAATAGGTCATGTAAACTTAGAAAGAGTAATTGCAAATATGCCTGAAACTAGAGCATTACAAACAGAAATACAAAAAATAACAAAGACTTACAAGGATGATATTGACGGTATGGGAAAAAAGTTTGAAGCTAAGTATAAAAAATACTCAGCAGAACAAGGTTCTCAAACTGATGACGTAAATAAGCAAAGAGCAGAAGAAATTCAGAATGAAAGAAATAGAATTGTTCAAGCTGAACAAGCTGCTGTTCAAGACATCCAAGAAAAACAGCAAAAGAAATTAATGCCTATTTTACAAAAAGCTGAAAAGTTTGTAAATGAAGTAGCAAAAGAAAAAGGATTACTTTATATCCTAGATTCTTCTGCTGGTAAAGGACTCTTAGTAGCTAAAGGAGAAGACATTTACGAAGCTTTAAAAGTAAAGCTAGGTTTATTACCTGATCAAAAGCGTCCTCAAGCACCAAAACAATAAGTGCTAAAAAATAATTTATAAAAAACCTGCTAAATCTTAGCAGGTTTTTTACTTTTATACTATGTCTATAAAATATCCTATTGGTTTTTTCGACTCTGGTATTGGAGGAACTTCCATTTGGAAAGAAGTTAAACAACTTCTTCCACACGAGAACACAATATATATATGTGATAGTAAAAACTCTCCATATGGTATTAAATCAAAAGATCAAATTATTGATATCTGTGAGAGGAATACTGAAATCCTACTAAAATTTAACGCTAAAATTATTGTAGTAGCTTGTAATACTGCTACAACAAATGCAATTTCACATCTCAGAAAAAAGTATGATGTTCCATTTATCGGAATTGAACCAGCTATAAAACCTGCGTCTTTAGTTACAAAAACAAAAACTATTGGTGTCTTGGCTACAAAGGGAACATTAGATAGTGAGCTCTTTGAAAAAACGTCCAATACAATTGATACAGAAATTAATATAATTTCTAGAGAGGGAACAGGTATTGTTGAATTGATTGAAGCTGGAAAAATGATTTCTGATCAAATGACTTCTCTCTTAAAAAAACACCTAAAGCCTTTTATAGAATCAGAGATTGATGCACTAGTGCTTGGATGCACTCACTATCCTTATTTAATCTCTCAAATTAAAGAAATTACGAAGAATAAGTTTCAAATCATAGACTCTGGAAAAGCTGTAGCTAAACAAACAAAAGCTATTTTGAATCAGAATCAATTGAATAACACATCAAATGAAATTGGATTTTATCAAATTCTTACCAACGGAGACAAAAGGGTTGTAGAGCAGGTAGTTCGTCAAGCAAACAACTTATCTATACGAGAAGGTGTATTCTAAAAAGATGCATTGATATTTGGACAAGCAGTAGCTCTTTGTCTTTTTTCAAAAACATTGATCCCTATAGTAACTTGATTAAAGCCAGAACTTGTTAAAACAATCTCGTTTAATTGATGAGTATAGGTGTAAGCAAACATAAAATTCTTGTAGTTAACTCCTAAAATAGGTGTAATAAAACTTACATCTTCTACAGGGTTTTCATCAAAACTAGCTCGGTAAGATAAAGCTGCCCAAAGCTGCATTCTGTTAAAATTCTTATATACTTTCATATTAATATCTGCAATTCGCTCTCCAGTTCCTTCTCTAAATTGAAACATCACAGAAGGTTCTAACTGAATTTCTTTTTCTCTTCCAAAATAATAACCAAAAGTAACAATGTAATTTCTTAAATCTAAAGGCTCAAAATTGTTATTTAAATTATTCTTTGCAGATAATAAAAGGTTCTTTACTGTTAAATAAGAAGAAAAACCTCCATAGTGATAAGCAGCACTAAAGTCTGCATTAAAGTAACTATCACTTTGTATAAGTTGAGCAATACTTGGATCACCAACAAACTGAGATTGATCTCGTTGATTTTGAACTGCTGTGAAAGACAAACCAAATGACAACTGATTAAAAACACCACCTCTATCTATGTCTAAATGATATGCATAGGTTCCTTGAATACCCTTCTGAGAATGGAAACCATTTTCATCGTTAAAAAGAACAAACCCTAAAGCTGCATTTCTACCAAATCTATTATGAAAACTAATTGTTTGTAAACTTGGAGCATTGTCTAAACCAGACCATTGTTGTCTTGCTGTAAATCTAATTTTACCTGTATTCCCTACTCCAGCTGCAGATGGATGAATCAAATACACGTTATCAGCTAAATAATCTGAATAAATAGGTAGTGTTTGCTGTCCTCTAGAGGTCAAACCAAAACATACTACTAATAATAAGGTAAATAGAGGTTTCAAATTATTCATGCAAAACTTCTCGATTAAGAGAGACCAAATATATTGCTTTTAAACTAATTCTTTAGAAATAGCCTACACAAAACATAATTTAAAAAACAGATTTTATTACTGTTTATTGTATGAGATAAAATGAATATTTCTTAATCAAGAAAATTAACTATCTAATTGAGAATAATATTTTTTTAATAAAAGAGTATAAATCAGATATAATGACAATAAAAAAGCCACCTGTTAGGTGGCTTTTTTTTAGTAGATAACTTAATGGAAATATCGAACTTAAGTCTAACGCCAAGAGATATTTTAAACACAATCAAATCAATCAATTTTATTTTGGAAAGTTAAACTAATATGATTTTGATTTCCCCTCCCCCAATTATTCAAAGTTGCAGCACAAGTAAATCTATTTGTGACTTAAGTTTTAATTACGATTTTGAATAGAGTCAGTATTTGGCATTAGCTTATTAAGAATGAAATAAACCGGGCAGAATTTTGTCATTGAAC
>CBFIBH010000004.1:0-149768 GCA_965660845.1 Flavobacteriaceae bacterium
AAGAGAGTTAAATCGTAATTATCCTTATCTAACTTGAATCTTTCCCCTTCTTGTTGAATGGTGGAGGTTCTGTTGTATTTGATTTTTAACCCCATAGTGTTTCCTTTTTTATTTCAATCTTAATATACAACATTTTTGTGATATATACAAGTATTTTGGGGTATTTGGGGTTATCTTTTTTATTAAGAATTAAAAGAAAACAAAAAAAGGGTAAGAACTCTATTGGGTAAGTTTAAATTTGTTCTAATATAACAAGTGTCTTTTTGAGTTATTTCTCCAACCAGATTGGTTCTTATACTTTACAAAATAAATTTTCAAATCACTTTGGTTTGGGTAATCCACAAAGTATATCTTCTTATCAGATTGATTAGGATAATCAACGAAGTACCATAAACCTTTATTACCATCAACTTGGTTTGGATAATCTACTTTAAACACTTTCAAATCACATTGATTTTCATAATCAACTACATAAACCTTTACATCAGATTGGTTTGAATACTTAACGGAGTATACCTTCTGAGAATAAGATAAAAGAGGAGTTATAAAAAAGATAATTAAAAGTTTTTTCATTTTTTTCTTTCTTAGTCCACGTAAAAATAATCTTTTTTATTTTAAATTTAAAAATCTGTTAAAATTACTAATAATTGGGGGGAGGTTAAGTTATATCTAATTGTTAATCATTTAATTTCCTTTATTACCTCTTCTAAATAAACTTTTTTTGGGAGTAATCCACTATAATGGATTTTATTGATGTTACTAACATATCTTCATTGTGGGATAAGTCAGATTTGAATTTTGAAAATGTATTAGATAAATTTAAATCTAAAGTATCAGTATAAAGATATAATAGTGATTTTGGGTAACCAAAGAAGTATTGGTTAGTTACACATCCCCTTTCTCAATCATAATGTAATCATTAACCCCATAGAGAACAAAAAGTATAACAAAACAACCACACCCTTTAGATAGAGTATCCATTGTACTATCTCCTTTTTTTCTAACGATTAAACCCAATATTAGACATAATCCTAAAAAACCTAATATTTCCATTATTCTATATTAACAAAGTGCTTTATATAACCCCATCCCTCACTAATCATAAAACCAATCTTTCCTTTATACTTACTTTCACTACAACTATAACATACATAATCTAACTCCTCATCATCTTCATTTGTATAAGTTAGTATATCAAAGTATTTCTACTGAATGTTAAAGTAAAACCATCATTAACCCCATACCAACCCCACTTAGTACTTTTATTTCCTTCTATACTATCTCTTATTATATCAAACCCATACACTACACCATCCTCATCTAATTCACCAAACTCATACCCATTCTCAATCATAACTTTTTTAAACATTTTCTCACTATTGATACTCATAACATCTTTATAAGATATTTGAGAATATGAAATGATTGGTATTAATAATAATAGCAGTAGTTTTTTCATCTTAAACATTGATATATAGTTGTTTGAATAACCCAAAGTAAACAATTAAAGATTATCTACAAAATCCCAACTATTAATTTCAGTTTTACCAATGTGTTTAGACATATAATAACTAAATCCTAAACTACTATCATATTTTTCAACATCACTCAATCCAATATTCTTCCAATAATGTATTAATCTATATTTGAAATCATATTCCTTTAAATTAGATTTAACCACTAAATGATGATGTATTTTATTGAAACTCCCATCAAACTCATTTACATACACACCATCAATATTTTTATCATACTTAGATAAATTCTTAAATAGATTTTTAATTTTTCTCCTACCTATTTTTTCATTTCTAATA
This sequence comes from Flavobacteriaceae bacterium, assembly GCA_965660845.1. Taxonomy (GTDB): domain Bacteria; phylum Bacteroidota; class Bacteroidia; order Flavobacteriales; family Flavobacteriaceae; genus Polaribacter. The sequence continues at coordinate 1,815 of CBFIBH010000004.1, forward strand.
TCATCTCTATAACATACCACCAACTTTTTTTCTAAGATCAATAATGATAGGTATGTTTCCTATAATATCTATTACAGCAAATAAAACCATAAATGCTGTAAAAATTTCTTGAAAGTTTAATTTCATGACTAGATGTTGATTGTTGTGCAAAATTACACATAGAAAGTAAAATAACTTATATTTTTGTCAAGATGTTTCAGCTAGGAAAGACAATAGTTTCGGAAGATATTTTTGACAATGAATTTGTATGTAATTTAAATGCATGCAAAGGAGCTTGTTGTGTCAAAGGAGAAGCTGGCGCACCATTAGAAAAAGAAGAAGTAGGTGTTTTGAAAGAAGTATATCCAAAAATAAAACATCTCTTACGAGAAGAAGGAATCAAAGCCATTGAAGAGCAAGGAACATCTATTGTAAGTGATTTTGGTGAACTAGAAACACCTCTAGTTAACGGAGAAGAATGTGCATATGTAACATTTGATGAAAAAGGAATAACCAAATGCGGAATTGAAGAGGCCTTTAATAAAGGAATTATTGATTTTAAAAAACCAATTTCATGTCATTTGTATCCTGTGAGAATTAAAAACTATAGTTCTTTTTTTGCTGTTAATTATCACAAATGGGATATTTGCGATGATGCATGTGAATTAGGAAAGTCGTTAAACTTTCCAGTCTATAAGTTTGTTAAAGAAGCTCTTATTAGAAAATTTGGAGAAAAATGGTATAAAGACCTAGAAGAAACAGCTTCACAATACAAAAAAGAATAGTAATCATACAAAGAACAAAAAGTTGTAGCTTTGATAAAAACAGAAAAATGAAAAAATTATTTCCTTTATTTCTAATTACCTTACTATTTGTCACTTGTCAAGACAACCTTCCTGTAACAATTACCACAGAAACAAGCATTACAGAATCTATAGAGATACAAGTACCTCAAACAAATGGTTCTCCTCACGCAACAAACGAAGTTATCAATGAAAATTTAAACAATATTGTTGCAAATTTAGGTGAAGTTAGTGAGTTAAATATTGATACACTTAGCTATAAATTCACAAATGCTAATGGAAATCCTAGTGCAGAAATATTAAATGCCACTATAGTGATTAATGGAGTTAATATTGCCAGTATTTCTAACCTAAATGTAACCCAAGAGTCGGTAAACCAGACTGTTTTTACTATTTCAGATGAGTCAATTTTAAACCAGATAGAGTCTTTATTTCTTTCCACAAATTCAATTAGTATTGAATATAATAGTTCAACGCTCTCTGATGCATCATTATTAAATTTTGATTTAGAATTTACTCTAGAGATGACAGCTACTTTATAAAGAAATAAAAAAAGCCCAAGCAAATTTGCTTGGGCTTTTGTAAAAAAGTACTCTAAATTATTTAAATAACTCTAACGCTAACTGCGTTTAAACCTTTTCTACCTTCTTTTAATTCAAACTCTACTGCATCACCTTCTCTGATTTCATCAATCAGTCCTGATACATGAACAAAGTGTTCTTCTTTTGAATCGTTATCAACGATAAATCCAAATCCTTTAGACTCGTTGAAAAATTTTACTGTTCCGTTTTTCACTTGTAAAAAATAATAAATTAAGATACAAATGTACTATTAAAAAAAAAGTTAAAAGCCTTTTAATCAATTTATTTGCTACTGATAACTATTTGTTAATATACCTAAGAATGTAAATAATTGATTACCAATTATAAAAAAACAAGGTTTTTGGAATCCATAATTGTACAAGAACAAGAATTTTTTATTGTAAAAAAACAGCAAACAAAATCACTAAATTAAAACGAAACTTTGTTAAAAAACGATCATAAAATATTTAAGATTGACGTTTTGCAAGAATGTCAGCGTTTACAGTGCTTAACAAAAATTTAACAATGTAAAACATTGAAAAACAAAACATTATGATTTGGAAAAAATATCAAAAAATGAACATATGATAAAATTTGTTAAAAACTTGCTAGGATTTGTGAATAAGTATGACTTTTTTTCTGAAGCAAAAATTCCAATCTTTGTTAGCATCGATTTTAAAAAATTAATCCCAAAAACTATCAATTAGTACAAATATGTCTGCAATTGAACCCATTTTAGCGCCGAACGATAACAGATTTGTAATTTTTCCAATACAACATAATGATTTATGGGAATGGTATAAAAAACAACAAGCTTGCTTTTGGACAGCCGAAGAAATTGACTTGTCTGAAGATGTAGGTGACTGGAACAACAAACTTACCAACGACGAACGTTATTTTATCAAACATATCTTAGCATTTTTTGCTGCTTCTGACGGAATAGTCAATGAAAACTTAGCAGAAAACTTTGTTAACGAAGTCCAGTACTCTGAAGCAAAATTTTTCTATGGTTTTCAAATCATGATGGAAAATATCCATTCAGAAACCTACTCCCTTTTAATTGACACATACGTTAAAGATGAGGCAGAAAAAGATAAATTATTTAATGCAATAGAGAACTTCCCAGCAATTAAAAAGAAAGCAGATTGGGCTCTAAAATGGATTGAGTCAGATTCATTTGCAGAAAGATTAATAGCATTTGCTGCAGTAGAAGGAATCTTCTTTTCTGGAGCATTTTGTTCTATCTTTTGGTTAAAGAAAAGAGGGTTGTTACCAGGACTTACCTTTTCGAATGAGTTGATCTCAAGAGATGAAGGAATGCATTGTGATTTTGCTGTGCATTTACATAACAATCACTTGAACAATAAAGTATCAAAAGACAGAATTCGTCATATCATCATAAGTGCACTAGATATAGAAAGAGAATTCATAACAGAATCTTTACCTGTTAGTTTAATAGGAATGAATGCAAACTTAATGACACAATATCTTGAGTTTGTAACTGATAGATTGTTGTTAGAATTTGGTTGTGAAAAAGAATATAATGCAACAAATCCTTTCGATTTTATGGAGATGATTTCTTTAGAAGGAAAAACAAACTTCTTTGAAAAAAGAGTTTCAGAATATCAAAAAGCCGGAGTAAAATCTGGTGGAACTGGAAGCATCAGTTTTGATGCAGATTTTTAGCGCTACCCTCGTCTAAAAAAAGTGTAATAACCTGACCCCCGAATCAGGATAAAATTTTAAACATAATCAATTGCCTTAAAAAGGCGATCTAAAACTACATTGGCATGTATGTACTAAAAAGAGACGGCAAGAAAGAGCCTGTGATGTTTGATAAAATCACAGCAAGAGTAAGAAAAATGTGTTATGGACTCAACAAAATTGTTGATCCTGTAAAAGTAGCAATGCGAGTTATTGAAGGTTTATATGATGGCGTAACCACATCAGAACTAGATAGCTTAGCAGCAGAAATAGCAGCTACAATGACAACAGCACATCCAGATTATGCAAAATTAGCTGCAAGAATTGCCGTGTCTAACTTACATAAAAACACAAAGAAGTCTTTTTCTGAAACAATGACAGATTTGTATGAATATGTAAACCCAAGAACAGGAAAAAAAGCACCACTTTTATCCGACGAGGTTTATGAAATTATTCAAGACAATACTGAAAAATTAGATTCTACAATCATTTACAGTAGAGACTTTAATTATGATTTCTTCGGGTTTAAAACCCTAGAACGCTCTTACCTTCTAAAACTGAACGGAAGTATTGTAGAAAGACCACAACACATGTTAATGCGTGTTTCTATCGGAATTCATTTAAATGATATTGATGAAGCAATTGCAACGTATGAGTTGATGAGTAAAAAGTATTTTACACATGCCACACCAACACTTTTCAATGCAGGAACACCTAAACCTCAAATGTCTTCTTGTTTTTTATTACAAATGCAAGACGATAGTATTGATGGAATTTACGACACTCTAAAACAAACAGCTAAGATATCTCAGTCTGCTGGTGGAATAGGTTTATCTATTCATAATGTTAGAGCAACAGGTTCTTACATTAGAGGAACAAACGGAACATCAAACGGAATTGTGCCTATGTTACGAGTGTATAATGATACAGCTCGTTATGTAGATCAAGGTGGAGGAAAACGTAAAGGTTCTTTTGCAATGTACATCGAGCCTTGGCATGCAGACATTATGGATTTTCTTGACTTAAAGAAAAATCATGGTAAAGAAGAGATGAGAGCGCGTGATTTGTTTTATGCAATGTGGGTTCCAGATTTGTTCATGAAACGAGTACAAGAGGACGGTAATTGGACATTAATGTGCCCTAATGAATGTCCTCATTTATTTGACACCTACGGTGATGAGTTTGAAAAACTGTATGAAGGATATGAAAAAGTAGGGAAAGGAAGAAAAACAATCAAAGCTCGTGAACTGTGGGAGAAAATATTAGAATCTCAAATTGAAACAGGAACTCCTTACATGTTATACAAAGATCATGTAAACCGTAAATCGAATCAGAAAAATTTAGGAACCATTCGTTCTTCAAACTTGTGTACAGAGATTATGGAGTACACAGCAAAAGACGAAGTTGCTGTATGTAACTTAGCTTCGATTGCGCTGCCATTATTTGTAACAGAGAATGACAAGGGAGAAAAATTCTTTAATCATAAAAAACTGTTTGATGTAACCAAAAAAGTCATCAGAAACTTAGATACTGTAATTGATAGAAATTACTATCCTGTTAAAGAAGCTGAAAACTCTAACTTCCGACATAGACCAGTAGGTTTAGGAGTTCAAGGATTGGCAGATGCATTTATCATGCTACGTTTGCCATTTACTTCTGATGAAGCAAAAAAACTGAATCAAGAAATTTTTGAAACCTTATATTATGCTTCTGTTCAATCTTCTATGGAGATTGCAAAAGCAAAAGAACCATATTCTACATTTAAAGGATCTCCAATGTCAGAAGGAGAATTCCAGTTCAATATGTGGGGAATTCAAGAAGAAGAATTAAGCGGAAGATGGGATTGGAAAAAACTTCGTAAAAACGTATTGAAACACGGAGTTAGAAATTCATTATTAGTGGCGCCAATGCCAACAGCATCTACGTCACAAATTTTAGGAAACAATGAAGCATTTGAACCCTACACTTCCAATATTTATACAAGACGTGTATTGTCTGGAGAGTTTATTGTGGTAAACAAACACCTATTAGAAGACTTATTAGAATTAGATCTTTGGGACAACAATATGAAAGAAGAAATCATGCGTGCAAACGGATCAATTCAGCATATTGAAAAAATTCCACAAGATTTAAAAGACTTGTACAAAACAGTTTGGGAAATGAGCATGAAAGATATCATTGATATGGCTCGTCATAGAGGATATTTTATTGATCAATCTCAATCATTGAACTTGTTTATGCAAGATCCTGATTTTGCAAAACTAACGTCAATGCATTTCTACGGATGGAAATCTGGATTAAAAACAGGAATGTATTATTTAAGAACAAAATCTGCAGTAAATGCAATTCAGTTTACGTTAACTAAAGACAAAAAAGAGCAACCAAAAGTAGAAGAGGAAGCTCCAATGACACCAGAAGAGTTCAAAGCAATGGTTGATGCTTCTAAAAACGGAGGTCCAGACGATGATTGTTTGATGTGTGGGTCTTAGAAATAAAAATTTAATTTAAGGGAAAAAAGAATCTCGAATTTTGTCGAGGTTCTTTTTTTTTTGAGTAGTATCTTTATCCATTATGAATTGGGAACAACTACTTTCACTCAAACGATTCGGTGATACCGAAAAAAGGCACAGAGCAAAACAAGACGAAACACGATTAGGATTTGAAGTAGATTTTGATCGAATTATATTCTCTGAAGCTTTTAGAAGCTTACAAGACAAAACACAGGTTATTCCATTATCAGAAACTGATTTTGTTCACACAAGATTAACCCACAGTTTAGAAGTTTCTGTGGTTGGTAGAACCTTAGGAAGAAAGGTAGGGAAAGCTGTTTTAGAAAAACATCCCCATTTAAAAGAGTTAGGATATACATTCAATGATTTTGGGGCTATAGTAGCTACTGCATCTGTGATGCATGATATTGGAAATCCACCATTTGGGCATTCAGGAGAAAAAGCGATTGGAGAATATTTTAAAACAGGAAAAGGAGTAAAATTTAAAGAACAACTTTCAGATAAAGAATACCAAGATTTAATTGATTTTGAAGGAAATGCAAACGGATTCAAAATTCTTACAGAAACTAGAGAAGGAATTCAAGGAGGTTTACGATTATCCTATGCAACCCTAGGCTCATTTTTAAAATACCCAAAAGAATCTCTTCCTAAAAAACCAACATCTCATATAGTTGATAAAAAGTATGGTTTTTTTCAATCAGATAAAGAAGCTTTTCAAGATGTAGTTTCAGATTTAGGAATGATCAAAAAATCAACTACAAAAGACATTTCCTATTACAGACATCCTCTCGCCTATTTGGTAGAAGCAGCTGATGACATTTGCTACACAATTATCGATTTTGAAGATGGTATCAATTTAGGATTGATAGAAGAAGATTATGCTTTAGAATACATGATAAAGCTGGTAAAAGATAAAATTAACAGTAAAAAATATCATGCTTTAGAACACAAAAAAGATAGAGTAAGTTATTTAAGAGCTTTGGCAATAGGAGTATTGATTGACGAAGCTGTTGACATTTTTTTAGAAAACGAAAACGCAATTTTAAAAGGAGAATTTGAAAAATCTTTGCTAGACAGGTGTAAGTATGAAGCACAAATGAATGACATAATAAAAATTAGTATTGATAAAATATATAAAAGCAAAGAAGTAATTGAAAAAGAAATCGCTGGATATAAAATTCTAGCAGATTTATTACACGTTTTTATCAAAGCCCAAAACAACTCTTTTTTACAAAAGACAACAAATTACGATATGTTATTAATGAATCTTTTACCCAAAGAATTTAAAAGCAAATCAGAAAATATATACGAACGAATTCTTTCTGTTTGCTCTTTTGTTTCCAGAATGTCCGATAGTTATGCAATTCGATTACACAAAAAAATTCAAGGACAAGTACTTTAAAAAATCTTCCTTAAAACTACACCCATGAAAATTAGAAAATTACTCCCCCTATTCATTTTAACTTTATTATCTGTTGGTATTTATCTTCAAAACACAAAAAAAAACTCAAAGAGTTTATTTGAAATAAGCTTAAAACCTAAGGTAAAGAAAAAGAAAAAAACGATTGAAGAAAAAATGCTTTTCACCCAAGAAAGGTTAGAGCATGAATTGAATATGCAGAGAAACCCTGTTACAAAACAAATTCCTGCAGACGAAAAGAAAAGAGAGTTTGAAAACTCTTTAATTGCCAAACAAAAAAAGATTGCTCAAAGAACTACTTCCAGTACCTATGTGTCAAGAGGCCCTTCTAATTTAGGAGGAAGAACCAGAGGAATGGTCATAGACATTACAGATCCAACTAGCAATACCATATTAGCTGGAGGTGTTAGTAGTGGATTGTTTAGGACTACAGATGGAGGAACATCTTGGACAAAAGTATCTGCAAACGATGAGATTCACAATGTAACCGCAATTGCACAAGACCCAAGACCTGGTTTCCAGAATATCTGGTATTATGCAACTGGAGAAAGATTAGGTAATTCTGCAAGTTTGGGAAGTTTTTTGTTTGGAAATGGAATATGGAAATCTACTGACAGTGGATTGACGTGGTCTCAAATACCTGAAACTAATTCTAATTTTACCTCTTTTGACTCTAGTTTAGATTTAATATCTGCAATTAAAGTAAACCCAATAAATGGAGATTTAATGATTGCTGCTTTTAATGAGGTTTTGAGATTTGACGGAACTACAATAATTAGTGAGTTAGACGCAAATGGTGGAACAGGAGTAACAGATGTAGTAATTACAAGTACAGGAAGGGTTTATGCAGCATTTGAAGGAAGCTCTGATCAGGGTGGAGTTTGGACTTCTCCGACAGGAAATGGTTCTTGGACAAGAATTGCTCAAACAAATTCACCAGTTAATTGGGCTGCGACAGGAAGAATAGTTTTAGGACTAGCCCCTTCTAACCAAGATGCTTTGTATGTATTGTATGGAAATGGTAATGGTGGAGACATAGAGGCAGATTTATGGAAGTTTGACCAGGTTTCAACTACCTGGAGAAATCTATCTTCAAAATTACCAGACGAACCAGGAGGAAACCTTACAGGAAATGATCCTTTTGCCATTCAAGGAGGTTACGACTTGGTAGTATCAGTAAAACCAGATAATGAAAATTTTGTAGTGGTTGGAGGTACAAATGTTTACAAAATAGAGAATGTTATTACTGACTCACAATTCGAAAGAATTGGAGGCTATGTAAGTAATACCAGTTATGGTTTGTACAGTTTTGGAGGAGATACACATCATCCAGATATTCATTCTCTGCAATTTGATCCTAATAATCCAAACATACTTTTTTCTGGAACAGATGGTGGTGTTCACAAAACAACAGATATCAATGCATCTACGGTCACTTGGGTCAATTTAAATAACAACTATCAAACTTATCAATACTACCACGTAGCTATGGACCCTTTAAACGGTGGAAACTTTGTTGCTGGTGGCGCTCAAGATAATGGGACAACTATAGGAGGAACAGATATTGGGGCTCCAAATAATACAGAAATGTCACTTTTTGCTGGAGGAGATGGTGTTGCTGTAGGTATTGCAAGAAGAAATTCTGATGCAGACTTACAAGTCTATGCGGGGACGCAGAACGGTAATATGTTTACAAATTATCCAAATGGGGGTAGAAACTTAACACCTAACGGTTCTTCAAGCCAATTTGTTACTTACTTTTATTTAGACCCAGATAACAATGATAACTTATATTATGCAGGAAGAAGTAGATTGTTTAAGACCACAGATGCAGAAAATGTTACTCAAGGTACTTGGGATAATGGTGGTTTAACACCCACAGGAGAAGATATAAGATCATTCGCCACCACTCGAGGAGTTTACGACTCAAATTCTAGTTACCTATTAATTGGAGGAGATGAAGGAGGAATCTTTAGATGGGATGATCCAGCAAACGAACCTAATTTAACATCGGCTGTTAATATTACTCCCTCAGGAGCATCAACTTCTGGAGGTACTATAGTGAGTGGGTTAGCAATACATCCTACAAACCCAGATATTGCCTTAGCTGTTTATGCTAATTATGGTATTACAAATATTTTTCTAACTACAAATGCTACAGATGCTTCTCCAACTTGGACAGAAGTAGAAAGAAATTTAAATAATCACTCTATACGTTCTGCAGCAATTACAACAGTTGGTTCAGAAATAATATATTTAGTTGGTACAGCAAGAGGTTTGTATAGTTCTAATGACCCAACTTCTAGAGATTGGGATATTGAAGCTGTAGACCAAATAGGTTTTTCGGTTGTAAGTGGATTGGTATACAGACCCTCTGACAACAAATTATTAATAGGGACTCACGGAAACGGAATGTTTGAAACAACCGTAGAAGCAACATTATCTACAAATACAAGTTCTTTAGGAGAATTAGGGCTTACTATGTACCCAAATCCTACAATAGATGAGTTGAACTTTGTTAGTAATGAGTTTAATGCTAGCGATAAAGTGAATTATAAAATTTCAGATCTTACAGGAAAATTGATTCAACAAGGAGTACTTTCAGATAGAAAAGTCAATGTAAGAGCTCTTAACGCAGGAATTTATTTTATAAATATTGCTGTAAACGGTAAGAAACAAACATTAAAATTCATTAAAAACTAGATGAAATTCTTCAGCAAACAACTTTTTAGATTAGGTTTATTAGTGTTCTTGTTCACTGCATGTGCTAGTAACAAATACAAGCTAGAAAAGGACACACCTTTTAAAGTGAAAGAAGCCTACTTTGAAAAATGGACAGCTGGAGTAAAAGGAGGAGGTTCTGGATTAAATATTTATTTTGTTTTGGAGAAAGACGATACAGAAGCTTTTCAAATAAATGGAATTTATTTAAGAGAAAGTTACTCAAAACTAAAATTAGGGCAACCAAACACTTATCAAGGTTTTGTAAAGACAGACGATAATTCAGATTCAATTCCAGTTGATGGAGATTTGAATAACAACAATAGAAATAAGCAAATCGAAATTCCATTTGAGTTAAAAGAGACTGAAGCAGTTGTAGTTTTTACTGAAAATGGAGACAAAAAGTATTTCAAAATAATTCTAGAAGAGAAACAACCAAAGTATTATCCTAGATAAAAAAAGGTGCTGAAAAGCGCCTTTTTTTATGTGTATTTTTTTATGGTTTCATATATAGAATCAACATCCAATCCACAGAGTTTTTGAAGTTCATCAATGGTTCCGTGTTCTATAAATGTATCAGGAATACCAAGTACTTCAATTGAGTTTGTAAAGTGATTTTTAACAGCAAACTCTGCAATCGCACTACCAAAACCTCCTTTTTTAACTCCGTCTTCAACCGTAACTATGGTTTCGTAATTGGTAAAAATAGTGTTCAATAATTTTTCATCTAAAGGTTTTGCAAAACGCATATCATAATGACCAATAGCATCCAGTTCATCAATAGCTTTGGATACATTTTTACCTATTGTACCAAAACTTAAAACAGCTACTTTATTCCCTTTCTGTAAACAAATTCCTATTCCAATTTTAATTTCTTGAAAAGACTTTTTCCAATCCAGCTGACTTCCTCTACCTCTAGGATATCGAATTGCTATAGGATTTCCTATTCCTAATTGAGCAGTATATAATATATTTCTTAATTCTTCTTCATTCCTTGGAGCAAAAAGAATTAGATTGGGAATATTTCTAAGAAAAGCAATATCAAAAACTCCATGATGAGTTGCTCCATCTTCACCGACCAAACCAGCTCTATCTAAACAGAAAATAACAGGTAAGTTTTGCAAAGCAACGTCATGAATTACTTGGTCATAGGCTCTTTGCAAAAAAGTGGAATAGATATTACAATATGGAATTATTCCTTGTGTTGCCATACCAGCAGCTAATGTAACAGCATGTTGTTCTGCAATACCAACATCAAATGTTCTTTTTGGAAACTTATCTAGCATTAACTTTAACGAACTCCCTGTTAACATTGCAGGAGTTATTCCAATAATTTTTTCGTTTTTTGAGGCTAGCTCAACAATGGTTTCTCCAAAAACTTCTTGATATTTTGGAGGAAGATTCTCAACAATACTTTTGGATAATTCTCCTGTTTTAGCATCAAATTTCCCTGGAGCATGATATTTAACTTGATCTTTTTCCGCCTGTTTTAAACCCTTTCCTTTTGTGGTTATAATGTGCAAAAATTTAGGTCCTTTTTTCTTTTTTAATCTAGATAACTCAGAAAAAAGAGCATCAAAATCATGACCATCGATTGGTCCGGAATAATCAAAGCTTAGTGCTTTTATTATATTATTCTTAGCTAATGTTTTATCAGTTTTAACTTTGGTTAAATACTCTTTTAAAGCGCCAACAGAAGGATCAATTCCTATAGCATTGTCATTTAAAATAATTAGAAGATTAGCATTGCTAACTCCAGCGTGATTTAACCCTTCAAATGCCATTCCACTAGCAATTGAAGCATCTCCAATTACTGCAATATGATGTTTTTCTAAATCGCCTTTTAAGGTAGACGCAATTGCCATTCCTAATGCTGCAGAAATTGATGTAGAACTATGTCCAACGCCAAAAGTATCGTAAACACTTTCTTCTCTTTTTGGAAACCCAGAAATGCCATTGAATTGTCTATTGGTATCAAAAACATTTCTTCTGCCTGTTAATATTTTGTGTCCGTAAGCTTGATGCCCAACATCCCAAACTAATAAATCGTAGGGAGTATCAAACATATAATGCAAAGCAATTGTAAGCTCAACAACTCCTAAACTTGCACCTAAATGCCCTTCCTTTGTGGCTACTATATCTATAATGAATTTACGCAGCTCTTTTGCCAATTGAGGCAACTGATTTTTAGAAAGACTTCTAAGATCTTCAGGAAGCTTTATAGTATCTAAGAGTTGAGACATATTCATTGCAAAAATACGATTTTACAAGTCAATTCCTTTTTGTAATATTGAATCATTAATAAGCACATATGTTACAGCCTTTTGATGATACATATTTTATGAAAAAAGCTTTAGAAGAAGCTCAAAAAGCTTTTGACAAAAGAGAGGTTCCTGTAGGTGCTTTGATTGTTTTTAAAGATCAAATTATTGCCAGAGCTCATAATTTAACAGAAACACTAAACGATGTCACAGCACATGCAGAAATGCAGGCATTTACATCTGCAGCGGATTTTTTAGGAGGTAAATATTTAAGAGATTGTACGTTGTATGTTACTTTAGAACCTTGCCAAATGTGTGCTAGTGCGAGCTATTGGACACAAATAGGAAAAATCGTTTATGGAGCCTCAGAACCACAAAGAGGTTTTGTACATCTAAAAACAACTTTACACCCCAAAACAAAGATAATAAAAGGTGTTTTAGCCGATGAATGCAGCTTACTTTTAAAACGATTTTTTGTTGAGAAGAGAAACCTGAATTAGTACTTTGGATAAACAGATAATAAATGGATAATTTTATACTCTACTTTAAATTAGGATTGAATCATGTACTTGATTTTAATGCGTACGATCATATTTTATTTCTAATTGTCTTGGCAGTTGTTTACGATTCTAAACAATGGAAAAAGCTCTTATGGTTAATTACTTTTTTTACCATTGGTCATACAATAACACTAGCTTTAGCTGCATATGATATTATCAATATTGATATTGAATTAGTTGAATTTTTAATACCTGTTACAATTTTCATCACAGGATTTGCCAATGTAATCCGAGTAGACAAAGCGTCTTTAGGAAAAGAAAAATTGAATATATTTTTTGCTCTGTTTTTTGGTTTAGTTCATGGTCTTGGATTCAGTAACTTTTTTAGAGTAATGATTGGAAAAGAGGAAGATAAACTAATGCCTTTGCTAGAGTTTGCTTTAGGTATTGAAGCTTCACAAGTAATTATTGTTCTAGGAATTTTATTTGTTGGTACTGCACTACAGATGTTTACAAAAATGACTAAAAGAGATTGGGTTTTGGTCTGTTCTTCTATTGTTATTGGAGTAGTATTGCCAATGATTCAAGAACGTATTTTTTGGTAATATATTAACTTCTGTATTTTTAGAAACTTTCTACCTTAGCCTTTTATGAATTCTAAACAATTAAAATACGATAAAGCTTATTTAAGAATGGCTCGTGAATGGGCTAAGCTTTCTCATTGTGAGCGTAAACAAGTAGGCGCTTTAATTGTAAAAGGAAGAATGATTATTTCTGATGGTTTTAACGGAACACCAACAGGTTTTGATAATTGCTGTGAAGATGATGACAAAGTAACCAAATGGGAAGTTTTACATGCTGAAGCAAATGCAATATTAAAAGTTGCTGCCTCTACACAATCATCATCTGGAGCGACATTATACATAACACTATCACCATGTAAACAATGTAGTAAGCTAATTCACCAAGCAGGAATAAAAAGAGTTGTTTATACAGATGCATATAAGGACACAAGTGGTTTAGAATTTTTAGAAAAGGCTGGAGTAGAATTGTTACACGTACCGAATGAATAAGAAAAACTTACCCATATATTTATCATTAGCTACTATTTTAGGAATTTTAATAGGAACTCTTTTCAATGGAGGAAATGCTTTTACACTTAGTGGAAGAGCAAGCAACGAAGCTAAAATAAAAAGGCTAATGGAGTACATCGAAACAGATTATGTAGACGATGTAAATACAGATGATTTGTTAGACAGTGCTATCACACAAATTTTAGGAAAATTAGATCCTCATTCTGTGTATATACCAAAAGAAAACCTAAAGTCGATTCAAGAGAATATGCAAGGGAGTTTTGTAGGTATTGGTGTTCAATTTAGAATGATTAACGATTCAATTACAGTTGTACAACCAATCAAAGGAGGACCAAGTATTCGTGCTGGAATTAAAGCTGGAGATAGAATTTTGTTAGCAAATAATGACACTCTTTTTGGTAAAAACTTATCATCATCTCAGGTTCCAAAATTCTTAAAAGGAGCACCTGAAACAACAGTAAAATTAGAAGTATACAGAAAAACAAACGATTCTATTTTCACATTAGAATTAGAGAGAAATAAAGTGAATATTAAAAGTGTTGATTTAGCATACATGCTAAATGAAACAATTGGATATATAAAACTAGATAGATTTGCTAGAAACTCATATTCTGAATTCAAGAGTTCTCTAAAAGAATTACTTGACAACGGAATGCAAGACTTAGTTTTAGACTTGAGAGGAAATGGTGGAGGATATGTAGATATTGCGACAAGCATTCTCGATGAATTTTTGAAAGATGAAACCTTGATGGTTTACACTAAAAACAATAAAGGTCAAATAAGAAAATCGTATGCAACTAGTAAAGGTCTTTTTGAAGATGGAGAATTGTATGTGTTAATTGATGAAAATTCAGCATCAGCATCCGAAATTGTTGCAGGAGCTCTTCAAGATAACGATAAAGGGAAAATAATAGGAAGACGTTCTTTTGGAAAAGGTTTGGTCCAACAAGAAATGGGTTTAGGTGATGGATCTGCGGTTAGATTAACCACAGCAAGATATTATACACCTACAGGAAGATCTATTCAAAAACCTTACTCAAAAAATGGTGATACAGATTACTATAATGACTATAGAAAAAGATTAGAAAATGGTGAATTATTAAATGAAGATAATATTCCTGTCGCAGACAGTTTACAGTTTACAACGCCTAAAGGAAAAATCGTTTATGGAGGAGGTGGAATCATTCCAGATGTTTTTGTTCCAATCGATACCACTTTCACCTTGAGCACCTTCTATTTTAGAACATTAAACAACTTCGCTTTTGATTATGTCGATGCTAACAGAAAAAAGCTTTTAAAAAAATGGGATTTAGAAACATTTTTAAGCGATTTTGATAAAGACGAAAAGGTTTTTGTAGATTATTCAAAAAAAATAAAGGATTTAAACCCTTCATACAAAACTCAACAAGTCATAAAGAAATACCTAAAAGCATCGATTGCTAATGGATTATTTGGTGATGTTGGATTCTATAAGGTTATTCATAAAGATGATAAAATGCTTCAGAAGGTTTTAGAATTGGATACTAAAAAGGAATAACCGTTATTTGTATTGATGATTTCTATTGATACTCAAAAAGAGAAATACATTTATTTTGCCTCAGATCAACATCTAGGTGCTCCTGATTTTAAATCAAGTTTGCCTAGAGAGAAAAAGTTTGTGGCTTGGTTAGATTCTATCAAAGAAAGTGCAGAAGCTATTTTCTTATTAGGAGATTTGTTTGATTTTTGGTTCGAGTATAAAAAAGTAGTTCCCAAAGGATTTGTTCGAGTTTTAGGAAAATTAGCAGAAATTTCTGATGCTGGAATTCCTATATACTTTTTTGTTGGAAATCATGATCTTTGGATGAAAGACTATTTTGAACAAGAATTGAACATCAAAGTTTATCACCAACCTCAAGAATTTCAAATAGATAACAAGCAATTTTTTATAGGTCATGGAGATGGCCTTGGGCCA
The DNA here is from genome assembly GCA_965660845.1 of Flavobacteriaceae bacterium. GTDB lineage: Bacteria > Bacteroidota > Bacteroidia > Flavobacteriales > Flavobacteriaceae > Polaribacter. The sequence continues at coordinate 17,342 of CBFIBH010000004.1, forward strand.
GGCGATAAAGGATACAAACGAATGAAAAAAGTGTTTACTTTTCCTTTCTTTCAGTGGTTATTTCGCTGGTTTCACCCTGACCTAGGTGTTTCTTTAGGTCAGTATATGTCTGTCAAAAACAAGTTGATCTCTGGAGACGAAGACATAAAATTTTTAGAAGAAGAAAATGAATGGTTAGCTCAATACTGCAAAAAAAAGCTTACAGAAAAGCATAGAGACTTCTTTGTTTTTGGTCATAGACATCTACCTCTAGAAATCCAATTAAATTCTAAAAGCAAGTATTTTAATTTAGGAGATTGGATACACTATTTTACTTATGGAAAATATTCAAAAGGAAACTTTGAGCTCTTAAACCTGAAAGATTAGCTCAACTCAATAAGAATCTACCTTTAACCTATCTTTAACAAACTTAAAAACGCTATTATTGTAGCTTTGTTTTTATTAAAATTTTCAAATACCAAATATTCAGAATATGGATGTAGATGTTAGAGCTATTAATGAAAAAATAGCGATAGAAAGTGCTTTTGTTGATTCCCTTACAACAGAAATGAATAAAGTCATTGTGGGTCAAAAGCAAATGATAGAAAGATTACTAATAGGCTTATTAGGAAATGGACACATTTTGCTTGAGGGTGTACCTGGATTAGCAAAAACATTAGCAATCAACACATTATCAAAAGCAGTACAAGGAAGTTTTAGTAGAGTTCAGTTTACCCCAGATTTATTGCCTGCAGATGTTGTTGGAACCATGATTTACAATGTAAAAGAAAATGATTTTACAATAAAGAAAGGGCCAATTTTTGCCAACTTTGTATTGGCAGATGAGATTAACAGAGCACCGGCAAAAGTACAATCAGCATTGTTAGAAGCAATGCAAGAAAGACAAATTACCATTGGTGAAGAAACCTTTAAGTTAGATGAGCCTTTCTTGGTTATGGCAACACAAAACCCATTAGAACAAGAAGGAACTTATCCATTGCCAGAAGCACAAGTTGACCGTTTTATGCTAAAAACAGTCATAGAATATCCACAGTTAGAAGATGAGCAAACGATCATGCGTCAAAACTTACAAGGTAGTTTTAGTCAAGTAAACCCTGTAGTTTCTGTAGAGCAGATTATAAAAGCTAGAGAGGTTGTCAATGAAGTCTATATGGATGAAAAAATCGAAAAATATATTTTAGACATCATTTTTGCAACTCGTTTTCCAAGCAGATATAATTTATCAAATTTAGATGGACTGATCAGTTTCGGAGCTTCACCAAGAGGAAGCATCAACTTAGCAAAAGCAGCTAAATGTTATGCATTTATTAAAAGAAGAGGATATGTAATTCCAGAAGATGTTAGAGCCGTTGTTCATGATGTTTTGCGTCACAGAATTGGAATCACATATGAAGCAGAGGCAGAAAACATAAACTCTGTTGACATTATTAACTCTATAGTTAACGAAATTGAAGTGCCATAGTATTTAAATTTAAGAATTTAGAATTACAGTTAGAGAAATCAAAATCTACTATCTAAAAATTGAATATGGATACTAAAGAGATATTAAAGAAAGTTCGGAAGATTGAAATCAAGACAAGGCGTTTGTCTGATCATATCTTTGGCGGAGAATATCACTCCTCCTTTAAAGGTCGTGGAATGACATTTTCTGAGGTTCGTCAATATCAATTTGGTGATGATGTTAGAGCAATAGATTGGAATGTAACAGCTCGTTACAACGAACCCTATGTAAAAGTTTTTGAAGAAGAAAGAGAGTTAACCATGATGTTGATGGTGGATGTTTCTGGCTCAGAACATTTTGGAACAAGTAATCAATTCAAGAAAGATACATTAACAGAAATTGCAGCAACATTGGCTTTTTCTGCAATTCAAAACAATGATAAAGTTGGTTTAATTTTATTTACAGATCAAATAGAATTATTTATTCCTCCCAAAAAAGGGAAAAGTCATGTGCTAAGAATCATTCGAGAGTTGATTGAATTCCACCCTAAAAGTAAAAGAACAGACATATCTCAAGCTTTCAAATTTTTATCCAATGTGATGAAAAAGAAAGCGATTGTATTTGCATTGTCAGATTTTATGGATGATGGATATGAAAAAACATTAAAAATTGTTGGTAACAAACATGATATAACCGGAGTAAGAGTGTATGATAAACACGATGAAGAAATTCCAAACTTAGGAGTTGTTCCAATGTTGGATTCTGAGACAGGTTCTATTCAATTGATAAATACATCGTCAAAAAAAGTAAGATTGCAATACAAAGCCAAAGCGTTGCAATTAAAAGATTATTATCATCAAACTTTTAAAAGAAGTGGATCAGGAAGTTTAGATTGTAGAGTTGATGAAAGTTACGTAAAAATGTTACTAGGATACTTTAAACACAAAGGTAGATAAAAGATGAAAAAGCTAATTTTTTACATATTTCTACTAACCTTTACTTTTGGTTTTTCTCAAAACGTAAAAGTAGACGTTGATACAACCCAAATAAGAATTGGCGAACAGTTTACTTACAAATTGACAGTTTCTGATACTGCCAACGTGATTCTTCCTACATTGGATAATTTAAAAGGGTTAGAAATTGTAGATTCTACAAAGATAGAGACTGTAAAAAATAGCCTAATCAGAAAGTTTATCCTAACCAGTTTTGATAGTGGAGCATTTTATATTCCACAACAACAAGTTTTTATTCGAAATAGAGCATTTCTAACAGATTCAATATTAATAAACGTTGCAACGGTTAAGATAGATACAACAAAAGTTAGAATGTTTAACATCAAACCTGTAAAAGAAGAACCCTTAATCTTTGATGATTATAAGCATTATGTGTATTGGGGATTGATAGGTTTGGTTTTAATAATTGCGTTGATTTGGTTTTTGAAATCTAGAAAAAAATCAGAAGAAGAAATAGTTATTGTGCCAACAAAATCACCTTTAGAAGAAGCCTTAGATTCACTTTCAGAGCTAGACAAAAAACTATTGTGGCAAAATAATGAGGTAAAAAAATTCTACAGTGAACTAACAGATATTGTTCGATCCTACATAGAAAGAGAATTAAAAATTTCAGCTTTAGAAAAAACTACTGATGAATTAATCGAAACGCTTTCAGATTTAAATGATGCTGAAACTATTGACACAAACAAAGGGTTTATAGAAAAATTAAGAGCTCTTTTACAAGAGGCAGATTTGGTAAAATTTGCAAAATCAAAACCACTTGCGAATGAAATTGAAGAAGATAGAAAAGATGCTGAAGCAGTGATTGAAAACTTAAAAGCAAAAAAAATAGAAGAGAAGGTAGAAGATGAATTGGAGTAATTTTGAATTTCATAACCAAGAATTTCTATGGTTGCTATTAATAATTCCATTATTAGCAACTTGGAATATCTTTTTCAGAAAAAAAGATGCAGCAGCATTAACGATTCCAAGTACTAAAAACTTTGGTTTATCAGGGACTTTCTTGCCAAAACTTAAAGCGTTGTTATATGTTTTTAGATTGATAGCTTTAGCACTTATTATTGTTGCATTGGCTAGACCAAGAAACGTTTCAGTAAGTAAAAAAACAAAAGCCAATCGAGGGATTGATATTGTTATGGCAATTGATGTTTCTGCAAGTATGTTGGCAAAAGATTTAAAACCCAACAGACTGGAAGCCCTAAAAGTGGTTGCTACAAATTTTGTGAACAGAAGACCTAATGATAGAATAGGAATTGTTGTCTATGCTGGAGAAAGCTTTACACAAACACCGATTACTAGTGATGAAGGGATAATTAAAAGAACTATTTCTGAAATAAAATGGGGTCAGTTAGAAGGAGGAACGGCAATAGGAATGGGATTAGGATCTGCAGTAAACCGACTAAAAGATAGTAAAGCCAAAAGTAAAGTTATCATTTTGTTAACAGACGGTGTCAATAATTCTGGGTTTATTGACCCTAAAACAGCAACAGACCTTGCAACAGAACTAAACATAAAAGTATATACAATTGGAATTGGAACTAATGGAATGGCAGATTTTCCATATGCAAAAAACCCAAGAACAGGAAGATTACAATTTCGTAAACAACAAGTGGAAATTGATGAAGAATTGTTAAAATATATCGCCAATCAAACCGAAGGACAATACTTTAGAGCAACAGATAATACAAAACTAAAAGCTATTTATAATGAAATAGATAAGCTGGAAAAAACAAAAATTGAAGAATTTAAATATTACAACTATCAAGAAAAATACAGAATCTTAATTTTTGCAGCTTTAGGATTGTTGCTTTTAGAGTTTTTATTAAGAAACACATTATTTAAAAGTTTTATATAATGTCAGATTTATACAGAATAGAAGAACCCATTTATTTTTACTTGCTCATCATTATTCCTATAATGCTGTTGGTTTTTCTATTGGTTTTATGGTGGAAAAAAAGAACTCAAAAAAGATTTGCAAATTCTATTATTTTAAGACGTTTAGCTCCTAATTCATCCACTTTTAAGTCGGTTTTAAAGTTGGTGTTTTTAAGTCTTGGTTTTCTGTTTTTAATTTTAGGGTTAACCAATCCTAAAATGGGAACACAACTAAAAACTGTTAAAAGAGAAGGTGTAGATGTTGTTTTCGCTTTAGACGTTTCTAAAAGTATGTTGGCAGAAGATATTGCTCCTAATAGACTGGAAAAATCAAAACAGATTATCTCTAAAATCATTGATAAACTTGGAAGTGATCGAGTTGGAGTTATTGTTTATGCAGGGAACTCTTATCCTTTGTTGCCAATTACTACAGATCATGCAGCAGCAAAAATGTTTTTGCAAAACGCAAATCCAGATATGGTTTCTAGTCAAGGAACAGCAATTAATGAAGCTTTACAATTAGCAAAATCTTATTATAATAACGACGAACAAACCAATCGATTTCTAATCATTATCTCTGATGGTGAAGATCATCAAGAAGAAACAATAGGTGCTGCAAAAGCGATGTCGGAAGATGGAATTAAAGTCTATACAATTGGAGTTGGTCAAGAAAAAGAGGCTAGAATTCCACTAAAAATAAATGGATCCCTAATTGGATACAAAAAGAATACAAGAGGCGAAACTGTTTTAACGCAAAGAAAACCAGAAGTTTTACAATCGATTGCAAATTCTGCACAAGGGTCATACATAGATGGAAATGTGACTGACAAACCAGTAAAAGCAATAGAAGAAATTATTGCAAATGCACAAAAAAACGAGTTTGAAACAAAGCAGTTTTCAGACTATAAAGATCAATTTCAGTGGTTTCTAGCAATCGGTTTGTTATTTTTAATTTTGGATATATTCTTGTTAGAAAGAAAAACAAAATGGCTACAAAAAGTAGATTTATTTAACGAAGAAAATAAGCAATAATGAGAACATTACTATTTTTATTAGGCCTATTATTAGCTTCCAATGGTGTTGAAGCTCAGAAAAAAATTGATTCTACTCAACTAAAAAGAGAATCTAGAAAATTTGTTAGACAAGGAAACAAGCTATACAATCAACAAAAATTTACAGATGCATCTGTGGAATATAAAAAGGCTCTTGAAAAAAATGGTGTATACAAAAAAGCAACCTACAATTTAGGTAATGCTTTATATCAAGAAAAAAACTTTAAAGAGGCAGCACCTCAATTTGATATTGCTGCAAAAAGCACAAAAGATAAAATGTCTAAAGCTGAATCCTATCATAATTTGGGTAACAGTTTAATGGAACTTAAAAAATATCCAGAAGCAGCAGAGGCCTATAAAAACGCATTAAGAAACAATCCTAATGATGATGAAACACGTTACAATCTTGCTGTAGCAAAATCAAAAATTGAAGATCAAAAACAGAATAAAAAGAACGATCAAAAGAATAAAGAAGATAATAAAAAAGACAAGCAGGATAAAGACGACGAGAATAATAAGGACAAAAACGACGGAAAAGACAAGGATAAAAAAGACCCTAATAAGGACAATGACAAAGGTGATGACGACAAAAACAAAAAGAACAAAGACCCTAAGAAAGATAAAGACAAAAACAAAAAACCAAAGCCTAAAAAGACTAAGTTATCTCCTCAACAATTAAAACAATTGTTAGAAAGTTTAAAAAATGAAGAGAAAAAAACTCAAAAGAAGATGAATGCAAAAAAGGCTAAAGGACCCAAAATTCCTCAAGAAAAAGATTGGTAAAAAAATACTTTTTGCAAGTAGATTAGATGAGAATTAAGTTTTTACATATTGTTTTATTAGTACTCATAAGTTCATTTACTTATGCACAAGAAGCTGAATTAAAAGCAACATTAAGTAAGAATAAATTAGGGGCTAACCAACGTTTAAGAATTCAGTTTTCTGTCAACAAACAAGGAGCAGATAATTTTAAGCCACCTAATTTTAAGAACTTTCGTGTTATTGCAGGCCCAAGTCAATCGATTAGTCAATCCATGTCTTGGATTAATGGAAGCAAAGAGGTAATTTTTAATAAATCATTTACCTACATTCTAAAGCCTCTAAAAAAAGGAGAGTATAATATTCCTTCTGCAAGCATAGAGTATCAAGGAAAAACAATTAAATCTGAACCGGTTAAAGTTATTGTTTTAGACCCAGTAGATGTACCTAAAGACCCAAATGATCCAAATTATATCGCTGAACAAAACATTCATTTGGTGGCAGAAATTTCTAAATCTAGACCTTACATAGGAGAGGGAATTTATGTTGAATACAAATTATATGTTAGTCAAAATGTAAGTGTAAATGATTATTCGGTTACAGAATCCCCCCAATATGATGGTTTTTGGAATCAAGAAATTCGAGTAAATGGACTTCCTGTGAGAATGGGAACTTATAATGGAGAACAATACAGATATGTAGTTCTTAAAAAGCAATTTTTAATACCTACAAAATCCGGTAGACTTTCCATTGACCCAATGAAAATGGATGTAGTTATTGGTGTTCCAACTGGAAGAGCCGATTTTTTTGGAAATCAAATTACTAGAAATGTAAGTCGATCTTTCGCTTCTGCTAAAAAAATTATAATACCTAAAGAATTACCATTAGAGGGAAAACCAGAAGATTTTTCTGGAGCAGTTGGAGATTTCTCATTTTCTGTAACTTCCAGTAGAAATACGTTAAAATCTAACGAAACAGCTCTAGTTTCTGCCAAAGTAAAAGGAAAAGGAAATTTAAAATTATTTGAAATTCCAGAAATCAAAACACCTTCAGAATTAGAAGTTTTTACTCCAGAACAAAGAGAAAAAGTAGTGGTTTTGTCAGACGGAATTAAAGGTTCTGTAGCTAAAGAATTTACTGTGGTTCCTCAATATAAGGGAAAGTATAAAATACCAAGTGTTAGTTTTTCTTACTTCAATCCAAGAACAAAAAAATATAAAACAGTAACATCAGATGATTTGTTTATTGAAGTAATAGAAGGTAAAGAATTAATTACTAATTCAGACAAAAACAATACAATTAAAAAAGATGTTGTTACTACAGGTAAAAATTTCAGATACATTCAAACTAAAAGTTCTTTTGTAATGAATGAACAATCAGATTTTTACCAATCTAACCTCTTTTATTTGTTACTTATTTTACCTCTTGTAATGATACCGGCTGGAATTTTAATTGCGAAAAGAAATGAAGCCAGAAACAATGATATTCTTGGCAGTAAATTGAGAAAAGCAGATAATTTGGCAAAAAAATACTTATCTACTGCTAAGAAGCAAATTAAAAATGAAGACGAGTTTTATATTGCCTTAGAAAAAGCATTGCACAATTATTTAAAAGCAAAATTAGGAATAGAAACATCTGATATTAGTAGAGATAAAATCTCAAGTTTTTTAGCAGAGAAAGAAGTAGGTCAAGAAACCATTTCTAAATTTATCAATGTATTTGATAGTTGTGATTTAGCAAGGTACTCACCCGTTACGCAAGTCATGATGAATGAAGATTATGAAAAAGCAAAGTCAGTAATCACTCAAATAGATAAACATTTCTGATGAAAAAAATAACTTATATATTGTTTTTTATCTTTCAAGGTTTGTTTGCTCAGAACCCTGATGCTTTGTTTACAACAGCAAATAGTCAATACAAAGAAGGCAAGTTTCAAGAAGCTATTCAGACGTATGATTCCATCGAAAAAATGGGCTTTATTTCTTCAGAGCTATATTACAATCTTGGAAACTGTCATTACAAATTAAATCAAGTAGCTCCAACCATTTATAATTACGAAAAAGCCTTGATTTTAGACCCTTTAAATGAGGATGCAGCAAACAATCTTGTTTTTGCTAGACGTTTAACTATTGACAATATAGAAGAATTACCTAAAACTATTTTTGACAAGATTGATGCATCTTTCGTAAAGAAGCTATCTTACAATCAATGGGCAATTGTTTGTGTAGTTTTTTCCTTTTTTGGTTCCATTTTGTTTTTAGGATTTTATTTTGCTGATAACTCCACCAGAAAAAGAATTTTCTTTATTTCAAGCCTATTTAGTTTCTTCTTTTTGATTGTTTCTATTGCACTTACTGTCAAAGAATACGACGAGAGCACTTCAAAAATAGAAGCGATAATTTATGCACAAGAAATAAGCGTAAAAAATGCTCCTACAGATAATTCTGAGGATGTTTTTACCTTGCACGAAGGAACAAAAGTTTCTGTTTTAGATTCTGTTGATGATTGGAATAAAATCAAAATTGCAGATGGAAAATTAGGATGGATACCTTCAGAAAACATAAAATTATTGACAGAGTTTTAGATTTTAGCCTACAAAAACACTAAACCTCAATTAATTTTTGTTTTTTTACAGTTATATGAAACTTGTAAGATTTTCTTGTTTTTTAACTTTTCTGTTTGTAATTTCTATTACAATACCTGCAATCTCATCTTATATGGATTTAGGCTTTGAATTATCAGAGCATATGGATAAAGGTGAAAATGAAGAAAGTAAAGTACAAGAACCTTTAAATGATCAAGAATTTAAAATAGTAAGTCAAACTCTCTTTCTGGTTACCTTTAATTCAGAAAAATTGAATAAAAACACTTACTTTTCATTAATTCATTATCAAAACAATTTTGTAGAAAAGGTTTCTCCTCCACCAGAGGAATTAACATAGCCTAAAAATCAAAAGTTAAGTTATTTACGTATAATCCGTCTGTCTAAATATTCTATTGGATAGTCATATTTCTTTATTTATGTTTAAAAGTATTAAAAGTGATTTACCTGCTAGTATAGTAGTGTTTTTTGTTGCTTTACCTCTCTGTTTAGGTATAGCATTGGCAAGTGGAGCCCCATTATTTTCTGGTTTAATTGCTGGTATTGTTGGTGGTATAGTAGTAGGATCATTAAGTGGATCAAAGATAGGTGTAAGTGGTCCAGCAGCTGGTTTGGCAGCAATAGTATTAACAGCTATTGATACTCTTGGGGGATATGAAAACTTTCTAGTCGCGGTTGTTTTAGGAGGTGTTATACAGTTAATATTTGGTTTTTTAAAAGCAGGGATAATAGGTTATTATTTTCCTTCCTCTGTAATAAAAGGAATGCTTACAGGTATAGGAATAATAATCATCTTGAAACAAATTCCACACTTTTTTGGATACGATATTGATCCAGAAGGAGATTTTACTTTTTTTCAAGTTGATGGAGAAAACACTTTTTCAGAAATTATTAAATCTGTCAACTTTATAAGCCTTGGCTCTACTCTTATGGGTGTAGCAGGATTAGTTGTGTTAATTTTATGGGAAAGAATACTAACCAAAAAAGCTAAAATTTTTCAACTAATTCAAGGACCTTTGGTAGCCGTAGCTCTAGGAATCATTTATTATGTCTTAACAGAAGGTGATGATAAGTTTGGAATATCTACATCACACTTAGTAAGTGTGCCAATCCCTGAAGATGCCTCATCTTTTCTCGCTCAATTTACATTTCCTAATTTTTCAGCAATATTTACTTCAGAAATATGGGTAGTTGCATTTACAATCGCATTGGTTGCAAGTTTAGAAACTTTATTGTGTGTTGAAGCAACAGATAAATTAGATCCTCACAAAAATGTAACACCTACAAACAGAGAGTTACTAGCTCAAGGAACTGGAAATATTATTTCTGGATTGATAGGAGGTTTACCAATAACTCAGGTAATAGTTAGAAGTTCTGCTAACATACAATCTGGAGGAAGAAGTAAAGCTTCTGCAATTATTCATGGGTTTTTTCTATTAATTTCTGTTGTTTTAATTCCAGGATTATTAAATAAAATTCCATTATCTGTTTTAGCAGCAATTTTATTAGTAGTTGGATACAAACTTGCTAAACCAACATTATTTAAGAAAATGTATTTATTAGGATGGAAGCAATTTCTTCCATTTACAGTAACAGTTTTAGGAATTGTTTTTACTGACCTTTTAGTAGGAATTGGAATGGGATTAGCAGTAGGGATTGTAGTTATATTAATTAAAAACTTTCAAAATTCACACTTCTTACATATTGAAGAGGTAGATAATAAAAACCATAATGTTAAAATGACATTAGCAGAAGAGGTTACATTTTTTAACAAAGGAGCGATCTTAAAAGAGTTAGATAGACTTCCAGAAGAAACCTTTTTAACATTAGATGTAACGAATACAAGATATTTAGATAATGATATTATAGAAATATTAGAAGACTTCTCTTTGAAAGCAAAAGAGAGAAGTATCAATATTAAACTAATTTCTGAGAGAGGAATTATAGAAAACCCACCTAGCTTTATAAAGTTTTTTAAACTAGATAAAACACATGTAAAGTAATATATACAAGAAATAAAGAGAACAGATGAAAGCACAAACTAAAGAATCACAATCTTCAATAACACCAGATATAGCAATCCAAATGCTAAAAGATGGCAATAAACGCTTTTTAACAAATAAAGAAGTAAATAGAGACTTATTAAATCAGGTTTTTGATACGAGCACTGGACAATATCCTTTTGCAACTATATTACACTGTATAGATTCTAGAGTGTCAGCAGAATTGATTTTTGACCAAGGAATAGGAGACGTTTTTAGTATTAGAATTGCCGGAAACTTTGTAAATGATGATATTTTAGGAAGTATGGAGTTTGCTTGTAAGCTTGCTGGAACTAAAGTTGTTGTTGTTTTAGGGCATACCTCTTGCGGAGCAGTAAAAGGAGCTTGTGATGATGCAAAACTAGGAAACTTAACCACATTGATAAGTAAGTTAAAACCAGCAGTTGAAGCCGTTACAACACCTGAAGGTGCTTCAGAAAGAACATCAAAAAATATTGATTTTGTAAACTCTGTAGCACAAAAAAATGTGTATATGACCATAGATAATATCAGAATGAAAAGTGCCGTTTTAAATGAAATGGAAGAACATGATGAAATTAAAATTGTTGGAGCCATGTACGATATTAAAGATGGATCAGTTACTTTTTATTAAGCAAATGAAGAAACTAATTGTTGCAGTTTTTGTACTTATTCCACTTTTATCTTTTAGTCAAACAGATGGATTAGGTAACTGGTTAATTTATTTTGGAAATAAACAGTTCAACGAAAAGTGGAACCTCCATCACGAAATCCAATATCGTAATTATAATATTATTGGAGATTTAGAACAATTGCTAATACGAAGTGGTTTAGGGTATAATATTACCTCTAACACAAACTTGTTGCTTGGTTATGGATATATCAATTCAGAGAATTTTACAGGAATTTTAGATAATCAGTCAACAGTAGAAGAGCATAGAATCTATCAACAGTTAATAACAAAACGAAAAATAGGCTCTGTAGCTATACAACATCGATATCGATTTGAACAGCGCTTCATACAAAGTGACTTTAGAACAAGGTTTCGATACTTTTTAGGAATTAATATTCCTTTTAAGAATCCCAATTATTATTTATCTGGGTACAATGAAATTTTTTTAAATGGAGACGGAAACGTATTTGATAGAAATCGAATCTATGGAGGTTTAGGTTACAAATTCAATAAAAATGTTCGATTTGAAGTGGGTTATATGAGTCAGGTATTCCAATCATCTAGTAGGGATCAATTGAATATGATAACCTTTGTAAACTTTTAATATGAGATTGTTAATTGTAATAAGAAGCTGAGGATCCTAATCCTTGGTTTTTTGTTTTTATATAATCCATCAATTTCTCTCTTCTACTTCCTCAAAAAGCGTAGGAAAAATTGTAGGAACAACTTCTTTAACAGGATTGTATAAGATAGAACTATTTAAAGTGTCTTTTTTTACCAAACGAATTTTCGTGTTTATTTTGTGAAAAAAGAAAAGCAAAATACTTAAAATTAATAAGCTTTTCATCAAACTAAAAACACCCCCTAATATTTTATTTACCAAACCTAGAGCAGCAAAATCGGCAATCTTTGTCAATGCTTTACCAGATATTGTAATTGCAACCACAATAATTATAAATGTAATAGCAAACGAAGCTAAACTGATATAATTCTCTTCCCAAGAAACGAAATCAACTAAAATATCAGACACTAAAAACGAAAAGTGAATGGCTCCATAAATACCCAAAATCAAAGCAAGCAACGAAGCAACTTCAACAAAAAGGCCTTTTGTAAAACCTTTTGCAAAAGCAAAAATTAACAAGGCTGTTATGATAATATCAATAATATTCATAGTATGGAAATTGTTCAAATATAATTAACTCTCCTTTATTTTTATGATGAACGGATTCATATCTTTATAACGATGTTTGGATTGGTAGATTGTAATAACTTTTATGCTTCTTGTGAGCGAGTGTTTAACCCAATGTTACGAGGAAAGCCTGTTGGAATTCTAAGTAATAATGATGGTTGTATTATTTCTAGAAGCGATGAAGCTAAGGCATTAGGTTTGCCTATGGGAGCTCCAATTTTTAAATGGGAACATTTTTGTAAAGAGAACCAAATTTCTGTCTTATCATCCAACTATCCTTTGTACGGAGATATGAGTGCAAGAGTAATGCGAATTTTAGAACAATTTTCTCCAGATGTTGAAGTATACAGTATAGACGAAGCTTTTTTAGAATTCAAAGGTTTTGATAACTACGATTTTACAGAATATGCACATCAAATGCGAAACCGAATTTTAAAATGGACTGGAATTCCAACTTGTGTAGGAATTGCACCTACAAAAGCACTCAGTAAAGTGGCTAATAAAATTGCTCGTTCTAACATTAAAAAAACAGGAGGTGTTTGCATTATAGATTCAGAAGAAAAGAGAATCAAAGCATTACAGTGGACACCTATACATAAGGTTTGGGGTATTGGAAGAGGTTTGGAAAAAAGATTAAAAGCCAAAGGATGTCAAACAGCGTATGATTTCACCCAAATTTCTAGTGATTGGGTTTTAAAAGAACTCTCCATTGTTGCTTGGAGATTACAAAAAGATTTACAAGGAATATCTAAAATTTTGTTAGATGAAGTTGCCTCTAAAAAGATGATTGCAACGACTAGAAGTTTTGAGAGAACTTATTCGGATATAGAAAATATAAAAGAAAGAATCTCAACATTTGCAAACGCTTGTGCAGAAAAATTAAGAGCACAAAACTCTAGTTGTCACATGTTGTATGTATTTATAAGAAGCGATCGATATGAAAAATATATGCCAAAGCATAAAGCTTCTAAAACAGCAGTTTTCTCATATCCAACAAACTCTTCATTACTCATTTCAAAAGCAGCGATTCAAATTGTTGAAGATGTTTTCAAACCAGGAATTAGGTACAAAAAAGCTGGAGTTATTGTTATGGGATTGGTGCCAACAGAGAATCATCAGTTAGATTTATTTTCTCATGAAGATCCAAAACACGCTTCTTTAATGAAATCAATAGACAAGCTGAATAGAAAGTACAAATCGGATAAAATTAAATTGGCGAGTCAAGATTTACAACGTACGTGGAAAATGAAACAAGAACGATTATCTCCTAAATACACAACAAATATTAATGACATTATTCACGTTAAGTAGTTAGTTTTACTATGAATGATAATTATACAATCTTAGAAGTATATGAGTATTCAACAGAAGCTCACGTCACAAAATCTAAATTAGATTCAGAAGGAATTAAAACAATGTTAATGGATGAAAAAACAATAGATTCTGACCCTTTAATTAGCAACGCAATTGGAGGCGTAAAACTCTTGGTTCATAACAATGATTTTGAAAAAGCAGTAAAGATTTATAACGATATAAGAGAGTATCAAAAAGACAAAAAAGGACATGATTTGTTGTGCCTCCAATGCAATTCTAATAGAATTTTAATTGCGCCATTAGAAAGAAAAAATATCTTTTACATGTTGTTTCCTTTTTTTGAAAAGACAAAGTATTTCTGCAATGAGTGCAAAGAAAAATTTAAAAACTAATGAAAAAATCAACATCAATAGAGTTCTTCACACCCAAAGAAACAAATAGTAGCGGAATCTTATTTTTTGATACCGGAATCTCAGCAGGTTTTCCATCACCAGCAGATGATTTTAGAGAAAAGAGAATTTCGCTAGACGAAGTTTTGGTTAAAAATAAAGAAGCCACTTTTTTTGCGAAAGTAAAAGGACAATCAATGATAGATGCTGGTTTAGATGATGAAGATTTGTTGGTTATTGATAGAAGTCTGGAACCAAAAAACAACAAAATTGCAGTTTGTTTTTTAGATGGTGAGTTTACCGTAAAACGCTTGCGAGTTGAAAAACAAGAGGTGTGGTTGCAACCAGAAAATCCTAAATATTCACCAATAAAAATTACAGAAGAAAATGATTTTGTTATTTGGGGAATTGTAACCAATGTGATCAAAAAAGTATAGCATAAATATAGACAGATGAAAAAACAACTCTTATTTCTTCTCTTTATTCTGTTTTTACAGAACATCAATTCTCAAGCATTTCAGGACACTATTCCTTTTAGAAACGATTTAGGTTTAATAATTATTCCAATGATTTTCAATGGCGAAGAAAAACAACTTGCTTTTGATACAGGTGCTCAGTACACCGTATCATATTCTTGGGCAGAGAAAAGTCTTAAAAAGACAAGAAGAGTCATTACGATTAACTCATCTAGTGGGTTAAAAAGTAAGATGCGCTTTTATAAAAGTGGAAAAGTAGAATTAGGAAGCAGAAAAATTTCAGGACATAAAATATTGAATGCACCAGAGAATGATATTTTTTCCTGTTATAAAGTTGACGGTATCTTAGGAGTAGATATCATTAAAGAGTTTAATTGGGTTATTGATTACAAGAATCAAATCTTAATTATGTACCCTTCCAATTATACTACTGAAAATGTAAAAGAAATGCATCAACTAGATTTTATTTTTTCTAATAATAGGCCCTATGTTTTTTTGAAACACAAAAAGAATAAATTTAGGTTTTTGTTAGACACAGGAGCAGGAGGTTTTTCTAATATCTCTAAACGAAATTATAATCTTACCGGTTTAAAAGATTTACCTCAAGTTGACATGTACACTGGAAGTTTTGATTTCAACGGAATTTTAACTTCTTCGCAGCCTAAGATTTTTCAATTATCCGAAACGACTTCTAAACAAGTAAAATTATCTCCTGTAGTATATTATAATAATCAGAAATCTTCCAAAATAGGAAACAAACTTTGGAAAAAACAACAACTTTTCTTGAGCTTAAAACAACAAGAACTGCACGTTTCCTCTTCCAGAATTATAGACGAATTTCAAAGTTTTCCTTGCTCCGTAATTTTTCACAAAGGGAAAATGAGAATCATGAAAATCGTAAAAGGAAGTGATATTTGGAATATGGGTCTTCGTCAGGGAGACGAAGTTGCATTGTATGACGGAAAAAAATTCAATGACTTTTGTTCACTCAATCAATATCAAAGAAAGGAATTAAAAGACAGAAAGTCTATTGACTTGCAATTGCCAAATGGAAAAACAGTTACTATTTTTAAAACAACTTCATTAAAGTAAAATATTAAAAAATTACCTTTTATTAATGTTTTATTATTGTTTTACAATAAATTTCATACATTTGTGTATGATTTTTATTCTATGAAAACAATTAGAAAACCTCAAAACGGGGATACAACATCTAAAATATTTTTTAGGTTTACTTTTAGTTATTTTACTTTATTTATTCTATTGCTATTTTTAGCTCTCTTTATAGAGGCTCCTATGCGTTGGTTTGCAGATACTATTCTGAATTGGGGAGCAGACTTCAAAATGGAAAGTACAGGGAGCGGAGATCGATCATTTGATTATGTGCGATTTGGACTTAACCTTATTTTAGCTTTTTTTGTTACAATTATATGGACTTTACTAGATAAGAAAAGAAAGTCATACTCCACTTTAATATATTGGCTTCAGGTAATTTTAAGAATTTTTTTAATTGCCGCGATGATTCTTTATGGATTGGCTAAAGTTTTTAAAGGTCAGTTTGCTGACCCAAGTTTAGAGTTGTTAATTCAACCTGTTGGTGATATGTCTCCTATGGGACTGGCCTGGACATTTATGGGTCATTCCATGGCTTATAATATTTTCCTTGGCTCATTAGAAATTATTGGAGGCTTATTATTAATCAATCGTAAAACAGTTACTTTAGGAAGTATGCTAGTTTTAGGAATCATGGTTAATGTCGCAATAATGAATCTTACATACGACATTCCAGTAAAATTATTCTCTACTCATTTAGTGATGATGGCAACTATTTTATTGATTGTGAATGGTAGACGAATCTTTCAATTTTTCTTCAAGAATGAAACAATAGAAAAAACGGAGCTTATCAACTATATCAAAAACAATACTTTATTAAAAGTGATTCGTTTTTTTAAAAAGGCAATGATAATTATAGTGTGTTTAATAGTAACTGTTCAATGTTTTATTTATTTTAAAGCAACAGAACAGCTTCAATCCTCTTCTGAGTTAAGAGGAATCTGGAAAGCTGAAATTTTTATCCATAAACAAGATACGTTAGCACCTCTTTTAACAGATGATTTTCGTTGGAACTATTTTATCATTGATCAAAAGGGCAAAGCGATTGTAAAAAAAATGAATGATCATATCGATAGATACACCTTTGAAGAAAACACTGAGACTAAAGTTATTGCTTTGAAAGATGCAAATAACTCTTTGCTTCAAAAATTTACTTACACAGTTTCTGACAACGGTCAATTGAGTTTGAATGGTGTTTTAAATGAAAACAACCTGAATGTTCAATTAAAAAGAATCCCTGAATCACAGTTTAGACTTCTTAGCAGAAAGTTTCATTGGGTAAATGAATCAACTTATAATTATTAAAAAATCAGAAAACATGTCAAACACACATATATCAAAGCAAATAAGTATTAAAGGGAATAAGTTAAATTGTAACATTTGTAAAAATGACACTTTTTGGGAACGAGAAACATTAATGAACACAAAAAAAATGACTTTTTTTAAACTAGATTGGTTAAACAAAAAAGCTAAAAACTATATCTGTGATAATTGCGGACACGTACTTTGGTTTATGGATAAATAGAATATATATAACAACTTAAATTTCTTCATTATGAAAACAGAAAAGCTATTAAAAATCATGAAATTTATTTCTTGGTTCGCTTTTATAGGACTACTCATTAGGTCAGGGACAATTCTAGTAACCTATCTTTTAAGTATTGAAAACCTAGAAGCTTCAAGAAATTTGTACGAAGGTTTGAATTTATATCAGTACAGAGATCATAGTTTTATTCAGTATTCATTTATTGTTTCTTATAAGGTTATCTTATTTGCTCTTGAGGCTTACATTGCTCTTTTAGCTATTAAATTACTTAGGAAACTAAACATTAAGCAACCCTTTAATACAACCGTTCAACTTCTATTGCAAAAGATAAGTTATAGTGTTTTTTATTTGTGGATTGTTGCAATCATACACAATATACATGTGCAGATTATTGGAAAAAAACATAGTTTTGAAATAGACTTATTCTCAAGTGATTTTGTTTTTCTTTCTATTATTATTTTCATTTTTGCACAAATCATGAAAAGAGGAATTGAAATTCAACAAGAAAACGATTTAACTATTTAAGCGATGCCAATAATTGTAAACTTAGATGTGATGTTGGCAAAGCGAAAAATGAAAAGTAAAGAGCTTGCTGAAATCATCGGAATTACAACTGCCAATCTTTCTATATTAAAATCAGGAAAAGCAAAAGCAGTCCGTTTTTCTACATTAGAAGCAATCTGTAAAGCTCTTGATTGCCAACCTGCAGATATTTTAGAATATCAAGAATAAAAAACCACCCTTATAAGGGTGGTTTTTTATTCTTTTATTGAGTCGAATTTCTTACTTCAATCAGCAGAACTCTGTATAAGCAGAAGCTAAATTTTCTGCAATCATTTGAGCGGATCTTCCTTCAATATGATGACGCTCTAGCATATGAACTAACTCACCATCTTTAAACAAAGCAACTGCTGGAGAAGACGGAGGAAAAGGAACCATGTGTTCTCTTGCTTTTGCAACAGATTCTTTATCAACACCTGCAAAAACAGTTGTTAAATTATCTGGTTTTTTGGTTCCTTGTAAAGAAGCTATTGTTCCAGGTCTTGCTGTTCCTGCAGCACAACCGCAAACAGAGTTTACCATTACCAAAG
The DNA here is from genome assembly GCA_965660845.1 of Flavobacteriaceae bacterium. GTDB lineage: Bacteria > Bacteroidota > Bacteroidia > Flavobacteriales > Flavobacteriaceae > Polaribacter. Next base: position 35,896 of record CBFIBH010000004.1, read on the forward strand.
TTGTTCCTTGTTTAGAAATTGCATTTTCTACATCATCTGAAGTTTGTAGCGATTGAAAACCATTATTGGTTAATTCTTCACGCATCGGTTTTACTAATTCTTCTGGATACATTTTTTTATAATTTTTACAGTGCAAAGATACATATAATAAGACAATCAAAACCGTATCTTTGAGTTACAGAAATTAAATAAATGGGAAGTTTCAGTAAATGGTTAGGAGCAGGAATTGGATTTGTATCTGGCGGTCCAATAGGAGCTATTATTGGCTTTGCTGTAGGATCTGTCATAGACGCAAATACAAGAGAAGATTTTAAAAAAGATGCAAGAAGATTCCAACAAAGTTCTACCTCTCAACAAAGCAATATTCAATCTGGGGATTTTGAAATTAGCTTACTTATATTGGCAGCAATTGTTATTAAATCAGATGGTAAAGTAGACCAAAACGAATTGAATTATGTTCGAACTCAATTTGTTGGAATGTATGGAAAAGAAAGAGCTAATCATGCATTTAAGTTGTTTAAAGGTATTATGAAAAAAAAGATATCTGCAAGACAAGTTTGTATGCAGATAAGACAACATATGCCTCATGCTTCTAGATTGCAATTACTTCATTTCTTGTTTGGCTTAGCAAAATCAGATGGTCATGTTTCAGAAAGTGAAGTTGAAGAAATTAAAAAAATTGCAGGATATTTATACATCAATTCATATGACTTTGAATCTATCAAAGCCATGTTTTATGACGAGACAGATTCCTCTTATAAAATTTTAGAAATAGAAAAATCTGCATCAGATAACGAGTTGAAAAAAGCCTATAGAAAAATGGCAAAAAAATACCATCCAGATAAATTACAAGGTGTTGGAAAAGAACACTTAAAAGGAGCTCAAGAAAAGTTTCAAAGCATCCAAAAAGCATACGAATCTATCAAAAAAGAAAGAGGAATTTCTTAATCAAATATGTCAGAATACTTATATGATATTGTGGTTGTTGGTGGTGGGCCTGCTGGAGGTCAAGCAGCAAGAAGTTTAGCAAAAAAAGGCTTAAAAACTTTGCTTATAGAACGCTATGAATCTTTTGAAGACAATAACTTTTCTAGTGCTGGAATGACATTAGAACCTCTTAAAGAATTTGATATTCCAGATTGGACAATAGGATCTTATTGGAGCGATATAGAAATTCAGTGTACAAAAGAGAAATTTGTTTGGAGAGGTGAAACCAAAAAAGGAGTTGTTTTAGACTTTAAAAAACTACGTCAATTTCTAGCAGATGAATCAAAAAGTTTAGGAGCAGACGTTTGGATGGGTCATAAATACATCAATAAAAAAGTAACTGATACTGGTGTAGAATTAGAATTGTTAGATGTAAAATCTCAAAAAACAAAAGTTGTCTTTTCAAAAATTGTTGTTGATGCTACAGGACCTTTAAGAAAAGTCATGTACCAAGAGAAAGAGCAACAACCCGAGATGGTTTTGGGTAGTGGAACAGAATATATTATAAAAGTTGAACAAGAGGTTTACGATCGTTTTAAAGACAAACTTGTTTTTTTCTTGGGGCATAAATGGGCGTTAAAAGGATATTCTTGGATTTTTCCAATGGAGAATCGAATTTTAAAAGTTGGAGCAGGAAAAACGCATGTAAAATCTAAAGACCAAGAGAAAACTGACAAAACCACAAAAAAAATCACAGAGAATATCATTCATGAATATTTAGAAACAAAAGAATTTGAAATTTTAGATAAGCATGGTGGTTTGTTGCGTTATAGCGTTGGTTTAAAAGATAAATTTTATTCTAATAAAATTGTTGGGGTTGGAGATGCTGTTTCTGCAATTAATCCAAGGGGAGGAGAAGGTATAAGGTATGCAATGCAAACAGCTGAGTTAGCTTCAGAATACATTTATGACTACATACGTAAAGGTTCTACAGACTTTAATTTGTACAAAAAAAGATGGAGAAAAAATAAACTATTCAAATGGCGTTTAAGCGAAGAATCTGCGAAACGAATGTACAGCAGATATTCTGATGAACAAATTGAAAACAGGGTCCAATTTTTTCACCAAAATTTAACTACAAATCAATTAATTGATAACCTTTTCAATTTTAAATACAACCAAGTTTTTGCTAGAATTTTTAAGTATTTAAGATTAAAAATACTTTTTAAACTCAAAGGAAAAAAGTTCTAGTTAAAAGCAACTATTTAGTTCTACCAAAATAGCCCAATCTAACGTAATGAATTACAAGAAATTCTGTATTTTCGCAGTCTTATAAGAAATTGTAATTCATGAGTACAAAGTTTCCTGAATATAAAGGACTTAACTTGCCAAAAGTAGCCAAAGAAGTGCTGGCCTATTGGGAAGAAAACAACATCTTTGAAAAGAGTGTTTCTACTCGAGAAGGAAAACCTCCTTACGTATTTTTTGAAGGACCACCTTCAGCTAATGGTTTACCTGGAGTTCACCATGTATTGGCAAGAGCGATTAAAGATATCTTTCCTCGTTACAAAACCATGAAAGGGTATCAGGTAAAAAGAAAAGCAGGTTGGGATACTCACGGTCTACCAATTGAATTGGGAGTAGAAAAAGAACTTGGGATTACCAAAGAAGATATTGGGAAAACAATTTCAGTAGAAGAGTATAATGCAGCATGTAGAAAAGCAGTTATGCGTTATACAGGTATTTGGAATGACTTAACTCAGAAAATGGGATATTGGGTAAATATGGATGATCCATATATTACCTATGAACCAAAATACATGGAAAGTGTTTGGTGGTTGTTAAAGCAAATTTACTCGAAAGATTTGTTATACAAAGGATATACGATTCAGCCTTATTCTCCAAAAGCAGGAACAGGATTAAGTTCTCACGAATTAAATCAACCAGGAACTTACCAAGATGTAACCGATACAACCGTAACTGCACAATTTAAAGCCATAGAAGAAACACTCCCAGAATTTTTACAAAACGAAGGAAATGTTTATTTCTTAGCTTGGACAACCACTCCTTGGACTTTGCCAAGTAATACAGCATTAACTGTTGGTCCTAAAATTAATTATGTATTGGTTGAAACGTTCAATCAATATACGTTTGAACCCATAAAAGTAATTCTTGCAAAGAATTTAGTTGAGAAACAATTTGGAGGAAAAAACAATGTGCAAGTTGAAAACTCAGATGCGTTAAACGAATATAATTCGGGGGATAAAAAGATTCCTTTTTATATTGTTAAAGAGTTTGTCGGGAAAGATTTAGTCGGAATTCGATACGAACAATTGTTAGACTATGTATTACCAAATGACAATCCTCAAGATGCATTTAGAGTTATCTCAGGAGATTTTGTAACTACAGAAGACGGAACAGGAATAGTACATACTGCACCTACTTTTGGAGCAGATGATGCTTTGGTTGCCAAACAAGCAACTCCAGTAATTCCACCCCTGTTAGTCAAAGATGAGAACGATAATTTGGTTCCATTGGTAGATTTACAAGGTCGTTTTAGACCAGAAGTTGGAGAGTTTGGAGGAAAGTATGTAAAGAATGAATATTACAATGAAGGTGAAGCTCCGGTGAAATCTATAGATGTAGAAATTGCCATTAAATTAAAGACAGAAAACAAAGCCTTTAAGGTAGAAAAATACAAACATAGTTATCCAAATTGTTGGAGAACAGACAAACCAATTTTATATTACCCTTTAGATTCTTGGTTTATCAAAGTTACCGATGTAAAAGATCGAATGCATGATTTGAACTCCACCATCAATTGGAAACCAAAATCAACTGGTGAAGGCCGTTTTGGAAACTGGTTGGCAAATGCTAACGATTGGAATTTATCTCGCTCTCGTTATTGGGGAATTCCATTACCAATTTGGAGAACAGAAGATAAGCAAGAAGAAATCTGTATTGGTTCGGTAGCAGAGTTAAAAGCTGAGATGAAAAAAGCAGTAGAGGCTGAGGTTCTCGAAGCCGATATTTTTGCTGAATTTGAAGCAGGAAACATGTCAGACGAAAACTATGCAAAAATCGATTTACACAAAAATATTGTAGATCAAATTGTATTGGTTTCTCCTTCTGGAAAACCGATGAAACGCGAAAGCGATTTGATTGATGTTTGGTTTGATTCTGGCTCTATGCCATATGCTCAATGGCATTATCCATTTGAAAATAAGGAATTGATTGATGAAAATAAATCATTTCCAGCAGATTTTATTGCTGAAGGTGTAGATCAAACGAGAGGTTGGTTCTATACATTACATGCGATAGCAACAATGGTTTTTGATTCTGTTGCATACAAAAATGTAGTGTCTAACGGATTGGTGTTAGATAAAAATGGACAGAAAATGTCTAAACGTTTAGGAAATGCTACAGATCCATTTGAAACTTTAGAGAAATACGGAGCAGATGCCACTCGTTGGTATATGATTTCGAATGCAAACCCGTGGGATAATTTAAAATTTGATGTTGATGGCATTGAAGAGGTGAAACGTAAGTTCTTCGGAACATTATATAATACATATTCTTTCTTTTCTCTTTACACAAATATTGATGGGTTTTCTTACACAGAAGAAGATATTCCTTTAAAAGATAGACCTGAATTGGATCGTTGGATTCTCTCAGAATTACACACATTGATAGAAAAGGTCGATAAATTTTATTCAGAATACGAACCTACAAGAGCAGCAAGAGCAATTTCAGATTTTACTCAAGATTATTTAAGTAATTGGTATGTTCGATTAAGCAGAAGAAGATTCTGGAAAGGAGACTATCAACAAGACAAAATATCGGCATATCAAACTTTATACACATGTATGGAAACGATTGCCAAATTAGGAGCGCCAATTGTACCATTTTATATGGATCAATTATATAGAGACTTGAACGCTGTCACTCAAAAAGAAAACTTTGAGAGTATTCACTTATCTCAATTTCCAGAGTTTGATTCTTCATTTGTAGATAAATCATTGGAACGAAAAATGGAGAATGCACAAACGATTTCATCTCTTGTGTTATCACTCCGTGCAAAAGAGAAGATTAAAGTTCGTCAACCGCTCCAAAAAATCATGATTCCAGTTGACAACAATCAACAGAAAGAAGAAATATCTGCTGTATCAAATTTGATTAAACATGAGGTGAATATCAAAGAGATTGAGTTGTTAGATGATGCATCGGATATCTTGGTAAAACAAATCAAACCAAATTTTAAAACTCTAGGGCCTAAGTTTGGTAAAGACATGAAATTGATAGCCAATGCTGTACGAAATTTCACCCAATCTCATATTGCTTCTGTAGAAAAAGAGGGGAAAATATCTGTTGAAATTGATGGAAAAATGATTACCTTGGAACTCGCTGATGTTGAAATATCCTCTAAAGATATAGAAGGGTGGTTAGTAGCAAATGAGGGCTCATTAACTGTTGCATTAGATGTTACAATTACAGAGGATTTAAGAGAAGAGGGAATTGCAAGAGAATTAGTGAATAGAATTCAAAATGCAAGGAAAGATTCCGGTTTTGAAGTCACAGATAAAATAAAACTAACAGTTTTAAAGTTTGATGAATTAGAACAATCAATAAACAAGAACAAAGACTATGTTATGAATGAAACTTTAACAAATGAGTTAGAGTTTGTTGCTGAATTATCTAATGGAATTGACATAGAATTTGATCAAATTAAAAGTAAAATAGTAATAGAAAAAATCTAAGATTATGGGAGCAGATTTGTTAAGATATTCTGATGAGGACTTAAATGAGTTCAAAGAAATTATCCTAAAAAAAATAGAAAGAGCCGAAGAAGATTTGGCTTTACTTCAAAGTTCATATAAGAACGGATTAAATAATGGTACTGACGATACTTCTCCTCAATTTAAATCATTTGAGGAAGGTTCAGACACTATGAGTAAAGAAGCAAATGTCCAGTTAGCGATTCGTCAAGAAAAATTTATTCGTGATTTAAAAAATGCTTTAATACGTATTGAAAACAAAACGTATGGTATTTGCAGAGTAACAGGTAAACTAATTCAGAAAGAACGTTTAAAACTCGTTCCTCACGCCACATTAAGTATAGAAGCTAAAAGAAGACAATAATTTAAAGTTTCCTACAATTAGCTTTTAAGCTTATGTCTAAAAAACAAATTGCATTTTCAATTATTATCATAGCGATTCTTTTAGATCAAATCGTTAAAATCTATATTAAAACAAGTTTCAGACTTTTCGAAGAAGTTGAAGTGTTTGATTGGTTTATCATCAAGTTTGTTGAAAATAACGGAATGGCAATGGGAATGGAATTTGGAGGGAAAACCGGTAAATTATTTCTTACTCTATTCAGGCTAGCTATTGTGCCACTAATTCTCTATTGGATTTTTGATTCTCTAAAAAAGAATTTACCAACTATCGCCATAATATCCATTTCATTAATCTTTGCTGGTGCTATTGGTAATATCATTGATTCTGTTTTTTATGGAGTTATTTTTGATGATTCAACGTCAACTGTTGCTACTCTTTTTTCAGACAATCCCTATGGAACAATTTTTTATGGTAAGGTTGTAGATATGTTCTATTTTCCTATCATAGAAAACGGAACATTTCCTAGCTGGATTCCTTTTGTAGGTGGAGATAATTTTACCTTTTTTAATTATATTTTCAACCTTGCAGACTCTTACATTTCTGTTGGTGTGGCATTGCTTTTTATTTTTAGCAAACAAGCCTTTCCAAAAGAAATCAAGAAGTCTTAAGGATATCAGAATTATTTAAAATTCTTTTACCTTAGCTATATGGCTAAGGACCTCTCTTTACTCTTACAAACTCTTCCTAATTCTCCAGGTGTCTATCAATATTATGATAAAGAGGGTAAGATTTTATATGTAGGAAAAGCAAAAAACCTACAGAAAAGAGTCAAGTCTTACTTCACTAAAAATCATGATACTGCTAAAACTCGAATTTTAGTCAAGAAGATAGCAGATGTCAAACACATTGTTGTCAACACTGAAACCGATGCACTTTTATTAGAAAATAATCTGATAAAAAAGTATCAACCTAGATACAATATCATGCTAAAGGATGATAAAACGTATCCATGGCTTTGCATTAAAAAAGAACGATTTCCTAGAATATTCATGACTCGAAAAGTAATTAAAGACGGATCTGAATATTTTGGACCATACACAAGTATAAGGACAGTAAAGATTTTATTGGATTTAATCCGTGAATTATATCCATTAAGAACTTGTAATTATGACTTGAGTCAAGAGAAGATTGAAGCAGAAAAATATAAAGTTTGCTTAGAATATCATTTAGGAAATTGTAAAGGAGCCTGTCAAGGTTTTGAAAAAGAAAGTGAATACCAAAAAAGCATTAAAGCTATTAGAAATATTGTAAAAGGAAACTTTAAAGACAGCTTACAATTTTTTGAAGCTAAAATGCATGAGTTTGCTGAAAAAATGGAATTTGAAGAAGCTCAAAAAATTAAAGAGAAAATTGATTTATTGTCTAATTACCAATCTAAATCTACCATTGTAAACCCAAGCATTAATAACGTTGATGTTTTTTCAATCATTTCAGATGAAAGTTATGGATATATCAATTTCTTTAAGATAGCCAATGGATCCATCATTCAGTCTCATACAACAGAAATAAAGAAAAAATTAGAAGAAACCGATCAAGAAATTCTTGAAATGGCTATCATTGAAATTCGTCAACGATTCAATTCAACATCAAAAGAAATTTATGTTCCTTTTGAGTTAGATTTAGGTGATGATTTAAAAGTTACTGTACCAAAATTAGGAGACAAAAAGCGAATTGTTGAACTTTCAGAACGCAATGCAAAATATTACAGACAAGAACAGTTTAAACAAATCAAAATTGTAGATCCAGACCGTCATGTCAAGAGAATTATGACACAAATGCAAAAAGATTTACGTTTGTCTGAAGAACCAAGACATATTGAGTGTTTTGATAACTCAAACATTCAAGGAACTCATCCTGTAGCTGCATGTGTTGTGTTTAGAGATGGAAAACCTAGTAAGAAAGAATATCGTCATTATAACATTAAAACAGTTGAAGGGCCAGATGATTTTGCCTCTATGGAAGAAGTGGTTTATAGACGATATAAGCGATTGTTAAGCGAAAACGAACCGTTACCTCAATTAATTGTAATAGACGGAGGAAAAGGACAACTTTCATCAGCATTAAAAAGTTTAGATGTTTTAGGATTGCGAGGAAAAATTGCCATTATCGGAATAGCTAAAAGACTAGAGGAAATATATTACCCTGGAGATTCCATTCCAATGTATTTAGACAAGAAATCAGAAACTTTAAAAATCATTCAATATCTACGGAATGAAGCACACAGATTTGGAATAACATTTCACAGAAACAAACGAAGTAAAAGCGCAATTCAATCTGAATTAGAACAAATTCCGAATATAGGTAAACAAACAATAACTGTTTTATTACGAAAATTTAAATCTGCAAAACGTGTTAAAAATGCTACATTTGAAGAACTTATAGATGAAATTGGACAAAGTAGAGCCAAAAAAATCTTTGAGTATTTCAACAAAAAACCATCGTGAAAAAAGTTTTAGTCTTTGTATTGGTTGTTTTTACATCAACCTTTTTTGCTCAAAATAAGTCTCCAAAAGTTGGACTTGTTTTAAGTGGTGGCGGAGCTAAAGGTTTGGCGCATATTGGTGTTTTAGAAGAGATAGAAAAAACAGGTTTACAAATAGATTACATTGGTGGTACAAGCATGGGTGCAATTGTTGGAGGTTTGTATGCAGCAGGTTATTCATCGAAACAGATAAAAGAGATTGTTCAAAAAATAGACTTCACATCTCTTTTACAAGATCAATTTCCTAGAAATGCATTGCCATTTTTTGAAAAAGAATTTGGCGAAAAGCATGCGTTTGCACTTCCAGTAACCAAATCAGGAATTCAATTACCCAAAGCGGTTTCAAAAGGCCAGAATGTTTTAGACTTACTCACCTATATTCTTTCTCCAGTAGATTCTATTAAAGATTTTTCTAAGTTGCCGATACCTTTTTTCTGTATAGGAACAAATGTTGAAAACGGTAAAGAAGTATTGTTAGAAAAAGGGTTTTTACCTTTAGCGTTGAGGGTAAGTGGTGCCTTTCCAACACTTTTAAACCCTGTTGAACTTAACGGGAAATTACTTGTAGATGGAGGTGTTGCTAATAATTTTCCTGTAGATGTAATGAAATCTAAAGGAGTCGATTTTATTATTGGTGTTGATGTTCAAAAAGGACTAAGAAACAGACATGACCTTACATCAGCTGTTGCAATTTTAAATCAAATTGTTAGCTATGATGTTTACAGAGAAAGTAAAGATCGATTAAAGATATTAGATCTTCATATTCAACCAGATATTTCAGATTTTTCTGTTGTAGATTTTAATAGAGCAGATGAAATGATTGTTAAAGGAGCCGAAATAGGAAAGCAATATTCAAAAACCTTTGATAGTCTGGCAGAACTTCAAACAAAAAAAATCAAAAAATCAATCAAAGTATCAAATAAACCCTTTCGAGTTGATTATTTAGAAGTCCACAACACAGATCAATTCACACCAGCTTATGTAAGAGGAAAGCTTAAGATTCAGAGAGGAGACAGTGTTACTTTGGGGGAGATTAGGGAAAGAATGGACTTTCTTACAGCTACAGATAATTATGAAAGAGTTGATTACTCAATCAAAAAAGAAAACGGTAAAAACACATTGGTTTTTAATGTAAAAGAAAATGAGTCACAGTCATTTTTAAAATTAGGGGCTCATTATGATTTACTTTACGAATCTGCAGTATTAGCAAATTATGTACATAAGGGACTGTTTATAAAAAATGATCAGTTTTCATTTGATGCGGTTTTAGGAGATAACCTCAGGTATAATCTTAACTATTTTGTAGACAATGGTTTTTATGTGAGTTACGGTTTAAAATCTAGATACAATCACTTTACAAACAATGCTCCTTTTAATACAGAAAATAGTCCTGTAAATACAATTAATTTAAGTTACTCAGACTTAACAAATGAATTATTTATCCAAACAACATTTAGCAGAAAGTTTGCTATAGGTCTAGCTGCAGAGGTAAAGTATTTAAATATAAAGACAGAGACATTACTTTCTAATAGTAATCAAACTACTTTTGATAACAGTACTTATTTAAATCTTAAAGGCTATTTAAAATTAGATACTTTTGATAAAAAACAGTTTCCAACCAAAGGTTTTTATGCAGACTTAGGAAGTGTATTGTACGCTTCTTCTACAGATTATAATGATGACTTTGAGCCCTTTTTACAGTTAGCTGGTACCATAGGGTTTGCAACTACTTTTTGGGATAAAATGACATTTCAATACACTAATGATGCTGGTTTTGCTTTTGAAACCCCAAGTTCAGATGTGTTTGATTTTTATTTAGGTGGATACAATAAAAACTATATCAATACTTTTTATCGATTTTACGGATATGAATTTGCAGCTCTTTCTGGAAACTCATTTTTACGATCAGAGTTTTTATTAAGGTACGAGTTGTTCAACAAACAACATCTTAGTTTTTTAGTAAATTTTGCCAGAGTAGAGGAAAATGTGTTTAAGAATCTCCAAATTTTTGACGATTCATTGTCAGGTTACGCAATTGGTTATGGTTTAGAAACCTTCTTAGGACCTATAGAAATTAAATATAGTTGGAGTCCGGATACAAAGAACAGTTTCTGGTTATTTAATCTAGGTTTTTGGTTTTAATGTTAACTTAATGTTAACTAAAAGTTGCATGAATGTAAATTTAATATTACATTTGTTTCATAATTGTTAATCAAAACCCTAGAATTATGAAAAAATTATTCGTTTTTATGTTTGCTTTAACCATAGGATTAGCGCAAGCACAAGAAAAAGTTGAACCAACTTTTAAGAAAGAAGGAGATTTAGTAAAAGCGACATATTATCATGCAAACGGTAAGATTCATCAACAAGGATATTTTAAAGATAAGAAGCTAACAGGAGTTTGGAAAGAATATGACAACAAAGGAAATAAAATCACTCTTGGATTTTATAAGGATGGGAAGAAAGTTGGAAAATGGTTTCGATGGAATAACAACTCTTTAAGAGAAATTACCTATCAAGATAGTTCGATAGCAAAAGTAAGTCTATGGAAAGAAGATGTTACAATAGCATCGAACAGATAAAGCAAAATTATTAGAAAAATAAAAAGCCCGCATTTTTAAATGCGGGCTTTTTTTGATAAAAAATTATAACCTTACTTACGTTGTATTTTAAACTTATATTGTAGGTATTTGTAAGCATCTCTTGGTATAATTGAGATCCACTTTTTATGTTTTAAAAACCATTTATTTCTTACTGATAGAATTCCTTCATTTAAATAAGCTGCCACAAACGGATGAACATGTAGGGCTACTTTTTTATTTTTTGGGTTTGACAGAATACGTTCCAATTCATTTTCAAACTTATCTAATAGTACAATAGGAGCTTCCACCTCATTGTTTGGGTTCGGATTGGGCTCCATGGTTTTTATGCTGAGTTCAGGTCTAACTCGTTGTCTGGTTATTTGAACAAGACCAAATTTACTTGGTGGTAGTATTTTGTGTTTGGTTCTATCTAAAGCCATTTGATCTTTCAAATGTTGATACAGTTTTTGTCTGTTTTCAGCTTTATTCATATCGATAAAATCAACCACAATTATTCCACCCATATCTCTTAATTGTAACTGTCTAGCAACTTCAGTAGCTGCAATCAAATTAACTTCTAAAGCGGTTTCTTCTTGAGATCCTTGTTTATTAGATCTGTTACCGCTATTTACATCAATTACATGTAGTGCTTCTGTGTGCTCTATTACTAAATAGGCACCTCTGCTCATAGAAACAGTTTTACCAAAAGAGGTTTTTATTTGGCGTTCAATACCATACTTTTCAAAAATAGGAACTTGAGAGCGATGAAATTTTACAATACTTTCCTTTTCAGGATAAATTTCTTGTAAATAATCTTTAATCTCAAGTTTTAAAACTTCGTCATTAGTAACAATACTAGTAAAAGAATCATTCATAACATCTCTTAAAATAGAAGATGCTCTATTTAACTCACTTAAAATTTTGGTAGGTGTGTTAGTGTTGGCAATTCGTTTGCACATTGTTTTCCATCGATCTAACGAATTTTGTAGATCTCTATCTAACTCCGCAACTTTTTTCCCTTCTGCCACAGTTCTAAGAATAACTCCAAATCCTTTTGGTTTGATACTCTTAGCCAATCTTTTTAATCGTTCTTTTTCTTTAGAATCTTCAATTTTTTGAGAAACAGAAACTCTATCCGAAAAAGGAACTAATACTATATATCTTCCAGCAATAGACAATTCTGAACTAAGTCTAGGACCTTTGGTTGATATGGGTTCTTTTACAATTTGTACTAATAAATTTTGACCTGATTTTAGTACTTCGTTTATCTTTCCATCTTTGTGGATGTCTTTTTCAAAACGAAAATTTTTAAAAGTGTACTCTTTATACTTACCTGTGCTTACTCTTTTAAGAAACTTATTCAAAGATTGAACCTGAGCGCCTAAATCATGGTAATGTAAAAACCCATCTTTTGGGTATCCAACATTAACAAATGCAGCATTCAAGCCAGTTAACACTTTCCCTATTTTGGCTAAAAAAATATCGCCAACAGAAAATTTGTTATCATTAGTTTCTTTGTTAAGTTCTATAAGTTTTCCATCTCGTAGTAAGGCAAAATCAATATCAGATGAATTTGATCGAATGATTAATTCTGTTTTCATACTGAATAGTTTTAACCTGTGCTATCGGCACAGATGGATTAAAAAAACAGGTAATAAATTACCTAAAATGTCAATGAACGTTTACGCTATTACAAAACGAAAAATAAGTAGTAATTACTACTTATTTTTTCTTGTGTCTATTTGCTCTAGCTCTTTTCTTTCTTTTGTGTGTAGAGATTTTTGATCTCTTTCTTTTCTTACCACTTGGCATAATTATCTAAGAATTGTAAATCTTTCGATTTAGTTTGTAATTAGTTTTTTACAACAACTTTGCTTTTTACACCTTCAGTAAAAGTCTTTGCTGGTTTAAAAGCTGGGATGTTGTGAGCTGGAATTTTAATTGTTGTATTTTTTGAAATGTTTCTTCCAGTTTTTTCTGCTCTCTTTTTGATGATAAAGCTTCCGAAACCTCTTAAATAAACATTGTCTCCATTTTCTAAAGCATCTTTTACCTCAGTCATAAAAGCCTCAACAGTTGCTAAAACATCTGCCTTTTCGATTCCTGATTTGTCCGAGATTTTTGATACGATATCTGCTTTCGTCATGATTCTGTATTTTATGTGTTTGTTTTAAAATAAAAATTCCTAACAATCGAGTAGAAAATAGAGCTTCAACTCATTTGTTAAGGCGGCTGCAAATATATGATAATTAATCTATTCCGTAAAATGAACCCGTTAAAAATATATCAATTATAAGATGTAAATTCGCTTTCGCATTTTAAATTCATGGATTTTTCTAACAGATTAGTTTACTGGTATTTACAAAACAAAAGAGATTTGCCTTGGCGAAAGACTAAAGATCCTTATTTAGTTTGGATGTCTGAGATTATGTTGCAGCAAACCAGAATTGCGCAAGGATTAAATTATTTCTTAAAGTTCAAAGAGGCATTTCCAACAGTTCATGATCTTGCAAAAGCAGATGAATCTACTGTTTTAAAACTTTGGCAAGGTTTGGGTTATTATTCAAGAGCTAGAAACTTGCATTTCACGGCAAAATATGTAAGCAAAGAGTTAAAGGGCAACTTTCCAAAAACTTATAAAGATTTAATTAAACTAAAAGGAATAGGAGATTATACAGCTTCAGCTATAGCATCAATTTGCTTTGACGAACCAAATGCTGTTGTTGATGGAAATGTTTACAGAGTTCTTTCTCGATATTACGGAATTGAAACAACTATTAACTCAACAAAAGGAATTAAAAAGTTTAAGCAATTAGCACAATCTTTACTAGATATAACTCAACCAGGAACTTTTAACCAAGCTATTATGGATTTTGGTTCTTTGCAATGCAAACCTCAAAGTCCAGATTGTAATTCTTGCCCTTTATCAGATTCTTGTGTTGCTTTAGATAAGAACTTAATTAAAGAACTTCCTAAAAAGGAAAAGAAAATTAAAATTAAAAACCGATATTTTCACTACTTAATTTTTATAACAAAAGATTCTACCACGTCTTTGGAGTTAAGAAAAGGAAAAGGAATTTGGCAAGGTCTGTATCAGTTTCCTTTAATTGAATCTTTTGATTCTAATGCTGACATCATTAACACAGAAGAATTTAAAACGTTAGTTCCAGAAAAATCGAAAGTTACTCTGTTGAACTCAGAGGCTATTGTTCACAAACTTTCTCATCAACATTTATATACCCATTTTTGGAAAATTGAAGTCGAAGAATATTCTAAAGCCACAGTTTATGTAAAAGATTTACATACGTATCCTGTACCTGTTTTAATTTCTAAATTTTGCGAGCATATAGGTCTGCTGTAAACCACTAAATTTTTGCTACATTTGATATAAAATAGTTAAGAAATGGCAGGAACAATCAACAAAGTTATATTAATAGGGCACTTAGGAGATGAAGTAAAAATGAATTACTTTGAAGGAGGTAATTCTTTGGGAAGGTTTCCTATTGCAACCAACGAAAGTTACACCAATAGACAAACAGGTGAACGTGTTACAACTACAGAATGGCATAATATTGTTGTAAGAAACAAATTAGCAGAGACTTGTGAAAAGTACTTATCTAAAGGAGATAAAGTGTATGTAGAAGGACGAATAAAGACACGTCAGTGGGAGCAAGAGGGACAAAAAAGATACACAACAGAAATTCATGTAAATAACATGACATTTCTTACAACTAAAAGTGATACAGGATCAAACACAACACCTCAAAACACAGGAAATGTTGCGAAGCCTCAACAAGAATCTCCAAAATCAATCTCAGAAGAAGATGATGATTTACCTTTTTAGTATAACTTAATCCAAACCATTGGACTCAGAACCACTTCTTGTTTTTCAAACTTTTTTGTCGATAGACATTGTATCTATCTTAAGTCTTTTTTTGGTGCTTTTTTTATTATTTTGTTCTGCGTTAATTTCTGGAACAGAAGTAGCTTTCTTCTCCCTATCTCAAACAGATATAGACAAGTTAAATCAAGAAGCTAAAGGAAATAGTTTGGTAGTAGAGCTGTTAGAGAAACCGAAAAAGCTTTTAGCAACAATCTTGATCACAAACAATTTTATTAATATTCTAATTGTTTTGCTATTTGCCTCAATTGGGGACACTTTTTTTACAAGTTTTGATTACGCTATCAATTTATATTTTATAGATGTATCGGCTAGATTTTTATTGGAGATTGTTTTAGTTACCTCGTTAATTCTTCTCTTTGGAGAAGTATTGCCTAAAGTCTATGCTTCTAGAAAATCTGTTGAATTTTCTAGTTTCATGTCAAAACCTATTCGGACACTCAATTATATTTGTACTCCTTTTAGTATCCCGTTAATTAAATTAACTAAAGTAATTCAGAAACGTTTAGGGTCAAAAAAAACAGACTTTTCTGTAGAAACACTCTCTCAAGTTTTAGAGTTAACTTCTGATGAATCTACAACAAAAGATGAGCAAAAAATTTTAGAAGGAATTATAAGTTTTGGGAATACTGAAACTATCCAAATCATGAAACCTAGAATTGACATTTTTGCAATCTCTACGAAAGATGATTTTCAAACTGTGATTACCAATATTAAAAAAAATGGATATTCAAGAAACCCTGTATACGAAGAAACCATAGATAATATTGTAGGGGTTTTGTATGCTAAAGATTTATTGGCTCATTTTAATAAACAGAATTTTGATTGGTCAAAGATTTTAAGAGAACCCTTTTTTGTCCCCGAAAACAAGAAATTAGATGATTTATTAGGAGAATTCAGAATCAAGAAAAACCATTTAGCGATTGTTGTTGATGAATATGGTGGAACAAGCGGAATCGTAACTTTAGAGGATGTTATTGAAGAAATTGTTGGTGATATAAATGATGAGTTTGATGATGACGATTTAGTATACTCTAAGATTGATCAAAACAATTACATTTTTGAAGGAAAAGTAAGTATCAAAGACTTTTGTAGAGTTTTGGACGATATAGAAGAAGAAGATTTAGAAGAAGCCAAAGGAGAATCTGAAACATTAGCAGGCTTTATATTAGAAATTCACGGAAAGTTCCCACGAAAAGGCGAAGTAATAAAACATCTAAACTTTACGTTTACCATTGAAGTTATGGATAGAAAAAGGATAAAACAAGTAAAAGTCACAAGATTGCATGCGTAAAGTTTTTGGATTTATTTTCTTGTTTTTTTTAATGGCTTGTGAAGGTGAAATGCTTCCAAAACCAAAAGCATTTTTAGATCTTTCCTATGAAAAAGCCACTTATGAGAAATTATCTTTACAACGCCCTTATACTTTTTTTGTATCGAATACATCAACCATAAAAGATGAACCAAACAACTGGTTAAAAATTCAGTATCCTACTTTAAAAGCGTCTATAAACATCACTTACAGACCTATTAAAAATAACATAAGAGAACTCATTCAGGAATCAGAAAAGCTAGTTGTAAAACATACTGTAAAAGCAGATAAAATATCTAGTCAAGTTTTTACAGATGATAAAAAGAGAGTATTTGGAACATTGCACGAAATCTCTGGAGATGCAGCCTCACAAATACAGTTTCATGTAACAGACAGTAGTCATCATTTTATTAAAGGTGCGTTGTATTTTAATGTAAAACCTAATTACGACTCTATTTTGCCAGCGGTAACTTATCTTAAAAAAGACATTATGAAATTGATAGAGACCATAAAATGGGAAGATTAATTAGCTACAACCTTCCTGCTCTGCATCCATAAATAAAATTGAACTCCAAATAACAAAGCACCGGATAACAAGTGAACAGCCTGAGTTCCTATTGGAAAATCTGCGTAATACATTAAAATTCCTGTAATCGTTTCTGCTAGCAATAAAATCATTACCCAATTAATTAAAGGATATCCTAATTTTTTTACTTGATTTAAATAATACATGGCTCCATTCACCAAAATGATAGCAATGGTAAAAGAACGATGGAAATAAAACTTAAAACTAGGATTCATTAAGCTGTATTGTTTGTTTTCAAATCCAAAGAGTTTTACTTGTTCATCTATAAACTGTCGAACTTGAGTTCCTAGAGCAATTTGAATTAAAGAGAAAACAACTGAAACAATTAATAAATTGTTGAATAAAGCATGATATTGATAGGTTGTTTTCTTTTCAGAAATAATAAATAACAATCTTAAAATAATGGCAATAATGAAAAGACCAACAACCATATGAATCGTGATGAGTGTTGGTTTTAAGTTGGTGTCTACAACAAACTTTCCTAAAACAGCTTCTACTAACATTAAAATGAAAGCAGAAAATGCCAGAATAGGAATCCATTTATTTTCTTTTCTAAACTGAATTGCTCCAGCAAGTAAAAACAAGAAAATAAATCCAGAAACAACAGTTGCTAATCGATTGATATATTCTGTCCAAGTATGAAACTTATTGAATTTAGCATAATCATGCTTAGTATATTTTTCCCAATTGTCAGCGTCAAATTCTGTTGCAGTTTTCACCTCTTTTTCAGCTACAAATAACGCCTCTTCCTTCATTATAATCATACCTTTTTTAAAGGTTTTATTGGGTTTCCATTGAATCTGATCTTCAGAAGTTGGAGGAATATAATAACCAAAACATTTAGGCCAATCAGGACAACCCATACCAGAACCTGTCATTCTAACAAAAGAACCTGCTAAAAAGATAAGGTATAAACTAAATAAAGTGATTTTGACTATAAGCGAAAATCGCTTCTTCATAACGGCTAAATTTCTTTTGCAAAGATACTTCAAAAACCCAAAAAAAAGGCCTCTATCAAATAGAAGCCTTTCATTTATATTCTTTTTAAATAAGCTTATTCTTTTACTTCAATTTCAGAAGCTTTGTACAAATCACCTCCAGCAATTCCATCAATGAAAGTTATGATTTCTGATTTTGATATTTTATTTGAATCGAACTCTACTTTTGCAATACTATCTGTAAAAATAACTTTTGCATTCGCTACTCCATCCTTTTTTGATAGCTTAGATTGTATAATTTTTGCACAACCAATTTCGCATGTCATTCCAGAGACATGTAAAGAAATATTTTCCATTTTGGCAGCAAGTACTTCTTTTTTTACTTCTTTCGGTTCTGTTTTTTTGTCACAAGCGACAAAGAAAAAGGAGAGAACAAGAGAGAGAGCTAATAACTTATATAGTTTCATGATTGCTTTTAGTTATAATCTGATTGTGCAAATTTATGTATTCATAAAATGATACTAAAAGAATTGTCGGATTTTTGCATAACAAAATTTAAGTTTGAAAGAAGACAAAATAAAATGGATCATCTTAATTTTCCTTGCGTTAGTTTGGGGGAGTTCATTTATCTTAATGAAAAAAGCTTTACTAGGGTTTACACAACTTCAATTAGGAGCTTTTAGAATATTGATTTCTGCAACGTTTCTTTTAATTATTGGACAGCATAAAATAAAAGAAATAAAAAAAAGACATTGGCCTTACATAGCCATAACTTCTATTATAGCAACATTTTTCCCGGTTTTTTTCTTTGCTTTTGCTCTAAATGAATTGGATAGTTCTATCTCGGCTATTTTAAATTCTCTAACACCGTTCAATACATTTATTATTGGCGTTATGTTTTTTGGGTATTCTCTTAAAAGAGGTCAGATGATTGGAATATTTATTGGTCTTATTGGAACTGTTATATTAATTTTAAAAGGAGCTTCTTTAAACCCCAATCAGAATTATTGGTTTGTTTTGCTTGTTATGATTTCCTCTGTTGGATATGCTTTGAATGTAAACATCGTAAAAAAGCATCTACAAGATTTAAGTGCTCTAGCTATCGTAACAGGAAATTTTTTATTGCTAATTATTCCTACATTTTTTGTTTTATGGTATTCAGATTTCTTTTCAATCACCTGGAATAAAAGCACTTACAATGCAACAATATATGTTGTTTTACTGGCTTTATTAGGTACAGGAATAGCAAAAATTCTCTTTAACAAATTGGTTCAAATTTCAACACCAGTTTTTTCTTCTTCGGTAACATATTTAATTCCCGTAGTTGCTGTTTTTTGGGGAGTAATAGATGGAGAAAAATTGAGTATAGAACAATTTTTAGCCGCAGCAGTAATTCTCTTTGGAGTTTATTTAGTTAACAAAAAGAAATAAAAAAAGCCAAAGAATTTTCTTTGGCTTTTTTTATTTGTATTAGAAAGGACTATTCAAAATCTTTATCTGTAACACCTTCATTAATTTTGATTTCTTTAATCACAAAATTAAGTGTCATAGGTCCGTTTTTTTGATCCATCTTATGTGCAAACTTGATTCCATTTACTTCTTTATAATCAGAGTAAATTGTAGGAACTTGAACACTTCCTTGAGGTCCTTTAGCAGTTCTAACAGACTTAACTTTTAAACCAGAAGCCATATCATAAAAAATTTCAGTGTCCTTCATTTTAATAACATACGCTTGTTTTCCGTCTAAAGATTCTATTCTGTCTAAAGTACCTTTTCTAAAAGCTTCGTCTTCAAAAGGAGTTGTTCTAGCTTTAGATCTTTCCAGTTCAGCGCCAGCTAAATCAGTTTTTTGACCTCTTACAACCGAGTACCCTTTCTCACCATCAAAAACTTGCTTTTGAAATACTTGTCTATTTAAAGTAATTACATTAGACTCTTTGTTTGGAGCAGAACCTTTTGAGGTTAATTCTAATCCCATACCTTGAATAGATGCAGTATATTTTCTCATCACTGTAGTTACAGCCTTTACTTTATCAACTCCACCAATTGCATTGTAATAATTGTCTATTACTTTGCTAGCTGTCATTCCAGCAGGAATAGCAATGCTTAATTCTGGCTTATCAGTTGGATTTCCATACTTATCAAAATAATTGATTTTGTATGTTTCGTTTTTCTCTAGATTCTTTAAAACATCAATTGCTTTACCTGTTACAAAAATTCTAGCTTTATCTGCTTTAAAATATTTAATAGCAGCATTTTGAACATCATCAACCGTAACAGCATTAATATTCTCTAAATACTTTTCATAATAATCATCTGGTAGATTATAAATCTCTTTGTTTAATGCAAAACCTGCAGCTCTTGTAGGGTTTTGAGTACCAATAACAAAACTTCCTATATACTCTTGTTTTGCATTTTCTAAATCTTCTTCAGTTACTTTCTTGTAGCGAATTTTATTAATTTCTTTCATAATCTCAACTACAGAACTATCTGTTACCATATTTCTAACACTAGTAGATGCTCTAAATCTACCTACATATCTACTTTGAGAAATACTTGAGTAAGAACCATAAGTATATCCTTTGTCTTCTCTCAGGTTTTGGAACAATCTTGCTGTTCCTCCTCCACCTAAAATATTATTTGCCAATAATGCAGCAAAATAATCTTTATCACCTAATGTCAAATCAACAGTGTTGATAACTGCAACTTCAGATTGAACTGCATTAGGCATGTTTACAAAGTTAATTTCAGTCGTTTCGACATTTTTAACTTCAGGTAATTCTTCAACAGGAATATTTCCTGCTTCCCAATCTCCAAATAATTTTTTTACTAACTTTTTAGTTTTCCTTGGGTTGATATCTCCAGAAATAATTAAATAAGCATTGTTAGGCTTGTAAAAAGTATTGTATTCTTTTTTTACATCATCTAGAGTAATATTATTGATGCTTTCTTTTGATGTAAATTCTCCAAAAGGGTGGTTTTTGCCATAGGATAAAACTCTTTCAACCCTTCTTGCTGCACTAGTCACACTTTTTTCGTCAGACTTTAAATTGTCTAATGTAACTTTCTGCTCTTTATCAAACTCCTCTTGAGTGAACTGAGAGTTTTTAACTCCATCTGCCATCAAACCTAAGATTTCTTCAAAATATCGAGATAACGATGATGCAAAAGCTCTCTCGCTACCAAAAGAAACATTTGCTCCTAAAAAATCAACTCTTTCATTAAAATCATCTTTAGACATATTAGGGGTTCCTCTTCCTAATAAACTTCCCATCATAGAGCTCATTCCTGCTTTAGCACCTTCAGATCTGGGAGGATTGTCTATGGTTAAAGAAGCAGAAGCTCTAGGTAACTTATGGTTTTCTACCATAATAACGGTTAAACCATTTTTTAAAGTAAATTTCTTTGCTTTTCCCAGTTTCACTTTAGGTGATGGTCCTGGTTCCGGCATTTTACTTCGGTCAATTTGTGCATTAACAGCAAAAGACACTGTTAAAATAGCTACAAGTGATAAAATTTTTGATCTCATAATTTGTATGTCTTTACTGTTGTTTTTTTGAAGATTCTGGTAAATACTCCAATTCTAATCGTTGATTTGGGTTTAAATACTTTTTAGCAACTTCTCTAATTTCTTCTCTTGTTATAGATCTGAAAATGTCTATTTCAGTGTTGATTAAGTTAGCATCTCCAAACATAACATGAAAACGCGATAATGAAGCAGCAATACCTTGTACACTAGAGTTAGAGCTTACAAATCTGTTTTCAAACTGATTTTGTAATTTTTGATAATCTTTTTCAGAAATCAAGTCGGTTTGAAGTTTTACTATTTCTTCATCCATTTCTTTTAATAAACCTCCTAATGTGTTCTTACCTTGAGGTAAAGAAAATAAGGCATAAGTTCCATAGTCTTCTTGACTTAAATTAACAGCCTGAACAGCTAAGGCCATTTTTTTCTCATCTACCATTTTCTTGTACAAAACTGAACTCTTACCACCACTTAAATAAGTAGAAATCATATCCAATACTCTAGAATCTCTAGTTGTCATTGAAGGAGTTCTGTAAGCAGCTAGAATTGCAGGAATATTAATGTTAGGGTCGTAAGCTTTTGCTTTTATAGTTTCTGTTATAGGATCTTCTTTTGGAAAGTTTCTTACAATTTCTTTTCCTCTAGGAATTGGGCCAAAATAATCTTGAACCATCTTCTTAACTTCTTTTTTATCAATATCTCCAGCAACAACTAATGTTGCATTATTTGGAACATAATATTTTTTGTTAAAAGCAATAAACTCCTCTAAAGTTGCAGCATCTAAATGCTCCATTTTTCCGATAGTAGTTCCCTTATAAGGATGCTTTTTAAATAAATGAAGTTTTACATTTTCTATCAAACGTGAATAAGGCTGATTGTCTACACGCAACCTTTTTTCCTCTTTAACTACTTCGTTTTGGGTGTCAACTCCATTTTGTCCAATAACAGGATGTAGTAATCTTTCGGATTCCATCCACAGCCCTAACTCAACTTTATTAGAAGGAAAAACTTCATAATAATAAGTCCTGTCGTCGTCAGTTGTGGCGTTATTATTTCCTCCATTAGAGGAAACAATTTTAAACCATTCTCCTTCTCCAATATTTTTGGTTCCTTCGAATAATAAGTGCTCAAAAAAGTGAGCCATTCCAGTTCTATCTGGTTGTTCATCTTTTGCTCCTACATGATAATACACAGATGTAATAACCACAGGAGCTGATTTATCTTGATGCAAAATTACATGCATTCCGTTGTCTAAATCATACTCTTCAAACTCAACCTTTTGAGCTGTAGAAGAAAATGCGATAAAAAACACTGATAACAGTGTTAACATACTTCTTTTCATTGATTTGTTTTTAATTTTTAATAAAGTTGTTGATTTGACGCAATTAAATTGGAATTGTTACAATTTTAAATGAATCAAAAAACGACGTAAAAATACAAACAAAAGCTCATAATTGTAAGTATAGAACGGATTTATTAAACAGCTAATTTTCTTTCATTTAGATATTGAAAACAAATTAAAAAATGTATATTTGCACCCGCATTTTTAACAATAAAATGCACAATTAATTAAAAAGCGAAACTAAAAAGCATCCTATGTACGCAATTGTAGAGATAGCAGGGCAACAGTTTAAAGTATCAAAAGACCAAAAAGTTTACGTTCACCGATTACAAGAAAAAGAAGGTTCTAAAGTAACTTTCGATAAAGTAATGCTTGTAGAAGATAGTGGGAATGTAACAGTTGGCGCCCCAGCTATAGAAGGAGCCGCAGTAACGGCCAAAATTTTAGGTCACCTTAAAGGTGATAAAGTAATTGTCTTCAAAAAGAAAAGAAGAAAAGGTTACAAAAAGAAAAACGGACACCGTCAGTATTTAAGCGAAATTCAAATTGAAAGTATCGCTGCTTCAGGTGCCAAGAAAACAACAGCAAAAAAATCGGCAGCTCCTAAAAAAGAAGCAAAGTCGGTAGAAGCTCCAAAAGCAGCAGCTCCAAAAAAGGAAGTGAAAGCAGAAAAAGCTCCAAAAGCTGAAGTTAAAGAAACAGCATCTAACGATTTAAGTTCTATGACTGTTGCTCAATTAAAAGCATTGGCTAAAGAAAAAGGTATCTCTGGATATACTTCTTTAAAGAAAGCAGAATTAATCGAAGTATTAAACAAATAAAACATCAATTTTAAAACCATTATATCATGGCACATAAAAAAGGAGTTGGTAGTTCGAAGAACGGTAGAGAATCAGAATCAAAACGATTAGGAGTTAAGATTTTTGGAGGACAAGCTGCTATAGCAGGTAATATTATTGTTCGTCAAAGAGGAACAACTCACCATCCAGGAGAAAACGTATATATGGGAAAAGACCATACATTACATGCTCAAATTGATGGTGTTGTTGAGTTCAGAAAGAAAAGAGACAACAGATCTTACGTTTCTATAGTTCCATTTGAAGCTTAAGAAACCAACAAATACATATAAAACGCCCAAACTAAAGTTTGGGCGTTTTTTTTATACGCTTTTTGTACATTTACAAGAATGAATACACTCTATAATATTTCTGCTTACATCACGTATTTTGGTCTAACTATTTATAGAGTTTTCAACAAAAAAATCAATTTATTTATAAAAGGTAGAAAAGAGACTTTTAAAAAACTTTCTATTCTAAATAAAAACGACAAAATAGTTTGGTTTCATGTTGCTTCTTTAGGTGAGTTTGAGCAAGCAAGACCAATTATAGAAAAAGTAAAGCAAGAATATACCAACCATAAAATTGTTGTTACTTTTTTCTCACCCTCTGGATATGAAATCCGTAAAAATTATGAATTGGCAGATGTGGTTTGTTATTTGCCATTTGATACAAAACAAAATGTCAAGAGATTCGTAAATGCAATTCACCCAGAATTGGCCATCATTATTAAATATGAGTTCTGGCCAAATCTGCTAAAAGAATTAAAAAATCAATCAATCCAAACAATATTAGTCTCAGGTATTTTTAGAGAGAATCAACTATTTTTTAAAAACTCTGGAAAGTGGATGCGAAACTCTTTGAAAGCATTTGATTACTTTTTTCTACAAAATCAAAAGTCTAAAGAGCTATTAGCTTCAATTAACTTTGAAAACTCGTCTGTTATTGGAGATACTCGTTTTGACCGAGTTTCAAAGATTGTAGAGCAAGACAATTCAATAGACTTTATCGAAAGATTTAAAAACAATCAACATACTGTAGTCGCAGGAAGTACATGGAAAGATGATGAAGTGCTATTAGTTAATTATATTAATAATTCAAGTAACGAAAAGTTTATAATTGCTCCTCATTCGATTGATGAAAACGAAGTACAGCAATTAAAAAAAGCTATTTCAAAGAAAGTTGTTTTGTTTTCTGAAGATAAAAAAGAGCTATCTACATACGATGTTTTTATAGTCGACACGATTGGATTATTGACAAAAATTTATTCTTATGCTGATGTTGTATACGTTGGTGGAGGATTTAAAACGGGATTGCATAACATTTTAGAACCTGCTACTTTTGGTATTCCGGTAATTATTGGACCGAAATATGAGAAGTTTCAAGAGGCTATTGATTTAGTTCAATTAAAAGGAGTTATTTCTGTAAACAATCAACAAGAGTTTTCTGGTTCTTTGAATAAAATGAAAGAGGATGAAGGGTTCCGTAATGAAACAGGGAAAATAAATGAAAACTATATTCAAAGGAAAAAAGGAGCAACTGATAAAGTAATGAAGTATATAAATAAAAAGATAAAAAACTAATGGAAATTATAACACAACCTTGGCCTTGGTATGTTGCAGGACCTGCAATTGCTTTTGTACTGTTTTTGCTTTTCTATTTTGGAAAAGCTTTTGGAGTTTCAACCAACTTAGAAACCTTTTGTACAATTGGAGGAGCTGGACGATTTGTCGATTATTTTAAAACGGATTGGAAAACTAGAACTTGGAGTTTAGTCTTTGTTGTTGGAATTATCATTGGCGGATTTATTTCTAGTAATTATTTAATGAATGATGCAGGAATTGACTTAAATCCTCAAACTGTTCAAGACTTAGAAGCGTTAGGATTTGCAAATGCAGGAAGTGAATACTTACCTGCTGAAATATTTAGTTCAGATAATTTATTGTCTGTAAAAGGAATTGGAATCTTAATCGTTGCAGGATTATGTATTGGCTTTGGAACTCGTTATGCTGGAGGTTGTACATCTGGTCATGCAATAACAGGTTTAAGCAGTTTACAATTACCGTCGTTAATCGCTGTCATTGGATTTTTTGCAGGAGGTTTGTTAATGACATGGTTTTTATTCCCATTAATTTTTTAAGCTATGAAATACATTAAATTTTTAATTGTTGGAATTCTATTCGGAATCATCTTAAGTAAATCTGAAGTTGTTTCTTGGTACAGAATCTATGAAATGTTTAAGTTTCAATCATTTCATATGTATGGAGTCATTGGTTCTGCAATAGCTATTGGAGTTATTCTAATGCAACTGTTTAAAAGAGGAATTATCAAAGATTTTCAAGGAAATCAAATTAATATTAAACCAAAGAAAAAAGGATTTATCAGAACTTTTGTTGGGGGTAGTATTTTTGGTTTAGGTTGGGCTTTAGTTGGTGCATGTCCAGGACCTATCTTTGTGTTAATAGGGCATGGAGCAATATCAATATTCATTGTTTTATTAGCAGCTATGTTAGGAGCATTTATTTATGGAGTTCTAAGTAATAAATTACCAAGTTAAATTCGTTTGATAGAAAAAAAATTAATAGACGGTTTCGGAAGACAAATGGATTATGTTCGTTTGGCAGTTACCGATAGATGCAATTTACGATGTCAATATTGTATGCCTGCTCACGGAATTGAAATTGCACCTAGAGCAGATTTATTAACATTCAAAGAAATGTATCGTATCATTCGTGTCTTGACAGAACTTGGAATCACAAAAGTTAGATTGACTGGAGGAGAACCTTTTGTAAGAAAAGACTTTATCAAGTTTTTAGAAATGCTATCGTTTAATGACTTGTTGGAAGCAATCAATATTACAACTAATGGTGCAATGATTTCAAAACATATTCCTGTTTTGGAACAAATGGAAAAAGTCAAGAATATCAATTTAAGTATTGATAGTTTACAAAAAGAAAAGTTTTTTCAGATTACTAGACGAGATGTGTTTCCAGAGGTCTATAAGACTTTTGAAGCATTAGAAAAAAGTAATTTAAACTTAAAATTGAATGTTGTCGTTCAAGCGGGATTTAATACCGATGAAATTGTTGATTTTGTAGCCCTAACAAGAGATAAAAATGTTGCCGTTCGTTTTATTGAAGAAATGCCTTTTAATGGAAAAGGACAAAGAGATATGAAAGAAAATTGGAATTATACTCGAATTTTAGACGAGATAAAAACTCAGTTTGAAGTAACTCCTATAGTTTCTGAAAAATCGTCAACATCTAGAAATTTTCGCATTGAAAATCATAAAGGAACTGTTGGAATTATTCCTGCATTTACCAGAACTATTTGTAGTGATTGTAACCGAATTCGGATTACTTCTATCGGAACGTTTAAAAATTGTTTGTTTGATGACGGTATATTTAATATTCGGGACTTTATTAGAAAAGGAGCAAGTAATGAAGATTTAAAAACTTTGTTTTTGAAGTTGGTAAAAGAAAAACCACAAAATGGTTTTGTAGCTGAAGCAAATCGAAAACAGGGAAATGTAACTGAAAGTATGTCGACCATAGGAGGATAAATGATCTCAGTAGAAGAAGCTTTACAAACAATTTTAGAAAACTCACAAGACTTTGGAGTGGAAGAAATACCATTTCTTGTGTCTGTAGGCAGAATATTAAAAGAAGATATTATTGCCGATAGAGATTTCCCTCCATTCAACAGAGTTTCTATGGACGGAATCGCCATCAATTACAATCACTTTTTGGAAGGAAATAGAAATTTTCCAATTGAAGGAATTCAAGCTGCTGGTGCGAGACAAAAAACAATGATAAACGCTTCCAATTGTTTGGAAGTAATGACTGGAGCAATTTTGCCCGAAAATACAGATACTGTAATTCGCTATGAAGATGTAACCATTAAAAATGGTGTAGCAACTATCAATTTAGAATCGTTAGAACTCGGTAAAAACATCCATACAAAAGGCAAAGACAGAAGTCAAGGAGACCTACTTATCCAACAAAATACAATAATTACTGCTGCAGAAATTGGTGTAATTGCTACTGTTGGAAAAGCAACCGTAAAAGTTGCTAAAACACCTAAAGTAATTATTGTTTCTACCGGAGATGAATTGGTTGAGGTGAATGAAATTACATTGGCACATCAAATTAGAAGAAGCAATGCTTTTACACTAGTTTCTTTATTACAAAAATTCAATATCAAAGTAGAAACTTCTCATATTACTGATGATAAAGAATTGCTAAAACAAAAAATTTCATACTATTTAAACAGCTACGATGTGTTGTTATTCAGCGGGGCAGTTAGCAAAGGGAAATATGATTTTTTACCCGAAGTTCTTGAAGAATTAAAAGTTGAGAAACTATTTCATAGAATTGCACAGCGTCCAGGAAAACCTTTTTGGTATGGTGTTAAAGACAACAAGTCTGTTTTCGCTTTCCCTGGAAATCCAATTTCTACGTATGTAAATTGTTTGGCGTATTTTTATCCATGGTTTGCTAAGTCAGCAGGGTATGAATTGAAAAAAGAAACAGTTATTTTAGGTGAGGATGTTTCTTTTAAACCCGAATTGACATACTTTTTACAAGTAAAAATTGAAATTAAATATGGACATTTAGTGGCATTTCCAATCAAAGGAAATGGTTCTGGAGATTTGGCAAGTTTGGTTCTAGCAGACGGATTTATTCAATTACCAAAAGAAAAAACCGAGTTTAAAAAAGGCGAAACATATTCGTTTATACGATATAGATAATGAGTAATTTTTCACACATAAATAAAAAGAATCAACCAAAAATGGTGGATGTTTCTAGTAAAGAAATTACCAAAAGAACAGCTATTGCTAAAGCATTGATGTTCTTAGGAAAAGACGTTGTTTCTCATTTTGAAAAAGATGAACTCACTACCAAAAAAGGGCCTGTATTTCAAACGGCTATTATTGCAGGAATACAAGCTGTAAAAAAGACTTCAGAGATTATTCCAATGTGTCATCCATTACTAATTAATGGAGTTGATATTGATATTCAAATTTTAGACGAAGAAAATGCTGAAGTGTTTTGTAAAGTTACTATTGTAGGAAAAACTGGAGTAGAAATGGAGGCTTTAACAGGAGCTTCAGCAACTTGTTTAACTATTTACGATATGTGTAAATCTATTTCACAAAAAATGGTCATTAAAGAAGTGAAGTTGTTAGAAAAAACCGGAGGAAAATCGGATATAAAAAAATAAGAATATATTTTGGTGACTGAGCGAAGTCGAAGTCGCATTAGAAAAGATACTGTATCTAGTTCAGCATGAATAAACATCAAAAACATACTAATCTTTCTCGAAGAAAAAATGGAAATTTTGCACCGAATGAAATTTCAATTTTAGGAGCAAAATGTAGCATCATTTCAGATTTAGTTCATCAAGTTTCCAAAAGTTTATCGAATTATAACTTAGCTTATTTTGATGCTTCACATGCCAAACCTCTTGACACCGCTCGAGATGACAAAAACAATTTGTCAGATTTCACTTTTCATTCTCAAGGAACAGTAGCTATAAATTCTTTTATACCTGTTAATGAATATGTACAAAGAATTCAGTTTTCTCAGTTTGATTATGTCTTTATCAACGGAAATCATTACACAGGTGAAAAACAAATTGTAATCCTAGATCCAGAAAAAGAAGCCTCAATTAATAAACGAATTGATCAAATTTCTGACGTTCAATTTTTTGTAAGATTAACGGATGATATAGAGCCTTTTCAATCTCTAAAAGATAAGTTTCCAGACTGGAAAGAGATTCCGAGTTATGGAATCAATGAAATTGAAAATATTACTGAACATATTTATCAAATCATTTTTAAAACTATCGCAAATATAAAAGGATTAGTGCTCACGGGAGGCAAAAGTACCCGTATGGGAAAAGATAAATCAGTACTAGAATATCATGGAAAACCACAAAAAGAATTTGTAAAAAAATTGCTAGAATCTCAAGGAATTGAAACCTTTTATTCTGTTCAAAATAATGATGGAAATATTGATGAAATTCATGATGTATTTCTCAATTTAGGTCCGTTTGGCGGAATTTGTTCAGCATTTCAAAAAGATCCAAATTCGGCATTTTTTGTGTTAGCAACAGATTTACCATTTATAGATAACGACATAGTAAAGTTACTATTAGAGAAAAGAAATCCGGCTAAAGTTGCCACAGCTGTTAAAGGAAAAAGAAAACAATTCCCAGAACCTTTAATTACTATTTACGAACCTAAAGCATATCCAATATTATTACAATATTTAGCACAAGGATATTCTTGTCCGCGTAAAATGCTTATCAACTCAGATGTTGAAATTGTAGAGGCAGAAGATCATTTGATTCGAAATATCAATAAACCTGAAGAGTTTGAATTAGCAAAAAAAGAATTGAAGTAAAGGATGGCTCAAGTTTCTAAATCAGAATTATTCAGACGGCAAATCACTTTATCAGAGATAGGTAAAGTAGGTCAACAAAAATTACAAGAAGCAAAAGTCTTGGTAGTCGGTTGTGGAGGTTTGGGTAGTCCAATTGCTGTGTATTTGGCGTCAAGCGGAATAGGAAAAATCCATTTGGTAGATTTTGACAAAGTAGACACATCTAATTTGCATCGACAAATTTTTTATTCTTTAGCAGACGTTGGAAACTATAAATCGGAATGTTTATCAAACTTTATTCAGCAAAGAGCTCCTTTTACTGAAGTTAGTTTTTCTACTGAAGCGATTACAAAAGAAAATGCAGTTGAATTAATCTCTGATTATGATATTATTGTAGACGGAACCGATAGTTTACCAACCAAGTATTTATTAAATGATGTTTGTGTAATACTAGAAAAACCATTGGTTTACGGATCTTTATATAAGTTTGATGGTTATGTAAGCTCGTTTAATTTACTACAAAAAGATGGAGGTTTCTCTGCCAATTTACGAGATGCATTTCCAGAGATGAATACCGACGTTCCTAACTGCGAAGAAGCTGGAACATTAAATGCAATTGTTGGCATAATTGCAACTGCTCAAGTAAATGAAGTTTTAAAAATTATTACTGGTGTTGGAAAACCGTTAACCAATGAATTATTAATTTATAATGCACTTCAAAACACGCAATTAAAAATGAAGATAGCACCAAAAATATTCAAGGAAAAGATTACATCAATATTTAAAATACAAACGTATTATGATGCTGCTTGTGGAACTCAAAATCCTGATTGGCAAATTTCTCCCAGAGAGTTAAAAAACAAAATAGGAGATTCTAATCTTGAGTTAATTGCTGTTTTACCCAATTTAAAGTTACCTTTTAAAGTGCATCAAACTATTCCAATTCAAGAATTTGATACCAATACGTTAAAAGTTGATGAAGAGAAAACATATATAATGGTTTGTCAAAAAGGATTGAATAGTTATAAGGCAACAGAACAATTAAAAGAAAAATATCCAACATTAAATGTGTTGAATTTAACTGGAGGAATTAGCAGTTACTAATGAATAATCCGACACAATTTTATACAAACCAGAAGCAACAACTTGAATCTGAATTAAAGAAAGTTAGAAGTCAACTAATCTTTATTAGTATCGGTCGATTAGCTATATTTCTTCTTACGGCTACTTTGATATATATGACATATGAAAGTTTATACTTAGCCATATCTATCGGATTAGTAGGGTTAATTATTTTCTCTAGACTGCTTTTGAAGTTTCTACAGAAAAAAAGAACAAAACAACTGGTTGTAAGTAAAATTGAATTGAACACAATTGAGTTAGAGGTTCTAAAAGGGAATTATGAGCAACTAGATTTTGGGACTCAATTTATAAATCCACAACACGCTTTTAGTCATGATATTGACTTATTTGGAAAAGGTTCTTTCTTTCAATACCTCAATAGAACTTCAACAGAAGAAGGAGCTGTTTTATTAGCCAATACACTTACAGAAAACAATATTGATTCTATTGAAAACAAACAAAAAGCAGTTCAAGACTTATCTGAAAAACCAAAATGGAGACAACATTTTTCTGCTTTGGCAAGTTTGGTGAATGTAGATACGAATTCAACTATTATTTTAAATTTTATAAGCTCATATAAAAGTCAATTTTCAAAACTTGCAAAAAAGCTACCACTTTTTTTTTCAATACTGAGTTTGTTGCTTATCATTTCAGCTTCCTTTAAATTAGTTTCTGTAAATCTTGTTGTTACTTGGTTTTTTATAGGATTAGGAGTCACAGCTTTTTACATAAAAAGAACACAAAACATTTATACAACGGCAGGAAAATCAAAAGACTTATTCAAGCATTATTATCAATTATTAGAACACATAGAAAAGGAAACATTTTCATCGTTAATTCTTGTTAGTAAGCAAAAAGATATTCAATCAGAAAAAGAAAAAGCATCTACAAGATTCAAGAAATTTTCTAAAATTCTAGATGCCTTTGATCAACGAAACAATTTATTTGTTGTCTTACTAGGAAATGGATTTTTTCTGTGGGATTTAAGAAATGCAGTGAATGTAGAGAAATGGATTGAACAATATAAACATACAGTCAAACAGTGGTTTGATACAATTGCTTTTTTTGATGCTCAAAACTCTTTGGGAAACTTCCATTTTAATCATCCAAACTATTCGTTACCAAAAATTACAAATTCAAGAGCAATTATTAAAGCAACAGAATTAGGTCATCCTTTATTAAAAGATGTCAAAAGAGTTGACAATGATTTTTCTATAAACAGTAAAGAATTTTTTATTGTTACCGGTGCAAATATGGCGGGGAAAAGCACTTTTTTAAGAACAGTTTCATTGTCTATTGTTTTGGCAAATATTGGATTGCCAGTATGTGCAAAAGAGTTTGAATATTGTCCGATAAAATTAATTACAAGCATGCGAACATCCGATTCTTTAACTGAAGATGAATCCTATTTTTATTCTGAGTTAAAGAGGCTTAAATTTATTGTAGATAAGATTCAAGTTGAAGATTACTTCATCATTTTAGATGAAATTTTAAAAGGAACCAACAGCAAAGACAAAGCTGTTGGTTCTAAAAAGTTTGTAGAGAATTTAGTGAGTACAAAATCAACAGGAATTATTGCAACTCATGATGTGAGCTTGTGTGAATTGGAAGAAGAATTGGCAGAAATTAAGAATTACTATTTCAATGCAGATATTACAAATGATGAGCTTTCTTTTGATTATCAATTCAAGAAAGGAGTCTGTAAAAACATGAACGCTTCTTTTTTATTAAAGAAAATGAAAATTGTTTAGCCTTTAAGGATGTGAATTTACCCATACTTCTCCATCAGAAAAATGTTCTTTTTTCCAAATAGGAACAGTTTCTTTTAAAGTATCAATAGCAAACTGACAAGCTTCAAAAGCAGCTTTTCTATGAGGTGCAGAAACAGTAATAACTACAGGAACATCTCCAATTTGTAATAACCCTTCTGCATGATGAATAGCAATTTTCTCAATATCAAACTTTTCTAAAGCAGCATCAGCAATTTTTTGCATTTCTTTAATTGCCATTGGTTTGTAAGTAGAAAAATCTAACTGAGTTACTTCTTTATTTTCAGTAGAATTTCTTACAGTTCCTACAAACACAGAAATTCCACCACAAGTATCATCTTCCACAAATTCGTAGCATTCGTTGAGGTCTAATCTCTCCTCTGAAATCTTTATAAAAGTAGTTTGCATCTCTTGCAAAAATAGGAAATTGAGATGTATCTTTGTTATATGAAAAAAGCATTTAGAATTGTCGCTTTTTTAGAAGGAGTTTCTTATATATTACTATTATTCGTTGGGGTGCCATTTAAGTATTTGTTGGAAGATGAATCTTATGTAAAACTTTTAGGAATGCCTCACGGATTGTTATTTGTTGGGTATTTAATATTAGCTTATTTGATTAAAGATGATATGAACTGGGGGAAAAAAGATTTTGGTATTGTTATGTTGGCTTCTTTGTTACCTTTTGGAACATTCTATGTTGAAAAGAAGTACTTTACGAATCCAAAAGAATAGTTTACTCATTATCGTTTTTATTGTTATTTTATTCATGTTAGATTTGAGAAAATTATAAACCTCATGAAAAACTCAGCTTTTTTTTTATTCTTAATATTTATTTCTTCGAATTCATTTTCACAATCTAAAAACTTTATTGATCAACCTTACATTGAAACTGAAGCACAGGTTGATTCTTTGGTTATTCCTGACAGAATTTACATGACAATTACGTTGAATGAGGCTGATTCTAAAAACAAAAAATCAACAGAACAATTAGAAAATCAAATGAATCGTGTTTTGAAATCAATAGGAATTGATATCAAAAAAGATTTAAGCCTTTTAGATTTTAGTAGTGATTTTAAAAAGTATTTTTTAAGTAGTCAAAAAGTTCAAAAAATAAAAATGTTTTCTCTTTTAGTCAGAGATGCAAAAACAGTAGGTAGAGTTTTAGTAGGATTAGAGAAAGCCAAAATATCTAATGTAATTATTGAAAAAGTAGAATATTCTAAAGCTGATGAATTGATTTTAAGTTTAAAATCGAAAGCAATTTTAGAAGCCAAGAAAAATGCAGAAAGCGTATCTAAACCTTTAGGTCAAAAGGTTGAAAAAGCAATTTTTATTTCTGATTTTAATTCAATTACAAATGCTATGCAAGGAAAAGTAGCTGGCGTTGTTTTAAGGGGAGCTTCAAGTATGTATGGTAATAGAGCAAAAGAATCTAACTTTGTGTCTGACTTTAAAAAAATAAAATTTTTAGTTCGATTGAATGTAAAATTCAAATTAGAATAAGTAATTGTTAATCAAAATTAACCTCCACTTACAGGTGGAATTATTGCCACAACATCGTTTTCTTTTAGAATCGTTTCATCAGAGGCATAACTTTCATTGACTGCTATTGCATATGAGTTTAATTGTGTCAGTTTTGAAAATTCAGACAGAAGAGCAGTTTTAAAACTATTCACAGTAGCATTTCTATTGAGTTCAAAATCTAATGAACTTTTACCCACTAAATCTGCAGAAATTCCGAAAAGTAACACTTGAATCTTCATCTATTAAAATTATTAATTTCCAAAAGTTATTCCAAACAATAAACCATCATTTTTTACTCCATTAAAATTAGAACGAACATAATCAACCCTCAAGAAACGCCACTTTCCAAAACCAATATTATCCAATCCTACAGAATATTCTGTATACGGTTTATTTTGTCCTGTAAATAAAGCTTTTGCGCCACCAACTAAGTGGAAATTTAATTTATTAATCAATGGAATTCTTCCTAAAATAGCTCCTTTAAAATTATGTTGTAAATGAGCTTCTGCATATTTATCATTCGTGCTCAATTGGTAGTAATCTAGCAAACCAAAACTATTCACAGGATTATCTGCTAAAAAGCGCAACTGATTTCCGTTTGCATGCAAATAATCCATAAAAGGAATATCTTTTTGATTTAAGAAAATTCCAGATCTTATGAAGTATTGAAAATCTCCATAATTACCTACAGATAAATATTGACGCAATCTTGCAATAAATAAATCTGAATTGAACTCGGAGTTAGAAGCCCCAAAAGTCTTTCTATATCCTAAATAAATACTTGGAACTTTTCTATTTCCAACTGAAAACTTCCCGTTTGGATACATCAAATATTTTTGTCCAAATACAATATTAGCCCCCAAATTAAAAGTCATAATATTATGAGTAGAAAAAGGAGCTGAAGAACTTGTTGGGTCTAAAGGATTGTTAGATTGAAATACTCGATCGCTTCCAAATAGAACATAGTCGGTTGTATTAAATAATGGACTTCTCCTTGCATATTCTATGGAAGTGTTTAAGTATAAACCATTGATTGCTTCTTGTGAATAGCTTATTCTAGCAAATGACTTTTCATAAATTTTCAAGAAATTTTGTTCTCTTAATAAACTATATACAGTATTATTAATTCTTGCTATAGGATTTCTCCCATTAAATTGTGGTGTTGAAACCCCAACAGCTACACTTAATCTTGGTCTTCCTAGATTATTCCATTTTTTATTGAAATAAAAAAACGGTCTAATTCTTTCATCAGAAACTCCATAATTTGCATTTACTCCTAAATTCCACCACTTCCCCTCATCATTTACACGTTTCAAATAATTTAATCCTGTGTTAAAATTCCATCCCTTCACAGTATTGTAAGCAACACTCTCTAAAGGAGAACTTAAACTCAAAGACCATTTTTTATAAGAATTTCTATAGGTGTAACCTGTGATGGGTTTGAATATGTTGAACTTATTGTTTTTCCTATCGATAGAATCTAAATAGGTTTTTGATTCTCGAAAAACTTTAATGCTGTCTTTAACTTTATAATCTTTTACTTCTTCAAAAGTTAAAGGAACTGGTCTAAGCTGATTCCAATAGGAAGTATCTTTTTTTGTCGCACCTTTTTCAAAACTTAAGACTTCGTTGGTAAAATAATTTGGTGTAAAATTAGGTTTAAAATTGTATTCGGAATAAGCAGAAGAAAATCTACCATTGACATTAAATCCAAAAGCACCAAAACCAAAATCTATAGTTTGAGAGATTAAAATCCAAGCTTTGTTAGAATTTGAAAAGTTATAGTCTTGCTTAAAGCGCAATTCACCAATAAAAGGAATTCCTATTTGCTTACCAGAAGTTGTTAAATCTACACCATAAATCGCCCAATCATCCTCAACAATATAAATATTTCCTTTAAAAACTCGATCTCCTTCACGCTTTGGTAGTATAGCAATCTTGTTAATTAACCTACCTTCTTTATCATAAAAAGTTCCTTCTAATTTGTAACGATAATAACTAAAGGAATTATTTGCAATCGGAGAAATTAGCTTACTATCAGCAATGTTAACAGAGTTCTCATAAAAATTAAATAAAGACTCCTCTGCTCTATTAAAACTAATTCCATTATTAGAACCACTTACTTTAGAGGCAATTATTTTTTCCTTAAAGTTTTTAGGTTTTTTCTTAACTGCAATTCTAGAAATAGTTTCTGATAAATATATAATTCCGCTTCGTGTAGAGTCTAAACCACCACCTAAATCACCTAAAGATTGACCTAATATTTTTTTAGGAGCATCTTTAACACGAAACAAACCTCTGGAATAAAATCTTGCTGTGTAATCAGAGAATTTATCTGTATTTTTTTCTTTCGCATCAATTGTTTTTCTGATGATTGCATTAGCAGGATTGTCTTTTGTTTTGATAGTTACTTCTTCAAGCTTAACACTTTCTTCTTGCAATTGAACATTTAATTCAAAAGGAAAACTTTGAACATCTATTGTCTTTTTTACTGTGATATATCCTAAATACTGAAAAACAACAGTGTATTTTCCTTTGTTTTGAATATTCAAAAAGTAATCACCTTGGTCGTTTGTAGTTGTTCCTGTTAGTGAATTTTCAAAATAAACACTAACAAAAGAGAGAGTCTCATTATTGTTGTCAGTTGCTTTTCCTCTAATTTGAGCAAAATTTGTAGCAAAAGATAGAAGAAAAAAAAGAAGTGTAATTTTTTTCATAAACATGTTGGTTGTTAGCAGCAAACTTAATGTAAGTGTTACAACAGCTTCTTTATTTTTTGTTAAACATCTTACAAATTATTCTTAAAACGATAAAGACACCTTATTGTAACACAAGGTTGCGTCTAAGTATTTAAATTCATAGTCAATAAGTGATGGAAATATGAGACCTTTTCTTTAAAATCCTATCTTTGTAGCTTAAACCACCAACAAATTCAATGAGTGATTCTAGAAAGAGAATAGAAGCGTTGCTGTATCATGCAAAACCAAAACCGGGTAAAATTGCAGTAGTCCCTACAAAAAAATATACCACCCAACACGATTTAGCCTTAGCATATTCACCTGGAGTAGCAGAGCCCTGTTTAGCAATCGCAGAAAACAAGGATGATGTTTACAAATACACATCTAAAAGTAATTTAGTTGCTGTAATTTCTAACGGAACTGCTGTTTTAGGGCTTGGAGATATTGGTCCCGAGGCCTCTAAACCTGTAATGGAAGGAAAAGGATTGCTTTTTAAAATATTCGCAGATATTGATGTCTTTGATATTGAGGTAGATGCTACTGATGTAGATAAATTCGTTGAAACTGTCAAGGCTATATCACCAACCTTTGGAGGAATTAACTTAGAAGATATCAAAGCTCCAGAAGCATTTGAAATAGAACGTCGTTTAAAAGAAGAATTGGATATTCCAGTTATGCACGATGATCAACACGGAACAGCAATTATTTCTGCAGCAGCATTAAAAAATGCGATTGAGTTAACAGGAAAGGATATTTCAAAAATTAAGATTGTTATTAACGGTGCTGGAGCAGCTGCAATTTCATGTACTAGAATGTATATGACTATTGGAGCGAAGAAAGAAAACATAGTGATGTGCGACAGCAAAGGTGTAATAAGAAAAGATAGAGATAATTTAACATCACAAAAATTAGAATTTGCTACTGATAGAGATTTAAATAGCTTGGAAGAAGCAATGCACAATAGTGATGTTTTTATAGGTCTATCAAAAGGAGGAATTGTTTCTCCAAAAATGTTATTATCTATGAGCAAAGATGCGATTGTATTTGCTATGGCAAATCCAGAACCAGAAATTGATTATGATCTTGCTATAAAAACCAGAGATGATATTATTATGGCAACAGGTAGGTCAGATCATCCAAATCAAGTGAATAATGTTTTAGGTTTTCCTTTCATCTTTAGAGGAGCTTTGGATGTAAGAGCATCTAAAATAAATGAAGAAATGAAAATCGCAGCAGTTCACGCACTTGCTGATTTAGCTAAAAAAACTGTTCCAGAACAAGTAAACATTGTATACGATGAGGTAAGTCTTTCTTTTGGGCGAGAATATATAATCCCTAAACCTTTTGACCCAAGGTTGATTTATGAAATTCCACCTGCAATTGCAAAAGCAGCAATAGAATCAGGTGTAGCTAAAAATCCAATAGAAGATTGGGATACCTATAGAGAAGAGCTAATGGATAGAGCTGGATCTGGAAATAAAGAAGTAAGACTGCTTCACAACAGAGCCAAAAGAGATCCTAAAAAGATTGTTTT
This sequence comes from Flavobacteriaceae bacterium, assembly GCA_965660845.1. Taxonomy (GTDB): domain Bacteria; phylum Bacteroidota; class Bacteroidia; order Flavobacteriales; family Flavobacteriaceae; genus Polaribacter. The sequence continues at coordinate 74,579 of CBFIBH010000004.1, forward strand.
TGCTGAAGGAGATCAATTGGATGTTTTAAAAGCTGCTCAAAGAGTTCACGAAGAAAAGTTAGGTTATCCAATTTTATTAGGAAGAAAAGAGGTAATTATTGCTCTTAAGGAAGAATTAGGCTTTACAGCTGATGTTCCAATCTTAGACCCGAAAACAGATGAACAAGAAGCAACGAGGAATCGTTTTGCAGAGACCTATTGGAAAACAAGACAACGAAAAGGAATTACTATACTTCAGGCTAAAAAATTAATGCGTGAGCGTAATTATTTTGCCGCTATGATGATTAATGAAGGAGATGCTGATTGTATGATTACTGGATATTCTAGACCTTATCCATTAGTTGTAAAACCTATGATTGAGTTAATTGGTCGTGATAGAGGTGTTTCTAGAATTGCAGCAGCAAACTTGATGTTAACAAAACAAGGGCCTTTATTTTTAGCCGACACAACTATCAATGTCAATCCATCTGCAAAAGAATTAGCTAAAATTTCTCAAATGACTTATAAAGTTGCAAAAATGTTTGGGATGAAACCCAACATAGCAATGCTCTCTTTTTCAAATTTTGGTTCTTCAGACTCAGAAAGTTCAAGAAAAATTCGTGATGCAATCTCTTATATTCACAGAAATTTTCCTCATGTAGCTATTGATGGTGAGTTACAAGCAGATTTTGCATTGAATCCTGAAATGATGAAAAAAGAGTTTCCTTTTGCAAAACTAAACGGTAAGAAAGCTAATGTTTTGATATTTCCAAACTTAGATTCTGCAAATATTACTTATAAACTTTTAAAGCAAGTTGATGAAGCAGTTTCTATTGGACCAATAATCTTAGGCTTTAAAAAACCAGTTCATATTTTACAATTAGGAGCAAGTGTTGACGAAATGGTAAACATGGCTGCAGTAGCTATTGTAGATGCACAACAAAAGCAAAAAATCAAATAAATAATTTTAGTACATTGCCGCTAATAATAAGGGGGAAATGATTACACAAATAAGAGGAAGATTAGTTGAAAAACATCCAACCTATGTGGTTGTTGATTGTAATGGAGTTGGGTATTTACTACACATTTCTTTACAAACATATTCTAAACTTGGCGACGGTGAAGCTGTTTTATTGTATTCGCATTTATCTATAAGAGAAGATGCGCACACTTTATATGGTTTTGTTGATAAAGTAGAAAGAGAAGTATTTAAATTATTAATTTCTGTTTCTGGAGTGGGACCAAGTATAGCTAGAACAATGATATCCTCGATGACTACCGACGAAATACAACAAGCTATTGCATCAGAAAATGTAGCTCTAATTCAAAGTGTAAAAGGAATTGGGGCAAAAACTGCACAACGTGTAATAGTTGACTTAAAAGACAAAATTCTTAAAACATTTGATCTCGATGAAGTTTCTTTACATCTAGGCAATACGAACAAAGAAGAAGCGTTAAGTGCTTTAGAAGTTTTAGGGTTTAATAGAAAACAATCAGACAAGGTTATATCAAAACTATTACAGGAAAGTCCAGATGCCTCTGTCGAACAGTTAATCAAACTCGCATTAAAGAATTTATAATCTTTTGAATCAAAATACAAAATACCTTTTTTTTCTTGTTTTTTGCTGCCTTTGTGTTGGTTTTTCCTATGCGCAAAATGCAAAAAAGAAGGACACTATTGTTCAAAAGAAAGATACAGTCCCTATTCGTTTCGATTTCAGACATCATCAAACAGGAGGTCTTTATCTTAAGTATCCATCAGAGATTAGAGTTGTCTATGAAAAACTAACAGACAGATATGTCTTTGAAGAAAAGATAGGTAAATATTTTGTTCGAACACCTATTTTTATGACTCCAGAAGAGTATAAAGCCTATAGGTTTAGATCAGACATCATTGACTACTTTAAAGAGAAAATTAGAGCTAGAGAAGGGAAATTAAAAAATGACATTGCCAAACGAAAAAACTTATTACCTACCTATTATGTAAACTCTAAGTTCTTCCAGTCTTTATTTGGAGGAAATAAAATTGATATCACACCAACAGGTAATATTAATTTTAGGCTAGGTGCGATTTATCAAAATACAGAAAACCCTCAAATATCAGAACAAAACAGAAGTTCATTAACGTTTGACTTTGATCAGCAAATTAATGCTGGTTTGGTGGCTCAAATAGGTGAACGAGTTAGACTTGAGGCTAATTATGATACACAAACAACTTTTGATTTTCAGAATTTTCTAAAGTTAGAATATACTCCGTCAGAAGATGATATTGTTCAAGGTATTGAAATAGGTAATGTTACAATGCCTATAAAAAATTCACTTATTACAGGAGCTCAAGCATTATTTGGAGTTAAATCTAAATTTCAATTTGGGAAAACAAACATTACAGCTGTTTTTTCTCAGCAAAATTCAGAAAGTAATGTAGTTACTTCTGAGGCAGGAGCAAGTATTCAAGAATTTAACTTAAGAGCTACAGATTATGACGATGACCGACACTTTTTCTTGTCACAATACTTCAGAGAAAACTATGCTCGATCATTAAAAAATTATCCACTAATAAGCAGTCCAATAAATATTACCCGGATTGAAGTTTGGATAACCAACAGAAATGCTTCAGTAGAAGATTTTAGAAACATTGTTGCTCTTGCTGATATCGGAGAAACCCGACAAAGAAATCTGGTAAGCTCATCTGTAGTTCCAGATCCAAATTCACCTTCTGTTGTGGTGAATGTAAATGGTGTGCCAACAAATGTTGATATTCCAGCAAATCAATCAAACAATATTTTTCCATTTAATAGTAACTTGAGAGATATATCTACAGTAGACAATTATTTGCAAGGAAGTTTTGGAATGAATCAAGGAGTTGATTATAGTATTTTACAAAACGCAAGAAAATTACAAACAAATGAGTATACACTGAATAACCAATTAGGGTATATTTCTCTAAACAGAAGATTAAATGATGGTGAAGTTTTAGCTGTAGCTTATGAATATACTGTTGTTGGAGCATCAGCAGGAGAGACCTCTTTTAAAGTTGGAGAATTCTCCAACGATGGAATTGATGCACCGAACAACTTAGCAGTAAAATTGCTAAGAAGTGAGATTTTAACAACGAAAAGAACAAATAACAATACAGGTTTAGAAGAGCCATTTCCAACTTGGAATCTAATGATGAAAAACATCTATGCTTTAGGTGCTTTTCCATTAGAAAGAGACGGTTTCTTATTTGAACTTCAATATAGAGATGACCAAACTGGTATTCCATCAAATACATTACAAAATGCCCAAACCCCTAATATTGCTAATACACCTCTAATTCAAGTTTTTGACTTAGACCGGCTAGATCAAACACAGTTTCAATCACCAGATGGATTTTTTGATTATGTAGAAGGAATTACGGTTAACTCACAAAACGGATATATTATTTTTCCAGATCCTGAACCTTTTGGAAGTGGATTAGAAGAAAAGTTAACCGCATCTTCAGATGTTGATTTTTTTGTGTTTGATGAGCTTTACCTTGACACCAAGATTAATGTTCAGTTTAACAATCAAGAAAAAGACAAGTTTTTCTTACGAGGATATTTTAAATCACAGAATAGTGGAGGCATTCCTATAGGGGCATTCAATGTTCCCAGAGGATCAGTAACAGTAACAGCAGGAGGAAGACAATTGGTAGAAGGTGTTGATTATGTTGTAGATTATCAAGCAGGAAGAGTTCAGATTATAGATCCAGGATTAGAATCTTCTGGAATTCCAATTCAAGTTTCTACAGAAAATAATTTAGTATTCAACCAACAGAGAAAAACTTTTATGGGAATTGACGTTGAACATAGGTTTAGCGATGATTTTATCATAGGAGGAACACTTTTAAATGTTCAAGAAAGGCCTTTAACACCAAAAATTAATTTTGGTTCTGAACCCATCAATAACACAATGTTAGGGTTTAACTTAGATTACTCATCTGAAGTTCCATACCTAACAAAACTGGTGAATAAACTCCCATTTGTAGAGACTGAAGCTCCTTCAAATATTTCTGTTAGAGCAGATATGGCATATCTATTACCAGGATCTCCAAGTGGAATTGATGTATCTGGACAAGCAACCGCTTATATTGATGATTTTGAAGCCTCACAAATACCAATTACATTATTGAATCCTTTGCAATGGTTTACTGCAAGTACACCAAGAGGAAGCTCAATAGATTTTAATGGAGATGCAACAGATTTGAGTTACAATTACAAACGTTCATTATTGGCTTGGTATAATATCGATCCAATATTTTATGGTTTAGGAAATACACCTGGAAACATAGATGCAGATGCATTGTCTCGTGATGAAACTCGACAAATTAATTTTAGTGAATTATTTCCTAATCAAGAACTAGATGTAACTCAGCAAACACTTGTTAGAACACTTGATTTAGCATTTTTTCCTCATGAAAGAGCACCTTATAATTTTGATACTGGACCTGCTGTAAATATAGACGGAACTTTTACTGATCCAGAAGAACGGTGGGCAGGAATTATGAGACCTCTGAACACAAATAACTTTGAGCAAGCCAATGTAGAATACATTCAGTTTTGGTTAATGGATCCATATAAAAACTATAGTTTGACAACAGAAGAAGGTGTTCCTGTCGGTGTGAATCCATTAGATCCTTCAAATCAAGTTGGTGAATTGTATTTTCATTTAGGAAATGTATCCGAAGATATTTTACGTGATAATCGTAAAATGTATGAAAATGGATTGCCTGCAGACGGAAGTTTAGCCAATACAACTCAAACAAATTGGGGAAATATTCCTACAAACCCTTCTATTATTTATGCTTTTGATGAAGACGATTTAGCAAGAACAAATCAAGATGTTGGTTTGGATGGTTTGAATGATTTACAAGAGGATTCTTTCTTTAGAAATTTATCTACTACCCAAGGCTTAAATATTGATTTTTCAAAATTAAATCCAATAGATATTGCATCTGATAATTATCTCTATTACAGAGGTTCTGAGCAAGATGCAAATGACGCTTCTGTAATTTCTAGGTACAAACTTTTTAATAACACACAAGGAAATTCGCCAACACTTAATCAGTCTACAGAGGCATTTCCAACTTCTGCAACTACGTATCCAGATGTTGAAGATATCAACAGAGATCAAACAATGAATACGGTTGAAAGTTATTTTGAGTATAAAATTTCTATGAATAGAAATGATTTGGTTGTAGGACAAAACTTTATTGTAGACAAAAAAGACACACCAATCACTCTTGAAAATGGAAATACTCAAACTGCAACTTGGTATCAATTTAGAATTCCAATTAGAAGTGGAGGAACACCTGTAAATGGAATCACAGACTTTAATAGCATTCGTTTTATTAGAATGGTGATGTCTAGATTTAAAATGCCTGTAGTTTTAAGATTTGGAGAGATAGATTTGGTTCGAGGAGATTGGAGAAGATATACCAGAACATTAGACCCAACGATTGTTCCAGCTCAACCTTTAGCAGCTGATGAACTAAATAGTTTTGAAGTAGGTGTTGTAAATATTGAGCAAAACGAAAGTAGATATATTTTACCTCCAGGAATTGTAAGAGAACGTTTGCAAGGGAGTACAACTGTTCAACAACAAAATGAGCAATCTGTTGCTATGATTGTAAATGATTTAGAGCCCGACAAAACAAGAGCTATTTTTAAAAATATCACAATAGATTTAAGACGATACAATAATTTAGAAATGTTTTTACACAACAATGCTCTAGTCTCAGGAACTCTTAATGATGATGATTTTACAGCTATTGTTAGAGTTGGAACAGATTTAAATGATAACTTCTATCAATTAGAAATACCTTTAAAAGTGTCTCCTAACGGAACTTTAGATCCCCAATTGGTTTGGCCTGAAGCAAATAATCTAAAAGTAGCTATGGCAGAATTAGGAGGTGTAAAACTAGAAAGAGATGGTGCAAATGCATCCTTGACAGAATTATACACTTCATCTAGTTTTAATGATCCAAATCAACTTGTAATAAGAGTAAAAGGAAACCCAACTTTAGCAATTGTTAGAACCGTTATGTTGGGAATTAAGAACAACTCTAATGTTCCAAGAAGTGGAGAAGTTTGGTTTAATGAATTAAGAGCTTCAGGATTTGATAACGAAGGTGGTTGGGCAGCTGTAGTTTCTGCTGATGCAAATTTTGCAGATGTTGGAACTGTTTCTGTTACAGGTAGAATACAAACAGTTGGTTTTGGAAATGTAGAAGATAGAGTTAGTCAAAGATCTTTAGATGAAACAAAGCAATATGATGTTACAACTAGTGTTGATTTGGGTAAAATGATGCCAAAAAAATGGGGAATTCAATTACCTTTCAATTACAGTATTGGAGAACAATTTATAGACCCTAAGTTTGATCCTCAATACCAAGATGTTGAATTACAAGATGCATTTGATGTGAATCCAAACAGTCAATTTTCTAGAGATTATACAAAAAGAAGAAGCATAAGCTTTGTTAATGTAAGAAAAAATAGAGACCCTAAGTCGGAGAAAAAACCAAAGCCTTATGATCCAGAAAACTTTTCTGTTACTTATTCTTACAACGAAGAGTCTAGAAGGAATTATAATATTGAAAGAGCTACGAATCAAAATGTAACAGCATCAGCTTCTTACAGCTATAATTTCCAACCCAAAGTATTAGAACCATTTAAAAACTCAACAAAGTTAAACAGTAAGTATTTGAAGTTTATAAAAGACTTGAATTTCAATCCAATACCAACTTCATTGGCATTAAATACAAGAATTAACAGAACATTCAATCAACAGCAATCAAGAAACTTAGTTGAAGGATTAACACCACAACCGAGGCTAAGACAAAGAACATTCCTATTTGACTGGGATTATACAGTAGCATTTGATTTCACAAAATCTTTAAGCGTTAACTTTAATGCAAACAATAGCTTTATCTATGACAATTTTGGTAGTGGAGATGAATTAGAAATTTTCGATAATTTCTTTAATACCGGAAGACCCAATAATTATAATCATTCTTTAAACGCAACCTATGATATTCCAATTGATAAAATACCTTATCTGAAATTTTTAGATTTAGATTATACTTATGCAGCCAATTTTAATTGGAGTGCAACTTCTCAAGACCCCACAATTGTGTCTCAAGTAGGAAATCTTATTCAAAATTCAAACACACATAATTTCAATTCTACATTTAATTTTGAACGACTATACAAAGACACAAAACTTGAAAAGCTTTTTGTAAAAAATAAAAAAACCAATAATCGCTCTAAAAACCCATTTGGAGGTCCAGGAACACCTCAAGTTAACACAAAGAAAAAGCTAACTATAAAAGATAAAATTTTTCAAGGAATTTATGATGTAATTACATCAGTAAAAACAGGAAAAATAAGTTATTCAGAAAACAACGGACAATTGTTGCCAGGGTATGAGCCAGAAATTGGATTCTTAGGAAGAAACTCTTTTGGAGGTGGTTTAGCACCAACTTTTGGGTTTGTATTTGGGAGTCAAGTAGATATTAGACAAAGAGCTTTGGTTAATGGCTGGTTGGTTGCTCCTAGAGCTGATGGAGAGGATTACTTTGATAAAACATACAGTAGAACACATTATAATAAATTAGACTACAACTTTTCTTTAGAGCCAACAAAAGATTTAAATATAGAATTTGTGGCAAACAGAATCAATACTCGAAACTTAACACAACAATTAGACATTAGAGTTGATCCAAATGACCCAAATAATGAAGAAGGTTTTATTGATACTGAAATACCATCTTTTGTATCGGGTAATTTTAGCACAACCTACTCTATGTTTAATACAGCATTTAAAGATCCAGACGCTTTGTTTCAAGAATTTAGAGCCAATAGGCAAACGATTGCTGATAGATTAGCAGCTGAAAACCCTGGATTAAACCCTGATGGTTTTGGGCTGAATAGTCAACAAGTTATGTTGCCAGCATTCATGTCTGCTTATGGAGGTAAAAATCCAGATAAAGTAAATTTAGGATTGTTTAGAAATATTCCTATACCCAATTGGAATGTAAGATATTCTGGTTTGATGAAATACAAATGGTTTAAAGATAATTTTTCAAGCTTTGTTGTGAGCCACGGATACAATTCATCTTATACAGTTTCAAATTTTACAAACAATCTATTATTCAATCCTAATGATTTGTCTATAAGAAATGCAGCTAATAATTATGAGCCAAACATTCTTGTATCTTCTGTAACTTTAGTTGATGAATTCAACCCATTGGTAAAAGTAGATATGAAAATGAAAAACTCATTTTCATTCCGCGGTGAAGTTAGAAGACAAAGAACACTTACAATGAACTTTAATAATAGTACTTTGACAGATATCAAAGGAACAGAGTTTGTTTTAGGATTAGGATATGTAATTAAAGATGTCAAGTTAAAAACATCTTTCACAGGAAAACCACAGACATTAAAAGGAGATATTAATTTAAGAGCAGATATTTCACTAAGAGATGATATAACCCTTATTCGATCTGTTGATACAGAAAATGACCAAGTAAGTGGAGGACAAAAATTATTTTCTTTAAAAGTTGCGGCAGATTATAGATTAAGTAGTAATTTAACGGCTTCATTTTATTATGATCATCAGACGTCTAGGTATGCGATATCAACAACGTTTCCTAGGCAAGCAATTAATGCAGGATTTAATATAATTTACAACTTAGGAAATTAGAAAACAATGAACATTCCATCAGATTTAAAGTACACAAAAGACCACGAATGGGTTCGTATTGAGGGAGAAACAGCTGTAATTGGAATTACAGATTTTGCACAAGGTGAATTAGGAGATATAGTTTATGTAGATGTAGATACATTAGATGAAAACGTAGATAAGGATGAGGTTTTTGGAAGTGTAGAAGCAGTAAAAACAGTATCAGATTTATTCATGCCTTTAACTGGAGAGGTAACCGAATTTAATGAAGCTCTAGAAGACGAACCAGAATTAGTAAACAAAGATCCTTATAATGAAGGATGGATGATTAAAATATCTATTTCTGACACTTCTGAAATAGAAGAATTATTAGATTCAGATGCTTATAAAAATCTTATCGAGAGTTAATTCGCTCATACTAGCTGTATTTAGCACTTTATTTATTTTAGTATCAAGTTTAGTAAATCAAGTTCCACAACCAGCAGATATTACTGTTATTGATAAATTTGGGCATTTAGTTGCTTATTTGTTTTTGACGTTTTTTTGGCTCATTTTTGCAACTTATTCTACAAAGAATAAAACCAACCTACTACTAGTTGCTATAGCATGTATTTTTTATGGCATAGTTATTGAACTTTTGCAACATGCTTTGACAAGTACTAGAACAGCAAGTGTTTTAGATGTAATAGCAAATACCTTAGGAGTGTTTATCGCATATTTCCTTGTATTTGTTGTTAAAATTAAAGTTAAGAATTAGAATCTATTTGCTTAACTGATAATAATTTAATTAATTAGCAAACTATTAAAAAACTAAGAAAAAATGCAGACTAAAAAAAATCCGAAGTCAAATCTAGAAAACTATTCAAAAATATTTTGGATGTTAGGTTTGGTTTTAGCGCTTTTTGTAACCTACGTTGCTATTGAAGACAAAACTTATGACAGACAATTTGCAGACCTAGGTGATGTAAATATGAACGCTGATATGGAAGAGGAAATTCCAATTACAGAAAGAATTGAACCAGAAATTCCTAAAACTCCGCCACCACCAACACCAGAAAAAATTGAGGTAGTTGAAGATGAAAAAGAAGTTGAAGAAACAGTTATCGAATCTACAGAAACTGACGAAACTGAAGCCGTAGAGGTTGAAGAGATTGAAGAAGTAGAAGAAGTAGAGGAGGTTATAGAAGACGTTCCGTTTGCTATTATTGAAGATATTCCTGTTTTTCCAGGATGTAAAGGAAGTAAAGCTGCATTAAAGAAATGTTTCAATAAAAAAATGCAAAAGCATTTTGTAAAAAAGTTTGATTCTGACTTACCTAATGAATTAGGTCTTACCTCAGGAAAAAAAAGAATTATTATGCTTTTCAAAATTGATAAGCAAGGTAATGTAACTGATATTAGAGCAAAAGCTCCACACCCTAAGTTGCAAAAAGAAGCAATCAGAATCGTAAGATTGCTTCCAAAAATGAAACCAGGTAAACAAAGAGGTAAACCAGTAGGTGTAAAATACACACTTCCTGTAAGAATTGATGTAGAGTAACAACTCCCCTTCATATATAAAACAAAAAAGCTCAACCAAATGGTTGAGCTTTTTTGTTTTCAATTCATAATTAATTGTATTTTCACAACTTAATTATCTTAATTATGAAACCTTATTTTGCTCATGAATCTGCAGTCATAGATGAGGGTTGTTCAATAGGTAACGACACTAAAATTTGGCACTTTAGTCATATTATGCCTAATTCTATTATTGGAGAAAGATGTAATATTGGTCAGAATGTTGTCATATCTCCAAAAGTTATACTAGGAAACAATGTTAAGGTTCAGAACAATGTTTCTATCTACACTGGCGTTATTTGTGAAGATGATGTTTTTTTAGGGCCATCAATGGTTTTTACAAACGTTATAAATCCAAGAAGTGCAGTCATTAGAAGGGATGAATATCAGCAAACTTTAGTAAAAAAAGGAGCTAGTATTGGTGCTAACGCAACAATTGTATGTGGTAATGATATAGGCGAATATGCCTTTATTGGAGCAGGAGCTGTTGTTGTTAAAGAAGTCCTTCCTTATGCGTTGGTTGTTGGAAACCCATCAAAACAAATTGGCTGGATAAGTGAATTTGGACAAAGGTTGAATTTTAATGATAATGGAATAGCAGTTTGTTCTGAGAGTAATGAAAAATATAAACTAGAAAATGGTAAAGTTCATAAAATATAGTCTTCTTTTCTTCTTTCTTTTTACAGGGTTTACTGTTTATTCTCAAACAGAAAAATACCCAATATATAACCAGTGTAAATCCAAAACAATAGGAGAGCTTCCTAAATGTTTTAGTAAAGAAACAAAATTAATTTTTTACAAGTATTTTAAAGCGCCAAAAATTCTTAAAAAAAAAGACAGATTCAAAGGACAAATTAATACAGTTTTTTAGTAACAAACCTTGGAGAATTTAGGGTTGTTTATGTAAATTCTACTTACAAAGAATTAAAGGCAGAAATTGAAAGAGTTTTTTCTTTGTTTCCAAAAATTGAACCTGCAAAATACAACAATGTAAATGTTGAAATGCAGTTTTCTTTACCAATAAACTTTCCATTAGAACCTTTTAAGAATGATATAAAATCTAGAATAGTTGCTTCCACAAAAGACTTAACTAAAACTGTTGCTGAAAATAAATTAAAGCTTCCCAAAGCAGATTATGCTCAAAATGCAAGCCAATTAAACATTCCATTTCATCATCAACGATATGTAGATTATGAAAAAGCGTTACATCAAAAATCAGGAACTCATACAGCTCTAAAACCTTACATATTTAGTGAGGTGAATCAATATTTTAATTTAGATTCTGTTCAAAGATCCTATGAAAAGAATGTTTACAGTTGGGTAGGAAGAAAAATATGGAACGAACATTTATTAGAAGTTGTTGAGGATGATTATTGGCTAACTGTCGATTTTTTGTTGGACACTCAATTAGGAAAAGACAATTCTGATGTTGCTTTTACTTATAACAACTCAAGAATAGGTCGAGTTAACGGTGGAATAGGGAGTAAACTGTCTTTTTCTGCTACTATTTATGAAAGTCAAGCTAGATTTGCTGGTTATGTCAATGATTTTATAAGCAATCCATCTAACACTTTCAAACCAGCATTTTCAGAAGGCTTAGTTCCCGGAAGAGGAAAAGCAAAAGGATTTAAAGAAGATGCATTTGATTACCCTGTAGCTGAAGGATATTTGTCATACACACCCAATAAGTTTTTTCAATTTCAATTTGAACATGGAAAGAACTTTTTAGGAGATGGTTACAGGTCATTTGTGCTTTCAGATGTTTCGTCACCAAGTTTATATGCAAGAGCAAGAGTTAATCTTTGGAAATTCCAATACACTAATATTTGGATGTGGGGAAGAGATTCTAGAGCTCCAGCAGTAATTGACAACGAGCATGCAAGAAAATATGTAGCCATCCATTATTTAAGCATAAATTTATCTGAAAGATTAAATATTGGATTGTTTGAAACTGCTGTTACTGCAAACCAAAACGGTATTTATGCCGACTTTTTTAATCCACTTATTTTTTACAGATCTGTTGAGTTTAACAGAGGAGAAGATGCTGGAAATGCAATGGTAGGACTAACAGCAAAGTATAAATTAAACAATCAAACATCATTATATGGACAATTAGTTATTGATGATTTTTCTGTTGGAAATTTGGGTAATTTAAACGATTGGAAAAATAAGTTTGCTTTTCAAGTAGGAGCAAAATACTTTGATGCATTTAGAATTAACAATTTGTTATTACAAGCAGAGATCAATTATGCTAGACCTTACACATTTGCGCATAGGAATCTAGTGTTAAATTATGCAAATTATAGTCAGCCTCTTGGGCACTTGTGGGGTGCAAATTTTTGGGAATTTGTAACTATAGCAAACTATAAGTTTGATCGATTTAGCTTTCATGGTAAACTAATTTTTGGAAAAAAAGGATTTGATTTTTTAGACCAACAAGTAAGTTATGGTGGTGATGTTTACCAATCGTATAATGATCGATTTAGCGATACAGATAATACTTTAGCACAAGGAAACCCTGGGAATATTTTTATAGTAGAAGTACAGGGTCGTTACTTACTTAATGCAGCTAATAATTTAAGTATCTTTTCTTCATTGAGTTATCGTAATTTCTCAATTGCTAATCCAGCTCCAGGATTCAATACCGGTAACAACCTTTAGTTTACGGTTGGTTTTAAAGCAGATTTGTTTAATTGGTATTTTGATTTTTAACGTTTCATATAAGTAGATATTATTCAAAGATTTATGGTTATTCAAGGATTATAGAATATCTTTGCAGACGATTTATCATGTTAATGAATTCTTCAGTTATTACATCAGAAAATACATCTTTTAAAACAGCGATCTCTGACCTCAAGGAATTAACCAAAATTCGTTTGTCACTGAGTGTTGTTTTTTCATCCATAGCTGGTTATTTATTAGCACCAACACCCATAGATTTTTTTACTATATTTCTTTTAGCCTTAGGTGGTTTTTTTATGGTTGGAGCATCTAATGCTTTCAATCAAGTCATAGAAAAAGATACTGATGCTTTAATGAAAAGGACAATGAATAGACCTTTGCCAACAGGTAGAATGTCTAGTACAACAGCCCTCATCATTGCATTTTCTTTCACAGTTTTTGGATTGAGTATTTTATATAGTATCAACGCAAAGTGTGCTCTTTTTGGAGCTATTTCTATATTTATTTATACATGCGCTTACACTCCCTTAAAGTCTGTTACTCCGCTAACAGTATTTGTAGGTGCTATACCAGGTGCGATTCCATTTATGTTAGGATGGGTAGCTGCAACAGGTAATTTTGGAATCGAAGCTGGATTTCTATTTATGATTCAGTTTTTTTGGCAATTTCCACACTTTTGGGCAATTGGATGGTTGCAATCCGAGGAGTACAAAAAAGCAGGATTCTCTATGCTGCCAATGAACAAAAAAGACAAAGGAGCTGTAATTCAAATCATATTTTACACCATAGTAATGATTTTGGTTTCAATCTCTCCGGTATTAAAAATGACTGGACAGTTTTACATACACCTTATCACAGCAGTATTGGTTTTTGTTATGGGATTAGGAATGTTGTACTATGCAGTTTTATTATACAAAACACAACAAAACTCTGATGCTAGAAAGTTAATGCTAGCAAGTGTATTTTATATTACACTGGTTCAAATAGTATATGTAGTAGATAAATTTTTTCATTAAAATGGATAGAAGACAAGAAGTTAATATTGAGCTAATAGAAGCAAGAAAAAAGTCAGCAAAACCAATGCTTTGGGTTTCCATAATTAGCATGGTTATGTTTTTTGCAGGACTTACAAGCGCTTATGTAATAAGCATGAGAAGAGAGGATTGGGTGTCTTTTGATTTGCCTACATCCTTTTACACAAGTACAGTTTTAATTATTTTAAGTAGTATAACTCTTATAATTGCACAAAGACTTTTAAGAAAGAACAATTCTAAATTATCTATTGTATTTCTTTCAATGACTTTAGTATTGGGAATATTATTTGTGAGGTATCAATGGATTGGATTTAATGAGTTAAAAGCAGTTGGATTGTACTTTACAGGTAAAGGTAGCACAGTGTCAACATCATTTATTATAGGGATAACATTGATGCATGTTTTACACTTAGCTGCTGGAATAATAACACTCTTAGTTGTCTTTATAAAACACTTAAGAAATAAGTACAGCTCTGAGAATATGTTAGGATTTGAACTAGGTTCAATTTTCTGGCATTTTGTAGATATACTATGGATATACTTATTTTTCTTTTTCTATTTTATTAGATGATGAAAATTAGTTAATTTTGGCAAACTGAAAATAGAACTAACAGAAATAATTTATGGAAGCTAATATTGCAGTAAATTCAGAAAAAAAACCACTTTGGGGAGGTGGAGGTGCTAGACCTTTTGGAGCTACCTATGGTAAAATGATGATGTGGTTTTTTATCGTTTCTGATGCTTTAACATTCTCGGGCTTTTTAGCAGCTTATGGTCTTACCAGGTTCAAGTTTATAGACTCTTGGCCAATTGCAGATGAGGTATTTACTCACGTACCTTTTATACATGGAGAATTCCCAATGTATTATGTAGCTTTCATGACGTTTGTTTTAATCTTTTCATCTGTGACAATGGTTTTAGCAGTAGATGCAGGTCATAACATGGACAAAAAGAAGGTTACATGGTATTTATTTGCTACTATTATTGGAGGTTTGGTATTTGTTGGTTCTCAAGCATGGGAATGGAATACTTTTATCAATGGTACTTATGGAGCAGTTAAAACTACAGATGGTAAAGTCTTACAATTTGTAAACAGTGATGGCAAACAAATTGCATTATCCGATTTCGTAGTTGGAGATAGAGGTGATGAGAGATTACAACACACAAAGAAGAACGGATTATGGTTTGAGAACGAGTCTAAAACATTACCGCAATATTCAGTAGCTCAGGTTCAAGCTTCTTATGCTGTAAATCCAGATATACAGATTAGATCAGAAAAAATAGACTTAGAAACTAAGAAGAAAATTATTTTATCAAGAGAAAAAGGGACTCAAGAATTAGCAAAAGGAAGATTAGTTGTAGAAGGTGCTAACTTAGAGGCAAATGAATACGGAAATACAATATTTGCAGATTTCTTTTTCTTTATAACTGGTTTCCATGGATTCCACGTTTTCTCTGGTATCGTTATAAATATTATCATTTTCTTTAATGTAATCCTTGGAACTTACGAGAAGAGAGGTCATTATGAAATGGTAGAAAAGGTTGGTCTTTATTGGCACTTTGTAGATTTAGTTTGGGTATTTGTATTTACTTTCTTCTATTTAGTTTAATCATTAAGAATTAAAAAATGGCACACGCACAATCACATACAAAAAGAATTTGGAACGTATTTTGGATATTATCTGTCATCACAATTGTAGAGGTTGCTTTAGGGATATACAAACCAGATATGCTACATCTTACAGACTTTTTAGGTACAAGTCCTCTAAACTGGATTTTCATCATTTTAACTTTAGCTAAAGCCTACGGAATCACATGGGCATTTATGCACATGGAAGGTGAAAAAACTTGGTTTAGAAGAGCTGTTGTTTGGACAGCCGTCTTTCTTATCATCTACTTAGTAACTCTTTTACTAATAGAAGGAGGATATTTATATGAAACTTTAGCTCCACTAGTAAAGTGGTAATCAAAATAACAAGGTGGTTTTAACCACCTTTTTTTAGCTCTTATGAAAAAAATGTTTACAAAAAAAAGAGTCGTTCTTTTATCACTTTTTATATTACCGTTGGTGTTTTTTTTAGTTCTATCTACAGGAGTTAACAACTTTAAAAAGCTACCTACAGTTACAGAAAATATAACGGATATTCAAAGCTCCGATTCTACAAAGATGAAACTCAAAGAACAAATATCTATTGTTTGTTTTATTGGAAACGATATCGATTTGAGTAAAGGAGGAATTTTCAATTTGAATCAGAAAATATACAAACCTTTTTATGGGTTTAAAGATTTTCAATTGGTTGTTATTTATCCAAAAAATAAAAAAGGAGAAGCAGAAAAACTAAGAAAGGAAATATCTGAATTTACAGATATGAGTAGATGGAATCTTGTTGGATTAGACTCTTTAGAAATTGAATCAATTTATAAAAGTTTTAATACAAAAGAAGCTTTGCAAAACTTGAGATCTGATAAAGCTTTTATTGTTGATAAAGACCTAAATCTAAGAGGAAGAAATAACGATGAAGATACCTTAAATGGTACGCTTTTTGGATATAATATAAATTCAGTAGCAGAACTTAATAACAAGATGAAAGATGATGTTAAAATTGTTTTAGCAGAGTATAGGTTGGCTATAAAAAGGAACAGAAACAAACGAAAGATTTGAAAAAGAATTATTCATATATAGGTATTGCTTTTATCGTTTTGATCTTTGGAATTTATGTTGTTCCTAAAGTAGTTAAGAAGTTTTCAAAATCAGATTTACATACATTTTCAAAAGTTCCAGATTTTGAGTTTACCAATCAAGATGGAAAAACAATTACCAATAAAGATTATGATGGTAAAGTTTATGTTGTAGAGTTTTTCTTTACTACGTGTCCAACGATTTGTCCGATTATGAATCAAAAAATGCTCACAGTACAAGATGAGTTTTTTGGAAATCCAGATTTTGGAATTGCTTCAATTTCAATAACTCCACAAATTGATACTCCAGAAGTATTAAAAACATATGCCAAAAGTAAAGGGATATCTCACAAGCATTGGAACTTATTAACGGGAAAAAAAGATAATGTTGTTTACGCCTTAGCAAATCAAGGGTTTAAATTATATGCTGGAAAAGGAGACGAAGACCACGGTGGTTTTGAGCATTCGGGTTTATTTGCATTAATTGACACAAACGGATACATAAGATCTAGAAAAGATGAATATGGAAATCCAATTATGTATTATAGAGCAATAGAAGAAAGTGGTTTTCCTGATCAAATACAAGAATTAAAAGAAGACATTAAAGTATTGTTGAATGAGTAATATTGCACAAAAAGAAAAGAATTACAAAAGATGGATAACAATTTTATCTATCGCTATCCCATTAGCCGTTGCTGCTCTATTTGGAATTAAAATTCCTAATGTAGAACCCTTAACTTTTTTACCGCCTATATATGCGTCTATCAATGCATTAACAGCCATTCTTTTAGTATCGTCTGTAATAGCCATAAAACAAGGTAAAAGAAAAGTACACGAGGCCTTAAATACAACAGCTATTATTTGTTCTGTACTTTTTTTGGTAATGTATGTAGCTTATCATATGACATCTAATTCAACTCCTTTTGGAGGTGCGGGAACAATTAAGTATATATATTACTTTATTTTAATAACACATATTTTACTCTCAATTGCTGTAATTCCTTTTGTTCTTATTACTTATATGAGAGCTAAATTAGAAAAGTTTGATTCTCACAAAAAGATTGCTAAAATTACATTTCCTTTATGGTTGTATGTAGCAGTTACAGGTGTCATTGTTTACTTGATGATTTCTCCTTACTATGTTTAAATTTAAAAAACATCTTTTTTTTATCTTTCTTTTGTTTCTGAATCTAAAAGGGTTTTCTCAATGTGCTATGTGTAAAGCCGTTGTAGAGAATGGTAACGAAACTATGGCAGAAGGCATAAACTCTGGTATTACCTATCTAATGGTTTTTCCTTATATATTAGTTGGCTTACTTTTTTTCTTTCTGTATCGTTACAGAAATAAGACTGCTAAAAATTAACATTTCAATAAGAGCAGGGTTTTGTAACATATTCTACATTTGGTCGTCTTATTGAAGTATTTATATAATAAAAAAGAATTACCAAACATTTAATAGAATCTAACCAATCATGAAAACTAAGCTACTCATATTAGCCGCTATACTTACTTTTTCTTTCGGATTTTCACAAAAGAAATGGACACTTAAAGAATGCGTAGATTATGCATTAAAGAATAATATTACAGTTAAGCAAAACTTATATAATATTGATCTTGCCAAAGAAGATAAAGAAATTTCAAAAGGAAATTTTTTACCAGGAGTTAATGGTTCTTCAGGTTCTAGTTTTAGTGCTGGTTTATCTCCAGATGAATTTGGAGTCTTAAAAAACACCAATAACTTTAGTGCAAACTTCAATTTAAATGCAGGAGGAACAATTTTTAATGGATTTAGAAATTTAAACTCATACAAACAAGCCCAATTAGGTATAGAGTCAGGTAAGTTAGAATTAGAAAGAGTAAAAAATGATATTTCTCTATTTGTAATTAATGGCTATCTGAATGTTTTGTTTGCAAAAGAAAATTATAATGTAGCTAAAACGCAATCAGAAATAAGTCAGGGACAAATTAGCGCTGCTAAAGAACGTTTTGATAATGGATTGATTCCAAAAGCAGATTATTTAAATGTTGAAGCAACAGCAGCAAACGATATTCAAAATTTGGTAACACAAGAAAATGCATTAACCATTGCTTTATTAAATTTATCACAGTTACTACAAATTTCTTCCGAAGGCTTTGATGTTGAGTATATAGATGTAGGAAGTCCAGCTGTTTCAATGTATTATCAAAATGCAGATATGGTTTACCAAAAAGCATTGACAAATCAACCTCAAATTAAAAATGCTGAATTAGGAATTGAAAATGCTGATTTAAATATTGAGTTAGCAAAAGGAGCTTTTTACCCTACAATATCTTATAGTATTGGTGCTGGGACATCGTACTTTAATCAATTAAATAACTTAATTGAAACACCAACATTTGTACAACGTAATGACAATTTCTTTAGTCAGTTAAGCGATCGTTTTCAATATGGTGCTTCACTTTCTTTAAACATTCCCATTTTCAATAGGTTTCAAACTAAAAACAGAGTAGACAGAGCTAAAATAAATAAGGAAATCTCTGAATTGAATCTAATCAATCAGAAATTAACTTTAGAGCAAACAATAGAACAAGCTTATGTTGATGCAAAAGCTGCTGCAAAGGCCTATGAAGCATCTAAAGTCTCATTAGCATCCCAAAAAGAAGCGTTTAAAAATGCGCAAGCAAGTTTTAAATTAGGTGCTATGACGGTTTTTGATTTTGATTTAGTTAGAAATAGATTAGTCGCTGCAGAATCAACATTAATTAGAAGTAAATATAATTACGTGTTTACTTCAAAAGTACTTCAGTTTTATTATGGAGATTTAGTGTTGGATTAAATATTCAATAGTTATCGTGTATAGCTCTATCTTTGAGCTAAGTTTATGGTATACATACTTAACATAGAAACCTCGACAAAAAACTGCTCAGTTTGTTTGTCTAAGAACAATATACTATTAAGTTTAGTTGAGGAAGCTTCTGAAAATTATTCTCATGGAGAACAATTGCATGTTTTTATCGAGCAAGCAATTGACAAAGCTGGAATTTCTTTAAAAGATATAGATGCTATAGCTGTTGGAAAAGGACCTGGTTCTTACACAGGTCTTAGAATAGGTGTTTCTGCTGCAAAAGGTCTTTGTTTTTCGTTAGACAAACCTCTTATATCTATAAGCTCTCTTGCTATTTTAGCACAAAGTGTTCAATTAGATAAAGGATTTATTGTTCCAACAATCGATGCCAGAAGAATGGAAGTATATTCTGCTGTTTACAATCAAGATTATGAGTTAGAGAGAAAAGTAAAGGCAGAAATTATTGATGAAAACTCATTGGCTCAATATTTCTTAAAAGACCAGGTTTATTTGGTTGGTGATGGAGCAAAAAAATGCGAATCGGTTTTAGATCACAACAATCTTACCATTATTGAACAATATCCATCTGCTAAACACATGATTGATTTAGCATATAATAAATACAAAATAAGCGACATTGAAGATGTCGCTTATTTTGAACCGTACTATTTAAAAGACTTTGTTGTTACGCCTCAGAAAAAGTAGTTATAAAGTGTTGAAGTAAGTGACAATTTTTTCTAGATCACCAAGTGATTTATAGCTTAACTTATTGGTCTTTACAAAAGATTTTATTTGATTGGCTTTATCTCCAAATATTGGATAGAATTTTTTCTTTTTTCTAGGAATCTTAACTAAATCCTTGTTGTCTAAAGCCAAAAAGTATTGATCTTTTACCCTCATAAAATTTGCTGGTTTATACTCGTCATAACTTGTATTAGGTTCTTTTGGTTTAATGAACTTTACAACTTGTTTAATTAATAAAGAGTTTTTCCCTTCTTTTTGTACTACAAAATAGTCTAACCTGCCATTCAATTCAAAAACTTTATAAGTGGTTTTGAGAGTTGTAAACTTAATTGTTCTTCCTAATTCTTTCTTTAAGTATAAAGTTTCGTTGTCTTTTAAAAACTCCATCTGGTCATCTGCTAAATTATATTTTAAATAACCTAGATTCTTAAAGTCATCAATATAACAAGGACTGTAAGCTGGAGTAAGATATTTTTTCTGCATTAATGCTTTCCATTGTTCTTCAGTGTAAAATTGACGTTGTTTTTCTAAACCTTTATAAATAGGACTTAGGTCTAGAACAGCAACCTGATTAAATTGGTTTTGAAAATTAACATCGGCACTCATTTGAGAATAACTTGATAAACAAGCAAAAAAAGCAATTGTAAATAGAATTTTTTTCATATTCATTTTTATAGATTTTAATAGTTTAATTTATTGAGTTGTAAAATTTGACAATCTCTTTTAAATCAGAGATGTTTTTGTAGCTTAACTTTTTAGACTTCATATGTTTTTTTACAGCTCCTTGATTAGATTTAAAGAATGCTAGAAAGTCTTTTTTCTTTTTTTCAACTTTGTAAAGCTGATTATCCATTACAAAATAATGCTGGTCTTTTTGTCTTCTAAAATTAGCTGGTTTGTCCTCTCCATAACTTGTCTCTGCTTTTTTTGCTTCAATAAACCGAACTGTTTCTTTTGTTACTAAACCAAGTTTATCAGATTCAATATGAAGAGTATAATATCCTAAATCACGATTATGATTTAAACATTTATATGTCTTACTTAGAGTTCTAAAGAAGACCTTTGTGTTTAGATTTTTTTGCATGTAGTATAAATTATCATCTTTTACAAACTCCATTTGATCCTCAAAAATATTGTATCGTAAGAAAAAGATTTTCTTTTGATCATCAATTTTAGATGGTTTAAATCCTTCTGTTAAATATTTTTTTAAGCGAATTTTTCTTTTGTCTTCTGCCGACAATTTAGAATCTAGGCCATCATTGTTGTCTACAACTAAAAGTGACGGAACACCATTGATGTTTATAATTTGTGCATTTACAGATACTAACGAGAGTACGAACAGGAATGGCAAGAAGAATTTTTTCATAATATGTGTTTTATTGTTAGACCTTTATTTTGTTAAAAAGATTAAAACTAACGCAATAATCGCAGGAATGCTTTGAACCAAAAAGATAGTTTTTTTCTTTGTTGTTAAAGATCCAATAATACCAGCTATAGTTACAAAAATCAAAAAAATAGAAATATAATACTCATTATTATCTATAAAACTAATCAATAATCCAGCTGATAAAAAGCTATTATATAACCCTTGATTTGCAGCCAAAACTTTAGTTTCTTCTGCAAACTCTAAACTTTTTAACCCAAATATTTTTCGAGTCTTTTTATGAGTCCACAAAAATGATTCCAAAATAAAAAATAAGGCATGTTCAAGTATAATAAAAACAACTATTATCTGAATAATTACATTCATAACCTATAATATATAAATTACCACTAAATTTATAACATTAAAATAACATTAAACAAGATTGACTCTATAACTTTGTTGAGTTTAAAAAATTATATTTAATGGGAGATCCATTTGTTTTGATGCTTTTTGCTCTTGGAGCACTTGCAATTTTAGATTTAGTAGTTGGTGTTAGTAATGACGCAGTAAACTTTTTAAATTCAGCTATTGGATCTAAGGCGATTCCAATAAAAACAATAATGATCATTGCTAGTTTTGGAGTTTTCTTTGGAGCAGTATCATCAAGTGGAATGATGGAAGTTGCAAGAAAAGGAATCTTCAATCCAGAAATGTTTATGTTTCAGGATATCATGTTCATTTTTATGGCCGTTATGATTACTGACATCTTATTATTAGATGTCTTTAACTCCTTGGGAATGCCAACATCAACAACAGTATCAATTGTTTTTGAGTTGTTAGGAGCAGCAGTTATGATTGCTTTTCTTAAGATAATGAGTTCTGATAATTCTAACCTTGATCAAATATGGAATTATATCAATCATGAAAAAGCAACACTAATTATTCTAGGAATTGTCCTATCTGTTGTAATTGCATTTACTGTAGGTGCCATTGTTCAATACTTTTCTAGAATTCTGTATTCATTTAATTTTGAAAAAAGACCTAGCTATATCAATGCACTTTTTGGTGGTTTTGCTATTACATCAATAACTTACTTCATTATCATAAAAGGATTAAAAGGAACCCCTTTTTATGGAAATATAGAGAACCTAATTACGAATTACACACCACAAATAGTTGCTGTTAGTTTTTTAGTATGGTCTCTTCTATCTCTCGCTTATATTAAACTTTTGAAGTTGAATATTCTAACATTTATTGTAGGGGTTGGTACTTTTTCATTAGCAATGGCTTTTGCTGGAAACGATTTGGTAAACTTTATCGGTGTTCCTATTGCAGCTTTAAACTCTTATGATATTTGGGTAACTTCTGGCGTAAGTCCTGATAGTTTTCCTATGGGAAGTTTGGCAAAAAAAGTTCCATCAAACACTTGGCTTCTTTTACTAGCTGGATTAATTATGGTTATTACACTATGGACATCAAAAAAAGCACGTTCTGTTATTGATACTGGAATTAACCTGTCAAGACAAGGAGAAGGTCAAGAAAAGTTTAAACCTAACAATGCGTCAAGATTGTTAGTTAGATTTGCAATGTTTACAAATAGTGGTTTTAATTACATTCTTCCATCAAAAATTCAAGGGTTTATCAATTATAAATTTCAAAAACCTGATAATAAGAATAATAGATTTCAATCATCTCGAGAACCTGCTTTCGACTTAGTTAGAGCTTCAGTAAACTTAATAATGGCAAGTATACTTATTTCTATCGCAACGTCATTGCGTTTACCTTTATCTACTACATATGTAACATTTATGGTAGCTATGGGAACATCATTGGCAGATAGAGCCTGGGGAAGAGAAAGTGCAGTTTACAGAGTAGCTGGAGTTCTCAATGTAATAGCAGGATGGTTCTTAACAGCTATAATAGCATTTATAGCTTCTGGAATTATTGCTTTTTTAATACAGTGGAATATCTGGATGATTCCTGTTCTTTTAATATTAGTGGCTGTTTTAATTACAAGAACAACAATTATATACAGAAAAAAGTCAAAGGATGAAAAGAAGATGCTTCAAAAAGAGCGAGTAGAGCTTATAAGTATCAATGGAGTTATCGAAGAAAGTTCAGATCACATTGCCAATGCTGCAAGTAGAATCAATAAGTTTTATGCTAATGTGATAACCAGTCTAGCTACAGAAAACTTAAACAAGTTAAAGAAAAACGAAAAAAATGTAAGCAAACTTAACAGAGACATAGATGACCTAAAAGATGGTGTATTCTATTTTATTAAATCTTTAGAAGAGGATTCTGTTGAAGCGAGTAAATTCTATATAATGACTCTGGGATATCTACAAGACATTGCACAATCTATAGGATTTATAGCAAGAGCTAGTTACAGACATGTAAATAATAATCATAAAGCACTAAAAAAAGGTCAAATTAAAGATCTTTTGAGTGTTGAGAAAGAATTAGAAGAGTTGCTCCAAGAGGTGAATACTGTATTTTCAGAACGCTCTTTTGATGAACTAGAGAAAATTATTAAAGAGAAACAAGAGCTTCTAAAAGATGTTTCATCATCAATAGAAAAACAAGTAGCTCGAATTCGAGAAGAAGAGACGAGTCCAAAAAATACAACCTTATATTTTAGTATTTTACTAGAAACTCAAGATTTAGTAACTGCCATTATGAACTTATTAGAACTCTATCAAGAGTTCTATCTATCAACAAAACAATTAGATAAGTAATAAAAAAGCCGCTCAAAGAGCGGCTTTTTTATTTTAAATAGTATAAAATTATAATTCTAAAGCTTTAGAAATATCATTGTCCATTAATAACTCAATCGGATTTTCTAATGCTTCTTTAACAGCTACTAGAAAACCAACAGATTCTCTACCGTCAATAATTCTGTGATCATAAGACAAAGCAACAAACATTATAGGTCTTATAACTACCTCACCATTTTCTGCAATAGGTCTTTCAACAATATTGTGCATTCCTAAAATTCCACTTTGTGGAGGATTGATTATGGGTGTTGATAACATAGAACCAAATACACCACCATTGGTAATTGTAAAAGTTCCTCCAGTCATTTCATCCACAGTAATTTGACCATCTCTTGCTCTAACGGCTAATCGCTTTACCTCTGATTCTACACCTCTAAATGATAAGTTTTCTGCGTTTCTAATAACAGGAACCATCAATCCTTTAGGTCCTGAAACTGCAATTGAAATATCTTGAAAATCATGTTTGACTTGAAAGTCACCATCGATCATAGAATTAACGTCAGGATACATTTTTAGTGCTCTAACTACGGCTAAAGTGAAGAAAGACATAAAACCTAAACCAACTCCATGTTTTGCTTTGAAGTCTTCTTTATACTGAGAACGTAAATCGAAAATTGGCTGCATGTTTACCTCATTAAACGTGGTTAACATGGCAGTATCATTCTTAACAGAAACTAAACGTTCAGCTACTTTTCTACGTAACATTGACATTTTTTTACGTTCTGTACCACGAGTTCCGTTTGCAGGTTGGCTTCCCATTGAAGGCACAGCTTTCACTGCATCTTCTTTGGTGACTCTACCGTCTTTTCCAGTTCCTTTAATAGAAGAAGCCTCTATTCCTTTTTCTGCTAAAATCTTCTTAGCAGCAGGAGACACACTACCAGTTGCATAGGTTTCTTT
Source organism: Flavobacteriaceae bacterium (assembly GCA_965660845.1). Taxonomy (GTDB): domain Bacteria; phylum Bacteroidota; class Bacteroidia; order Flavobacteriales; family Flavobacteriaceae; genus Polaribacter. The sequence continues at coordinate 99,826 of CBFIBH010000004.1, forward strand.
GCTAATATCTTCTTTAATTGGTTTTGTTTCTTCTTTAGGAGTTTCTTCAGCTTTTTTACTCTCTGAGGAAGTTTCTCCTTCTGGTTTTGCAGCATCCATGTCAATTAAGCAAACAACTGCTCCAACTTCAACAGCATCACCTTCCTCAGCTTTTAAAGTGATAACACCACTTTCTTCAGCAGGGAGTTCAAGAGTTGCTTTATCTGAATCTACTTCTGCAATAGGTTGATCTTTTTCAACATAATCACCGTCCTCTACTAACCAAGTAGCTATTTCCACTTCTGTGATGGATTCTCCTGGAGAAGGAACTTTCATTTCTAAAATCATGAGTGATAATTTTTGTCTGTTTATTTTAATCGTTAAAAACCGAATTAATTACGGCTTCATGTCTTTTCTTAAATCGTGTACTTGAACCTGCAGCAGGAACAGCATAATAATTTCTTGAGGCTACTTCTAGTTTTACAGTTGTAAAACGCTCTAGCATAAAACTCCAAGCCCCCATATTTCTTGGTTCTTCTTGCGCCCAAACAAATCTTTCTGCTTGAGTATATTTATCAACTATTTCTTGTAATTTTTCTTGATGCAATGGAAATAACTGCTCTATTCTTACAAGTGCAACATCTTTTCTACCATTTTTTTCACGTTCTGCAAGTAAATCATAATAGAATTTACCCATACAGAATACAACTTTTTTTACATCTTTAGGGTTTAATGCATCATCAATAACTTCTTGAAAGCCTCCTTCTGCTAGTTCTTCAATTCTACTCACTGCTTTAGGATGCCTTAATAAGCTCTTTGGTGTAAAAACAATTAAAGGTTTTCTAAAATTACGCTTCATATGACGACGCAATAAATGGTAGAAATTTCCTGGTGTTGTACAGTTAGCAACAGTCATATTATCTTCTGCACATAATTGTAAATAGCGTTCTATTCTTGCTGATGAATGTTCTGATCCTTGCCCTTCATATCCATGAGGAAGTAAAACCACAATTCCATTTTGAATTTTCCATTTGTCTTCAGCTGCAGAGACATATTGATCAAACATAATTTGTGCGCCATTAGAAAAATCTCCAAATTGAGCTTCCCAAATGGTTAAACAGTTCGGAAATGCCATGGCATATCCATAATCAAAACCTAAAACCCCATATTCAGATAAAAGCGAGTTGTAAATTCGCATTTCTCCTTTTGTTTTAGGGTTTTTATTTAATAGATTGATTCTTTCTTCTGTTACTTCGTCTCTTAAGATTGCGTGTCTATGAGAAAAAGTACCTCTTTCTACATCTTGACCAGAAATTCTAACATCAAAACCTTCTTCCATTAAAGAACCATAAGCTAAGGTTTCTGCCATTCCCCAATCTAATTCATTGGATTCAAAAACCATTTTTCCCCTACCCTCTAATATTCGTTCAATTTTTCTTAAAAATGTTGCGCCTTCAGGTACAGAAGAAACAGATTTTGCAATTTCTTTTAACTTATCTAAATCGTAAGTAGTGTCTTGTGGTTGTAGCATAGCATCAAGCTGTTGACGCTCAAAGTTGCTCCAGGTAGACTTCATAAATTCACGAACCCTAGACTTTTTATCTTGCTTTGCTTTTTCGTACTCTCCATTCAGCATTTCTTTAAAATCATTTGTAATTGTATCTACAAATGATTTATTTATGGTTCCCTCATCTATGAGTTTTTGCACATAAATATCTTTCGGATTTTTATGCTTTGAAATGGCTTTGTATAGTTTAGGTTGAGTAAAACGAGGTTCGTCTCCTTCGTTATGACCATATTTTCTATAACCTAATAAGTCAATAAAAACATCTCGCTTAAACTTAGTTCTAAATTCAAGAGCCATTTGCATGGCATGACAAACAGCCTCAACGTCGTCTGCATTAACATGAAGAACAGGAGATAAAGTTACTTTTCCAACATCTGTACAATAGGTGCTTGATCTGGCATCTAAATAATTGGTAGTAAAACCAATTTGATTGTTTACTATGACATGAATTGTTCCTCCAGTTTTGTAGCCATTTAATTTAGCCATCTGAATAACTTCATAAACCACTCCTTGGCCAGCTATTGCTGCATCTCCATGAACAATAATTGGCAAAATTTTACCATCATCACCATTATATTTTCTATCGATTTTTGCACGAGTTATACCACCAACAACAGGGCCAACAGTCTCTAAGTGAGAAGGATTCGGAACCAAATTCATTTTGATTTTTTTTCCATCTCTAAAAGTTTTGCTTAAAGTTAGGCCTAAGTGATATTTTACGTCTCCATCAATATTTTCATCTTCAAAATCTTTACCCTCAAACTCACTGAATAAATCTCTTACAGGTTTTTTAAAGATATTTACTAATGTGTTCAGCCTTCCTCTGTGTGCCATTCCTAGAACACATTCTTTTACACCATATTTTTCTGATGCATCTCTGAGGATAGTACTAATTCCAGGAATAAGAGCCTCTCCTCCCTCTAGAGAAAATCGCTTTTGACCTACATACTTCGTTTGTAAAAAACTTTCAAAAGTAACGGCTTGAGCAAGTCTATTAAGGATGTATTTTTTCGAATCTACTGAATAATTAGGGTGATTGCCATTTTCATTCAAACGCTTTTGCCACCATTTTAATTCTTCAGGCTTTCGTAAATACATGTATTCAACACCGATAGAATCACAATAAATACGCTCTAAATGGTTGATAATGTCTTTAAGAGGTTTTGGGCCAATTCCTAAAACTTCTCCTGCGTTAAATGTAGTTTCTAAATCTTCTTTGGTTAAGCCAAAATTTTCAATTGCTAAAGTTGGACTGTATTTTCTGCGCTCTCTAACAGGGTTAGTTTCAGTAAATAAATGTCCCCTAGTTCTGTAACCATTGATTAAGTCTACAACTAAAAATTCTTTCCTAACTTCTTCAGGAACCTCAACTTTATGATCATTCTCATCTGTGAATGTATAATCTTCATTAGCTAAATCGTACCCTTGAAAAAAGCTTCTCCAGCTTGGTTCTACGGCATCTGGATTTTGTAAATATTGATCATATAAATCTGAAATATATCCTGTGTGAGCTGCATTTAAGAACGAAAATTTATCCATAAAAAGACTGCGTTGTGTGTAGTCAAAAATTATCCTACAAAAGTAAGGTTTTTGGATGAATATTTTCTTGAAAAACAGGTTTATGTAATAGAAAAGAAAGCTGTTTATTTTTTAAAAAAAGTTTTTGCGATTTTTTAAAAAGGTCTATATTTGCACTCGCTAAAGTTCTTAGGAACTGGCAAACTCCTCCTTAGCTCAGTTGGTTAGAGCATCTGACTGTTAATCAGAGGGTCCTTGGTTCGAGCCCAAGAGGGGGAGCAAAAGTTCATTAAAATATGACTACGCGAAAGTAGCTCAGGGGTAGAGCATCACCTTGCCAAGGTGAGGGTCGCGGGTTCAAATCCCGTCTTTCGCTCTATTCCAAAAATGAAACACCATATGATATGCTAAGCATATTGAAGCGCAGAAGTGGTGGAATTGGTAGACACGTTGGACTTAAAATCCAATGGACAGTAATGTCCGTGCGGGTTCAAGTCCCGCCTTCTGTACAATAACCGTTGTCAATCATTTGATTTTCAGCGGTTTATTTTTTTTTAAATCTTCATCTTGTCAACCATTTGCTAACATTTTTTTAAAAAACCTTTTTTATCGTGAGAAAAACAATTTTCTTTTGTCGTTATAACAACAAATTAAAAAAGATTGATTAATTAAAGTTTGTGAGTAGAATTAAAAAAATTATGATGATTTATATTTGTTGAATTCTAAACATTGAGTTATTAAATTTAATAATAACTATATTTATCTTCAGTAGTTTAAATATAATAGAATTTAACTATTAAATTTAAACCAATCAATACAAATCATTATTTGATTAATAAAAAAACCCACATCGTTGAGAGGTGGGAAATTGCTATGAAAATGAAAGTTAAGAAACCTTCTAAGATCAATTAAATTTACTAATTTTTTTTACCTTTAAATCAAAACTATGAATATGAAAATGTTCTCCTTAATTTTTGTTTTAATACCCTTCCTGCCTTTTAAAAGTCTCAATATTGCCCATGATGCAAATAAAATTTCAGGGTTTATAATACTTGGGATTATAGCCGTTATTTTTTTTGGCGGTATGATATACGTTAGCTTGGAAGAATCGCAAAATGAAAAACGATATCGAAAAGAAGAAGCAGCAGCAAAAAGAAAGTTTAACAGTCCTGAAGAAAAACATAAGCGAAAAATTGCTGCAGAAGTACGTGCTGCAAATGCTAGAGAATTATTGAAAGAACACAAATTATTTAAGGAAAACAATCCCCACTTAGCAAAATCAAAGACTAATTTAAAGAAGAGTATAGATTTGTTAATGAAAGAAACTCCTAAATGTAAAAAATGTGGTAATAAAAATTTTACTTTGTGGGACTTACATCCCACAAGCTTAACTTTTAGATGTGACTCATGTAAAAGAAAATCACTGGTTAATAATGAGATTTGCAATAAAATTTACTTAGAATTTAATAATTATTTAGATTGGCAGAATTACTGTGAAGGGAAAAACAGAAATTACACAAAATTTCATTTTGATTTCACAGATTTTAGGGCTAATACCCCAATACATAGGGGGATAAAGTTTGAAGGATTAGCATTGAATCAAATGACTGCCAAAGAACATGAAACCGAATATAAAAGAAGTCGCAGAATTTCTCAAACTAAAAGGATAAGGTTTGGAATAGGGACGGTGGTAAGTGTGTTAATTGTGGCTCTAACAAAAATTTAGAGTTTGACCATATTATACCTCATTCAAAAGGAGGTGCGAACACTTATAGAAATATTCAATTATTATGTGAACCTTGTAATAGGACTAAGTCTGCTAAAATTGGTTAGATAGCTTTTTATTTGCAATAACTTTCAGACACTTTCAAAACAATCTTTCTGTAATATTCTGTAGTATCTGTAAGGTATTTTATTTGAATTGATGAAGGGTTATATTTAGTTACAAAATGCTTTATAGTTCTAGTAAATAGTCCTTGCTCCTGTACAAAAGCCTTCTCATTGAGAAGGCTTCTTTTATTAAATTTCGATTTGACGGTTGATTTGTTGCTCTAATGATATAAAGGTTTCTGTCCTTGCCACACCTTTTATTTGCTGAATGTCATTATTTAAAACATTCATTAAATCTTCATTGTCTCTAGCAAGAATTTTTACAAAAATTGACCAGTTACCAGTAGTGTAATGACATTCCACTACTTCAGGAATATCTCGTAATCTTTTAATTGCAGAAGAATACAAGCTTGCAGATTCAAGAAAAACACCTATAAAGGCAGTTGTTGAATAACCTAAAGCTTTTGGATTTAATATCAATCTAGAACCTTCCATTAGTTCTGATTCTTCAAGTTTTCTTAGTCGTTGATGAATCGCCGCTCCAGAAATCCCTACTTCTCTGGCTATTCCAAGTACAGGTGTTCTAGCGTCCTCTACTAAACGTTTGATAATTATTTTATCAATACCATCAATTTTTATCCCCCCAGACATAATTTTTATTTATTAGTTGTTGATTATAAGGTGACAAATATAAAAAAACTGAAGATATAAACAATATCTTCATTTTTTATTTTAATTTGGAATCAAAAATAGGGTTTAGCCTTTAATTTCAAAATCATCCATAAATTTTGTAGTGTAATTCCCCGCTATATAATCAGGGTGATCCATTAATTGTCTATGAAAAGGGATAGTGGTCTTTACACCTTCTATTATAAATTCATCCAATGCACGTTTCATTTTGTTGATAGCCTCTTCTCTTGTTTGAGAGGTAACAATTAACTTAGCTATCATAGAATCATAGTTTGGAGGAATCATATATCCAGCATAAACATGAGTATCAAGTCTTACTCCATGTCCACCCGGAGCGTGAAATGTAGAAATTCTTCCAGGTGAGGGTCTAAATCCATTAAATGGATCTTCAGCATTTATTCTACATTCAATAGAGTGCATTTGAGGGTAATAATTTTTACCAGATATTGGAACTCCAGCTGCAACTAAGATTTGCTCTCTAATTAAATCATAATTAACAACTTCCTCAGTAATTGGATGTTCTACTTGAATTCTAGTATTCATTTCCATGAAGTAAAAATTCCTGTGCTTGTCAACTAAAAACTCAACAGTTCCAGCACCTTCATATTTTATGAATTCTGCAGCTTTAACAGCTGCTGTCCCCATAGCTTCACGTAATTCATCTGTCATAAATGGAGAAGGTGTCTCTTCTGTTAACTTTTGATGACGTCTCTGAACAGAGCAATCTCTTTCTGATAAATGACAAGCTTTTCCAAATGAATCACCTACAATCTGAATTTCAATATGACGTGGTTCTTCAATTAGCTTCTCCATATACATATCATTATTTCCAAAAGCAGCTAAAGATTCTTGTCTTGCAGAATCCCAAGCATCTTTTAATTCTTCTGGTTTCCAGACAGCACGCATTCCTTTTCCACCACCACCAGCTGAAGCTTTAAGCATTACTGGGTAACCAACTTCAACAGCAAGTTTTTCACATTCTTCAAAGTTTTCAATGATTCCATCACTTCCAGGAACACAAGGAACTTTAGCTGCCTTCATTGTAGCTTTTGCATTTGCTTTATCTCCCATCTGCTCAATCATTTCTGCAGAGGCACCAATAAACTTAATGTCATGCTCTTCACAAAGCTTAGAAAACTTTGCGTTTTCTGACAAAAATCCATAACCAGGATGTATAGCATCTGCATTTGTAATTTCTGCTGCTGCTATAATGTTAGCCATTTTTAAGTAAGATTCAGAACTTGGAGCTGGACCAATACAAACAGCTTCATCAGCAAATTTTACATGTAAACTTTCTGCATCTGCTGTAGAATAAACTGCAACGGTACGAATACCCATCTCTTTACAGGTTCTAATAACACGTAATGCTATTTCACCTCTATTGGCAATCAATATTTTTTTAAACATATTGCTTTGATTTTAGATGTATAACCTAAATAAATTAAGAAGGGTCTACTAAGAAAAGAGGTTGATCAAATTCAACAGGTGTTGAGTCGTCAACTAAAACTTTAACAATCGTTCCAGATACTTCAGACTCTATTTCATTAAATAATTTCATTGCCTCAATAATACATACTGTGTCTCCTTCAGAAATTTTACTTCCAACTTCAACAAAAGTGGGTTTATCTGGAGAAGGCTTTCTATATAATGTTCCTATAATTGGAGATTTTATTGTAATGTATTTAGACTCATCTTCAGAGCTTGCAGCAGGTGCAGCCGGTGTTGCTGGTTGAGCCGCAACAGGTGCTGGAGCTTGAGCTACTGGTTGAGCTGCAATTTGTTGTGGTGCAGCTTGTAAAATTGTTGTTTCACTTTTTTCATGACCCGTTTTAATGGTAATTTTCACATCTTTTATTTCAAGACTTACCTCACTTGCACCTGATTTTGCTACAAATTTGATAAGACTTTGAATCTCTTTGATATCCATTATAATTTAATTTTAGTTGTTTTTATTTTTTAAGAGTTATAGGCCCATTTTAAATAAATGGATCCCCATGTAAAACCTCCACCAAATGCTGCAAAAATTAGATTATCTCCTTTTTTAAGTTGATTTTCATAGTCTGCTAATAAAAGTGGCAACGTTGCTGAGGTTGTGTTTCCATATTTATGAATATTCATCATTACTTTTTCTGCTTCAACTCCAACTCTTTTAGCAGTTGCTTCAATGATTCTTTTGTTAGCCTGATGAGGAACTAACCATTGAATATCTTCTTTAGTTAAGTTGTTTCTATGCAACATTTTTTCAGATACATCTGCCATGTTGGAAACAGCAAACTTAAAAACTGTTTTACCTTCTTGATGTACAAAATGTTGACCGTTTTTTACAGTTTCATTAGTTGTTGGTAAAATAGATCCACCAGCTTCAATTTTAAGAAATTCCCTTCCAATTCCGTCACTTCTTAAAAATTCATCTTTTAAACCTAAACCTTCATCGTTAGGCTCAAACAAAACAGCTCCAGCTCCATCACCAAAAATGATACACGTTGCTCTGTCTGAATAATCAATAATTGATGACATCTTATCAGCACCAATGACTAAAACTTTCTTGTATCTGCCAGATTCTATGTAGGTTGAGGCAGTTGATATTGCGTATAGGAAACTAGAACAAGCTGCTTGCAAGTCGTATCCAAAAGCATTTACAGCTCCAATTTTAGAAGCTACAAAAACTGAAGTTGCAGCAACTGGCATATCTGGAGTTGCTGTAGCAACTATAACTAAGTCAATATCTTCAGGATTTGTATTGGATTTTTGAAGTAAATCTTCAGCGGCTCTTATAGCCATAAAAGAAGTGCCTTCACCAGGCTCTTTAAGAATTCTCCTTTCTTTTATTCCTGTTCTAGTGGTTATCCACTCGTCGTTTGTATCAACTAAAGTTTCTAATTCCTTGTTGGATAAAACATACTCTGGAACATATTTACCAACTGCGGTAATTGCTGCAGTTTTTTTTGTCATAATTTTGTTTTTTTGGATTGGTTTTTAAATAACTCACCATCCTAAAACTGGGTGACTAAAGTACTAAATTTTCTTTGACTTTATCTGTCAATAATTATGAAAAAAGCTCCCTTTTAGGTATAAATCATAAAAAAACCCTCAATTATGAGGGGTTTTTTAATTTTTTTGTCAAAAAAACTATGCTTCCGCTACAGTAGAATCTAATACAATTTGACCTCTGTAATATAGTTTGCCTTCATGCCAATGAGCTCTATGATATAAATGAGCTTCTCCAGTTGTAGGATCCGTTGCTATCTGAGGCATAGTAGCTTTGTAATGAGTTCTCCTTTTATCTCTTCTAGTTTTAGATATTTTTCTTTTAGGATGTGCCATTTTATGTCTTTTTTTCTGTTATTAAATCTTTTAACTTATCCCATCTAGGGTCTACAGTATTATTTTCTGTATTTTTTTCTTCACTAACTTCGAGCTCTTTTAATTTTTCTAAAGCATCAGATTTTAATGTTCCATCAATTACTTTAGGATGAACTTTTTTTGAAGGTATAGATAAAACTATTAACTCATAAATATATTGAGCTATATTTATCTGATATGCTTCGTGAGGAAGAATTAGAATTTCATCATTTTCATCATTGTATTCTTCACCAAATTTTACCACTATTGAAAATGAATCTTCCAAATCTAAATTGAAAGGCTCTAAAGAAACATCACATAAAACATTGACAGTTCCTTTAGAGTTGAATTTTAACTCTAATAATGTTGGCTTTTTTTCTAATAAAAAATCAACAGTTAAAGCAGTATCTTCAAATTCATTAAAATCAAAATACTCAAAGAACGTTTTGTCAATTTGATACTGAAAAGAATGCTTTCCGAGTTTGAGTCCAACAAATGGTACATTAAACTGTTTTAAGTCTTTCATTCTCAATGAATCAATTTGAGCGTGCAAAGATAAAAAATACTTTTGAAAAACTAGTGTTCATGTAAATATTTTGCTATTGTTTTTTTGATTTTAAGCTGTTCAGAGTCAATTTAATGTGTTCTGACCTGTTTTTTGAGATTTCTATACCGCTAAATAGAGCTTCTTTAAAAGAATCTATATTGGCTTTGTTTTTACCAGCAATTTCGAATGCAGTACCATGGTCTGGAGAAGTTCTTATTTTGTTAAGACCTGCAGTGAAATTTACACCTTTGCCAAAAGATAAACTTTTAAAAGGAGCTAAACCTTGATCATGATACATTGCCAAAACACCATCAAATTGTTTGTAGGTTTTCGATCCAAAGAAACCATCTGCTGAAAAAGGACCATAAACTAACTTTCCTTGTTTTTGAATTTCTTCAATAGTTGGCTGAATAATTTCAATTTCTTCTTTTCCTATCACTCCATTGTCTCCAGAATGAGGATTCAATCCCAATACTGCGATTTTTGGTTTGTTAATATTAAAATCTTGAATTAAAGAAGTATGCATAATATCAACTTTCTTGGTAATGATTTCTGAATTGATGGATTGAGCAACTTCAGAAACTGGTATATGACCAGTTATTAAACCGATTCTTAAATTTTCTTGCATTAAGATCATTAAGCTTTCGCCTTCTAAATTGTGTTCTAAAAACTCTGTATGACCAGGAAATCTAAATTCTTCAGATTGAATAGTTTCTTTATGGATTGGAGCTGTCAATAAAAAATCAATAGAGTTGTTTTTTAATGCATCAATAGTAGAACTTAGAGACTTTGCGGCAAAAACACCTCCTTCTTTTGTGTTTTTACCTAATTCAATTTTAACTTCCTCGTTCCAACAATTAAAGACGTTAATCTTATTTGCTGCAATTTTATCCAAGCTAGATATACTATGTAAAGGTGTATGATTGTTAATGATTTTCTTATAAAAATTCACAGTTTGCAATGAAGAAAAAATGACTGGAGTACAAAAATCAAGCATTCTTTTATCAGAAAAGGTATTGAGAATAACTTCCAATCCAATTCCATTAATGTCTCCGCAAGAAATACCTACTATTATTTTAGAATTTTTCACCATAGGTGCTATTGTATAATTTGTATTTTTGTGCTCACAAAAGTACCAAATTTAAAAGGATGTTTACAGGTATTATAGAATCTCTTGGAGTTATAAAAAAAATAGAACCAGAGCAAGGTAATTTACATATATATATAGAAAGTGACTTTACTAATGAATTAAAAGTAGATCAAAGTGTTGCTCATAATGGTGTTTGTTTGACTGTTGTAGAAATTAAAAAAGCCATATATAAAGTAACAGCTATAAAAGAAACTCTTGAAAAAACTAGTTTATCTGATTGGAAAGAGGCAGATATATTGAATTTAGAAAGAGGTATGAAATTAGGAGCTAGACTAGATGGGCATATTGTTCAAGGCCATGTTGATCAAACCGGTATATGTAAAAAAATTAAAGATGCTGATGGTAGCACATATTTTACGTTCTCATACGATTCCTCATTGAATAACATAACAATAGAAAAAGGTTCAATAACTGTAAATGGTGTTAGTTTAACAGTTGTAAACTCAAAAAGAAATGAATTTAGCGTCGCTATAATTCCATACACCAAAGAAAATACTTCATTTAAGACCTTACAAAAAGGAGATACAGTAAACTTGGAATTTGATGTTATTGGAAAATACGTTTCTAGACTTCAAGAATTGAAGTAAGATTTACTTTTTCAACTTTTTAATTCCAAAATACAATTCAACAATAGCTAGGACAAAAATTCCCCATCAATAGGAAGACCTGGAGGCGGAGGCGGAGGAGGTCCTTGCGCAAAACCAGTAGCAGATGTTAGAATGATAAATAAACTAAATATTAGTTTTCTTTTTTTCAGTAATTCTACTCTAAAGTATTGTTACTTAAACAGTGTAATATAATTTTATTATTGACACTGACAAAAAAGTGGACCCAGAAGGGCTCGAACCTTCGACCCCCTGATTATGAGTCAGGTGCTCTAACCAGCTGAGCTATGGGTCCTAACATTTATTGGTTGGCAAATGTAAAAACTTATTTTTTATAAGTAAAGTTTTTACAGATAAATTAAAGCTATTTACTTCTGGACATTAAGTTGTTTCCAAAAGCCTTTAAAATTTCTTTGTTTTTTTCTGAAATATTCAATTTTTTCAAACAATCAAAAGCTTTCTCAGTATAGTCTTGAATTAAATTTTGTGTATGAAAAGGAATATCGTATTTCTCAAAAATTCTTGTTATCTCATGAATTTTAATTGAGTTATCCTCTAACTTCTTATTATAGAAAAATTGAATTTTTTCTTTATCTGATATATCGGCTAACTCTAAAGATTTTAGAAAAAGATAAGTTTTCTTATTCTCAATAATGTCACCACCCACTTGTTTTCCAAATGTTTTTGGATCTCCAAAAGTGTCTAAAAAGTCATCTTGTAATTGAAAAGCTAGTCCTAAGTTTAATCCATAATTATAAATTTGATCTGCATCCTCTTGGGAAGATTCTGCTACAATTGCTCCCATTTTAAGTGCAGCTGCAACTAAAACAGATGTTTTCAATCGAATCATTTCAATATATTGATAAATTGTTACATCTGAATGAGTTTCAAAATCAATATCTAATTGTTGACCATCGCAAACTTCGATAGCAGTTTTACTAAATAGTTTGGCTAATTTTTGAAAAGTCTCCGAAGAATAATTCTCAAAGAATTGATATGCTAAGATTAGCATTGCATCACCTGAGAGAACAGCTGTATTAAGATTCCATTTTTCATGAACCGTATCCATGCCTCTTCGTAAAGGAGCATCATCCATAATATCATCATGAACCAAAGTAAAATTATGAAACACTTCTACAGCAAGAGCAGCATTCATAGCAGGTTTGTAATCACCACTAAAAATATCAGCAGCCATTAAGGTCAAAACTGGCCTAATTCTTTTGCCACCTAATTGTAAAATATAATCAATGGGTTCATATAGGTTTTTAGGTTCTCTTATCCATTCTTTATTATTCAAAAAATTGAGAAAGTCCTCTTGATATTTAGTGATTTCTAACACATGTAAAATTTTTGTAAAAATACTTCAATCAAATGTACTCAAATGTTAAAAATCATTAAAACTTTGGAAACTTTTTATGTTTCTAAAGTTTCCTTTCGTAAATTTGCATCCAATTTATGAGAGAAAAAATATTACTTGGTGCAAGAGAAATGTTTTTAAACTTTGGGTTTAAGAGTATAACAATGGATGATATTGCTCAATCTATGGGTATATCTAAAAAAACAATTTATACTCATTTTAATAATAAATCAGATTTAATTAATTCTGTTACAGAAGATTTATTCAATACAATTTGTACTGGAATTGATTTAATTCATGAACAACAAAAAAACCCAATCATTGAACTTTTTGAAATAAAAAAGTTTGTCATGAAGAACTTGAATAATGAAAAGTCTTCGCCTCAATATCAGCTACAAAAATATTATCCTAAAACCTTTAAATGGCTCAAAGAACAGCAGTTTAATGTCATGCAAAGTTGCATAGAGGAAAACTTACAACTGGGTATTGAGAAAGGATTTTACAGAGAGAACATTGATTTTGACTTTATTACTAGAATTTACTTTCATGGTTTAAATGGAGTTCGAGACAATGATATTTTTCCATTACCGAATTATCCTGTTCTAAAACTCATGAATCAATATTTAGAATATCATTTACGTGGTATTTGCACCCATAAAGGAATAAAAGAATTAGAAAAACAATTATACACAACAAAAAAAATATGAAAAGAGGATTATTCTTGTTTTTTACCCTAGCTTTCTTGAACTATTCATATGGACAAGAATCTTCAATGACATTGTCTTTAGAAGACGCTATTAAATATGGGTTAGAAAATAATTACAACACAAGAACTGCAGATAAAGATATAGAATCTGCAAAAAAACAGAAGTGGGAAACTACAACTATTGGACTTCCTACAATTGATGCAGGTGTAGATTATCAATTTTTTATAGAACAACAAGTTTCTCTAGTTCCAGCAGAGTTTTTTGGTGGAAATGCTGGCGATTTTGCTGAAGTAATTTTTGGTGTAAAACAAAATATAAACGCATCAGTTACTTTAAGACAATTGATTTTTGATGGTTCCTATTTAGTGGCTCTTCAATCTGCAAAGACGTTTTTAAAAATTTCTGAACAAGCAAAAGAAAAAACAGAGTTACTGACTAAAGAAGCTATTATCAATGCTTATGGTAATGTTTTGGTAGCAGAAAAAAGCAAATCTATTTTAGAAAGCAATAAAAAAATTCTGCAAAAAAACTATGATGATACTAAAAAGGTTTATGAAAACGGTCTTACAGAACAAGAAGATGTAGAACAATTAGAAATTACATTAGGAAATGTAGAAAGTCAATTGAAAAGTGTAGATAGACTGATTGGAATTGCTTATCAAATGCTGAATTTAGCTATTGGAAGTGATTTGAATACGCAGTTAGTTTTAACAGATAAACTGGAAAATTTAGTTAAAGAAAATATTGATTTTGAATTGATTGGACTTGAATTTGATTTAGATAAACACATAGATTTCAGAATTGCTGAAAACAACAGAAAATCTAAAGAGCTTTTAGTTAAATATGAGAGAAACCAATCTATACCCTCTTTAAGTGCTTTCATAAACTACGGAACTCAAACTTTCTCTAATAACAACTCCTTTTTTGACACAAGTCAATTTAACCAACAATGGTTTGATTACTCATTGGTAGGAGTAAGTTTAAACATTCCTGTTTTTAGCAGTTTTAGAAGAAGTGCAAAAACACAAAGAGCTAAAATAGACTTAGAAATTGCAGAAATGCAATTAGAAGAAACTAAACAACAACTCAATTTAAGAGTATCAAGTGCAAAAAGTGATTATCAATTAAGTATTGATAACTATCAAACAGCTAAAAAGAATCTTGATTTAGCTCAGCGAATTGAAGCAAAACAACGAGTAAAGTTTTTTGAAGGAATTTCTTCAAGTTTTGAATTGACTCAAGCTCAAAACCAGTTGTACAGTCAACAACAATCATATATTCAATCTATGCTAGATGTCATTGCAAAAAAAGCAGCTCTAGAAAACGCATTAAGTATCCCTATAAAAAAATAAACAATGAGAACATTCATCACCCTATTCATAGCGTCTATTCTTTTAGCTTCATGTTCAAAAAAAGAAACTCTAAGTGTAGAAGATGTTATAGCATCTAACAACTTAGAAGAAATCAGGAAAAAAAGAACAGAATTAGATGCAAAACAACAAGAAATAACAGTTCAGATAGATCAACTTAACAAAAAAATATCTGAATTAGACACCAATGAAAAAGTGCCTCTAATTACTGCTATTAAGGCAAAAAACGAGACTTTTAAACATTACTTAGAATTACAAGGAAGTGTAAAAACAAAACAAAATGTTTTGGTTTATCCAGAGATGGCTGGAATTTTAAAAGAAGTTTTGGTAAAAGAAGGAGATCAAGTTAAAAAAGGTCAGGTAATTGGTAAGATTGATGATGGAGGTTTGTCCCAACAATTGGCTCAATTGGAATCTTCTGCAGAACTTGCAAAAACCACTTTCGAGAGACAAAAGCGTTTGTGGGATCAAAAGATTGGTTCAGAAATTCAATATCTACAATTAAAAACAAATTACGAAACCCAAAAAAATGCAGTTGAGCAATTAAAAAGACAACTTGAGAAGTCTGAAATAACAGCCCCTTTTGATGGAGTTATTGATGATGTGATTAAAGAAGAAGGCACAGTAATAGCACCAGGAATGGGTTCAGAAGTTTTTAGAGTTGTGAATTTACAAAACATGTACATAGAAACTGACGTGCCTGAAACCTATATTTCTAGTGTAAAAAAAGGAGTTATGGTAGAGATAGATTTTCCAATTTTAAATAAACAACTATCTACAAAAGTAAAACAAGCTGGTAATTTTATAGAACCAGCAAACAGAACGTTTAAAATTCAGATAGATATTCCAAATTCAGACAGATCAATAAAACCGAATCTTACCTCTAAACTTAAGATTAACGATTATACTAGCAATAACGCAATTTTAATTCCACAAGCTATTATTTCTGAAAATGCAAAAGGAGATCAATATGTATATGTTATCAAAAACATCAAAGGAAAAACTGGCGTTGCACAACAAGTGATTGTGAAAACTGGTAAATCTCAAGGAGATGTTATCGAAATTTTAGAAGGTGTAAACACAGGTGATATTTTGATTGAAGAAGGAGCTAGAAGTGTTAAAGATGGTCAGAAAGTAGAAATCAGAAAATCGTAACGAAAGGAAAAGATGAAAAATCAACAGAAAAAAACCGATAAAGAATTTAAACTCTCGTCGTGGGCAATTCAAAATAAAACCACGATGTATGTTTCTATTTTCTTGATTCTTTTTCTCGGAATCTCAGCATACTTTAGTATGCCAAGAGAAGATTTTCCAGAAATTAAAGAAACGAAAATATACATCAGCACAGTATATCCAGGAAACACTGCTGAAGATATTGAAAAGCTGATTACGGATCCTTTAGAAGATCAATTAAAAGGATTAAGTGGAGTTGTAGAGATTACATCTACATCTCAAGAAGATTTCTCTATGATTGTTGTAGAGTTTGACGATGACATGGATGTTGAAGTTACCAAACAAAAAGTAAAAGATAAAATTGATACAGAAAAATCTACAGAAGATTGGCCAACTTTTAATGGTGCCAAAGTAGATCCAAATGCTTTTGATTTAAGTATGTCAGAAGAGATTCCTTTTCTAAACATCAATATATCTGGAGATTACCCAACTCAAAAACTAAAAAAGTTTGCTGAGTATTTACAAGATGAAATTGAAGATTTATCAGAAGTAAAACAAGCAGATATAAGAGGTGTACAAGATAAAGAAGTTGAAATTGCTGTAGATATTTATAAAATGATGTCGATGAAAGTTAGCTTTCAAGACATCATAAATTCTATAAAAAACGGAAATGTAACGAGTTCAGCTGGAAATCTAATTTCTAGCGGACAAAGAAGAACGATTCGAATTCTAGGTGAAATTGAAAAACCATCAGAATTAGAAAACTTTGTGATTAAGGCTGAAAGAGGAAATTCAATTTACTTAAGAGATGTAGCTACAGTTTCTTTTAAAGGAAAAGACAAAACAACCTATGCTAGAAAAGATGGAAAACTAGTTGTAATGCTCGATGTTAAAAAACGAGCAGGGAAAAACATGGTAGCTGCTGCAGAGCAAGTAAAAGTTATCGTAGACAAAGCAATTGACGAATATTTTCCGCCAGATTTAGAAGTGACCATTACCAACGATTTGTCAGATAAAACAATTGGACAAGTTGATGATTTGGTTAACAACATCATATTCGGAATTATTTTGGTGGTTACAGTTTTGATGTTCTTTTTAGGATTCAAAAATGCACTCTTTGTAGGGTTTGCAATTCCGATGTCAATGTTTATGTCATTAGCAATTTTAGGAGCTTTTGGATATACATTAAACACAATGATTCTTTTTGGACTCATCATGGGATTAGGGATGTTGGTGGATAATGGAATTGTAGTGGTAGAAAACGTGTATCGATTGATGGATGAAGAAGGAATGTCTCGTATTGAAGCTGCAAAAAAAGGGATTGGAGAAATAGCATTTCCAATTATTATATCAACTGTAACAACTGTTGCGGCTTTTGTTCCATTAGGTTTATGGCCAGGGTTATTTGGACAATTTATGATTTACTTTCCTATTACATTATCGGTTGTTTTAGGATCTTCTCTTTTAGTAGCAATTTTCTTTAACTCTGTTTTAGTCTCTCAATTTATGACAACAGAGGATAAAGATATGCCAGTAAAAAGAATCGTTACAATCTCTGCTATCGTTGGTGGTTTAGGTTTGTTTATTCTATTTTTTGGTGGAGAATTTAGAGCTCTTGGTTCTGTGATGGTATTTACAGCTTTTATGTTATGGGTTTATAGATTGATTCTAAGAAAAGCAGCTAACTATTTTCAAAAATATACGCTTGTTAGACTAGAGAATTTCTATGAAAAAACATTAAAAGGATCTTTAAAAGGATGGAAACCTGTGGCTATTACAATTGGAACTTTTATTTTATTATTTGCTGCTTTTGGAGGTTTCGGAGCTTCAGTTGCTAGTCAAAGAACCAAGATAGAATTCTTTCCAGATAACAAACCAAATCAGGTAGTTGTTTATATAGAATATCCACAAGGAACAGACATTGAAAAGACTAATAAAATCACCAAAGAAATTGAAAAGAAAGTGTATGGGATTTTAAATGAAGATACTTATATGGATGGTGATTATAATTATATGGTAGAAAGTTCAGTCTCTCAAGTAGGTGAAGGAGCTGGAAATCCACAAACAGATGGAGGTTCTTCAGCAGAAATGCCACATAGAGGAAAAATTACAGCTTCTATGAGGCAGTATAAATATAGAAGAGGTCAAGACAGTGAAGTTTTGCGTCAAAAAGTTCAAGAAGCTTTAACTGGAATTTATCCTGGTGTTTTAATCTCTGTTGAGAAAGATGCCAATGGACCACCTACAGGAGCACCAATTAATATCGAATTGGAAGGCAACGACTACGAGGATTTGATTTCTGCAGCTGAAAAAATGCGTGCTTATGTAAACTCTAGAAATGTTCTAGGAATTGACAAACTAAAAATTGATGTGAACAAAGACAAACCATCAATGAAAGTATTAGTTGACAGAAAGAAAGCTGGAGAATTAGGAATCTCAACAGGTCAAGTAGGGCAACAATTACGTAATGCAATTTTTGGTGCAAAAGCAGGAATTTATAAAGAAGATGGGGATGATTATGATATTAATGTTCGTTTTAAAGAAGACATAAGATATAACAGAAGCGCTATTTTTAATCAGAAAATAACATTCAGAGATCAAGCTTCAGGGAAAGTGAAAACAATTCCAATATCTGCTTTGGCAACACAAGCTAACAGTTCTGGTTTTAGCGCTATTAAACATAGAGATACAAGAAGAGTTGTAACTGTATATTCTCAATTAGCACCAGGTTTTGTTGATGCTGCAGCTGTTGTCAATCAGATAAAAGAAGAAATGAAAAGCTATAAAGGCATTTCAAAGGATATTAAAATTGATTACACGGGACAAATTGAAGAACAAAACAAACAACAAGCGTTTTTAATGGGAGCCTTTTTTAAAGGGTTAGCACTTATTTTCTTCATCTTGATTTTCCAGTTTAACTCCGTTTCTAAACCAACTATTATTATGATTGCTATCTTCTTAAGCTTTATTGGAGTTTTTGGTGGAATTGTAATTATAGGAAGCTCTTTTGTAATCATGATGACCATGATGGGAATTATATCTCTTGCCGGAATTGTAGTTAATAATGGTGTAGTCTTGTTAGACTATACTCAATTATTGATTGATAGAGAAAAAGAAAAGTTAAACTTGGGTGACAAAGATTATGTACCAGTAAATTATTTATTTGATTGTGTAGTGAAAGCAGGAAAAGCACGTTTACGTCCAGTTTTACTTACCGCAATCACAACCATTTTAGGATTGATTCCTTTAGCTATTGGATTAAACCTTAACTTCTTTACCTTATTTAGTGAGTTTGATGCTAACATTTATTTTGGAGGTGATAACGTAATCTTTTGGGGTCCTTTAGCTTGGACTGTAATTTACGGTTTGTTTGTAGCAACATTTTTAACTCTAATTATTGTTCCAATTTTGTTCTACTTAATCACACGTTTTAAAATGTGGTTAAGAGTTAAGTTTGCATAAAAAACAGGAAATAAAACATCAGGGTTTTGAAGAAATTCAAAACCCTTTTTTATTTTAGAGCAATGAATCAGAAGAGTTTTACTTTAGAAGAAATCAAACGAAAAATGGAGCGTTATTGTGTCTATCAAGATCGTTGTCATTTTGAAGTAGAACAAAGGTTGAGAGAATATCGTTTAATTCCGATAGCAAAAGAGGAAATATTATTGCATTTAATGGAGCATGATTTTTTAAACGAAGAGCGCTTTGCAAAATCTTTTGCTAGAGGAAAGTTTACAATTAAAAATTACGGGAAAGTTAGAATTACACTAGAATTAAAAAGAAGAAACATTTCTGATTATAATATAAAAACTGCTTTAAAAGAAATTGATTCAGATAAGTACATTCAAGTTTTAGACTCAATTTCTAGAAGAAGAAATGAAGCAATTAAAGAAACGAATGTTTATAAAAGGAGAAAAAAATTAACGGATTTCTTGTTAAGAAAAGGATTTGAAAATCATCTTATTTATGAAAAAGTAAACCAACTTATTTCAACTTAGAGGGTAAACGTTTTAAATAAATACTGTCTTTAGCAATCTTAAAATCAAGTACTTTCTGAATATCGTCATTAGGAATAGTTACAGACAAAACATAGTGTTTAATTTTCCATTGACCATTTGTTTTTTCTAGAACTCCAGAACCTCTACAAGCACCCATCCAAGTATCTAAGAGTTCATCAAACCAAGTAAAATCTCCATTTTTGTCAAGATATATATTTCTTTCAACAGCTGTAAAAGACCAGGCTTTACCTTTGTCAAAATAGGGTTTACTAAAATCTTTAAATTCTTTTTTAGTCCAGTTTTCTGTTGCATCTGTTCCTATAAAAATAGAAATAGAATCCATAGCAGAAAAATAAGTTTCAAAATCAGCTTCAGAAGCAGCTTTGTGCCAATTATTTAAGGTTTTAGAAATGTTTTTTTTCTCTTTTGAGATTGAAAAGGAATCTTGCTTATTTTGAGAGCAAGAAAAAACGATGAATAAAATGAATAAAAATGCAAGTCTCATTGCTTTTTCTTTAAACTAGTCTGAGCTTTGATTCTAGGAACTCCACCAAAATTATTATTTTTTTTGCCTTTTATTCTTTTATTGGTAAACCTTTTAGGTATTGTATTTACTTGATTTTTTTTAATCTCTTTTTCTTCTTTTTTCTCAATAAAATCATCGCCATATAATAGCTCTAATTCTTTCTGCTCCAACATAGCATTAATCTTAGCATTTACAGACGAGAAGGCATCAAATACTTTGTTTATTTGTTTGTCAACTTCCTTATCTTCTATCGATGAAATGGTAGAAATATCCTTTAGTCGCAAACATTCTGTATACAAAAGGTTTAACCTTGCATTTAGAGATAAATTATTGAGTTCTTTTGGAAGTATTGAATCTCGTAAGCTTTTAGACAAATCTGTTAATGCTACTGAGTTTTCTAAAGCCTGATTAACATTGGTTTTTGTAAAATTTGTAGTTAAAAAACCCTCAAAGGCATTTAATTCATTCCATTCAGATACTTTTGAATAAAACTTACTTTGAACTTTTTCATTTAATTGATAACTTATTTCTTTTGCAATCATATTTCCAGACTGTTTAGAATCTGGATACTTATTCTCTTGAGAACAGGAAAATAGAAAGAATCCAATTAGTAAAAGGATAATGAAACGCATACTACGAATGTAACAAAAAAGCGAAACTAAAAAGAAACGATGAGATGAAAGTTGAATTAACAAATCTTTAATAGAATTGTTTTTTAGGAGGTGCTTTTTGTGAATTATAAAATAATTAACTTTGATTTTTCGAAAAATGTAATTTTATGAGTGATACCATTTTAGTTTTGGGTGCCAGCGGACAAATAGGAAGCGAGCTGATTGTTAAATTAGGAGAGATTTACGGAGACAATCATGTCATAGCAACAGATGTTCGATACTCAGAAAAAATGGATAATAATCCTTTTCATTTTGAAATCGTAGATGCAACAGATAAAAACGCAATTCTACAAGTTGTAGAAAAATATAATGTTACTCAGATTTATAACATGGTAGCTATGTTATCTGCAACAGCAGAAAAGTATCCAAAGAAAGCTTGGAATTTAAATATGGTTTCTCATTTTAATGTGCTAGAGATAGCAAAAGAAAAAAAATTAAAAAGAGTTTTTTGGCCCAGTTCTATAGCTGCATTTGGACCTAATACACCAAAAATTAACACACCACAATACACAACCATGGATCCTTCTACGGTCTATGGAATTAGCAAATTGACAGGTGAGTTTTGGTGTAATTATTATTTTGAAAATTATGGTGTAGATGTCAGAAGTATTCGATACCCAGGAATAATAAGTTGGAAAACAAAACCAGGAGGAGGAACAACAGACTATGCTGTGGAAATCTTCTTCGATGCTTTACAAAAAGGTTCTTACAACTGTTTTTTGAGTGAAGATACTCGACTCCCTATGATGTATATGGATGATGCCATCAATGCAACGATTCAATTGATGCAAGCTGACAAAGAAGCTATTCAGTTAAGAACATCGTATAATTTAGGTGCGATTAATTTCACACCTCAAGAATTAGTATTAGAAATACAAAAAGTGATTCCAGAATTCACAGCTACTTTCAATCCAGACTTTCGACAAAAAATTGCAGAAACTTGGCCACAAAGTATAGACGATACTCTTGCAAAAAATCACTGGAACTGGAAACCTAAATTCAATTTAAGTTCTATGACAAATGAGATGATTAAAAACCTTCGATCTCAAAAAGACAAAACTTTAGAAACTGCGTAAGAAAATTGTTTGCTTTACGTCTTAACTTATGAATTTAGAAACAAGCAATGAAACAACTTATTGAGAATAGCTTACAAAAAAGTATTACTTACTTAGAGTATAGAGAACTGGTATCCAAACTACTTTCTCAAGGAAAATCTACCGGAACAACGCAATCAGAGTCTCTTTTACATTACAGTAGTTTAAATGATAAACGAATGAAACGTTTAGATAAAACAATTAAACTAACAGAAGAAACCATAGAGACAATAAATAAATATGATAGAAAAACTACCTGGTTAGTTTTATCAGAAGGTTGGTGTGGAGACGCTGCTCAAACGCTCCCGATTCTCAATAAAATGGCTAATGAAAGCAATCGAATTGATTTAAGAATTGTTTTTCGTGATGAAAATGAAGAATTAATGAATCAGTTTTTAACCAATGGAGGTAAATCGATTCCTAAATTAATTGCCTTGAATGATGCGAATCATGTGATTGGTTCCTGGGGGCCAAGACCTACAACAGCTACTAATATGGTGAATACATATAAAGAAAAGAATGGAGCTTTAGATGATGAATTTAAAAGAGATTTACAAGTCTGGTATAATAAAGATAAAGGAAAAGATACTCAGAAAGACTTATTAAAATTGCTTTAAACTTTTACTATTTATAAAACAAAAACCCTTGATATAATCAAGGGTTTTTGTTTTATTTTTGCATATGAATATTCCTTTTTTAGAGCTTGCTAACAATTCAAGAATTTGGATTTATCCTTCTAGCAGAAAATTTTACGACTCAGAGATTTCCAATCTAAATCAAAAAGTAGCAGCCTTTTTAGAAAGTTGGTTGAAAGATGATATTAAGTGTGCATTTGAACTAAAATACAATCGATTTTTAGTTTTTGGAGCAGAGAAAGAGGATATAACGGTATCAGAAATTGATCAACTTGTAGCTTTTATTTTACAGTTGCAATCTGAATACGAAGTAGAACTTCTAGACAGAATGAACGCATGTTTCAAACAAGGAGAGTACGTACAATACAAAGATTTGAAAGAGTTTCAAAAGTTGATAAAACAAAAAGCGGTGTCTAAAAAAACAATAGTGTTTGATAATTTACTAGAATCTAAAGAAGACTTTGATTCTTTTTGGGAAATTCCAATCACAGAAAGTTGGTACAATCGATTTTTGAAATAATTAAAAAAACCGAAATCCAAAACCTAAGGAAATACTTTCCAACCTTCCGCTATCTTCAAAACCTCTTATTTTCTTTTGATGATACATTAATTTGATTTCTGGCCTCCATCTACTTCCAGACTCTAACAACCATCCAACCCCAACATTGTAATAATCTCCGTCTGAATATCTAGAAGAGGGTCTCCACATTTTTCCTCTACTAGCCTCTAAAAAGAAAGACTCTTCAAAATCTCCCCACAAATTATAGCGTCCTGTAAAATAAGTCGGGAAAGCATTTATAGCATAAGGAAAATGATAATCATACCCTCCATTCGCACTAATAGCAAACTTTTCTCCTAGTTGATATCCAAAACCAAAACGAAAAAAAGTAGCCGTTGGTGTAAAAAAAGTTTGGTCATCATCAGTATTTAAGGTAAAATTCTCATTGACTGCAAAAGTTAAATGAAAGGTTCCTGTGAAAAAAGGTTGAACTATTTTTTTCTGAGCTGATAAGTTTAGAAATAAAAAGAAAAGAGAAAGAAAAAGTAGTATTTTTTTCATTAGATATATTTGAAAAAAGCTAACCAAAAACTATTCCAACTTATAAAGTATCAATAAACTCTTCAATAGTAAGAGCATCTTCAACAGAATAATCTCCAATTTTTTCTCTTCTTAGACTTGATAAATGTGCTCCAGAATTTAAAGATTCACCAAAATCAAAGGCTAACGATCGAATATAGGTTCCTTTGCTACAAACCACCCTAAAATCTACTTTTGGAAGTTGTATTTTCGATAATTCAAATTGAGAAATAGTTACTTTTCTAGATTTAATTTCTATTTCTTGACCTTTTCTTGCCAATTCATACAATCTTTTGCCTTCCTTTTTTATAGCGGAAAATATTGGAGGTTTTTGATCAATTTCTCCAATAAATTTTTGAGTAGCTTCTGATAATAGCTCTTTGGTAATATGATCTGTTGGAAATGTTTTGTTAATCTCAGTTTCTAAATCATAACTTGGAGTTGTAGCTCCTAAAGTAAAAGTTCCTGTATATTCTTTTACTAAGCCTTGATAGGTAACTATATTTTTGGTTTCTTTTCCAACACAAATAATTAGTAGTCCAGATGCCAGCGGATCTAGAGTTCCTGCATGTCCAACTTTAATTTTTTTTAAATCAAATTTCTTTTTGATGTGCCAACGTATTTTATTGACAGCCTGAAAAGAAGTCCACTCTAAAGGTTTGTCAATCAATAAAACTTGACCGTTTAAGAAATCATCTTTTGTCATTAATTCATGGAAAATATGATGGCAATCACACCAACAATAGCACAATAAATAGAAAAATAAGACAACTGACTTTTCTTAACCAAAGCAATCATCCATTTACAGGCAAAAAGACCCGAAACAAAAGCTGTTATAAAGCCAACGGTTAACGGAAGTAAATCTGAACTTTGATAGGAAATTCCACCTCCTAAAATGTCCTTTCCAACTTTCCCAAAAATTAATGGAACTACCATTAAAAAGGAAAATCGAGCAGCTTTAGTTCTGTCAACTCCTAATAAAACACTGGTAGAAATTGTGGCTCCAGACCTAGAAATTCCTGGTAACATAGCAATTGCTTGAGAAAACCCAATAATCACTGCATTAGAAAATGACACTTTTTTTAAGGTGTGTTTTGCTTTATCGGCTAACAATAAAAGTAGTGCTGTAATTAATAACATAAACCCAACAATTAGAATATTTCCATCAAAAAAAGTCTCCAATTGTTCTTCAAAAAATAAACCTACAAATGTTGCAGGTATCATAGACATAATAATTTTTAAGGAAAATTTTGTTTGTTCATTCCATTGAAATTGAAACAAGCCCTTAAAAATCTCAATAACTTCTTGTCTAAAAATAACCGAGGTGCTTAATGCAGTTGCAAAATGAAGAATAACTGTAAGAGTAAGACTTTCTTGTGGTAAAGCGTTATTTCCAAACAATGCTTTTCCTAACTCTAAATGTCCACTAGAAGAAACAGGTAGAAATTCTGTTAATCCTTGAATAATTCCAAGTACAGCAGCTTCAATTAAATCCATCTATTTATTAGGATTTAAAAGGATGGCATAGATTTCTATTCCAAGACCTATAATTACTAAGGTAGGAGCTAAACGAATTCTTCTAAAACTGTAAATTTCTTTGTTAAAAACAGTAGGATCATCACTTCCTCCTCCTGCCATGAATATAAATCCTAAGGCAATACAAACAATACCAATAAGCATGAAAATATAGTTTTTATTACCAAATAGAAATTGTTGCTTTTGATCGTTATTTTGTTTTTTCATATTAATAATATAATTCGTCTGTTTGTAAATTTAAAAAACGTTGTGTTGCTGCAAATGTACTTAACCAAGTAATTAAGAAAGCAATTAATAACACACCTAAACCTAAGTATAATAAGGTGACGTAATCTGAGATTAATTCTAAAGTTGGAATGTATTTATCTAGATAAAAAACAACAAAAGCTAATCCTATTAATGCTATAATTGCACCGACAATGCCAAGTTTAATACTATTCCAGATAAAAGGTTTACGAATAAAACTTTTTGTTGCACCTACCATTTGCATAGTCTTGATATTAAAACGTTTTGCATAGACAGAAAGTCTAATAGAACTATTGATAAGCATTGTGGCAATCAATCCAAAGAATACACATACAACAAGTAGCCAAAAACTCATTTTTTGAATATTTTGTGTCAAGAATTTTACCAAAGGTTTGTCATAAGAAACTTCAAAAATAAACGCATTTTCTTGATAAAGTTTTGCTATTTCATCAATCTTAACAGTATCAACATAATCTGCCTTTAAATGAATATCAATACTATTCTTTAAGGGATTAGTTCCTAAATAAGAAACAAAATCTTCACCCAAATCTTCACTATATATTTTTGCAGCTTGCTTTTTAGAAAGATACAAGAGTTCTTTTACAAAGCTTTCTTTTTTTAAAGAGGCTAATAAGTTATCTGTATTCTGTTTTGTAACATTATCTTTTAAGTATAAGGTTAATATAATTTCTTCTTTAAAGTAATTTGCAACCTTATTAGATTTCAATAACATTAAACCTAAAATTCCAACCATAAAAAGCACCAAAGCAATACTGATCACTACTGAAAAATAGGAAGATCTGAGTCTGCGTTTTTGATAAGATTCGAATTTAGAGGACATAAACACTATTCTTGCTGGTCGCAAGATACAAAAATTAGCTCCTTAGAATTTTGTTAAAACTTATTCGATTTCTTGACACAATTCTATAAGAACTCCGTTGGTAGTTTTGGGATGTAAGAAAGCAACTAATTTATTGTCAGCTCCTTTTTTAGGAGTTTCATTTAGCACGATAAATCCTTCATTTTTAAGTCTAGTAATTTCAGACTCTATATCAGAAACAGCAAAAGCAATATGATGAATTCCTTCTCCTTTTTTTTCTAGAAATTTTGCAATCGGACTTTCAGGCTTAGTGGCTTCTAACAATTCAATTTTATTTGGACCTGCTTTAAAGAAAGATGTTTTGACACCTTCACTAGCAACTTCTTCAACCTTGTAATGAGATACACCAAAAAGTTTTCCAAACAATTCGTTTGATTTTTCTAAATCCTTCACTGCAATTCCAATATGTTCAATTTTTTCCATGGCTACTTGTTATCTTTCAAATTTACACAAAGTTTGTGGATTAATACGTAGTTTTGTGACATGGAAGAAACACAAAGACAACGAAAAATAGCAAGTGTTTTGCAACAAGATTTGGTAGATGTTTTGCAAAAAGCAGCTCAAGATGGGATGCAAGGAGTTATCATTTCTGTATCTAAGGTTTTGGTCACACCTGATTTAGGTTTGGCTAAAGTTTACTTAAGCGTTTTTCCATCAGAAAAAAGAGAAATAATTATTAAAGGAGTAACTACAAATGCTCCTTTGATAAGACATGAGTTAGCTAAAAGAACAAGAAACCAGTTACGTAGAATGCCAGAATTGTTGTTCTTTGGTGATGATTCTTTAGATTATATAGAAGATATTGACAAATCCTTAAAAGGGTCAGATAATGATGATCCGATTAAGAATCCAGATATTCTTCCAAAACGAAAGAAGCTGTAATCTTGTTTTTTGAATTTTTCATTTTACATAGCCAAAAGATATTTGTTTTCTAAAAGCAGTAATAATGCAATTAACATTATTACAATCATTGCATCTTTTGGAGTTATCGTTGGTTCTTTAGCGCTTTTTGTGATCCTTTCTGGTTTTTCCGGTTTGCGAACATTTAGCGATTCGTTACTTGAATTTTCTGATCCAGATATCAAGATTTTACCTTCTCAAGGAAAGTCATTTTTACTTGAGGATTCAGTGTTGAAATCACTAAAAGAGAATAAAGATATTGTCTCTTTTTCTCAAGTGATAGAAGAACGAGTTTTTTTAAAACACGCAGATAAAGAACATATTGCTTATGTGAAAGGAGTGGATGAAAATTACCCAAACGTGGTAAAAATAGATTCTGCTATTATCCTAGGTAGTTGGTTGCATTCAGACTTTGCAAACACTTCTATTATTGGAAATGGAATTTCTTACAAGCTTTCTTTGGGTGTTTTAAATTATAGTGAATCCTTAGAAATTTACGTTCCAAAACCAGGAAAAGGTTTTTTGACTCAAAATAGTTTTCAAAGTTTAGAAACTAAAGTATTTGGTATTTATTCTGGAACAGAAGCTTTTGAAAATAAATATGTATATGTACCTATTTCATTAGCTCAACAATTGCTCAATTATACAGACAATCAGCTATCTGCAATCGAATTGAAAATCACACCAGATGCAAACTCTGATCACATTGCAAATCAAATACAAGTTGCTTTAGGAAAAGATTTTGAGGTAAAAACCAAAGCACAATTCAACGAGCTGTTTTACAAAGTAATCAACACAGAAAATTTTGTTTCCTATCTTATTTTCACACTGATTATAATTGTTGCCTTGTTTAATGTTGTGGGTGCAATTATTATGATGATTATTGATAAGAAGCAAAACTTGACTACTCTTTTTAATTTAGGAGCTTCAATGTCAGAAATCAAACGAGTTTTTGTTTTTCAAGGATTTTTACTAACTCTTTTTGGAATGACCATTGGGTTATTTATTGGAATTCTTTTGATTCTTATACAGCAAGAGTTTAACTTGTTTATGATTACATCAAATATTCCGTACCCAGTAGAATTAAAACTATCTAATCTACTCATTGTAATTTGCACAATTAGTGTTCTCGGATTTTTAGCCTCAAAAATTGCAAGTAGTAGAATTTCTATTGCATTTATTGAAAAATAATGATTTAAGAAACTCTTCTTTTACATATAAGGTTTCAAAGTTCCTTTTCTCTTTTTTAATTGCTTTTCTAAATCACTAATGGTGTTTTTCACTGCTAGTTCGTAGTTTTTTTCGTTTGAAGAAGCAAAGATTCTTGGACCTGCTAAACTTAATTCCATTTCGCAAATTCTACCTAAATCTTTTGGGTTATTTTCTCGTTTAAAAAACACAGAAGTGTGAATAATATCTTCGTATTTCTTATACAAATTCTCTAATTTATTTAAGGTGTATTCTTGCATAGAATCGCTGGTTGGCATGTTTACAAATTGAATATCAGTTTTCATAATTGTTGGTTTTAATTTGTGATAGGATAAAAATAAAACCAATCAGTAACTTATGACATGATATTTATCAGTCGAGAAAAAAAGAATTATTTTATTTCTGGAATAAGTGCATTTCCAAACTTAGATTCGACTTCATCAAAGGTTGCAAAAACATCTTTAGGGTCATCTGAAGTCAACATTTTTAAGCGATATTCTTTAAAATGTGGAATTCCTTTAAAGTAATTGGTATAATGACGTCTTGTTTCTACAACACCTAGATGTTCTCCTTTCCAACCAATGGCTAATTCTAAATGACGACGAGCCATTTTTGTTCTATCTGCAATACTCGGTTTTGCTAAATATTCTCCAGTTTTAAAGTAATGTTTTACTTCATTAAAAAACCATGGATAACCAATAGAAGCTCGACCAATCATTGCACCATCTAAACCATAAATATCCCTCATTTCTTTGGCCTTTACAGGTGAATTTACATCTCCATTTCCAAAAACAGGAATATGCATTCTAGGATTATTTTTCACCTCTGCAATCGGTTTCCAGTTTGCATCTCCTTTATACATTTGAGCGCGTGTTCTACCGTGAATTGAAATAGCTTTACAACCTACATCTTGTAATCGTTCTGCTACTTCTACAATTTTAATAGAGTCGTGATCCCAGCCTAAACGAGTTTTTACAGTGATCGGTAATTTGGTGTGCTTTACCATGGCTTCTGTTAAAGAAACCATCAAGTCAATATCTTTTAAAATTCCTGCTCCAGCTCCTTTTGAAACTACTTTTTTTACGGGACAACCAAAGTTAATATCGATAATATCTGGATTTGTTTTCTCAACAATCTCTACAGACTTTAACATGGAATCTAAGTTGGCTCCAAAAATTTGAATTCCGACAGGACGTTCTTTTTCGTAAATGTCCAATTTCATAACACTTTTAGCAGCATCACGAATCAATCCTTCTGATGAAATAAATTCTGTGTAGACAACATCAGCACCATTTTCTTTGCACAAAGCACGAAAAGGAGGATCACTCACATCTTCCATCGGTGCTAAAAGCAATGGAAAATCAGGAAGTTCTATGTTGTCTATTTTAACCAAAGTATAAATTTAGCTTTTTTAAAACTCAATACTTTTTGTAATGTTTTTATTATTTCTTTTAATGGTCGCTTTCGTTTTATCTCCTTTTTTAAAGACAGATAAAGCTCTCATATAACTCATCATATCTACTACAGCACTATCACCTAATTTTACAACAACATCGCCTTTTTGCAAACCTGCTCTTTCAGCAGCTTTACCCTCAGAAACACCATCAATTCTCATTCCTTTTCCATCAAATAAATAATCAGGAACAACTCCTAAACCAACTCTAAAGCGAGGTGTATTTTCACTCTCATTTTTTGTTTTTCTGAAAGCTAATTTTCCATTGTCATCTAAGTCAGTAATAATATTATAAATGAAATCAGAAATCTTGTTCATCCCTTCATAATTCAATTTTTCAGCATCATCACTTGGCTTGTGATAATCTTCATGTTGACCTGTAAAGAAATGCAACACAGGAATATCAGCTAAATAAAAACTAGTATGATCGCTAGGACCAGTTCCAGATTCACTCAAAACCAATTTAAAATCTTTATTATGTGCATTCAAAACTTGTTTAAACATTGGAGAAGTTCCAACACCATAAACAGCCAACGTAGAATCTTGTTTTAATTTACCAACCATATCCATATTGAACATATAGCTTACAGCTTTTGTATCAATTGTTGGGTTTTTCACAAAATAATTTGAACCCAATAGGCCCATTTCTTCACCAGAAAAAGCCATAAATAAATAGTTGCTATTGGTGTTTTTACCTTTTAATCTTCTTGCTAAATCTAACATAACTGCTGTTCCACTTGCATTGTCATCAGCACCATTATGAATAGCTTTAATTGTATCTCTATACAAAGAACCATCACCTCCATATCCTAAATGGTCATAATGCGCTCCAATAACGATTGTATTTTTGGCTTTGTTGTCTAAAAAAGCAACGATATTTTTTCCCGTAATCGTTCCATCTCCATTGGTGTCAAATTTTACTTCTTCATGTGGATTTGTTTTGGGTTTAAAAGAAAAATCCTGAATAAAACCTTCAGTTCCTTTAGGCTCTAAACCTAATTCTTTGAATCGTTTTACAATATATTCTGCAGCCTTTTTTTCACCTTCAGTTCCAGTTTGTCTTCCTTCCAATTTATCATCAGCTAAAAAAGTAACATCGTCTTTTATTTTGTTTGAGTTATTAGTGTTATTGTCACAAGCAATAAATGCGATTAAAAAGATAAGAATTAGTGTGTATCTCATGGTTTTAAGTATTATTTTTGCGCAAAATTAGACATTAAAAAGCAGATTAAAAACTTACCAATGAAAATTAAATTTTATATTCTTTTGCTAATTATTGCTGTTGGATTTACAGCTTGTAAAAATTCAGCTTCAAATAAGGAAACTAAGAAGGAATTAGTAGCAGGTAAAGACTCTTTAATTTATCCTGAAGAGGTTCATTTTAAAAGTATCAAACAAATTACGTTTGGAGGAGACAATGCAGAAGCATACTGGAGTTTTGATGACAAGCAAATCATTTTTCAATCGAACAACAAAGAGTGGGGAGTTGAATGTGACCAAATGTTTTTAATGAACAAAGATGAAACTTTTGAAAATACAATTCCACCGATGATAAGTACTGGAAAAGGAAGAACAACCTGTGCTTACTTTTTACCAGATAACAAACATTTTGTATATGGATCAACTTATTTAGGAGGAGAAGAATGTCCTGATGCACCTTTGCGTAGAAACGGAAAATATGTGTGGCCAATTTATGACAGCTACGATATTTTTGTTTCGGATTTAGAAGGAAATATTGTAAAACAATTAACTACAGAACCAGGTTATGATGCTGAAGCAACAGTTTCTCCAAAAGGTGATAAGATTGTTTTTACATCGATGAGAAGTGGAGATTTAGAGTTGTACACCATGAATATTGATGGTACAGATGTAAAACAAATTACCAATCAATTAGGTTACGATGGAGGAGCTTTCTTTTCACCAGACGGAACCAAATTAATCTTTAGATCTTCTCGTCCAAAAACAAAAGAAGAAATTAAAAATTACAAAGATTTGTTAGCACAAGGTTTGGTAGAACCTACAGAAATGGAATTATTTATTTGTAATGCTGATGGTTCTGATTTAAGACAACTGACCAAATTAGGAAATGCTAACTGGAGTCCGTTTTTCTTCCCTTCTGGAGACAAAGTTTTGTTTTCTTCAAACTTTGAAGCAGAAAGAGGTTTTCCCTTCAATTTATATATGATAGACATTGATGGAAAAAACTTAAAAAGAATTACACACGGAGAAACATTTGATGCGTTTCCAGTATTTTCTAATGATGGTAAACATTTATTGTTTTCATCTAATAGAAATAATGGTGGAGGAAGAGACACCAACTTATTTATGGCAGAATGGCAAGACTAGTCATTTAGACTATATTAGCAGATTTTAAAAGAGATTTGAAGCATGAAGAATATTAGGAACTTTTGTATCATCGCACATATTGACCACGGAAAAAGCACCTTGGCAGATCGATTGTTAGATTATACAGGTTCTGTAACTGAGCGTGAAAAACAGGATCAGTTATTAGATAATATGGATTTGGAGCGTGAACGAGGAATCACCATCAAATCTCATGCAATTCAAATGGACTATACGTTTGAAGGAGAAGATTACATTTTAAATTTAATTGACACTCCAGGTCACGTAGATTTCTCATATGAAGTTTCTCGTTCTATTGCAGCTTGTGAAGGAGCTTTGTTAATCGTCGATGCAGCACAAAGTATTCAGGCACAAACAATATCAAACTTATATTTAGCTTTAGAAAATGACTTGGAAATTATTCCAGTTTTAAATAAAGTTGATTTGCCTTCTGCAAACCCAGAAGAGGTAACAGATGATATTGTTGATTTGCTTGGTTGTGATTCAGAAGAAGTAATTCCTGCAAGTGGAAAAACAGGTTTTGGAGTTGATAATATTTTAGAAGCAATTATTAAAAGAGTTCCTGCTCCACAGGGAAATCCTGATGCTCCTCTAAAAGCTTTAATTTTTGATTCAGTTTACAATTCATATCGTGGAATTGAAACCTATTTTAGAGTAATTGATGGTTCGATTAAAAAGAATCAGCAAATCAAATTTGTTGCTACTGGAAAACAATATGGAGCAGATGAAGTTGGAACTTTGAAGTTAGAACAGGTTGTTAAAAAAGAAATCGGAACAGGAGATGTTGGATATTTAATCACCGGAATTAAAACAGCAAAAGAAGTAAAAGTAGGAGACACAATTACAGATTTTGCAAATCCTACAACAGATATTATTGAAGGTTTTGAAGATGTAAAACCGATGGTTTTTGCAGGAATTTATCCTGTAGATACAGAAGATTATGAAGAGTTGAGAAACTCAATGGAAAAACTTCAACTAAATGATGCTTCCTTGGTGTTTCAGCCAGAAAGTTCTGCTGCCTTAGGATTTGGTTTTCGATGTGGATTCTTAGGAATGTTGCATATGGAAATTATCCAAGAACGATTAGAACGTGAGTTTAATATGACTGTAATCACAACGGTTCCAAACGTATCTTATCATGCATATACTAACAAAGAACCAGATGAGATAGTTATTGTAAATAACCCTTCAGATTTACCAGATCCATCTAAATTAGACAGAGTAGAAGAACCTTTTATCAAAGCATCTATTATTACAAAATCTGATTTTGTTGGTCAAGTAATGAGTTTATGTATTGAAAAAAGAGGAGAAATTGTAAATCAAACCTATTTGACAACCCAACGAGTTGAATTGATTTTTGATATGCCTTTGGCAGAAATTGTCTTTGATTTTTACGATCGATTGAAAACAGTTTCTAAAGGATATGCCTCTTTTGATTATCATCCAATAGGATTGAAAACTTCCAAGTTAGTTAGAGTTGATATGTTATTAAACGGTCAGCCTGTAGATGCACTATCTGCTTTATTACATGCAGATAATGCGTATTCAATTGGAAAAAGAATCTGTGAAAAGCTAAAGAAATTAATTCCGAGACAACAATTTGATATTCCGATTCAAGCAGCCATTGGAGCTAAAATTATTGCAAGAGAAACAGTTAAAGCTTTACGTAAAGATGTTACGGCAAAATGTTATGGTGGAGATATTTCTAGAAAGCGTAAACTGTTAGAAAAGCAGAAAAAAGGGAAAAAACGAATGCGTCAAGTTGGGAATGTAGAAATTCCACAACAAGCATTTATGGCCGTTTTGAAGTTGAATGATTAAACAGAGATTGTTCTGTTTTAATCTCTTCCTCCCAAAACCTGAAGTCCCCAATACAATAACATAGCTAAAGAACCTAAAGCGGCTACTAAATAGGTTCTTGCAGCCCATTTTAATGCATCTTTAGAGCCTGCATATTCTTGTTGAGAAACCATATTTTTATTCTTTAACCAAGCCAAAGCTCTGTTGCTTGCGTCATACTCTACAGGTAATGTAATAAAGCTAAATATAGTAGCCATTGCCATAAATGCTAAACCTATAATGGCAATGATAAATCCAATTCCAACTTCTCCTGCAGCACCACCTAATATCAATCCGCCTATAACCAACCATTGTGAAAAACCAGAAGCAATACTGACAACAGGAACTAGCTTTGAGCGCATAGTAAGCCAATCATAAGCAGTTGCATGTTGAACAGCGTGACCAACTTCGTGAGCAGCAACAGCTGCTGAAGCTGCATTTCTTTGATTGTAAACACTTTCAGAAAGATTGACAGTTTTCTTATTAGGATTGTAATGGTCAGTCAGCATTCCTGGAGTAGAAATCACTTGAACATCAAAAATACCATGATCTGCTAACATTTTTTCTGCAATCTCTTTTCCACTCATTCCATTTCTAAGTTGAATCTTAGAATATTTTTTGAATTTACTTTTTAACGTATTGCTTATTAGCCAGCTTACCAAAGCTATAACACCAATAAGTATATAAAAATTCATCATGGTTTTTTGCTCTTATTTATTACATGTAAATTTACAACATAAATTGTTCCACTTTATTATGAATGACAATCTGACAAAAAAACCGAAAATTTTACTCATATATACAGGAGGAACGATTGGAATGGTAAAAGATTATGAAACTAAAGCGTTAATAGCCTTTAATTTTGATGAAATTATTCATAAGATTCCTGAGTTAAATCAATTAAACTGTACGATTGATACTATTTCTTTTGATGAACCCATAGACTCTTCCAACATGAATGTAGCATACTACATTCATATAGCAGAAATTATTGAGAAAAATTATTCAAGCTTTGACGGTTTTGTTGTTTTAACCGGATCGGATACTATGGCTTATATTTCATCTGCTCTAAGCTTTATGTTAGAAAACTTACAAAAACCAGTTATTTTTACAGGATCACAACTACCTATTGGTGATTTAAGAACCGATGCAAAAGAAAATTTAATCACCTCTATTGAAATTGCATCAGCCCAAGAAAATGGAAAGCCTATCATTTCGGAAGTAGGTTTGTATTTTGAATACAAGTTATACAGAGCTAATAGAACTAGCAAACTAAGTTCTGAACAGTTTGAAGCTTTTTCATCACCAAACCTTCCCCCTTTGGCAGAAAGTGGAGTGAGGCTATATTTTAACATGTCGATTCTATTATCTTCTAGCCAAAAAGAATTGATAGTTAGAAAAAATATGTGTCCAGATATTGTTGTAATAAAATTGTTTCCTGGATTATCATTAGAAACTTTGGAATACATTTTAAGCACTCCAAATTTAAAAGGAGTTGTTTTAGAAACTTATGGAGCAGGAAATGCACCCTCAAGAAATGTATTTATTGGTGTTTTAGAAAAAGCTATTCAAAAAGGAATACATTTAGTAAATGTAACACAATGTTCTGGTGGATCAGTTCTTTTAGGGCATTATGAAACAAGCATAAAATTGAAAAAAATAGGAATCATAGATGGTAAGGATATAACTACAGAGGCTGCTGTAGCCAAGTTAATGTATTTATTAGGAGTCGGGTTGGATAAAAAAGAGTTCAATTATTATTTTGAAACCTCATTAAGGGGAGAAATAAGTACTTAAGTAATATTTATGTTAAATCTTTGGCTTTATATGATGAAATAAACCAAATACATGATATTTTTTTTTATCAAACCAACATTTTTTTGTTTCTTGCTGTCCGCAATCAAAAACCAACAAAATATACACATATGTTAAGTGTAATCTGTTGTTTTGAGCTTGTAAAAGTTTTATTTAAATCGTAACTATTAAAATAATTTATAATTAAGATGAAAAAAGTAGTAAAAATCCTATCATTTGCTGGATTTATGTTATTTGGAGCTATTCAATCAACTTTTGCACAAGAAGTTGCTGAACAAACATTTCACCAAGTTTTAAAACAACGTTTTATTGAAGGTGATCCAATGTTTATGGGAATTGTATTAGTCGCTCTAATTTTAGGTTTGGCAATTGCAATTGAAAGAATCATTTATTTAAACATGGCAACAACAAATACTAAGAAATTAGTTGCAAGCGTAGACGATGCTTTAAGTTCTGGTGGTGTTGAAGCTGCAAAAGAAGTTTGTAGAAATTCAAAAGGCCCTGTTGCTTCAATCTTTTATCAAGGATTAGATAGAGTTGATGAAGGTATCGAAGCTGCTGAAAAAGCTGTAATTGGATATGGAGGAGTTCAAATGGGATTACTTGAGAAAAATGTTTCTTGGTTGTCTTTATTTATCGCCTTAGCTCCAATGCTTGGTTTCATGGGAACTGTAATTGGTATGATTTCAGCTTTTGATTCTATTCAGGTAGCAAACGATATTTCTCCAGGTGTAGTAGCAGGAGGTATTAAAGTAGCACTATTAACAACCGTATTTGGTTTAATAGTTGCAATTATTCTTCAAATTTTTTACAACTACATCATCTCTAAAGTTGATAGCATCGTTAACAACATGGAAGATGCATCTATTACATTGATAGACTTATTAGTGAAGTATAAAAAATAAAGTTAATTATGAATAGTAAATTATCTAAAATATTAGCTATCCTAATTGCTGTAATTGCTGTAATAGGCTTAGTCCTTTTTATCAACGTTTCAATGGCAGGTGAAGATCCGGGACCATTAGACGCTGCTGTTGGACCATTAGTCGCATTTTCAACATTTTTGTTATATGCAACAATAGCCATTGCCTTAATTTTATCCTTATTAGGTTTATTTAAAAACCCAGAACAATTAAAAAAGGCATTACTTAGTTTAGGTATTATGGCTGTAATTTTAATTGTAGCCTACATGTTAGGAGATAGCGAACCCGTATTAGATGCTCAAGGAGCAGTAATAGAGGGAGGAGAAGCAGGAGCTGCTTCAAATCAATGGATTGGTACTTTAATTTGGTATAGCACAATGCTTATTATTATTGGTGGCATATTTTTTGTGTTTGATTTGGTTAAAGGATTATTAAAATCATAACAAATGGCTAGAAGAGATACACCAGAAATCAATGCAGGATCAATGGCAGATATTGCTTTCTTATTGTTGATTTTCTTCTTGGTAACCACTACGATGAATGTGGATTCAGGAATTTCTAAGAAACTTTCTGAAAAACCACCACCAGACTATACACCACCTATTATCAAAGAAAAAAATATCTTTGAAGTAAATATCAATAGGAATAACGAACTTTTAGTTGAAGGAGATTTGATGGCTGTTGAAGACATTAAAGAAGCTGCAATAAAGTTTATTGATAATGGTGGAGGTTTAGGAAAACCAGGTGAAGACGGTACTCCAGGTAAACCTTGTGATTATTGTCAAGGAGAGAAAAGCGAAAAATCTTCAGACCATCCAAACAAAGCAATTATATCTGTTCAAAGTGATAGAGGTACAGAATATGGTACTTATATTAAAGTTCAGAATGAATTGCTTAGAGCTTATACAACTTTAAGAAATAGACTTTGCAAAGAAAGATATGGAATGTCATATGTTGAGTTGGAAAAGTTGTACAAGGATGATAGAAATAATGAAGATTTGAAGAAGAAAGTAGAAGATATAAAAACGAGTTATCCTCAAATTATATCTGATGCAGAGCCAACAAATTAAATTTAAGAATTATGTCTAAGTTTAAAAAGAAGAAAAAAGGAGTTCCAGCTGTAAACACTGCAGCACTTCCAGATATTGTATTTATGTTGTTGTTCTTTTTTATGGTTACTACAACCATGAGAGAAACATCATTACAGATTGAGCCACCTACTTTACCAACGGCAACAGAGGTAAAGAAATTAGAGCATAAAAGCTTAGTAAGCACAATATATGTTGGGAAAGCTAAAGATGCTAAATACGGAACTACTTATAACAGGATTCAATTAAATGATAAGATTGCAACTCCTGATGATGTACCGGCATTTATTTTTAGAGCTAGAGAAGAAGTTTCTGAACAAGAAGTTCCTTTTATGACAACTTCTATCAAAGCAGATGTAAAATCAAGTGTTGGTGTAATTACTGATATACGTTTAAAATTGAGAGATGTAAATGCTCTTAAAATTAGTTACTCGACCAATACAGGTTCGGATAATTAAAATAAACTTGCAATATGTAAAAAGGGAATTCATTTGAATTCCCTTTTTTTATGAAAGAATTGTAACTTTAGCACTGTGAGAAAAATCATATTCATTCTACTATCTTTTTTTGTAACAAATCTTGTTGCACAAAGAGATAGTTTACCATTAGGATCCAAGTATAAAGAAGATCAGTTATATGTTTCTGTTTTATACAATCAACTTTATCAACAGCCCAAGGGAGTTTCGTCCTCTGGTTTTTCTTACGGATTCAATTTAGGTTTTTTTAAAGATATTCCTCTAAATCGACAAGGAAACTGGGCCTTAGGATTAGGTTTAGGTTATTCTATTGATTCTTTTAATCACGGAATGCAAGTTACTTCAGAAAATGGAGTAGATGGTTTTTCCATCGATAATATTTTAGATGAAAACTTAATGAGAATTCAATCTTTTGAGTTACCTCTAGAAATCCGTTGGAGAAATTCCAATGCTCAAAAATATAAGTTTTGGAGAGTTTATCCAGGAATTAAATTCAGTTACAATGCGAGCAACAAATTTAGATCTTCAAGCAATGGAATTGTAACATCGGTGTCTAATATTTCTAGCTTTGAAAGATTTCAGTATGGGATAACATTAGCTGCTGGTTATGACGCTTTTAATCTGAAGGTTTATTACTCATTAACACCACTGCTTAACGATGCTTTTCTAGAAGGACAAAGCATTGAAACTCGAATCTTACGAGTTGGTTTGGTTGTTTATATCTTATAAAAGATAGAACATGAAAAACTGAGAGACTAAGCCTAATAAAAAACCAACATATACTTCTATAGGATGATGTGCTTTTAAATAAATCCTAGCACTTCCTAAAACACCTGCTAGTAAAATAATTATCATAATAGCTGGTAGTGCTTTAATTCCGTATTGATGATTTAAAACTAATAGAAAACCGAGTGTATTTCCTATTCCCAATAAATGAAGGCTGGTTTTAAATTTCCATATAAAAAGAATATTCACAATAATTAAACCCAAAGAAGAAGCATAAAATAAAACTCCTAAATCATAAGTTATACTATTGATGGTAAAAACTCTCCCTAATAAGTAAAAAAGCACAATCATTAAAAGGACAGGAATTTTACGCTCTCTAACAGACATTACGTACATGTCTTTTATGAGTTTTAGAGCTTTTGATAGAATAAGAACGATAATAGGAATAATGTAAGTAACTAAAAAAACCAACCCTAAAATATATAATTCTTGCTGTCTAGTAAGCATTTTAGGAATGAATAAGAAATACAATAAAACACCAATAGTTGGTAAGACTGCAGGGTGTAAAATAAGCGATATGAATCTATAAAAACGAATCAAATTTCTTTGCGTAATCTTGCTACAGGAATATCTAATTGTTCTCTATATTTTGCCACAGTTCTTCTAGCAATTGGATATCCTTTTTCTTTTAATAGTTTAGATAGTTTTTCATCAGTAAGAGGTTTTCTCTTATCCTCTTCAGAGATTACTGTTTCTAAAATCTTTTTAATTTCTCTAGTAGAAACATCTTCTCCTTGATCATTTTTCATAGATTCTGAAAAGAATTCTTTGATCAATTTTGTGCCGTATGGAGTTGATACATATTTACTATTGGCAACTCTAGACACTGTAGAGACATCCATTTTAATTTTATCAGCAATATCTTTTAAAATCATTGGTTTAAGCTTGCGCTCATCACCGGTTAAAAAATATTCATACTGGTAATTCATAATTGAGTTCATTGTAACAAAAAGGGTTTGCTGACGTTGTTTGATTGCATCAATAAACCATTTTGCAGCATCTAATTTTTGCTTTATAAAAAGCACAGCATCTTTTTGTGCTTTGCTTTTTTCTTTAGAGTCTTTATACCCTTTAAGCATGTTATTGTACTCTCTAGAAACATGGAGTTCAGGCGCGTTTCTTGAGTTTAATGTTAAATCTAATTCTCCATCAATTATTTTAATGGTGAAATCTGGAACTATTTGCTCAGCAATTTTATTATTTCCAGCATAAGAGCTACCAGGTTTTGGATTCAATCTAGAAATTTCTGAATTAACTTCCTTTAATGTTTCTTCAGTTATAGAAAACTTCTCTAAAAGACGTTTGTAGTGTTTCTTTACAAAATGATCAAAAGACGTTTCAAGAACTTCTATAGCCAAAGCTCTAATATCATCTTCACTTTTTGACTTTAATTGAATAATTAAACATTCTTTTAAGTTTCGAGCGCCAACACCAGTTGGATCTAATTTTTGAACTTTTTGTGTAAGAATTTCCTCAACTGTTTTCTCGTCTGTATAAACATTTTGGGTAAAAGCTAAATCATCTACTAAATCAATAAGTTCTCTTCTTATGTAACCACCATCATCAATACTTCCAACTAAGAATTCAGCAATAATTCGCTCTTCTTCTGTCATTCGAAATGTATTGAGTTGATTTTTTAAAGACTGATGAAATGTTGTTCCTGCTGCATAAGGAACGTATTTATCTTCATCATCTGAAGAATAATTGTTTGCTTGTGTTTTGTAACTAGGAATTTCATCGTCACTTAAATATTCATCAATATTGATATCATCTGCATCAATTTTTTCAGTTCCGTCATCTTCAAATTCCGTGTCTAAATCGTCATATTCATTCGTTTCTTCTTTGCCAGTATCTAGTGCAGGATTTTCTTCAATCTCCTGTTTTAATCGTTCTTCAAAAGCTTGTGTAGGCAACTGAATCAACTTCATCAATTGAATTTGTTGCGGAGATAATTTTTGTAAAAGTTTTTGGTGTAAACTCTGTTTTAGCATAGTTCTAATATACAAAAATGTTTATTAGAATTCTGCGTTTTGAGGTGTTCTTGGAAAAGGAATTGCATCTCTAATATTTCCCATACCTGTAACAAATTGTACAAGTCTTTCAAAGCCTAATCCAAACCCAGAGTGAACTGCTGTACCAAACTTACGGAGATCTAAATACCACCATAATTCCTTTTCATCAATTCCTAAAGAAGCTATTTTTTCTTTTAAAACATCTAAGCGTTCTTCTCTTTGACTTCCTCCAGCAATTTCTCCAATTCCGGGAAACAAAACATCCATGGCTCTAACTGTTTTTCCATCGTCATTTAAACGCATGTAAAACGCTTTTATATTAGTTGGATAATCAAATAAAATTACCGGACACTTAAAGTGTTTTTCAACTAAAAAGCGTTCATGTTCAGATTGTAAATCAGCACCCCATTCGTTGATAGGATATTTAAATTTTTTCTTTTTGTTAGGTTTGGAATTTCTTAAAATTTCTATGGCTTCTGTATAACTAACCCTTTTAAAATTATTATCGACAACAAAGTGAAGTTTTTCTATCAATCCTAATTCACTTCTTTGCAATTGTGGTTTTTGACTTTCTTCTTTTTTGAATCTTTCATCTAAAAAAGCTAAATCATCCTTACAGTTTTCTAAAACGTTTCTAATAACAGATTTTATAAAATCTTCTGCTAAATCCATATTTCCGTCCAAATCACAAAAAGCAACTTCAGGCTCAATCATCCAAAATTCAGCCAAATGTCTAGTTGTATTTGAATTTTCTGCTCTAAATGTGGGTC
Source organism: Flavobacteriaceae bacterium (assembly GCA_965660845.1). Classification (GTDB taxonomy): domain Bacteria; phylum Bacteroidota; class Bacteroidia; order Flavobacteriales; family Flavobacteriaceae; genus Polaribacter. The sequence continues at coordinate 141,960 of CBFIBH010000004.1, forward strand.
CAAACGTATAAACTTTCCCTAATGCCATCGCAAAAGCTTCAGCTTCTAATTGTCCAGAAACGGTCAGGTTTGTTTCTTTTCCAAAGAAATCTTGAGAGTAATCAACAGCTCCTTCCTCTGTTAATGGAGGATTTTTAGCATCTAAAGTAGACACTCTAAAAGTTTCTCCTGCTCCCTCAGCATCAGATCCTGTAATTAAAGGAGTGTGAACATATCTAAAACCATTTTGTTGAAAATACTGATGAACAGCATAAGAAAGTGCAGAGTGAACTCTCATAACTGCTCCAAACGTATTTGTACGTGCACGTAAATGAGCATTTTCGCGCAAGAACTCCATACTGTGTTTCTTAGGTTGAATAGGATATTCTTCTGGGTTTGAATCCCCAAGAATTTCTAACGAGTTTACTTGTACTTCAACGGTTTGCCCTTTTCCTTGACTTTCAACTAATGTTCCTTGAATACTAACAGCTGCTCCAGTGGTAATTCTTTTTAACAAGCTTTCATCTAAATTTTCAAAATCTACAACACATTGCATATTTTTTATAGTAGAACCATCATTTAAGGCAATAAATCTATTGCTTCTAAACGTTCTTACCCATCCTTTAAGAATGACTTCCTGTAAGATTTTTCCTGTGCTTAACAAGTCAGCTACACTTTGTACTTCCATAGTATAATTAAATTATAAACATTGTTAAAAATATCGAAAAGCAAAGATACTTTTTTGATAGGAACATCCCTAATGAATCCTTAGGAAAGGAAGTAAAGTTTAGGACTTGCCATTGCCATTATCTTCTTTAGGGATAATGCTAATTGTTGGCTCTCTAAACACTTTTTTGTTAGCAATCTTTTTCTCAAAGGTAAGCAACAAAGAAGGTAATAATAATAGGTTAGAAACCATTGCAAATAATAAAGTAACAGAAACTAAACCACCTAAAGCAATTGTGCCACCAAAGCTAGAAACCGTGAAAACCAAGAAACCAAAGAACAATACAATAGAGGTATAAAACATACTTACACCTGTTTCTCGAAGTGCTGCATAGACAGATTTTCTTATTTTCCAGTTATTAGCAATTAATTCTTGTCTGTATTTGGCTAAAAAGTGAATAGTATCATCTACAGAAATTCCAAATGCAATACTAAATACAAGAATAGTTGATGGCTTTATAGGAATATCAAAAAATCCCATTAATCCTGCAGTAATTAAAAGCGGAAGCATATTTGGTATAATAGATATGATAATCATTCTAAATGATCTAAATATCCATGCCATAAAAATTGATATTAAGAAAATAGCAAGTGATAAAGAGAATACTAAATTGCTAATTAAATAATTGGTTCCTCTTAAAAACACCAGAGCTTTTCCTGTTATTGAAACTTCATAACGTTCTGAAGGAAATTCTTTATCAATTACAGTTTGTAAACGCTCTTGAATCCCATCCATTTTGTCAGTTCCAATATCTTTCATAAAGGTAGTTATACGAGCGTATCTTCCTGTTGAGTCTACAAAGTTTTGCAACATATTTGCATTCCCATCAGAGTTTTTGGTATAAGCAAAAATGTAGTTTTGTTCTTGTGATGTTGGCAATTGATAATACTTTGGATTCCCTTTGTAATAAGCTTGTTTAGAATATTTGACCAAATTTGTTACTGAAATAGGTTTGGAAAGTTCAGGGAAAGTTTCAATGGCTTCATTAATCTTTTCCATTCTCTTTAAAGTAGAGAGTTTCATGACACCTTTCTCTTTTTTCGTATCGATTAAAATTTCTAAAGGCATAATTCCACCAAACTCATTTTCAAAGAACTTAATGTCTTTATAAAACTGCATGCTTTTAGGCATATCTTCAATTAGACTACCAGAAACTCGAATTTGATACAAACCTATTATTCCTAAAATTATGACAGCAACTGTAGTAACATATACCCAAACTCGTTGTTCTTTGACTGTTTTTTCCATCCAGTTTACAACATTTTCCATCCATTGTCTTTCCAAATGATTTAAGTGCTTCTTTTTTGGAGGAGACATGAAACTGTAAATAATTGGAATAATTAACAAGGCTAAAATGAAAATACTAATGATGTTGATAGAGGCCAAAATACCAAACTCACGAAGTAACTGACTTTTTACAAAAACAAAGGTTGCGAAACCAGATGCTGTTGTAATGTTGGTCATTAAAGTAGCGTTTCCAATTTTTGTAATTACACGTTGTAATGCTTTTCCTTGTTTTCCGTGCTTTTTAATTTCTTGCTGATATTTATTAATTAGGAAAACAGCATTTGGAACACCAATAACAATGATTAGAGGAGGAATTAGAGCTGTTAAAACAGTAATTTCATAACCTAACCAACCTATGAATCCAAAAGCCCAAGTAACACCTATGGTAACAACTAATAGTGTAATAAAAGTTGCTCTGAATGATCGAAAAAAGAAAAAGAAAATAACAGCAGTAATTACCAAGGCACCACCAACAAACATTCCAATCTCATCTATGATGTTTTGGGCATTCTCTGTTCTTATGTATGGCATACCAGAAACTCTGATGTCTAAACCTGTGTCCTTTTCAAATTGTTGAATCTTAGGATTTAAAATTTTGAAAACAAAATCTTTCCTTTTAGGAGTATTGACTATTTCTTTATTAATATATATAGCAGTCTGTAGCGTTCCAGTTTTACTATTATACAAAAGGTTTTCATAAAAAGGAAGTTGTTCAAACAGTTGTTTTTTTATCTGCTCAACTTTTTCGTTAGTGCTTGGTGGAGATTGATATAAAGGTTCAAGAACAAATTTTCTATTTTTTCTATCTGCTTTTAGTTTTTTTACATCGGCTATTGAAAGCGTGAAATCTACTTCTAGAAGAGAATCAAATGTTTTTACCAATTGATTCCAAGCATTGAATTTTTTTGGTGTAAAAATGGTAGAATCTTTAACTCCTAAGATGATTAAGTTCCCCTCTTCTCCAAATATGTCTAAAAATTGATTGTATTGAACGTTAACTTCATGGTCTTCTGGCAAAAGGTTGGCCTCAGTATATGAAAATCTCATATACTGCATCTGTGAAACCAAGAACGCAGTAAAAGAAGCTATTAAAATGAGGACTAAATATCTATTCCTTAGAATGATATTTGCTACTCGAGTCCAAAAATCCATGATTAAAATTTGCGCAAAGTTAGGTTTTTCACTTGACAACAAAGCATAAAAAAAAGAGTGCGAAAGAACTCTTTTGAAAAGTTTAACGGTTAAATGATTAAACCGTCATGATTTCATTCTCTTTTGTAGCAAATAAATCATCTGCTTTTTTTACATAAGAGTCTGTCATTGTCTGGACGTCAACTTCAGTATTGCTTTTCAAATCTTCAGAAACATCAAGAGATTTTATCTCATTATTTGCATCTTTTCTAGCATTTCGAATCCCCACTTTGGCATGTTCAACTTCTGCTTTTGCTTGTTTGGCAAGATCACGTCTTCTTTCCTCTGTTAAAGGTGGAACATTGATAATAATACTTTCTCCGTTATTCATAGGATTAAACCCTAAGTTTGCTACCATAATGGCTTTTTCTATATCTTGAAGCATTTGCTTTTCCCAAGGTTGAATAGAAATTGTTCTTGCATCAGGAGTGTTCACATTTGCAACCTGATTTAACGGTGTTAAAGAGCCATAATAATCTACCATAACTGTAGATAACATAGATGGTGTTGCTTTACCTGCTCTAATAGTTCTTAATTCTTTGATTAAATGATCTATGGAACCTTCCATAGATTCTTTTGTTGCATCTAAAATAAATTGTATTTCTTCATTCATAACTCGAAAGTTTAATGATTTACTATGGTACCTATGGTTTCTCCAGAAACCAATTTTAATAAGTTTCCTTTGGTGTTCATATCAAACACAATAATAGGTAATTTGTTTTCTTCGCTTAATGTAAAGGCAGTCATATCCATGACTTTTAAACCTTTTTCTATAACATCTTTAAAGGTAATAGAATCAAATTTCACTGCTGATTTGTCTTTTTCAGGATCTGCAGTATAAATTCCATCAACTCTAGTTCCTTTTAAAATTGCATCTGCATTGATTTCTATAGCTCTTAAAACAGCAGCTGTATCTGTAGTGAAATAAGGATTTCCTGTTCCACCTCCAAAAATTACAACTCGTCCTTTTTCTAAATGACGTTGTGCTTTTCTTTTGATATAAGGCTCAGCAATTTCTTTAATTTCGATAGCAGTTTGCAAGCGAGTATAAACACCTTCATCTTCCAATGCGCTTTGCAATGCCAAACCATTAATACAGGTTGCCAACATCCCCATGTGATCTCCCTGAACGCGATCCATTCCATTACTGGCTCCAGCTACACCTCTAAAAATATTACCTCCACCAATTACAATGGCAACTTCAATGCCTTTTTCTACAACTTCTTTTACTTCTTTGGCATATTCTTTTAATCGTAGCGGATCTATACCGTATTGTCTTTCGCCCATTAAGGCCTCACCACTCAGTTTTAAAAGGATTCTTTTGTATTGCATAGTTAAAAAGTTGAACAAATATACAAATAATGGATATAAAAAAACCTCGCTAATTAGCGAGGTTTTAAATATAATTTAGATAAAGTTTATCCTAAAGCGACACGTTTAAAATCAGTAACATTTACATCACCAATAGTTTTTACGTATTCCTTTACGCTAACTTTTGAATCTTTAATAAATGCTTGATTAACTAACGTATTATCTTTAAAGAAACGCTTAATCTTTCCTTTAGCGATATTGTCTAACATAGCTTCTGGTTTTCCTTCAGCCCTTAGTTGATCTTTCGCAATCTCAATTTCTTTTTCAATGATAGAAGCATCAACTCCGTCTTCATTCAAAGCAATTGGATTCATTGCAGCAGCTTGCATTGCTACATCTTTTGCAACAACGTCAGCACCTTCTGGACTTGCAGATAGACCTACAATAGTAGCTATTTTATTACCAGCGTGAATGTAAGAACCTACAAATGGAGCTTCAACAACTTCAAATGCATTGATTCCTAATTTCTCTCCAATAACACCAGTTTGTTCAATCAATTTGTCAGCAACTGTCATTCCTTGAAAATCAGCAGCTAAAAAATCATCTTTAGAAGTATAATTTAAAGCAACTTCTGCTAATTCATGTGCTAAAGAAACAAAGTTTTTATTTTTACCAACAAAATCAGTTTCACATCCTAAAACAATAGAAACAGCTTTTGTAGCATCTGAATTAACTTTTGCAATAGCAGCACCTTCAGTAGATTCTCTATCTGCTCTTTTGGCAGCTACTTTTTGACCTTTCTTACGTAAGATTTCAATAGCAATATCAAAATCTCCTTCTGCTTCTACTAGGGCCTTTTTACAATCCATCATTCCAGCACCCGTAGCTTTTCTTAATTTGTTTACTTCTGCAGCGGTTATCTTAACCATTTTATTTTTCTTTAAAAGATTTATGAATTATTTTTCTTCTGTAGCTTTTTCAGCAGCTGGTTCAGCAGTTTTTTCTGCTTTTGCTTTTACAGCAGCTTCTTTCACAGCATCAGCTTTTGCTTTGTCTGCTTTTCTATCAGCTAAACCATCAGCAATTCCATCTGTAATAAAGCTCAATACTTTATCAATAGATTTAGATGCATCATCATTTGAAGGAATTACATAATCTACAGCTCTTGGATCAGAGTTTGTATCAACCATTGCAAAAATTGGGATATTTAATTTTTGAGCCTCTGCAATTGCAATATGCTCTTTTTTAATATCTACAATAAAAATTGCACCTGGTAAACGAGTCATATCAGAAATAGAACCTAAATTCTTGTCTAATTTTTCTCTTTGACGATTGATTTGTAATTTCTCTCTTTTAGATAAAGCATCAAAAGAACCATCTTGTTTCATTCTATCAATAGCAGCCATTTTTTTAACTGCTTTTCTAATCGTAACAAAGTTAGTTAACATACCACCTGGCCATCTTTCTGTGATGTAAGGCATGTTTACTGCTTTTGCTTTTTCTGCAACGATGTCTTTTGCTTGTTTTTTGGTGGCTACAAATAAGATTTTTCTTCCTGAATTAGCGATTTTTTTCAAAGCGCTAGAAGCTTCCTCAATTTTTGCAGCTGTTTTATACAAGTCAATGATGTGAACACCATTACGTTCTGTATAGATAAAAGGAGCCATGTTTGGATTCCACTTTCTTGTTAAGTGACCAAAATGTACACCACTATCTAATAAATCTTGAATTTCGATATTATTTGCCATTTTTTTAAATGTGTTTACTTTCTTTTTTTAAATCGCAATGACTAAGTAGTCTTTTAAGAGTCTTCGTCATTTAGATACTAAACTGTTATTATTTGATAACAGTTCTCTGAAAATAACACTGAGTGATTTCAATACATACTGAAACCAACAAAGTATTAACGTTTTGAGAACTGGAATTTTTTACGTGCTTTCTTCTGACCAAATTTCTTACGCTCTACCATTCTTGGGTCACGAGTTAATAATCCTTCTGGTTTTAAGACTGCTCTGTGTTCTTCGTTTATTGAAACAAGTGCTCTTGTAATTGCCAAACGAATTGCTTCTGCTTGACCTGTTACACCACCTCCATAAACGTTTACTTTAATGTCATAAGATTTTAAATTCTCTGTTAACATTAAAGGTTGCCTTACTTTATACTGTAAAGTTGGAGTTGTAAAGTAATTTTCTAACTCTCTTTTGTTTACGGTAATGTTTCCTTTTCCTTTAGAAAGATAAACACGAGCAACAGCTGTTTTTCTTCTTCCTATCTTGTGAACTGTATCCATTATTTAAGATCGTTTAAGTTAATAGCTTTTGGTTTTTGAGCTCCTTGTGCATGCTCACTTCCTGCATATACATGCAAGTTTCTAAATAAGGCACTACCTAATTTGTTTTTAGGTAACATTCCTTTTACAGCTTTTTCAACTAAACGAGTTGGATCTTTGTCAAACAATTCGTTAGCTGATAACGATCTTTGTCCACCAGGATATCCTGTGTGACGGATGTAACTTTTGTCTGTCCATTTCTTTCCAGATAAGTTAATTTTCTCGGCGTTAATAACAACCACGTTATCACCACAATCTACGTGTGGAGTAAAGTTTGGTTTGTATTTTCCTCTAATAAGTTTTGCAACTTTAGAAGCTAAACGACCTAACGCTTGACCGTCCGCATCCACAACAACCCACTCTTTGTTTACAGTAGCTTTGTTTGCCGATGCTGTTTTGTAACTTAATGTGTTCATAATTACACTTTAGTTTTTGTATGATTAATAATTAATTTTTCCTTAAAAAAGGAGTGCAAATGTACTACTAATTATTTGATTAACAAACAATAATAAGAGTGTAAAAACCCGATGTAAGAATTTGATAAAGAAGAGAATATCTTAAGAGACAAAAATCTCGCCAAAGGCGAGGAATTCTAGCGAAGCGGATTTGTTTTAATGGACCAAATTAAGCACAACGTGTTTGTATAAGATTAGTCGCGTGTTTTAAGCACTAAAGTTAGCAAATAAAACACAGATAGAAAGTCCGCGAGTACTTTCGTAAATTGCCTAAAACCAAGCAATTAATTATACACGGTGTTATATGCAGGCTTTTTATTCTGTATTAAATCAGATATAGCATTCCAAAGTTCAATTCGTTTTTCTAATGATTGTTTAGCTACAGTTAGTGTTTCATTCCATTTTTGCTCATCATCTTTACATAATTCAGAAATCATCTCAAGAGATAGAGGACCGTGTTCATCTCCGTCAAGTTCAATATGTCGTTCGAGATAGTAATTTATTTTGCTATATAATTTGTTTTCAGAATC
>CBFIBH010000005.1:0-143474 GCA_965660845.1 Flavobacteriaceae bacterium
TATCCTCGGTTCTTCCAATAGCTTTGTTGGCTTCAACACTCCATTTTTTTATCTCTATAGTACGTTTAGTACTAATCTCAGTTCGCTTACCATCTATAGTGATACGAAGATAAATTGGGAGCGTTCCGCTCGCGCTTGCTTTACTCTTTTTTAAATAAAATAATAATCCAAATGTTTTGCTCATCATAATAACGTTTTAATCTTTACAAATTTACCAATAAAATAGCAACTAAAATTGATATAAACCTCTGACTTATTGAGAGTTATAAACAATCTGGTGACCTAAAAAAAAGATTTTAATAGGTCACCGAATAGGTCACCTCTAGAATGCTATTATTTGCGTTTTATGAACATTACAAAAAATAAAAAAGCCCTAAAAACGTGCTGTTTGTAGGACTTTGCTTGATTTTGAATCAATAAGTGCGGAGAAAGAGGGATTCGAACCCCCGGACCTGTTACAGTCAACAGTTTTCAAGACTGCCGCATTCGACCACTCTGCCATTTCTCCAGTGTCGCTTACGCGGGTGCAAATATAGAAAGCTTTTTCATTTTGTAAAAGTATTTTTGTTTTTTTTAAAAACAGATTTTACTGCAAAAATCTCTTACTTTTGGAATCTATGTTAGAATATACAGATGCTTTAATTTTAATTGTGGTTGGTTTTTTTGCAGGTGTGATAAATATTCTTGCTGGTGGAGGGTCTTTATTAACACTCCCAGTGATGATATTTTTAGGTATTCCTTCTAATATTGCTAACGGAACCAATAGAATTGCAATTATTATCCAGAATATTTTTGCTGTTAGAGGATTCCAATCTAAAGGTGTTTCTTCTTTTCCTTTCAGTATTTATCTTTCTATTTCTGCTCTAATTGGTGCTATTATAGGTGCAAACTTAGCTGTTGATATAAATAATGATTTATTCAACAAAATCTTAGCCATTGTAATGGTTTTGATTGTGATATATATGGTCTTTAAACCTAAGATTGATTTGAATCAAGTTTCAGAAAGAGTTACTGGAAAACATCTATGGATTGGAATTTTACTTTTCTTTTTTGTTGGAATTTATGGAGGTTTTATTCAGGCTGGAGTTGGTTTTATAATCCTATTAGTATTATCAAGTGTAAACAACATGTCGTTAGTAAAAAGTAATGCAATTAAAGTATTTGTAGCACTTATTTATTCTTTAGCTGCTGTTGCTATTTTTACTTACAACAATTCTATTAATTGGGTATATGGAATTATTTTAGCTATAGGAAATGCTTCAGGTGGTTGGCTTGCAAGTCGATGGTCAGTAAAAAAAGGAGATGGAGCTGTAAGGATTGTTTTAACTGTAATGGTTGTTGTAATGGCAATTAAATTATGGTTCTTTTAATTGTCTAATGTATCTTTACTTTTAAATTATTTTTTATGTCTTTTAATTCTTTTGGAAATCTCTTAACCTTAACAACATTTGGTGAATCTCATGGTGAAGCTATTGGTGGAATAATAGATGGTTTTCCTGCTGGTTTAACAATTGATTTTGACGCAATTCAAAAGGAAATGGACAGACGTAAACCTGGTCAATCAAAAATAGTTACACAACGTAAAGAACCTGATACTGTAGAGTTTTTATCTGGTATTTTTAATGGTAAAACTACAGGAACCTCTATTGGTTTTGTTATTAAAAACACCAATCAGAAATCAAAAGATTACGATCATAACACCAATGTTTACAGGCCTTCTCATGCAGATTTTACTTATGATAAAAAATTTGGAATTCGTGATTTTAGAGGTGGTGGACGTTCATCTGCAAGAGAAACTGCCAATTGGGTAGTTGCAGGTGCATTGGCAAAACAATTGATTTCTCATATTTCAATTAATGCTTTTACTTCATCTGTAGGTGATTTGGAAATGAGCTCCGATTATTCAAACTTAGATTTTTCTAAAACAGAATCTAATATTGTTCGTTGTCCAGATGAACAAATGGCAAATCAAATGATTGATAAGATTAAAGCTATTAGAAAAGAAGGAGATACTATTGGTGGAACTATAACATGTGTTGCTCAAAATATACCTATTGGATTAGGTGAACCTATCTTTCATAAATTGCATGCAGAACTTGGAAAAGCAATGTTGTCTTTAAATGCTGTAAAAGGTTTTGAATTTGGTAGTGGTTTTGATGGAACCAAAATGAAAGGCAGTCAACACAACGATATATTTAATGAAAATGGTTTTACCGAAACAAACTACTCTGGGGGTATTCAAGGTGGAATAAGTAATGGTATGGATATTTATTTCCGAGTTGCTTTTAAACCTGTTGCTACCATTATGCAAAATCAAGCAACTATAAATTCTGAGGGAGAACAAGCGGAAATAAAAGGTAAAGGACGTCACGATCCATGTGTTGTGCCTAGAGCTGTCCCTGTGATAGAAGCTTTGACTGCATTGGTATTAGCAGATTTTTATTTGTTAAATAAAACAAGAAAAGTTTAGTTCTAAAAAGTTTGTTGCTTCCATATTTGGTTTGTTTCTAAGTTAAAAAACGAGTAAATTTCGCTATAGCGAAAACTTTAAAATTATTTTATAAAAAAACCGAAACTTAATAGTTTCGGTTTTGTATTATTTAAGCCTCACCAGTGGGACCGAAATTTAAAGGAATCGGTGGTTGCTCGTAATCTTTAATTTCACCATGAGCTTGTTCAAACTTCGCTACATTATCTGCTAAAGCTTTAGTCAGCCTTTTAGCATGTTGAGGCGTTAAAATAATTCTAGATTTAACTTTAGCCTTTGGAATTCCTGGCATGATATTGATAAAATCTACAATGAACTCAGACACAGAATGATTGATAATTGCCAAGTTAGAGTAAGTTCCTTCAGCTACAGATTCGTCTAATTCTATATTAATTTGACCTTCTTGTTTTTTATTTTCTTCCATGATTGTAATTAGTATGTAAAAAATAAAAGCCTCTAAAATTTAGAGGCTTTTACATTTTTTGATTTATAAACTTTGTTCTATTTCGTCTTTTGGTCCTACAATGATATTGTCGTAAGTTCTCATTCCTGTACCTGCTGGAATTTTCTTACCAACAATTACATTCTCTTTTAAACCTTCTAACGTATCAATCTTACCATTTACAGCAGCTTCGTTAAGAACCTTAGTGGTTTCTTGGAACGATGCAGCAGAAATAAACGATTTAGTTTGTAACGAAGCTCTTGTAATACCTTGTAATACTTGTTCTGCTGTTGCAGGTTGAGCATCTCTTGCTACTACTAAGTTCTTGTCGTTTCTACGTAACAATGAATTTTCATCTCTTAATTGACGTGATGAAATAATTTGACCAGCTTTTAAGTTTTCTGAATCTCCGGCGTCTTCAACAACTTTCATTCCGTAGATAGCATCGTTTTCTGTGATGAAATCATTCTTATGAATCAATTGATTTTCTAAGAATAAGGTATCTCCAGAATCGATGATTCTAACTTTACGCATCATTTGTCGTACAACAACTTCAAAGTGTTTATCATTAATCTTTACACCCTGTAAACGATATACATCTTGGATTTCATTTACCAAATACTCTTGAACAGCAGATGGACCTTGAATTCTTAAGATGTCAGCTGGTGTAACAGCACCATCAGAAAGAGGCATACCTGCTTTGATAAAGTCATTTTCTTGAACCAAAATTTGATTCGATAACTTAATCAAGTATTTTCTAATATCACCTGTTTTAGTTTCAACAATGATTTCTCTATTACCACGTTTAATTTTACCAAAAGTAACAACTCCGTCTACTTCAGAAACTATAGATGGATTGGATGGATTACGAGCTTCAAATAACTCAGTTACACGTGGTAAACCTCCTGTAATATCACCTGCTTTACCAGATTTTCTAGGAATTTTAACCAATGTTTTACCGCTATCTACAGCCTCTCCATTATCTACCATCAAGTGAGCTCCAACAGGTAAGCTGTAAGAACGTAATGCATTTCCATCTTTATCTTCAATGATTAAAGAAGGAATGATTTTCTTGTTTTTAGAATCTGTAATTACTTTTTCTTGGAATCCAGTTTGCTCATCAATCTCTACTTGATAGTTAACACCTTGCTCCAAGTCATCAAACTTCACTTTACCAGCAAATTCAGAAACAATAACTCCGTTAAATGGATCCCATTTACAGATAGCATCACCTTTTTTAATAGTTTTCATCCCTTTATTAAAGATGATCGATCCGTAAGGAATAATATTAGTACTTAAGGTTAATCCTGTTTTCTTGTCTTTGATTTTTATCTCTGCAGTTCTAGAAATAACGATGTCTACTTTGTTACCATCAGCATCATTTCCTTCAACAGTTCTTAAATCTTCAATAGTAACTTTACCATCAAACTTAGCTAGTAACTTATTTTCTTCTGAAATATTTCCAGCAACACCACCAACGTGGAATGTTCTTAGAGTTAACTGTGTACCAGGTTCTCCAATAGATTGAGCAGCAATTACTCCTACTGCTTCTCCAATCTGAACATTTTTACGAGTTGATAAGCTTTGTCCGTAACATTTAGAACAAATACCTCTTGACGACTCACAAGTTAATGGAGATCTTACTTCTAATCTATCAATTCCAGCTTCTTGAATCTTAATAGATGTTTCTCCATCTATTAATGACCCTGCTTCTAAAATTAATTCATCTGAAGTTAGGTTATATACATCGTGTAATGCAACTCTACCTTCTATTCTTTCTGCTAAAGATTCTACAATCTCATCATTTTGTTTTAATGGACGTACTTCTAGACCTCTTAATGTTTCACAATCGTGTTCATTAACAATTACATCTTGAGATACATCTACTAAACGACGTGTTAAGTAACCTGCATCGGCAGTTTTTAAAGCCGTATCTGCTAAACCTTTACGAGCACCGTGAGTAGAAATAAAGTATTCAAGAATTGATAATCCTTCTTTAAAGTTAGAAAGAATTGGATTCTCGATAATTTCTCCACCACCAGCTGTTGATTTTTTAGGTTTTGCCATTAATCCACGCATTCCTGTTAACTGACGAATCTGTTCTTTAGATCCACGAGCTCCAGAATCTAACATCATATAAACTGAGTTAAATCCTTGTTGGTCTTCACGTAAATTCTTCATGGAAAGTTCAGTTAATCTATTGTTGGTAGAACCCCAAACATCAATTACCTGATTGTAACGCTCTTTTTGCGTTAACATACCCATATTATAATTACCAACAATCATATCAACTTCCTTGTTGGCTTCATCAATCATAGATTGTTTCTGGTCTGGAATAATGATATCTCCTAATGAGAAAGATAAACCTCCTTGGAAGGCAAACTTATATCCCATATTTTTAATTTCATCTAAGAAATTACCAACTGTAGGAATATCTGTAACTTTTAAAATACTACCAATTACACCTCTAAGAGATTTTTTGGTTAATACTTCATTAATATATCCAGCTTGTTCTGGAACCACTTCATTAAATAACACTCTACCAACAGTAGTACTGATAATTTGAGTAGTCAATTCTCCTTCTTCATTAAAGTCTTTGGTTCTAACTTTAATTCCAGCATTCAAATCAACACGTTCTTCATTAAAAGCTATCGTAACTTCTTCTGGAGAATAGAAAGTTAGACCTTCTCCTTTGATAGGCACTTTCTTAGTTGATTTTCTTTCTTTAGTCATGTAATACAACCCAAGTACCATATCTTGAGAAGGTACAGTAATTGGTGCTCCGTTCGCAGGATTTAAGATATTGTGAGAAGCCAACATTAATAATTGTGCTTCTAAAATAGCTTCTGGTCCTAACGGTAAGTGAACAGCCATTTGATCACCATCAAAATCTGCGTTAAAAGCTGTACATACTAATGGATGTAACTGAATTGCTTTTCCTTCGATTAATTTTGGTTGGAATGCTTGAATTCCTAAACGGTGTAATGTAGGAGCACGGTTTAATAGTACTGGATGCCCTTTAATTACATTTTCCAAAATATCCCAAACAACTGGTTCTTTTCTGTCTATAATTTTCTTTGCAGATTTAACTGTTTTTACAATTCCTCTTTCAATCAATTTACGGATGATAAAAGGCTTGTATAATTCAGCTGCCATATCTTTTGGCAATCCACATTCAAATAATTTTAATTCTGGTCCAACAACAATTACAGAACGAGCAGAATAATCAACACGTTTTCCAAGTAGGTTCTGACGAAAACGCCCTTGCTTACCTTTTAAGGAATCAGATAATGATTTTAATGGTCTGTTAGATTCTGTTTTAACTGCTGATGATTTACGTGTGTTATCAAATAATGAATCTACAGATTCTTGTAACATACGTTTCTCGTTACGTAAGATTACTTCTGGAGCTTTGATCTCCATTAATCTTTTTAAACGATTATTACGGATAATAACACGACGATATAAGTCATTTAAATCAGAGGTAGCAAAACGACCACCATCTAATGGAACCAATGGTCGTAATTCTGGTGGAATCACCGGAACTACTTTCATGATCATCCATTCTGGATTATTATCTCTATTTTTTTGAGAATCTCTAAACGCCTCAACAACATTTAATCGCTTTAACGCTTCTGTTTTACGTTGTTTAGAAGTTTCTGTATTTGCTTTGTGTCTTAATTGATATGATAATTCATCTAAATCTATTCTTGATAGCAATTCAATTAAACATTCTGCTCCCATTTTAGCAATAAACTTGTTAGGATCAGAATCATCTAAATACATATTCTCTTGAGGTAATGTATCTAAAATATCTAAATACTCCTCTTCTGTTAAGAAGTCCATTTTTTGTAAGGACTCTCCTTCAACATTTTTTGCAATACCTGGTTGAATTACTACATATCTTTCATAATAGATAATCATATCTAATTTCTTAGATGGTAATCCTAATAAGTATCCCATTTTGTTTGGTAACGAACGGAAGTACCAAATATGAGCTACAGGAACAACTAAATTAATGTGTCCTACTCTATCTCTACGTACTTTCTTCTCTGTTACTTCAACTCCACAACGATCACAAACAATCCCTTTGTAACGGATTCTTTTGTACTTACCACAAGCACATTCATAATCCTTTACAGGACCAAATATACGCTCACAGAACAAACCATCTCTTTCTGGTTTGTGAGTACGATAGTTAATCGTTTCTGGTTTTAAAACTTCACCTCTGGATGCCTCTAGAATTGATTCTGGAGAAGCTAATCCAATAGAAATTTTATTAAATTTTTTTACAGTGTACTTTTCATTTTTTCTTGCCATGATAATGGATGCGAATTAAAAATTGTAAAAATGGTCTTTTACAAGACAATATTGTAAAAGCAGGAGTTTATAAGCTCCTGCTTAATGAATTATTCTTCTAACTTAACGTCTAAACCTAAACCTTTTAGTTCGTGCATTAATACGTTAAATGATTCTGGTAAACCAGGTTCTGGCATAGCTTCACCTTTCACAATACTTTCGTATGTTTTGGCTCTACCCATTACATCATCTGATTTTACTGTTAAGATTTCACGTAAGATACTTGATGCTCCATAAGCTTCTAGTGCCCAAACTTCCATCTCTCCAAAACGTTGACCTCCAAATTGAGCTTTACCTCCTAATGGTTGTTGTGTAATTAATGAGTAAGGTCCGATAGAACGAGCATGCATTTTGTCCTCAATCATATGACCTAGTTTAATCATGTAAATTACTCCTACTGTTGCAGGTTGATCAAAACGTTTTCCTGTTCCACCATCATAAAGATATGTGTGTCCAAATCTTGGTACTCCTGCAGAATCAGTATAGTTATTGATTTCATCTAAAGATGCACCGTCAAAAATTGGTGTTGCGTATTTTTTATCAAGTTTTTGACCTGCCCAACCAAGAACAGTTTCATAAATTTGACCAATATTCATACGAGATGGTACTCCTAATGGATTCAATACGATATCTACTGGTGTTCCATCTTCTAAGAAAGGCATGTCTTCTTGACGTACAATTCTAGCAACAATACCTTTGTTACCATGACGTCCTGCCATCTTATCACCAACTTTTAACTTACGCTTCTTAGCGATGTAAATTTTAGCTAACTTTAAAATTCCAGCAGGTAATTCATCTCCAACTGATATTGTAAACTTTTGACGACGTAAAACACCTTGTAAATCGTTTACTTTAATCTTATAGTTATGAATTAATTCACCTACTAATTTATTCAACTCTTTATCAGTTGTCCAGTTACCACCTGTTAAGTGCATATAGTCTTCAACTGCATTTAACATTTTTAATGTGTACTTTTTACCTTTTGGTAACACTTCTTCTCCAAGATCATTTTGAACTCCTTGAGATGTTTTACCACTGATTAAAGCAAATAATTTTTCTACTAAAGTTGATTTTAAAGCATCAAACTTTGTTACAAAAGAAGCTTCTAATTCAGCAACTGCTTCTTTATCTCTAGCTCTTTTTGTTTTGTCTTTAACTGCTCTTCTAAATAACTTCTTATCTATTACTACACCTTTTAATGATGGAGAAGCTTTTAATGATGCATCTTTTACATCACCAGCTTTATCACCAAAAATAGCACGTAATAATTTCTCTTCAGGAGTTGGATCAGATTCTCCTTTTGGGGTAATCTTACCAATTAATATATCACCCGGTTTTACTTCTGCACCAATTCGAATCATTCCGTTTTCATCCAAGTCTTTTGTAGCCTCTTCAGAAACATTTGGAATATCATTAGTTAATTCTTCTGTGCCTAATTTAGTATCACGTACATCTAAAGAATATTCATCAATGTGAATGGAAGTAAAAATGTCTTCACGAACAACTTTTTCAGAAATCACAATCGCATCCTCAAAGTTATATCCTTTCCAAGGCATAAATGCCACTTTCATATTTCTACCTAAAGCTAGTTCTCCTTTTTGAGTAGCATATCCCTCACATAAAACTTGACCTTTTGATACCTTATCTCCTTTTTGAACAATTGGCTTTAAGTTGATACAAGTTCCTTGGTTTGTTTTTCTAAACTTGATTAAGTCATATGATTTTTCATCTATATCAAAACTTACCATTTCTTCAATCTCAGTTCTCTCGTATCTGATGGTAATTTTGTTAGAATCTACATATATAACTTCACCGTTTCCTTCTGCGTTGATTAAAATTCTTGAATCTTTAGCAACTCTTCTTTCCAATCCTGTTCCTACAATAGGAGACTCTGGACGCAATAATGGTACAGCTTGACGCATCATGTTAGATCCCATCAATGCACGGTTTGCATCATCATGTTCTAAGAAAGGAATTAAGGATGCTGAAATCGAAGCAATTTGATTTGGAGCCACATCCATATAATCAATTACATCTGGTGTAACCACTGGAAAATCTCCTTCTTCTCTTGCAATCACTCTATCTGCTGCAAAACTTCCATCATCTTTTAAAGATAAATTAGATTGTGCAATCTTTTTTCCTTCTTCTTCCTCAGCACTTAAGTAAACAGGTTCTTGTTTTTTATTTACAGTTCCATCTTTCACTTCCCTGTATGGAGTTTCAATAAACCCTAAATTGTTCACCTTTGCAAATACTGAAAGTGATGAAATCAAACCAATGTTTGGTCCTTCAGGCGTTTCTATGGGACATAAACGTCCATAGTGAGTGTAGTGTACATCACGAACCTCAAATCCTGCTCTTTCTCTGGATAATCCTCCAGGTCCTAATGCAGATAATCTACGTTTGTGAGTAATCTCAGCCAATGGATTTGTTTGATCCATAAATTGAGACAACTGATTCGTTCCAAAGAATGAATTAATAACAGAAGATAATGTCTTTGCATTAATTAAATCAATTGGTGTAAACACTTCGTTATCACGAACATTCATTCGCTCACGAATTGTTCTTGCCATACGAGCAAGTCCAACACCAAACTGACCAGCTAATTGCTCACCTACAGTTCTTACACGTCTGTTAGATAAGTGATCAATATCATCTACTTCAGCTTTTGAATTGATTAACTCAATCAAGTACTTGATGATAGTAATGATGTCTAACTTTGTTAATACTTTCTGATCAATATCTACATCTAAACCAAGCTTGGTATTCATTCTAAAACGACCAACTTCACCTAAACTATATCTTTGCTCAGAGAAGAATAGTTTATCAATAATTCCTCTTGCAGTTTCCTCATCTGGTGGTTCTGCATTACGCAATTGTCTATAGATATGTTCAACAGCTTCTTTTTCAGAGTTTGTTGGATCTTTTTGTAAAGTGTTATGAATAATTGCATAATCTGCTTGCTGATTATCTTGCTTATGAAGTAAAACAGTTTTAGTTCCAGATTCAATTATTTCATCAATATGTTCTTTTTCGATGATTGTATCACGATCAAAAATAATTTCATTACGCTCAATTGACACAACTTCTCCAGTATCCTCGTCAACAAAGTCTTCAAACCATGTTTTCAGAACTCTTGCAGCAAGTTTTCTTCCTAAAACTTTTTTCAATCCAGCTTTAGAAACTTTTACTTCTTCAGCTAAATCAAAGATTTCAAGAATATCTTTATCTCTTTCGTAACCTATTGCTCTAAATAGCGTAGTTACAGGTAATTTTTTCTTTCTATCAATATAAGCGTACATTACACTATTGATATCGGTAGCAAATTCAATCCAAGAACCTTTAAAAGGAATTACTCTTGCTGAATATAATTTTGTACCATTTGCATGGAAAGATTGTCCAAAGAACACACCAGGTGATCTGTGTAATTGAGAAACAACTACACGTTCAGCTCCATTGATAACAAATGTACCTGAGTTTGTCATATAAGGAATTACTCCTAAATAAACATCTTGTACAATAGTTTCAAAATCTTCATGCTCTGGATCTGTACAGTAAAGTTTTAAACGTGCTTTTAAAGGAACACTATAAGTTAAACCCCTTTCGATACATTCTTGTATGCTATATCTTGGTGGATCGACGAAATAGTCTAAAAACTCTAAAACAAAGTTATTTCTTGTATCAGTGATTGGAAAATTATCCATGAAGGTTTTGTATAAACCTTCTTCACCTCGCTCTTCTGCCTTTGTTTGAAGTTGGAAAAAGTCTTGAAAAGACTTTACTTGAATGTCTAGAAAATCAGGATAATCTGATACTAGAGGAGAAGATGCAAAGTTGATTCTTTCAGTTGTGTTTGTCGTTGCCAAAAGAGAATGTTTTTTTTGATTAAAATCTGAATTAAAAAAAGAACGAATATATACACAAAATGGTCTAGGCCTAGAAATACAATATTTCTAGTGCCTAAACCTTAGTTTGTTGTTCCCGTTTTACCAAAGTAAAGTCGGGATAAAAGCTTACTTAAGCTCAACCTCAGCTCCAGCTTCTTCTAAAGACTTTTTAAGGCCTTCTGCCTCGTCTTTAGATACAGCTTCCTTGATTGGAGCAGGAGCGCTATCTACGATACCTTTAGCTTCTTTTAATCCTAATCCTGTTAATTCTTTAACTAACTTTACTACAGCTAATTTAGAACCTCCTGGTGCTTTTAAGATTACATCGAATTCAGTTTGCTCTTCAGCACCACCTGCGTCTCCGCCAGCTGCTGGTCCAGCTACAGCTACAGCTGCTGCTGCAGGCTCTATACCGTATTCATCTTTTAAAATATCAGCTAATTCGTTAACTTCTTTTACAGTTAAGTTAACTAGTTGTTCTGCGAAATCTTTTAAATCTGCCATTTTAATTGTTTTTAATTTTGTGTTATTTAGTTTATTAGTGCGCTTAATTTATTTTTCTGATAAAGTTTGAAGGATACCTGATAATTTACCACCTCCAGATTGTAATGCTGAAACAACATTTTTAGCTGGTGATTGTAATAAAGTAATAATATTTCCTATCAATTCTTCTTTAGACTTGATGTTTACAAGAGTATCTAATTGGTCATCACCAACATAGATTGCTTCTTCAACATATGCACCTTTTAATAAAGGTCTGTCTGATTTTTTTCTGAATTCCTTGATTACTTTAGCCGGTGCATTACCAGCTTCAGAAATCATTAAAGATGTATTACCTTTTAAGGCGTCTTTTAATTCTCCGAAATCTTTATCAGAAGCTTCCATTGCTTTTGATAGCAATGTGTTTTTTACAACAGCCAACTTTACGTTTGCTTTAAAACAAGCTCTACGTAAATTAGAAGTAGTCATTGCATCTAAACCAGATATATCTGCTAAATAGATGGTACTTGTATCTGCTAACGTTGCTGTTAAATCTTGGATTACTTGTGATTTTTCTTCTCTAGTCATCTTATACGTTTTTAACTTCGATTAAACAGATTTCAAATCTACTTCTACACTTGGACTCATTGTACTAGACATAAAGATGCTTTTAATGTAAGTTCCTTTTGCTGCAGTTGGTTTTAACTTTAACAAAGTCTGTAACAACTCATTTGCATTATCTGCAATTTTTTCTGCATCAAAAGATACTTTAGCAATAGCAGCATGTACAATTCCAGTTTTATCAACTTTAAAGTCAATTTTACCAGCTTTTACATCTTTAACTGCTTTTGCAACATCCATAGTTACAGTACCAGTTTTTGGGTTTGGCATTAAACCTCTTGGACCTAAAACTCTTCCTAAAGGACCTAATTTACCCATTACACTTGGCATTGTAATTATTACATCTACGTCTGTCCAACCTCCTTTAATTTTTTGAAGGTATTCGTCTAAACCTACAAAGTCAGCTCCTGCAGCTTCTGCTTCGGCTTCTTTGTCAGGAGTAACTAATGCAAGCACCTTAACATCTTTACCTGTTCCGTGAGGAAGTGTAACTACGCCTCTAACCATTTGGTTAGCTTTACGTGGATCTACACCTAAACGAACAGCGATATCAACAGATGCATCAAACTTTACATTAGTAATTTCCTTGATTAAAGCAGAAGCTGCATTGACATCGTACGATTTAGAACGATCTAATTTCGCTTGTGCTTCTTTTTGTTTTTTTGTTAATCTTGCCATCTTACTTAATGTTTAAAGTTTATGCAGGTGCATTACCTTTAACTGTTAATCCCATAGATCGAGCTGTACCAGCAACCATTTTCATTGCAGATTCAACGGTAAAAGCATTTAAGTCTACCATTTTATCTTCTGCAATTGTTCTAATTTGGTCCCAAGTAACAGATGCGACTTTTTTTCTATTAGGCTCTCCAGAACCTTTCTTGATTTTTGCAGCTTCCATTAACTGGACTGCAGCAGGTGGTGTTTTTACAACAAAGTCAAACGACTTATCTGTATATACGTTGATTGCAACTGGTAAAACTTTACCAGCTTTATCTTGAGTTCTAGCATTAAACTGCTTACAGAACTCCATAATATTAACACCAGCAGCACCAAGAGCGGGTCCAACCGGTGGCGATGGATTCGCAGCACCTCCCCTAACTTGTAATTTAACTACTTTACTTAACTCTTTTGCCATTTGAATAAATGTTTAAAATTTGATGTTACTTTTAATTGGAAGCTAAAAGCAAATCGATTTTTTGTAACAATTATATTTTATCAACTTGCATATAGCTTAACTCTAAAGGAGTTTTACGTCCAAAGATTTTAACCATAACTTCAAGTTTTCTCTTTTCTTCGTTTACTTTCTCAATAGTGCCATCAAAACCATTGAAAGGACCGTCAACTACTTTGACAGTTTCCCCTATAGTGTATGGGATAGCAATATTTTCGTCTTGGATAGCTAACTCATCTACTTTACCTAACATTCTGTTTACTTCGGATTTTCTCATAGGTACAGGCTCTCCTCCTTTTGTTTCTCCTAAAAAACCGATAACACCAGTTATGGCTTTTATAACGTGTGGAACTTCACCTGTTAAATTAGCTTCTACCATAATATATCCAGGAAAATAAACTTTCTCTTTGTTTATTTTCTTTCCATTTCTAATTTGAATGACTTTTTCTTTAGGAACTAAAACTTGACTAACATAGTCTGATAAACCCAAACGTGAGATTTCAGTTTCTATGTAGGACTTTACTTTATTTTCTTGTCCTCCTATAGCTCTAACAACATACCATTTCATTACTGAATCTCCCATCATTTAACTTTTAAATAATCCAAAAAAGTTATCTAGTCCTAATTGAAAAACATAATCTACACCTGCAACACCTAATGCGAACAAAATAGTAAATACTGCAACTGTTACAGTTGTTTTTTGAGCGTCATCTCTAGACATCCATGTCATGTGATTATTTAATTCTTCAAAAGAATCTTTGATATATTGTATGAATTTCATTCTATTCTTTTATTTGCACGGGTTGAGAGGCTCGAACTCCCGACACCTGGTTTTGGAGACCAGTGCTCTACCAACTGAGCTAAACCCGTCTCTATATTTTATTCATAAAGGCGTCCCGAAAAATCGGGACACCTTGTTTATTGAAATTATATTAAGACTTTAAAAAATTAGTCTAATATTTCAGTTACCTGACCAGCTCCAACTGTTCTACCACCTTCACGGATAGCAAAACGTAAACCTAAGTTTAATGCAATTGGCTGGATTAAATCAACAGTAATAGTTAAGTTATCTCCTGGCATTACCATTTCAACACCATCAGGTAAAGCAATATTTCCTGTTACATCAGTTGTACGTACATAAAACTGAGGACGATAGTTGTTGTGGAATGGAGTGTGACGTCCACCTTCTTCTTTCTTAAGAACATAAACCTCAGCTTTGAACTTAGCATGTGGAGTTACAGAACCTGGCTTACAGATTACCATACCTCTTTTGATATCAGTTTTTTCAATACCTCTTAAAAGGATACCAGCATTATCTCCAGCTTCACCTCTATCTAAGATTTGACGGAACATTTCGATTCCTGTGATAGTAGAAGTTAATTTCTCAGCTCCCATACCAATAATCTCTACAGGATCACCAGTGTTAGCGATACCAGTCTCGATTCTACCAGTTGCTACAGTACCACGACCAGTAATAGAGAATACATCTTCAATTGGCATTAAGAAGTCTTTATCTACTTCTCTTAATGGCTCCTCGATCCAGTTGTCAACCTCTGTCATTAATTCTAATACAGTGTCAACCCATTTTTGTTCTCCATTTAAAGCTCCTAAAGCAGAACCAGAAACAACTGGTCCATTATCACCATCATATTCATAGAAAGATAATAATTCTCTTACTTCCATATCAACTAACTCTAATAACTCCTCATCATCAACCATGTCAACTTTATTCAAGAAAACAACAATACGAGGAATACCAACCTGACGTCCTAAAAGGATGTGCTCACGAGTTTGTGGCATTGGTCCATCAGTAGCAGCAACAACTAAAATTGCACCGTCCATTTGAGCAGCACCAGTTACCATGTTCTTTACATAATCCGCGTGACCTGGACAGTCAACGTGTGCATAGTGACGATTTGCTGTTTGATACTCTACGTGAGATGTATTAATTGTAATACCTCTTTCTTTCTCTTCTGGAGCGTTATCGATTTGATCAAATGATCTTGCTTCTGAAAAGCCAGCATCAGCTAAAACTTTAGTAATAGCCGCAGTTAATGTAGTCTTTCCGTGATCTACGTGTCCGATTGTACCAATATTTAAGTGTGGTTTCGAACGGTCAAAATTTGCTTTTGCCATGATTGTTAATTTTAATTCTTAGTTTAAATATATTTAGTGTCTAATTAAAAACCTATTCTATGAGCCAATGACGGGATTTGAACCCGTGACCTCATCCCTACCAAGGATGCGCTCTACCAACTGAGCTACATCGGCTTTAGTTGGATTTAGAGCGGGAGACCAGGTTCGAACTGGCGACATTCAGCTTGGAAGGCTGACGCTCTACCAACTGAGCTACTCCCGCTTTAATTATTTAAAGTTTTAGTGGGGAGAGCAGGATTCGAACCTGCGAAGGTTTCCCAACGGAGTTACAGTCCGTCCTCGTTGGCCGCTTGAGTATCTCCCCAAAAACTTTATTATTTTAATGAACTTGAGCCGATGGAGGGACTCGAACCCACGACCTGCTGATTACAAATCAGCTGCTCTAGCCAGCTGAGCTACATCGGCTGTTTTTATAAAAAAACAATCCGTTATTTCTAACGGACTGCAAATGTATAAAGTTTTTTTTTATTCTAAAACTTTTTGAATTTAAATTTTTAGTTTTTACGTCGCCATTGAATCTCTAAGTTTTTCCTTTGACTTTTTTAACCTTCTTTTTAAAGTTTCAGCACAACTATTGACTCCTTCCTCAAATGACTTACAAGTCTTTTTTACCATAAACTCATTCCCAGGTATATTAATTTTAATTTCAGTTACTTTATTTTCTTTGTCACTAGTATTAATCAACTTAAAGAAAACTTCTGCATCAACTATTTTATCATGAAATTTAGTTAGTGATTCGACTTTCTTTTGAGTAAAGTTTAATAATTCTGATGATGCGTTAAAGTCAATTGATTGTGTGTATACTTTCATTGGTTCTTTTTTTTTGAGCTCCTAGGGTGAGCTTTGTTATATACTTTTTTTATTTGGTCCAAGTCATTATGAGTGTAGACTTGGGTAGAGGCTAAACTTGAATGTCCTAACAATTCTTTAACCGAATTTAAATCTGCTCCTTCATTAAGTAAATGTGTTGCAAAAGAGTGTCTCAGAATATGAGGGCTTTTCTTGACTTTTGAAGAAACATTACTAAAATATAAATTTACGGCTCTATAAACAAATGTTTCGTAAAGTTTATCACCTTTATCGGTAACTAAAAGTTGTTCATTTTGAAACCCTTTCAGTTTTTTTAACTCTAAATATTTTGAAGCCGTGAGAGATACAGATTCTAGTAATGGTAAGATTCTTTCTTTATTTCTTTTTCCTAAAACCTTTATAGTCTTTTCATTTAGATTAATATCAGACTCATTGAGATTTATTAATTCAATTCTTCTGAGGCCGGTTGAATATAGTATTTCAACCATCAATTTGTCTCTTAGAGATTCAAATTCATCATCTTTATCTAATACATTTAGAACATTGTTTATTTCATCAAATGAAAATGGCACCTGTATTTTCTTTTCTACCTTTAAAGCTTTGTGCTTAATCAATGGATTAACATCAATTACTTCAGTTTTTTGTAAAAATTTATAAAAAGTCTTTAGAGAACTCATTTTTCTATTGATGGTTCTATTAGAAATACCTTTATTCACAAGATTGACAATCCAGTTTCTTATTTGATTGTAGTTTACATTTTCTAAATCTAATTGTTGAAATTCTACTTTTATGAATTCTTGAAAAGAAATTAAGTCGTTTTGATAGGCCTCAATAGTATGCTTAGAATATTTTTTTTCTAATTGAAGATATTCTAAAAAGGGTTTAACTAACATACATATTGGATCTAATTTCAAAGTTAAAGAAATGTAGACAATAAAAAACCCATAACAAAAATGTTATGGGTTTATATTTTTAAAGAATTGATTTGTTAACCAATTTCTTCTTGTGTTCTTAATCTTTGGATATAAGACGCCTTAATTCTTTGAGCTCTTTTGGCAACAGATGGTTTAGTAAACTGTTTTCTTTCTCTTAAGTTTCTCATTGTCTTGGTACGATCAAATTTTCTTTTGAAACGTTTTAAAGCTCTATCTATATTTTCTCCTTCTTTTACTGGTATAATTAACATATGTTGGCACCTCCTTTCAATGTATTCTTTTAAATTTTGGAATGCAAAGATACGAGGATTTTTTAATTGACAATTAATTAGTTGCTTATTTTAGAATAGCTTTTGTAAGATTTCTTGTCGATTATCATTTTTGAGAATTGAAAACAATTTTAACAAAAAATAAAACAACAATTTATGTTGCAGGCTTGTAAGATTTCTTGTCGATTATCATTTTTGCGATAATCTCTTTTAAGATCTCAGAGGTACCTCCACCAATTGGACCTAATCTACTATCTCTTAATAAACGAGCCATAGGGTATTCTTCCATATATCCATAACCACCTAACAACTGTAAAGCATCATAAATAACTTGATCTGCTATTTTTGTAGATAATAACTTAGACATACTCGCTTCTTTTACAACATAATCTCCATTGTTAAGTCTTTTTGTGATGGAATAATTAAACTCTTTACACATTTCAACTTCGCTAGCCATTTCAGCTACTTTATGTCTCAACGCCTGAAATTTATCTATTGTTTTACCAAATGCTTGTCTCTCTGACATGTATTGGATAGCATAATCTATGGCATACTCTGCTCTTGCATGAGCATTTACACCCATAATAAGTCTTTCTAAAGCAAAGTGTTGCATAATATATGGAAAACCTTTTCCTTCTTCTCCCATTAAATTTTCCAGAGGTATTTTTACATTATCAAAAGCAATCTCTCCAGTATCTGAAGCTCTCCACCCTAACTTGTCTAGTTTTGTAGCTGATATTCCTGGTGTATCTCTATCTACCAAGAAAATACTCATTCCAGCATGTTTTTCATCTGGATTTGTTTTTGCAGCAACAATTAAATAATCTGAATAGACACCATTGGTAATAAATGTTTTAGAACCATTTAAAACATAATGATCTCCATTTTTTATTGCTGATGATCTCATTCCTGCAACATCAGAACCCCCAAAAGGTTCTGTAATACATAAACAACCTATTTTTTTGCCTTCTATACTAGGTGCAAGATATTCTTGCTTTATTCTTTCATCACCTTCTTTATTTAAATGAGTCATTGCAAGGTAAACATGCGCCCACATAGCAGCAGCAAAACCACCTGAGTTAATTTTTTGAAGCTCCTCAAGAAAAATAATCATGTAAAACATATCTAAGTCCAAACCTCCATATTCTTCTGGATAGCTTAAACCGAAATAACCCATCTCACCAAACTTTTCCCATATAAATCTTTCTATGGTTCCTGTCTTTTCCCATTTTTCTATATGTGGTACTACTTCTTTCTGTAAAAACTCTCTAAAAGTTTCCCTAAAAACATCATGCTCTTCTGTGAAATACATACTCATAGTGTAAAACTCAATTTTTTTATTTAGCATGCAAATATAAGACTATTCTATCGTATAAATTCATCGGAAAATCTTCAACATTTGTTAATTCTTTTATGGATTGTAATTCTGCAACCTCGTCTCTATATTGAAAAATTCTTTTACATAATTCGTAGTCAATATAGGGCACTGAAAGGACTTCTTTAAAGCTTGCTGTATTGACATTTATTTTTTTGAAAGAAGTTTTTGATTTGATTTTAAATGCTTTGAAGATTTCATCTACTTGTTCTTCATTTATTTTCCAGACTTCCCCTAATTGAGACTTAAAATAAAACCCTTGAAGTTTATCCCTATACTTTACAATTCTATTAGCTAGAGATTCATTAATTGTTGATAATGATTCAAAGTCCGAAATTGTTGCTTTATTAATATCTGTTGTAGAAATAGAGCTCTTTTTTACAGGGTTGTAATATATTTTGGTTCCTTTGGATTTGTTTTGTTTTGTTACCCAGTCTGGAAATTTAAAATAAGGTGAAATTACTTTTAAAAGACTATCTGATACTTTTGTGATGTTTTGGAATTCTAATACAGAATTCACATATTTTCCTTTGTCTCGGAATTTGTGCAGCCTATCTATCTCCTCTATACTCATTCCTAATTGATAACCTTTAAAATCAGTTATAAAATTGGGGTTGAAAAGATACATTTTAAATATTTGACTTTCATCTTCTACTGAAGACAAGCTATCTAATTTAGACCTTATCTCAGATACTCTATTGCTATCTATGGTTGTCTTAGAATTAAAATCTAATACAAAATAAAAAATCTGTAAAAAGATGATGAATAATAATAAAAACAAAATCCCATTTCTTTGGGTACGAGAATACCAGAAATGGGATATTAATCTTTTCATTTTTTTCTTTTTCTTAGCAACCGATAAATAGAACTACTTCTTAATAAAGTAGCTAAGCTTTTGCTCCTTTTATAGCATCCATATATCTTCTAAGTTGTTTTTTAACTATTGGAAACAAGAAGTATAATCCTATCATATTTGGAAAAACCATAGCAAAAATCATCGCATCTGAGAATGCCCATATTGATTTCATACTGGCAGCAGCACCAATAACAACAAATATTAAAAATAAAAACTTGTATGTTAAATCAGCAGCTTTACCTCTTCCAAATAAAAATTTCCAAGACTGTAATCCATAGTATGACCATGAAATCATAGTAGAGACTGCAAATAATACAACAGCTATTGTTAAGAAAATATCTGAATATGGGATGTATTTAGCAAATGCTTGTGAAGTAATTCCTGCCCCTTCATAAGAAACACCATCAATCAATACAGCTCCTTGTCCATCTCCTCCATATTGAAAAATAGCTCCATCACCTCCACCAAAATTAAATATAACAATTACTAAAGCTGTCATTGTGCAAATCAATACTGTATCTATAAAAGGCTCTAATAATGCTACTAAACCTTCTGAAGCAGAGTATTTTGTCTTTACAGCTGAGTGAGCAATAGAAGCTGAACCAGCTCCTGCCTCATTTGAAAAAGCTGCTCTTTTAAAACCAACAAGTAGAACTCCTATAATACCACCAACTCCAATAGCTGTTGGGTTAAAAGCTTCGCTTACTATTAATGAAATAGCATCATCAACTAGAGAGAAATTTGCTCCTAGAATATATAAACAAGCTATAACATACATGAGCGCCATAAATGGTACAACTTTTTCTGTAACAGAAGCGATTCTTTTGATACCACCAATTATAATTACACCAACTAAAATAGCTAATACTATTCCGACAATTGCACCAGCAGCTGTACTCTCCCAACCAAACATTTCTTTGATTACAATTGTAGCCTGATTTGATTGAGCTGCGTTACCACCTCCAAAAGAACCACCAATACAAAATATTGCAAAAATTACTGCTGCAATTTTTCCTATAGTTTTAAAACCTCTTTCTTTTAAACCTTTACTTATATAATACATAGGACCTCCATAAACTGTTCCATCTTCTCCTACATCTCTATATTGAACTCCTAAAGTACATTCGACAAACTTTGTAGACATCCCTAGAAGACCACAAATAATCATCCAAAAAGTTGCACCTGGACCACCTAATGCAATTGCTAATGCTACACCAGCTATGTTTCCGTTACCCACTGTACCAGATACTGCAGTAGCTAAAGCTTGGAAGTGAGACACCTCACCATCTTTACTTTCATCCTCAATAGTATCTTTAATATCGCCATCAATAGCTAAATCTAAGTTACCCACTTCCTGGTGATCAATATCGTCGTATTTACCTCTAACTACATTAATTGCTGTCCAAAAATGTCTGATGTTTGGAAATCCAAAATAAATTGTAAAAAATGCTGCACTACCTACTAATAGAAGTAATACAAAAGGAATATCTGGATCTTCCCAGACTAGGAAAAAGATCACATCTGTAAAAAAATCAGATACTGGCTTAAAAGCCTCATCAATCTGTTGATCTAAACCTTTGTCTTGTGCAAAAAGTAAAATTGGACTTAAAAATAATAGAAATGATAGAAGAGATTTCTTCATGGTTTTTAGTAGTTTTTTTGTTAGCGGAACGCAATATCTTAAAAAATTGATTGGAGACCAACTTTTACACGTTAAAAGTAATTTTTACGTTAGGTTTTCTTTAAATATTTGTAAATCCTCTTTAAATGTTTTTGGTATAAAGCCTAGTAATTCTATTGACTTACTTAAATTAAAACCTGTTTTAGGTGGTCTTGAAGCTTTTTGATTCAAGCTGCCTGTAGAGATTGGTTTGATGTAATTTGAATCTAAATCGAATCCTTTAGCTATTTGTGTTGCAATTTCAAAAATACTGAGAAGCTCTGAACTAGAAATATTAAAAATTCCTTGAGCTTTTTTATCAATAGATAATTGACACGCTAAAGCTAAATCTTCTACATACGTAGGCATTCTAAATTGATCATCAACAATTGTGATATCTTTTTTATTTTCTATCATTTCTTTAACCCACAAAACAATATTATTCCTAGTCATATTTTTCACCTTCCCAAAAACAAGAATAGTTCTTAAGATTGTGTGAGAAATATTTGATTCTAAAATCACTTCTTCAGATTTTAGTTTAGACCATCCATAATAGCTTAATGGATTTGGTTTGTCAGATTCTTTATAATACCCTTTTTCTCCATCAAAAATAAAATCTGTTGAAATATGAACTAAGTGTATGTTTAATTTTTTTGATACTTCAGTAAGATATTCAACTGCATTTACATTTAAACTATAACAACCTTCTTTGTCATCTTCACAGGCGTCAACATTTGTCATTGCAGCTGTATTGACAATACAATTGGGCTTATGTTTATGAATACATTCAAAAAGCTCTTTTTTGTTAGTTATATCAATGCTTTCATAAATAAAATCTGATCTCTCTGATCTATTTCCGCCTTTAGAAATTCCAATTACTCTATATTTTTCTTTTTCTTTTAAAAGTAAACTAAGTAAGGTTTGCCCTAACAATCCGTTAGAACCTGTTATTAGAATTATTTGCATTAAAATAGCTGTCTTAATTTTGTAATTTGCTCTGGTCTTCCTAAAACAATTAAACTAGAATCGTTTAATAATTCCATAGAAGCTTCAGGGTTTATAATATAATCTCTTTCTGGAGTTTTATAGCCAATTACAGTACATCCTGTTTGCTTTCTTAAATCCAAGTCTAGAATAGTTTTATTTAAATATTTTTCTGGTAAATCATTTACTAAAATCTCTTCCAAGTTGGCAGTTGTTTCCATTTCTACTGTAAGTCTATCAACAAATTCAATTACATCAGGAGCAACAACTAAAGAAGCCATGTGTTCTCCTCCTAACTTATCTGGCATAATGACATTATGAGCACCTGCAATTTTTAATTTTTTATAAGAAGATTCACTTGAGGCTCTACTGATGATTCTTAAATCATTATTCAATTGACTTGCTGTTAAAACAACATATAAATTATCTGCATCTGATGGAAGAGCAGTAATTAAATATTTTGCTTTCTTTATTCCTGCTTTTAACAAAACCTCATCTTCTATTGCATCTCCTTCTACATTTAACAATTTACTTTTATCGAGATCTTGGACCAATTCTCTGTCTTTTTCTACAACAACTATTTCTTGCTTGTAACTTATTAATTTGGTTATAGCTTTTGCTCCATTCCTACCGTATCCACATACAATAGTATGTCCTTTTAGAGTTTCAATTTTTTTTTCCACTTTTTTATGTTTTAAACGATCAAACAATTGTCCACTAGCTAAATATTCTGTAAAAACAGATATCGTATAACCAAAAACCGTAATACTTGTTAAAATTAAAAATATCGTAAATATTTTACCCTCTGTATCAATAGGCTGAACTTCACCAAAACCTACTGTCGTTATTGTAATAACAGTCATGTAAAGAGCATCTAGAAAGGAATATCCTCCAATTATCATGTAACCAACTACTCCAATAAAAATAAGGGTAGCTATAAAAAATAATGCTCTATTAAGTTTACTTATATAATTCATTATAAATCAAAAACTGAGGATCTTTTTGTATAAATCATATCTTTTAATTTTAATAAAAACGCTAAGGTTAAGTAAAAACCAAAAGACAAACCAACTGTCACAAAAGAAATATAAATAAAAAAAATACGCACATTTTTTGTGTGCATTCCCAATCTGTCGGCTAACCTTGAAAAAACCCCAAAACCATTCTTTTCAAAAAAATGTCTTGCAGAGTGTATAAAATTCATACAATTTCAATTTGTATGCAAGATACTATTTTATGTCAATTTTGAATTGGACTTTGTTCTCAAAAATGAAGTTGATTGTGTAACTTTGTATTTTTCTGATTTTACCCTAATTGAAAGAACAAGATTTTATAGAAGTTTTTGGAGCCAGAGCTCATAATTTAAAAAACATAGATGTTCGTATTCCTCGTGAAAAACTAGTAGTTATAACTGGTTTGAGTGGAAGTGGAAAATCTTCTCTAGCATTTAACACCATATATGCAGAAGGTCAAAGAAGATACATTGAAACTTTTTCTGCTTATGCTAGACAGTTTTTAGCTGGATTAGAACGACCAGATGTTGATAAAATTGATGGCCTATCTCCTGTAATTTCTATAGAACAGAAAACAACCAATAAGAGCCCTCGCTCTACTGTTGGAACAATTACAGAAATTTATGATTTTTTGAGACTTTTATATGCAAGAGCTGCAGATGCATTTTCTTACAATTCAGGGGAGAAAATGGTTAGTTACAGTGATGAACAAATCCAAAACTTAATTTTAAAAGATTTTAAAGACAAAAGAATAATTGTTCTAGCTCCATTGATTAAATCTAGAAAAGGTCATTACAGAGAGTTGTTTGAACAAATATCAAAACAGGGGTTTTTAAGAGCTCGTGTTGATGGTAAAATTGTAGAAATTGAAAAAGGAATGCGTTTAGATCGCTACAAAACACATGATATAGAAGTTGTTATCGATCGATTGGTTGTAAATGATTCCTCTGGAAAAAGACTAGAAGAAACCATCAAAACTGCTTTGTATACTGGTAATAATATATTAATGGTTGTAGATGCAGATGATCCAAAACCAAGATATTTTAGTAGAGAATTGATGTGTCCAACATCCGGTATCGCTTATCCAAACCCAGAACCAAATACCTTTTCTTTCAATTCTCCAAAAGGAGCTTGTATTAAATGTAATGGACTTGGAACTACTAATGAAATTAACTTTCAAAAAGTAATTCCAGACAACTCAATTTCTATAAAAAATGGAGGAATAGTTCCTTTGGGAGAACAAAAAAGTAGTTGGATTTTTAAACAACTTCAATTAATAGCTGATAGATTTAAATTTGACTTAAAAGACCCTATAAAATCGATTCCTAAAGAAGCTATGCAAATTATTTTACATGGTGGAAATGATTCATTCTCAATTGAATCCAAAACAATGGGAATTACAAGAAATTATAAAATTGATTTTGAAGGAATTGTTGCGTTCATAGAAAACCAATTCAAATACAGTGAAAGTACTTCTATAAAACGTTGGGCTAAAGGTTTTATGGATGAGGTTGCTTGCTCTCAATGTCAAGGAAAAAGATTAACAAAAGAAAGCCTTCATTTTAAAATTAATAATAAAAACATAAGTGAACTAGCTCAATTTGACATCTTAGAATTAGCAGATTGGTTTTCAAATATTGAAAAGAAATTATCAGAAAAACAACTCATAATTGCTTCTGAAATATTAAAAGAAATAAGAACTCGAATTCAATTTTTACTAGATGTTGGTTTGGACTACTTAACCTTAGATAGAACATCAAAATCATTATCTGGTGGAGAAGCACAAAGAATTCGATTAGCTACCCAAATTGGTTCTCAATTAGTTGGTGTTTTGTATATCCTTGATGAACCAAGTATTGGTTTACATCAAAGAGATAACCAAAAATTGATTGATTCTTTGGTTAAATTAAGAGATATAGGCAACTCTGTCTTAGTGGTTGAACATGATAAAGACATGATCGAACATGCTGATTTTGTATTAGACATTGGTCCTGGAGCAGGAAGACACGGTGGAGAAATTGTAAGTGAAGGAACTTTTGATGTTTTAAAATCTCACAATACATTAACAGCAGATTATTTAACAGGCAAAAAAGAAATTGCTGTTCCTAGAAAAAGAAGAAAAGGAAATGGAAAATCAATTAAGCTAAATGGAGCTTCTGGTAATAATTTGAAAAATGTTACTGTTGAGTTTCCGCTTGGAAAAATGATTTGTGTTACTGGAGTTTCAGGATCTGGAAAATCTACATTAATTAATGAAACTTTGTACCCAATTTTAAATCAGCATATATACAGATCTGTAAAAAAACCAATGTCTTATAAAAAAATTCAAGGCTTAGAACATATAGATAAAGTAATAGACATTGACCAATCTCCAATAGGTAGAACTCCTCGTTCAAATCCTGCAACTTACACAGGAGTTTTTAGTGAGATTAGAAGTTTATTCGCCAAAACCCCTGAGGCAGCAATTAGAGGTTACAAACCAGGACGTTTTTCATTCAATGTAAAAGGAGGAAGATGTGAAACGTGTCAAGGTGGTGGAGTTCGAGTGATTGAAATGAATTTCTTACCAGATGTTAATGTAGAGTGTGAAACGTGTCAAGGAAAGCGTTTTAATAGAGAAACTTTAGAAATTCGATACAAAGGAAAATCAATTTCAGATATTTTAGGAATGACCATTGAAGATGCAGCAGATTTCTTTGAATCGATTCCTAAAATCTTCAGAAAAATAAAGACCATCAAAGATGTTGGATTAGGATATATTACTTTAGGTCAACAATCCACTACACTTTCTGGAGGTGAAGCACAAAGAATAAAATTAGCTTCAGAATTATCCAAACGAGATACAGGAAATACATTTTACATTCTAGATGAACCCACAACAGGTCTACATTTTGAGGATATTAGAGTTTTGATGGATGTATTGAACAAATTAGCTGATAAAGGAAATACTGTCCTTATTATTGAACACAATATGGATGTTATCAAACTTGCAGATTATATCATAGATATTGGCTTAGAAGGAGGTAAAAAAGGTGGACAAGTTTTGTGTACAGGATCACCAGAAGAGATCACAAAAAACAAAAAAAGTTACACGGCACAATTTTTGGAAAAAGAATTAATCTAACTTTGCCCTGTAAAACTTAAGAAAATGACAAACGACGATAGAAAAATAAGAGAAAAACTTGCTCAAAAAACTTGGAATGAAATAAAAACCAACGACTCTTGGGCTATTTTTAAAATCATGTCTGAGTTTGTAGAAGGATATGAAAAACTGAGTAAAATAGGTCCATGTGTTTCAATTTTTGGTTCCGCAAGAACCAAACCAGAAGATAAATACTACAAACTTGCAGAAGAAGTGGCTTTTCAATTAACCCAAAATGGATTTGGTGTGATTACTGGTGGTGGACCTGGAATAATGGAAGCAGGAAATAAAGGTGCTCACAGAGGAAAAGGAACTTCTGTTGGTTTAAATATAGAACTTCCTTTTGAACAACATGATAATCCTTGGGTTGATGCAGATAAAAATCTTGAATTTGATTATTTCTTTGTACGAAAAGTAATGTTTGTAAAATATTCTCAAGGTTTTATTGTAATGCCAGGTGGTTTTGGAACTTTAGATGAGTTATTTGAAGCGATTACTTTAATTCAAACGAATAAAATTGGTAAATTTCCTATCGTTTTAATGGGCACAAAATTTTGGAGTGGTTTGATGGATTGGATTAAAGATACTTTGATTGCAGAAGGCAATATTAGTGAATCTGACTTAAAATTATTTAGAATTGTAGATACAGCAGAAGAGGCTATTGATCATCTGAATAAGTTCTATTCTAAATACAAATTAAAACCAAACTTCTAGTATGCGTTTCAAATTGTTTTCAGAACGAACAACATTATTCTTATTTGTATTTCTATTTGCTTTCAATGGGTTTGGTCAAACTCGAGTTAAAGCTATGTTTTATAACCTTCTAAACTATGAAGACAATCAAGTTTCTAGAGACAAAACTGTTCATCTAACAAATATACTCAATGAAGTCTCTCCTGATCTGTTTATGGTTTGTGAATTGGAAGAAGAAGAAGGTTCGGATTATTTGTTTGCTAATGCTGTTTTAACTCATAATTCCGGTTTTAAAAAAGCAGAATATCAAACTAGTAATGCCAGCATAAGCTTAAATCAAATGGTTTATTACAATTCAAATAAGCTGATTTTAGAAAACCAGCGAGTAATACCAACAACTCTTAGAGACATCAATCATTATACATTTAGATTAAATACCATAAATTCCTCTTTAAATCCTATTAGACTTGAAGTATTTGTGACACATTTAAAAGCATCACAGGGTATTGAAGAACGATTTAGAAGATTACTTTCTGTTGAAGAATTTGTTGATGAATTGGATAATATTCCACAAAATAGTTATGTTTTATTTGCTGGTGATTTTAATTTTTATTCTAGTAATGAAGAAGGTTACCAATTGATATTAAACGAAAACAATTCTATCAAAATAATTGACCCTATTAACCGACCCAATGATCCTTTTCCAAATACATCAGGAGATCCTTTTGATACTTTTTTCCCAAGTAATTCTAACGATTATTTTTGGAGAAGCAGCACTTATTCTGATATTCATTCTCAATCGACAAGAATCTCGTCAAGCATGTTATTAAATGGAGAACCTTTAATTGACGATAGTGGTGCAGGAGGTGGTTTAGATGATCGTTTTGATTTTATCATGATGTCTAAAAACTTCACAACAAGTTCTGAACTTTTTTACGTTAACAATTCTTACGAAACTATAGGGAATTTTGGTGATTGTTATAATAATTCAATTAACGATTCTGATTGCAGAGATAAAAACTTAACAGAACCAGAAGACATTCAACTTGATGAAGAATTTAGAACCTCACTTTTGCAATTTAGTGATCATTTACCTATTGTACTAGAAATAGAAACTCCAGAAAATACTTTATCTACTTCTTCTTACACAACTAATATCACATTACCTAGAGGTAATATTGTAGATGGCTCTTTAGAAATTCAAATTTCTAATACACTCAACAATCAAGTAAAAACTTTGTATGTATTTGATATTAAAGGAAGGAAATTAATAGAGCAAAAAGTAAATTCTAACAATCTAACAATCTCTACTCAAGCATTATCTACTGGTATTTATTATCTTTCTATCAATCTAAACAGTAAACCAGTTAAGTTTGTAAAAAAATAATCTTGAAAAAAAGTTTTTACGCTTTATCTATAGTCCTTTTCTTTTCTCATCTTATTAGTTTCTCTCAAGAACATAAGATTGAGATGAATATTCGTATGGATAATTCTAAAGATTTATTTCAGATTCAACAAAAAACTACATTTACGAATACCTCTAAAGATACTTTATCAGAAATTTTTTTTCATAACTGGAATAACAGCTACAAAGACAATAAAGCTCCATTATCAAATCGTCTAATTGATGATTATGATAAGCGATTGTATTTTGCTAGAGAGAAAGACAGAGGCTACACAAAAATTGAAAACATAAGTATTGATTTTGAACAAGTAGATTTTAATGAATTTACCAATCAGTCAGATATTTTAAGAGTTGCTCTAAACAAACCTTTGTTGCCTAACAAAAAATTAGAAGTTAACATTACTTATGAGATTAAGGTTCCCAATGCAAAATTTACTAGTTATGGAAAAACAAAAACAGGATATCATTTACGTTATTGGTATTTAGCTCCTGCTAGATATACTACAAAATGGATGTTGATGAGTAATTTGAATATGGATGATTTAATTATCAATCCTACAGATTATGAAATAAAAATTGAGCTTCCAAAAACATATCACATTCAATCAAACCTCTACAAATACGAAACTAAAAAAGAGAATACAAATGCTTACTTTTTAATTGGTAAAAAGAAAAATGATATAATTCTTACTGTTGATACAGAAAATAAATTCACACATCACAAAACTGACGATTTAGAAATTGTTACAGATATTATAGGGAAAGAAATCTCTAAAGATGTTAAAACTTCAGTGCTAAATAGACAGTTAGAATTTATCAAACAATATCTAGGGAAATATCCTCACAAAGAAATTTTATTAGACAAAGCTAGTCAGGAGAAAAATCCAATTTATGGATTAAATCAACTTCCTAAATTCATTAGACCTTTTTCAGATGTTTTTGAATGGGATTTAACGATGTTCAAAGCATTAACAAAAAAATATATTGAAAGTACAATTTTACTCGACTCAAGAAAAGATTATTGGTTAACGGGAGGTTTACAAACCTATTTATTAATGCAATATGTAACAGATAACTATCCAGAAGTAAGACTAGCTGGTAGTGTATCAAAAATTTGGGGATTAAGAAGTTTTAATTTTTCTAAGCTTAGTTTTAATGATAAGTATCCTTTTGTTTATCAATTTAGCGCTCGTCAATTATTAGATCAATCGTTATCAACTTCCTCTGATTCCTTATCAAACTTCAATAGAAAAGTAGTTAGTAAATACAAAGCTGGATTGGGATTTCGTTATTTGTCTGATTTTGTCGGAGATTCTATTGTCAAAGCAAGCTTGAAAGAATTTTATTACAAAAATTCCTCAAAATTTTCAAGTAGTAAAAAGTTTCAACAAATTATATCAATCAAAACAGATAAAAAATTAGATTGGTTTTTTGGTGATTATATTCAAACAAACAAACGGATTGACTACACCATAAAAAATGCAATAATTGAAAACGATTCTGTAGTTGTAACAATTAAAAATAAAAGAAATACTGCTGCTCCTGTAGCTTTATACGGAGTTAAAGACAAAGAAATAAAATTCAAAAAATGGCTCACAAATATTGATAGCACACAAGAAGTTCGAATTCCTAAAAATGGTTTTGACAGAGTAGCTTTAAATTATGAAAATTCATATCCAGAATTTAATTCGTTAGATAACTGGAGAAAAATTGGAAATAATCTACTCAAAAAACCCATTAAGTTTAAGTTGTATAAAGATATGGACGATCCATATTACCATCAGCTATTTTTACAACCCAACATAAAATATAACTTTTATGACGGTGTACTACTAGGTTTAAAAGTTCATAACAGACCAATTCTAGCCAGAAATTTTCGATTTTCTGTGACTCCAATGTTCGGTACTAAAAACAGTACACTTAATGGAACTTTTGGAACAAGTTATTTGCAATTTTTTGAAAACTCTAAAATTGACAGAATTATTTATTCTTTGTCTGGAAGCAACTTACATTATGCAGAAGATTTATCATACAACACGTTCAATCAAGCGATAACAATTTTATTTCAGCGTAAAAGCTTACGTGATGTAGAGAGAAGTTTCGTTCAAGCAAGATTGATAAATATCAATCGAGAATTATTACCTGGTGCATCAAGAACAGACTCAGACAAATACAGTATTCTTAAGTTACGCTATTTCTATAATAACCCTGACATAATCAAAGAATTTCAGTATTCATTAGGCGCAGAAATAGGAAGTTCTTTCACAAAAACCATTGGAGAAATTCGATTTAGAAAATTAACTGACACGAATAGACAGTTAGATTTTAGAGCTTTTGCAGGTGTATTTTTAAGGAATGAAACAGAAACAGATTTTTTTAGTTTTGGTGTTCACAGAGCAAATGATTATTTATTCGAACTTAATTATTTGGGGCGATCAGAAACTACTGGATTACTTAGTCAACAATTCTTTTTGGCCGAAGGAGGTTTTCGATCACAAATTTCTGAAAGTTTTGCCAATCAATTCTTAGTGTCTTTCAATACTAGTGTTGGTTTATGGAGATGGGTAGAGTTTTATAACAATGTTGCTTTTATAAAAAACAGAAATCAAAGTTTATTTTTTGGTTACGAAAATGGAATTCGACTTAACTTTATTGACTCTATTTTTGAACTTCATTTTCCTTTATACAATAACAATGGATGGTTATTAGATCAAAGAGGGTATTCTAATAATATTAGATTTGTAATTCAAGTAAATCCACGAGCAATTTTTAACTTTTTTAGGCGAGGTTTTTTATGATATTCATATTAAAAAGTTAATTTTTAATGCTTTTATTGAATATTTGTTAAAGAATATCAAAATTTTTCATTTTCATTTAAAAAAACTACCTTTGCAACACTGCAAAAAAGAAAGTGATTATGGCGAATTCTACTACTTTACAAACATCTGAAATATCTTTTGAAGATTTCAAAACAGAAGTTCTAAACGATTATAAAATCGCTAGAGTTAGTAGAGAATGTAGTCTACTAGGAAGACGTGAAGTTTTAACAGGAAAAGCAAAATTTGGAATTTTTGGTGATGGAAAAGAAGTTCCTCAATTAGCCATGGCAAAAGCTTTTCAAAATGGAGATTTTAGATCAGGTTATTATAGAGATCAAACGTTCATGATGGCGATTGGACAATTAAACGCTCAACAATTTTTTGCAGGATTGTATGCGCATACAGATATAGAAGCAGATCCA
Organism: Flavobacteriaceae bacterium; assembly: GCA_965660845.1. Lineage (GTDB taxonomy): Bacteria > Bacteroidota > Bacteroidia > Flavobacteriales > Flavobacteriaceae > Polaribacter. Next base: position 31,989 of record CBFIBH010000005.1, read on the forward strand.
ATGTCTGCTGGTCGTCAAATGGGTGGTCATTTTGCAACTCATTCTCTAGACGAGAATGGACAATGGAAAAATTTAACTCAACAAAAAAACTCCAGTGCAGATGTATCTCCTACTGCAAGTCAAATGCCTAGACTTTTAGGATTGGCACAGGCTTCATCTATTTACAGAAATGTAAAAGGTTTAGAAAATTATACAAATTTTTCTAACAAAGGAAATGAAGTTGCTTGGGGAACAATTGGAAATGCAAGTACTAGTGAAGGTATTTTCTTTGAAGCGATTAATGCTGCCGGTGTAATGCAGGTTCCTATAGTTATGAGTGTTTGGGATGATGAATACGGAATTTCTGTGCATGCTAAATACCAAACAACTAAAGAAAGTATTTCTGAAATTTTAAAAGGTTTCCAAAGAGAAAATGGTTCTAACGGTTATGAAATTTTTGTTGTTAATGGATGGGATTATGCTCAATTAATTGATGTCTACAACAAGGCTTCTAAAATTGCAAGAGAAGAACATATTCCTGTTTTAATTCATGTAAAAGAATTAACACAACCACAAGGACACTCTACATCAGGATCTCATGAACGATACAAAAGTGAAGAACGTTTACAATGGGAACAAGATTTTGATTGTATTGCTAAAATGCGTCAATGGATTTTAGAGTTTGAATTGGAAGATGGAAATGGTAGCACTTTACGTTTTGTAAATTCAGAAGATGAATTACTTGCAATTGAAAAAGATGCTAAAAAGGGAGTTAGTGCTGCAAAGAGAAATGCTTGGAGTGCATTTTTAGGAGAAATAAAGTCAGAAGTTAATCAAGCAATTCAATTGCTAGATCGTATTGCATCTAAAAGCACAAATAGAACATTTATAAACAAACTAAAAAATGATTTAGAATCTATTTCTGAGCCCATCAGAAAAGATGTCCTTTCTGCTGCTAGAAAAACATTACGTTTTATTCGTGAAGAAAGTTTTCCAGAAAAAACAGAATTACAAAACTTTATAAAAGCTTCAATCAATAAAGCTTCAATTAAATATTCAGCTCACCTAATGAGTGAGACAGAAGGTTCTGCTTTAGATGTAACTGAAGTACCTGTAGAATATTCTGAAAACAAATCTGTTGATGCAAGATTGGTATTAAGAGAGAATTTTGATGCTATTTTTTCTAAACACCCTGAAGTTTTAATTTTTGGTGAAGACTCAGGAAAAATTGGTGATGTAAACCAAGGTTTAGAGGGTCTACAAGAAAAGCATGGTGAATTAAGAATTTCTGATACAGGAATAAGAGAAGCTACAATTTTAGGTCAAGGAATTGGAATGGCAATGAGAGGCTTACGTCCAATTGCAGAAATTCAGTATCTAGATTATCTATTGTATTCATTACAAATTATCAGTGATGATTTAGCAACTTTACGCTATAGAACCTTTGGAAAACAAAAAGCACCTCTAATTATTAGAACTAGAGGACACAGATTAGAAGGAATTTGGCATTCAGGTTCTCCTATGGGAGGAATCATTCATAATGTTCGTGGAATTCATGTTTTGGTTCCTAGAAATATGACTAAAGCTGCTGGGTTTTACAACACTTTACTACAAGGAGATGAACCTGGTTTGATTGTAGAATGTTTAAACGGATATAGGCTTAAAGAAAATTTACCTTCAAATTTAGGTGAGTTTACTACACCTATTGGAGTTGTTGAAACAATCAAAGAAGGAAAGGATATGACAGTTCTTTCATATGGTTCTACCTTACGAATTGTTGAAGAAGCAGCTAAAGAATTGGCTCAAGTTGGTATAGATATTGAAATTATTGATGCACAAAGTTTATTGCCTTTTGACATCAATCATGATACAGTAACATCTGTTGCAAAAACCAATCGATTATTAGTAGTTGATGAAGATGTTCCTGGTAGTGCAAGTGCTTATCTATTGCAAGAAGTTTTAGAAAATCAAAATGGATATCAATATTTAGATAGCAAACCTGCTACTTTATCTGCAAAAGCTCACAGACCTGCATATGGAACGGATGGTGATTATTTCTCAAAACCATCTGCAGAAGATATTTTTGAAAAAGTGTATGAAATGATGCATGAGTCTGATCCAGAAAAGTTTAAATCTTTATATTAATAATTAAGTCCTGAGTTTTCACTCATGATTTTTTTTTAACAATTCTCTTAGCAAAGTAATTTCTAGTTATTCGTATTTTAGAGGCTCAACTAATTTAGTTCTCAATTTTATGAAAAAATTACTTCTATTAGCAATGATATTGTGCATTGCTATCCCCTCAGATGCATTAGCTCAAAGAAAAAAAAGAAAGAGCAAAAAGAATGCAAAAGCAGTACAAATTGCAAAACCTAAACCAAAAAAGAAAGCTCCTAAATACTCCGATTTTGTAAATAAATCTACAAAAACAGATGAAGGATTGTTTCATGTACATGAAACAAAAAATAAATTTTATTATGAAGTACCAAACAAGATGTTAGGTAAAGAAATGTTGTTGGTTACTCGATTAAAAGATATACCTTCAAGATTAGGTGGTGGTTATGTAAACGCAGGAAGTAAGGTGAATACACAAGTGGTAGTTTGGGAAAAATTCAAAAACAAAATATTACTTAAAGTTAGATCTTACAATGCGGTTGCAAATGATAGCTTACCTATTTATAAATCTGTAAAAGCAAACAATTTAGAGCCTATTATATATGCTTTTGATATTAAAGCTCAAAATCCAGATTCTACTGCTGTAGTATTAGATGTGACTAAATTATTTTCTAGTGATGTAAAAGCAATTTCAGGAATTCCAGCTCGTTTTAGAACCACTTATAGAGTCAGAAGATTAGACGCTTCAAGAAGTTTTATCAATTCAATAAAAAGTTATCCTAAAAATATTGAAGTAGTTCAAGATTTCACATTTGACGCAGATAGACCACCTAGTAACTCATCAACAAATACAATAACAGTTCGTGTCAATCAATCAATGATTTTATTACCTGAAAATCCAATGATGCCAAGAATCTTTGACAAACGTGTTGGATATTTTACTGTTGGTACAGTAGATTATAGTTCTGAAGCTTTAAAAGCTGATAGCAAAAGATACATCCGAAGATGGAGATTAGAACCTAAAGATCCAGCTGCTTATGCGAGAGGAGAATTGGTAGAACCGGTAAAACCTATTGTTTATTATTTAGATCCAGGAACTCCAACCAAATTAAGAAAGTACATCAAACAAGGTGTAGATGATTGGCAAACGGTTTTCGAAACTGCTGGTTTTAAAAATGCAATTATGGCAAAAATGCCTCCTACAAAAGAAGAAGATCCAGAATTCAGTATGGAAGATGTTCGTTATTCTTCTATTCGATATGTAGCAAGTACAACAAGAAATGCTACAGGTCCTAGTGTTTCAGACCCTAGAACTGGAGAAATTATAGAAAGTGATATTATTTGGTATCACAATCATTTACGTTCGTACAGAAACAGATATTTATTAGAAACTGGAGCTGCAAATCCATCAGCAAGAACATTAGACACTCCTGATGAAGAAATTGGAGAAATGATGCGAATGGTAATTGCTCACGAAATTGGACATGCTTTAGGTTTGCCTCACAATATGGCTGCAAGTTATGCATATCCAGTTGATTCTTTGCGTTCCGGAAAATTCACACAAAAAATGGGAATTGCTGCAACCATTATGGATTATGCACGATATAATTATATTGCTCAACCTGGCGATAAAAACATTCGTTTTATTCGTCAACTTGGACCTTATGATCATTATGCAATTAACTGGGGATATCGAGTTTTACCTAATGCTAATAAACCAGAAGATGAAACTAAAACATTAGACAAATGGATTGCAGATAAAGCTAATAACCCTATTTATAAGTTTGGTATTCAAAGAAGAGGTGGTTTTGATCCTGAATCTCAAACAGAAGGAATCGGAAACGATCAAGTTAAAGCAAGTACCTATGGTGTTAAAAACTTAAAAATTGTTGCAAAAAACTTACAAGCTTGGACATCTGATCAGACTAATAATTATGATGATTTAGCTGAATTGCATGGAGAACTTTTAGGTGTTTTTAATAGATATTCTGGACATGTTACTGGTTTAATTGGTGGTGTTGGTGAATACAATAAAAAGCCAGAACAAAGGGGAAATGTATATGTTAATTTCTCTAGAGTCAAACAAAAAGAAGCGATGAACTGGTTACAAAAAAATGTATTTGCAACTCAGAAATGGTTAATGCCAAATGATGTAATTCGAAATACAAGTCCCTCAGGATATGCAGAAAGAATGTTAGGGTTACAGAACAGACAATTGAATAGTATTTTATCAGGTAACAGATTAACTAGAATGATGAATGCAGAAGTTACCCAAAAAGACTTTTATGCTCCAGTAGAAATGATTGGAGATTTACGAAAAGGAATTTTTTCTGAGGTTTATAAGACCAAAAATGTAGATATTTTTAGAAGAAATCTACAGAAATCATTCATTGAAAGAATGAGCACTCTAATGCAAGCTAAAAGTGTAACAAATACAGACGCTTTTTCTATCATTAGAGGTGAATTGACAACTCTTAAAAGCTTATTGAAATCTGCTAGTAATAGAGCTGTAAACAAAATTACAAAATACCATTACAAAGATTGTATAGTTAGAATTGATAATATTCTAGACCCGAAGTAAACTATTTACTTTTCAATAAATCCAATCCTATTGCGCATTGTAAACATCGTTTCTTTGCGCAATAGTTGTTTTTAAGCTCTAACAAACTTTGAGTTTCAAAAGCATTTTTTGTCTCTACTACTATTTTGTTAAATTTTTGAATGATCGAATTTTTTTCTGGTTTGATTTCCTTCAGCAAATCAAATGTATTGTATCCTTCTTTGTTTTGAGATTTTGCATAAGCGAATTTCAAGGGAATAATTGTATTGATAATAATTAAGTCTATGAAAGACTGAGTAATTTGTTTCTTCCTTTTTGGAGATTCTTTTTGAAATGTAAAATGTGTCAACCAAAAATCTTCTAACTGTATCTGAAACAACTTATAAACTTCTTTTTTACTTTTTAATTGAATGATTTTAGAAAATAAATTTGAATATAAATGATACAATTTAACTAATTGAGCCATTCTAATCGTTGGAAAATTTGTGGGTCTCATTCCATAAAATTGGAATGGAGTTACTGTTGGTATTAGATTGTATTTGTGCTGCAAATACCTGTACTCTTTTTGTAAACTTTGATAATAAGGCTCCTCAATATCTTTTGCTAACAAATTAGCTTGTCCGTAAAACAAAGCTGATAATTTTATGAAATCTGTTCTTTGCTTTCTAACCAAAGAAAAATCAAAACTTTTTGACCATTGCAAAAAAGCTTCTCCATTAATATTTAACCCAAAATTTTTAGCTAGTAATTGAAATAAAACAGCTTCCCAATCATTCTCTGATTCAGTTAAAAGCTCAAAAATTAAAACAGATTTTTTCTCTAAACGCTCTAAATACAAACGGTCTAACCAATTGTTTACAACAAATATATCAACTGAAGCAATTTGAGTCTCACAAGGAATCCACTTTTGTTTTGAATACAGAAACTTTTCATATTTAGAAATCAATTGGTTTGAAACTTTACTTTGCAATTCTAATGTAGGCAATGGTAAATTATCTTTGCCAAAAACATTCATATCATGTTCCCAAACCACATGTAAAATAACAGCATCATAATTAGAATCTTTTTCATGTTGATGCAAATACTAATCAGAAGATTTTACATGGATTTCTATATTACCAGCCCACAATTGATTGTCGATTTCTAATTTTGCATTTAAAAAATCTGGACCTTCTAAATGGTTGTGAGTACCATTAGAGAGAATATGTACTCTTTGATTCTCTTTTGTTTGGATTTGAGATGTATCAAACAACTGATACTTCCACAAAAAATGTAGCAGTTCTTCATTCATAGCATTCCAAATATATAAAATTTAGTAGAGCTATACTTCTATCAATTTTTACAATCGTATTCAACAAACAACACTTACTCTTGTCGTATTTTTGTATCAAATTAGAATTAGAAAATGAATACTATACAAAATTTACAATGGAGATATGCTGTTAAAAAATTTGATGACAACAAAAATCTACCTCAAGAAAAAATAGAAATATTAAAAGAAGCGTTTAATTTAACTGCAACTTCGTATGGTCTACAACCAATTAAATTATTGGTTATTCAAAACAAAGAAATACAAAACCAATTGGTTGCTCATAGTTGGAATCAAAAACAGGTATCACAAGCTTCTCATGTATTGGTACTTTGTGTAGACACCAACCTAAGTGGAACTGATGTTGAAAACTATTTTAACAGAGTGAAAGCAACTAGAAATACTCCAGATAACATTATCAATCCTTTTAAAAGTTTCTTAGTTGAAACCATAGAAAATAAGTCTGAAGAAGATTTAATTTCTTGGGCTAAAAACCAAGCATATTTAGCTATGGGAAATCTATTAACAGTATGTGCAGTAGAACAAATAGATTCTTGCCCAATGGAAGGTTTTATTCCAGAAAAATATGATGAAGTATTAAATTTAGCAACAAAAAATTTAGCTTCTATTCTAGTTTTGCCAGTCGGTTATAGAGCTGAAGATGATTTTATGAAAGATCAGAAAAAAGTTAGAAAAAACATTGAAGAGTCTGTTTTAGAAATTTCCTAATCATCTTCATTTTCCTATCTTTATTCTCTAATAAATTTTCACTTTATGAGTGCTGAAATTCGTCAGTTAAAACCCAATTCTTTATGGAATCACTTTTGTGATTTAAACGCTGTTCCAAGACCTTCTAAAAAAGAAGAAAGAGTCATTCAATTTATGGTTGATTTTGGTCAATCCTTAAATTACAAAACCCTTGTTGATGAAGTTGGAAATGTAATCATTACCAAACCTGCAACATCAGGAATGAAAAATAGAAAAACCATTGTAATGCAAAGTCATTTAGATATGGTACATCAAAAAAATGCAGACACTGATTTTGATTTTGATACTCAAGGTATTCAAATGCTTATCAAAGAAGACTGGGTAAAAGCTAACGGAACAACTTTAGGCGCCGACAATGGTTTAGGAGTTGCAGCTATCATGGCAGTTTTATCTTCTTCAGATATTGAACATCCAGAAATTGAAGCCTTATTTACAATTGATGAAGAAACTGGAATGACAGGTGCTATGGGTTTGCAAGGTGATGTTTTAAAAGGTGAAATCTTACTGAATCTAGATACAGAAGAAGACGATGAAATAGATATAGGTTGTGCTGGTGGAATTGATATAACAGCAAAAAGATCTTATCAAGAAGAAAATACTCCTAAAAATGGATTTGATATAAAAATTTCAGTCACTGGATTACAAGGAGGACACTCTGGAATGGATATCCATAAAGGTTTTGGGAATGCCAACAAAATCATGAATCGATTGTTACAGTTTGGAACAGAACATTTTGGACTTAGGATTTCGGAAATTAATGGTGGAAGTCTACGCAATGCAATTCCAAGAGAAAGTTTTGCTAAAGTTATTGTTAATCGTGATACTATAGGAAATTTTATAAATGAAATTGACATTCTGATTCAAATTATAAAAACTGAACTCAAAACAGTAGAACCTAATTTAGAAATTAAAGTAGAACCTTGCGAATCTATTGATAAAATTATGCCTCTAGATATCCAAGAAAATTTACTCAAATCTATTTATGCTGCTCAAAACGGAGTTTATAAAATGAGTGCAGATATGGATGGCTTGGTAGAAACCTCTAACAATATTGCACGAGTTTTAGTTAAAGAAGGAAATATTTTAATGCTTTGTTTAACACGTTCTTCAGTAGAGTCATCAAAACTTGATTTGGTAAACTCGATACGTTCTAGCTTTGAATTAGCTGGAATGGAAGTAGAATTTTCCGGTTCTTATCCAGGTTGGAAACCAAATCCAAAATCAGATATTCTGGATGTTCTTACACATAAATATATAGAGCTTTTTAAAGAAAAACCAAGAGTAGTAGCTTGTCACGCTGGCTTAGAATGCGGGATATTAGGTCAGAATTATCCAGAAATGGATATGATTTCATTCGGACCAACAATCTTAGGAGCTCATTCACCCGATGAGAGAGTTAGTATTTCCTCTGTTCAAAAATTCTGGAAATTCTTACTTGAAATCTTAAAAAATATTCCAGAAAAAAAGCTAGAATAAAGATGTATTTCATCTACAAAAAACACACTATTTAAATTGTTTAAAAGCTTTAAAAAAACAAACTTATTAATCTGTATGTCAGATTTTTAAACTTTTATATTTTTTGTTAACATCTTTGATTTATTTTCAGGTTTATAAATCGTATTTTTACTTTTTATATTTACATCAATTGAATGGGGAAAATCATTGCCATTGCGAATCAAAAAGGTGGAGTTGGAAAGACAACTACCACAGTTAATTTAGCCGCAGCTTTAGGGGTTTTAGAAAAGAAAGTCCTTTTGATAGATGCTGATCCTCAAGCAAATGCAACATCTGGATTAGGAGTTGAAGTAACTCCTCAATCTGTTGGAACTTATCAAGTTTTAGAACACACTTCAAACGCTCAAGCAGCAATTCAAAAAACCTCATCACCTAATGTAGATATTATTGGAGCTCATATTGATTTGGTTGCTATTGAAATTGAATTGGTAGACAAAGAGCATAGAGAATATATGCTTAAAAATGCTTTGCAAGAAGTAAAAGACAACTATGATTATATATTAATAGATTGTGCTCCATCATTAGGATTGATTACATTAAATTCTTTAGTAGCAGCAGATTCTGTAATTATACCGATTCAGTGTGAATATTTCGCATTAGAAGGTTTGGGTAAATTATTAAACACAATTAAAAGTGTACAAAAACTTCACAATTCAGAATTGAATATCGAAGGGTTGCTTTTAACTATGTTTGATTCTCGTTTACGATTATCAAATCAAGTTGTTGATGAAGTTCAGAAGCATTTTAGCACAATGGTTTTTGACACAATTATTAGAAGAAATACTCGTTTAGGAGAAGCACCAAGTTATGGCGAAAGCATCATTGCATATGATGCAACCAGTAAAGGTGCTGTAAATTATTTAAATTTGGCAAACGAACTTCTTAAAAAGAACAAGAATTATGGCAAAAGCCACTAAAAAGCAAGTTTTAGGAAGAGGACTTTCAGCTTTATTGAAAGACACTCCAGATATCAATTCTGCAGCTGATAAAAACGCTGACAAAGTAGTGGGTAATATTATTGACATAGACATTGAAGCTATCGATGTAAACCCATTTCAACCTAGAACTTATTTTGATGAAGAAGCTTTACGTGAGTTGGCAAGCTCTATTAAAGAATTAGGTGTCATTCAACCCATTACAGTTCGTAAACTATCAGGAAACAAATTTCAGTTAGTCTCTGGAGAAAGAAGATTTAGAGCTTCAAAATTAATTGGAAACAAATCAATTCCTGCTTACATTAGAATTGCAAATGACCAAGAAATGCTAGAAATGGCATTGGTAGAAAACATTCAACGTAAAAACTTAGATCCAATTGAAGTAGCATTGTCTTACCAACGATTGATAGACGAGATTCAACTAACACAAGAAGAATTAAGCATTAGAGTTGGGAAAAAGAGATCAACCGTCGCAAATTATCTAAGATTGCTAAAGTTAGATCCTATTTTACAAACTGGAATGCGAGATGGATTCATTTCTATGGGTCATGGAAGAGCATTGATTAATGTTGAAAACACAGAAAGTCAATTAGCTATTTACGAAAGAATTTTAAAAGAAAAGCTGTCTGTAAGACAAACCGAAGCTTTGGTTCAGAATTTAAAAACTGGATCTAGTGTGAAAAGAAAGGTAGTTCCTAAATTTGTAAAACAAGGAACCAAAGACTTTTCAGAATTTTTCGGCCATAAAGTATTGATTTCTTCCAATGAAAAAGGAAAAGGAAAAATCACCATTCCTTTTCATTCCAAAGAAGATTTTGAACGAATAAAAAAACTTCTTTCCTAAGTGCGTTTTTCAATTTATATATTCTGCACTTTTCTGATTTTGCTTTCTTTTCAAGTTTCTGCTCAAAAAGATAGCATCACTTCATTAACAAAAAAGGAAAAAAGACAACTAAAAAAATTACAAAGAACTTACAATCCTCTGTCACCTTCCAAAGCTGCTTTTTATTCTGCGGTTTTGCCTGGAGCTGGACAGATTTACAATAAAAAATATTGGAAAGCTCCTTTAGTTTGGGCAGCTATGGGTTCTAGTGTTTATTTTTATTTGAATAATAATAGTGAGTACAAAAGATATAGAAGAGCTTTTAAACAAAGAAGAGCTGGTTTGCAAGATGAATTTACACTAGATGATGGAAGTGAACTTATTTCTATAGATGGATTAGTAAGTGCACAAAAGACATTACAAAATAACAGAGATTTGTCATTACTTACTACTGTTATTTTTTATGTATTGCAAATAGTTGAAGCCAGTGTAAATGCTCATTTAATACAGTTTAATACAAATGATAATATATCATTTAGACCTATGATTTTAAACAATAATTTTGCATTTGAAACGCCAACTATAGGTCTTAACATTGCTTTGAAATTTTAAAAACATGAAAATTGCTTTACTAGGTTACGGAAGAATGGGAAAAGAGATCGAAAAGATTGCTTTAGAAAGAGGTCATAAAATTGTTTTGAAAATTGAAGAATCAGAACAATATGATATTTCTTTAGCAGATATTGCAATAGATTTTAGTATTCCTTCTGCAGCTTTTGATAATATTACAAACTGTTTTAAATATAATGTTCCTGTAATTTCTGGAACAACCGGTTGGTTAGAACAATATGAAGAAGCTGTTAAAATTTGCAATGAAAATAACGGTAGCTTTATCTATGCATCAAATTTTAGTTTGGGTGTTAATTTATTCTTTGAGTTGAATAAGCAATTAGCAAATTTGATGAATTCAGTTTCTGGATATGAAACTGGAATTGAAGAAATACATCATACAAAAAAATTAGATGCTCCTAGTGGAACAGCAATTACGTTAGCTGAAGGAGTTATAGAAAATTCAGATAAAACCAATTGGAAATTGAATGAAAAAACTGATGACAAAACAATTCCAATTTTAGCAAAACGAATTCCTGATGTTCCTGGAACTCATATAATCTCATATACATCAGATATTGATGCTATTGAAATTAAGCACACAGCACATAGTAGAAAAGGATTTGCTTTAGGAGCTGTTGTAGCTGCTGAATGGTTATTGGGGAAGAAAGGTGTTTATTCAATGAAAGATGTGTTAAACATTACTTAAAAGAAGTAACAAAATCTTTATTTTGCAACTCATAAGAAATAAAAACTAAGACATGACCTTAACAGAGTGGTTAATTTTCTTTTTGGCAATTCAAGTAGTTCATTTTGCTGGAACTTGGAAATTATATGAACGTGCAGGAAGAAAAGCTTGGGAAGCTGCAGTTCCAATTTACAATGCTGTAATATTAATGCAAATCATTAAAAGACCTAAATGGTGGATTGTATTGTTATTCTTCCCTATTGTAAATCAACTAATGTTCCCAATTATATGGATTGAAACCGCAAGAAGCTTTGGATTTAATAAAAGAAAAGACACATTTTTAGTGTTAATCAGTTTTGGATTCTATATCTACTATATAAATTATGCAACAGAAGCTCCTTATAAAAGTGATAGAAGTTTAAAACCAAGAACAGGTTTAGGAGAATGGGTTAGTTCAATTGCCTTTGCTGTAATCGCAGCAACAATGGTTCACACCTATGTAATGCAACCTTATACTATTCCGTCGTCTTCTTTAGAAAAGAGTTTATTAATTGGAGATTATTTGTTTGTAAGTAAGTTTCATTATGGCGCAAGAGTTCCAATGTCTACTATTGCAGCACCAATGATTCATGACACAATTCCTATTTTAAATAAGAAATCATATTTGTTTGATGATGATATTACTAAAAAGGAAACTTCATTAAAAAACAAATTACAACTCCCTTATTTAAGAATTCCGGGATTTGAAAGGATAAAAAGGAATGAAATAGTTGTATTTAATCAACCAGCAGATACGTTGTTGGATATGAACGATTTTCAACCTGATAGAAACTACTATAAACCAATAGACAAGAAAACTAATCTTGTAAAAAGATGTGTTGGAATTGCCGGAGATTCACTAGAAATAAGAGATGGATATGTTTTTATCAATGGAAAACAAACTGAACTTCCATACAGAGCTAAGCCTCAATATAATTTCACAGTTGATACTCAAGGACAAAGATTAGACATTAATAACCTGATTAAAAACTTTGGTGTTAGAGAAGGCGGAACAACTAGAGATGGAAAATACGTTTTTACGCTAACAGACAAAGAAGCAGAAAAACTTGGGAAACATTCAAAGGTAAAATACATAACTAAAAATTTACTTCCTAAAGGTTTAGATGGAGATGTTTTTCCTCATGTTCCAAGTTTGGGATGGAATACAGATAATTTTGGTCCAATTTATATTCCTAAAAAAGGAGCAACAGTAAAATTAGATGCTAGTTCTATTCCTTTTTATAAACGAATTATTTCTGAATATGAAGGAAATCAGTTAGATATTATTGGTGAGAATTACTTTATTAATGGTGAAAAAGCAGACTCTTATACTTTCAAACAAAACTATTATTGGATGATGGGAGATAATCGTCAAAACTCTTTAGATGCAAGAGCTTGGGGTTATGTTCCTTTCGATCATGTAGTTGGAAAACCTGTGTTTATTTGGCTAAGTATAGATAAAGATACTGGATCTTTACGTTGGGATAGAATGTTTACTACAGTAGGTGGAGATGATGAACCAGTTTCTTATCTGAATTACTTTTTAATCGCTTTAGCATTGTATTTATTATACAGCTTTTTGATAAAAAAGAAATTCTCAAAAAAATAAATGGCTACTTTTTTGCCTACATACTTCTCTCCTATTTCTCAATACAAAGCTCTTTTAAATTTTGACGAGATTGATTTTGAGATACAAGATAACTATCAAAAGCAATCGTATAGAAATAGATGCTATATTTATGGAGCTAATGGTAAACAACTATTAACAATTCCAGTTTCTTTTCCCAACTCTTCACACAGAAAAAAAACAAAAGATGCTAAAATTGATTATTCTGAAGATTGGCAAAAACAACATTTAAAAAGCTTAGAATCTGCATATAATTCTTCTCCTTTTTTTGATTTACTTAAAGTAGAGTTACATGAAATTTTCTCAAAGAAACATACGTTTTTAATAGACTTGAATATTGATACCTTTTTATTTGTAAAAGAGACTTTACAACTAGAAACTATATTAACTACAACCAATTTTTTTGAAGTTGTATTATCAGATGATTACAGGTATTTAGGTGATGCAAAAAAGAAATTAAACTTCAATCAAAAAGAATATCATCAAGTTTTTTCTGAGAAACACGGGTTTATTAAAAATCTATCTATTCTAGATTTAATTTTCATGGAAGGTCCAAATGCAATTAGTTATTTGTAAAAAAATTCCTTAAATTTAAAAACTACCTATAATCAAACCACTGATAATTTTCTTAATTATATATTACATCCTATAATGGAACCTGTAAAAAAATTTGTTTCTGAGAGATCCGAGCTATCGAATAATTCGATGGAAATGTTTTTACGTCTTTTAACTAAGAAAAAATATAAAAAAGGAGATGTACTTTACAAAAGTGGTGGAACCTCTAGAAAGTTTTTTATTATAACCGAAGGTGTTGCCAGGTCTGTTCTTTTAGATAAAAGTGGTCATAAAAAAACAAGATCTTTGTTTACTGCTTCATCCATTTTTACTTCGTTAATTTCAAGTCTTAACAATGAACCTTCAGAAGCAGAATTTAATTGTTTAACACCTTGTACTATATTCGAGGGGGATTTTTCAAAATTTATAGATTTTACATTTAAATATCATGACATCTCTATACTATATAATCGATTCTTAGAAGAATCATTTTTTAATATGAAAGAAAAGGCAACTATCTTATCAACCTTAGATGCTACAGAAAGATATTTATATGTAAAAAATAAAATTCCTGAACTGGAGGATTTAATTCAACTCAATCATATTGCATCTTACTTAAGCATTACACCCATTCAGTTAAGTAGAATAAGAAAGAAATTATATTCATAAAAAAAGGTTACATTTGGTTGGTTAAAAAATCTTCACATAAGATATTTAGTTCTTACTTATGGAATTTATTAGAGGATTCATCAAAAAATTTGGCAGACTTTCAAAAGAATCTGAAGAGGCTTACTTAACACTTTTAGTAGAAAAAAAACTTCCCAAAGGAACTATTATTGCAAAAAAAGGAGAAACTCCAACTAAGTTTTTTATGCTCAAGTCCGGTATTGCTCGTTCCTATTTTACTGATGAAAATGACAAACAATATACAAGAACATTGTTTAGACCTGTTGCAAGTATTGGCGCATTTTCTGCATTGATTTTAGATAAACCCTCAAAACTTACCTATGATTGTTTGACAATTTGCGAGGTTTATGAAGGAGATTTTAAAGCCTTTAAAAAACTTGCTAAAGAAAGAGCAGACATTGCTAATATGTATGCTAGAGGTTTAGAAGGAGTTTTTATAAGAATGGAAAAGCGTATTTACAATCTATCTGTTTTAGATGCAAAAGAAAGATACCTTGAATTAAAAGATAGAATTCCTGAAATTGATAATTTGATTCCTCAATATCATATTGCTTCATATTTGAATATTACTCCAGTGCAAATGAGTAGGATTAGAAAAGATTTGTACTCTAAATAAAGTCTATGACTTTAAAATTCATTACTCACTACTGTTTACATTTTATAGTTCCCTTAGCAATAAGTCTTTATTTTTTTAAAGACAAATGGTTCAAAGTATATCTCATTTTTCTTGCATCTATGCTTGTAGACTTAGATCATTTACTTGCCAATCCAATATTTGACCCCAATAGATGTAGTATTAATTTTCATCCATTGCATACATATTATCCAATAGCAATCTACATTGCTTTTTATTTTTCAAAAAATTACGAATTATTGGAATTGCTTTACTGCTGCACATGTTTGCAGATTCAATCGATTGTTATCTTTAGATATTAATATATCTTTTTGCTAACAAACTAATTTCATTTGAAATATTTGTTTTGACAACAATGAATAAATAAATAAGAGAAATTAAACCGCTTTTTAATAGAATATTAATAATCGGATGAAAATTGAAGTTCCAATAATAAAAAACACCAAATAATACTGCAATTACAGCTATCATAAGAAATGTTTTATTAGTGAAAGGATTCATTTTAAATGTAAACTGAACAAATAAAAGCTTTAATGAATTGAATAAAAATATGGTTAAGAAAGTTGCTAAAGCTAAACCATCGGTACCAAAATCTAAATCAAAGTAAAAAAGTCTGTTTAAAAAATAGACAGAAAACGCCATTCCTAAACCAAAAGGAAGTGTAATTCTGTAAAACTTAGAATTGGTAATAATGGCTCCGTTATTTCCTAAAAGCATATGATATAGCTTAACCAATGAAATTAATAATACAACCATTTCACCTCCAGCATACCCTTTCTCTGGCAATAATTTGAAAAGTTCAGAAACACTACAGTTAATTAATAAAAAAAATAATCCTCCAATTAAAAGGAGATTGATTGAACTTCTCTTATAAAGAGAGGAAACCTCTTTTTCGTCATTATCATTTAATGTTTTAGATGTAATTGGTTCTAAAATTTGCCTCATAGCTCTACTAGGAGCTTCAATAAATGAACCTATAAAAACAGCCACAGAATAATATGCAGCAACTTCAAAAGCTTCTTTGTCTGGTATCATCACTTTATCAATGTCTAAAATGATTGCCCCTGCACTTCCAGCAAGAATTATATACAATGAATAACGAACTATTTCACCAAAATTATGAGGTAACTTTAATTGAATCTTAGGGAAGTACAAATAGAAAGCATAGAACATCATCACAAAAGTTCTTAAAATATAAGCTCCAGTTAGTACATATAAAAATTCTGGTTTTGTAATCCAATCCATAAAAACGGAAATCAAGAGAATCATAACAATTGCTCTATTCCAGAATTCTTTTAAGACATTACCAAAAACAGATTGTAACTGAACTTTTGCCCACGAATAAAAAACCTCAAAGTAAGCACAAGAGATTGCAACTAAATAAATAAGAAAAGTATAATCTTTTACAATTTGATTTTTCTCAGGAACATTATTCATAATAAGCTCATGAAAATAATCCCAGAAATATCCGAGGGGAATTGCAATTACTAGAGGAAATAATAAAATAACAGATAAAAACTTATCAGCTTCTTCTTTGCTGTTATAGGATGAATAGAATTTAATAATTGTAAAATGAACACCTAAAGCTGTGATAGGCATAATAAGGTTGGAAGCCGACAAAACAAAGACCACCAAACCGTAATAATCAGATTCTAATATTCTTGGATAAAAAATAAGTGTATTGATTCCACCTACTAAAAAACCCAAGTAAATAATTAGTGAATTTCTAAAGGATTGTTTAAAAATTATTCCCATTAATTATCTATTAATTTTAAAATGTCATCATGGATTTTTTCACCTACATTATTACCATACAATTCTTGTGAAAAATTGTTTTGAGAATTCAATAAGCTTTTAAAAGCTTCAACAATTGTAGCATTATTACTACCACAAATTTTAGCAAAACCGTTCTCAACAAGTTCAATCCATTCAGTTTCTTCTCTAACAATAACACAGCATTTATTATTAAAAAAAGCTTCTTTTTGTAATCCACCACTGTCGGTAACAACAATTGAACAATGTTTTAACAACTCTAACATATCAAAATACCCCAAAGGTTTTACAAACTTTATATTGGTTTTGATATTGTACTTTTTTAGATATGATTTTGTTCGAGGATGCAGTGGTAAAATAACTGTTTGCTCTTTATGAATTGTGTCTAAAGCTGCAAATATATTGGTTAGCGTTTCTTGATCGTCTGTGTTTTCTTGTCTGTGAATTGTAGCTAAAACAAAATTGTTAGTTTGTAATTTTTCATCAGAAATAATAGTTGATTTTTTTGATGAAAAAGCACCATAATATTGAACAGCATCTTTCATGATATCTCCATGTTTCACAATCTTTATTGGAAGATTATCAAAACCTTCGTTACTTAAATTATCTAATGCTGTTTGTGTTGGACAACTTAATAAATCAGAAATTCTATCGGTTAAAATTCTATTGATTTCTTCTGGCATATTCATATTAAAAGAACGTAAACCAGCTTCAATATGAATTACCTTAATATGCAATTTTTTTGCCGCCAAAGATCCTGCAATTGTAGAATTTGTATCACCATAAACTATAACAGCATCTGGTTGTTCTTTTATTAGAATGCTTTCAATTCCTTCTAACATTTTTCCAGTCATTGCTCCATGACTTAACGAATTGATATCCAAATTGTAAGTAGGTTTAGGTATTTCCATTTCCTTAAAAAAAACAGCACTCATATTTGCATCAAAATGCTGACCTGTATGTATTATCACTTCTTCAATCTTTAATTTTGATTGAATAACTCTACTTAAAACAGCTGCTTTTACAAACTGAGGTCTTGCTCCTAAAATGGTCACAATTTTTTTCATGAAGACACAATTGTTTCTTTGATAATTTCAGAAAGTTGCTTGGTTAATTCTCTTCTGTGATATTTTTCAATATTAGATGAGTTGACACCTAAACTTTCATTTTTATATTCTTTATACAATGCTAAGATATGATTCTTAATTTCATCTTTTTTTAGATAATCAAAACACGTACCTGCTTTGGTATTCTTTAAAATTTCAGCTGCATCACCATTTTCGGGTCCAATAGCTAAAATAGGACGTTTAGCTTGAAGATATTCGAAAATCTTTCCTGTCACAATTCCTTTTGCCGCTGGAGTGTTATTTATAGAAAGCAATAATACTTGAGACTGTATTTGAAGCTCTCTTACTTTATCGTGAGATACATAAGACATCTTTTCTACAATACCTCCATCAAACTGAGATAAGCTTTCGGTAACTTCCTTAGAAATGGAACCAATCAATTTGATTTTTAAATCCTTTTTAAAATCATTTTGCTCTTGGGTTAATTCTTTAATTGCTTTCCATAGATAGATTGGATTTCTATCTGCATTCATCAAACCCACATGAACCAAAGAAAACTTTGTGTCAAGTTTAGATTGTTTGGATATTTTCATATCATCAAAACCATTGGTAATCACTGAAACTTTAGATGATAATGTTTGATAATTTTCTTTCATTGATTTCCCAACAACTAAGACATGATCTGCATTAGATACAACCTCTGATTCTAACTTTTTATGTTTTTGAAGTGATTTTTTTGTTAATGGTAATTGATGAAAATAATCAATATCTGTCCATGGATCTCTAAAATCAGCAATCCATTTTACTTGTGTTTTCTTTTGTAATTCAAGACCAATTAAATGTATACTATGAGGTGGTCCTGTGGTGATAACAACATCAATAAAGTTTTCAGAAATATAAGATTGTAAATAATTAACCGATGGTTTTACCCAATATTTTCTGGCATCAGGAATAAAAAAGTTAGCTCTAACATATTGTGCAATCCTTCCTGTAAAGCTTGGTTTTGATTCTAAAAAACCTCCACTTTGTTTTTTTTTGTTTGAATTTAAAAATTGATTGGGTTCAACAATTTTATGCTTGAGAATTGTAATATTTTCAGGAATTTCTTTTGACAAAGTTTCATCAAGAATCGGATAACTTGGATTTTCTGGTGTGTAAATAACTGGTTCAATTCCAAAATCTCTTAAGTATTTTACAAATTTCAACCAACGTTGAACTCCTGATCCTCCAGCTGGAGGCCAATAATATGTTATAATAAGCGCTTTCAAGCTGTTAATTCTTTGTACAATTTAACTAAATCTTTAGAAGTTTCATCCCAAGAGAATGTATTTCTAGCGGTTTCAATTGCATTCTCACTCATTTCTTGTTTCAATTTCGGATT
Organism: Flavobacteriaceae bacterium; assembly: GCA_965660845.1. Classification (GTDB taxonomy): domain Bacteria; phylum Bacteroidota; class Bacteroidia; order Flavobacteriales; family Flavobacteriaceae; genus Polaribacter. Next base: position 51,053 of record CBFIBH010000005.1, read on the forward strand.
GTTATACAGTTCCAAAACTTTATTTGTAAAATCTTCAGTATTCCTTTCTTCGTGAACCAATCCTACCTTATAATCAAGTACTAATTTTTCTTGTGCTTTTGCATTGCTTACTAGCAATGGTAATCCAAAACTCATATATTGAAATAATTTATTCGCGTAAGCAACATCATGTTGTACGTTTCTTTCTAAAGGACAAATTCCGATAGCAGCACTAAGAATATAACTTGGAAACAAAGACATGTCTTGCCAACCCTCAAAATCAACATAATCTAAAATTGAAAGCTCTTCTACCTTTTGTTTTAACATTGAATCTGTTGAGCTTTTACCAACAATCACCAACTTTATATTTGGAATGATTTTACTGAGTGAAGGAATACTCTCAATCACAGTTAATAAACCTCTTCTTACATGTGTATCTCCAAGATATAACAATACAAAATTGTTTGAATATCTTTTTTTTATTGATTTATCTAAACTGTAATTCTCATAAAAGGATGAATTTACTGCATTAGGAACAAGTCTAAATTTAGTTGAAGCATCAGGAAATCTATCTTTCAAATCCTCAATAAATTGCGGTGATACAGTTATTACTTTATATGATTTTTTTATGAGTTCTTGTTCAGCAGTTTTCCATCTACTTGATTGAATTAAATACTTGCCTGGAAACTTGTTCATATGTGGATAGAATTGCATGATTTCTGGATAATTATCATGTAAGTCTAAAACTACTTTTAAATTGAATAACTTGTTTGCTTTGAAAACAGCTTCAGCAATTCTCATATCATGAACATGTAGAATATCAACTTTAAATTCATGAATAAAACGCTCTATTTTCTTAGCCATTTTTTTATGATAGAAAGGAAAATCATACGCCAATGCAGAAAGTTTATATTCTAGTTTATTGGAAGTATATCTGCATACATGAATATCCTCAATAACTTGATTAGGTTGATTATTGTAGGTCAAGCAGAAAAGAAAAACTTCAAATCCATTTTTGATTAAAACAGAAGCTTCATTCTCCACTCGAGGATCTGGTGGAAAAGAATTGTCTAAAATCATTCCTATTCGTTTAGCCATTTCTTTCGGAATAAACAGCGTAATATCTTGGTATAAAACTTCTAAGAATAGGTCTAAATCCTATTTTCTTAACAGGACTTGTCCATTTTTGAAAATCAATGGGTTTCCATCCAGATTTTGTAAGTAACCAATCAAACTGCCAATCTTCAAATTCATGAAAATGTTGATCCCATTCGTTATTCTTATTTCGATAAGCTTTCGCAAACCATAAATCTAAGGGTACCGTTGTAATTAATTTTTTAGCGGGTAATTTAGATAACACATTCATTGGAGAAACCAAATGTTCTAAAACTTCTAGTGCTATGACAGCATCAACTTTAAAATCTTCTACACAACTAGGATTTAAATCAAAATCTTCTCCATTTGTATTTAGCACTTTGTATCCTTCTTTTTCTAAAATCTCTGTAAAATCATTAGGAGTACCTAAATCTAAGATAGTTTCGTTTTTATTAATTTTAGATTTAATAAAATCTAACGTTAAGTTGTATCTTCTTTGGTGATGATTTTGACTCATAGCTTAGGCTTTTTTCTTTTTCTTTTCAAAGAAATACCATCCAAAAGGAATCAATAATAAAAAAGCATAAGAAGTTAATGTAATTGCACTTCCTCTTTTTATAACTTCCGGCTCAAATTTGAATGTGATTTTATGATTTCCATAAGGAACATGCATTCCTCTTAACACATAATTTACTCGTACATGTGGGACTAATTTTCCATCTAAATAAGCATTCCAACCCTTACCATAATAGATTTCTGAGAAGACTGCAAACTGATCTTTTTGAGAAATGGATTCATATGTTAGTTCTGTTAAAGAATAATTCTTTAAAGAAATAACCGCTGTACTATCTTGTTCAAAAATTGTTTTTGAGTTGTTTGGATACTTTTCTTTGAGCTCATTGATATCTATAACAGCTTTTTCCTTAGTTTGCAAACTATCCAATGCTAAAATTTCTTGATTGGCATTAAGAGCTACTTGCAATTCATTCACAAACCATACATTTCCGTTTGCATCAGGATTCTGCTTTACTTCACTAGCTTTGGTTCCTAAAATAAAATACTTTGTGTTTAGCATGTTAAACACTTCTCTGTTGTTTTTAGAAAATTGGAAATCTATCAGTTCACTATATCGTCCCATTTTAGCTGCATGATAACCTCCAATAGATTTATGAAAGTAAGATGTACTTCCTTCTTCCATCATATTGACAGTTAAATTTGCAACTCTATAATGAGTTTTATCTTGTAGTATTAATTTATCTGCTTCTGTTTTAGAGAATGGGCGTTCTACTTTTCTTGGAGATTGAAAATCATCTGAATTCACATAATTTAAGTTGATTGACAACAAATCAAAAAGAAGAAGAAGACCAATCAATACTATAGTTCTCGTCTGATTTAATTTGTGCTTAGCAAACAACCATAAAATTCCACCAGAAAATGCTATTAATACAAAAGAACGAAACGTATCACTATACAACATGGCTTTTCTATCTGCTACAATTGAATCTAACAAACCTTTATATTGAGAATAATTTGCATCTCTTAAGCCTTCAAAAGTAGCAGAAGAAAACGCATATAATAAACCTAATATCAAAACTCCACCAGAAATATATGCTGCTTTTTTAATTGCTTCAATTCTTTGTTTCTGATTATAAATTGCAAAGAATTCTTTTAGTGCCAAAACACCTAAAATAGGTACACACAATTCTGCAATTACTTGTATAGAAGAAACAGCTCTAAATTTATTATACAAGGGAATGTAGTCTATGAAAAAGTTGGTTATTAATGAGAAGTTTTTTCCCCAACTTAGTATTAATGAGAACAAAACAGCTCCAAACAACCAATATTTAAGTTTTCCTTTTACTAATACAATTCCAAGAAAAAATAAGAAAAACATAACAGCTCCAATGTATGCAGGTGCTTCAATAATAGGTTGTTTTCCCCAATAGGTTAAAACCTGCTCTGTAAACCCGTCTGCTTGTTTTTTTCCTGCCAAAGATTTTACGAACTCATACGTATGAGAATCATCGTGTAATTTTTCTACAGTTCCTCCACCCATATATCTAGGAACCATCAAATTGAAAGTTTCAGGTATATCATAACTGTATTGTGTTATATAATCTTTATCAAGTCCAGAAGTAGCTTCTTTTTCACTACCATCTGGATTAATTGTAAGTTCAGATTTTCCTCGAGTACTAGCATCAGCATATTCTTTCATGGATAGTAACCTGGAAGAATTGACTCCAACACCAATTGTAGCTGCAATTATTAATATGAATGCTTGTTTTATAAATATTGGAAATTCTTTTTTCTTTACAGCATCAATCAACTCAACTATCCCAAGAATCAATAAAGCAAAAAACAGGTAATAAGTCATCTGTGGATGATTTACTTTGATTTCCAAAGCAACTGCTAAACTTGTAATGGTAAAACCTAATAAATACCTTTTTTGAAATACCCATATTACACCTGCAGCAACTAAAGGCATGTAACCAATAGCATGTGCTTTAGCATTATGTCCTGCTCCAAATATAATAATGAGATACGTAGAAAATCCAAAGGCTAAAGATCCTAAAACAGCTAGTTTCCAATCAACTTTTAAAGCAGTTAGTAAAATAAAAAAACTTAAAAAATATAAGAATAAATAGTCTGCAGGCCTTGGTAAAAAGCGAACTAATCTGTCTAAATAATCAACATAATCATGAGGATAATATGCACTCAATTGAAACGCTGGCATTCCGCTAAAAGCACTTCCTGTCCAATATGGTTCTTCTCCTGTTTCAGCTCTAAAATCCTGAATTTCTTTTGCCATACCACGAAATTGTGTGATATCTGATTGAATCATTTTATCTCCCTTTAAAACAGGATGGAAATACAAAATAGAGGCCACAACAAAGATTCCTATGGCTATAAGATATGGATAGATTTTTTTGATATTCATGTTAATCGATTTCTTCAAAATCTACATATTCACCAACATCATTACTAGAGTTTTTAGATGAATTGGGCTTTTTATCAATAACAGTTTCTCCTTCTTTGACTGTTGTAGATTTTTGTTGTTGATTGTATTGTTGTGCACGTTCTTGCATTTTACTAGCTACCTTCTTAAGAAAAAATGGTGCTAACAAACGAATCAAAAATTTGAACGCATAATAAACAAATAAAATGATTAAAAGTGTCTTAATTATATTCACAAATCCAGCTTCTTGCATTATTCTTTAAAGTAACTCAAATGTAACAATTTGACTAGAATTCAAACGTTAATACAATACAAAACTTTGCAAATAAAAATAAATGCTAAGCATTTGAGTTATGGTAATTTTAAAGTATGTTTGTGTATAAACCTAAAAAGGCTTTGTCTTTGCTCCTAAAAAATAAAATAAGTAACCTTGTTTTTCCATTTTTTTGTCTGACTTTGTTACTAAGTACAATTGCAAATGCTCAGTATACAGGAGTTATAAATGCTAACAATCCAGGGTTTGCAGAAAGTCCTTACAGTGTTGGTTTAGGAGTGTATCAATTAGAAAGTAGTTTATTCACCAGATCAACTTCAACAGAACCTGTTTTTTCTTCTACAGAATCATTTGGTTTGAACCTTCAATACAGAATGAGTTATTTCTTCGAGGAATTAGAGTTCCAAGCAAACTTTGGACTTCAACAAGATAAAATTGCTTTTCAAAATATCTTCAATTCTCATTACTATAAAACTAGTATTAGTACTTTTTCTTTTGGAGCTAAATATTTCTTGTTTGAAAAAGAGTTAAAAGACAAAACAAAAGAAATACGAAGTTTTAAAAAAAGAAATGCATTTGATTTGAGAAGGTTTATTCCCTCTGTGGCTCTTTTTGGTGGTTTTAACACAAACTTGGTAGGGAAAATTCACAAGAATCAATCTATTACTGGGAGAGTTGGTGTTTTATTACAAAACAATTTAGCCAACGATTTTAATCTAATCACTAATGTTTTTTACGATAACTTAGGGAGTAATGCATCTGAAGTTTCTTTAGTTTTATCTGGAACTTACAGTGTTAATGATAGATGGTCTACTTTTTTTGAATATCAAAATATATTTAGAGAATTTGTAAACGATGTTAATTTAGGAACTGGGTTGGCTTACCTGTTTAATAGAAACATGCAAATTAACAGCTCTCTTAGATTTATAATTGAAGGAGAAGCTCAAGGATTTTATGGAAGTGTTGGAGTTTCTTACAGAATAGACAAACATGTAGATGCCTTAGTTGAATATGACGATGTCGGAAATAGAATCTCATCTAAGAAAAATGATATTGATCAGTTACAAGATAAAAAAGGAGTGTCTAAATTTTTAGACAAACTAAATATCTTCAAGAAAAAAGAAAGTAAAAAGAAAACAATATTAAGTCCAAAAACCCTTAAATCTATTGAGGAAAATACAAACATTGATGATAAAACTTTGTATTTAGATAAAAAAGAAAAAGGATTGCCAATTAGAACAAGACCTAAAAGAGTACGTGTAAAACCTAGTAAGTACAAACCTGTAAAAAAGAAGAAAGAAGACAAAAAAGAGGTGAAAGAAAAAAATGATACTGATATAGATGATACAGGTAAAATAGAAGACGCTAAGAAAAGTAAAGAAGATAAAAAGAAGGATAAAGCAAGAAAAAGAGCTGAAAAAGAAGCTGATAGAATATTAAAAAAACAAGCCAAAGAAAAAGATAAAGCAGAGAGAAAAGCAAAAAAGAAGAAAAAGAAAGAAAAGGAGAAAGAGGAAGAAAATGAAGAGAATAAAAAGTAAGACGAGAAAACTTCTATGATACAGATTAAAGAAATTACAGATAAAAAGGGAATGAAACAGTTTGTTAAATTTCCTTTTTCACTTTACAAAGGGAATTCATATTGGGCTCCTCCTATCATAAAAGACGAATTAGAAAATCTTGACAAAGACAAAAACCCTGCTTTTGAGCATGCAACTGCTCGTTTCTTTTTAGCATACAAAAACAATACAATTGTAGGTCGTGTTGCAGCTATTATCAATCAGTTTGAAGTGGAACAACAAGGAATTAAAAAAATGCGTTTTGGCTGGTTTGATGTAATTGATGATATAGAAGTAACTAAAGTATTACTTGACAAAGTAAAAGAAATTGGAAATGATAATAAACTAGAATACATCGAAGGTCCAGTTGGTTTTTCCAATTTAGATAAAGTTGGAGTGTTAACCGAAGGTTTTGATCATATTGGAACTATGATAACTTGGTATTCAATGCCTTATTATAAAGATCATTTAGAACAATTGGGTTATGTAAAAGAGAAAGAATATTTAGAAAATAAATTTCATCTTAAAAATGTTGATGCTTCTTATTATGAGAAACTTTCTAGAATTATTAAACGTAGATTTAAAGTGAAACCCTTAAATTTTTCCAATACAAAAGATATTATGCCTTATGTAGATGAAATGTTTTCTTTATTTAACAAAACCTATTCCAAACTCTCTTCGTATGTTCCAATTTCAGATGTACAAATAGATTATTTTAAAAAGAAATACATAGGGTTTATCAATCCAGAATTCATAAAATTTGTTGTGGATGAAAAAGGTAAATTAATTGCTTTTGCTATTATCATGCCTTCATTTTCTGAAGCATTGCAAAAAATGAATGGAAAGCTTTTTCCTTTTGGCATTTTCCATTTGTTAAAAGCCAGAAAAAAACCCACAATTGTAACTTCTTATTTAATTGGTGTTCATGAAGAGTATCAAAACAAAGGTATCACTGCCATTATTTTTAACGAATACACAAAAACATGTAATTCAATGGGTGTTAAAACAATGGTGAGAACGCCAGAATTAGAAGATAATACTGCAATTCATCAAATCTGGAAAAACTTTGATCCGGTTACGCATAAAAGAAGAAGAACCTACAGATTAAATTTATAATGCAACTTTTTTATAACTCCATAATTGATAAAGACACTCAACAAATTACGTTTGATAAAATAGAAAGCAAACATATTGTTCGTGTTTTAAGAAAGAAAAAAGGAGATAAAATCTATTTAACAGATGGAAAAGGAACCTTATACATATGTCAGATTACCATAGCAAGTGACAAAAAGTGTTTAGCTACAATTTTTAATAAAGATGAAAAGTTAAAAACCAGAAATTATCATCTACATATTGCTATTGCTCCTACTAAAAATAATGACAGACTAGAATGGTTTTTAGAAAAAGCAACTGAAATTGGTATTGACGAAATCACTCTCATTATTTGCGATAATTCAGAACGAAAGGTTGTTAAAAAAGAAAGATTAGATCGAATTTTAGTTGCTGCAATTAAGCAATCACTTCAGTATCACTTACCCAAATTGAATGATGCTATTTCATTTTCAGAATTTATAAATCAAAAGACAACTGCAAAGAAATTGATTGCTCACTGTGAGGAGTCTGAAAAAAACCTTGTCAAAGAAATTGTTGAGACTAAAGAAAATGTATTGATTTTAATTGGACCTGAAGGTGATTTTAGTTCTTCTGAAATTAAATTGGCAATCAAAAATAAATTCAAGCCTATTTCTTTAGGAGAAAATAGGTTACGAACAGAAACAGCGGCTTTAGTTGCAGTTCAAAGTATTGCATTTTTGAATCAATAAGAATTCCTATATTGCTATTTAATGATAAAAAGCATTACATTTTTAATACTATGTATTCTTAGCATTTCTCTGAATGCTCAAGAAGTTGCTATTATAAAATACTCTGGTGGTGGTGATTGGTATTCTAATCCAACAGCTGTTCCAAATTTAATTGAATTTGCAAATGATAATGCGAAAACGATAATCAAGAGAGTTCCAGAAACAGTAGCTGTAAATAGCCAAGATTTATTCAATTTCCCAATAGTATTTATGACTGGACATGGAAATGTTTTTTTCTCTGATGATGAATCAAAAAATCTAAGAAACTATTTAATTTCCGGTGGGTTTTTACATATTTCTGATAATTACGGAATGGATAAATACATCAGAAAAGAATTAAAAAAAGTATTCCCAGAGTTAGAGTTAACACAAATTCCTAGCAATCATCCTATTTACAATCAAACATTTAAGTTTCCAAATGGATTGCCAAAAATTCATGAACACGATAAAAAAGCTCCACAAGGATTTGGTTTGTTTTACAAAGGAAGATTGATTTGCTTTTACGATTACGAATCCGACTTAAGTGATGGTTGGGAAGATTCTTCTATTCATAACGATCCTGAAGAAGTTCGATTAAAAGCTTTAAAAATGGGATCAAACATTATAGAATATGCTTTTAAAAATTAGTCAGCAAATAGATATTGATGCTATCAAAATAAATTTTAGCACGGAATCTTTATGGATTCTGAATATTGCAATTGCTGTCATTATGTTTGGTGTTGCACTCGGAATTACAGTAAACGATTTTAAATTACTATTTAAAAAACCGAAAATTTTAGCTGTTGGTGTTGTTTCTCAATTTATTGCTTTACCTGTATTGACGTTTGTTGCGATTTTAATCATTCAACCTTATCCAAGTTTTGCTCTAGGAATGATAATGATTGCAGCTTGTCCTGGAGGAAATGTTTCTAATTTTTATAGCAAAATGGCAAAAGGAAATGCTGCTTTGTCTGTGAGTTTAACTGCTTTTGCAACTCTAATTTGTATTGTAATGACTCCATTAAACTTAGAGATTTGGGGGAATTTATATACACCAACCCAGGAGATTTTAAAAGAGGTTTCTTTAGATCCCTATGAATTGTTTAAACTGGTGTCTTTAATATTAGGTTTACCTCTTGCTTGTGGAATGTTATTGAGACATTACCAAACCAAAACGACTTTATTATTAGAAAAGATTTTGAAACCTTTTTCTATGTTGGTATTTATTGCGCTCATAATTATTGCTTTTTATGAAAACATTGACATCTTTTTAGAGTACATACATTTGGTTGCTTTCTTGGTGATTTTCCACAACATATTTGCCTTTTTTATTGGCTATTATATTGCCAAATTTTCGAAGTTAGAAATGCGAGAAAGGAAAACCATCTCAATGGAAACTGGAATACAAAATGGAGGTTTAGGATTATTACTCATCTTTGGATTCTTTGAAGGTTTAGGAGGAATGGCATTACTAGCTGCTTTTTGGGGAATTTGGGATATTTTTTCTGGAATGGCTTTAGCAGCCTATTGGGGAAGAAAGAGAAGTTAATGTTTGGTAACTAAAAAAAGTGAAACTAACTTTAATGACAACTCTGAGTTGCATCAATCAAACTTCCTACAACTGGCTCTGGAGAAATGTAAGGAATTCCTAAACCTAATCCACGTAAAACAAAAACAACTCCAATAACCACCACTACAAAAGGGATAATTTTCTGAATTCTTTGTCGGTTAATTTTATGGGTAAAGTTTCCTGCAAAAACAACTGCTGTCATCATCGGAATAGTTCCTAGACCAAACAAAGCCATATACGTCATTCCATGTACTACTGAAGTTGCTGTTAAGGCTCCAAAAACTCCCATATAAACCAAACCACAAGGTAACAATCCGTTTAAAAAACCAATAGTAAAAAACGTTGGATTATCTTTCTTTTTCAAAGAAAACCCCAAACTGTTTTTTATATTACTGGTAAATTTATAAATCGGTTTTGCAATTGAAAATTTAGAAAATAAGTTAGGCAACACAACAAATGAAATCATCAAAATTCCCATGGCAATGGAAAGTTGTTGTTGCATTCCAAAGAAATAAAATCCTTTTCCTAACAAACCAAAAATAGCTCCAATGGTTGCATAAGAAAAAATTCGTCCAGTGTGATAAATTAAGGTTTGTATAAACCCTTTACTCTTATTTTCTCTGTCTATAGGCAACATGAAAGCTATTGGTCCACACATTCCCATGCAGTGAAAACTACCAACCAAACCAAATATGAGAGCAGACCAGAGCATTAATAAGTAATTTCTTTTTTAAACAAATAGTTCTTTTTATTTTTAACAAGACTTACAGTTATGTTCCAACGACCATCCAACAAACGTTTGTCAGGCACGAGCAAAGTAGAATCGGAAAGTGAAATAGGAATTTCAAAATCCAATTGTTTATTAGATGGTCTGTATAGGAACACTTTTCCTTCTATTATTTCATTATGAAAAGAGGTTGGAAAGTAAATTGTCAATCCATTTTCTGTCTTTACAACTGATATGTCTTCACCAAGATTCTTTGCATTTTTTGATGCATCAATTTCTTGTTGATAGTTGAGTTCTTTCTTATAATATTCTTCGGTTACTAAATCGTGATCAAACTTATTATCTGTATTCATTCTGATAACGAAATACATAATAAATGCTATAAAAGCGACAATAACTATAACAATTCCTTTTCCCCAATTCATATCTTTATCTTAACGAAATCTTCTAGGTCCTAAAAAGTTTGTAGTGGTTTTTTCTATAATTTTTCCATTACTAATCACTCCGATTTCAATTCTAATTTTATCTTTTTTTAATGCTGATTCTGGCAATTCTATAAACAATGTTCCTTCTGCAATTCCTTGTTCTGGAATGGTAAAACTATTGCTAGCTACCATTTTAATAGTTCCTTCTTTGTGTGAAAGAATTTGATAGCTCACATCTGTAATACTATCTGTTGTTTTATTGATTACCTTGTATGTATACACATTACTAATTCTGTTGTTATCTTTCTTTTCGTATAATTGACCAGACAACCTTATAATTCGAGCTTCTACATCATTTCGTAAAAACAACATTCCAATTAACACTACTGTTAAAATTCCTAAAACAGCTGTGTAACCTTTCATTCTGGCATTAAATCGGAATTTTGATTTCTTTTCAATATTATCAATACTCGCATAACGAATCAATCCTTTAGGCAAGCCAACGTTTTCCATCATATGATCACATTCATCAATACACGCTGTACAATTCACACATTCTAATTGAGTTCCGTTTCGAATATCAATTCCGGTTGGACAAACGTGAACACATAATTTACAGTGTATACAGTCTCCTTTCCCTGTAGTTGCTCTGTCTTCTTTTTTATTGAATTTTGCACGTCCTTTTTCTTTTTCACCTCGTTTGTGATCATAAGCAACAACAACCGATTGATTGTCTAATAAAACTCCTTGCAAACGACCATAAGGACAAGCAATAATGCAAACTTGCTCTCTAAACCAAGTAAATACAAAGTAGAAAACAGATGTAAAAATTAAGAGAGATATTAAAGTTCCTTTATTTTCTAAAGGTGAAGAAGTGATGTAAGAAATCAATTGATCACCACCTATTAAATAGGCTAAAAACACATTGGCTATTAAAAAAGAAATGAAAAAAAAGATACTCCATTTTAAAACTCTTTTTCTAATTTTTTCAGCATTCCAAGGTTGTTTGTCTAATCGAATTTGTTTTCCTCTATCTCCATCTATCCAATACTCTATTCTCCGAAAAACCATTTCCATAAAAATGGTTTGAGGACAAATCCATCCACAAAAAATTCGACCAAACGCAACTGTAAAAAGTGTGATAAAAATCACACCTAAAATCATCGAAACTACAAATAAATAAAAGTCTTGTGGCCAGAAAGGGAATCCAAAAATATTGAATCGTCTCTCTAAAACATTGAATAGTAAAAATTGATTTCCATTAATTTTTACAAATGGAGCAGCAAATAAGAATGCTAATAAAAAATAACTAACTAGTTTACGGTATTCATAAAACTTTCCGCTTGGTTTTTTTGGATATACCCAAGAACGTTTTCCTTCTTTGGTGATTGTACCAATACTATCTCTGAAATTTTCGTTCTCGGGTATTTCCATGTCAAACTACTAAAAAAACTAACGTTTAATATCTTCTATATTGTTTTACTCTTCTTCCCAAATTTCTCCCTCTGCCTTTTTAGGTTTTGCTGGAGATATTCCTTGCATAGAGATTACATAACTAGAAACTTTTTGAATGTCTTGTGGCTTCAAAGTGGCTTTCCAAGCAATCATTCCTTTACCTGATCTACCACCATTATAAACGGTATTAAATACATTTTTAAAACCTCCACCTAAGATCCAGTTTTTATCGGTCAAGTTTGGACCAATACCTCCTCCTCCATCTTTTGTATGACAACTAGCACAGTTTAAATTAAAAACTGCTTTTCCTCTTTTCAAAGAACTCTCATCAGCTAGCAATTCTGCTTTTTCAATGTCAAAAACATAGGGTGTATTTTTTTTGTATTTCTCCAATTCCATTTTTGCTTCAGCAACTGCTTGTTCGTATTCCGTTGCTTGATCGTAATCTCCCACAACATGAAATCTTACTAAATAAATAACTCCAAACAAAATGGTTGCATAGAACATATACACCCACCATGGTGGTAAAGTATTATCTAATTCTTTAATGCCGTCATAATTATGGTCTAAAACAATCTCTTCCTCATCTTTGATATCTTTGGATTTTGTCCAAGATTTCATCAATTTTTTAAACCAAGCATATTTATCTATAGTTTCTGGGTCTATTCCTTCTTTTTCTAATTGCAATTTTTCAGTTTGTTGCAACGAAACTAAATTGAGAAGTTCTTTTAGAACAACAACAGTTACAAATGAGATTAATGCAATCCAAACCAATGGATTTTCATAAATGTCTAATGGATTCTCATAACTTAAAAACGCTTGAGTAAGTCCTACAAAAGTTATAATTAGAAAGAGAATATATCCTAAAGATTGAAAATATTTTTTCATGATGTTTTGTTTTTTAATGATCTTCTAATGGTAAATGACTTACTTTTTTTATGTAGTCTTTTTTTGCTGTAAAAACCCACCAACCTAATATTAGAAAGAAGGTGAAAAATATAGCTAGAGAAATTAATGGATACACTTGAACGCTATCAATTGTTTCTAAATGTCCTTTTATAAATTTTAACATGCTTTCTTATTTTTGGTTTATACTTAATTGATCTTCAATATCTTTTATTTTGATATCGGTTCCTAATCGTTGTAAGTAAGCTATTAAAGCAACGATTTCTCTATTCTTCATTTCTACAAAGTCTTCACCGTTTTCTTTTGCAAACTTTTTATCTGCTTCATAGGATGTAACAAAATCCGGATCTGAATACAAGTTTTTCTCAATTTGAGTTCCTTGAGCTATCATATGTTTCTGTGCATTCTCTATATCTTCATCAGTATAAGGAACACCAATTGAAACCATTGCTCTCATCTTGTCTTCCGTTTGAGATTTATTCAATTCGTTTCTAATCAACCATTGATATGCTGGCATAATAGAACCTGAAGATGTGCTTTGAGGATCGTACATATGATTAAAATGCCAATTGTCTGAGTATTTACCTCCAACTCTTAATAAATCTGGACCTGTACGTTTACTTCCCCATAAGAATGGATGGTCGTACACAAATTCTCCAGCTTTGGCATATTCACCATATCGTTCTACTTCACTTCTAAACGGACGAATCATTTGTGAGTGACAACCTACACAACCCTCACGGATGTATAAATCTCTTCCTTCTAACTCTAAAGGTGTATATGGCTTTACACTTGTAATTGTTGGAATATTAGATTTTATTAATAGAGTTGGTATAATTTGAACCATACCTCCAATTAAAATAGCTACTGTTGCATAAATTGTCAACTTAACTGGTCTTCTTTCTAACCAAGTGTGGTAACCTTCTTTCTTTTGTCTATATTTTGTTACTTTTTGTAATGGAGCAGCTTCTGCCAACTCATCCTCTACCTTAGATCCAGCTCTAACTGTCATTATAATATTATATAACATCACAAAAGCTCCTAAGATGTATAAACTACCACCAATAGCTCGCATCCAATACATCGGAATAATTTCTGCTACTGTTTCTAGGAAGTTTCCATAGGTTAATGTTCCATCTAGATTGAATTGTTTCCACATTGAAGCTTGAACAAATCCAGCTACATACATTGGTAATGCATACATCACAATTCCTAAGGTTCCAATCCAAAAATGAACGTTTGCTAAGCCTGTAGAATATAATTTGGTTTTGAATAGTTTTGGAAACATCCAATACAACATACCAAAAGCAAGAAAACCGTTCCAAGCTAATGCTCCAACATGAACATGGGCAATAATCCAATCACTAAAGTGTGCAATTGCATTTACATTTTTTAATGATAACATTGGACCTTCAAAAGTTGCCATACCATATCCTGTAATTGCAACAACCATAAATTTTAATACTGGATCTGTTCTTACTTTATCCCAAGCTCCACGTAGTGTAAGTAATCCATTAATCATACCTCCCCAAGAAGGAGCAATTAACATTACAGAAAATGCAACTCCTAAATTTTGAGCCCAATCTGGTAACGCTGAATATAATAAGTGATGTGGACCAGCCCAGATATATATAAATATCAAAGACCAAAAGTGAACAATTGATAATTTATAAGAGTAAACAGGTCTATTTGCAGCTTTAGGAACAAAATAATACATCAATCCTAAGAATGGAGTCGTTAGAAAAAATGCAACTGCATTATGTCCATACCACCATTGCACCAATGCATCTTGAACACCTGCATATACAGAATAACTTTTCAAGAAACTCACTGGCCATTCTAAACTATTAAAAATATGAAGCACAGCAACTGTAACAAATGTTGCTAAATAGAACCAAACAGCTACATATAAATGACGCTGCCTTCTTTTTAAGATGGTCCAAATCATATTAGCTCCAAAAGCTACCCAAACCAGTGCTATAGCAATATCTATAGGCCATTCTAATTCAGCGTATTCTTTGGATGTAGTAATTCCTAAGGGTAAAGTAATCGCAGCAGCTACGATGATTAATTGCCAACCCCAAAAATTGAAGTTACTTAAAAAGTCACTAGCCATTCTTGTTTTTAGCAATCTTTGTAAAGAGTAGTAAACTCCTGCATAAATTGCATTCCCTACAAATGCAAAAATAACCGCGTTTGTATGTAAAGGTCTTAAACGACCAAAACTTAACCACGAAATACCGTCAGTTACATTTGGGAATAAAAACATGAAAGCGAGAAGCAATCCAACTGAGAATCCTACAATTCCCCAAAGAAGTGTTGCGTACATGAATTTTTTCACGATTTTGTTATCGTAATAAAATTGTTGCATTTCCATAATCTAATTTGTTTTATTTAGTTTATCGTTAGTTTTTGGCTTTACCAGCTCATCATCAAAAAGTATTCTTACAGATGGCGTAAAGGAATCGTCATATTGTCCGTTTCTAACGGAAATTATGAATGCTACGAAAAACACTAATGCTACTATGATACTAAGTGTAAGTAATAAATAAATTACGCTCATGTGTGCCTGATAAAATCGAAGTAAAAATATAGATGAACACTGTGTCAAAAAATGACATTTATCATGTAATGATTTTTATTGCTTAAAATATCAATTAAACCAATTCTAAAGCAATTTTTACCATATCGGTAAAGGAAGTTTCTCTATCTTCTGATGATGTTCTATCTCCAGTAACCAAACTATCAGAAATTGTAAGAATTGATAAGGCATTTACATTGTATTTAGCTGCAACAGTATACAAACCTGCTGTTTCCATTTCCACACACAAAACACCAAATTCTGCCCACAATCTGAAGTTATAAAAATCGTCTGCATAAAAGTATCGGAGGTTAAAATGTTTCCTGCTTTTATTGGAATTGATTTTTTTTCTGATATTGACACTGCTTTTTTAAACAAATCAAAACTAGTTGTTGGAGCATAATCTGCTCCTCTAAATCGATGTCTATTAATTGCAGAATTTGAAGATGCTGCCATTGCTATCACTATATCTCTTAGTTTGACATCTTTTTGGTAAGATCCAGCAGACCCTACTCGTATCAAATTCTTGACATCGTAGTCTTGAATTAATTCATTTGCATAAATTAGAGTTGATGGAACTCCCATTCCTGTTCCTTGAACCGAAACTTTATTTCCATTAAAAGTTCCAGTATACCCATACATTCCTCTTACCTTATTGTAGCAAAAAACATCTTCCAAAAAAGTATCGGCTATCCATTTTGCTCTTAATGGATCTCCAGGAAGTAATACAGTTTCTGCTATTTCTCCTCTTTTTGCTCCAATATGTACACTCATACTTCTTGGGTTTTTCCTATTACTATGGCAATACCAGATGAAGTTCCTATTCTGTCTGCTCCTGCTTTGATATATTTTATGGCGTCTTCAGTGTTCTTAACGCCACCAGAAGCTTTAATTTTTGCCAAATCACAAACCACTTCTTTCATTAATTTTACATCTTCTAGAGTTGCTCCTCCTGTTCCAAAGCCTGTACTAGTTTTTATAAAATCTGCTTTTGCATTCACCGATAATTGTGAAGCGACAATAATTTCTTCTTTGGTTAAATAACAATTTTCTAAAATTACTTTGAGTACTTTATTACCAATCGCTTTTTTAATCAATTCAATTTCATTTCTAACATATAGATAATCACAAGATTTTAGTAATCCTACATTGATTACCATATCTATTTCGTCAGCTCCATGTTTTACAGCTTGTTCTGCTTCATAGATTTTTGATTCTGTATCCATTGCCCCTAAAGGAAAGCCTACAACAGCTGCTAATTTTACGTTCGAATCTGATAAGTGCTTTTTTGCAAAAGGAACATAACTACTATTTACACAAACAGCATAAAACTCATACTGAATGGCTTCTTGACAGAGTCTTATGATATCATCTTTTGTTGCTGTGGGTTTTAGCAATGTGTGGTCTATATTTTGATTTAGCTTCATGATAAATATTTTTTGTTTAATAAATTGGTAGCGAAAGTTGTAAACGCCACAATACTAATGGAACTTAAAGGCATTAAAATAGCAGCAACAACTGGTAATAATTGACCTGTAACTGCAAAATATAGACCTGTAACATTGTAAAAAAATGAAAGAACAAATGCGTATTTTATAATTTGTACTGATTTTTTAGATAATTGTAAGAGTAAGGGAATTTTATCAAAAACTGTTGCGTCTACAATAGCATCACAGGCTGGAGAGAATACATTGATATCCTCAGAAATTGCCATACCAACATCACTTTGTGCAAAAGCTCCAGAATCATTTAATCCGTCACCAACCATCAAAACTTTTTGATTTTCTTGTTGCAATTGTGCCACAAAATCTAGTTTAGATTGTGGTTTTTGATGAAAATACATCTTTGTATTGTTTGGTAATATAGTTTTTAGAAACGGCTTCTCACCCTCATTATCTCCAGATAATAAAATAGTTTTATAAAACTGGTTCAGCTTATAAAAAACACCTTCTACTCCTTTTCTGTATTTGTTTTTTAAGGTAAATTTTCCTTGGTATTTGTTGTCCAAACTAACGTGAACAGAGGTATCAAAGTTTAAACTTTTTACTTCTTGTTTAACAAAAGACTCTGATCCTAATTTAACTTTTGTTTTTTCTACAACTGCTTCTACACCTTTACCAATACTTTCTTTAAAATTGAAAACAGGTAGCAATTCAGTTTCTTTAATTTCATCATAAATTTTCCGACTCAAAGGGTGGTTTGATGTTCTAAAAACACTTTTTAAAGTAACCAATTGTGATGGATTCAATTCATTTCCTTTATAAACAACTTCACTTTTTCTATTAGTTGTTAGCGTTCCTGTTTTGTCAAAAATTGTGGTTGTGATTTTTGATAGTTTCTCAATTACTTTTGTGTTTTTTAAATACATTTTATGCTTTCCGAAAATCCTAAGCATATTTCCTAATGTAAATGGTGCTGCCAATGCAATAGCACAAGGACATACTATGATTAACACAGCTGTAAATACGTTCAAGGCCATCTCTGGTTTGTAAAACAACCAAAATAAACCTGATGAAAAAGCAATGAGTAAGACTATTAATGTGAAATGTTTACTTATCGTATCTGTAATGGTTTGAAAACTTGATGCTTTGTCTTTTTGAAACACATCATTGCTCCATAGTTGCGTTAAATAGCTTTGTGACACATTAGAAACAGCCTCCATTTCTATAGCTCCTTGGATTTGTTTTCCTCCTGCAAACAATTTGTTTCCTGAGTTTTTTTCTACGGGTTTTGATTCACCTGTAACAAAACTGTAATCTATTGTAGCTGTTTCTGAAATTAAAATTCCATCTACAGGAATTAATTCTTGGTTTCTAATTAAGAGTCTATCTCCTTTTTTTATATCGTAAATTTCTATGGTCTCCTCTTCTCTATTTTGAATTCTTGTGATGGCAATTGGGAAATACGATTTATAATCTCTCTCAAAAGATAAGAAGTTGTATGTTTTTTGCTGGAAGAATTTTCCAAGCAATAGAAAAAACACCAATCCTGTTAAGCTATCAAAAAAACCAGTTCCTAAATCAAAAAGAACTTCAATGGTGCTTCTCACAAAAAGAACTGAAATACCTAAAGCAATAGGAACATCAATATTTAAAATTTTACTTTTTAAACCTATGAAAGCCGATATGAAAAATCCACTAGCTGAATAAATTACAACAGGTAAAGAGAAAAACAGCATTAAATAACGGAAAACATACTTGTATTTTTCTAACCAAAATTCTGACACTTCAAAATATTCTGGAAATGACAAAAACATTACGTTTCCAAAAGCAAAACCTGCAATTCCAACTTTATATAAAAGAGATCTATCTACTTTTTTTGCTTTGGCATCAACATCATCCAAACTGATGTAAGGTTCATAACCAATTGAATTTAATAGAATTACCAAGTCTTTTAAGTTAATTTTATTTGGATTGTAAGAAACTCGTATTTCCTTTTTTGGGAAATCAACTTGAGAACTAATGATCTTTGGATTGATACGATGTAGGTTTTCTAAAACCCAAATACAAGAACTACAGTGAATATGAGGTATGTAAAAATTAACAATATGGATAGAATCTTCTTGAAATTCTAGGAGCTTATTTTGTATGCCAACACTTTCTAGATAATCGTATTTTCCCTCTATCTCCAATGGAATTGCTCCTGGGTTTGATTGAAAATCATAATAACAAGTCATGTCATTTTGAGACAAGATCTCATAAACCGTTTTGCATCCATTGCAACAGAATAGTTTCTCTTCAATTGCAATTCGATCTGACTTACAATTGTCTCCACAATGGTAACATAATTGGTGACTCATTCCTTACTCTAATTCTTACAGTTACAAATATTGCACGGGTTATTACAAAAAAGCATGATAATTATCACATTTTTTTATTAATTTGTGTTGGGCATAAATAAAACTTAAATGAGCAAATGTGATCAATGCGTTGTGAGAAAGTTAAGCGCATTAAGAGAATTATCAAAAGATGAAATTATCAGGATTTCTGCTTGTAAAACTGGTAAAGTTGTAAAAAAAGGTGATGTTCTTTTTGATGAAGGAGAATATATCAACGGTATTTTTTGTATCAAAGACGGTATTTGTAAGATTACCAAAATGAGTACGAATGGTCGTGATCAAATTATCAAACTTATTAAAAAAGGAGATTTATTGGGCGAAAGAAGTTTAATTTCTGCAGAACCTGCCAACTTAAGAGCTACCGCTTTGAATGATATGGAGGTCTGTTTTATTCCTAAAGAAGAAATTGTTAGAGACTTAAAAGAGAATAATAATTTTACCATGGCTATGTTAAAAAACTTAGCGGTTTCTCTAAAACAAGCTGATGATGTAATTGTTGATATGGCTCAAAAAACAGTAAAACAAAGACTTGCAGAAACACTTGTGTATCTCCACAACAATTTTAAAACAAATGAAAATGGTTCTTTAGATGTTTTACTATCTAGAGAAGATATTGCTAGTATTATCGGAACAGCAACAGAATCTGCCATTCGTTTGCTTTCTGGATTTAAAAAAGAAAAATTGATTCATTTGAAAGGAAAAGAAATCTACATTTTACAACCTAAAGAATTACAACGCATCTCAGAAGGATTTTAAACCACATTCTTATTGAAGTTACTTTGGTATTATTTTATAAAGTTATCCATTAAAATTTCTCTTTTCTTTTACACAAAGAAAATAAGAATTAGTGGTAGAGAAAATATACCTAAAAAAGGAGCTGTTATGTTTTTAGTCAATCATCCTAACGGATTGATAGATCCTTTGGTTTTGGCCGTGAATAATCCTAGAATTCAACATTTTTTAGTAAAAGCTGGTGCTTTTAAAAACCCAACTGTAAAAAAGTTTTTGGCAACACTCAACTTAATGCCTATTTACAGGATTCGAGATGGTGTGAAAGAGTTATCTAAAAATCAAGAGATTTTTGAGAGATGTTATCAAATTTTAAAAGAAGAAAAAGCATTGATGATTTTCCCTGAAGGAAGTCATAATAAAATGAGAACAATTAGACCTTTGAGCAAAGGTTTTACAAGAATTGTTTTTGGTGCTTTAGAAAGATCTCCTGATTTAAAAATTCATTTAATCCCTGTAGGTTTGACCTATCAAAATCCGTCTGTATATCCTGGAAAAGTTGCTCTGCATTATGGAACCTCAATTCTTGCTAATAACTATTACTCAAGGGAGAATCTTACTTCAGAAATTGTTCGCTTAAAAAAAGATATTAGCAACCAATTAAAAGAGCTATCGGTTCATATTCCTTTGGATGAAAATTATTCAGAAACTATAGAAAACCTTAATAAAGCCAATGTAGATTTTACTAAAGTAAGTGAAGTAAATTCTATGATAAAAACTCAAAAAATAAAATCTAAAAAATCAGTCATTAACTGGATTCAAATGCTAAAACCTTTGATTGTAATCAACAGTTTTTTTCCTTGGTTGATTTGGAAATATGTAGACAAAAAAAATAACGAATTTGAGTTCATAGATACTTTTCGGTTTAGTATTAGTATGGTAACAACGTTTGTTTTTTACTCATTACAAACTTTTTTATTCAGTTATTTTTGGAGTTTACAAATCGGAATTTATTACTTGCTAAGTTCTCTTGTTGTTTTGTTTTTGTATGCGAAACTACACACTACTCCACCAATATCGATTCCTGAATAAGTCCTTGAATTCTAGTTCTTATGTCATTTTCTACCAAACCTCTGTTATCCATAGTTGGATAAACTCTGTTAGATAAAAACACATAAACAATTCCGCTTTCTGGATCTGCCCAAGTATACGTTCCTGTAAATCCACTATGACCAAAACTTTGATCAGAAACACAACCACAAGTTGCTTTGATATCAGGATTTAATTGTGGTTTATCAAAACCCAAACCTCTACGGACTTTTTCTTTTTTGAAATAACGTCTATTGTACTTTTTAAATGTTGAGGATTTAAAATAACGTTTTCCACCATAAAACCCTTCTTGTAAATAGAGTTGCATCATTTTTGCCACATCATTTGCATTGGCAAATAATCCTGCATGACCTCCTATACCACCTAACATTGCTGCACCCATATCATGCACATAACCATGCAATAATTGATTTCTAAAATAGGTGTCTTTTTCTGTGGGAACAATTTCCTTTTTATCAAATTTATCTAAAGGAAGGTATCGCATTCTGTTAGCTCCTAGAGACTTATAAAACTCATCTTGAACTAAAAAATCGAGTCGTTTTTTATATTTATTCTCCAATCCTTCTTTAAAAATATAATAACCTAAGTCACTGTATTTATAACTAATTGTTTCTCTTTGTTCTGACTCTTTTATATACTCATAAATGGAATCTTTGTAGTCTGTTTGCAAATACAAATCTTCAGCAACTTGTAACGAATATTTTCTAGACTTTTTTTTACTATATAGTTCAGGTAAATTCTTTTTTGTAATACTATCTTGTGTGAGTCTATAAAAAGGAATCCAAGCTTGTAAGCGTCCAAAATGTGAAAGCATTTCTTTAATGGTTACTGTATCCTTATTTGATTTTTTAAAACTCGGTAGTAACTCTCTAATACTAGAAGTAATCTTTAGTTTTCTGTCATCGTCTGCTTTTATAATCATTGGTAACGAAGCCAATATTTTTGTTAAAGAAGCAACATCATAGACATCAGAACTTTTAACAGGATTCTTTTTTTCATCTGTATGAAAACCGAAGTTCTTGTTGTAAACAACTTTTCCATTTCTTGCCACAAGAATTTGCATTCCTGGAGCCATTTTATCATTTAAAACCCATTCTGTTATAGAATCTATTCTCTCTAATTTTTGTGATGACATTCCTACAGATTCTGGAATTCCGTATTGTAATCTTTGTAAATTCTGTGTTTCTATTCCTTTTCCTTCTTTGAATTCTTTGTTGATAGAAACCGGTAATTTTCCTTTGGTAGAGAACGCTCCAAAAATAGCTTGAGCAGCTAATTCTTGTGCAATTTTACTATTCTGACAGGCTACTAAAACCCCTTCAATATTTCCAAAAGATTGTACTTGTTTTAAACTGTAAGGACTTGCAAAAACAGAAAGAATTGTCTTATTCTTTTTTGCAATTTCTTTTAACCAAATCAATTCTCTATCTGAGAATTTATAATTTTTCCAAGGGTTTTTATTTGATTTATGATACCCAACAATCACCAAGTCATAAGACGTTAATTTATCAACCAAACCTTGAAGTGTAGCATCTGAAACCGTATCAACTTCTGTATAATTAGAAAGCATTTTAGAAAAATATTCACCAGAATCATCTCCTAATTTCACATATGCAATTTTCTCATTCTTCTTTAAATCTTTGATTGGAAGAATTTTCTTTCTGTTCTTTATAACAGTCAATGAATTCTGAACCAATTTTCGATGTAAAACCTCATCAGACAATCGATTTAAATCTGAGACTAAATTTGTACTATCTATCGCTTGGTAATTTTGCAATCCTACTTTGTATTTTGCCAATAAGATTTTTTGAACTGATTCATTAATCCTTTCTTTTAGCCAAAGATTTGTTTCTAAAGATTTCTTAATCAAATCAACAGTTTCTGGAACATCTTGTGGAATCAACAACACATCATTTCCTGCTTCAATTGCCGCTAAATTAATCTCTGCAGAAGTTGAATAATTGGCTGCTCCTTTCATGTTCAAACCATCAGTAAATATTAAACCTAAAAAGCCTAATTTTCCTTTTAATAATCCTGTAATTACTTTCTTTGAAAGTGAGGTGGGTAAAGCAGATTTTCCTTTAGAAGCTGGAATATCTACATCTATTTTAGAACCATTGGAAGTTTCATTATCAAACGATGCTAAACTAGTATCAAATTCTAAAGCAGGAACATTTAAATGTGCGGTCATCACACTTCCAACACCAGCATCAAAAACTCTGGAATAAGGATACAATTCAATGTTTTCTAAGCGCTTTTTGGTAAAATTTAAAACTGGTAATTGTTTGTGAGAATCAGTGGAAGTATCTCCATGTCCTGGAAAATGTTTTGCATTTGCCAAAACTCCTTGACTTTGTATTCCTCTAGTAAAAGCAATCGCTTTGTTTGTAACGTTCTTCTTGTTTTCTCCAAACGATCGATTTCCAATAATTGGATTGTCTGGATTTGTATTGATATCAACAACTGGTGCAAAGTTGACATGAATACCTAAACGATTGCAATGTTCTCCTAAATGTTTTCCAAATTGCTGAATCAAATCATTGTCTTGAACAGCACCTAAGGTCATATTCCAAGGAAATTTATACGTGTTTTGCAAACGCATATCCAAACCCCATTCACCATCAAAACCTATCAACATCGGAATTTTAGAAATGGATTGATAATAGTTAGTCAATTCAGCTTGTTTTTCAGGAGTTCCTTGCATAAAAATTAGATTTCCAACATGATATTTGGTAATCATTTCTTTGATAAACTCTGTATGCTCTTCATCCTTATTTGAATAAGCTTGTACCATAAATAACTGACCGATTTTTTCATCAATTGACATAGTGTTTAATATACTATCGACCCATTGCTTTTGCGCATCAAAATCATCGGTTCTAAGCGGATCAAAATTTTGTGCACTAACAGAAATGATACTGAATAAAAAGAATAGAAATAAGAGTTGCTTCATATGAAAGGTAAAACAAGAATTACACCAAAAATCGTTTGTGCCAACTTTGTGAAGCTGGAATTTCCCAAGAATTCTCAAATTCTTCTTTGGTAGAAATCATATTATTAAAAACAACGGTGTCAGACGTAATTTTATTTTCTTTCGCATAGTTTTTAAATGCATTCATTTTTACAATGTTGATGATATCTCCATCTTTAAATGAGATATTCATCTTGTCCATCAAATCTACTTGTAAAACTTTTTCTAGTTCTTGTACAAAATGAACCGATGAATCTATAGAACATCCAGAAACATTGTTGAAACCTTCATCAACTGCCAACACTAAAAATTGATTGTATTTTATGGTAAAAGAACCTTTTAAATTTTGTCCATGACGAGTCCATTGATTGACAAAATCTCTGGCTTTTTCTTCAATTAAATGAATTTCATTGGGAGTAAATTCTCTAGTACTTTGATAGACCCAAACTCTAGAATTATTGGGTAAATCTTTATAATCTACAAACATGTTGCTATTGAATTTTAGTTGGATAAAGTTACGGAAATTGCAGGAACATAACCTTTCAATTTTCCATATTTAGTATAGGGTAATTCTAACCATTTTCCTTTGGTAAAAATAAAATTTCTACCAATATTCCTTTTGTAAAATTTAGATTTGGTTACACCGATTATCGGAGCATAAAATCCTTTGCCTCCACCTCCAGGATCTGTATTGGTTCCGTATTTATTATAAGGAATAAACAGTTTTTCAAAAGCAACAAAAAAACCATTTTCTGGCATTTCAATATTTTGATCCGTTATATCCAATTCAACATTTTTTTGATTTTCTGTAATGTTTACAGGAATATTCTCTAACAATAAATCATTTTTGGGTGTACCGGTTTTTGTATCCATATCAAAAATTCGGAATCGAAACTTTGCTTTTTTATTAATTCTTTTCGGAAACTCAATGGTAACTTTGGTTAGATACTTACAACATTTATTAGCTTTTGTATTGGGAAAGTATTTTGCTACCATTCGTAAACCTCTACTGTGCATAGAAATGATGTTTCTTTTTACAGGATCTAAAATAAGTTGCTGCTCTAATTTTCTAGATAGAATAATTTCATTTAACACTTCTGTTTTGGATTGCAAATTCAAGGTTGCATCTATTAAATCTTTGGCATTTACAATGGTATCTTTATAATTTAGACAGGAGATGTGAACTTTGCCTTTTAGATAGTTTTTAAACACAGACAATTCAAAAGTTCCATCTTCTTTACTGGAAATTCCATCAGAAGAATTTAAAAAACTAATGTTAGCATACATAACAGGTTTCTTTGTGTCAGCATCTAATAAAGTTCCTTTGATAAAAACCCTTTGAGATTGCACAGAAAAAGCAATCAATAAAAATGGAATGCATAATTTGTACATCAACGCAAATTGAATTTTTGCTGCAAAGCTTGTAGCTTTTCTTCATCTGACATTCCTTTTTTAGGCGAAGACATTCTTTCTTTTATTTGACGTAACACCTTTTTTGTGTACAAAGGAAAATCTGCATTCTGAATCCAAGTATTGTATCCTGGATTTTCTTTAAAAACATCTTCTACCGTTCTACCCTTGTACTTACCAAAAGAAAAGATTTCTTCTTTTTTATCATTCAATAAAATAAAACCAGCAAAGTCTGCTCGTTTGGTTTGTGTAGAAAATTCGCTCAAAGAATCTATCGAGTTTTCTATGTCATCATATTTGTCTAATTGCGCTTTTAAAATTTCGTAAGTTGCATTGGTGTCTGCTTCTGCAGAATGTGCTCCTTCTAATTCTTTGCCACAATAAAATTGATATCCTGCACTTAAATTTCTAGGTTCTTTTTTATGGAAAATTACTTGAACATCTACAGATTTTCTATTGGTCATTTCAAAATCGATTCCAGCTCGTAACAATTCTTCTGCTAACAACGGAATGTCAAATCTTGTAGAATTAAAACCTGCCAAATCAGAATCTCCTATCATCTCAACAACTTGTGGAGCCAATTCTTTAAACGTAGGTTCTGTAACAACTTTTTCATTGGTAATTCCGTGTACAGCAATTACTTGTGGTGGAATTTCAATTTCTGGATTGACCAACCACGTTTTACTTTCTTTGTTTCCGTTTGGAAATACTTTTAAGATAGAAATCTCTACAATTCTGTCTGTAGCAATATTAACACCGGTGGTTTCTAAATCGAAAAATACAATGGCTTTGGTTAAATTAAGTTCCATAAATACAATTGAAAATTTGTTT
Source organism: Flavobacteriaceae bacterium (assembly GCA_965660845.1). Taxonomy (GTDB): domain Bacteria; phylum Bacteroidota; class Bacteroidia; order Flavobacteriales; family Flavobacteriaceae; genus Polaribacter. The sequence goes on from CBFIBH010000005.1 coordinate 77,310, forward strand.
GATTAAAAGTACTAAAATGAATTCTCTTTTTAAGAATTTAGCTATATTGATTTTAAAATTTTTAAATGAATTTAGAAGCACAAAGTATCATTACACGTTTAGATTTACAAAAACATCCCGAAGGTGGATTTTTTAAAGAAGTATATAGAAGCAAAGAATCGATTCCGAATTCAGTTTTAGGAACTTCGTTTGAGGGTGATAGAAATTACTGTACCTCTATATATTTTTTATTAACCTCAGAGAATTTCTCTGCCTTTCATAAAATAAACCAAGATGAAATATGGCATTTTTACAAAGGAACTTGTTTGCATTTACACATAATTACAAAAGATGGAACGTATCATAAAGTATTGATTGGAAATGATTTAGAAAACGGAGAAGTTCCTCAATACGTTGTAAAAGCTGGTGATTGGTTTGCTGCCGAAATTCCAAAGGATAACAGCTTTGCATTTGTAGGTTGTACAGTTGCTCCTGGTTTTGATTTTAAAGATTTTGTAATGCCCAATAGAGATGAATTGATTGCTGAGTTTCCTAATCACAAAGAAATTATAACCCAACTAACTCATGAGTAATCTAAATTGTTTCTAAACCTAAAAACCGATAACGTTTGTTAACGTTGTATAAAATGAACATGTGCTGAACTTGTTTCAGTATTAAAACTCATCTTATATTTAATTTGGCAACAATTTAACTACAACTGAGTATGTAGAAAATCAGCAGTATCTTTTAATCCTCGATTTCTTAATATATCCAAAACTTGAAACTCATCCAAATCAGGATTTCTTCTATTCAAAATAAGCTCTTTAAAAGCTTTGACAGCCAGATCTGGATTTAAATCAACGATATCTGTGAGAAAGTCGTCAGCAGTTTTTGCTGTTAAACCAAAAGACGGTAAATATTCTTTTGGAAAATCCTTAATGTTGTTTGTAACAATAACATTTGCATTTGTCTTAATAGCAGCTGCCAAAACGTGTCTATCTTTAAGGTCTGGTAGTTCAAGGCTACTGATTAAACCCGAATAGTTATTAACCAAAGCATCAGGGAACGCTTGATTTGCTCTATTAGCTCTTTTACTTGATTCCTCTAAGCTTACACCTTTTCTCGACATTACGTCTTTCCATTCATCAAAAATATGCTCACTCCATTTTGGAGTAAACATATCATAATATGCAAACCAGAAAAGTAAATCTCTAATCTCAATTGGATAAATAACATTTGTATCTAGGACACATTTAAATCTAACACTATGAATCATATAAACCTAATTCTTCATCCGATTTCATCATATCAATAATATGCTGTTTCTGAATTTTCTTCATGCTATTTTTATGTTTCATAACATCTTCAAATTTAACCCTTCTATGTTTACCAACTTTAGTGAATTCAATTTCACCTTCTTCAAGAAGTTTAACTAAATGAGGTCTTGAACAACCTAAAATTCATAGGCTTTTTGAGTTGTGACCTCTGTCGCAACTGGGACAAGTGAAAAAGGCTTCCCTTGGCTCATTGCTTTTAATATTTCAGCAAGAAATTTTAAAGCACTTAAAGGAATTTTAATTCTTTCTTGAGTTTCTTCAATTTCTATCTCTGGATTTTCCGACTTCAATTGTTCTATTACAGAAGCCAAAGCATCATAGGATTCTATTGCTAATTTTTGCTCATCTTTCGAAGGCCTATTAATTTTCTTAAAAGTTTCCATTGTCGCTGTTTCAATATAGTTGTATACAATATTAAACGAAAAAGCCTTACAATTTAATGTTAAAATTAAAAAACTATTGCCAACAACGTGTATAATTCAATGCTAGTACTCGCCTACATACAAGAGTCCTCGAAGACTTTCTATTCAGTTATATTTGCTGACTTTATTGCTTAAACACGCAACGAAATCATACATAAAACCGGTAACGAAACTTCATTTTTTTTATCCCTATCAATTCTTTTTATATATTACGTATCCTAACAAATTAGCTGTATGAAACTTCGTTTCTTTATTGTCATTCTTTTTGTATCTACTATAGCATTTTCTCAAACTACTATTGATATTATTAGAGCTTCTAATTACTACTCTAAAGCCGTAGAAGCTTATGACGATGCTAAATTTGAGAATGCTTTGTCTTTTTTAAAGGAATGTGAAATCAACTTAAAAGGAAAAACAAACAACGATTTGGTTTTTTTAAAATCATGACCAAATATCAGTTGAAAGATTACGAAGCTTCTTATAATTTATTGCTAAAATACTTTAATGGAGATTTTAGACGCAATCGATTGTTTTTTAAAAACATAAAAAATTACAGAACAAAGCACAATATCAACTACGATCAGTTCTTAACTGAACAATTTTTATATATAGAAAACAAATACAATTTACTAAAAGGAATCAACTCTAAATTGACTCCAGAAGCGATTGCAATGAGAATTTTAACAGAGAAAAAAGAATTGATTTCGTTTATGAGAAATCATACCAACACCAAAAATATCTCGTTAAATTTTAGACGTGTTAACGATGACGATTCTGACAAAAAATTCTGGACAGAAACTATTTATTTTGATGTTGAAAAAAGAATTTCAAGAAACTCAATTGTTTTAAATGGTAAAAGGGATAAAACCAACTTTATGGTTATCTGCAGCTATAATGAAGAAACAAACGTAAACAAAAAAGCTTTTTACTACACATTTTCTTACCAAAAATGTAAACCTACAAAGCTAGACTTAGGTTGGGAAGATAAAGTTGGAGGTCAGTTTGAAAAAGGAATTTCAGAATTAGAGTCGAAGAAATTCAACACTAAAAAGAAAGAAGTAAATTCTGTCAAATTTACTGAGGATGAAAAATTGTACTTAACGAAAGAAGAAAACTTTACCAAATTTCAAGAGGTCTTAAAGAAACTAGGATATTAATTCCATAAAAAAAGCCTCAAGATATCTTGAGGCTTTTTTTATGATTTATAGTAGATTAAGAATCTATAGATCCTAGCACACGTTTCATAAAAGAATTCAATGCTTCCTTTTTTGGTGTACCGTCTTTTACCATTTTATCAACTTCTATAGCACCATACATATTAGAAATTAACTCACCAATTACATCGAGTTCTTCGTCTTTTAAAGACGGAACTTCTGTTAAGGCTTCTAGTGTTTCTATGGTTTCTAACACATAATCTTGATCGTTTTCTTCAATAAACGTTGTCAAGTGTTTGATAACTGGTAATTTCATAATTTTAGATTTTATCTACTAATTCTTTTAAACTATCAAACTTGTTGGTTTGAACTTGATCAGAAAAAGAACCATTTGTAAAAGTTGCAAATGTTGGTAAATTATCTACCGTTGCTAATTTTCTACTTTCAGGAAATTTCTCTGCATCTGCAATTACAAAAACTGCATCTTCTCTCTCTGTTGAAAGCTTTTTAAATTTAGGCTTCATTATTCTACAGTTTCCACACCAAGTTGCAGAATATTGCACTACAACTTTTGGATTGTTAGAAATAATTTCTCCTAAATTATCTTGACTTAACTCTTGTACCATAATTTATTATAGTTTTTAGTGAGAAGCTAAATACTCAGCAGTTCCTTTTGCGTTAGGAGCCATTGCATCTTTACCTTCTTCCCAGTTTGCAGGACAAACTTCTCCGTGTTGTTGTAAGTGAGCATAAGCATCAATCAAACGTAAATATTCGTTTACATTTCTACCAATTGGCATGTGATTGATTCCTTCATGGAAAACATTTCCTTCTTCGTCTAATAAATACGTTGCTCTGTATGTTACGTTGTCTCCAACTACTTGAACAGTGTCAGTTTCTTCATCGTAACGCTCTTCAGTAATATCTAATATTCCTAAAACGCTAGATAAGTTTCTGTTACTATCTGCTAAAATTGGATACGTAACACCTTCAATTCCTCCATTGTCTTTAGAAGTACTTAACCAAGCAAAGTGTACTTCTGGAGTATCACAAGAAGCTCCGATTACAATAGTGTTTCTTTTTTCAAATTCTGAAACAGCAGCTTGAAAAGCGTGTAATTCTGTTGGACATACAAAAGTGAAATCTTTTGGATACCAAAACAATACTACTTTTTTCTTGTTGTTGATTGCTTCTTCTAATACATTGATTTTAAATGTATCTCCCATTTCATTCATTGCATCTACTGAAATGTTAGGGAATTTTTTTCCTACAGCTGTAGCCATCTTATAATTTTTTAATTGATTAATATTCTAAATTCTGGTACAAAAATATCACATGAATAAGCCTAGAAGTAAAAAAGTTGATGGGAAGTTTTTATGTTCGCATCAACTTTTTTTATAGTTTGAAATAAGTGATATAAGTTTCTCTTATTTACTTGCGAAGAGTTTAACGTCATCCTCAGAAACTTCATCTTGTCCTAAGATAATTAAACGTTCTATCACATTTCTTAACTCTCTAATATTTCCTGTCCAATCATATGATTGCAATAATTTTATAGCAGATTTAGAAAATGTTTTTTTTGAAGCTCCTTGTTCTTTGGATATTTTATTTGTGAAGAAATCAATTAATAAAGGAATATCTTCTCTTCTTTCATTCAAAGCAGGAACTTCAATTAAAATTACAGCCAATCTGTGATATAAATCTTCTCTAAATCTTCCTTCTTCAATTTCCTTTTTTAAATTTTTATTGGTTGCTGCAACCACTCTAACATTAACTTTAATGTCTTTATCGCTACCAACACGTTGAATTTTATTTTCTTGTAAAGCACGTAATACTTTTGCCTGAGCAGACAAACTCATGTCTCCAATTTCATCAAGGAAAATGGTTCCTCCATTAGCAGCTTCAAACTTACCAGCTCTGTCTTTATTTGCTCCAGTAAAACTTCCTTTTACGTGACCAAACAATTCACTTTCAATCAATTCTGAAGGGATAGCAGCACAGTTAACCTCGATCATTGAAAGTTTTGAACGATCCGATTTTTGATGCAACCAGTGAGCAACCAATTCTTTTCCTGTTCCGTTGGGACCTGTAATTAAAACCCTAGCATCTGTAGCGGCAACTTTTTCAATCATTTCTTTGATATGAGAAATTGCTTTACTCTCTCCTATCATTTCAAAATTCTTACTGACTTTCTTTTTTAGACGTTTGTTTTCTACAACCAACTCTTTTTTATTCAGAGCATTTCTTACAGTATTTAACAAACGATTTAAATCGGGTGGTTTTGAGATATAATCAAAAGCTCCTAATCTCATGGTATTTACAGCAGTGTCTAAATCTCCATGACCCGATATCATAACAAAAGGAGTTTCTGATTTGAGTTTTTTTGCTTTTTCCAAAACCTCTACACCATCCATTTTGGGCATTTTTATATCGCACAAAACCAAATCATAGTCATTATCTTTAATTAATTCCATTCCTGAAAGACCATCTTCGGCCTCAAAAACTTTGTAATTATCATTTTCTTCTTCAATGATTTTCTTTAAAACTCTACGAATAGATGCTTCGTCCTCAATAATTAATATGTTGCTCATTTATTTTTTGATTTCTAGATAAAAGTATAACAATAAATATGTAATCAAAAAGAACGCCAGAATATAATTTTAGTAACTTTGAAATTAAGTTAGAAGATTTTTTCTATTCAATTACTTTTCATAAGATTGGTTAAGAATATACTTAAAGAATTCATGCACAACTCAATTATCAAAAAAAACATATTTGTTTTATTGCTTATCATCTTATTTAGTTGCTCTTCAGAACAAGGCCTAAATCAATTAGATGAGACAATAGGTTTAACAAATGATGAAATTTTTAACTTATATAATTCTGATACATCTGTTGAGGAGATTTTAAATTTAGGTGCGACACCGAAGGAAATATATGATAGTTTAAAAGAGGATTTTCCACAAAATGGATGTTATGTAAGCCCCTTATCTGAAAGTTTTATTCAAGAGTTTTTGAATCTTAATATTACAGTAACTGATTTAATTGACTCTGGAATAACTATACATGAGTTATTCTATCATGGTATTACTTTAGAACAATTTATAGACAATGATATATCATTTATAGATATTATTTTAGAGGTCCCTAGAATTAGCACTATTGATTTTATTGAACTTGGTGTATCTTCTAGCACTATAATTTAGGAAAGGATAATATGAGGAACTTCCAGACCTAATTTCTACATTTTAAATTATATACATTATCCAACTAAATTTTGGAATAACACCTTTGATATTTTAAATACTTAAATTTCAGGCATGAATTCATGGAGATTACCAACATCAGAGGAATTATCATTCATTTATGAAAATAAAGATCTTTATGATTTAAAAATAGATGAATTATTTGTAGATAATCCTAGAATATGTAATGAGTGGAGTGATAATAGTTTCTCTAAGGTTTGGTTAGGATCAGTAAATGGAGACTGTTGAGGAGGAACTGGAGGTGCATATCCTGAGTATGAAGCTGTGAATTTTACTACCGGAGAAAAGTTGAATTCTTATACTAGATATAATTTTGGCTACCTATTACCAGTAATTCAATTATAATTATTGAATTTAGCTCTTAAACTTTTTTTATAAAAAATATCCCATTAAAATTGTCCTAGATCGATGTGTCTTTTGACCAATTAAAAGACTAAAAGAAGTAGAAATTTACTATGCATGCATAATTTTTTTCTAATTTACTATGCATGCATAGTAAATTTTTATATCTTTGACACAATGGAAAAAAACAAATCAATTGATCATCAATTAAGAGCTACTTGGCAAGCTGTTGCAAAATTATATAATGAACGTGCAGCTATCCATAACAGTACAATGGCAACAGCTTTTGTACTGCTTAATATTGATTATGAAAACGGAACTTCTTCAACTGCTCTAGGTCCTTTAATGGGAATGGAACCCACTAGTCTTTCAAGAATTTTGAAAACTATGGAAGACAAAGGAGCCATTTCTAGAGAGAAAAATCCTGAAGATGGAAGAGGTGTGATTATCAAGCTAACAGATTACGGAAGAGAAATGAGAGAAGTTTCTAGAGAATCTGTTATTACATTTAACAATACGATTCGACAACATGTTACAGAAGAAGAATTAGAATCTTTCTTCAAAGTAACTTCAACCATAAACAAACTTATTGCAGATAAAATGATCTACAAGCAAAATAAGGTCAATAAAACTGCTGTATAAAACAAATCAAAACAAATGACTAGAAGAATTAAGAAAGTAGCAATTATCGGTTCTGGAATTATGGGATCTGGAATTGCTTGTCACTTTGCCAACATTGGTGTTGAAGTTCTCTTATTAGATATCGTTCCAAGAGAATTAAACGACAAAGAGAAAGCAAAAGGGTTAACTTTAGAAGACAAAGTTGTACGGAATCGTTTGGTAAACGATGCCTTAGCAACTTCTTTAAAATCCAAGCCCTCACCTATTTACAACAAAAAGTTTGCTAGTAGAATTACTACAGGTAATATAGATGATGATTTATCAAAAATCAAAGATGTAGATTGGGTAATGGAAGTTGTTGTAGAGCGTTTAGATATAAAACAACAAGTATTCGAAAAAATTGAAAAGTTCAGAACTCCTGGAACTTTGATTACTTCAAACACTTCTGGTATTCCAATCAAATTCATGAACGAAGGAAGAAGTGAAGATTTTCAAAAGCATTTTGCAGTAACTCATTTTTTCAATCCACCGAGATATTTAAAATTATTTGAGGTAGTTCCTGGACCAAAATGTTCTCAAGATGTTACTGACTTCTTAATGATGTATGGTGATAAATTTTTAGGAAAAACTTCTGTACTGGCAAAAGACACTCCAGCTTTTATTGGAAATAGAATTGGAATCTTCGGTATCATGAGTTTATTCCATGTTGTAAAAGAAATGGGATTAACTATTGAAGAAGTAGATAAATTCACAGGTCCAGTAATTGGCCGTCCAAAATCTGCAACCTTCAGAACCATTGATGTGGTTGGATTAGATACTCTGGTTCATACAGCAAACGGAGTAAAAGACAACTGTCCAAATGACGAAATGAGAGATCAGTTTGTAATTCCAGATTTTGTAAACCATATGATGGAAAACAAAATGTTGGGTAGTAAAACAAAACAAGGATTTTACAAAAGAGTAGTTAAGGAAGATGGAAAAAAAGAAATTCTTTCATTAGATCTTAACACACTAGAATACCGTACAAAACAACGTCCAAAATTTGCAACCTTAGAATTGACTAAAACTATTGATAATGTTGCCGATCGTTTTAAAGTATTAGTTGGAGGAAAAGACAAAGCAGGTGAATTTTATAGAAAGAGTTTTGCAGCAATGTTTGCTTATGTTCAAAATAGAATTCCAGAAATTTCTGACGAATTATATAGAATCGATGATGGTTTAAGAGCTGGATTTGGTTGGGAACATGGGCCTTTTCAAATTTGGGACGCAATTGGTGTTGCAGAAGGAGTAGAAATCATGAAAGCAGAAGGTAAAGAACCTGCAGCTTGGGTAACAGAAATGTTAGAAAAAGGAGAAACTTCTTTTTACACAGTAAAAGAAGGAGCTACATATTACTATGATATTCCTTCAAAAACTCAAGTTAAAAAACCAGGACAAGATTCGTTTATCATATTAGACAATATTCGAACGTCTAATGAAGTTTGGAAAAACTCTGGAGCCGTTATTGAAGATTTAGGGGACGGAATTTTAAACTTAGAATTCCAATCTAAAATGAATACCATTGGTGGCGATGTTTTAGCTGCTATCAACAAAGCAATTGATTTAGCAGAAACAAACTATCAAGGATTGGTTGTTGGAAATCAAGCTGCTAATTTCTCTGTTGGAGCGAATATCGGAATGATTTTCATGATGGCTGTAGAACAAGAATATGACGAGTTAAATTATGCTATTAAGTATTTCCAAGATACTATGATGCGCATGCGTTATTCTTCAATCCCAACAATTTCTGCTCCACATGGAATGGCTTTAGGTGGTGGTTGTGAAATTTCACTTCATGCAGATAAAGTTGTTGCAGCTGCAGAGACATATATGGGATTAGTAGAATTTGGAGTTGGTGTAATTCCAGGTGGTGGTGGTTCTAAAGAAATGGCTTTAAGAGCCCAAGATACTTTTCGCCCTGGTGATGTTCAATTAAATGTACTACAAGAATACTTTTTAACTATTGGAATGGCAAAAGTAGGAGCTTCTGCTTATGAAGCTTTTGATTTAGGTTTACTTCAAAAAGGAAAAGATGTAGTTGTTGTCAATAAAGATCGTCAAATAGCACAAGCTAAAAAACACGCTTTATTAATGGCTGAAGCAGGCTACACACAACCTGTTGCAAGAGAAGATGTTCTAGTCTTAGGAAAACAAGCGTTAGGTGCATTTATGGTTGCTACAGATTCTATGCAAGCAAGTAGATTCATCTCAGAACACGATCAAAAAATAGCCAACAAATTAGCGTATGTGATGGCAGGTGGAGATTTATCAGAACCAACAAAGGTTTCTGAACAGTATTTATTAGATATAGAACGTGAAGCGTTTTTAAGTTTATGTTCAGAGCGTAAAACATTAGAACGTATTCAGCACATGTTAAAAACTGGTAAACCATTAAGAAATTAAGAAAATGAAAACAGCATATATAGTAAAAGGATATAGAACTGCCGTAGCAAAGTCTAAAAGAGGTGGTTTCAGATTTAAAAGAGCTGATGAATTAGCAGCAGAAACCATCGAATACATGATGGAACAATTACCAGAATTTGATAAGAAAAGAATAGATGATGTAATTGTTGGAAATGCAATGCCAGAAGGATCTCAAGGATTAAATATGGCTCGTTTAATCTCATTAATGGGATTAAAAACAGAAGATGTTCCTGGTGTTACAGTCAACCGTTTTTGCTCATCAGGATTAGAAACTATTGGTATTGCAGTTGCAAAGATTCAGTCTGGAATGGCTGAGTGTATAATTGCAGGTGGAGCAGAAAGTATGAGCTCAGTTCCTATGACAGGTTTTAAGCCCGAATTGAATTATGATACAGTAGCAAAGGGTCATGCAGATTATTATTGGGGAATGGGAAATACTGCTGAAGCAGTTGCTGAGAAATACAACATTTCACGTGAAGACCAAGATGAGTTTGCGTTAAATTCTCACTTAAAAGCATTAAAAGCGCAAGAAGAAAATCGCTTTCAAGATCAAATTGCTCCGATAGAAGTTGAAGAAACCTACGTAGACGCTAAAGGAAAAAAAGCAACAAGAAAATACACAGTAACCAAAGATGAAGGACCTCGTAAAGGATCAAACATTGAAGGCTTACAACGTCTAAAACCAGTTTTTGCAGCTGGTGGAAGTGTGACTGCTGGTAATTCATCTCAAACAAGTGATGGTGCTGCATTTGTAATGGTAATGAGTGAAGATATGGTAAAGGAATTAAACCTAAAACCAATTGCACGAATGGTAAGTTATGCTGCTGCTGGTGTTCCACCAAGAATTATGGGAATCGGACCAGTTGCTGCAATTCCAAAAGCCTTAAAACAAGCAGGACTAAAACAAGAAGATATCAGTTTAATTGAATTGAACGAAGCTTTTGCTTCTCAATCGTTAGCAGTAATACGTGAATTAGATTTAAATGCAGATATCATAAATGTAAATGGTGGAGCCATTGCTTTAGGACATCCTTTAGGTTGTACAGGTGCTAAATTATCTGTTCAATTATTTGACGAAATGAGAAAGCGTAATATGCAAGGAAAATACGGAATGGTCACTATGTGCGTTGGAACTGGACAAGGTGCCGCTGGAATTTTTGAATTCTTGAACTAGTGATGAGATTTAAGAAATTAGTATTGAGAAGTTAAACAATGCATAATATAGAAAACTTAAAGATATGGCAAAAGTCAATTGAGCTGACTAAAACTATTTATCTCTTAGTTTCTGAATTACCAACTGACGAAAAGTTTGGTTTGACATCTCAAATAAAAAGAAGTGCCGTTTCAATTCCCTCTAATATAGCTGAAGGATCTGGAAGAAATTCTCAAAAAGAATTTAAACACTTCTTAAGTATAGCAAACGGGTCTGCTTATGAGTTACAGACTCAATTAATATTATTAATAGAATTAGGTTTAATTAACAAAAATAAAATACAACCAGTAATTGAGTTGTGTATTGAAATCCAAAAGATGAATTATTCTTTTCAAAAAAGATTATAATCTCAATACTCATTACTCAATTCTAATATCTAGTAGAAATATGGAAACAATAGACAAAAAGAAAGAGATACTAAGAGGAGGACAATTCCTTGTAAAAGAATCAAAGTGTGAAGACATATTTACTCCAGAGGACTTTACTGAAGAACAAGAAATGATGCGAGATGCAGTAAAAGAATTCAATGACAGAGAAATCGTTGCTCACAGAGAACGTTTTGAGGCAAAAGATTATGCCTTAACGGAAGAAGTAATGAAAAAAGCTGGTGAATTAGGCTTTTTAGGTGTTGCTGTACCAGAAGAATATGGTGGTTTAGGAATGGGATTTGTTTCTACTATGATTACATGTGAATACATTTCTAGTGGAAATGGTTCTTTAAGTACTGCTTTTGGTGCACATACTGGAATTGGAACTATGCCAATAACTTTATACGGAACAGAAGAGCAAAAACAAAAATACGTTCCAAAATTAGCCTCAGGTGAATGGATGGGTGCTTATTGTTTAACAGAACCGGGCGCAGGATCTGATGCAAATTCTGGAAAAACAACTGCTGAAATTTCTGCTGATGGAAAAGCTTATAAAATCAATGGACAAAAAATGTGGATCTCAAATGCAGGTTTCTGTAATTTGATGATTGTTTTTGCACGTATTGAAGATGATAAAAATATCACAGGATTTATTGTTGAATATGATGCAAACAACCCTAATGGAATCACTTTAGGCGAAGAAGAACATAAATTAGGAATTCGTGCTAGTTCAACTAGACAAGTATTTTTTAATGATACTGTTGTTCCAGCAGAAAATATGTTATCTGTTAGAGGTGGTGGATTTAAAATTGCTGTAAATGCTCTAAATGTAGGACGTATTAAATTAGCTGCTGCTTGTATCGATTCTCAAAGAAGAGTTACTAACACAGCATTAAAATATGCTACAGAAAGAAAACAATTTAAAACTCCTATTGCAGACTTTGGTGCTATCAAAGTAAAATTAGCTGAAATGGCAACCAATACTTATGCAGGAGAATCTGCTAGTTACAGAGCTGCAAAAGATATTGAAGATAGAATCAACGCTCGTTTGGCTGCTGGAAACACACATCAAGAAGCAGAATTAAAAGGTGTTGAAGAATATGCAATTGAATGCTCAATATTGAAAGTGACTGTTTCCGAAGATGTACAAGCTTGTGCAGATGAAGGTATCCAAATTTTTGGTGGAATGGGATTCTCTGAAGAAACTCCTATGGAAGCAGCTTGGAGAGATGCTAGAATTGCTAGAATTTATGAAGGAACCAATGAAATTAACAGAATGTTGTCTGTTGGTATGTTGGTTAAGAAAGCCATGAAAGGACATGTTGATTTATTAGGACCTGCGACTGCAGTTGCAGATGAGTTAATGGGTATTCCTTCTTTTGACACACCTGATTATTCAGAACTTTTTGCAGAAGAGAAAGAGATGATTGGGAAAATGAAAAAAGTTTTCTTAATGGTTGCTGGATCTGCAATACAAAAATTTGGTCCAGATTTAGAACAACACCAACAATTATTGCTAGCTGCTGCTAATATTTTAAACGAAATCTACATGGCAGAATCAACTTTATTACGTGCTGAGAAAAATGCAAAACGTTTTGGAGAAGAGGCGCAAGAAGGACAAATTGCAATGGCAAGATTGTACTTATACAATGCTGTAGAAATCATTGCTAAAAACGGTAGAGAAGGAATTATTTCTTTTGCTGAAGGTGATGAACAACGCATGTTGTTAATGGGATTAAAGCGTTTTACTAAATATACTAATTATCCAAATGTAGTAGATTTAAGAAATACAATCGCAGAAAAATTAAAAGCAGAAAATAGTTACTGTTTCTAAAAGATATTTAAAAATTTCTTCAACTTAATAGGTTTTAGAATTTAGTTGTTTGTTTAAAAACCGTTCCAATTGGAACGGTTTTTTTATTGTTCATATTTAAAATGTATTTTTAGCATTCAAAATAAAACATACATGAAACTTAGAATTTTATATCTATTCATTTTTATCGCTTCTTTATCATCCTGTCAAACCGAAAAAGAAATTACAATTGATAAAGAAACTTTATTAGCTAATTTAAAAGAATTATCAAGTGATGCTTATGAAGGTCGAGGTTTTTCAAAACCTGGGAACTATAAAGCTCAACAATTCATCGCTTCTAAGTTTAAAGAACTTGGTTTAGAAATATATGAAGGTGACTCTTATAACCAGATTTTTGAGCAAGTTTATAAAGGAAGATGGAGACAACGAATGTTTCCTATAAAAAATGCAAAAAAAGATTTTTCTAATGTTTCAGACACAACAGTTGTAGGTGGTAATGTAGTTGGAATGATTAAAGGTGAAACAGATAAATCAATTGTCATAACTGGACATTTTGATCATTTAGGAATCAGAAATGGAAAAATATATAACGGTGCAGATGATGATGCTTCTGGGACTGTTGCTTTGTTTGCTATAGCTGAATACTTTAAAGATAAAACACCCAAACACAATTTAATTTTTGCGGCTGTAGACGCTGAAGAAGTTGGAATGCATGGGTCTGCATATTTTGTAAATAATCATAAAAATGCTAAGGAAAATATCATTTTAAACATCAACATGGATATGATTGCTCATAATGATAAAAATGAATTATTTGCAGTTGGATTGTATCATTATCCTCAATTAAAACCTCAGTTGGAAAATTTAGATTCTCCTATCACACTTCTTTTTGGTCATGATAATCCAAATAACAAAGAACAAGATGATTGGACGTTTTCTTCAGATCATAGAAGTTTTCATAAAGAGAAAATTCCTTTTATTTATTTTGGAGTAGAAGACCATAAAGATTATCACAAATCCACCGATACGTTTGAAAATATCAATCAAGAATTCTACTATGAAGCTGTGAAGTTAATTATAGAAGTGGTTGAAAATTTTGATAAGAATTTATAAAATAAAAAGAGCTGCCAATGGCAGCTCTTTTTATTTTATTTACAACAATATTTAGTTTAAACTTGCTAAATAACGTTCTGCATCCAAAGCTGCCATACAACCTGTTCCAGCTGCAGTAACTGCTTGTCTGTATTCTTTATCTTGTACATCTCCAGCAGCAAATACACCTGGGATATTTGTTTTGGTTGTTTTTCCTTTTGTGATTAAATAACCTGTTTCATCCATATCAATCACACCTTTAAATAAATCTGTATTGGGTTTGTGACCAATGGCTATAAATAATCCCATCACAGGTATTTCGTGCTTTTCTCCTGTTTGATTATTCACAACTCTTACACCTTCAACAACTGTATCTCCTAAAACATCATCCAATTCAGTATTGTATAAAACTTCTAAATTTTCAGTTTTATTTACTCTATGTTGCATAGCTTTAGAAGCTCTCATTTCATCTCTACGAACTAACATCGTAACTTTACTACACAGTTTTGCCAAGTAAGTAGCTTCTTCTGCAGCCGTATCTCCTCCTCCAACAACAACAACATCTTGTCCTTTGTAAAAGAAACCGTCACATGTAGCACAAGCTGAAACTCCACCACCAATTAAACGCTGTTCATTTTCTAATCCTAAGTATTTAGCTGATGCTCCAGTAGAAATAATAATTGATTCTGCTTCAATTTGTTTTGAACCATCTACCTCTACTTTGTGAATTCCGCCAACTTCTTCTGACAATTCAACTTTAGTAACCATTCCAAAACGAACATCCGTTCCAAATCGTTCACATTGCTTTTTTAAGTCTTCCATCATCATAGTTCCATCTGTACCATCAGGATAGCCAGGAAAATTATCAACTTCTGTTGTAGTTGTTAACTGTCCTCCCATTTGCATTCCGGTATACATTACAGGTTTTAAATCTGCTCTTGAAGCATAAATTGCAGCAGTATAACCTGCTGGTCCAGAACCTATAATTAAACATTCAATTCTTTCAATTGTATCAGACATTGTATTTTCTTTAATTGTTACAAATTTATTTTTTTCAGAGCAAAATAAGAACTTGCAAAGATGATTATTTGCAATAGTTTAATAACAAAAATTGATGAATTGTTAGTAAGTTTTATTTTTTAATAGAATTCCTACTTCGGAAGCAACTTAATAATACCAAATTGCTCTATTCCTACATATATTTAGCCATCGTTACCTTGTTCAATGGAACGAACTCTTCCTAATCCTTTTAATATTTTCTCTTCCTTTACAATTTTGTTGTTATCAAATGTACATACTGACACATATTGAAATTTAAGAGATCCAACTAATAAACTTCCTTTGTAAGTACCATATTCATTGCTAGAAATAAAAGCCATACCACTTGGATCGATTGAAGGTGTCCAATGATAAAAAGGATCTTTCATCCCTTTTATAGATGTCTTATTTGTAAATTTTGATCCGCTATAATTGACTCCAAAGCTAGCTTTAGGCCAACCATAATTTTTCCCTTTTTCAATAATATTAATTTCATCTCCTCCTTTGGGTCCATGTTCATGAGACCAAATTTCTCCTGTCCAAGGATTTATTTCCATTCCTTGAGGATTTCTATTTCCATAGCTGTAAATCGCTTTTTTTGCTCCTACCTCATTAACAAAAGGATTGTCTTTTGGGATTCTTCCATCATCATGCAATCGATATATTTTGCCGCAATCTTTCGTAATATCTTGTGGATTTTGATCTCTATTTCCACGGTCTCCAACACTAAAATAAATATAACCTTGTCTATCAAAAGCTATTCTAGATCCAAAATATTGACCTCTTGTTGAGTTTGGAGAAGCTTTATACAAAGTTTTTTCACTTAACATTCCATCTTTAAAAATAGCCTTAGCAAGCGTTGTATTAGCTCCTCTACCTTCACCTGATTTGGAGGCATATGTGAAGTAGATAAGATTATTATCATCAAAATCTGGGTGCAATTCAATATCCATTAAATCCCCTTGCCCATATTCAATCACTCTAGGTAATCCAGAAACTTTTATTTTTTTCCATTTTTAAAATGAATGAGTTCTCCTTTTTTTTCTGTAATTAAAATCGAATTATCAGGTAAAAAAGTAAAACCCCATGGGTTTATCAAATCTTTTACTATTAATTTATATTTAAAGTTCTGAGCGTTCAATGAAAACGAAATGAATAAAACACAATAAAATATTATGTATGGAATGTAAAAATTAGTTTTCATATTAAGTGATATTTACTTCCGAACTTCTACACAATATAGAAATAATACAGTAAATTTGCATCCGTAATTATCACGGGGTGTAGCGTAGCCCGGTTATCGCGCCACGTTTGGGACGTGGAGGCCGCAGGTTCGAATCCTGCCACCCCGACTAAAGAGTTTGTTTACACAAACTCTTTTTTTATTTCTTCTTTTTAACAAAGAATTATATCACAATTTTAATTTTTTGTTTAACATTTCATATTTTTGCTTAAACAAATTTATTTCTAATGGCCAAAAAGAAAAATGTTACTAAAAACGACCTTATTTCATTCTACATGGAATATGTTTTAGAACACAATGAACAACCTAAAAGTGTTTATGCTTTTGCTAAACACAATAACTTTGAAGAAGCAATTTATTATAGATATTTTGGATCTTTTCAAGCTTTAGAAGAAGGAGTTTTTAAAGCTTTTTTTGACAACACACATGCTGTTCTAGAAAAAAGTGAAGATTACAATTCTTTTGATGCAAGAAACAAACTCTTAACTTTCTATTATACTTTTTTTGAGAATTTAACTGCTAATAGAAGTTATGTTGTTTATGCTCTTGAGAACAGCAAAGATCAATTAAAAAAGTTAAAAACCTTATCAAGATTAAAGAAAGCCTTTGCAGATTATATTGATGACTTAGATATTGAAATTTTTGATATTGAAAGTGAGAAACTAGAAAAAATTCAAAAAAGATCTATTAAAGAATCAGTTTGGTTTCAATTATTAGTTACCATGAAATTCTGGCTGGATGATACTTCTGCTTCTTTTGAGAAAACAGATATTTTCATTGAAAAATCTATCAAAGCAAGTTTTGACTTAATTGACACAACTCCGATTAAAAGCATCATCGATTTAGGTAAATTTTTATTCAAAGAAAAAATGCATTCTAACTAATAGCTTCTGAAACAAACTCAGCTTAATGAAAACCATAGACAGAATACCTACATCCAAAATACAAAGAGCCACTAAACTAGTACAAACTGGTGCAAAAATTGGCGTGAATTACATCAAGTATTATGGTGATAAAATTACAGCTACTGAAGAAGAAGCTAAACAGCGTT
Organism: Flavobacteriaceae bacterium; assembly: GCA_965660845.1. Classification (GTDB taxonomy): domain Bacteria; phylum Bacteroidota; class Bacteroidia; order Flavobacteriales; family Flavobacteriaceae; genus Polaribacter. Next base: position 94,712 of record CBFIBH010000005.1, read on the forward strand.
TGAACCAAAATAACGCTGAAGATATTTATGACGGTTTAAAAAAGCTTAAAGGAAGTGCTTTAAAAGTTGCTCAAATGTTGAGTATGGAAAAAAGCATTTTACCACAAGCTTATGTAGAGAAGTTTTCTTTGGCTCAGTTTTCTGTTCCACCTTTATCACCTGCTTTAGTTATCAAAACTTTTAAAAAGTATTTTGGCAAACATCCAAATGATATTTTTGACAAATTCAATTCAACGTCTGTAAATGCAGCAAGTATTGGTCAAGTTCATGCAGCTGAAAAATTTGGAAAAAAATTAGCAATTAAAATTCAATATCCTGGAGTATCTTACAGTATCTCATCAGACTTAGCATTGGTTAAACCGATTGCAATAAAGATGTTCAACATTAGAGGTAAAGATTCTGATAAATATTTTAAAGAAGTAGAAGATAAATTAGTTGAGGAAACAAATTATATATTAGAAGTGAAGCAAAGTCAAGAAATTGTTGACAATTGCAAACACATTCCAAACTTAAAATTTCCAGAATATTATCCAGAGCTATCTACAGACAGAATTATTACAATGGACTGGATGAAAGGAGAGCATTTATCTGAATTTACAGCTTACAACACAGACCAAGAAAAATCAAATAAATTAGGTCAAGCTTTATGGGATTTTTATATGCATCAAATGCATAATTTAAGAAAAGTTCATGCAGATCCACATCCAGGGAATTTCCTTGTTTCTACGGAAGGAGATTTAATTGCTTTAGATTTTGGTTGTATGAAAGCTATTCCTAACGAATTTTATGTTCCTTATTTTGAACTAGCTGAAGAAGAGAATCTTAAAAATCCAGAGTTTTTTACAAAAAAACTATACGAATTGGAAATTTTGCGAGAGGACGATGCGAAAGAAGAATTAGAGTTTTTTACAGAAATGTTTCATGAATTGTTAAGCCTTTTTACGCAACCTTTTAACAATGAAGTTTTTGATTTTTCTGATTCTGTATTCTTTACTAAAATAAAAGAACTTGGAGAGAGATATACTAAAAGCACAGAGCTTAGAAAAATGAATGGAAACAGAGGGTCAAAGCATTTCATTTATATTAATAGAACCTTTTTTGGTTTGTATAATTTAATGTTTGATTTAAAAGCTAAAGACATTCAGATAAACAATTTTGCCAACTTATAATATGCATTACACCAGAGAAGACATCAACAACTTATCTAAAATCCCAAGAATTAATTTAATTAATTCTTGCTCTGGTTATAAATCTGCAAACTTAATAGGCTCTATTTCTAAAGATGGTATTCATAATGTTGGAGTTTTCAGTTCTGTAACTCATTTAGGCTCTAACCCTCCTGTTTTAGGATTTATTTTAAGACCTACTACAGTTCCAAGAGATACATACAAAAACATAAAAGAAACTGGTTTTTTTACACTAAATCATGTTCATGCTGATATATTAGAAGATGCTCACCATACATCAGCAAAATACAAAGAAGAAATTTCTGAATTTGATATGACAAATTTAGAAACTGAATTTAAAGATGATTTTTTACCTCCTTTTGTAAAAGATTGTCCTGTTCAGATTGCTATGAAATATGTAGAAGAATATCACATCAAAAAAAATAATGTATTACATATAATTGCAGAAATTCAAGGTATATATGTAAATGATGACCTGTTAGAAGAAGATGGTTTTATAAATCTCTCTAAAGGAAATATTGCAGCTATAAATGGTTTAGATGCTTATGCTGTTGCAAAGAATAATACACGCTTTTCTTACCAAAGACCTAAAGAAGCAAACTAATTTATGAAAATTCTTATTACTGGTTCCACTGGTTACATTGGCAAACGTTTAATTCCTATTTTATTGAACGAAGGTCATAAATTAGTATGTGCAGCAAGAGGTATAGATAGATTAAAAAACTTATTTCCCAATCAAAAAAATATTGAATTTATTGAAGTAGACTTTCTAAAAGCCGAAACTTTACATTCTATTCCAAAGGATATTGATGTTGCTTATTACTTAATTCACTCAATGACAAACTCTGTCAAAGAATTTCATATTTTAGAAGAAAAATGTGCATTTAACTTTAAAAGAGCCCTTAAAAAAACTTCAACAAAACAAGTAATTTATTTAAGTGGTATTACAAATGACACAAAGCTTTCTAAACACTTACTTTCTAGAAAAAATGTTGAAGAAACTCTCAAGTGCAATTCCTATGCACTAACAACTTTTAAAGCTGGAATTATTGTTGGTTCTGGAAGCGCATCTTTTGAAATTATTAGAGATTTGGTAGAGAAGCTTCCAATTATGATTGCACCAAAATGGTTGCATACAAAAACACAACCTATAGGTGTAAGAGATGTTTTGTCATATTTATCTAATGCAAAAGGAAAAGAAAAACTGTACAATAGTTCTTACGATATTTTTGGTCCAGAGGTATTGACATATAAGGAAATGTTATTACGTTTTGCAAAAACAAGAGGTCTTAAAAGAACAATTATTACAGTCCCTGTAATGACTCCTAGACTTTCATCCTATTGGCTTTATTTTGTTACATCAACCTCATACAAACTCGCTTCATCTTTGGTAAATAGTATGGGAATAGAAATTATTGGAGAAAAATCTGATATCAATACTGTTCTTGATGTGAAACCAATGAACTATGAAAAAGCTGTGAGTTTAGCATTTGCAAAAATAGAGCAAAATAGTATTCTATCAAGCTGGAAAGACTCTTACATCAGTAGTGGAAGATTAAAGAATTACATTCATCAATTTGTGAATGTTCCTAAGTATGGATGTTTTAAAGATTACAAAAAAAGAACAATAAAAAATAAAAAAGATACTCTCCAAAAAATCTGGTCGATTGGTGGTGAAAATGGTTGGTATTATGGAACCTTTCTTTGGAAAATTAGAGGTTACATAGATCAATTTTTTGGTGGAACAGGATTAAGAAGAGGAAGAAGAAGTCCCACTGAACTATTGAATGGTGATGCATTGGATTTTTGGAGAGTTATTTATGCAAACAAAGAGCAAAAAAAATTACTTCTATATGCTGAGATGATATTACCAGGTGAAGCTTGGTTGGAATTTAAAATTGAAGACAATGTATTGTATCAAACTGCAACCTTCAGACCCAAAGGTCTTGCAGGAAGATTATACTGGCATTTAATTTCTCCATTTCATTGGTTTGTCTTTAATGGAATGATTAACAAAATTGCTAGTTAGTTTGAAAAAACAGCATTTGCCTCAAAAAATTTGTTTGGTTTGCCAAAAACCATTCTCATGGAGGAAGAAGTGGGAAAAGAATTGGGAAAACGTAAAATATTGTAGTGAAAGATGCAGAAGAAACAAGACAAAACAACTTTAATTTGGTTTAAAAATAACTTGAGAGTATTTGATAATAAATCTCTTACAGATGCAACAAATAATTATGAGAATGTATTTGCTGTTTATTTTTTAGACCCTAGACTTTTTGAAATTGACAGTTTCGGATTTAAAAAGACAGAAAAGTTTAGAACTAAGTTTATACTACAATCATTAAATGAATTAAAAAGTAATTTAAATAAACTTAATGTTTCTTTATTAGTTTACTCAGACAAACCAGAAAACAAAGTTCCCAAACTAGTCGAGCAATTTGATATTTCTAGTATTTATCTACAAAAAGAGTGGACCCAAGAGGAATCAACGGTAATTAATAATCTTAAAAATAAACTCAAAAATTCAATAAAGTGGAATGAAAATTATGATCAATTTTTGTTTCATCCAGATGATATTCCTTTCTCTTTTGATGAAATTCCACAAGTTTTTACCAATTTTAGAAAACGACTTGAAAAATATGTTTCTGTAAGAAAAGAAACAAGTCCATCAAAACTAGAAACTTCTAATCTTTTAGAAATTGACACTCCAATTCCTACACTTCAGGAATTAGGGTTTGATGATTTTAAGCAACCTCATAAATCTGCATTTCCTTTCCTAGGAGGAGAAAACCAAGCGCTTAAAAGATTGAATACTTATTTTTTTGAAACCAAAAAATTAGGCTTTTATAAAAAAACTAGAAATGGATTAGTGGGTATTGATTATAGTTCAAAATTTTCTCCTTGGTTAGCAAACGGATCTATTTCTGCAAAAACTATCTATTGGAAAGTCAAAGAGTTTGAAAAAAATCATGTTAAAAATCAATCTACATATTGGTTGATTTTTGAACTCATTTGGAGAGATTATTTTAAATACATTTCACTAAAACATGGGAATAATATTTTCAAACTTGGTGGTATTCTTCACAGAGATTATGAATGGAGTCAAAGCCCAAAACTGATTCAGAAATGGATTGATGGAGAAACTCATGATGACTTTGTAAATGCTAATATGATTGAGCTAAAAAAAACAGGTTGGATGAGCAATCGTGGAAGGCAAAATGTTGCTTCATACTTTGCAAAAGAATTGAATTTAGACTGGAGAATTGGGGCCGCTTATTTTGAAAGTGTTTTACTTGATTATGATGTTCACAGCAACTATGGAAACTGGATGTATGTAGCTGGTGTTGGAAATGATCCAAGAGATAGAAAATTTAACACTCAATTGCAAGCTCAACGTTATGATGAGAATCACTCCTTCAGAAAACTTTGGCTTCAAAAAACATTGTTTTCATGAAAACATTAAGACTCATTCTTGGCGATCAATTAAATAGCAATCATTCTTGGTTTCAAAAAAAAGATGACGATATAATATATTGCATGTTTGAAATGCGTCAAGAAACCGATTATGTGGTTCATCACATTCAAAAAGTAGTTGGTTTTTTTGGTGCTATGAGAGACTTTTCTAAACAGTTAGAAAATGGAGATCATAAAGTTATTTACTACTCAATAAATCATGAAAAAAACTCACAGTCTTTAACCAAAAACTTATCGTATTTAATAGAAAATCATTCCATACAAAAGTTTGAATATCAATTACCTGATGAATATCGTTTGGATGAGCAACTTCGAGAGTTTTGTGATAAACTAAATATTGATTTTAAAAGTTTTGATACAGAGCACTTTTTGACAACTAGAGATGAGTTGAAATCTTTTTTTAAAGGTAAAAAGCAATTTTTAATGGAAAGTTTTTATCGTTACATGCGAAAGAAACACAACATTATGATGGAAGGTTCTAAACCTGAAGGGAATAAATGGAATTATGATCACTCTAATAGAAAAAAATGGAAAGAAGAAACACTAATTCCACCTCAAACATCATTCAATCATAATGTAAAAGAAATTTATAAAGAGATTAAAGATGCTGATATTAAAACGATAGGAAATATAAACGAACAGCACTTTGAATATCCTTTAAATAGAAAAGAGGCATCAGAACAACTAGATTATTTCTGCTCTAATTTACTAGAACATTTTGGTGACTATCAAGATGCAATGCACACAAATCAAATCTATTTATATCATTCAAGAATCTCTTTTGCAATGAATATCAAATTAACTTCTCCAAAAGAAGTAATTGAGCGAGTTATTGATGAATTTAGAAAACAAAAGAATCATATTGATATTTCTCAGGTAGAAGGTTTTGTCCGTCAAATTTTAGGATGGAGAGAATATATGAGGGGAATGTATTGGACATTCATGCCAGAATACAAAACGTTAAATGAATTAGAAAATCAGAACTCATTACCCAATTTCTATTGGACAGGGAAAACTAAAATGAACTGTCTAAAAAATGCAATAAACAATTCATTAGATAACGCATATGCTCATCACATTCAGCGTCTAATGATTACTGGAAACTTTGCTTTGTTAGCACAGATTCAGCCAGATGAAGTAGATAATTGGTATCTAGGAATTTATGCAGATGCAATTGAATGGGTTCAATTAACAAATACACGTGGTATGAGTCAATATGCTGATGGTGGAAAGATAGCAACCAAACCTTATGTTTCCTCAGGTAGCTATATTGATAAAATGAGTAACTATTGTGGTAGTTGTCATTACAATAAAAAAGAGAAAATTGGTGAAAAAGCATGTCCATTTAATTCATTGTACTGGAATTTTTTAGATAATAAAAAAGAGTATTTAAAAAACAATCGAAGAATGAGTATGATGTATAGTCTATTGAATAAAATGAACCCTGAAGACTTATTTCTACTCAAACAGAGAGCTGCAAAAATCATTGAGAATCCAGATGAATACTAGAGATTCTATAAATATTGTTTGGTTAAAAAGAGACTTAAGACTTCATGATAATGAAGCAATTTGCAACGCCATAAATACTAATAAACCTTTTCTGATTTTATATGTTTTTGAAACTATTTTATTGAATGATGAACATTACAATCAGCGTCATTGGAATTTTATCAAACAATCGCTTGTTGATTTAAATAAAGAGCTAAAAAACTATAATTCTAAAGTATTGGTTATTCAATCCGAAATTACAAATGCATTTAATTTAATACAGAATTATTATAAAATAGAACACGTCTTTTCTCACCAAGAGACAGGAATTGAAATCACGTATCAAAGAGATAAAGATTTTGCCCGTTATTGCAGAAACAACTCCATTCAATGGATAGAAAATATAAATAACGGAGTATTTAGGGGTTTACAAAACAGAACACAATGGTTTGAAAAGTGGAATGATTTTATGGAGAAACCACAACTCAATTTTACTCCTAATACTAATCAAATCATATCAATTGACAAGATTACAATAATTGAAAGTATTAGTAGCACAACTTCATTATCAACAAAAACAAGTGAAAAATTTCAAAAAGGAGGAAGAGAAACAGGTTTAAAATATGCAAACTCCTTTTTTAAATCCAGACATGAAGAATACATGTTTAAAATATCTAAACCAGAACAGTCTAGATATCATTGCAGCAGATTATCACCTTATTTAGCTTGGGGAAATTTATCTGTTAGAGAAATTTATCAAAAAGGACAAGCAACAAAAAATAAATCTAATAAGATACACATTGGTGCTTTTGTTTCTCGATTGCGTTGGCAAGCTCATTTTATTCAGAAGTTTGAAATGGAACACACAATGGAACATGCAAGTGTAAACAAAGGTTATCATAAGCTGAAAAAATCAATTTCAAAACGTTATCAAGAAGCGTGGAAAAAAGGATTAACTGGTTTTCCTTTAGTAGATGCTTGCATGAGATGTCTTCATGAGACAGGATATTTGAATTTTAGAATGAGAGCTCTAGTTGTTTCTTTCTTTACCCATATTCTATGGCAACCTTGGCAAGAGGCTACAAAACATCTATCGCAACAATTTTTAGATTTTGAACCTGGAATTCACTTCCCTCAAATCCAGATGCAAGCTGGAGAAACTGGTATTAATAACCTACGTATTTACAATCCTATAAAAAATGGTATCGATCACGATGAGGATGCGATTTTTATTAAAAAATGGGTTCCTGAATTAAGAAACCTACAAACTTCATTTGCACATCAACCTTTTTTAATGACCCCTCTAGAACAGCAATTATATAACTTCAAATTAGGAGAAGATTATCCAAATCCTATTGTTGATATACAAAGCAGCAGAAAATTTGCAAGTGATATTCTTTGGGGTTTAAGAAATGATCCTGAAGTAAAAAATGATAGTTATAGAATTCTGAAAAGGCATACTTTATCTGACAGAAAGCGTATGTTAAAAAACGAATAATAACCGATTCATAACCAATTTTTTAGCCTAAAATTTTAGAATAAACTTTTTCTATCTATAGATAAATAGAAAGTTGTAGATTAGCCCGCTACGAAAACGTTTGATGTTTATATTAGCAACGTTAAGTTCTTTGAAATTTTGGTGAGTTATTACATGTCATAATTATATGTTAATTTCTGTTTAACGGTTTGATATATTCATTAAACAAATTATATTTGAGGTGTATTTAAGCATTGTGATTTACGATACTACATATCAAAATAAAGAAACCGAAGAATTGATAAACGATTGTTTAGGAACTTCATATGGGTTTTTTCAGGCTATAAAAATGGGCGGAGTTGGATCTAAAAGAATGATGATAGAAGATGTTAGTTATAACATTAGAAACATTATTAACAGAACTGCAGATGTTAACTATGCAAATATTGAGCTGAGACCTAATGGTATACTTGTAATGATTAATAAAGGTTTAAAAAACTTTACTTGGGCTATTCCTTTTCGTCAATTAGTAGTATATAAAACTGATGGATTGAGCATTCATGCACAAGGAAAATACATTCGATTCAAAAACAACAATTTATTTAAAGAGAATGAAAAATTCTTAAATAAAATGTTAGGATTGAAACTCGAAAAAACAAAACAATTTGAAATGCCAGCATATGAATAATTTATCTGAAAGAGCTATAGACAGAATCATAGAAATGGCTTGGGAAGATAGAACAACGTTTGATGCCATTCAATTTCAATTTGGACTAAAAGAACAAGAGGTTATTTCTCTAATGAGAAAAGAGATGAAACCTAAAAGTTTTAAGCTTTGGCGAAAAAGAGTTAAAGGCAGAAAAACAAAACATAGTAAACTGAGAGAATTTGAAAGCGGACGCTTTAAGTGTACAAGACAAAAACAAATCTCAAACAACTCTATTTCAAAAAGAAAATAATAGTGCTTTGTTTTAAGCTTAGAGTTACTTAAAAACAGCACTGAAAAAAGAAAGATATGAATGATATTGTAATTGAAAAAAGAAAAAATGGTCACAACTTAAATGGTTTCAACCATGAAGAAATTGGAGATGACCACCTATTTACTGGATTAGAAACTCCAATGAGAGAAAATGCGTTTGAGTTAACAGACTCTGAAAAGAAGGAACAAATTGCTACATATTTTGGAAAAATAATGGATGTGATAGGTTTAGACAGAACTGACGACTCTTTAAAAGGAACACCAGATAGAGTGGCAAAAATGTACATTGATGAAATATTTTCTGGATTAAACCCCAAGAATAAGCCAAAAGTTGCTTTATTTGACAATAAATACCAATACAATCAGATGTTGGTAGAAAAAAATATAACTTTTTACTCTAATTGTGAACATCATTTTGTACCAATTATTGGTAAAGCTCATGTAGCTTACATTTCATCCGGTAGAGTTATTGGTCTTTCTAAGTTAAACAGAATAGTACAATACTATGCTAAGAGACCTCAGGTTCAAGAAAGATTAACAAATCAAATTGGAGAAGAATTAAAAAATATTTTACAGACAGAAGATGTAGCTGTCATCATAGACGCTAAACACTTATGCGTATCATCTAGAGGTATTAAAGATGATACATCTGCAACAGTTACCTCATATTACAGTGGGAAATTCAATACTTCCCAAAAAATCAATGAATTATTAAACTACATAAATAACTAAACTATGGATAATAGCATAATAGAAAAAGGTCTTGAGTTTGAACAAAGAAAACACAGATTCATAACTACCAGTGATCGTATCGTTGCTTCTAGAGAAGTTAAAAGTTTGATTTTAGGCATCAATGAGATTTATAAACAAACCAAAGATGCGGAGTTGATGGATTTAATGAAGAGACTTACAGTAATCAAACAAAAAATTGAAAAACGTTTAAAAGGTCGTCCACTTACGGCAGCTTAATATGCGTAAAATACTTATCGTTGGCGGAAGCAAAGGAATTGGTAAAGCCATCATAAACAACTTGGTTAATGATAACAAAATAGTTAACATTAGCAGAACTCCCCCTGAGTTGCAACACGTCAATCTAACACATCATTCATGTGATGTGTTAGTTGATGAATTACCTGAAATTGATGCTATAGATTCATTAATTTATTGTCCAGGAAGCATCAATTTAAAACCTTTCGGTAGATTAAAAATCGAAGATTTTCAAAATGATTTTAACATCAACGTTATTGGTGCTGTAAAATCAGTTCAGAAATACTTGAATCTATTAAAAAATGGTAATTCACCTTCTATACTTTTATTTAGTACAGTAGCTGCAAAGTTAGGAATGCCTTTTCATGCTAGTATAGCAGCAGCAAAATCTGGAGTAGAAGGATTAACAAAATCCTTAGGAGCAGAATTAGCTCCAACTATTCGTGTAAATGCAATTGCACCAACTGTAACCAATACAGACTTAGCAAGTAAACTTTTAAGGAATGAAAGAATGATTGAAGGGATCAAAGAAAGACATCCTCTCAAAAAATTTCTAAACCCAGAAGAAGTAGCAGAATTTGCAAGTTTTATTCAATCAGAAAAAGCGAACTCTTTGTCCGGACAAATTTTTGAAATGGACTGTGGAATTGTAAGCTTCAAGATATAGTGAATCCGTTCAAATTATTTTTAGGTACTTTTTTTATCACCAACAAAACAAAGTCAATGTCATCAAAAACATCACTTTACGATATTAAAATAAATTCTTTACAAGGAAAAGAAATTAATTTTTCAGAATATAACGGCAAGTTTATTTTGTTTGTTAATGTAGCATCAAAATGTGGTTTCACACCTCAATACAAAGATTTACAAAAATTATACGATACACATCAGGATAAATTGATGATAATTGGAGTTCCCTGTAATCAATTTGGAAAACAAGAACCTGGCTCTTCAACAGATATTGAGGAATTCTGTGAAGTGAATTATGGAGTTACTTTTCTGATTACAGAAAAAGTCGATGTAAAAGGAAACAATCAACATCCTTTATATACTTGGCTGACAAAGAAATCTGAAAACGGAAAGAAAAATTCTTCTGTGAAGTGGAATTTTCAAAAATATTTAGTTGATACAGAAGGCCAGCTTATCGATTACTATTTCTCAACAACCTCTCCAACTAGTTCTAAAATAAAGAAACATTTAAAATAGTTATGTTCGGATTATTCAAAAAAAAGTCAAAGAAAGAAACACTACAAAATCAGTATAAAAAATTGATGGAAGAAGGGTTTAAGCTACAATCTATTAACAGAGCAGAAAGTGATAAAAAATACCAAGAAGCTCAAAATGTACTTGAACAAATTGAGCTTTTAAGTGACTAAACTCTTTTCTTTTGAATAAAAACCTTTTACTTTATTTATTTTTTGGATTCATCAATTTTGGTGGATTAGCTATAGGTTCATTTCTAATGAATAATGGTCCTCAAACAACTTGGTATATTGAACTTGAAAAAGCTCCTTGGACTCCACCAGGTTGGGTTTTCGGTGTTGCTTGGACAATCGTAATGATTTGTTTTACAATCTATTTAGTAAAATTATTCAATACAAGTACAATCAATAAAGTAATTTTGTATAGCTTTCAAGTACTATTAAATGTTAGTTGGAACTATGTTTTCTTCAATTTACATCAAATTAGTATTGGTCTTATTATTATAACTCTTCTAACAGCTTTAATTTTTTATTTCTTTTTTACATTTAAGAAAGAAGTAAAGTCAAAAAGTTATTTATTACTGTCTTATATGATTTGGTTATGTATAGCAACATCATTAAACCTTTATATACTTGTTCATAATTAATATGAAAATATACACGTTACATAAAAAACAAAAATTACCTATATCCAAAGAAGAAGCTTGGAACTTTTTGTCAAATCCAAAAAATTTATCTGTTCTTACGCCTAAAAAAATGAATTTTACAATCGTCTCTGGTGCTGACAGACCAATGTATGCAGGACAAGTAATTCAATATAGTGTAACACCAGTTGGAGGAATAAAAACAAAATGGATTAGTGAAATTACTCATTTTGTTGAAGGAGAGTATTTTGTAGATCTGCAGTTATATGGACCTTATGCGTTTTGGCATCATAAACACTTTATTAAAGAAATTGAGGGTGGAGTTGAAATGGAAGATGTAATTGATTACAAAGTTCCTTTTAGTATTTTAGGTCAGATAGTGCATCCTTTTCTAGTAAAACCAAAACTAGAAGAGATTTTTAAGTATCGTCAAAAAAAGTTAATCGAATTATTTGGCACATATAAAGAATGAAAGATTTAGTAATTTTTTGGTTTCGAAGAGATTTACGTCTTCATGATAATCATGGTCTATACAATGCCTTAAAGTCTGGAAAACAGGTTTTACCCATATTTATTTTTGATACTAAGATTCTAGGAAGATTACCTAAGAAAGATGCTAGAGTAAAGTTTATTAATGATGAACTAACAAAAATGAATAATCAATTACTTAAGAAAAATACATCTATTTACATAGTGCATGGCAAACCCAAAAATGCACTTGAAAAGTTAACTTCTGTCTATGAGATTAAGGAAGTTTATACAAATCACGATTACGAACCTTACGCCACTCAAAGAGATCTAGAAATTAATGATTTTTTAAATTCCAAAGGAATTAAATTTAAGACTTTTAAAGATCAAGTCATTTTTGAAACTAATGAAGTTGTAAAAGCAGATGGAACACCTTATGTGGTTTACACTCCTTATTCTAGAAAGTGGTTAGAAAAATTCAATCAAGAGGGAATTCATAATTATCCTTCAGAAAATCATTTAGATAATTTTATAGAAAAAGAGCATTCAACTTTAAGTTTAGCAGATATTGGTTTTGAAAAACCAGAAACTCATGTCTCTAATTATACAGTGAATAATGATTTAATTGATGATTACGAGGCAACTAGGAATTTTCCAGCTCAGGACAAAACATCAAGATTAGGACCTCATCTTCGTTTTGGAACTGTTAGTATTAGAGAAATGGTTTTAAAAGCATCAAAAAGATCAAACCCAACCTTTTTAAAAGAATTAATTTGGAGAGAATTTTTTATGCAAATATTATGGCATTTTCCTCATACACACAAAGATTCCTTTAAATCTAAATACGATAGAATTCCATGGAGAAATAATGAAGAAGAATTTAAAAAATGGTGCGAAGGGAAAACTGGATATCCATTAGTTGATGCAGGAATGAGACAACTCAATCAAACTGGTTTTATGCACAATAGAGTTAGAATGCTTGTTGGAAGTTTTTTATGCAAACACTTACTAATTGATTGGAGGTGGGGAGAAGCTTATTTTGCAGAAAAATTACATGATTATGAGATGGCAAGTAATGTTGGAAACTGGCAATGGGTTGCGGGTTCTGGCGTAGATGCTGCTCCATATTTTAGAATTTTTAACCCAACATCTCAAATTCAAAAGTTTGATAAACAACAAGAATATATAAAAGAATGGGTTCCAGATTTTCAAGAACTCACCTACCCTAATCAAATGGTAGATCATAAGTTTGCAAGAGAACGTTGTTTGAAAGTTTATAAAGAAGCTTTAGCATAATCTTGCTCAATATTTACAGTAATTTTATATTTGAAACATATATTTCGGGATGTAGCTTAGTCCGGTTAAAGTGCTGGTCTGGGGGACCAGAGATCGGAGGTTCGAATCCTCTCATCCCGACAAAAACAAACTTCTATACACTTTAGAAAATATTTTTTCTAAAAATGTGTAGAAGTTTTTCTCTGTAATAACGTTAGGATTACTATTTTTAAATCAAAATATCCACTTTTTGATTTAAATGAGTAGTAATTTTAATGAACACTTATGAAACGAATACTATACCTTACTTTGATTTTTTCCTTGCAATTCTTCATAAGTTGTAAAGATTCCGATAAAAAAAACAATAAAAATATGTCCGAAAAGAAAACTTGGAAAGTTGATTTCTTAGATAATTTTGAAAAATTTGATGAAGAAAATTGGCAGGACCAAATGATTTGGGTAAACAATGAAGATCAATGCTATGTACCTAATGGAGCCTACAATACCAGGGAGGTAAGTAATGGAACTCTAAAGTTGAGAGTTGTTGATTTAGGTAAGAAGATTCCTTGCGATAACCTTGATGTAAAAACAGGTGAAAAACATCCGGACACTCAGTATGTTGCTGGAAGAATTATCTCTAAAAATCGTAAAGAGTTTGTTAAAGGAAGATGGACAGCTCGATTAAGGGTCAAAGAAAGTGGTCAACCTGGGATGTTTCCTGCTTGGTGGTTATTAGGAGCTTTAAACAATGAACCTCCTGTTGAAGATGACGACGAAACAGTATGCTGGCCTTTAACAGGTTCTGGTGAAATAGATATTTTTGAACACCATAGTGATGGTGGAGCAGATCATTACGCAGCAAGAGCAATTGTGAGTTTAGGTGAATGTCAAAAAGGTGATTGGCAAGGAAAAATGCTAGTAAAAAAGACAACTCTTTCCGATTATCATGATTACTCTGTTGAGTGGAGAGGTGATGATCTCATTTTCGGACTAGACGGAGAAGATATTTATCTTGCCAAAGGACAAGGAAAGAATTTTCCTGAGCCGCTTTTTGCAATACTTAATTTCGCAAAAATTAACGATTCACCTATGACTCAGAACTGGGAAATGGAAGTAGATTGGGTAAAACATGAATCTCTTGAATAAATAAATTTTCCTTTCTACTCCTCTATAAGGATATGTCAAAAAAACTAACTTTTATTGCTTTTGTAATTTCCTTAGGAGGTTTTCTCTTTGGATTTGATGCAGGTATCATATCAGGTGTCATGTCTTTTGCTGGTCCAGAGTTTAATCTGAGTGATATACAATCTGGCTGGGTTGTTAGTTCACCTTCTTTTGCAGCTATGATTGCTATGTTATTTTCGGGTCGATTAAGCGATATTTATGGACGTAAAAAAATTCTAATTATTGTTGCTCTATTATATGCAATATCTGCAATACTTTCAGCATTTGCAGGTACTTATGAAATTCTTTACATAGCAAGAATGATTGGTGGTTTTGCATTTGGAGCAGCGTTAGTTTTGGCTCCTATGTACATTGCCGAAATTTCAACAACAGAAAACAGAGGCAAATTAGTAGCAATGCAGCAGTTAAACATTGTCTTAGGTTTTTTTGCTGCTTTTTTAAGTAATTATCTTTTCAACAAATTCAACACTCCAGAAGCTACTTTTCTAAATGATGAAAATGTTTGGAGATTTATGTTAGGTGTAGAATTTTTCCCAGCCATTATTTATTTCCTTCTTTTGTTTTTAATGCCTAAAAGCCCCAGATGGCTCTATGCAAAAGGCAATCAAGAAGAGGCAAAAAAAGTTTTATATCAAATCCATGGTCAAACTTTAGGAGCTAGTGAAATTGAATTGATACAAAAGAATTCAAAAAAAAATAATAAAAAATCTACTGCTTCTTTGCTGGACTTATTGAAACCAACATTGCGTTTTATTTTTATTGTAGGTCTTGTTATAGGTGTCTTACAACAAATTACAGGAATTAATGCAGTTTATTTTTACGCTACTTCAATTTTTAAACAAACTGGAATAGGAACTGATGCTGCTTTTTCATCGGGCATATTATTAAGTTCTATAACAGTAATTTTTACAATAGTCTCAATGCTTCTGATTGATAGAATGGGAAGAAGACCTTTATTATTGATTGGAACTGCTGGTGTAGCATTAAGTTTACTTTTATGCTCTTATGGATTTAATAATGCCACCTATAAACTTTCTAAAGAAAGTATTACAAAATTTGAGTTTAGAGGAGCTTCTGACTTACTTAAAATTTCTGATAAAGAATATAACAACGATATTGACTTTAAAAAAGACCTTAAATCTATATTAGGAAATCAAACCTACAGTAAAAATGATGGTGTATTATTAGAGGCTGCAACAGAAATGAATGCTGCGTTAGTTTTGATAGGTATTTTAGGCTTTATTGCATGTTTTGCTTTTTCATTAGGACCTGTTATGTGGGTATTACTTTCTGAATTATATCCTATAAAATATAGAGGAATTGCTATTGGTATTATTGCTTTTGTTAATTCACTAATTAGTTCTATTGTACAACTAATTTTTCCTTGGGAATTATCAAACTTAGGAAATTCACTTACTTTTTTAATTTTTGGATTAATTGCATTTTTTGGATTCTTTGTTTTGTATAAAATTCTTCCTGAAACTAAAGGAAAATCATTAGAACAATTAGAAAACGACCTTATCAAAAATTAATTTATTAACCTATTAAATTTCATTACAAATAAAATCAGTTTGTTTAATGATATACAAATTGGCTGCTTCTTTTATTTTGCTAAATTTGTTATTATCAATTAAAAGACTTTTGAATGTTAATCATAGGAATTGCTGGTGGAACTGGAAGTGGTAAAACCACAGTTGTAAATCAGATAGCAAAAGACTTATCCCTAGATGAGATATGCATTATTTCTCAGGATTCTTATTACAAATCAACTGACTCTTTATCTTTTGATGAGCGATCCAAAATAAATTTTGATCATCCAAGAGCTATAGACTTCGACTTATTAATTGAACATTTACAAGAACTAAGAAAAGGAAATGTAGTTGAACAACCTGTGTACTCTTTTGTTACTCATAACAGAACTAAAGACACCGTAAAAACTCATCCTAGAAAAGTAGTAATTGTAGAGGGTATTCTTATTTTTAATAATGAAAAATTAAGAGATTTATTTGATATAAAGGTATTTGTTCATGCAGATTCTGATGAACGTTTGATTAGAAGAATTCGAAGAGACATAAAAGAAAGAGGAAGAGATATTGATGAAGTTTTGAATCGCTATCAAAACACATTAAAACCAATGCATGAGCAATTTATTGAACCAACAAAAACATTTGCAGATATTATAATTCCTAATGACAGATTTAATGAAGTAGCTATTGAGATTGTTAGAACAGTTATAAACGAGAGGTTATAAAATGAAGTGGTCTGAACTAAAGAAAAAAGGAATTACAAAGTATGTTATAAATACTTATGTTTTAATTTCTTTGGTTTTTATTGTTTGGATGTTTTTCTTTGATGAGAATAATTATCAAAATCATTTAAAATTCAATAAAGAAATAAAAGACTTAGAAGGTTCTATAGATGTTTACAAAAAGAAGATTGCAGAAGATAATGATATGATAAAAAGACTTCAAGACTCCTTACAACTAGAACGTTTTGCTAGAGAAAAATATTTAATGAAAAAGGAGAATGAAGATGTGTATATTGTAGAAATCGATACTATTAAATAATTATGAGTGTGTTATTTACTGATTTTAATAAAGTATCACCGGAAGCTTGGAAGCAAAAGATTCAAGTTGATTTAAAAGGTGCAGATTACAACGATACGTTACTTTGGGAAACCGAAGAGGGAATCGTAATAAAACCTTTTTATACCGAAGAAGATAGAACTTACCAAGAAATAAACTTACCAAAAAAAGGGTTTTTAATTTGTCAATCTGTTTTTGTGGATGATGAGGTCATTGCAAATTCTATAGCAATTAATGCAATTCAAAGAGGTGCAACTGCAATTCAATTTACTACAAATACTCAATTTGATATTGAAAAACTTCTAAAGGGAATTGACACAAATGTTACGTTGTATTTCCAGTGTAACTTTTTATCTTCAAAGTTCATTTCTTCATTGTCAAATTCTACCAAGAATCAAAATGTATTTTTTCAACTTGATGTTCTTGGAAATTTAGCTCAAACAGGAAACTGGTTTTCAAATCATAAATCAGATTTTGACGAGGTAGAAAAAATCATACACCAAACAGAGAATAGTATTTGTATTGACGCTACTTTATATCAAAATTCTGGTGCTAATAGAACGCAGCAATTAGCATATGCGTTGGCACAAACCAATGAATATGTAGAACAATTTGGTGCTGAAATCATTTCTAAACTTCATTTTAAATTTGCTGTAGGTAGTAGTTACTTTATGGAAATAAGCAAATTAAGAGCATTTAGAGTATTACTAAAACCGCTTTTAGAAAAACATGGTGTTCAAGAGTTTAATGCACATATTTTTTGTGTTCCAAGTAAAAGAAATAAAACATTGTACGATTACAATGTAAATATGCTAAGGACGACATCAGAATCTATGAGTGCTATTTTAGGTGGTGTAAATACCGTAGCAAATCTCTCATATGATAGTATTTATAATAAATCCAATGAGTTTGGAGATAGAATTGCAAGAAATCAATTACTTATTTTACAACAAGAAAGTTACCTAAACGAATGTCAAGAAATTGCAAACGGCACCTACTTTATCGAAAACATTACTCATCAACTTGCTGAAAAAGCATTACTTATTTTCAAACAAATAGAAAAAGGTGGTGGTTTTTTAAATCAACTTAAAAAAGGGACCATTCAATCAAAAATTAAAGAAAGTTCAGATAAAGAACTTAATAGTTATACAAAAAAAGATTTAGTACTTTTAGGTACTAATAGGTTACCAAATGAAAAAGACAAAATGAAAGGCTCAATAGAGCTTTACCCTTTTGTAAAGAAAAAATCAATTAAAACATTAATTCCCCCAATTATAGAAAAAAGACTTGCCGAAAAAGATGAGCAAGAACGTTTAAATTTAGAATGATATTCTATGACTGGAAAGGAAGACAAGGTCTTTAGTTTAAAGAACAGACAACAAGAAAAAATCTTCAAATAGAAAAATATAAGAAAACATCAAGAAGGGATGTTTATATTTTCGCTGATATTAATGTTGGTAACGTTATATTTCTTAGAAGATTCTTATAAAGTATTTGGCACTCTTGAAAATTTTGTGATATGGTCATTATCAACATTATTTAGTGTTTTAATTTTATACAACCTTATTGTTTTCTTATTAATTAGAAAACGAAAAAAAGAAATCAAACGAATCAATAGAAGGATTCATAGATTAATGAAATTAAAGAAAAATGAACAAACGAGTTAATGTTCAAAATTTAAAAATCTCAAAGCATACTTCTAAACAAAAAGAAGAATTCTCTCATGAAGGTTTTGTTGCTGGAATTTCTCCAAATTTAAGAGGCCCATACTCAACAATGTATGTGAGAAGACCATGGACAATTAGACAATATGCAGGATTTTCTACCGCCGAAGAAAGTAACGCATTTTATAGAAGAAATTTAGCTGCAGGTCAAAAAGGACTCTCTGTTGCTTTTGATTTAGCAACACACAGAGGTTACGATTCAGACCATGAACGTGTTCAAGGTGACGTAGGAAAAGCAGGTGTTGCTATAGATTCTGTAGAAGACATGAAGGTTTTATTTGATGGAATCCCATTAGATAAAATGTCTGTATCGATGACAATGAATGGAGCTGTTTTACCTGTTTTAGCTTTTTATATCATTGCAGCAGAAGAACAAGGTGTACAACCAGAACAACTTGCAGGTACAATTCAAAATGATATTCTAAAAGAGTTTATGGTTAGAAATACGTATATCTACCCTCCTGCTCCATCCATGAAAATTATTGCTGACATTTTTGAGTATACGAGTAAAAACATGCCTCGTTTCAATTCTATTTCTATTTCTGGTTATCATATGCAAGAAGCTGGAGCAACTCCAGAAATTGAATTAGCGTACACCTTAGCAGATGGGTTAGAGTATATAAAAACAGGTTTGAAAGCAGGTATGGATATTGATTCTTTTGCACCTAGACTTTCTTTCTTCTGGGCTATAGGAATGGATCACTTTAAAGAAGTTGCTAAAATGAGAGCAGCTAGAATGTTGTGGGCAAAAATTGTAAAGCAGTTTAATCCAAAAAACCCTAAATCTCTTGCATTAAGAACTCACTCTCAAACAAGTGGTTGGAGTTTAACTGAACAAGATCCATTTAACAATGTAGCTAGAACAACCATAGAAGCAATGGCAGCTGCTTTTGGAGGAACACAAAGTTTACATACAAATGCCTTGGACGAAGCAATAGCTTTACCAACAGATTTTTCTGCTAGAATTGCGAGAAATACTCAAATATACTTACAGGAAGAAACCCAAATAACCAAAACTGTAGATCCTTGGGCTGGAAGTTATCATGTAGAAAAACTTACAGATGAAATTGCAGAAAAAGCTTGGGAATTAATACAGGAGGTTGAAGAATTAGGCGGAATGACAAAAGCCATTGAAAAGGGATTTCCAAAAATGAGGATTGAAGAGGCTGCTGCAAAAAAACAAGCAAAAATTGATAGTGGTCAAGATGTGATAGTTGGTGTTAATAAATATCGATTAAAAGAAGAAGATCCTCTTCATATTCTAGAAGTTGATAATGAAGCTGTACGATTATCTCAAATTAATCAACTAAAAGAACTGAAATCAAAAAGAAACTCTAAAGTAGTTTCTTTAGCTTTAGACAAGTTAACTGAGTGTGCAAAAACAGGAAACGGAAATTTATTGGACTTAGCTGTTCAAGCTGCAAGAGTTAGAGCTACACTTGGAGAAATTTCAGATGCTTTGGAAAAAGAATTTGGACGTCATAAAGCGGTCCATAAAACCATATCAGGAGTGTATAGTAAAGAAATAAAAGACGATAAGTTATTTAAAAAAGCTAGTGAACTTTCAAATTCTTTTGCAGAATTAGAGGGAAGAAGAGCTCGAATTATGATTGCTAAGCTTGGTCAAGATGGTCATGATAGAGGTGCAAAAGTTGTTGCTACCGGATATGCAGATTTAGGTTTTGACGTAGATATTGGTCCTTTATTTCAAACACCAAAAGAAGCAGCGAAACAAGCTGTGGAAAATGATGTTCATATTTTAGGAATTTCTTCTTTAGCTGCTGGACATAAAACTTTGGTTCCGCAAGTAGTTGAGGAATTAAAAAAATATGGACGAGAAGATATCATGGTTATTGTGGGTGGAGTAATTCCAGCTCAAGATTATCAATTTTTATTTGATGCTGGAGCAGTTGGAGTTTACGGACCAGGAACTAAAATTGCTCAAGCTGCCATAGAACTATTAACAATTTTAATTGATTCTGTCCAAGAATCGTAAAATCATCTCATATGAAAAAATTACCTATTCTATTGCTATTTCTTATAGCAATAAGTCCTGTTTTTGCTCAAAAAAAACTCTCAAAAAATAAGAAAGCTTTAATAGCTTCTGTTGAAAAACATAAAAAAGCTTTAATTAAAATAAGTGATGATATTTGGTCTGCAGCAGAAACAGCTTTCGAAGAGACAAAATCTGCAGAAATTTTAGCAAGTTATGCTGAGAAACAGGGCTTTACAGTAGAAAGAGGTGTTGCAGATATACCAACTGCTTTTGTAGCAACTTATGGGTCTGGAAAACCAGTTATTAGTGTGTTAGGTGAGTTTGATGCATTACCTGGTTTATCTCAAAAAGCAGAATCCAACAAAAACCCATTAAAACAAGGAAATCCTGGTCATGGTTGTGGTCATAATTTATTTGGAGCTGGAAGTTTAGGAGCAGCAGTTGCAATAAAAGAAATGATTGAATCTGGAAAAATTAAAGGAACTGTCAAGTTTTTTGGAACACCATCAGAAGAAAAGTTTTTTGGTAAGATTTGGATGGTTAAAGCAGGTTTATGGGATGATGTAGACGTAAATATTAGTTGGCATCCTGCACCAATAACAGAGTCTGATGTTCAAAGCTCTTTAGCTTTGGTAGATTTTAAAGTAGAGTTCTTTGGGCAAGCTGCACATGCTGCTGCTGATCCTTGGAATGGTAGAAGTGCTTCTGATGCGTTAGAATTATACACATCTGGAATCAATTATTACAGAGAACATGTTAAACCTACTGTGAGGATGCATTATCATATTCAAGATGGTGGTCAAGTAGTGAATGTTGTCCCTGATTATTCTAGAGTTTGGGTACGTGTACGAGATTCTAAAAGAGAAGGAATGATGTCTGTTTATAACCGTGTAATGAAAATGGCAGAAGGTGCTGCAATTTTAGCAGACGTAGATTATAAAGTTTCTTTGATCTCTGGAATTTATGAGATACTTGTGAATAGAGAAGGTGGAAAAATAATGCAAGACAATTTAGAATTGTTAGGCGATATCAAATACACACCTGAAGAAATTTCATTTGGAAAAAAAATACAAGAAGCTACAAAAAAGAATCAAGTTGGTATGGATGGTAAAATTAAACCACTAAGAGTCACAGAGAAAAATCCAGGAGGCGGAAGTACAGATGTTGGTGATGTAAGCTGGAATGTTCCTAATATTAATTTAAGAGTTACAGTAGCTCCAAAAGATACTCCTTGGCATTCTTGGGCTGTGGTTGCTTGTGGAGGAATGAGTATTGGACACAAAGGAATGATTTATTCATCTAAAGCAATGTCTATGACGATGCTAGATTTATTTGAAAACCCAAAACTTGTACAGAAAGTAAAAGCAGAATACAAACAACGAAAAGGAAGTGTTGTTTATAAGCCAATTATCCCTGAAGGACCACCACCAATTCCAAATAAAAAATAATTCAAAACCTTTTGAATTTCAAGAGGTTTTTTCTTTTAAAAAGATACTTTTTTAAGAAATTTTTAGCGCTTTAATCCGTAATTTTGCAAAACCATTTAAAGCTACTTTTTTCATGAAAAAATTCTTCTCTTTTTTATATTCAACTCGCTTAATGGCGTTACTTTTTATTGCCTTTGCCATTGCCATGGGAATTGCGACTTTTATAGAAAATGACTACGGAACTCAAACAGCAAAAGCTCTAATTTATAATGCATGGTGGTTTGAAGCTATTATGGTCTTTTTTGTCATCAATTTCTTTGGAAATATTTTTAGATATCGATTAATTAGCAAGGAAAAATGGCCTGTTTTGATGTTTCATTTGGCCTTTCTTTTAATCTTGATTGGTGCTGGAGTGACAAGATACATAGGCTATGAAGGTATCATGTTAATTGACGAAGGAGAAACCACTAATAAATTTTTATCAGAAACAACATATGTAAATATGATTGTGGATGACAATGCAAAACAAAAAGTAGTTCACGAACCCATATTACTATCAGCTAAAGGAAATAATTCTTGGTCTTTTAATGACGATTTCTTAGGTAAAAATTATGAAGTAAAACTATCAAATTACATTCCTTGGGCTATTGAAGAGTTTAAAGAAAGTGATCAAGGAGATGAATACTTATTTCTTGTTGAATCTAGTGGGGGTTCAAGACATGAACATTACATTAAAAAAGGTGAAATTAGCAATGTTCATGGAATCCTAATTGGATTTGAGAATACAGATGAAAATGCTTCTATTAAAATCTTTAGAGAAAGTGGAAATCTAAAGTTAAAAACAAAAGCTGATGGTACATGGTTGCGAATGGCAGATCAAAAACAGGGAACTGTAAGTAAAGACAGTGTTCAACAATTGCAACTCCGTTCTTTATACAACGTCGCTGGAATTCCATTTGTAATACCAGATCCTATCAAAAAAGGTACTTTAGAAACCGTTTCTGGTCCTAAAGATGACAAAAAACTTGACTTGATTGTATTAGATGTTACTGTTGGAAACAAAACAGAGCAAATAACTTTATCAGGAGGGAAATTTAATTCTCAAGGAAGAAAAAACTTAACAGTAAATGGTTTGAACTTTAGTATGATGTATGGTGCTAAAATTTTAGAAACTCCGTTTCAAATAAAATTAAATGACTTTCAATTAGAAAAATATCCAGGTTCTGAAAGTGCAGCCTCTTATGCAAGTGAAGTAACAGTAATTGATTCTGATGAAACTTTTGATTATAGAATTTTTATGAATCATATATTAGATCATAAAGGGTATAAATTCTTCCAAGCTAGTTATGATTTATCTGGTGAGGTAGAGCAAACTCATTTGTCTGTAAATCACGATTTTTGGGGAACATTATTAACTTATATTGGTTATTCTTTCTTATACTTTGGAATGATTTCAATTTTGTTTGCTCCAGGAACAAGATTTGATTCCTTGAAGAAAGTACTCAAAATAGTAAAAAAGAAAAAAGCAGCCTTAAGCCTATTTTTTCTACTTGGAACTAGCATCATTTTTGCACAGAATCACAACCACAAACCCAATCGTATTTCTGATGCTAGAATAGATTCTGTTCTTCAATTGAACAAAGTAAAATTAGAACATGCTGAGGCTTTTAATAAGTTAGTAATACAAGATGCTGGTGGTAGAATGAAGCCTGCTCACACATTTGCTTCAGAGTTGATTAGAAAAGTTAGCAAAAGTGAAACATTTAACGGCTTAGAGCCTAGTCAAGTTTTACTCTCTATAATAGAGAATCCTAGGTTTTGGTTCGAAGTGCCTTTTATTTATCTAGAAAAAGGAAATACAAAAATCAGAGATCTTCTTGGTGTATCAACAGAAACAAAGTTGGCACGTTTATCAGATTTTATTGATGATAAAGGAAACTATATCATCCGTGAAATGGTTGCTGAAGCACAAAAGAAAAATGTTCAAAATAAGTTTGAAAAAGATTTAATTAAAATTGATAGAAGAGTTGGTTTACTATATTCTGCCATAGGTGGTGGTATTTTTAGAATTTATCCTATTCCAAATGATGAAAATAACACATGGGTTTCTCAACCAGAAACATCCAGAGCTCCTTTTAAAGGAACAGATTCTGTTTTTGTAAGTCAAGCTTTACCTGTTTACATTCAATTATTACAAAACTCAAAAAAATCTGGAGATTATACCGAAGCTGATAAGCTTTTGGATGGATTGAAAAAATTCCAGAAAAAATTTGGAGCAGAAGTTCACCCAGGTGATAAGAAAATTGAACAAGAGATTAGCTACAACAAATCCAACATTTTCAAAAAACTATCAATGTATTATGGAATTGTAAGTGTGCTCTTAATTGTAGTAGTAATTCCTTTCATTCTCATGATAAAAAGGAATACTATTTACAAACTATTAAGCATCATTATTAAAGTTCTTGTTGGAATAGTTATTCTTCTTTTCATTTATCATATATATGGTTTGGGACTGCGTTGGTATATCAGTGGAAAAGCTCCTTGGAGTAATGCTTACGAATCAATTATATACGTAGCATTTGCTACTATGTTGTTTGGATTGACACTTGGAAGAAAATCAACACTTACTATAGCTGCAACTACATTTTTAGCTGCTGTTATATTAGCGTTTGCACATCAAAACTGGTTAGATCCAGAAATTGCAAATTTAGTTCCTGTTTTAAATTCATGGTGGTTACTAGTTCATGTTTCGATTATTGTAGCAAGTTACGGCCCTTTCGCTTTAGGAATGATTTTAGGAATTGTAACACTATTGCTTATCATTTTTACGACTGAGAAAAACAAAAAAAGAATTGAGCTTAATATTAAAGAGTTAACTACTATTAATGAAATGGCCATAACGATAGGTTTAATTATGTTAACCATTGGTAACTTTTTAGGTGGAATGTGGGCAAATGAAAGTTGGGGACGCTATTGGGGATGGGACCCAAAAGAAACTTGGGCACTAATATCTATTATGGTGTATGCTTTTGTTTTGCACATGCGTTTGATTCCAGGTTTAAGAGGACGATACACATTTAACCTTTGGTCAATTATTGCATTTGCATCGATTATGATGACTTATTTTGGTGTGAACTTTTATCTATCTGGATTGCATTCTTATGCTAGTGGAGATAGAGTAATAACACCAATATCTGTTTATTACTCTGTAGCTTTTGTTACTGTGCTAGGTTTTATTGCTTGGTTCAAAAATAGAAAGTTTTACAAGAAATAAAGAAAACTGTACTTTTGTTTTCGATTTATATGAATGTAAATCTGAATTATAAATTATTTAAATAATAAAATATGTTTCATAAAAATATAAAACTAGTTTTAGCTTTTTTAATTACTGCATGGTCTGGTTATGAGTTTTACCAAGGTCATATAGGAAATGGAATCGCTATTATACTACTAGCAGGATTGTTTGTATTCTTTTACTTTAAAAATGAATTTATTTTACTTTCATTTTTACAATTAAGAAGACAAAACTTTGAAGGAGCAAAGAAATGGTTGGCTTACATTAAGAATCCTAGCAAAGCCTTAACTCAAAAACAAGAAGGGTATTACAACTATTTACAAGGAATTATGTTATCTCAAACTAACATAACTCAAGCTGAAAAATACCTACGTAAAGCTATTCGCTTAGGTTTATCTATGAATCATGATTTAGCAATGGCAAAAATGCAATTGGCTGGTATTGCCATGACCAAAAGAAGAAAACGTGAAGCTACTACTCTTTTAGCCGAAGCAAAAAAACTAGACAAACACGGAATGTTAAAAGAGCAAATGCAGATGTTGAAACAGCAGATGAAAAAAATATAAGAAATAAAAAAAGCTCCAATTGGAGCTTTTTTTATTTCAATCTATTTAATGTCATATCAGTGCTGTATTCTATTATATACAAACCATTATTTGAGGTTGTTTTGAAGAGCATTTTAGAGTAATCAAACTTACTTTCTACTCTGTAAGAAACTCCATATTTAAAAGTTTCTTTTAAACTGCTACCAGAGGCTAATCTGATTGCTACATCATAAACTATATCAAAACCTTTTGTTGCATAATAGCTAGGATAGGTTTTATTTTTTTGTAAATACTGTTGATTAAAGTATTGAACAGATGGTGAATTTTCATCTGTAAAAATATCTGATGTATATGTAAAACCTAATTTGGCTAGTTTGTAATTATCAATTTTATCGAACTTGTTAGATTTATCAGAAGCAAAA
The DNA here is from genome assembly GCA_965660845.1 of Flavobacteriaceae bacterium. Classification (GTDB taxonomy): domain Bacteria; phylum Bacteroidota; class Bacteroidia; order Flavobacteriales; family Flavobacteriaceae; genus Polaribacter. The sequence goes on from CBFIBH010000005.1 coordinate 121,072, forward strand.
ACCTTTATGACTGTATCCTCTGGCAAAATTTGCATTTCTGGCTCATCATCTTTCTTTTTGTTTTTCTCTTCTTCCTCTTCGTCCTCCTCTTCTTCTTTTTCTTGAGGTAAACTAATCAAACTATTAATTACATCAGAAGCAATTACACTTTGATCTGTTGCAAGAACAACCCAATTACCAACTTCTGCTTTTAATGAATTAATAATAATATGCTTAGGTACGTAACCATTGGAAGGGTGAATAATTTTTGCTTCTTGAATTGAATCTTGCTGTAATAAGATGGATTGAATATCTAATGCCTTGTTGATTGATGTTTCAGTACTATCACCAATAATTAAAATATTTTCATTTTGATACTTCTCTGTAATATGTGATAATAACTCATCTTGATGTTTTTTTCTATCTGGATATGTTTTAACTATTCTAGAAAAATTAAACTTGGTTTGATTTCTAGAAAACACCGGAAATACCACAGGAATATTAGTTCTGTTAGCTACTTTAGGCACCTCATCTGAATACAAAGGGCCTATAATAGCATCAAAATCGTCAAAATTTACAGTAGATAAAAGAGAATCTATTTTTTGGTTTTTTCTTCCTGTATCAAATAAACTAATGGCAACATCTAAACCTTGATTTTGAAGAGAATCTACTGCAATATCTGCACCTAAATATAAATCTGTTGTGATGTTTGCCAGAGTATTGGTTTTAAAAATATCTTTTCCTTCTATTGTATCATATTCAACCGCTCGAAAAGGCAACAGCATAGCAATTGCAACACTGTTGTTTATGATGGTATCTTGATAAACTAAGAATTCATCCTCAAAAGATTTGGGTCTAATAATTAGTTTAACACCTAACTTTAGTCCATCAGTTTCTAAATTAGGATTTAATTTTTTTAATTCATTTTCTGTCACATTGTACAATCGAGTAAGATTATAAAAAGTATCGCCTTTTTTTACAATATGGGTTACATATAAATCTTCAGTTTTAATGATTCCTATAGAATCTTTCTCCTTAGTGATTGAATCTTTTTTTTGTGTAACAGTAATAGTCTTGTTAAAATCTTTATTAGGTATAATAATAATCGTATTAGGAGCTGGTCTTCTACTAATATCTGGATTGAGACGTAATAAGTCTCTTGTTTTCATATCCAGTTTCTTTGCAATAGACTTTATTGTCTCTCCTTTCTGAACAGAATACGTAATATATTTTCTTTGTTGAGCACATGTTGTCGCTGCAAAACAAAAAACAAAGACGATAAGGATTTTAAAAAAACGCATATTTATTCCCATTCTATTGTTGCTGGTGGTTTAGAACTAATATCATACACTACTCTATTAACGCCTTTCACTTTATTTATTATGTCGTTAGATACTTTTTGTAAAAACTCATATGGCAAATTAACCCAATCTGCAGTCATACCGTCTGTACTTTCTACAGCTCTTAAAGCTACACATTTTTCGTAAGTTCTCTCGTCTCCCATTACACCGACAGAATTTACTGGTAACAACATTGCTCCAGCTTGCCAAACTTTATTGTAAAGTCCAGAATCTTTTAGCCCTTGAACAAATATATGATCGACTTCTTGAAGTATTCTTACTTTTTCTGCTGTAATATCTCCTAAAATTCTAATACCTAAACCTGGTCCTGGAAAAGGATGACGACCTAATAATTCTTCATCTATTCCCATAGAACGACCTACTCTCCTAACCTCGTCTTTAAACAATTTGTTTAAAGGTTCAACTACTTTTAATTTCATAAAGTCAGGTAATCCTCCAACATTGTGGTGAGACTTTATAGTTGCTGATGGACCTCCAGTTGCAGAAACAGATTCTATAACATCAGGGTAAATTGTTCCTTGTGCTAACCATTTTACATCTTCTAACAAATGAGCTTCGTCATCAAAAACTTCTATAAAAACTCTCCCAATAATCTTTCTTTTTCCTTCAGGATCTTTTTCTCCTTTTAGTTCAGTCAAAAAACGTTCGGAAGCATCAACACCTTTTACATTAAGTCCCATGTGCTCGTATTGATTGAGTACATTTTCGAATTCATTTTTTCGTAATAATCCATTATTTACGAAAATGCAATATAAATTCTTACCAATGGCTTTAGAAATCAAAGTTGCAGCAACAGTAGAATCTACACCTCCTGATAAACCTAATACAACCTTATCGTTTCCTAACTTTTCTTTAAGAGCTTCTACAGTTTCATCGACAAAGGAATCTGGAGTCCAATCTGGATTTAGACCAGCAATATGTACTAAAAAATTTTCTAAAAGTTTTTTTCCATCTGTAGAATGATACACTTCTGGGTGAAATTGAATTCCGTATGTAGTTTCACCATTAATTTTATATGCGGTATTCTCTACATCATGAGTGCTTGCAAGTAATTCTCCATTAGTGGGTAATTCTTTGATGGTATCACTGTGACTCATCCAAACTTGACTTCCTAAAGAAATATCTCCAAATAACTCACAATTATCTTTAATATGAGATAGTTTTGCTCTTCCATATTCTCTAGTATTTGAAGGAGAAACATTTCCACCTGAAAAATGAGCTAAATACTGTGCTCCGTAACAAACTGCTAGTAACGGTTTCTGCCCTCTTATTTCAGATAAATCTGGATGTAAAGCTTCTTCTCCACGAACAGAAAAAGGGCTACCTGATAGAATAACAGCTTTGTAATCTTGGACTTTTTTTGGAATCTTGTTATAAGGATGTATTTCGGAGTAAATGTTGAGTTCTCGAACTCTACGTGCAATTAGTTGTGTGTATTGCGAACCGAAGTCTAATATGAGTACTTTGTCGTGTTGCATGCACAAAAATAGTACTTCAATTTTGATATAAGAATACTGTTTCTAATTTTTTAATTACAATCTATAAACAATTGCATTAATATTCATACCAGCACCTACTGAAGCAAGGATAATAACGTCTCCTTTTTCTACTTCTTGATCTGAGATTTTATTTTTTAAAACCAAATCAAATAAAGTTGGGACAGTTGCAACTGAACTATTTCCTAATTTATGAATACTCATAGGCATCACACCCTCTGGAATTGGTTTTTTATACAATCTGAAAAAACGTTTAATGATGGCTTCATCCATTTTCTCGTTGGCCTGATGAATAAATACTTTCTTCACTTCATCTACAGGAATATTTCCTTTTTCTAAAGCTGCAACCATAGCTTTTGGAACATTTGACAAGGCAAATTCATAAATCTTCCTTCCATGCATTTTTATATAACGTACGTCTGGATGTTCATTTTTATCGTAAGAATTCCCAAAAAATAAATGATAGGCTTCCTCTTTTGTATATGTTTGAGTGATATGAGAAATAATTCCGCTCTCACCTTTTTCTTTATATTCAACGATACAAGCTCCTGCACCATCACTGTAAATCATAGAGTCTCTATCGTGTTTATCTAAGACTCTAGATAAAGTTTCAGCACCAATAACTAATGCTTTTTTTGCCATTCCAGATTTAATAAATGCATGTGCTTGAATTACACCTTCTACCCAACCTGGACATCCAAATAAAATATCATAAGCAACACAATTGGGATTTTCAATTCCTAACCTATGTTTTACTCTAGTTGCTAAACTTGGTAAAATATCACTCTGAATCGCAGCAGATTTTACATCACCAAAATTATGTGCTAATATGATATAATCTATTTCCTCTTTATCAATGCCAGCATCTTTAATTGCCTCTAAAGAGGCGAAATATCCTAAATCTGAGGTATTCCATTTACTATCTGCATATCTTCTTTCTTCAATACCAGTTATTCCTTTAAATTTATCTATAATAACTTCATTTTCACTTGGGATTTCAGTTCCATCTGCATTTAAAAATCGATGTGATAAAAACTTATCATTTGGTTTTTTTATTTCTGGTATATAAGATCCTGTTCCTGTTATTACTGACGGCATAATTTATATTTTAATATCATTATAAATGTCAAAAGAAAGTGTTTTGATAGTATTAAGCAATTATTTAAAGAAGTCTTTTAAAAGTTTTGTCTTATTCATAAGATAACTCAAAATAAATACGATTTCTTTCACCAAATAATTAATAATTGTGAATATGTTAATTTTTAAAGATACGTATGGTCAAAAGAAAAAGGCAAGAGTGAAACTACTGAATTTACTTTGACTACATTGCCTGTTTCTCCCATGAATAGAACCTCAACCAAAGAGTCTTGTTTTATCTCGTACTCTAACATAGATTGTCTACAAGCACCACAGGGTCCGACGGGTTTATCAAGATCTTTGTGATCTGTTGTAGCTGTAATTGCTATTTTTAAAATTTTAGTGTTTGGATATTTTGTTGCTGCTTTCCAAATTGCAACTCTTTCTGCACACATACCAGATGGATAAGCTGCATTTTCCTGATTACTACCCAAGACATATTCACCATTTTCTAAAAGTAAACTTGCTCCAACATTAAAATTAGAATAAGGAGAATATGAGTGTTTTGTAGCTTCAATAGCTTTGTTCATCAACAATTGATCATCTTCTGTTAATTGGTTAAAATTATCATAGACAATAGCTGTTGAATCTAAAGAGATTTTTCTCATACCAAGTTGGTCATTGAAAATCCAAGATACTAATAATCTTGATAAATTTCTCCTAAATCAAAAGAAAGCGAAAATCTCAAAGAGTTTTCTAGAGGATTATTTACATCTGATGAATTGATTAAATAAGATAAATCAATATTTAAAGCATTTGTTTTAAAACCTGCTCCCAAAGTAAAATATTGTCTGTTTCCTTTATCAGGGCTCTCATTAAAGTAACCTGCTCTTAATGCAAAAGCATTGTTATATAAATATTCAGCACCTAAAGCCCAAGTAAATTCTTGTAATTCTTCACTAAAACCTCCCGGTGCATCACCAAATGAACTGAATATTCCAGAGATAAATCCTTGGTCTTGATCAGAACCATCAGGCTGTGGAGTTGGTACTAAAAGTTTGGTAGTTTCTAAGTTTACACTTACAATATTATAATCATCTAAGATAAAGTCAAATCCACCACCTAATTTAAGATTAGTAGGAATAAAGCTTTCTTGTCCTGGAACATAAGAAACTTTCGGTCCAATATTAGCAATATTAAAACCTAATCTATAACGACCATTAAACTGTCCGTAATTTTCTTCTGTAGATTGATAGTAACCAGAAACATCAACTGCAAAAGAATTGATAGGTTGTAAAGTTGAGGTTTGAGTGGTAAAAGCCAAATTAGAACTAAAATATCTACCACTAACAGCCATAGAAAATGTTTCACTTAGTTTTAAAGCATATGATCCTGAAAGAGCGAATTCATTTGGGTTAATAGTTCCTAAATCTCCTCCAGCATTATCTGTTAAATCAATCTGACCTAAAGAAAAATATCTAAATTCTGCACCCCAAGCTGCTTTTTCACTTACTCTATTAATGTATGAAGCACTCCCAATAAAAATATCATCTGTAAGATTCCTTAACCATGGAGAATAGTTGATTCCAATCATTACTTGCCTGCTACTGAAAGCAATTTTAGCTGGATTGTGAAACAACGAGTTTGCATCAGCAGACGTTGTAACACCCACATCTCCCATTCCACCTGCTCTTGCATCTGGAACAATTAATAAAAATGGTGTTGCTGTTGGTATACCACTGGTCTGAGCTTTAACAGTTGGTATTGCTAGTAAAAATAAAATAGCTAATTTTAAAGTTGTCTTCATTATTGTTTGTTATTTTGGCACTAAAGTATTACTAATTTTTCATATTTCTCCGCTGAGAGATTGCTTGTTGTTGCTTTTACACTTAGTTTGTAAACGTATACTCCTTTTCCTAATTTTTTTCCAAAATCATCCAAACCGTTCCAATTAATCGAGTTAGATAAATTCCCACTCGTTTGGACCAATTTATTGATCGTTTTGATTAATTTTCCTGATACGGTAAAAACTTGAACTTGTACTTCAAGTGGTTCGTTAGGTTTGTTGTGTTGAAACCAAAACTCTGTATAATTTACAAATGGATTGGGATAATTTAATACGTTATCTAAATTTAATTGCAAATCGCTTACAACCACAAAATTTAACGAAAGTTCATTTGAGTTATTGTGTGTATCCCAAGCTTTTAATTTTAAAGTATGGGGTCCAACTTCTAAGTTGTTTAGTCTGTAAGTAACTCTCCCTTTTGTAAAATCATCCAATTCTGTTTCATAAAAATCGTTTAGTATAATTGGATTAGATTCATCTCCATCTAAAATTGCTACTATATCATGATCTACAGCAGAAATAGATGTGTTGATGCCGTTTTCATCAGAAAGAATTGCTACGATATTCGGTGATGCATTTGTATTTCCACCATCTATAAAGGATTCATCATTCATATATAACTGAATTTGAGGACCTATATTGTCTGTGGGTGCATTTGGATCAATTCCTCCTACAATTACATCGTTGTTAAAACCAGAATTGTCTGAAGATTCACTATTAGCATAAAAACTTATTTTACCCTTACCAAACGCAATTCGTGTATCTTTTGGTAACACAAACTCTGAAGAAAACTGACCATTTGAAATTGAAGATTTACCTCTAAATAATACACTTTCTTGAACATCAAATACTAAATTGATATTGAATCCATCGTTATCTAATGTTGTTCTATCAAAAGACTTGTCAAAAACTTTAGTAAAAAGCTCTCCGTTATAGTTTGTTAATATAACACCATTACTATCTGTAACATTTCCTTGAATTTTAACTTTAGCTAAGGCTTTCAAAGTATCTAAAGATTGAGTCACTGGAATATCATTGATACTTGTAATTCTAATATCTGGTTCTGGAATTACTAACTTCATAGCTGGATCTCCAAAATGATAAATAAAGAATTTTTGAAAGTTTGAAAAATTATTTTTAGCCTCAGTTAAGGCTTCGGCAATCGTATAATCATTGTCATTAAACTTTAATAATTCTGCTATTAAATCTTCATTAAAATTCTGACCAACACTAATAAAAACCTCTCTTGTTGTGGTAATCATACTTGCAGCTCCACCGTTTTTATTCCAGAACATTAATTCACCACCTGTTGTTCTCCCAGGATTGTCAAATCTTGAAAAATCGCAGGTAACTGTTATAAATAATGGTAAAACATTTTCATTCGTAAATGCTTGCACTTGAGGGATATCAAAAAATCGTTCTGCAGCAAACCCATCTTCTCCTCCATGTCCGAAATAATCAAACACTAACGTTCCTGTTTCAATTGCATTTGTAATAGCATTTTGAACATCTGGATATCTTTCACCTCCAGAAGAAGTTTCTTGTCTAAAACTATCTGCATAAATCTTATTTAAATTGAAAACAGGTTTGTTGTCTTTAATATCATCGGCAATTCTCTCAACACCGCTCTGTATCGATATGTCGGATGTTTCATCTATGTCATCTGCTAACAGTGTAATTGTATTTCTCCAATCACCTAGTGAATTGTTAGAATTATAACTTAAAATTTTATCAACTACAATTCTAGCTAACTCAGGATTGTCAACAGGAATTCTTCCAGTAGCTACATCAATTGTGTGAGAAGTAGACATAGCCCCTTCATTATCTTCAAGCATCACAAAGTAATCATCCGTCACATAAGAAAAAGCTAGGTTAAAACTCTCAAAGGATTGAAAAGTCGGAACTATGTTGTTATTATTTGTAAGCCTATCCTTATAATCATAGGAGGAATCTCCAAAAAAACAAGCAAATTTAAGTTTTCCATCTGCATTTGAGTTGTTGTCGTACAGGTGCTTGAGAAAATCTCTAATTCCAGTGATATCTTTTGAACCCGATGCAAACTCATTATAAATTTCATCTAACAAAACTACCGCTGTAGATAATCCTGAATTTTCAGCATGATAATCTGCTAGTCTTTTTGCTTGATTATATAAATCTTCATTTGTAATAACGACATAATTAATATCCTTGAGTTGATGTAAATTTTGATTTTGAACAACAGAAACTTCAGTAATCTGTGGTGTATAATAATCGTTAGAATTTTCAATTACATATTCAGCTAAATTACCTCCTACAGCCGAAAAACCAAAACTAGCATCTGTTCGCTCATTTGGAATAAACCTAGGATTTAGATAATCGGTTACATCCCAAACACGAGATATTGCAGTTGCATTTTGAATTTGATAATCAACATTACCTGAGTGATTTGCTGCTCCAAAGCTTCGGAAGCTAAATTGTGAATTTTCAACAATCAAATCTTTTTGTCCCGTTATCTCTATATAATCTAAAAAAGCTCTTGCACTTGGATTTCCTGAATTATCATATGAAACAGAAACAGATACATTATTTGAATTTGATGAAAAAGGTAATGATCTCTGTCTAGCACTTGCTTTGGTTAGTGAACTTGGATTGATACCTGTAAAATTTATTGATGAAGCTTCACCATTTACGTTAAAATTTAAGACAGAATTTGTAGTTGAAGTAGCAACAGCTCTGATGTTAAAATTTAAAGTTTTTCCACTAGAGTTTGGGAAAGGAAAACTATAATTAATCGTTGAATTAAGTGTCAAATCATCTCCAAACCATTGCTGGCCTGCAGCAAAAAGATTAATTCTGTCATCTTCAAAAAAGTAGTAATCATCATAGGTTGTAATTGTTAATGATGAAGTTCCATTTACTGCAGCTCTATCTGTAATTCTCTTCCCATTTATTCCTTCAACATTTATAAAGTAGTAAACATAATCAGAGAAAATGTTTTTTACGTGAGATACTTGTCCAGAATTTGAATTTACATTCCAACTATCTGGTCCTAGACCATATAACAAAACAAAATCATTTGCATCAAAGGAACCATCACTTTCACCTTCAACATAAATTGATACTTCTTGAAGATCATCAAACCTTGGTTCACTTAATGCTTGAGGCAACATTAAACCTCCATTTCCATATATCTTTATTTGCTGTGGGTTTATATTGTTGGTATTAATTCCCAAACTTTGCAAAAAAGATCGATCTAACTTAAAAATACCAGTTGTATCAATTCTAAACTTATACCATTCTCCCGTAGCTAAAACAGAATTGCTCTGTGCAAAAAGGATAGATGATGTAAAAATAAAGACGTAGAAGGCTAGAATTTTTTTCATTCGAAAAAGAAAACGTAAAGGTAATAGATATTATTACTCTTAGGAAATAAGAAACAATAAAAAAAATTAGATCACGTTGTGTAAGAAACTATATTTTAAAAAAAGAAAAGACGTTGTGTCAAAAATTTTTTATTGTAAATTGCAGCATTGTAAAAATAACCCTTTAGTAAGATAGTTTATGAAAAACTTATGGCAATTTTGTCTATTAACTGTAGTAAGTATTACAATAGTATCGTGTAATTCTGCAGGTAAAAGTCAATCATCTTTAACTGGATGGAATTATAATGATCCTAGATTTGGTGGTTACATTAAAGATGATCCTGATTTCAGACAAGAAACTCCAGATGGAATGGTACCAATCGAAGGGGGAACCTTCACGATGGGACAAGTTCAAGATGACATCATGAATGACTGGAATACAACTCCAAAAACAATGCATGTTCGTTCTTTTTATATGGACGAAGCTGAAGTAACAAATTCAGAATATTTATTATACTTACAAGTTACCAAAGAAGTATTTCCTCCAGAGGAAGAAAAGTACAAACATATATATGCCTCAGCTTTACCAGACACTTTAGTTTGGAGAAAAGGAATGGCAAATACACAACTTTTAACGGAAAATTATTTAAGAAACCCTGCCTACTCAGATTATCCAGTTGTAGGAGTTAGTTGGTTACAAGCAACTAGATATTGTAAGTGGAGAACAAACGCTGTGAATCTTAAGAGATTAATTGATAAAGGTGTCATTAAAAATATTTTAAGAGATTCTACAAGAAATTTCTTTGATACTGATACGTACTTGAATGCACCTAATAGACTTTTTGAAGGAGATAGTACTGTATATAGAAGAGGCTTACCAACAAGAAGAACTGGAACAGCTCCTAGAACTAGACCTGCAAGAGGTCAGTTTACAGGAAGACAAGTTACTATGAGTGATGGTATTTTAGTTCAAAAATTTAGGTTACCAACTGAGGTAGAATGGGAATATGCTGCAAAAGCTATCTCTGAGAATAGAGAATACAATACCATTAGAGGTAGAAAAAAATATGCATGGCAAGGTAGATACACAAGAGATCGATCAACAAGATATAAAGGAGATCATTTAGCTAACTTTAAGCAAGGATATGGAAATTATAGTGGTATTGCAGGTTGGAGTTCTGATGGATCTGATATTACGATAAAAGTAAAATCTTATTCTCCTAATGCATACGGATTGTATGATATGTCTGGTAATGTTAATGAATGGGTAGCTGATGTTTACAGACCTCTCATTGATCATGAGGCTTCTGATTTCAACTATTTTAGAGGGAATATTTTTACAAAAAAATTAATTGATTCTTTAGGAAGAGTTGTAATCATAGGTGAATCTGCTAAAGCTACAATCACATACGACACATTACCAAATGGTAAAATCTATCCTGTTGAATTACCTGGAGAAATCAAATACATTCCTTTAACAAAAGACGATCTGTTTATGAAAAGAAATTACAACAGATCCTCTTATGTGGATTATAATGATGGAGATAAATTATCAACTCGTTATTTTGATTTAGATGATGATCAGTATGAAGGAAAATCAAGGATGTATAATTCACCAATCAATCAAAGAGACAGTATTACTGGAGAGTTAAAGGTTTATGATAACAATCCAACAAGATCTACACTTATTAGTAACAAAACTAGAGTTTATAAGGGAGGATCATGGAAAGACAGAGAATATTGGTTAGACCCATCACAAAGAAGATATCTTTTAGAGTATATGTCTACAAACGATATTGGATTTAGAGCTGCTTCTGACATGTTGGTTAATCAAAATAGAAAAAAGATAGGAACAGGAGTTAGATAATAAACTCTGCATATAAAATAAAAACCTCATGTTATTTTGCATGAGGTTTTTTATTTTTACAAAACATGGAAATTAAACAATTATACAAGCTTTATAAAGAATCTTATTTAGTTGACACTGATACTAGAAAAATAAGAAAGAATTCTATTTATTTTGCTTTGAAAGGAGATAACTTCAACGGCAATAAGTTTGCTAAAGAAGCGCTAGAAAAAGGAGCCTCTTTTTCAATTATAGATGAAGAAACATATGAGATTAATAAAAAAACAATCCTTGTAAAAAATGTATTAAAAACCCTTCAAGAATTAGCAAAATATCATCGTGAACAATTAACTATACCTATTATAGGATTGACAGGCAGCAATGGGAAAACTACTTCGAAAGAATTAATCAATTGTGTATTATCCAAAAAATACAAAACATTTTCTACAAAAGGAAATTTAAACAACCACATTGGTGTTCCGTTATCCATTCTCTCAATTACACCCAATGTTGAAATTGCTATCATTGAAATGGGTGCGAATCATCAAAAAGAAATTGAGTTTTTATCTAGTATTTCTCTTCCCGATTATGGATACATCACAAACTTTGGAAAAGCTCATATTGAAGGTTTTGGAGGTGTTGAAGGTGTTATCAAAGGAAAATCTGAACTCTATCAAAACATTAGAAATAGAAACAAACATGTGTTTGTAAATCAACTTGATAAAAAACAACTAGAGTTAACCAATGATTTACAACAGATTCTTTTTAACCCAGATGATATAAACTTGATTTCTGAAAATCCTTATTTAAAAATTCAATTAAACAACAAAACAGTAGAAACAAAATTAATTGGTGCTTATAACAAAACTAATATAAGTGTTGCTATTGCTATTGGAAACTATTTTGATGTTCCTGTTGACCAAGCTCTTGAAGCTATCAAAAATTATGAGCCAACCAACAACAGATCTCAACTCGTAAAAACTAAAACAAACACAATTCTTTTAGATGCTTACAATGCAAACCCATCAAGTGTTTCAGAAGCACTAAAGAGCTTTTCAAAGTTAACGTCTAAAAATAAAATAGTCATTTTAGGAGATATGTTTGAGTTAGGAAACGATAGCTTAAAAGAGCATAAAAAAACTGAAGAACTTGTTAAGAAGCTTGGTTTTACAGATGTGTACTTAATAGGAGAACATTATTTTAACATTGACTCTAATTACGTACAGTTTAAAACGTTTGAGCATTTTAAACATCATCTTCTAAGCAATCCAATTTACAATTCAACTCTACTTATCAAAGGATCAAGAGGTATGGCTTTAGAACGTTTGTTGGATGTAATTAGTTAATGTGGTTTTTATGAAACTCTATTAAATTATTAATAGGTCTTTGAATTACACCTGCTATTTTTAACCCATTATTTTCTGCAATACCATCTAGAATTTCTCTAAAATAAAAAGCAATTGAGCCTATAAAATAGATTTCTGTTATTTCTGTAGGGTTATAAGGCAATACTCTATATCTAAAGAAACGTTGAAGACCAGCTCTCATTAGACTCTTTATGTATTTATCCTCTTTAAACTCAAACATAAATTTTGCAAAAGAAGCTAAATACATATTAGGGTTTGGCTGTCTATACAAATTAAACTTTATGTTATCTGGATCCATATCATACTGTTTTTCAAGAGATTTTGAGATATGTTCAGGCATTGTTTTGTAAAAAAAATCTCTAATAAGACGTTTGCCAAAAAAGTTCCCACTAGCTTCATCCATTAAAGTATACCCTAGAGAAACCACATTGGTTTCCATATTCTTTCCATCAAAATAACAGCTATTAGAACCTGTTCCCAAAATACAGACAATTCCAGATTTTTTACCTAATGATGCGTAAACAGCCGCTAATAAATCTTCTGAAATATGAACTTTTGCATTAATAAATACGGATTCTAGTACTTGTTTCAGAATTTCTACTGGTTTAGGGGTTCCACATCCAGCTCCATAAAAATGAATCTGTTTGACATCATTTTTTATGTTTATGAGCTGAAACATATTTACAATTCTGTTGTGCAACTCTTCTTCAGATACTACTGCAGGATTCAAACCAAGAGTTCTGACTCTAAAAACTTCTTCCTTTTGATCGTTTAAAGCTATCCAATCTGCTTTTGTAGAACCACCATCTGCAATAAGTATCATAAAAATAGAATTTGAGTATCAAATATAGGAGTCATAAATAGGATTGACAAGAAAAGTTTAAATCGATATCGTTTTCGTTAAAAATCAATCTAAGTCTAATATGATTTAATTATTTTTTTTAAATAATCAAAAGTTGCATCAGAATTCAAAAAAGATAATTCTTTTATTGCTAGGTCAATTTTTTTGTAATCAACTAAATTAAGATGCTTGTTAAAATTAACTTCAAAAAAAGACTCATCTAAAACATATTTCTCTTCACAAGAATAGTATAAGACTTCTGTAAGTTTTTCGCCTTTTCTCAATGTACCCAAACTATTTACATTAAGTTTTGGTAATCCCTTCTGCTTTAAATAAGTCTCAGCTATTTCTTTTAATGTAATTTGACTTCCATAATTTCCAACAATTATAGAGTATTTACCATCGTATTTTAAGGCTTTTAAACAACAATTTAATACCTCATCTTTGGTTAAAAAGAATATCTTCGCAAATGAATCTGTAATCGTTAAAGCATTATCCCTTTTTAATTGTTGTTCAAAAATGTCTGTAACAGATCCTTTAGATTTAAATACATTTCCAAATCGAATTGAAATGAATGATGTTTGCGATGTTCTATTGTGATAGTCAACTTAGAGTTCACAAGCTCTTTTAGTATATCCCATTTTACTCGTTGGATAAACTGCCTTATCAGTTGATAAGAAAACTACTTTTTTTGTTTTGAATTCGATGGCAAGATTGAACAAAGTATTAGATGCAGAAATATTATTTTTTATGAGTTCAAATGAAAAGTTCTCCATCAATGAAACCTGTTTATATGCTGCAGCATGAAACACATAATCAAATTTATTTTGAGAAAACAATAGTCTTAAAAAACTTTCTTCTTGAACATCTCCTAAAACATATCTTATATTATTTCTTTTATTCGTAATTCTTTGACTAAGTAAATAAAGTTCATTTTCATTTCTATCTAAAGCATAACAAGTAATACTTCCAGCACTTAAATGCTCTAATAAAATTGACCCTATTGTACCAGCAGCTCCAGTAATAAGTATTTTAGAATTTTTAATATCTAAATTCATTTCATGGCTATAATTTCAAAATCAGTCATTTTTCTATAAACAAAATCTAATTGTTCAATCGATAAGCCAGTGCTTGAGGGCAGGCAACAACTGGAATTATAAAGCTCTAGAGAGTTGATTCCATCTAATTGATAATCAACTAAAAAAGGTTGTTTATTTAGAGGATACCATATCTTTCTTATTTCTATTTTGTTTTCTTGCATAAACAATATAAAATCATTTAGTAAATCATTTCTTTTTAAGGTTATAATATTTAACCAATGATTTGTTTTGTAGTTTAGTGAATTACTTTCCCATAGACTATAAAGCTTATTTCCAGATAATTTTTCTTTGTAATAACTATGAATTTCTTTTTTTTTCTTAATTCTTTTGAAATGGACTGTAATTGCAAAGACCCTGAATATGCGGCTAAATCATTCATTCTATAATTATATCCTAGTCTAGTATGTTTGTATTCATTTTCTTCTTTGTTATGGGTAATTAATTTCTGAATTTTATTTTTTTCAGAAATCGAATTTACAACTAAAGCACCTCCTCCAAATGTAGTAGCAATTTTATTTGTGTTAAAAGACAAAATAGTATAATCAGAAAAAGTTCCACACTTTTGATTTTTATATTCGGAACCTAGAGCTTCTGCTGCATCTTCTATTAAAATTAAACCATAAGTATTCTTAATTCTAAGTAGTTCTTTCATATCTCCTGGGTAACCATAGTTATGAGTAAACACAACAGCAGTAGGCTTTTTACCAACTTGGATATCCTTAATTATTTGATTCTCTAAAAGTTGAAAATTCATATTTCCAGTATGAACATCTATATCTATAAAAATGGAATTCCTTTATTATAAAGTAGAGGACTTATGGATGCTATATATGTAGAGTTTGATGTATATACTATACTATCGTTATTAAAATCAGAAAGTAAAAAAGCTAAATGAAGTCCAGAGGTACCAGAATTAAGAACACAAACCTCTTTGTCTGTCTCTAAAAAATTTTTGATAATTGACTCTAGATTCTCTTGGTGATAATATGAAGCTAGTTGTTTCTTTCTGGAAAAAAATTCAACATCAAAGGTAGATATATCAAAATAAGGTTTAATAACAGGAATTTCGAATGTTTTGATAACTTTAAATTAAAAGAAAAATATACGAATATTTTTCAAAATCAAATTAAAAGCTTGCTTATTTTTAGTAAAGGATTTATTTGTAAATGACAAAAGTTTCTGTGAAAGCAAGAACAGATAATTTCTAAGTTTCACTTTTGCTCTTCTTGCTGCAATACTTTTATTTAATCCAAATAATAATACAGAGAGGAAAATTACAATGGCTACTATTTCTATGTAAACAGTTATAATACTAAACTCTTTAAAGGAATAAAAAACCAATAATACAGTGAATATATTTAACAAACCACAAACTAATGAGGCTTTTATGTGAGAAAATCCAGCATCTAATAAAACATGATGCATATGACTCCTATCAGGCGTAAAAATAGATTGTTTTCTAAGAAATCTAACTATCAAAACTCTATGAAAATCAAAAATAGGAATGATTAAAATACTTGAAATCAATAAGGGTAAATGTTTTCTATCAATTGCCAAGACATCATAACTATTACTACCTAAAGAAAAAAGTTTTAACATTAATAAACCCATTACTAGTCCAATTACTAAAGAGCCAGTATCTCCCATAAAAATTTTTTTCCTTGAAGATAGGTTATATCTTAAAAAAGCTAATAAAGTAGATACTGAAACCATACATATTGAAAAATAATAAATTAAATCTAACTTATAAAAAATATATCCAAAGAAACTAAAAACAATTGTCCCTACTATTGACGCCAGACCATCAATCCCGTCAATTAAATTATATGCATTGATTAAACCTATAATGACAAATAAACTAAAGGGCACTGAAATGAAAGAGTGTAATTCATAAAAACCCAACAAACCGTGTAGAGATTGAATTCTAAATTCTGGTTCAATAGTTAAAATAAAGACTGCTATTATTTGTCCTAAAAACTTTTTTCTTGCAGACAAATTTTGAAGATCATCTATTAGTCCAACAAAGAACATGATAGTAAGAGAGACCATTAAACTTATTGTATTGTCTGAGGTATCCCATTTTCTTATAAAGAATAATGTTAAAAAAATACAAATAAAAAAAGCAACACCTCCAAATGTTGGAACTATATTTTTGTGAGAACTACGTTCTTCAGGCTCATCGTAATAACCAAATTTCAAACTATTTTCTCTAACTCTTGGAATTAAAAACCTGGTTAATGCAAAACCAGAAACAAATAAAAATACAGTAAGTAGGTAGTCAGATGTAAAAATTGACAAGTCCATAATTGCTTTTTTTTCAAAAAATTGAAATTTTTTTCAAATATATAACTTTTTAAACTTTGAGAATAAGACTTAGCTTCAATCTGTTAATATTATATTTTTAACTACTCTTCTAGAGAATTTAAATACATCAAAAGATTCAATATTATTTAGTAATCCACTCTTGTTTGAATTCCTTGAACAAATCTTTGAAATAGATATATCCCAAACTAGATATAAATCCTAGAAAAATAAAACCAATTAGAATAATTAAACGCTTTGGTCCCGATTTTTCTTTAGGGATGGTTACGGGTTTTAATACCGTAAAAATTGGAGTATCTTTCTTTACCTGTAATCGTTGGGTTTCTAACTGCTTAGCCAACTCTGAATACATTGTAAAGACTAAGTCATAGTCTGATTGTAATTGAAGTAGTTTGTTTTTAGCTACTGCTGTATTGATTGCATTGTTTTGATCTCTAAATAAAGCTAACTTCAATTTGACAGAATCGAATTCTATTTGTTTTTCCTTGAATCGCTGCTCTATATAGACTAATTGTTCTTTAGATTTTTGTGTTTTGAATTGCAAAGCATATTGCTGTAACAATTCCTGAGCTCTCTGTGTAAGCTGTGCACTCGCTTCTGGTTCGGGTAATGTTACCGATATGGAAATAAAACCTTCTTTATCATTTACCTCGAGACTAATCTGCTCCTCTAAAGTCTTTATTAATTCACTCTGCTCTTCTGTGATTCGTATGATCTTACTTTTTGACTTTTGAGACTCTTCGTCGTTGTCTTTACTTTTTAGTGAAGAAATTAATAACCCTGGTAAGCCAAGGGTATATTTCTTAATAGATGACAACACTCCTGGGTTGTAAATATCTTCAAAATAAGCCTGATATGTAACTAGTGTATCTTGCCCTTCAATGGTTAAGGGTGTCTGCAACAACTCCAATTGAAAAGGAATGCTACTTACTATTTGAGGATACAGTTCTGGGGACACCTCTCCTGAAGCACCACCAACAGACCCTAAATTAATACCTGCTAGAGAGGCTAAACCTCCTAATTTACCTCCCGATGATTCACCTTCATATGCTGGGACTATAGTAGAAGATGCAGTGTAGTAATTTTTTGTAAAAATGGCTACAAATAAGCCAATAAACATAAGGGTAATAGTAGTTTTTATGATAAAGAATCTAGAATTCCAGAATTTCTTCAATAAGGCAATGATGTCTATTGAATCATTCTCTTCTATGTGCTGAATTGTACCCTCTTTGTTCATAATTATTTGTTGATAGAGTATAGAGAATTAATTAGAAAGTGATTGTATAATTAACGCCAAAGTAGATATGGATGTCGTAATCCCTAATATTTCTTGAGTAGAGAGTTTGTCTTTAGCAACTTTGGTAGGAATAAAAATACCCGAACCTGGTTTTATTTTTGGATACGACTTAAAAAATAAAAACTTTTTTACCGTTTTTATCTCACCATTACTATACCTAACAAAAGCTTTCGACTTTTTTGCTGCGTCCGTATAGCCTCCAGAATTATTTACATAGTATTTTAAACTAGCATTTTCTTTAAATTGAACTAACGAAGGAATAACCACTTCTCCAGAAATTTGAACCGTTTGTTTTCTTTCAGGAATAAATATTTCGTCTCCTTCAACCAATACTATATCAATATCACTTCCAGGATTTTTTAAAATTTTAGCTAAATCAATACCAACAGAAGTTACTCTGCTATTAGAAAATTCCTTAGTCTTTTCAATAGAGACATCTTTTTCATCCACATTGTAAATCAATTTTTTTATGGGATTATTTTCTATCAACCTAAACAAGGTTGCTCCGGGTACATAGGCATACTCTGTTAACCCACCTGATCTTTTAATTAAATCTGAGATACGTTCATTTTTTGTTTTCAATGCGTATTGACCTGCATAATTAACTTGACCTGATACTTTTACAGATTTTTGTTTTACGTATCCTTTTAATGTACGAATATTAATTTGATCAAAGGGTTGTAAATAAAAAGGCTTCCCATTGTTGATCTCTAAATTCGTTTTAGAAGATATTGTAAAAACTTCGCTTAAAGTAGAAAAACTACCATCTTTTAATCTTCTTGAAACACTAACTACATTGGGATCAGCTCCTTCTGTTAATCCACCTGATAAAGCTATTACATCTTCAATCTGCATTTTATCAACAAAATCTATATTTCCAGGATTGTTTACGGCTCCAGAAATTGTAATAAATCTTGATTCTCGTAGATTGTCTTTATTGAATATTTGAATCTCATCTCTATTTTGAAGTGTAATATTGGTATTGCCAGATAAAACATCATTGATTGCAAACGGAATATTCTCCTTCGAAGAATTATCATATGTTCTGGTCAATATTCCTCTTTCTAAAAAAGCTTCAGGAGTTATTCCTTCAGACTTTAATAGTAAATCTTTCAGGGTCATACCTTCGGTTAACTCAAAATTTCCAGGTCTAAAGACCTCCCCAACTATAGACACCCTATTCTTATACAAATCCAATATTTCTTGGACTACAATTTTATCACCCGGATTAATTAAGAAATTTTTAGCTTCACTTAGTTTTACTTCCTTAACCTCTTTTTGAGTCCCGTTTAGTCGCTCTAACAAAAATAAATCTGTATAAGCCTTAGGAGTAAAACCTCCGAAATAAGAAATTAAATCACTTAAACTCTCTCCCTTTTTTAATTCATATATACCCGGTCTTTTAACAGCACCTTTTATAGTTACTAAGTTATTATATTGCCCCACTAAAAGCACATCTTGATCTTGTAGTTTTAAATTTCCTTTTTGAGTTCCAAACAATAAATACTCATAAATATCTAAAGTGGCAATAGTTTTGTTATCCCGTACTAATTTAATTTCCCGGAATGTCCCCATTTTTGATGGGCCACCAGCCACATATAAGGCATTTAAAACAGTAGATAATGAATTTAAAGCATACGTTCCTGGTGCTTTTACTTCACCAATAATATTTACTTGAACTGTCCTGATTTTGGAAACCGTAACGTTTGTATTTATATGCCTGTAGCTGTTTTTAGGAGCTCCAATTCCAGCATGCTTATTTTTTAGTTTACTTAATATTTTTTTTCTAGCATTTTCTAACGTAAATCCATTTACATAAATAAAGCCAACACCATCTATTTTAATACTTCCTCGTTTATTTACTTGAGCAGTATAGGTAATTTCAGAGGCGCCCCACAAATCAATCATCAATTCATCACCAGGACCAATCTGATAATTATTTGGCACAGCTATATTGATGCTGGGAGTGAACGAAATTTTAGAATTGTTAAAGAAATCATATCCAAATAATTGTGCTTCTCCTGTTCTTTTTTGAATTACCTGCCCCCCTTTTACACCATAAGGTTCAGAAATCTCATTCTTAATAGCCTTATTTTTTAAAATCTTATCTGAGGAGCTTTTTATTTGGTTCAAACTATTCACTCTTCTTCTAAACTCTGCTATTTTACTAGAGGGGATACCTTGTGCCTTCCCTAGGACTTCAATTTGAGACATCGTGTAACCTGCTTTTTGAATCTGCTCCCAGTATGAGGCAATCTGATCATCAGATAAGGACGCTATGTCTGTGTTCTTGATCATAGATATGTCTTGTGAAAAAACGGTAAAAGAGAAAAAAACACAAAAAGCAAGAGATAGTAACGCTTTAGAGTAATTAATCATTTAATAAGATTTAAAAAATTTATAAAGCAAATGTAATGAAAAGTGTCTAATAATTAATGTGTCAAAACTGAAACTACTTATACATTTCGTTATAATAATTTTGGTACTCCCCTGAAGTTACATTTTCTAGCCACTCCTGATTCTCCAAATACCATTTCACAGTCTTTTCAATCCCTACTCCAATTATATTGAATCATTTAAACAAAAAAGTTCTGATCGTATTTTGCATATTCTAAATCCCTCTGAAATTAGAGCTTTAAAAGGGTTAAAACAAATACCAGAATCCCATAAAGATAGTTATAAGTGGTTATTAATAGGACTGTCTATTGGACAAAGAGTATCGGATGTATTAAAATTAACTTCAAATAATCTTAGAAAAGCACCTTCTGGTTTGTATATTGATATATTACAACAAAAGACAAAAAAATCGGTGACCATTGGTGTAGCAGATCCTGTGGTCATTGAACTATTAGAGCATGAGTTTCCAAAAAAAGTCTCACAAGTAGCATTTAACAAAGAGATTAAAACACTTTGTAAGTTAGCAGGAATTGATGAATGGGTAAGTGGGTATAAGAACAACCCAAAAACTCGTAGAAAAGAAATTGTAAATGCCCCAAAATACGAATTTGTAACCTCACATATTATGAGAAGATCGTTTGCATCTAATTATTATGGAAAAATTGAAACAGCGCTATTAATGAACATAACGGGACACACTAAAGAGAGTGCTTTTTTGAAGTATATAGGAACGTATCAAAATAAAGATGCACTTGCAGATTTATTTATGAAGCAGGCTGGTGTTATTTGGTAAAAACAATTTCTTTATAAAGAATAATTTTAAAACCTGATTTTTCTTTTTATTGTATTCAATATCCACTTTCTAATTTCTCTATTAAAAATTGATTTATAAATGATATCGAATCTTCTATTTAAATTAATCTTAATCGATTTAAAATTGATAATTAGATTTGGTTTTCTTTTATAAATAGATTTATTAAATGCTTTTAAGTAGTTTTCTGATTCTTTTGTTTTATGGTATTTCAAAGATTCTAAATCTCCAAAAACAAGATTACAATTTGCTAAAAAACAATTTAACGAAATCTTTAACTTAATAAACTTTGAAATAGCATTTTTAGTATCAACTTTTTTTGACAACAAAAAAACGTCATAGGCATTTCTTAGTGAGAAATTTTTAAGATCAAATCCATAATCATTTATCTGGCTAGAGATAATCGAAAGTGATAACTGATTTTCAAAACTTAACACTGAGAAATCATTAATTTGTTGGGCATCCTTACTAATCATCTTACAATTAAATTCAACTCTGTATTTTTCTATGATAACTTCTTTATGAATTTCAACTGCTGCTATATTTTCTTGTTTAATCATTTTTGGATAATGCCTAAACCCCGGTAAAAAACCTGATTGATTTTCTTCTATATGATAACTATCATTTTTTAAAATATCAATTGCTTTAAAGAAATCTTTTTCGGGAACCAAAAAATCAATATCACCAACCATACGTTCTCCAATATCTTCATATAATCCTTCTAAAAGGTTTCCAGTCCCTTTTAAAAATATAGGGGTAATTTTATTGGCTAATAAAAGTGTATTTAAATTTTTTGCTTGTTGAATAATTTGTACGTTCCTATCTCTATTTAAATTTGTTATATATTTCATATAATCAACCAAATCAGCGGGAAGGTATTTTAAAAAATCAGCTCTTTTAAAATTACAATAGATTGCAGGAAAGATATAATGACTAGTGCTTAATTTTACAACTGCTTCCCAATCTATATCTATAGTTTTCAGCATGATCTCTATTTCTACCCTGTTTTTTTCTTCTAATGAAATCGTTAAACATTTGGAAATAAAATAAAGGACTTCTTTGTAATTCAATTGATTGTTTTTTTAAGAAAAATATTACTTAGTAGGATCTGGCTCTCTAAGCATGATAGGCTGATCATCAATCTCTTTCAGTTTATTTAAAGTAAATTTATCTCTAACAGACTTTGTTTTTGGAAAAATATAATTAGAAAGCGTTACAAAGAGTTTAACGCGTTCTGTTTTGGTAAGTTTGTCTTGGTTTATCAGCAGATCATCCAATACTTTTATATAATAGTTCCATCTTTTCTTTAATAGATGGTTCCT
>CBFIBH010000006.1:0-118627 GCA_965660845.1 Flavobacteriaceae bacterium
TTTTGTTTCGCTTATTGTTTTGTGTTATTGTAATGTAATACCTTCTTTTAAAAGAATAGTTTCTAATTCTTTACCTAAGCGCCTTTTACTCCAATCATCAATTCTACCAATAAAACCAGACAGTAAAACCCAAAATTCGTGGGTTTCGCCATTTGCAAATGTAACATTTGTTTTATAAGATGTAAGTTCTTTAATATCTGTGTAGTCTATTCTTGGTGGAAATAAATTTACCACTTCCCAACTAACAGGTGAACCATTACAAATAATAACTTTGGGTTTGCCTTGCTGTATTTGATTGTATAAATGTTCTGAACAGTTATTAATAATCTTTTTCTTGTTCAGCTTTTTTTCTTTGCCATCACAACAATTTTGGGCGGAAAACTATTAGAAAAACACTTTACCAAATCTGTATGTGCTATATTACTATGTTCGCCTAGCCAATTGGCATAAAGTGTTTTAGATACTTTATTAAAATCTGCAAAATAAGGGTGAATTAGAGGCGAAAAGTTTTCAAATTCAGTTTTTGTACGCTCTTCTACATGTCCTATCTTATCTTTAGGATTAAGCCCAATAATCCATATATCTGCATTAGGATTACCTTCAATATATTCTGTAGGACTTACCGTTTTTGAAAAAAATTGAAGCCCTAAATTAGAGCATTTGGAACAAGTTACATTCATGGGTTACATTTAATTTAGTTGGTTTTTGCAAATTGGTTACAACTTGTTGCTAAACGTCAGTTGTGTTTATATTTACTTTATCTTTCTGTTTTTAATCCTCTTTAAATCAGTGTTTTGACTCTCTAAAAAGGTATCTAAAGGACTTTTTATTATTGCAAGAGATTTTGTGCTAACATGCGTATAAATCTCTGTTGTTTTAGAACTTCCATGACCTAATAGTTGTTGAATATATCTCAAATCTAATCCTTGTTCTAACAAATGCGTTGCAAATGAATGTCGTAACATATGTGCGGTAATTGTTCTGTCTATATTGGCTCTTTTTGCTGCAATAGAAATTACACGTCCTACACTAGAAGCACTATATTGTTGTCTGGTATTTCCTTCTAAAATCCAATAATTAGGTTTATAATCTCATATATAAACTTTTAGCAATTTTTTTAAATTCTCAGACAAAATAGTTGTTCTATCTTTTTTTCCTTTTCCACCTCTAACAAATATAATGTTTTTGTCAAAAAATATGTCTTCTTTCCTCAAATTCAATAACTCACCTTTTCGCAATCCAGCAGAATATAAAATGCAGATAATTAATTTATGCTTTAAATTATCTGTTACCTGAATCATCTTTAACACCTCTTTTTCACTCAAAATTTTAGGTAAACGTTTTTCTTTTTTGGGACGCTCTATTTGAAATGAAAATTTATTCCAACCTAACATGTTTTCATATTAAGATTTTAAAGCATTGATAGCTTGATTTTGAGTACTCGATGCAACTTTTCTTCTCTGAATTAGATAATTCATATATCGTATAATTTCTTTGTAATCAATTTTATCTAGTTTTTTTGGAGAAATATATCTCTGAAATTGCTCTACAAACGAAACATAGGTTTTTATTGTATTTTGACTGTATCGTCTTCGTTTTAAGAAATCTGTAAACTCTGTTGAAATTAAGTTTTTCTCAAGAGTTTTGTTCGAGGAAATTATATTTACATCAGCTGATTTATTCTTCTTTTTAAATTGTAAAGCAGATGTGTTGATTTTTGCTTTTCCTTTGAATAGTTTGAAAATCAACTTTAAATTTCTTGGGTTGTTTTGGATGTACCTAGCTCTTTCAGTTTGTAACCATTTAGCAGAAAGTTCTGATTTTACAAGATCAATAAAAGACACATTATATTGAAAATATAAAAATAAGCATTGCGTATTACGATGTAATTTAGGTTGTAACCTAATTACAGGTAGATGTTCATTTTTCATAGCCTTGTAAAGCTACAAAAAATTTACTTATAAAATAGATGTTACATAGGTTCGTAAACGGTAATGGATGTTCCGTTAGATTAAGTAATAACTAGGTTTTCATTGTCTTTGGTAATGGTTACTATGTTTCCATCTGTAGGGCCAGAGCCAATTCTGTAGTTGCTGTTTCCCAAGTTTCCCAAGCTAACAAAGCAAAACTTAAAGTTAGACATTGATCTGGAAAGTCTGGAGATTCTATTCTTCCACTAAACAAGGTGTTGTTTTCTGTGAATTCTGTAAAAATATAAGGAGTGCAAAGTTCCAAGGCAATTTCTCCGGTTGAATCAAATTGCTGAATAACTCTCCATTTTCCTATTACAATATCTGGAGAATCATCTTTTTGACATGAATAAAAGAGGATGCTTATTAGAAGTAAAATAAGAAGTTTTTGTTTTTTCATAGCAGTATAACTAGGGTTTAAGCTCATTAAAAAGGACTTCTCCGTCTGTTTCTACTTTAGAAATATGTCTTACGGTGTTGTTCCAATCCAACGGAGTCCAGTATTTTGGATATTTTACAACCACTTTTTTATTGATTACAGATTGTTTGAATTCGTTATAATCTAGTCCAGCCTCAATTCCTCTGTTGATGTAATATTTTGTAGGATTGTCTTTTAACTTGAAGACAAAATCATTACCTTCTGTGAGCTTTATCTTTTCTACCATACCATAAACAACCAATGCGTTTTCTTCTTGTACAATAGGAACTGGTCTAAAAATTAGAATGGCTGCCAAAAAAATAAAAACAATAAACCCAGTAATTACTTTGTTTTTCATGTTGAATAGTTTCTTTAATTAACTAAAAAAACACAGAAATATTTTAATGGGCTTCCAACCAGTTGTCTCCAATCCCAACTTCAACATCCAAAGGAACAATCATTTTAAAAGCATTTTCCATTTCATCTTTGATAATGGGCTTGATAATTTCTAACTCATCTTTATGAGCATCAAATACCAATTCATCATGAACTTGCAACAACATTTTTGATTTGAATTGTTCTTTTTCAAAGCGATTGTGAATGTTAATCATTGCTAGTTTGATAATATCTGCAGCAGATCCTTGAATGGGAGCATTCACAGCATTTCTTTCTGCAGTTCCACGAACAATTGCATTTCGTGAGTTGATATCTTTCAGGTAACGACGTCGTTGTAAAACAGTTTCTACATAACCGTGTTCACGAGCAAAATCAACTTGCTTTGTCATATACGCTCTTAATTTTGGATAGGTTTCATAATAGGTGTCAATCAGCTCTTTAGATTCTTTTCTAGTCAAATCTGTTTGATTGCTCAAACCAAATGCAGAAACACCGTAGATAATTCCAAAATTGACCGTTTTCGCATTGCTACGTTGTTCACGAGTTACTTCATCTATTAGAACATTAAATACTTTTGCTGCAGTTGAAGCATGAATGTCTTCTCCGTTTTTAAAAGCTTCAATCATGGTTTCCTCTTCACTTAAAGCAGCAATAATTCTCAATTCTATTTGCGAATAATCAGCTGCTAATAATATATGATGTTCATCTCTAGGAATAAAGGCTTTTCTTACTTGACGTCCACGTTCTGTTCTAATCGGAATGTTCTGTAAATTCGGATTGTTAGAACTCAATCTGCCTGTTGCAGCAACAGCTTGTGCATACACCGTATGAACTCTTCCAGTTTTTGGATTGATTTCATTTGGCAACGCATCTACATAGGTACTTTGTAGTTTTTTGTATTGACGATATTCTAATATGTCAGCAATGATCTCGTGGTCTTTTGCTAAATAGGATAAAACATCTTCTGCTGTTGAATATTGACCAGTTTTAGTTTTTTTAGGCTTATCAACCAGCTTCATGTTTTCAAATAAAACAATACCTAATTGCTTTGGCGAAGCAATATTAAATTCTTCTCCAGCTTGCTGATAAATGTTTTTTTCTAAACGAGAAATATCTTCGGTTAAAGCAACAGATAACTCTTGTAAATAATCTGTATTTAGATTGATTCCTTCAATTTCCATAGCTGTCAAAACAGAGACTAAAGGCAATTCTATCTCATTAAATAATTTGATTACATTTCCACTTTCTAATTCTTTGATAAAATGTTCTTTCAGTTGCAAAGTGATGTCTGCATCTTCAACTGCATATTCTGTTTGGTTTTCAATCGGAACAACTCTCATAGATAGCTGATTCTTTCCTTTCTTTCCAATCAATTCTGTGATAGAAACGGGTTGATAATTTAGATATGTTTCTGCCAAAATATCCATGTTGTGACGCATATCTGGATTGATCAGGTAATGAGCAATCATAGTATCAAAGAGTTTTCCTTTGACAGGCATATGGTAGTTAGACAATACCTTGATATCATACTTTAAATTATGACCAATCTTTTCGATGGATTCATTTTCAAAAAATGGACGAAATTCTTCTAAAATAGACTTGGTTTCATCTTGATCTTCTGGAAAAGAAACATAATATCCTTTGCCAATTTCCCATGAAAAAGCAATACCGATTAACTCAACTTCTAATGCTTTTAATCCTGTAGTTTCTGTATCAAAACAAACAGATGTTTGCTGTTGCAATTTCTGTATCAACAATTTTCTTGATAATGAAGTATTTACATGTTGGTAATGATGATCTGTGTTTTTGATGGTTTTGTAACCGCTCATACTTTCTTCTTCGGAAACATTTCCAGTTCCTGGAACTGCAAACAAATCAAATTGTCTATTGGATTGAGTTGGTTTTGCTTTTGGTTTTGGAGTGTTTGAAGACTCTGAACTTGTTGGAGATTTTATTTCAGTTGAAGTAGCGTTCGCAAATGTTTTTTCAAAGTTATCCGTCAATCGTCTAAACTCTAATTCAGAGAAAATAGCTTTTGTAGCTTCAACATCTGGCATACACATTTCAAAATTCTCTTCATGAAACTCTACCGGAACATCTAACATGATGGTTGCCAATTGTTTTGAAAGCAATCCTAATTCTTGAGAAGCCTCTACTTTTTCTTTCATTTTTCCTTTCAATTCGTGCGTGTTCTCAAACAGTTTTTCCATAGAACCGTAAGCAGCTAAGAATTTCTTTGCTGTCTTTTCACCAACACCAGGTAATCCAGGAATATTATCAACTGAATCTCCCATCATTCCTAAAAAATCAATTACTTGTTCAGGTCTTTCTACACCAAATTTTTCCTGCACCTCTGGAATTCCCCAAGTTTCATAACCACCACCAAAACGAGGACGATACATGAAGATGTTTTCAGAGACCAATTGAGCAAAATCTTTATCAGGAGTAACCATAAATGTTTTATACCCTTCTTTTTCTGCTTTTTTTGCTAAAGTTCCAATGATATCATCAGCTTCAAATCCTTCTTTTACAATAGAGGGTATTTTCATGGCTTTAAGAATTTCTTCAATAATTGGAACTGCAAGTCTAATAGCTTCTGGAGTTTCTTGTCTGTTGGCTTTGTATTCTGGAAAGGCTTCATTTCTAGCAACACTTCCACCTTTGTCAAAACAAACTGCTAAGTGATCTGGTTTTTCTCTTTTAATAACATCCAATAAGGAGTTACAGAACCCCATAATTGCTGAGGTATCCATTCCTTTTGAGTTGATTCTTGGGTTTTTGATAAATGCATAATATCCTCTAAAAATTAGCGCATATGCATCCAGTAAAAAAAGTCGTTTTTGATCAGACATGAAGTTAAAATATTGTTGCCTCTAAGCTACAAAACTTTAACATGATGTTAAAATATGAACCTTCTTTTCACAGTATCTTTGTGTAAATAAATTGACCTCTACTTTATGCCTCGTTGGATTATCCCTCTCATTATCTTTTCCTTTTTAGTTTTTATTCTTGAATATTACGCATTTCAGGCAATAAAAACAGTCACTCAAAGTAAAATAATCAAATGGTTTTGGTTAATAGGTGGTTTGGGAGTTTATGTATACTTCTTGATTGTCATACTCATAACTCCTAGTTCTGCTGGTCAAACAAAAGTGTTTCAACTAGCAGCTGGAATGATGATTACGGTTTTGATTCCGAAGTTAATTGTTTTGGTTATTTTATTTGGTGAAGATATAATCCGATGGATTGTAAAATTAATATCAGTTATTTCAAGTGGTCCAACAGAACCCATTCCAGGAAGACGAAAATTTATTTCGCAATTAGCGTTAGGTCTAGCAGCTATTCCATTTGCCTCTTTCTTATATGGAATTATACAAGGACGTTACAACTATAAAGTTTTAAAATATCAATTGTCATTTAAAGATTTACCCGATGCTTTTGATGGTTTTACAATCACTCAAATTTCTGATATTCATTCTGGAAGTTTTACCAACAAAGAGAAAGTTCAATATGGAGTTGAGATGATCAATGAACAAAACTCAGATTTGTTATTGTTTACTGGAGATATTGTAAACAATAAAGCTGACGAGATGGACAATTGGATTGATATGTTTAGCTCTTTAAACGCTCCTTTTGGTAAATATTCGGTTTTAGGAAATCATGATTATGCAGAATATATAAGAGGAATATCTGAAGAGGAGAAAGAAATTCAATTTCAGAAGATTAAAAAAATTCACCCTAAAATAGGGTTCGATTTGTTGTGTAATGAGCATCGTTATATTGAAAAAGATGGTCAAAAAATAGCATTGATTGGTGTTGAGAATTGGGGAAAACGATTTAAGCAAGCAGGAGACCTTACAAAAGCATCAAAAGCAATTAAAAAAGAAGATTTTAAGATTCTTATGTCTCACGATCCTTCTCATTGGGATGCTGAAGTGAAAGAAAATCCATTGCATTATCATTTAACATTAAGTGGTCATACTCACGGATTACAAATGGGAATTGAAATCCCAGGATGGATCAAATGGAGTCCATCGAAATATGTTTACAAACAATGGGCTGGTTTGTATGAAGAATATGGAAAGTATATTAACGTAAACAGAGGTTTTGGTTATCATGCCTTTCCAGGACGAGTTGGTATTTGGCCAGAAATAACAGTTATAGAGCTTAAAAAAGCTTGATTTTCAGTGAATTTCAGCAGAAATACTATATTTGTACATATCATCGTTTTGCAAATGATGAATTAATTTAAGAAAACAAACGAAAAGATGACAAAGTTTGGTGAGTTAATTAGCGTTCATAAACCTGTCTTAATTGACTTTTATTTTGATTGGGATGATGCAGAAAATAGCTTGGATACTTTACGTGACGTAGCTGCAGCTTTGGGTGATAAAGCCAAAGTGATTAAAATTGATATTAAGAAAAATGAAATTTTAGCAGATGCTCTAAGAGTGAAAGGAAATCCAACGTTTATGATTTATAAAAATGGCGAAATGAAATGGCGTCAAACGGGTGAACAAGATGCAAATACTCTTATTGGATTGGTTCAAAAGTATTATTAACCTATTTGTTTAAAAGTATATCCTTTCTTGCTAAAATGTGCTAAAAACTTTGGTAGCACGTACTTCAAATTTGCTTCTGCGTTTTTGCTGTCATGAAAAACTACAATGCTGCCAGAAGTTGTGTTTTCTATAACATTTCTCAAACACCTTTCTTTAGAAACTTTATTGTCCCAATTACCACTTAAAACATCCCACATTATAATTTTGTATCCGTTGTTTTGTAAATCTTTTGCCTGCATTTTTCTAGCTTTCCGTAAGGAGGTCTAAAAAGCTTTAACTCTTGATTGTCTGTGTTTGAGTTATAAGTATCAATAGATTTCTGCGCAAGAAAAATATTTTCTAGATATGTTTTTCTCTTTGTTTTCCAACCTTTTAAATGATTGTTGGTGTGGTTGCCAATAGTATGTTCTTCTTTTAAAATCTTAGAGAAAAGATTAGAATTCTCAACGATGTTTTTTCCAATACAAAAAAAAGTTGCTTTGGCGTTAAAGAGTGCAAGTTGTTCTAATACAAACTCTGTGATGTTAGGTGTAGGACCATCGTCAAACGTCAAGTATATTTCTTTGTTGGTAGAAGAAAAACGCCAGAGATATTCAGGATACATTCGCTGAATTAAATCTGGCGTTTTTATAGGATAAAGTCTCATTACTCTTCTAATGGAATCAAATGACTTAAGAGTTTTACTGTGTTTATAAAATCTTCTTTTGTTTGTTGTTTAAAGTCTTCATCAGTATCCAATTCGTTTACCTGAGATACAACATTTCTGTACATTAAGAAGTAGTTGTCAATTTCTTCTGCAATCATAGGGTAATCTCTTTCTTTGAATTCGGCAAACCAAGTTAAAAGCTCTTTTACATTAGAAATAATTTCTTTTGCAGCAGCTCTAGCTTTCTTGGGTTGATTTAAATTGTAATACAATTCTGGATAACCAATAGAAAACTGAATGTTGCCAAAATCAAGTATTGGCATCTTTTCAATAGAAAGGTCTAAAACCTCAATAGCTTTAATAGTATCTCCTTTGTTAGAAAAAGCTTCTGATAGTCTAATCAAGTTGTTACGCAAAGAAATGGCATTCTTTTTAGCTTGCTCATCTATGTAAATTTTTCCGTCGTTTATACTTCTCCAGTCTAATTTTTGGAAATTCTCATACATTTTTTCAGGATCAATTCTTCCCATTTCAAACATATTTCTTTGTGACATGTCAGTTTTTATAGGAACCAGTTTATAAGATAATCCGTCTAATTGTAAATAATCTTTCAACCAAATGTATTCTTCAGCAGCAGGAGATCCACCAGTAAAGTAAATTGGACGTTCCCAATTATTATTTGCTAGAATATCTAACATCAAAATTCTGTTTTTTGTCAATCCAACTTCGTCAATAGTTATGTCAATGTATTCAACAATTTTATCAGCATCTTTGGGTTTTACAATTCCACTTTTTAAGACATTCTCTTTATTTACTGGAATTCTAAGTTTATTGGTTGGATAAATTTTTTCCTTTTTACCGTTTTCAGTTTCAACGTAAGTAATATCGTTTTTACTCTGAATCCATTTCATAAAATAATCAATACTTACAACCGTATCTTTTAGTTGAGGAAAAGGATAGTGATAAGCCAAATCTAAACTTCCATATTTATAGTCATCATGGGTTAATTGAGATGGAACAGGATCTGCTTCATAAGATTTTCGCTTCATTTGGTCTATATACCAGTCTGTAGCAAATAGACTTGAATTTACAAGTTTTATGTCTGTTCTTACACCTTCAACTTCTTGCATATACCAGAGCGGAAAAGTATCATTATCACCAATAGTAAACATTATGGCATTTGGATCACAAGACTCTAAATAAGCTGAGGAATTTAAATGAGTTAAGTATCTATTAGATCGATCATGATCATCCCAGTTTTGAGAACCCATCAGAAAAGGAACTGCTAATAAAGAAATCAAAGTAACCCCTAAGGCAACAGTTTTTTTATTGGCAAAATGTTTTAAATATTGATATAGAGCGAAAACTCCTATTCCTATCCAAATGGCAAAAATGTAGAAAGAACCTACGATAGCATAATCTCTCTCTCGAGGTTCAAAAGGTTTGGGGTTTGTATAGAATATAATTGCAAAACCTGTAAAGACAAAAAACATTGCAATGGTGTAAAAATTCTTTTTATCATGTCTTAAGTGAAATAATAAACCAATGAGACCAAGAATTAGAGGTAAAAAGAAATATTTGTTTCTTCCTTTGTTCTCAAGAACTTCAGAGGGCAAACTTTCTTGTGGTCCTCTAAATTTCTCATCAATAAATTTGATTCCACTAATCCAATTTCCATTTCTATCATATTGACCCTGAATATCATTTTGTCGACCAACAAAATTCCACATGAAATATCGACCATACATATAACCAAACTGATACTCTAACATAAATTGAATGTTTTCAGTAAAAGTTGGTCTTCTTTTACTGTTTTGCGGAATGCCAGCAATAGCTTTATACATTTCTTGAGCAGCTGGTTGAGTCATTCTAGGAATAAAACCTTTGTGTTTGTCTGAGTAATTAGGTAAAACTCCCTCATAGTCATTTACAATTTCATATTTCCCATTTCTCTTCTCATACTTAGGCTTATCGTTTTTGTAAGGATTTTGAGAATCTTGTTCTCTATTGAAAGAATATGAATAGTATTTGTCGTAAAAAACATTCGCATCTCCGTATTGTTCTCTGTTATAGTAAGCTAATAACTCTCTTGCACTTGAAGGGTCATTTTCATTGATTGTAGTGTTCGCATTTGCTCTAATAGGAAGCATAATCCAAGATGAAAAACCAATCATTATAAAAAGTATCGAGATAATCAGAGTATTGGCACCAATTAATTGTTTTTTTCTTGTGTGTTTTAATCCAAAATAAAAAGCAACAATCAGAATAATACCCGCTATTATAGTTCCTGTATTATATGGAAGTCCAATTGTATTGATAAAGAATAACTCTGAAGCACTAAAAAATTTAAGTGTAAAAGGGAATAAAAACTTAAATACAAAAGCCAAAACCAAAACAGCTATTACAGATGCAATTGCTGTAGTTTTAAGTGTGATATTCTTATATGTTTTAAAGAAATATAGCATCACAATTGCAGGAATTACAAGTAAAGATAGAATGTGGACTCCAAAAGATAATCCTACAACAAAGCTTATTAAAACCAACCATTTATGTCCTCTCGGACTATAGATTTCTCTTTCCCATTTTAGAGCTAACCAAAATAAAATAGCCATTAAAAATGACGACATTGCATAGACTTCACCTTCCACTGCGCTAAACCAGAAACTATCAGAAAATGTATAAGCTAGAGAGCCTACAAGACCACTTCCAAGAACAGCGAGTAGACTTGAATCAGATTCAGTACCAAATTTAGAAATCATCTTTCTAGTTAGATTGGTGATAGTCCAAAACATAAATAAAATGGTAAATGCACTGGCTAAAGCAGACATGAAATTAACCATTTTAGCAATTTCTGTTACATCAGTTGAAAACATTGCAAAAAAGGCTCCAAGCATCTGAAATAAAGGAGCTCCAGGAGGATGACCAACCTGAAGCTTTACAGATGTTGAAATATATTCACCACAATCCCAAGCACTAACTGTGGGTTCTAAAGTGAGAGTGTATGTGATAAGAGCTACTAAAAAAACGAACCAACCTAAAAGTGTGTTCCATTTTTGGTAATTGTTTGAAATCATGGTACAATGTTTCTGTGTGGGCGAATTTACTAAAATATGTTACAAATTACGTTGAAGAAAAGAGCTCTTAACTGCTTGAGTTTATAAAAGTTTGTTAAATCGTAAGAAGTCAATGCTTTATAAAACCTATTAATTTGAGAATAAGTCATGGTTTTAATGTCTACGGATATTAAAAAAAGAATCAAATAGTTTGTAAGATTAAAAGTTTGATTTAAATTTGCACCCGCATTATTGCTATTGGCCCATGGTGTAATTGGCAACACACCGGTTTTTGGTACCGTCATTCAAGGTTCGAGTCCTTGTGGGCCAACAAAAAAGTCTCTTCGAAACGAAGAGACTTTTTTTATATTTTAAAGGTTATCACAGGTCGTAAAACGCTTTTTGATAAACTTTTTGTTATACTTCCATTAAATAAATGAGACAAACCGCTTCTTCCATGCGTGCAAAGAGCTATTAAATCTGCATCAATACCTCTGGAGAAATTTACAATTCCTTTAACTACTGAAGTGTCATTGTAAACGTGAATAGTATGATTTGGCATTTCGAAGTCTTTAATAAACTCCATTATTTTGTCTTTGCTAACACTGGTGCTCTCAAATTTACCAATGGTATTTACTTTTAAAAGCTGAACGTTGGCATCAAACTTTTTTGCAAAATCCAAAAACTTAGCAAAGGCAGTTTTATTTTCTTCTTTAAAATTTGAAGCGAAAACTAACGATTTTAAATTGAAATTTTCATCATTTCCTTTCACTACAATTACAGGTATATCAGAAGTTCTTACTGTTTTTTCAGTATTAGAACCAATAATCATTTCGTCAAAATCAGAAACTCCTTGAGACCCCATCACTATTAAGTCAGCATCAATTTTTTCTGCAAACTTTTGAATTCCTAAATGAGGGTTTTCAAAACGAATAGCATAGGTTACTTCAGAATCAGCAGAGAAAAGCCTCTCCTTATAGTCAATTAATTTATCTCTTAACTTTCTGATATACATCATACTCTCCGGAATACTAAAATTGCTTCCAGCACCCATGTCTATAATTCCTGTAGGAACTTCAACCATATGAAGTAGATAAATGTGACCAGAAGTTTTTTCACCAATCTTAGCAGCTAATTTCGCAGCATATTCAGACCTGCTTGAGAAGTCAACAGGAACTAAAATTTTATTCATGTTATTTAAGATTTTATTTGTTTGTGTTCAGTTATATAAATTTAAGAAAAAATATTGACATTGAGACATTTGGTTATTCACATTCTAGTTACTATATTTGCAGCGAAAATCACGAAAAACGAAGAGAGAAGGGGACAGATAGTCCCCTCTTTTTATATCGTAAGATGAATCAAGAAAAAGTACATACATTATTAAATGAAGCTGTCGAAGAGAACGATTCATTGTTTGTGATTAGCGTCGACTTTTTACCTGGAAATAAGATTAAGGTAATTGTTGATGGAGATAAAGGAGTTCCTTTGAGTGAGTGTGTTAGAATTAGTAGAAATATCGAGCACAATTTAGATAGAGAGGAAGAAGATTTTTCTCTTGAAGTTTCTTCACCAGATATTACTCAACCTTTAATTGTTGAGCGTCAATATCAAAAAAATATTGGTAGAATATTGAAAGTGAAGACCGCTGAAGAACAGTTAGAAGGAACTTTAACTCAAGTTTCAAATCAAAAAATTGAATTGAAATGGAAAGCGAGAGAGCCAAAACCAATTGGTAAAGGAAAAGTAACTGTAGAAAAACAAGCTACACTACTTATAAAAGACATCATAGAAGCAAAAGTGAAGATTATATTTTAAAAACATGTAATGGAAAATTTAGCATTAATAGATTCATTTTCAGAATTCAAAGACAACAAAAGTATAGACAGAGTTACTTTAATGTCTATTTTAGAAGAAGTGTTTAGAGCCGCATTAAAACGTAAGTTTGGATCGGATGAGAACTTCGATATTATTATCAACCCAGACAAAGGAGATTTAGAAATCTGGCGTAACAGAGTTGTTGTAGCAGACGGAGAAGTTGAAGATGACAATGAAGAAATTGAATTGACTGAAGCACGAAAAATTGAACCAGATTTTGAAATTGGTGAAGATGTTTCTGAAGAGGTGAAATTAGTTGACCTTGGAAGAAGGGCTATTTTGGCATTACGACAAAACTTGGTTTCTAAAATTTTTGAACATGATAGTACAAACGTATTCAAGCAATTTAAAGATTTAGAAGGAGAGTTGTTTAGCGCTGAGGTGCACCATGTTCGTCACAATGCAATTATTCTATTAGATGATGAAGGAAACGAAATTGTGTTGCCTAAAAGCGAACAAATTCGATCAGACTTTTTTAGAAAAGGAGATTCTGTCCGTGGAGTTATTAAAACAGTAGAATTAAGAGGTAATAAACCTGCTATTATTCTTTCTAGAACATCACCAGACTTTTTAGTAAAGTTGTTTGAACAAGAAATTCCAGAAGTGTTTGACGGTTTAATTACTGTAGAAGGGGTTGCCAGAATTCCAGGAGAAAAAGCAAAAGTAGCTGTTGATTCTTACGATGACAGAATTGATCCAGTTGGAGCTTGTGTCGGAATGAAAGGTTCTCGTATTCACGGAATTGTTCGTGAATTAGGGAATGAAAATATTGATGTTATTAATTATACTAAAAACGAACAACTATTTATTGCTAGAGCATTGAGTCCAGCAAAAGTTGTTTCTATGGAAATAAAACCTTTTGATGAACCATCAGTAAGTGGTAAAAAAGGACGTGTAAACGTATTTTTAAAACCAGAAGAAGTTTCCAAAGCAATTGGTAAAGGAGGTGTTAATATTCGATTAGCAAGTGAATTAACTAAATACGAAATTGACGTTCAAAGAGAAGGTATAGAAGAAGAAGATGTTGAATTAACAGAATTTGTTGATGAAATAGAAGATTGGGTAATTCTAGAGTTTAAAAACATTGGTTTAGACACAGCTAAGAGTGTGTTAGATACATCTGTTGAGGAGCTGATCAAAAGAACCGATTTAGAAGAAGAAACAATTTTAGATGTTCAAAGAATTCTGAAAGAAGAGTTTGAAGAGTAACATCCAAGAAATTAAGTAAAAAATATTTTTACAAAAATACAAGATTAAAAGAAATATATGGCTGAAGGCAAAACAATGAGGCTTAATAAAGTGCTAAGAGAATTAAATATCTCTTTGGATAGAGCTGTAGAATATCTAGCTAAAAATGGACACGAAATTGAAGCTAGACCCACTACAAAAATATCTGGACAGGTATATCAAGTTCTTTTAGATGGATTCGAAACGGATGCAAGTAAAAAAGCTGCTTCTAAAGAAGTTAGTGAAGAAAAACGAAAAGAAAAAGAAGCAATACGTTTAGAATTAGAGGCTAAATTAGAAAAGAAACGTGCTGAAGAAGAGAAAAAAGAAGAAATTCTTAAGGCGAAAGCAGAAAAACTAGAGATCAAGCAAGTTGGTAAGATTGATATTGAGCCTGCAAAAAAAGAAGTAAAAGCTGAAGAGAAGAAGAAAGAAGAAGAGCCTAAAAAAGAAGCTGTAAAAGAATCGAAAGTTCAAGAAGAACCAAAAAAAGAAGAGGTTAAAGAAGTTAAGAAAGAAGATAAAACATCTGATGATGGATCTTCTGAGGCTATCAAAACTCAATACAAAAAGCTTGGCGGTCCAAAGTTAACCGGTAAGAAAATTGATTTAAAACAATTTGAAAAAGCCAAAAAGAAACCAGAGGACAAGAAAACAGACGCAAATAAAAATCAAGATGCCTCTAAACGTAAACGTAAAAGAATAAGCAAACCGGTATCTGGAGGTAATCAAAGAAGAGCCCCTCAAAGAAACCAAGGAGGCAATCAAAGAAGAGGTCAAAGAAGACCTGTAGTTAAAAAAGAAGAATTAACTGAGGCAGAAATCCAAAAACAAGTTAGAGAGACTTTAGAAAAACTTCAAGGAAAATCTAGCAAAGGAAAAGGAGCCAAATACAGAAGAGATAAAAGAGAAGCTCACCGCCAGCAATCAGAAGCTGAATTGGAAGCTGCAGCTGCAGAAAGCAAAGTGCTAAAAGCAACAGAATTTGTTACTGTAAGTGAAGTTGCTACAATGATGAATGTTCCAGTAACGGACATTATTTCTGCATGTATGTCACTTGGAATGATGGTAACAATGAATCAGCGTTTAGATGCTGAAACATTAACTATTGTTGCAGAAGAGTTTAATTACACAGTAGAGTTTGTTGGCGCAGAAGTTGAAGAATCTGTTGTAAAAGAAGAAGATAGGCCAGAAGATTTAGAAAACCGTGCACCGATTATTACCGTTATGGGTCACGTAGATCATGGTAAAACCTCTTTGTTAGATTACATTAGAAAAGCAAATATTGTAGAGGGAGAAAGTGGTGGAATTACACAGCATATCGGAGCCTATTCAGTAAACGTTGGTGATGAAAAGATTGCTTTCTTAGATACTCC
Organism: Flavobacteriaceae bacterium; assembly: GCA_965660845.1. Taxonomy (GTDB): domain Bacteria; phylum Bacteroidota; class Bacteroidia; order Flavobacteriales; family Flavobacteriaceae; genus Polaribacter. Next base: position 15,527 of record CBFIBH010000006.1, read on the forward strand.
TGGTCACGAAGCCTTTACAGCAATGCGTGCTCGTGGAGCTCAAGTTACCGATTTGGTAATTATTGTAGTAGCTGCAGATGATGATGTAATGCCTCAAACAAAAGAAGCAATATCTCATGCACAAGCTGCTGGTGTTCCTATTATTTTTGCAATCAATAAAATTGACAAACCAAATGCCAATCCAGACAATGTGAAAACTCAATTATCTTCAATGAATCTATTGATTGAAGAATGGGGAGGTAACATTCAGTCCCAGGATATCTCTGCAAAAACAGGTCAGGGTATTGATGAGTTACTTGAAAAAGTATTGTTAGAAGCAGAAGTTTTAGAATTAAAAGCAAATCCTAATAAAAATGCTGTTGGTGCTGTTGTGGAAGCTCAATTAGATAAAGGAAGAGGATATGTTACCACAATTTTAGTACAAGCCGGAACTTTAAGAATTGGTGATTATTTATTAGCAGGTAAACATAGTGGAAAAGTTAAAGCTATGTTTGATGATAAAGGAAATAATCTTAAAGAAGCTGGACCATCAACTCCAGTATCAATTTTAGGTTTAGACGGAGCACCACAAGCTGGAGATAAATTCAATGTTTTTGATGATGAAAGAGAAGCAAAACAAATTGCTACAAAACGTTCTCAATTACAGCGTGAGCAATCTGTTAGAACTCAAAAAACGTTAACGTTAGACGAAATTGGAAGACGTATTGCGTTAGGAGACTTTAAAGAGCTAAATATCATCTTAAAAGGAGATGTAGACGGTTCCGTAGAAGCGTTAACAGATTCATTCCAGAAATTATCTACTGAAGAAATTCAAGTAAATATATTGCATAAAGGAGTTGGAGCCATTACTGAATCTGATGTATTATTAGCTACTGCTTCAGATGCCATTATTGTAGGTTTCAATGTTAGACCACAAGGAAATGCAAGAATGGTTGCAGATAAAGAAGAAGTAGATATTAGAACATATTCTATTATTTATGATGCAATTAATGACCTAAAAGATGCAATGGAAGGAATGTTGTCTCCAGAAATGAAAGAAGAGGTGACAGGGAATGTTGAAATCAGAGAAGTCTACAAGATTTCTAAGGTTGGAAATATTGCTGGTTGTATGGTAACAAGTGGAAAAATATACAGAGACTCGAAAGTTAGAATCATTAGAGACGGTATTGTTGTCCATGACGGTTTTTTAACCTCTTTAAAAAGATTTAAAGACGATGTTAAAGAAGTTGCTAAAGGATATGATTGTGGACTTCAAATTAAAAACTTTAATGACATTAAGATAGACGATGTTATCGAAGCTTATCAAGAAGTTGCAGTTAAAAAGAAATTGAAATAAATCAATTTATAGAAATAAAAAAGGGACAGTAAAAACTGTCCCTTTTTTTATTTTCCCAATGGAATAACTATCGCACTAGGAAACTTTTTTTTCATATCTAACAAAGATTTGTCAGCTTGAATTCTATTTTTATAATGACCAATTTGTATTTTCCATTCAGGTTGTTGATAAATTAAAAAAGTCTTAATATCAGGAAAATCCAAACGAAATTTAGCACGCATTTTTTTAGCTTGAACTTCAAAACCGTTGTATAATTGTATTCTATACCCAAAGCCAAATTCTTCATTAAAATCTCTCTTCTTTTCAATAAACTCTTTAATGAGTTGAGATTCTAATTTATCAGTTTGAGAAAAAACTGTTGTCCCAAATGCTAAAAACATTAAAAACAAAGGAAAATAATTCGGCTTCATACAGGTTAAATTTCATTACAAAAGTAACGAGATGATGTTGAATTTATTAGATTTAAATCTTATTTAGAATCAATATAAATTAATGTTTAAGATTATATTAGCGTTTTAGATTTAGCTTTTATATGCTACTTTTGTGCGACTAAGAAATTGGGTTTTTGTAACTCATTTTTTTAGTATTTATACTGAAAAATATACGTAAATTTTTAGTTTGAAAATATGAAAAGTGTAGACTTGCACAATCCAATTTCCAAAGTACTCTCTAGAAGCATTACCTTTCTATTTATCTTCTTTTTAACATTTAACATCACTGCACAAGATGCTGTAGATGAAGCTAGACAAAAAGAAGGTAGAAAATTATTCAGACAATTATGTTCTTCTTGTCACAAGTTAGACAAGAAATTAATTGGACCTGCCTTAGGAGGTGTTACCGAAAGAAGAGAGAATGATTGGTTAAAAAAGTGGATTCGTAACAACGCAGAGTTTAGAGCCAGTGGAGATAGAGATGCGATTGCAATCTTTGAAGAATACAACGGATCTGTAATGTCTGCTTTCCCGCAATTGACTGATCAAAACATTGATGATATTTTATATTATACAGATGTAGGTGATCCAAAACCAAAAGTTGCTGCAAATGTTGGTGGAGGTACAGTAGTTCAAAAAGAAGCACCTGACTGGTTGATTTATATCTTAGCTGCGATTATCGTTTCAGCATTTCTAATCATTGCTAGTCTTCTTAAAACAATCAGTGAACTTAAAGGAGCTCCAAAAACACCCGGAATTGCAGGGAATCTTCAAGAGCTTTGGGTTGGTGTTAAACAAAACACATTCTTACACGTTGTAGGGGTAATCTTTTTATTACTCGTTGGGGCTTATGTAGGTTTCGGTACTATTTTTTCTGTTGGTGTAGATCAAGGTTACCAACCAATTCAACCGATAGCCTTTTCTCATAAAATCCATTCAGGAGACAACAAGATAGAATGTCAATATTGTCATTCATCAGCTAAACACAGCAAGCATTCTGGTATTCCATCTGTGAATGTTTGTATGAACTGTCACATGAATATTGCAGAGGTAGCTGATAATACTGTTTTAGTTACAGAAGAGAAAACTTACAGAAAAGCAGATTTAGACAAAGAGATCCAAAAAATATACAAAGCAGCTGGTTGGGATCCAGATAATTTAGAGTATACTGGGAAAACAGAGCCTATTAAATGGGTTCGTATTCACAATTTACCAGATTTTGCCTATTTTAATCACTCTCAACACGTAACTGTTGCTGGACTAGAATGTCAAAAATGTCACGGACCAGTAGAAACGATGGAAGAGATGTATCAGTTCTCTCCTCTAACTATGGGTTGGTGTATAGACTGTCATAGAGAAACAAAAGTAGATTTAAAAGGAAATGAATATTACCAAAAAATTCACGATCAATTAGCTAAGAAATATGGAGTTGAGCAAGTTACAGCTGCTCAATTAGGAGGTCTTGAATGTGGTAAATGTCATTATTAATCAATTAGAAAGAAGAAAATTCCAATATAAATGGCTTCAAACAAAAAATACTGGAAAAGCGTCGAAGAATTAACAGATAATCCTGTTTTAGAGACACTTAGTAAAAATGAGTTTGTAGAAGAAATTCCAACGGATGAATTCTTAGGAGACAAAGATACTCTAGAAAGTTCATCAACTTCGAGAAGAGATTTCTTAAAATATGTAGGATTTACAACAGCAGCAGCATCATTAGCTGCCTGTGAAGGTCCTGTAAAAAAATCAATTCCTTACGTTGTTAAACCAGACGACATTATTGTTGGTGTTGCCGATTGGTATGCTACTTCTATCGCAGATGGATACGACTTTGCTAACATTTTAGTAAAAACAAGAGAAGGACGTCCAATCCTTATCATGCCAAACAAAGATGCTAATGGGACTACCAATGCTAGAGTTCAGGCATCTATACTTTCATTATATGATGAAAAATTACGTCTAAAAGAGCCCAGAAAAGGAGCTGAAGTAATTTCTTGGTCATCAGCACATTCTCAAATTGGAGCTGAATTAGAAAAATTAAAAGAATCAAACAAACCTGTTGTTTTATTAACAGGAACATTAGCAAGCCCATCAACCGAAAAAGTCGTTGCTGAATTTATTGCTAAATACCCAAACATCAAACACGTAGCTTACGATGCAATTTCAGAGAGCGGAACTGCAGATGCTTTTGAAGCTGTGTATGGACAAAGAGCATTGCCAAATTATCATTTTGATAAAGCAAGTACAATAGTTTCTTTTGGCGCTGATTTTATTGGAGATTGGCAAGGTGGTTTTGAAAAAGGATATGCTGCAAGCAGAAAACCAGAAAGTGGTCACATGTCTTATCATGTTCAGTTTGAAGCAAACATGTCTTTAACTGGAGCTAATGCAGATAAAAGAATTGTAACAAAGCCTTCAGATCAAATTTTTGCTCTGATCAACATATATAATGAAATTACAGGCAATAATGTAACTTCAAAATCAACTCCTGTTGATGCTAAAGTAAAAGAAGTTGCAGCTGCTTTAAAGAAATCAGGTTCTAAAGGAGTTGTAGTTTCAGGTTCCAATGATAAAAATGCTCAATTGATAGCTTTTGCCATTAATGATGCATTACAAAGTGAAGTTTTTGACGCTGTGAATCCTTTACACACAAGAAAAGGGAATGATACAGAAGTTGCTCAATTAGTTGCAGATATGAAAGCTGGAAAAGTAGGTGGTTTAATCACTTACAATGTAGATCCAGTATATAATTTATCTTCTTCAGATTTTGCATCAGCAATGAGTAAAGTGCCATTTTCAGTTGCCATGTCAGTTCAAGATGATGCAACAGCAAATGCAACTCAATTTACATTACCAATGACTCATTTCTTAGAGTCATGGGGAGATGTAATGATGACTGAAGGAAATTATGGTTTAATTCAACCAACAATTAATAAATTGTTTAATACATCTCAATTTCAGGAGGTTTTATTGAAGTGGTCAGGAAATCCTATATCTTATTATGATTTCTTAAAAGGATTCTGGGCATCTGATGTTTTAAAAGGTCAATCTTGGAACAAAGCTTTGCATGATGGATATCATAAAGTTGAAGCTACTAATAAAGTTTCTAAATCTTCTGTTGATGTAAGCTCTGCAGCCTCATCATTAGTTGCTGCAACAAAATCTAATAGTGGATTTGAATTGGCTTTATTTTCTTCTACTGCTTTAGGAGATGGGAAACAAGCTAACAACCCATGGTTGCAGGAATTACCTGATCCTATTACTAGAGCTTCTTGGGATAATTATGTAATGATTTCTATAGCTGATGCTAAGCAATTAGGTTTTTCTAATCCAGTCCAAGATAATGGAGCAATTAACGGTCAATATGCTACTTTAACGGTTAATGGAGTTAAATTAGAAAATGTGCCAGTTATGGTTCAACCAGGACAAGCAAAAGGATCTATAGGTCTAGCTTTAGGTTACGGTAGAACTAAAAATTTAAAAGAAGAAATGCAAGTAGGTGTTAATGCCTACAAATTATATAAAGATTCTAACCCTGTTCAGTTCAATGTAACTATAGAAAATGCAGGAGGAAATCATGAATTTGCTTGTGTTCAAGTTCAAAAAACAATAGCTGGACGTCATGATATACTTAAAGAGACAACCTTTAAAGAATATAATGATAAGTCTTTAGATCCAAAACATTCTTGGAACAAACCAGCTTATGTAAGTTATGATCACAAAGAAGTTGAAGCAAAAACTATCGACTTATGGGATGAACACAACAGGGAGGTAGGACATCACTTTAACTTATCTATAGATTTAAATACTTGTACAGGATGTGGAGCATGCGTTGTAGCTTGTCATGCAGAAAACAATGTTCCTGTTGTTGGTAAAAGAGAAGTTAGAGTTGGTAGAGATATGCACTGGTTGCGTATCGACAGATATTATTCTTCAGAGGTTGAAACAAGAGAAGATGCTCGTGAATTAGGCTTGAGTAGAGGTGATATGTATAAAGCTTTAGAAACAGAAGCTGAAAATCCAGAAGTTACTTTCCAGCCAATGATGTGTCAGCACTGTAATCATGCTCCTTGTGAGACTGTTTGTCCAGTAGCTGCTACAACTCATGGTCGTCAAGGGCAAAATCAAATGACTTATAACAGATGTGTTGGAACAAGATACTGTGCAAACAACTGTCCATATAGAGTTCGTCGTTTTAACTGGTTTAACTATTCTAACAATAGTGAGTTTGACTTTAATATGAACAACGAATATGGTAAAATGGTATTAAATCCAGATGTTGTTGTACGTTCTAGAGGAGTTATGGAAAAATGTTCTATGTGTATTCAGATGACACAAGCAACAATTTTAAAAGCTAAGAAAGAAGGTAGAAAAATTGAAGCTGGTGAATTCTCTACAGCATGTTCAAATGCATGTACTACTGGAGCATTAGTCTTTGGAGATGTGAATAATGAAGAAGAAGAAGTTGTTAAGTTAGCAGAAGATAAAAGAGCTTATCATGTGTTAGATTACATAGGTACAAAGCCAAATGTAGTATATCAAGTGAAAGTAAGAAATACAAACGAAGCGTAAATAAAATTAAGATAGTAAGCATATGTCTCATTACGAAGCACCCATAAGAGAACCCTTAGTTTTAGGTGATAAGAGTTACCATGACATTACAGAGGATATTGCAAGACCTATAGAAGGTAAGGCAAATAAAAACTGGTATATGGCATTTTATATCTCTTTAGCAGCAATGCTTTGGGGATTTGGTTGTATCTTTTATACAGTAGGAACTGGTATTGGAGTTTGGGGATTAAATAAAAATATTGGTTGGGCTTGGGATATCACCAACTTTGTATGGTGGGTAGGTATCGGTCACGCTGGTACACTAATATCAGCAGTACTTTTATTATTCCGTCAAAAATGGAGAATGGCCATTAACCGTTCTGCAGAAGCGATGACAATTTTTGCAGTTTTTCAAGCAGGATTGTTTCCAATCATTCACATGGGTAGACCATGGAATGGATATTGGGTATTACCAATTCCAAATCAATTTGGATCATTGTGGGTTAACTTTAACTCTCCCTTATTATGGGACGTTTTTGCAATTTCAACCTATCTATCTGTATCGTTAGTATTCTGGTGGACAGGTTTATTACCAGATTTTGCCATGATTCGCGATAGAGCTGTAAAACCTTTTCAAAAGAAAATTTATTCATTACTTTCCTTTGGATGGTCTGGAAGAGCAAAAGATTGGCAACGTTTTGAAGAAGTTTCTCTAGTATTAGCAGGTTTAGCAACACCATTGGTACTTTCTGTGCACACAATTGTATCTATGGACTTTGCTACATCTATCAATCCAGGTTGGCACTCTACAATTTTTCCACCTTACTTTGTTGCAGGAGCAATCTTTTCAGGATTTGCTATGGTACAAACATTATTAGGAATTATGCGTAAAGTAACTAATCTAGAAGCTTACATAACTAGATTGCATATCGAGTATATGAATGTGGTAATTATCCTAACAGGTGGTATAGTTGCTGTTGCCTATGCAACAGAATTTTTCATTGCTTGGTATACAGGATCTCCATATGAATATTACACTTATTTATCTGTTGGTGCTGCTACAGGACCTTATGCATGGGCATTTTATTCTTTACTTTTCTTTAATATTTTGACACCTCAATTATTGTGGTTCAAAAAGATTAGAAGAAGTTTTATATGGTCATTCATTATATCCATATTTATTAACATTGGAATGTGGTTCGAACGTTTTGATATTATCGCAATTGTATTAAGTAAAGGACATTTACCATCAACTTGGTGGCGATTTGAGCCAACATTTGTTGACGTTGGTATATTTATTGGAACCATAGGTTTCTTCTTTGTACTCTTTTTGTTATATGCTAGAACTTTTCCAGTGATTGCACAAGCAGAGGTAAAAACAATTTTGAAATCTTCTGGAGAGAATTATAAAAAATTAAGAGACGGAAATCATGAGTAATAAAGTAGTTCACGCATTTTATAATGATGACGAAGTGGTTTTAGAAGCTGTTAAGAAAGTAAAAGCAGCTCATCATCACATCGAAGAAGTATTTTGTCCGTTTCCAGTTCATGGTTTGGACAAAGCTATGGGATTAGCACCTACCAGAATAGCTATCACATCTTTTATGTATGGTATTACTGGTTTAAGTATTGCTATTTGGTTAACATACTACACTATGATCGCAGATTGGCCTCAAGATATTGGTGGTAAACCAAGTTTTAGTTGGGCAGAAAACATGCCAGCATTTGTGCCAATTATGTTTGAGTTAACAGTATTTTTTGCAGCTCACTTGATGGTTATTACTTTTTATATGAGAAGTAGAATCTGGCCATTTAAAAAAGCTGAAAATCCTGATCCAAGAACAACAGATGATCATTTCTTAATGGAAATTCCAGTAGATGGAAATGAAAAAGAGTTAACAAAGCTTTTAAAAGAAACAGGAGCAGTAGAAATTAATATTGTAGATAAGCACTAACCAATTAATAATGAAACAGTATATACAATTTAGTGTCCTAATCATTTTAGCAGTAAGCTTAGTTTCTTGCTCTAATAAAAGAGAACGTCAGCCTCAATATATGCCAGATATGTATATTGCGGTTCCTTATGAAACAGACGGAACTGTTAGTGTTTCTTCTGATATACCATCAAATTTAAAGCCTGTTACAAATACTATTGCAAGAGGTCAAGTTCCTTATGAGTATGCAAATACAAATGCAGATTATGATAAGGCAAAAAAAGAATTAAAATCACCATTAGCTAAAGACGAAGTGAATTTAGAAAATGGTAAAAAAATGTACGGAATTTATTGTGCAACCTGTCACGGTAAAAAAGGTGATGGAAATGGAGTTTTAGCGCAAAGAGAAAAGTTTGCCGGAATACCAAATTACAAAGACAGAGATATAACAGAAGGGAGTATTTACCATGTAATTATGCATGGAAAAAACTTAATGGGATCTCACTCTTCTCAATTAACACGTAAAGAGCGATGGCAAATTGTTCAATATGTAGAGAAGTTACGTACAGATTTAATGAAATAATTACTAAAAAGGAAGAATACTTTAAGATATGTATCAATTCTCAGGTAAACTAAAAACATTTTCAATAGTTCTATTAATCATAGGCCTATTAGGCTCAGGTTGGAGTCTTTACAAAGGATCCACTACAACTTTAGAAGATGCCAAAGCAGCAATAGCTGCAAAACATGATGATGGACATGGTGCTGATCACGGAGAATCTCATGACAAGAAAATGAGTGCAGCCGATGATCATAGCAATAATGAGAAAGTTCATGAATCTAATGAACACAAAGATGATCATGCAAACCCAGATGAACATGCAGAGCATTTATTGCATCAAATGCAAAACAGACCTTGGGCTGCATTGTGGGTTTCATTATTATTCTTTTTAGGAGTTACATTGCTAGTATTAGCTTTTTATGCGGCACAAAGAGTGGCACAAGCAGGTTGGTCTATAGTTCTTTTTAGAGTTATGGAAGCCATTACGGCTAATCTCTTGCCAGTATCAATTATAATGGCAGTTATTATTATATTGACAGGAATGCATTTCAATCATTTGTTTGTTTGGATGGGAGAAGGAGTTTTTGATAAAACAAGTGAAAATTACGATGCTGTTGTTGCCGGTAAAGCTTGGTGGCTAAATCTTCCAGGATGGATGATTCGTGGATTTGTTTACCTAATTGGATGGAACTTATATAGATGGTTCATTAGAAAAAATTCAATAGCAGAAGATACTGCAACTACGTTAAAAGTATTTAAGAAAAGTTATAATGTGTCTGTGATATTTTTGGTTTTCTTTATGTTAACTGAATCTATGGCAGTATGGGATTGGATTATGGGGTTAGATCCTCACTGGTTCTCTACGTTATTTGGATGGTATGTTTTAGCAACGTTCCTAGTAAGTGCTTTAACAGTGATTGCTTTTGTTACAATTTACCTAAGATCTAAAGGATATTTACCAAGTGTTAACGATAGCCATATACATGATTTAGCTAAGTTTATGTTTGGTTTTTCAGTATTCTGGACATATTTATGGTTTGCTCAATTTATGCTAATCTGGTATGCCGATATAGCTGAAGAGACAACATATTTCGTAATGCGATTTAACGAATACAAAATATTGTTCATCTCAATGGTCGCTATGAACTTTGCATTTCCAGTTCTATTATTACTTAACAGTGATTTCAAAAGCAGACCTTGGTTTGTAATAATCGGTGGAATTGTAATTCTTGCAGGTCATTATATAGATTTATTTGTAATGGTTATGCCTGGTACAGTTGGAGAAAGTTGGAGATTTGGAATTCCTGAAATATCAGCGACTTTCTTGTTCTTTGGGATATTTATATACACAGTATTTAGCTCATTTGCTAAAGCTAACCCATTAGCAAAAGGAAATCCATTCTTTAAAGAGAGTGAACATTTCCATTATTACAATATTGATCATCATTCAGGAGAAGAAAATCATCATTAAAAAAATTAAGAAGTAACAAATATGCTAGCTTTATTTTACATTTTTATAGGTGTTGCAATCGGAGTAAGTTTCTGGCAGATTACCAGAATCATGAATTTTAGAAGTGTTATTGCAACAGATAAAGATAATAACACACAGGGAAAGTTATGGATTCTTTTTGCAGTAGCTTTTTACGCAATGATGATATACTGTCTAATCTGGATGAACGTATTAATGCTCCCAGAAGCGGCATCTTTAGAAGGAGAGACTGATGATTTATTGTTTGACGTTTCTTTTTGGTTAATAGGAATTGTGCAATTTATTGTACAGTTTTTAATCTTCTGGTTTAGCTACAAATACAGAGGTAGAAAAGATCAAAAAGCAAAATTTTATGCAGATAGTCATAAGTTAGAATTGATCTGGACTGTGATTCCCGCCTTCGTTATTATAGTATTAATTGGTTTTGGTATTTATCAATGGACAGAAGTTATGTATGTTGATGAGAACGAAGATCCAATTGTTATTGAAGTATATTCTCAACAATTTAGATGGGATGCAAGATATGCAGGAGCTGATAAAACATTAGGTTTAGGAAATGTAAACTTTATTAAAGGAATGAATACGATGGGAGTTGATATGTCAGATAAAGCTTCTCAAGATGACAAGCAAGTAACTGAACTTCACTTACCTGTTGGTAAAAAAGTATTATTCCAGTTTCGTTCTCAAGACGTTTTACACTCTGCCTACATGCCTCACTTTAGAGCACAAATGAATTGTGTTCCAGGTATGGTTACTCAGTTTGCATTTACACCTAAATACACAACAGAACAAATGAGACAAAATCCTGAGGTGATAGCAAAAACCGAAGGAATTAACAAAATTCGCTCCGAAAAAGGAGAAGATTTATATGAATTTGATTACATATTGCTATGTAATAAAATATGTGGTGCCTCTCATTACAACATGCAAATGAAAATTGTTGTTGAAGAGGAGGAAGATTATAAAGAATGGTTAGCAAAGCAACCTACATTAGCTGAAGTTTTAAACTAATTATTAAGAAAGAAAGAGAGAGATTATGTCAGAGCATCATCACAAAGAAACATTTGTAACAAAATACATCTTTAGTCAAGATCATAAAATGATCGCTAAACAATTCCTTATTACAGGAATGATTATGGGAGTAATTGGGATTTTTATGTCCATGCTTATGAGACTTCAATTAGCATGGCCTGAAAAATCGTTTACCATTATAGAAGCCTTTTTAGGACCTCATCAAACAGATGGTATTATGAATCCAGACATTTATCTTGCATTGGTAACAATACACGGAACCATCATGGTATTCTTTGTATTAACTGCAGGATTAAGTGGTACGTTTTCTAATTTATTAATTCCATTACAAATTGGAGCAAGAGATATGGCATCAGGATTCTTAAATATGATATCCTACTGGTTGTTTTTTACCTCTTCTGTAATCATGACAATTTCCTTATTTGTTGAAGCTGGTCCTGCTTCAGCTGGATGGACAATTTACCCTCCATTAAGTGCATTACCACAAGCAATTCCTGGATCTGGATTAGGTATGACACTTTGGTTAGTATCTATGGCAATTTTTATTGCATCATCATTAATAGGATCACTTAATTACATAGTAACTGTTTTAAACCTTAGAACAAAAGGAATGAAAATGACAAGATTGCCTTTAACAATTTGGGCTTTCTTTATCACTGCAATCATCGGTGTAGTTTCTTTCCCTGTTTTACTATCTGCAGCATTATTATTGATTTTTGATAGAAGTTTTGGTACTTCTTTCTATTTATCCGATATTTTTATTGCTGGTGAAGTTCTTCATTACCAAGGTGGTTCACCTGTTTTATTTGAACACTTATTTTGGTTCTTAGGACATCCAGAAGTTTACATTGTATTACTTCCTGCATTAGGAATCACATCAGAAATTATATCAACTCATTCAAGAAAGCCAATTTTTGGTTATCGAGCAATGGTTGGATCTATTATGGCAATTGCATTTTTATCTACAATTGTTTGGGGTCACCATATGTTTATATCAGGTATGAATCCATTTTTAGGATCCGTATTTACATTTACAACGGTATTAATTGCAATACCATCTGCTGTAAAAGCATTTAATTACATTACCACACTCTGGAAAGGAAATCTTCAAATGAATCCAGCTATGCTATTTTCAATAGGTTTGGTTTCTACATTTGTGTCCGGAGGTTTAACGGGTCTTGTTTTGGGAGATTCTGCTTTAGACATCAATATTCATGATACTTATTTTGTAGTAGCACACTTCCACTTAGTAATGGGTGTATCTGCAATTTTTGGAATGTACGCAGGAATTTATCATTGGTTCCCTAAGATGTATGGAAAGATGATGAATAAAACTATGGGATATTGGCATTTCTGGGTAACAATAATAGCAGCTTACGGTGTATTTTTCCCGATGCACTTTATCGGATTAGCAGGACTACCAAGAAGATATTATACAAATACAGCTTTCCCTATGTTTGATGATATTGCAGATATTAACGTTGTAATAACTGTCTTTGCTTTGATAGGAGGAGTTGCTCAAATTATATTCCTAGCAAACTTTTTCATATCTATTTATAGAGGAAAAGAAGCATCACAGAATCCATGGAATTCTAATACTATAGAATGGACTACTCCTGTAGAACACATTCACGGAAACTGGCCAGGTAAAATACCAGAAGTACATAGATGGGCATATGACTACAGTAAAAAAGTAGACCCAGAAGATGACGACAGTGATTATTTACACGGACAAGATTGGGTGTCTCAGATTACACCACTCTTAGAAGGAGAAGAAGAATCATAAAAAAAAACCTTTCCAAATGGAAAGGTTTTTTGTTTCTACAAACCGCTTATTATAGAAGCTTAAATTCTACTATCTTTGTAGTATGAACGAAAATCTAAACCCAGAAAATCAACATTTATCAAACGAAGAATTGGATGTAGAAAAAAAGTTGCGTCCACTTTCATTTGAAGATTTTACGGGTCAAGAACAAGCAATTGAAAATCTCAAAATTTTTGTTCAAGCAGCGAATCAACGAGATGAAGCACTAGATCATACTTTGTTTCACGGACCTCCTGGTCTAGGAAAAACAACTCTAGCTCATATATTATCGAATGAATTAAGTGTTGGTATAAAAGTTACCTCTGGACCTGTTTTAGACAAACCAGGAGATTTAGCTGGCTTGCTAACCAATTTAGAAGAAAGAGATGTGTTGTTTATTGATGAGATACATCGATTAAGTCCAGTTGTAGAGGAATATTTGTATTCTGCAATGGAAGACTTTAAAATCGATATTATGATTGAGTCAGGACCAAATGCGAGAACTGTTCAAATCAATTTAGAACCTTTTACGTTAATTGGTGCAACAACACGTTCAGGTTTGCTAACAGCGCCAATGAGAGCACGATTTGGAATTAGCAGTCGTTTACATTATTACAAAACAGATTTATTAACTACAATAGTTCAAAGAAGTGCAACAATCTTAAAAGTTCCAATATCTATGGAAGCTGCAATAGAAATTGCAGGAAGAAGTAGAGGAACTCCAAGAATTGCAAATGCACTTTTACGTAGAGTAAGAGATTTTGCTCAAATTAAGGGAGATGGAAATATTACTATTGAGATTGCAAAATATGCTCTAAAGGCTTTGAATGTAGATGCTCATGGTTTGGATGAGATGGATAATAAAATCTTAATCACTATCATTGATAAGTTCAAAGGTGGTCCTGTAGGAATTAGCACATTAGCAACTGCAGTTGGTGAAAATTCTGAAACCATAGAAGAAGTATATGAACCCTTTTTAATTCAAGAAGGATTCTTAATGAGAACACCAAGAGGAAGAGAAGCTACAGAAGCTGCCTATAAACATCTTGGAAAAATAAAGCAAAATACTCAAGGAGGATTGTTCTAATGAAAAAGCTACAACAGCTAATACCTATTTTACATTGGTTACCCAATTATAAATCTTCATGGATTAGAGGAGATATTGTAGCTGGAATTACTGTTGCGATTATTCTTATTCCACAAGGTATTGCTTATGCATTGATTGCTGGTTTACCTCCAGTTTATGGTCTATATTCTGCATTAGTTCCACAAATAATGTATGCTATTTTTGGTTCTTCTAGACAAGTTGCCATTGGTCCGGTAGCAATGGATTCTTTAATTGTTGCAACGGGAGTTTCCACATTAGCATTAGTTGGATCTGAAAGTTACATAACCATAGCTATATTATTGGCGTTTATGGTGGGTGTAATTCAGTTTTTGATGGGAGTTTTTCAATTAGGTTTCATTGTTAATTTTTTATCAAAACCGGTAATTACTGGATTCACTTCAGCAGTTGCACTAACTATTGGACTAAATCAATTCAGAAATCTTCTGGGTGTAGACTTTATTCAAACAGATCAAATACAATATTTGTTAGAAGATATTTGGTTAAATATTCTAGATTTTCATTTGCCTACAGCTATTATCGGAATTATCTCTGCAGTTTTAATTTTAGTTTTTAGAAAAATAAATAAGAAAATTCCTAATGCATTAATAGTGGTTGTCTTTGGTATTATTGCAATTCGATATGTTGGAGATTATTTCTCTGAAGTTGATATTGTAAAAGATATTCCGTCAGGATTACCCTCTTTTACAATGCCTGAACTAGATATAGATCAGATACGAGAGTTATTACCTATTGCTTTAACATTAGTAATGGTTGGTTATCTAGAAACTATCTCCATTGGAAAATCTTTGGAAGCAAAACAAGACGACTATAGAATACGACCCAATCAAGAATTAATAGCTTTAGGACTAAGCAACCTTGTTGGGTCATTATTCAAAGCATATCCATCAGCTTCTAGTTTTTCTAGGTCAGCTATCAATCAAGAATCTGGAGCCAAAACAGGAGTTGCTTCATTGGTTTCTGTATTAGTTGTTTTAGGAACAATTTTATACTTAACACCTCTATTTTATCATTTACCAAAATCAGTATTGGCAGCTATAATTATTGTTGCTGTTTTCGGATTAATTAATATCAAAGAAGCAGCTTATCTATGGAAGGCAGATCATATGGATTTCTGGTTGTTAGTTACCACTTTTTTTGCGACTCTTTTCTTAGGGATTGAATACGGAATTGCATTAGGTGTTGGAGTTTCTTTAATTGTTTTAATTTTTAGAACAACTAGACCTTATACAATAGAGTTAGGAAAAGTACCAAATTCAAACTTTTACAGAAATAAAGCTCGTTTTTCTGATGTGTTATTAGAAAAAGAAATTTTAGTTTTCAGGTTTGATGCTCAGTTATTTTATGCGAACGCGAGCTATTTTAGAGACGAATTAGAAAAAATGACAGATACAAAAGGTGAAGATTTAAAACTCATTGTATTAGATGCAGAGAGTATTAATAGAATTGATAGTACTGGAGTTGAAATACTAAAAGATAGAATTAAATATTATCATAAAAAAGGAGTTTTATTTTATTTCGCTGGAGTAAAAGGGCCCGTTAGAGATGCCTTATTTAGAGGAAAAATTTTAAGCTTAATAGATATCAATCATTTCTTTATGAGAGTTAATGGAGCCGTTAACTTTTTCAAAACTGGCGACAGAGAACATCAAAAGAAATACGAACATTACATACATCAATCACAAGAATATTAAATAAGAAACCCATGAAGATAGAGCAAATTTATACAGGTTGTTTAGCACAAGGAGCATATTACATAGAAAGTAATGGTGAAGCGGCAATTATAGATCCTTTAAGGGAGGTTCAAAATTATATAGACCGTTCTAAAAAAGACAATGCAACAATTAAATATATTTTCGAAACACATTTCCATGCAGACTTTGTAAGCGGACATGTAACATTAGCTGAAAAAACAGGTGCTAAAATTGTTTTCGGACCTAATGCATCAACAAAATTTGATTCTCATATTGCCAAAGACAATGAGGTTTTTACTATTGGAAATATTACAATTACTGTACTTCATACTCCTGGTCACACCATGGAGAGTACAACCTATTTGATAAAAGATGAGACTGGAAAAGATCACGCTATTTTTAGTGGAGATACTTTGTTCTTAGGAGATGTAGGTCGTCCAGATTTGGCTCAAAAAGCAGCAAATATGACTCAAGAAGATTTAGCTGGAATTCTATTTGACAGTTTGCGTTCTAAAATTATGACTTTAGCCGATGATGTAATTGTCTATCCAGCTCATGGAGCAGGATCTGCTTGTGGTAAGAATTTAAGTAAAGAAACAGTAGGAACGATTGGAGAGCAAAAGAAAACCAATTATGCCTTACGAGAAGATATGACTAAAGAGGAATTCATCCAAGAGGTTACAGACGGATTGATGCCTCCACCTGCTTATTTTCCATTAAACGTACAATTGAATAAAGAAGGATATGATTCAATTGATTCTGTTATCGAAAGAGGAACAAAAGCCTTAAAGCCAGATGAGTTTGAAGTAGCAGCAAATGAAACAGATGCGTTAATCTTAGATGTAAGACATCAATTTGATTTTGTAAAAGGATTTATACCACAATCTATATTTATTGGTTTAAGCGGCGGATTTGCACCTTGGGTGGGCGCTTTAATTAAAGACATTAAGCAAAACATTTTATTAGTTGTAGAAGAAGGGAAAGAAGAAGAAGCGATTACACGTTTATCTCGAGTTGGTTTTGATCAAGTTCTTGGATATTTAGAAGGAGGTTTTGAGAGTTGGAAAGATTCTGGAAAAGAAGTAGATACCTTAGAATCTATCACAGCAACTGAACTAGAAAAAAGAATGAATGAAAATGCATTGGTTTTTGATGTTAGAAAACCAGGAGAATACACAAATGAGCATATAGAAAATGTATCTAATACTCCTTTAGATTTTCTAAACGATCATATTTCTGAGTTTCCAACAGATAAAGATTTTCATATTCATTGTGCTGGAGGTTATCGTTCTGTCATTGCGGCTTCAATTTTAAAAGCAAGAGGTTTCAATAAGGTAATTGACGTTGCTGGAGGTTATGGAGCTATTAAAAAAACAGGAATTAAAAGAACACAAACGGTCAGCTGCTCATCAACAAAATAGTATTATGAAAAAAGTTTTCTTACTAACAATGGTTTCTTTTCTTGTGTATTCTTGTACTACGAATTACAATGTAAATCCAATTAGTCAAGAAGAGTTTAAAGTATTGTACAACAAAGATTCTACCATTCAATTATTAGACGTTAGAACCCAAGAAGAGTACAGTCTTGGATACATTAAAGGAGCTGTTTTACTAGATGTAAAGCAAAATGACTTTCTAGAGAAAGCAATGAATACTTTAGACAAATCAAAACCAGTATATATCTATTGTAGGACAGGAAATAGAAGTCAAAGAGCAGTTTCAGAATTGATAGTTACTAAAAAATTCAGTGATATTTATTATATTAAGGGAGGTTACACTGAGTGGAAACAAAATCTAAATTAAAATGACAACAAGTATATTTATAGAGAATTTAAAATGTGGTGGTTGTGCTGCTACGATTAAAAAAGGAATGTTAGGAATTGATTCTGTTGAATCTGTAGAGGTGAATGTAGAAACTTCTGAAGTAACAGTTTCTCACAGTAAAGATGTGATTTCCTTACTCAAAGAAAAATTATCTAAATTAGGATATCCAGAAACTGGAGACAAAAACACAGTGGTACACAAAGCAAAATCGTTTGTAAGTTGTGCCGTAGGGAGATTAGATTCTTAAATAGAACTTATAAAAAGTATGTTCAAGTTATTATTGATTACCAATCAATAAAATCAGTATACTCTTTGTTTTTATAATTCAAAAAGTCTTTTACTTTTTTTAATTTAGATGTGTTCATATTCAATTCCCAAATGGCTGGTTCTTTACCCCACGGATCTGTTAGAACTTCAATAATATTGTTTTTTTTATTAGTAAAGAATGAATATGCTTAAAAGCTTCACTCTGATATTTCTTAGTTTCTTTTGGTTTCCAGAATGTAAGGTGAATGCCAGCAACAATAGCCCAATTATTATTAGCGCCAATCAATCCGCAATTCGGTTCAGCATAAAATTCTTCTTCTCATAAAACGTTTCCGTTAGACTTTTCTATGAGACGAGCCAATTCGTATTCGAATTCAATTTTTAATTTATTAGTTTCATGAAGAATTTTCATTTATTTATAAATTCTTTTAAATGATGCAAAACACATTGATGAATCGATTGTTAGTGAAAAATCCGCGAGGACTTTCGTAAGTAAGCAATAAAAAGCAATGAATTATACACGTTGTTGTGCTTTCGTTATTATTTATTTAACTCCATTTCAAGCAGCTCTAAAATTTCAATAGATAATTCTCTGTAATACATTAAGTTTCTAATGTAATTGCCTTTGTAATAAATACGATATCTTGCCAATTGATTTCGATATGACTGGCTTTCAAAAATATAAGTTAAAAAGTCTTTATTGTACTTTTTTCTACCCAATCAACAAACCAAGAATATCGTTCATTTGTTTTTATATTTTCGGCCGTAATATTCTTAATATTTAAAAGATTTGTCTCTAATCTTGGTACTCCATTTGTATAAAACCTTTCAATTTTATCTGGAAGTGAATCTGAAGAAATTCTACTAAGTACAATAGTCTTTTTAAGTAAATTATAACCTTTTGTAATAGGAATAAAATTATTATAATTTGTAGTTTCGGAAATACATATTTTACAATCCTTATAATTAATCGAATTTATAGTGTCGTAAAAAGAGGACTTAATTTTCCTGTCTATAATATTTTGAATCCGTTTATATTTTACATCATATATTTTTACTATCTGTGCAATATTGGTAGTGTCAACTTTTAAGTCTGTTTGTATTTGCTTGTAAATTTCTTTTAGTTGTTTTTTTGCGATACGGTTATTATTCCAAGTGTTTATTTGTAGAGCTAAAAGAATACCAATAACCACAAGCACAATCTCTCCAACTGCATATTTTAGATACTTTCCAGTTTTATTTTTCTCCATTAGGTCGTACCGTATTTTTCTAAAGAATTTTATGATTGGTTAATGGTTGTTCAATTAATGAAGAACAACGTTAAGTGTATGAGTAGTGGCGGATTTCGAAGAACATACCTTTTAAATTATGATTAATTTGATTTTAGGCAAAGTGATAAAATCGCCACAAGCCCCGCCATTACTTATACACATTGTTGTGTGTATGTGCTTTTTAGTTTCTTTCTAAATTTCATAAAGTCAAAATACAGATAAAATATCCCTACTGGAAGAACAATAAAAATTAATGGATTATCATTATACGCACCTATAAAATTACAGTGTAATAAGTCAATAAATGATCTTGTCAAACCACAACCAGGGCATTCAATATGAAAAATTGATTTCCATAAACAAGGGATTAAAATATCTATTGAAAAAATAGTTTTTAGCAAAATAGATACAATGAAGTAAAAAGCAACAATACTTAAAAGTTTATTCGCTATAATATACTTTTTCAAAAAATACATTCTTAATTATTCTTTATAGAGTTACCATTAGCGTCTTTATAATTTCCTGCAATAATTATTATAAAGTCAATTAATGTCCAAATTCCACAGCCACCAAATGTCAATAATTGAATTACGCCAATTGCAGTATGTCCAGTATAAAACCTGTGAACACCAAATACTCCCAAAAACCAACAAAGTAATAAAGTCGTCAACCATTTGTTTTCATTTTTTTGTTGTTCTTCAGACTTCATAGAGGTATATGGCTGTCTGACACCACATTTAGGACATATCTCTGCTTTTGCGTTAATAATTTCACCACATTCTTGGCAAAATTTCTCGTTATTTTTCTTCATAAAGTTACTTTTAAAAGTTAGGGGAACGTTTTCTCATTACTTGTTCCCCTTACTTAATTTATTTAGACTAAATCCCTTCCATCTGCCATTTTCATACTTCCGGTAATTATTCTAATGAAATCGACTAATGTCCAAATTCCGCAACCGCCTAATGTTATAAGCATTAACCACCAATTAGAATAACCCATCATTAAACGATGAATTCCCAGTCCGCCTAAAAAGAAACTAATCAAAATCATAGTCGTTTTTGATTGTACTTGTTTTTGTTCTGCCATTTTCTTGAATTTTAATTTTTGCTACTCTGTTTAAAATAGGATTTTCACATTACTCCTGTATTTATATTTAGCATTACACACAACTTGTTGCTAAACGTAATTGACGTTTATATTCACTTTATCATTCTATTTTTAATTATCTAATAAACAAGTTTTAATCTTATAATAAAAGTATTTAATGCTCAGCCTTTTTGCAAAGGCTTTGAATATTTAGAATAATTAAAACTACAAAAAAAAACAGTCATTTCATAAAATGACTGTTTTGATATGATAAGGATAGTTTTATTACTTAAAATCGTACTGTCATTCCTAACAAAAAGTTGATTCCTGCTTGTGGATAAAAACCAGCTCCTTCTACAGTAGTAATTGTTCCTAGGTTGCTAAAGTCATCATCAAACGTAAAAAAGTAACCATTCGAGATAAAATCAACATCAAAAATATTATTGACTAGCAAAGAGAAATCAATTCCGTCTACTGCATCGATTCCAGTTACCGTATAGACAATGTTCAAGTCGTTTGTAAAAAAGGAATTTAATTTAGATATCGGACTTTCTATATTTCCCAAGAACTGTTCTCCCACATACTTAGATAAAAAAGCAGCATAAAACTTTTTGGAAGGTTGATAAATCAATGTGTTTCCTGCAACAACACTTGAAGAATACGAAATCTCAGTATTTCCCAAGTTTTGCAAAACACCATCTCTTTGAAACACAAAATCTCTGTTTTGATTCTGACTCACCGCAATATTTGGCATCCAACTAAATGACTTTGAAAAGTGTACAGTAGCATCTGCTTCGATACCCAAACGATAACTGCTTCCACTATTCGCTCTAATTGGAGCACCCACATTATCCAAAGCACCGGTTAAGACCAATTGATCTTTATAATTCATATAAAATCCGTTGATGTTTACAACAAGTTTGTCACTTTTATGTCTCCACCCGAATTCAAAATCGTCCAAACGTTCAGGTCGTGGGCTTCCATTTTCAAAATCGGTTCGGTTCGGTTCTCTAAATGCTCTTGCAAACGATGCATAAAATTGATTGGTATCATTTAATCGGTAGCTCATACCAAATTTTGGATTGAAAAAACTAAAACTTTCATTTACAATAAACGGTAACGTAGAACTGTTCTGACCTGAAGTTTCGTAATTGATAAATCGTCCTTGTACATCTACATAAAACTGAAACTGATCATTCAACTTGTAATTTGCTTTTGTGAAAACTGAAAATTCACCTTTCTCACCAACACCTTCATAGTAGCGTTGTCCCAACTCAGAATCACTAGCAAAACGAGACCAAATCACCTCTCCAAAGTGATCTCCTACATAGTTGCTCCAATAGAATCCTGAAATCACATCGCAATTAGAATCCTTGTAATTAACGTTTCCAGTAGCAACATAAAAATCATTGTCTAACCATCTTCTTCTGATAATATCGGAAGTAGAAATGGTGGTTCCGCCAATAGTTACATCAGACAAACCGTAAAAACCTAGTGAAGATTCACCATCAAACAACACATTTTGAGAATACCAATCATCTACATATTCTTCAAAAAAACCTCGTCCATAGGTGTAATTTAAACTAAAACTAGAGGTCCAGTTGCCATTGTATTTTTGATTCCAGTGAAATTGAAAATGATCTTGTTTGTAATCATCTACTTGGTTGTCATGAAAACCCTCTGGATTTCCATTTTCATCAAATCGTTGACCTGCAGGATTGAAGGTTGGATTGCTAGCAACTGTTGCAGCATCGACTCCAAACCACGATTGATAGGTAACTTCAGAGCCTGCAAAGTTGATTAATTTAATCAAGGTGTTTTCATCTTGATACGCAGCTTGTAAGAAATACGATTTCAAATCTGAAGAAGCTCTGTCAATAAAACCATCAGATTTTATTTGAGAAATTCGCCCAGAAACTTCAAAATATTTGTTTAACAATCCTGTGCTAAATTTTAGATTATGACGTCTCGTATTAAAGGATCCAAATGAATTGGAAATACTTGCATAACCTTCTTTAGAAACAGCATCGGTTAAAATATTTAAACTCGCACCAAAAGCTCCTGATCCGTTTGTTGAAGTTCCTACACCACGTTGTAACTGCAAATTCTCTACAGACGAAGTAAAATCTTGAAGGTTGACAAAGAAACTCGTTGCAGTTTCTGCATCATTGTAAGGAATTCCGTTAATGGTAACATTAATTCCTTGATTGGCTGTACCACGAACTCGAAAACCTGTGTAGCCAATTCCAGCACCAGCATCTGATGTAGTCACAACATTGGGTAAAAAGTTAATTTGTGTTGCAATGTCTTGACCTAGATTTCTTTTGGATAACTCTGCCTTTGTTAGGTTCGAATGTGTAATAGGAGCCTCTGCATTGACACGAACCGAGCGAACCAAAATTTCCTCTAAAACAGTTGTCTCTTTAAATAACTGAATGACTAAATCTTGACTTTCTGTTACGTTTATTTTTTGACTTGTTTTTTTGTAACCAATAGAAGAAACTTGTATTGTATAGTTTCCTTTTTTCAAGCTCAGTCGAAACTCTCCTTTCAAATCAGAAGAGGTTCCTTGGTTTGTTTCCTTGACAAGAATAGTTGCTCTTGACAAGGGTTCTAGGTTTTCATCTACAATTTTTCCTGAAATCGTAAACTTTTGGGCGTTTGTAAGTATGCTTACAAACAAGAATAAAAAAAAGATATTTTTTTTCATTTTAAAAAAATTAAAACGAATAAAAAGAGGTAATTATTCTTGTGGTTAAAGATTGAATAATTATAATTTCCTAAACAGCATTACCTGTTCTAGGTTCAATGGGTATGATCTCAGCTTCTTCTAAACTTGTTTAAGAACCTTTAAGTTAGAAACAAAATTTAGTTTTGGCACCCCTTTATGAGAACTTTGCAAAGGTAAAATGGATTTTTTAATTAGGGAATAATTAGTGGTTTTTTCTACGGACAAAGAACTCTTTAAATACAAATTCTTTTTTACCACCGTCGAGTAATTCAATTTCATCAACGTTCAGAAAAGAGGCAATACTTAAAAAAGTTTCTAAAGTTAATTTAGTTTGTCCTTTTTCAATTTTGTGATAAGAATTTTGACTAATCCCTAAAGACTCAGCTGTAAATTCTTGTGAATACCCCTTTTCTAATCGATGATTTTTGATTCGCTCTAAAATCTCTTTTAGTTGCTTTTTCTTATTCATAGAATTTTTCCCCTTTTTTGGAGTAAAAAACTATAAACAAATATATGTATAGAATAGTGAATTTTCCATCACTGTTTTCCGTGATATTTATAGCTTTTTGCCATCACTGAAAATGGTGATAAAAAATAATTATAGTATTTATAAGAGAATCAAATACTTAGTCAACACCTGGTTTCTTTCGAAGCGATTTTTTTACAGAGTGTTTGTTTTTGCTCTCTAATCTCTTTTGTTTTTGAGCTCTAGAAATCTTAGTAGGTTTTCTCTTTTTTGTTATCATAAAGGCTTTATCTAATACCTCAAAAAAACGCTTAATAACCTTTTCTTTGTTTGTATGTTGACTTCTACTTTCTGATGAAGACAATTGTAAAATTCCTTCTTTAGTTAGCTTATTAGAAAGCTTTTTTTCTAGCAGTTCTTTTTCTTCCTGTGATAAAAAATCTGATTCTAATAAATGAAATGAAAGTTCAACTTTTGAAGATACTTTATTTACATGTTGCCCTCCAGCACCAGAACTTCTAACTGCTTTGAATTTTAGCTCTTTAAGAATTCCTTTTTTATTCATTTTTTAATGAATCTGAGTAGGAGTATAAATTCTCTTTAGAAGCAATAATAGAATTAATAGCTTTGGTTGCCTTTTTTAAACGAGTTTCTTTATCTCCTTTTAATAAAATATATGGACGCTTATTTTTATCCAATGCTTTTTTAAAAGCATGAAACATTTCTAAACGTTGTTCTGGTCTATCACGTAAATCATCTTCTTCCCAAGGTGTGTCTATATAGGTTAAAAGGTATAAATCATATTTACTTTCATTGGTTCCTTTTTCTAAAATAGGATCCACATAACCTCCGTAATATTCCTCAGAATATACTTTGGTCTCTAGCAAATCGGTATCGCAAATCAATACTTTATCTGCTCTTTTAGCCAATCTATTTTCCAATTCCATCTGACCGTAAGCAATTGGCAAAATATCTTTAGGTTCACAAGTTCTACGTTCCTGATTCCAAACTTTTTGTAAATAAGGTCGAGCATATTCTTCTACCCAAACGGTATTGTAATATTTGGCAAGTTGTTGAGATAGTGTCGTTTTTCCTGTGCTTTCAGGTCCAAACAATACTATTTTTACAAGGTTGATGTTTTCTTGTGTTAGATTTTTTTCCATGCGATATATCCAAAGATAGCTATAAAGGTAAAGCCTAAGTATTGAAAGCTGGTAAATGTAAAACCTTTATAAAAATATAAAGGGACAGAAATTATATTTCCAACAATCCAAAAGAGCCAATTTTCAATTTTACGTTTTGCCATTAACCACATTCCTACAAAGAAAATAGCAGTTGTAATTGTATCTACATAAGCTACCCAACTGGTCCATTTGTCGAATGTATTGTAAACAACATACACAAATAATAATGTGCTGATAAAAATTAAGATTGATAATTTTTTTTCTTTTTGAGAAGTTCTTGTAATAGGTGTAACATGAGTGGCATCAACTTTTCGAGTCCAAATATACCAACCATAAACACTCATGATAAAATAGTAGCCGTTAATCATCATATCACCCAATAATTCCCATTGTAAGAGTAGATATACATAAATAGAAGTGCTAATCATTCCTGTAGGAAAAACTAGAATGTTATTCTGTTTGGAAGACCAAACAGAGAGAAATCCAAAAACAACAGCTGTAATTTCTAAACAAATATTTACTATAGTATAATCGGAATATTGACCGAAAAAGAAATCAATAATTTCTGTCATAATTGCTTCGGTCCGATTTTACAATCTTCATGTTTACTAAAATATTTTCTTGACTTTCAAATGATGATTTAATTTCCTTAGTCAAATAAGACATTAGCTCATCGTAATCTCCATAAATCTGAGTGCTTAAAGGATTTTCAAGTACAGTAAATTTTGAAGCTCTTAGTTTTTTGATAAACTCTATAATCACCTCTTCAAAATTATTTTGAAGAGGTGTTAAGGTTAGTTCAACCGATATTTTCATTGATATTTTCTTTTTTTATTTGATTGAAAAAATTGATATCATTTTCAAAAGCTGTTCCAATTACAACCATATTAGCACCTGCATTGTATGCATTGTCTAGTTGTTCAATATTTCGAATTCCTCCACCTACAAGCAAAGGAATCGTTATGTGTTTTTTCAAATAATTTATAATACTAGGATTTACAGGCATAGAAGCTCCAGAGCCTGCTTCTAAATAAATCAAATTTTTACCAGAAAATTGACCCGCTAATGCAGTTTTAAGAATCAATTCTTTATTGTCTTGAGAAATTGGATTTGTCTTACTTACTTTTTCAACTGTAGTTTCTTTTTGACCATCAACTAAAATATAACCTGTAGGTATTACCTCTAATTCAGATTTGTGAATTGACAAAGCAGCTTCTACTTGTTGTTGGATTAAATACTCCGGATTTCTAACAGAAATCAAGCTCAGAAATAGGATTCCGTCAGCTTTTGGAGTTACTTGATCTTTATGACCTGGGAATAAAATAACAGGTAAAATTGTATGTTTTTTTATTTCAGTAACTACACTTTCAATTTGATGATTCTTATCCGTACTTCCACCAATAAAAATATGAGTTGCCACTGAAGAACGTATCAACTTGACAAATTCATAAATTTTATCTAATTCTAGTTTTTCTGAATCAATTAATATAGCAAGTAGTTTCTTACCATTAGAAATAGACTCTAAAATTTCTTGATAAATCATCATAAATTAAAATGCATAAACACAGGTAAAACCTTCAAATTCAAAGTAATGGATTTCATGTTTGGAGATTATACCATCATATCGAATCTCTCCAGTTGTATAACAATTGTCTAAAGTAAAGTCTTGTACAAAAATATGATGTAAAAACAACAGTTTTTTCTTTCCGTAAATTTTATACAGAGATTCTTTTGCTCCCCAAAAAATGGTTAATTTACTTACCAATGCATCATGATTTGCAATTGTTTTGTATTCTTCTATAGGCGTAAACTTATGAGCAATTTTGGTAATCTTGTCACGTTGTTTTTCAATATCGATTCCAACAGGTTTCTTTTTAGAAATAATAATTCCAGTAAATGTAAAAGAATGTGTAATAGAAATATAATTACCATCTTTTAGATGAGGTTTTCCATATTCATCATAAACAATATCAGCATCAAAATACCCAACTTCTTTTAACAAATGTCGAATGCTCACAAATCCTTTTTGATGAAGATCAGACTTCATAGAATTCAATCTATTCTCACTTACTTCAGTCAGTTTTATATCCTTTAATAATTCCGACAACGATTCTTCAATCTTCCAAATCAGAACATTAGTGAAATCGTTTACGTGAATCGTTTTGTAAAGAGGCATATATTCCTAAAGTTATTACGTAACTTTGCAATCGCAAATATTGATAAATAAAATACACACATGAGCGCAAATACATCAACGTATGTGCCTTACAAAGTTAAAGATATTTCTTTAGCTGCTTGGGGTAGAAAAGAAATAGAATTGGCAGAAGCTGAAATGCCAGGATTAATGTCATTAAGAGAAGAATACAAAGATGAGCAACCGTTAAAAGGAGCTAGAATTGCTGGATGTCTTCATATGACAATACAAACAGCAGTTTTAATAGAAACCTTAAAAGCTTTAGGTGCTGAAGTTACTTGGAGTTCTTGTAATATTTTCTCTACACAAGATCAAGCTGCAGCTGCTATTGCTGATGCTGGAATTCCAGTATATGCTTGGAAAGGAATGAACGAAGAAGAGTTTGATTGGTGTATTGAACAAACTTTGTTTTTTGGTGAAGACAAGAAGCCATTGAATATGATTTTAGATGATGGTGGTGATTTAACCAATATGGTGTTAGATCGTTATCCAGAATTAGTAGACGGTATCAACGGATTATCTGAAGAAACAACAACTGGAGTTCATAGATTGTACGAAAGAATGAAAAATGGGACATTGCCAATGCCTGCAATCAACATTAACGATTCTGTAACAAAGTCGAAATTTGATAACAAATACGGATGTAAAGAATCTGCAGTAGATGCAGTTCGTAGAGCTACAGATATTATGTTGGCTGGAAAAAGAGTCGTGGTTTGTGGTTATGGAGATGTTGGTAAAGGAACAGCAGCTTCATTTAAAGGTGCTGGTTCAATCGTTACAGTTACAGAGATTGATCCAATATGTGCTTTACAAGCAGCAATGGATGGTTTTGAAGTAAAACGTTTGGAAACAGTTATGAGTACAGCTGATATTATTATCACTACTACAGGTAACAAAGATATCGTGAAAGGAGAACATTTCTCTGCCTTAAAAGACAAAACAATTGTTTGTAATATCGGTCACTTTGATAATGAATTAGACATTGCTTGGTTAAATGAAAACTATGGTGATACCAAAGTAGAAATCAAACCACAAGTAGATAAATATACTATCAACGGAAAAGATGTTATCATTTTAGCAGAAGGTCGTTTGGTAAACTTAGGTTGTGCAACTGGGCACCCAAGTTTTGTGATGAGTAACTCATTTACAAACCAAACATTAGCTCAAATCGAGTTATGGAATAATGCTGATAATTATAAAAATGAAGTGTATATGTTACCAAAGCATTTAGATGAAAAAGTAGCAAAATTACACTTAGCTAAAATTGGTGTTGAATTAACAGAATTGCGTAAAGATCAAGCAGAATATATTGGTGTTGCTCAAGAAGGTCCTTTCAAGCCAGAATATTACAGATACTAAGAGAAGACTTTAGAAGTTATATATTAGATAAAACCCTTACATTCATTTGTAAGGGTTTTCTTATTTTTAGATTTTAATAAACTTAATGCCACTTTCAAAAAAAATAGGATTATTCCTAGCACCCATTTTATTCTTTATTTTGATCAATGCTCCTTTTGAGTTGGTTTCTACACAAGGAGACAAAGTCATAGCAGTGGCTGTTTGGATGGTCATTTGGTGGATTACAGAAGCAGTTCATATTGCAGTTACAGCTTTGTTACCTTTGGTGCTTTTTCCGTTATTAGGAATTATGAATCCAGCAGATGTGGGTGCTAATTATGGAAGTCCAATTATCTTTTTATTCTTTGGTGGTTTTGTTTTGGCATTAGCATTAGAAAAAGTAAATCTTCATAAACAGATTGCCTTAACCATTATCAAATTTACCGGAACAACACCTAACAAAGTAGTGTTAGGATTTATGATTGCTACAGCTTTTATGAGTATGTGGATTAGTAATACAGCAAGCACAGTTGTGATGTTACCCATCGCTATTTCTGTGATTAAATTATTAATTCACGATGCAGATGGTTTTACCAAAGGCGATCAAAATTTTGCGTTAAGTGTAATGTTAGGAATTGCCTTTTCTGCCAATGCAGGTGGAATTGCTACTGTGATTGGAACACCACCAAATTCAGTGTTAATTGGTTTGTTAGAAAACGAATACAATACTGAAGTTTCTTTTGTTAAATGGATGAGTATGGGATTGCCTTTTTCTAGTGGTCTGTCTTTGTATTTTTTAAAGAAAAAATCAATAATTTCTGTTGGGTTTTTTCCCATCTCAAAACCGTTTTTACAAACCTCGTGAAACAATGGTAAATAGACACCTGTATTAGAAGTGTTGTCATACGGTAAGTTCATGAAAATACTATTGTATATCTGGTACTTTGATAATACATTTTCGTTAAAACGAGCCAATTTGGGTAATAAAGACATAAGATTAATTTGAATAAGGAATTTACAAAAAAACCTTTTCAAACCATTAGAAAGATAGTTTTTCAGTGAAATATTTACGAAAACGTTGTATTAAATCTTATTGTTGCGTTGCGTTTTCCAACCCTTTTTTTAGCCAATTTTCATATGTAGTTGCATCTGTATATTGAATTGCAGTGTTGAGAATTTCTAAATCTGAATTTAATAATACATAATAAGGTTGTGATGAAGTTTGGAAATTTACTACTTGAAAAGTTGCCCATTTATCTCCAATTGTTTCAATATCTTTTATAGTTCCGTTATCTCTTAAGAATTGAAATTGCGCACTTTTTGGCAATAATTTTCTGTCATCTACATATAAAGATATGAGAATATATTCTTCTTTTAAAAGTTTGTAAATACTTGGTTCTATCCAAATATTTTCTTCCATTTTTCTACAATTCACACATGCCCAACCAGTAAAATCTAGTAAAATAGGTTTGTTTTGTAACTTGGCAACAGAAATCCCTAAGTCAAAATCTTTATAACATTCCAAACCTAATGGACAATCAGATTCTTGTTCGTAAATGCTGTAGAATTGCGGAGGTGGAAAACCACTTAACAAACTTAAATTCCATGTTAGAGTTTTGAATGTTCCAGGAATTAAATAAACTACAAAACTGATGACTAAAACGCCAAATGAAATTCTAGAAAATGACAATTTTTTATCATTTCCATCATGTGGAAATTTAATTCGCTTTAGGATATAGAGAGCTAATCCTAAGAAAATAACAATCCAAATTCCAATAAAAATCTCACGTTTTAAAATTCCCCAATGTTCTACCAAATCAGCATTTGATAAGAATTTAAAAGCAAAAGCAAGTTCTAAAAAACCTAGAATTACTTTGGTTGTGTTTAACCAACCACCAGATTTTGGCAAAGAATTTAGCCAATTTGGAAACAGAGCAAATAAAGCAAAAGGTAAAGCAAGTGCTAAACCAAAACCTACCATTCCAGCTGTGAGCTGCATAGCTCCACCATCTGAAGTTAACGAACCAGCTAATAATGAACCTAAAATTGGGCCTGTACAAGAAAAGGAAACAATGGCTAAGGTTAATGCCATAAAAAAGATTCCTATAATTCCGCCAACATTTGAGGCAGAATCCATCTTACTTCCCCAAGAAGTAGGTAAAGTGATTTCATAATATCCAAAGAATGAAAAAGCAAAGAAAACTAGAATGGCAAAAAAGAAAATGTTTAACCAAACATTCGTTGAAATTGTGTTTAATATCTCTGGATCAATTGTATCAAGCGTATGAAACGGAGTGCTTAATAATAGGTAAATAACAACGATAAAAACACCATACAAAACAGCATTAAAAATCCCTTTCTTTTTATTCTGAGCCGATTTTGTGAAAAATGAAACTGTTAACGGAATCATTGGGAAAACACAAGGAGT
Source organism: Flavobacteriaceae bacterium (assembly GCA_965660845.1). Taxonomy (GTDB): domain Bacteria; phylum Bacteroidota; class Bacteroidia; order Flavobacteriales; family Flavobacteriaceae; genus Polaribacter. The sequence continues at coordinate 46,275 of CBFIBH010000006.1, forward strand.
TAATAAAGCCAATAAGCCGCCAACAAAACCTAATAAGAAAATAGTAAATAAAGTATTTTCAGAGTTTTCATTTCCTGCAACATCTACGTTGAGTCTTTCTTTGTTTTTTAAATTAAGAACTAATTCTTTAGAGAGTTTTTTACTTTTTTCACTGAATTCTATAGTTTCATTTGCTGTTATTGAACCATCTAAAGAAAAGGTGAATTCCTCATCCATTGTAATACAAACTTCTTTACAAACTTGTGCAAAGAGATTGAGTTTTACTTTTGTAAATTCTTTGTTGGTTAGCTGAATTCTTTGTGTAATAGTTGCTTTATCCTTAAAAAAGATTTCATCTTTTTCCCAAACTTCAGTGTATTCTTTATAAGTTTTACTCTCTGTTGCTTTTCCAATAAGTTTAAAATTGATGGAGTCTTTAGTAGATATTACCAAAGGTAATGATGCATTATCGGGATTGTATTGAGAATACAAATGCCAATCTTTTAAAATGGTGGCTTTAAAGACTAAATCGTACTCAGTATCGGAAATTTTATTGACAGAAGTTTCCCAAGCGACAGGATTTTGTTCTGTTTGAGATTGTACTTGCAAGCCAATGAGAATGGTTAATAAAAGAATCAGGTTTCTCATAAGGAGACACTAATTTTTAATTTGTTTTTTGTCTTTTCAGAAATCTCTGTTCGTCTGTCTTGTCGTATCCCAACAACCCAAATGATTTCATTGTCTGCGTTGGCAAGTAACCAAGTGTCTTTTTTGTCAATTAAAGAGAGCTTTTTGTCTTTAAATAACTGACTTATTTTCTTGGTTCCAGACATACCAACTGGACAAAAATAGTCGCCATAAATCCATTTTCTTACTTGTAATGGGAACTTTAACAAATCTTTATCGACAATAATTTCAAATCGACTTTGTCCTTTTATCAAGGTTGTTTTCTCAAAATTCAATCTGAAAGGTTTTACCAATTCAACCATGTCATTCTCTATCTCAAAAATAACTTCAGGTTCTTGATATTTATCTAGAGTTGCTAATAACAATTCATTTCTGTTTTTTAGCAATCGATGTGTTTTAGAGACTATTTGCTTTCCAGTTTGTGCATCTAATAAATCAACTACATCATTCCATTCTGTAAAGCCATATTCATTAAGTAAAGCGTACAAATAAGCTTTAGGGTTGTTTAATTTTTTGATTTGATCTATCTTGATAGAAAAAAAGTTGTCATTAGATTTAGAAATGACTTTTTCTGAAATAGTTTCTATTCGATCTTCAATTATTTCCTGACTTTCATGTAAGTATTTCAATGTATTTTGAAAACTATCTAACAAATGAGGATTGATTTCTTTAAGCACAGGAATAATTTGATGACGCACTTTATTACGAACATATTTTACATTTGCGTTCGATCTGTCTTCTCTCCATTCAATCCCATTTTTGATGGCAAACATTGTAATGTCATCTCTAGAAAACGCTAATAAAGGACGAATAGATTTTTTATTAATTGGTAGAATTCCTGTGAAACCTTCCAATCCGCTTCCTCGAGTTAAGTTGATTAAGAAAGTTTCTAGGTTATCATTGGTGTTATGTGCAGTTAGTACATAAGAAAAACTCTCTTTTTCTAGCAATTCATAAAACCATTGGTAACGTAAATCTCTTGCTGCAACTTGAATGGATAATTTGTTTTCTTCTGCAAATTTTTGAGTTTCAAAAGAAGTAACAAAACATTCTTTCTTTAGTTGATGTGCAAGATTTTTTACAAATCGTTCGTCTTCTTCACTTTCATCACCTCGAAGCTGAAAATTACAATGACACAAAGCAAAGTCTAATTTTAACTTCTCACATAAATACGTTAAAACCACACTGTCAATTCCACCAGAAACAGCAATTAAAAATCGCTTTTCTTGTAAAAAAGAAAATTGAGTATCTATATGTTTTGTAAATTCTTGTAGCATAAAATCAAATGTACAAACTATTCGTTTTTAGTTAGCACATATTTCATAGCTTTTGCTTTTAGCAAACATTCTTCATATTCTTTCTCAGGAATTGACTTTGAAGTGATTGCACTTCCAACGGAAAATGAAATGTATTCTTTTTCTTGATTGTACAATATGCTTCTGATGACAACATTAAAATCGAAATCATTATTGGGAGTAAAATAACCTACGGTTCCAGAATACAAACCACGTTTGGTTTCTTCCAATGCTTCAATGATTTTCATTGCAGATATTTTTGGAGCTCCAGTCATACTTCCCATCGGAAAAGTATCTTTAATGACGTCAATAATATGCGTGTTTTCTTCAATTTCTGAAGTGATTGTAGAGATCAATTGATGCACTTGTTTAAACGAATAAACTTTGCACAATTCTTCAACTGTTACAGTTCCTTTTTTTGCTGTTCTTGATAAATCATTTCGAACCAAATCAACAATCATCACATTCTCTGCTCGTTCTTTTTGATCATGTGCTAAGTCAAATGCTAGTTTGTCATCATCAACTTTACTAATCAATCGTTTTGCAGTTCCTTTAATGGGTTGAGAAATAATTTTAGTACCTTGTTTTTTTAAATATCGTTCTGGAGTAGCAGACAACAAATACATGTTGTCAAACTTTAAAAAGGTGGCAAAAGGAGGTTCAGAAATTTCATTTAAATCTTGATAAACCTGTAAAGGATTTATGGTTGTGTTTTCTGCATAAAATTCTTGACAAAAGTTGGCTTCATAAATATCTCCTCGATGAATATGATTTAATAATTGTTCAACTTTTTGGTTGTATTCATCTTTGTGAATGCGAAGCTTTATATTAATGTGTTTTGATTCTTCTTCAATACTTCTCGACTTCGTTTGAAGCGACAAACTCTTTATTGAATTAAAATCATCATCAATTTCGTCAGCAACTGCATTTAAATAAGAAAAGATAAGAGTGTTTTGAGAAAAGAAAATCAGTTTTTGAGGTTGAAAAAAGAAAATATCAGGAAAATCTAAGCCATCAAAATTGTGTGATTGTAAATTTTCTGTATCATTTTTAACATCGTAACTTAAATATCCAAACAAATAATCTTTAGTAGTAGTTTGGTATTCTTTTAGTTTCTCAAAAGCCTGAAAACTATCTGTTTTAATGGAAGTAAATTCCTCAAAAGCTAAGATAGTTTCAAAATCACCATACGTTTGGTTATGATTGTTAGAGTCTAACCAACAAACAGTTTCAAATTGTTGGGCCCAAGACAAAGCTTGATGTTTAACATCTGAAAGATTGGAAATAGTGAACTTCTTTTCAACTCGTTTCATGGATGAACAAAAATACAAATCTATTGGTTGCCAATCGGAATTCTGAGTTGAATTCCTGTTTGTAAATCTGGAGCATTGTTTAGTTTAAAATCTTGTTGAACATACAATGAGAAACCAAAGTTTTTTCTCTGATAACCGTAAATAATTGAATATACAGTTAAGGTTTCATACAATGTGGTAATTCCATTATGCCAACCTTGATGGATATCTTGCCATGTAGTTCCGCCATCTAAAAAGTAATAATCGATTTCTTCTTGCTTGTTGTAACGTGATTGAAACTGATAATTAAATGCAAACGAATGATAGTTTCCTTTTTGGGTATATTTTGTAAACTCAATATTGAATTCACCACTTCCTAAAAACATATTATTACCAAAATCTACATTGTCTTGAAAGTTGGTAATTCCTTTTCGCAAACCTGTAAAACCAATTCCAGCTCTCAATTCGGTGTTGCTTTTTAGGATCCATTTTTTATGAATGTTTCCCGAGAGTCCTATGTCTAAACTTTGGTTGTATTTGCTAGTATTCACCCCCAAATGAGAGCCGAAATTGACAAATAGGTTTTTTTCTTTTGCAAAGAGCTCTGGGTAATAATGATGATTCACTTCTATTCCGCCAAAAATGAATTGGTTTTTTGTCAGATTCATTTGTCTTCCGTTTCTATCTTGATACGAAACATTGACTTGGTTGGTTCCAAAAAAACGTCGTCCAAAAGGATCTTCTCCACCCGCTACATTGCTATGAAACCATTCGATGGTTTGATCGTTTGTAAAAAAAGTAAAAGGATAATTTCCTTCTGTGGGCATAAAAGTTCTTAGGGTAAATAAGATATCATTTTTGTTATTGATTTTGGTGATAAAATCAAACCGATAGACTTTAAAAACAGCATCTATTTGAATATTCATGTATTCTGCAGGAGTTGTTTGCTGATCGATAAAATCAAACCTTCGATTAAAAAAAGGTAGTTGACGAAACTGATTTCTTACAGCTGGATCTTCAGGTAAATATGCCTCTACAAACGGATGCATTGTATTACCAGATTCTATCGAAACGTTGAATTGAGACTTACGCACCGCATGTTCTCTAAAATTTTGATTGATACGCAAATGAAACAACCCAAAATGATGTGCTGTGGTTGTATTGGGTTTGTCAATTCCGTTTTTTAAGGGAATAGAATCTTGCGTTTGAGAGAATCCAAAACTTGACATCAAAAAGAAAAAGAAATACAATTTTTTCATTGGGACTAAAGATAGAGAAGATTTAAAAAACTCAATATTATTTATATATTTAAAAGAAAAATTGAAAAATAAAAACCACTTATATCAAATTAATATTTATATTATTTTTTGCTATTTCGGTAAAAGCACAGATTGAAAATGCAGAACATAATGGACCAATTATACCGTTAAACCAATATATAACTTATTATGATAACAAAATTGCCATACCTGACAATGCATATATTAAAGATGTAGATGGTGATTTGAATAAGTTTATAGGAACATGGAAAGGAGTTTATAACAATAAAGATTATGAATTTGTAGTGGAAAAAATCAGTAAATATTATGAGGATATGTTAATGGATCTTTTAATTGTTAGATATAAAATAACTGAAAATTCTGGTGCTTTAATATTGAGTACTTTGAATTTATTAAGTAACAGCCCTTACGTTTTATCGGGTAATTTTTTATCACCTGACAAAAAAGACTATGTATTAAGGTATAGAGGGTATAATATGATATGTGGTCAAGCAGGTTGGGTTACAATGGCAAGTATTTCTAACAATCCCAATCAAATCAGATTGGCTCTTTCTCCAGAAGGAACTTATCCAACATGTACACAACAAAACCCAAAACAATTATTGCCATTAAAAGATGGAGTTATATTAACAAAACAATAATCAAAAAAAGCACCCAATTGGGTGCTTTTTTAATATCTAAAATTTGAATTTAAGCATTCAACGGTTGACCATCCCAAGCAGCTTTGGCAGCTTCTTTTACCGCCTCAGAATAGGTTGGGTGTCCGTGACAAATACGTGCTAAATCTTCTGCAGAAGCTCTGTATTCCATAGCAACTGCTGCTTCCATAATTAAATCGGCTACTCGTGCACCCACCATATGAACTCCTAAAACTTCATCAGTATTTTTATCAGCTAAGACTTTTACAAAACCATCAATATCTGTACTGGCTCTAGAACGTCCTAAAGCACGCATTAAAAATTTACCTGCTTTGTATTCTATTCCTGCATCTTTTAATTCTTGTTCTGTTTTACCAACAGCAGCAACTTCTGGCCATGTGTAAACAATCCCAGGAATTAAATTATAATCTATATGTGGTTTTTGTCCTGCAATAATTTCAGCAGCAACAACTCCTTCTTCTTCTGCTTTATGAGCCAACATAGCTCCTGCAACCACATCACCAATCGCATAAATATTTGATACATTGGTTTGTAAATGATCGTTTGTTTCTATTTGTCCGCGCTCATTTACTTTGATGCCTACATTCTCTAATCCTAAACCTTCTGTGTATGGTTTTCTACCTACAGAAACTAGGCAATAGTCACCTTTGAATTCAACTTCAGCACCTTTTTTATTCGTCGCTTTTACAGTGATTTCATCTCCATTTCTTTCAACAGACTGCACTTGGTGACTTGTATTGAATTTTACGCCTTGTTTCTTTAAAACTTTTTGTAATTCTTTAGAAACATCTTGATCCATTCCTGGAACAATTTTGTCCATATATTCTATTACAGTTACTTCAGAACCTAGTCTGCTATATACAGAACCTAATTCTAAGCCAATAACTCCACCACCAATCACCAACATATGTTTTGGAATTTCAGGAAGTTTTAAAGCTTCGGTAGAAGTGATAATTCGTTCTTTATCTAGAGTGATAAAAGGCAAAGAACCAGGTTTAGAACCTGTAGCAATAATGATATTTTCTCCTTCTAAAACTTCTTCACTTTTATCAGCTTTGGTTACTTTTACATGAGTTGCATCAACAAAAGAACCTAAGCCCTCAAAAACATTAATATTGTTTTTATCCATTAAGTATTTGATTCCACCTGTAGTTTGCTCAACCACACTTGCTTTACGTTCTATCATTTTTGGAAAATCAATTTTTGGAGTATCAACTAAGATACCGTGATCTTCAAAATGTTTTAAAGCATCGTAATAATGATGCGAAGAATCTAACAAAGCTTTTGATGGAATACAACCTACATTTAAACAAGTTCCACCAAGTGTTGCATATTTTTCTATTAACGCTACTTTTTTACCTAATTGAGAGGCTCTTATAGCAGCAATATAACCACCAGGACCTGAACCAATAACGACTAAATCGTACTTCATTTTTAAAGAAAATTTTGAAATACAAAAGTACATAATATATCGCATTTATAGAACAACAATTCAAGACAATTCCTATATTTGATAGCAAATCAACACAGATGAAAGTTTTAAAAAAAATAGGATTGGTATTGCTACTTGTTGTTGTGGTAGCTCAATTTTTTGGACCCGAAAAAAATCAAGGAGAGCTAAGCTCTTTAGTATCTTTTATAGATGAAACAAAGCCTTCTGATGAAGTGCATAAAATATTAAAACAAAATTGTTTTGATTGTCATAGTAATGTGACCAAATATCCTTGGTACAACAATATTACACCCGTAAATTATTGGTTAGATGAACATGTAAAAGATGGGAAAAAACATTTGAATTTTTCTGCTTGGGATTCTTATTCTTTAAAGAAAAAAGAACATAAGATGGATGAGTTGCATGAAGAAGTTGAAGAGAAAGAAATGCCTTTAGATTCTTATACTTGGATGCATTCTGATGCTAATTTATCGCAAGAACAAATAGATAAAGTAGTTGCTTGGGCTAAGCAAGTACAAGCTTCTTACAAAGCTCAAATGAATTCAAAATAATTGAATACGACTGTTTTTATCATCGGAACTGTTTGGGTTGAACCCAAATCATCTGCTGCAGGAAGCAGAATGTTACAGTTGATTCGGTATTTTCAGACACATAATTATAAAGTTGTTTTCGGAACAACTGCTCAAAAAAATCCAAATTCGATTGACTTAGAAAGCTTAGGAATTGATGTCTTTTCTTTACAATTAAATCATACTTCTTTTGATGTCTTATTGAAAGAGATAAATCCAGAAATCGTACTATTTGATCGCTTTTTAACAGAAGAGCAATTTGGCTGGAGAGTTTCTGAAATATTACCAAAAGCCATTAGAATTTTAGATACTGAGGATTTGCATTATTTGCGAAAAGTTCGAGAAGAAGCGTACAAAAAGCAACAAGAATTTCAGTTTTCAGATTTGTTAGAAGCCGACATTTCTAAACGAGAAATTGCCTCGATTCTACGATGCGATTTGTCTTTGATGATTTCTCAATATGAAATAGAAGTGTTGCAAGACACTTTTAATATTGATTTAAGCCTTCTTTTTTATGTACCATTTCTTATTGATTCGCATACTGAAATAGAAACCAAAACTTTCAAAGAGAGGAATCACTTTGTCTCCATTGGAAACTTTTTACATGCTCCAAATTTAGAATCGGTTATAACCTTAAAGAATGACATTTGGAAAGGAATTAGAATTGAGGTTCCAACAGCTGAAATTCATCTTTATGGTGCTTATCCAAACCAACAAGTTTTAGAATTTAACAATCCAAAAGAAGGGTTTTATGTTCATGGTTTTGTTGAAAATATTGATGAGGTTTTGCAAAATTCTAAAGTGTTGTTAGCTCCTTTATCTTTTGGTGCAGGATTGAAAGGTAAATTTATAGATGGGATGAAAAATGGTTGTCCATCTGTGACCACAAAAATTGGAATTGAAGGATACTCTGAAATCGATGATTGGTGTGGTTTGGTTGCGAATAATTGGGAAGAATTCACAAAGAAATCAATTGAATTGTACACAAATGAAACGCTTTGGAATCAATCTCAAGAAAAAGGGTTCGAACTTTTAAAACAGTTTGACAAGAACTTGTTTTATGAAAGTTTAACCTTGCAAATAGAATTTTTAAAGAACAACTTAAAAAACCATAGAAAGAACAATTTTATAGGAAGTTTGTTACAACACCATACTTTAAAGAGCACGAAGTATTTAAGCAAATGGATTGAGGAAAAGAATAAGCCTACTTAGGTGGTTTGTAATTTAGAGGTAAACTGTAAGCAAACTTTTCATAGGCCCAGTAACTCTCAGAAAAGTAAATCTATAGGGCTTTCTGTTTCTCCTTCTTTAAAGATTACTAGAGGTTTTTTGGTTAAAGAAATTACACTTAATTGATGAGGTAATCTTGCATTACCAGGTCTGAAAGAATATTCTTCTTTTTCTTTCATGAATCGAACTTTCAGAAAATCATCAAAATTTAACTGATAGGTATTGTTTGTTTTTCTAGTAAAATCTGATGTAAGAGCTAATTGTTTGGTAACTACATCTTTTACTTTTTTAAGTCGAGATCTTCTTAAGATATCGTAAACACTATCAAGCTTTGTGATGGGTGTGTTGGATTTATAATCTTTTAAATTGAATCTCATTGGCTTTCCAAGAGTTTTTAAGTAAGCTCTAGCTTCAGAAATTTCTTCATTGCTGGTCTGTTCGGATTTGGGATTCTTTTCATCATATCTACTTCAAAACCTTCTTCATATAGATTGTTATTGTAAATAGATTTTAGAAAATGAACTTTAGAACCGTTGAAAGCAATTTGTCTTTCTTTTTCCCATTTTCTTTTTTTCTTTTCAGAGCCTTTAAGCTCCTCAAATCTTGAATATCCTAAATAATAAACTTTGTTGTTATTGATTTCAAAATGAACCAAATCATAATAAATTGTATAGCCTAAAGTGGGATTTTTTATTTTAATGGGTTTTGATACATAAGCTTCTAAAACTCTACTTTTAGGATCATAATCAAAGGAAATAACATCAGGATTTTGAATAACACATTTTAAAGATAAGTTTCCTTTTCCAATGAAATTTCTTTTGAATCTTCTCAAATAATATGCTCTTGTTTCCTTAGAATATTTCTTTTTATTTCTAATCATAACTTCATCCAGCATATTATTCTTTGGAGATAATTTAAATGTGATTTTTTTAAATACATCCTCTTTTTTTAGGTTCAAAGAAGCGGTTTTGAAGCCTAAATAACTGACAATGATTTCAGAGTAACTTTCGTTGTAAGGCAATTCAAAAAACCCTTCATCATTAGTTGTTGTTCCTATAGATGTATTGTTGTAATAAACAGCAGCTCCAATTAAAGGAATGTTGTTTGTTGATAGTACTTTTCCACTAACTTTAGTCTGAGATTGTGATGAGGTTACTAAAAGAAAAAAAGTTACAAGAAAGAGACCAATTCTTTTCATAGAAATTTACTTTCCATTAAGATAGTAACAAAAAAGAAAATTTACAGGAACGGTTTTTAAACTAGTAAACCTGCTCTTTTTAACAAAGCATCAGGATTGGGTTTTTTACCTCTAAAACGTTTGTATAATTCCATGGGTTTTTCTGTTCCTCCTTTTGATAAGACGTTTTCTTTAAATTTTTGAGCAACTTTGGTGTTGAAAATCCCTTCTTCTTTAAAATATTCAAATGCATCAGCATCTAAAACTTCTGCCCATTTATAAGAATAATAACCTGCTGAATATCCTCCTTGAAAAATGTGAGAAAATGATGTACTCATGCAATTTTCTATTACATCTGGAAATAGTTGAGTTTCTGAAAAAGCCTTATTTTCAAAATCTTTTACTGAAGTAATGGCTGTTGGATCTTCGTTGTGATGCCAAGCCATATCTAACAGTCCAAAACTTATTTGACGTAAGGTTTGCATGCCTTCTTGAAACGTTGCTGATTCTTTGATTTTTTTTACATATTCCATCGGAATAACTTCTCCAGTTTCATAATGCTTAGCAAACAATTCTAAAGCTTCTTGTTCGTAACACCAATTTTCTAAAACTTGACTTGGTAATTCAACAAAATCCCAAGAAACTGAAGTTCCAGATAAACTATTGTAGGTAGTATTAGCTAACATACCATGTAAAGCATGACCAAACTCGTGGAACAAAGTTGTTACTTCATTAAAAGATAATAAAGACGGTTTGCTTTCTGTTGGTTTGGTAAAATTACAGACAATTGATATGTGAGGTCGCTCATTTTTACCTCTGTACTTTTGTTGTGGTTTGTAGGATGTCATCCACGCACCATTTCTTTTTCCTTCTCGAGGATGAAAATCGGCATAAAAAACAGCAATAAAATTATTGTGATTGTCTTTTACTTGATACGTTTTTACGTCTTTATGATAGGTTTCAATATCAAAAACTTCTTCAAAATGTAAATCAAAAAGTTTTGTTGCAACCGTAAAAACACCATCAATTACATTTTCTAATTTGAAGTAAGGTTTCAAGATTTCTTGATCCAAATCAAACCGTTCTTTCTTTAGTTTTTCAGAATAATAAGCACTGTCCCATTTTTGAAAATCGGTAATATTATCTAACTCTTTTGCATAAGTTTCAAGTTCTTTAAATTCTTTTTGTGCTGAAGGTTTGGCTTTTTCTAGTAGCTCATTTAAAAAAGAAGTAACTTTTTCTGGAGTTTCTGCCATTCGTTCTTCCAGAACATATTCTGCATGAGTTTTATAACCCAATAATTTTGCTCTCTCCAATCGAAGTTTTGCAATTTCTAGGACAACATTTTCATTGTTGTTTTCATTATTTTGAAATCCTTTTTTTCCAAATGCAATTGACAATTCTTTTCGTAATTCTCTGTTTTCTGCATAGGTCATAAAAGGAATATAACTCGGGTAATCTAATGTAATAATCCAACCTTCTTTTCCTTTTTGTTTTGCCAACAAAGCAGCAGCTTCTTTTACTCCTTCAGGCAATCCTTTTACATCTTCCTCATTTTTAAGATGCATTTTAAATGCATTTCCATCTGCTAAAACATGTTCTCCAAATTCGAGTGATAACTTTGCCAATTGTTCATCTAACGTTCTCAAAGTTTGTTGATCTTGGTCAGATAAATTTGCTCCATTCCTAGCAAAACCTTTGTATTGTTTTTCTAACAACATAGATTGTTCTGGAGTTAATTCTAGATTTTCCTTTGAATCATAAACAGATTTTACTTTTTGAAATAATTCTTTGTTTAGAATCATATCATTTTTAAAAGTAGTTAACCACGGAGAGATTTCTTTAGCTATTTCTTGAATCTCTTTTGAGGTTTCAGCAGAATTTAAATTGAAGAAAATACTTGTAATTCTGCCTAATTTTTGACCTGTAAAATCTAATGCTTCTGTGGTATTTTGAAACGTTGGTTTTTCTGAGTTTGAAACAATTTTTTCAATTTCTTGTTCAGTTAATTGTATAGCTTTTTTGATAGCTGGTTTATAATCTGAAGTTTTAATTTTTTCAAAAGGGGCTGTATCAAAATCTTGTAATAAGGCATTCATGCACTAAGAAATTTTAAATGATTAAGAAATGAAAAGAAGACAGGTTTATTTTTTTACTCGTTTAGAAGCATTTTCTACCTTTATCTTTAATCCTTCTTTGTAGGCAACAATTTTATCTAAAACACATTGATCAGAAGAACCAATAATTTGAGCTGCCAATATTCCGGCATTTTTTGCACCGTCTAAGGCTACTGTTGCAACAGGAACTCCACCAGGCATTTGAAGAATTGATAAAACAGAATCCCAACCATCTATAGAATTTCTGCTTTTAACAGGAACTCCAATCACAGGTAATGGACTCATAGATGCTACCATTCCTGGTAAATGTGCAGCACCACCAGCACCAGCAATAATCACTTTTATGCCTCTTAAGTGTGCATTTTTTGAGTAATCAACTAATTTTTCTGGAGTTCTATGAGCAGAAACAATATCCACTTCAATTAGTATATCAAAACTTTCTAGTATATCAATTGCTTCTTGCATAATTGGAAGATCAGAATCGCTTCCCATAATAATTCCTACCATACTATTTTATTTGCTTATCACTTTAATAGTTTCTTTTACTCTTTGTGCTATTTCTCTTGCGCGTTCAATGTTCTCATGAACAATGGTAACATGACCCATTTTACGAAAGGGTTTGGTAGTTTTCTTACCATAGATGTGAGGTGTAACTCCATCTATTCTTAAAACCTTTTCAATATGATCATAAATTACATCTCCAGTATACCCTTCAGCTCCTACCAGATTCACCATAATTCCAGCAAGTTTACTATCTGTATTTCCTAGAGGTAAATTCAAAATGCTTCTTAGATGCTGCTCAAACTGATTGGTGTAACTTGCTTCTATACTGTAATGTCCTGAATTATGAGTTCTTGGAGCAACTTCATTGACTAAAATCTCATCTTCATGTGTTTGAAACATTTCTACTGCTAACAATCCAACAAAATCAAAAGAATCAGCAACTATTAAGGCTAGATCTCTTGCTTTTTTTGCCACATCATCATCTATTCTAGCAGGACAAATAACGTATTCTACCTGATTTGCTTCCGGATGAAACTCCATTTCTACAACAGGATATGTCTTGGTTTGTCCTTTTTGATTTCTAGCAACAATGACTGCTAATTCATTTTTAAAAGGAATCAGTTTTTCAACAATACATTCTCCTAAAGGCAGATTCTCTAAGTCGTTATAATTGCGAACGATTTTAACTCCGTTACCATCATAACCAAAACGAGCAGCTTTCCAAACAAAGGGAAAATTAATAATGTCATTATGATAAGAATGCTTTAGTTCTTCTAAATACGCATAATGAAAATAATCTGCTGTTGGTATGTTGTGATCTTTGTAGAAATTCTTTTGTTGTGCTTTATTTTGAATTATTCTGATGTCTTTAGGTTTCGGAAAAATTGATAATCCTTCTTTCTCTAAAGCATCTAAAGCATCAATATTTACATTTTCAATTTCAATAGTTAAAAGATCTACTTTTTTACCAAAATTATAAACTGTTTCATAATCCAATAGATCTCCTTGGTGAAATTCATTGCATATTTGTGAACAAGGAGCATCTTTAGATGAATCTAAAATAACCGTATAAATGTCAAATTTTTGTGTTTCAGTTAAGAGCATTCTTCCTAACTGTCCTCCACCAAGAACACCTAATTTAAAATTGGATGAGAAGTAATTTTTCAATGGATTAAGTTTCTAACAAAAATAATGCTTTTTATTACTAAAAGTTTGTAATTCTTAAGATAGATCCGTTTAAATTCTGAACTAAATATTCTTGTGCAAAACAAGTGGCACCTGTTGTTAAAGGAGCTCCATTTAAAATATTAAATTCACTATCATCACATGGGCACAAGAGCCTTAAATTATTGCTGACAATCATTTGAGAACAAGCAGATGGGTTTTCTCCTGGACATAAACGGTCATAAGCTTTAAATTGATTGCCGTCAACGTTATAAATTACCAAACCTTGAAAACCACCAGGAGCATAAGCCCAACCACCAGGAACTCTTAAGTTGATAAATTGAGGTAAATCTAAATTCACATTTTCATTCACATTTACGAAAGGAAAACAATCGTTTACAGCGTTGTTACTTGAACATTGAATTGCGAATACTAGAATTAAAATTAAGAACCAGTTTTTTTTCATTATGAGTAGCTAAGAATCCTTTAACGAAGCTAAGTTACAAATATTTTGTACATTTGTAATTGAATCTCAGCCTACAAAAAAGGTCATGAGATTTTTTGTTTATATATCACATTAAAGAAAATGATTATGAGTGATGTTTCATATTATACACCAGAAGGGTTAAAAAAATTAAAAGACGAGTTAGCTAAGTTAGAGAACGTTGAACGACCAAGAGTTTCTCAAGAAATAGCTGACGCTAGAGATAAAGGAGATTTAAGTGAGAATGCAGAATATCATGCAGCTAAAGAAGAACAATCTTTGTTAGAAACAAAGATTGCAAAGCTTAAAAATGTAGTTGCAAATGCTAGAATTATAGATGAATCTCAACTAGACACATCTAAAGTGTTGATTCATTCTGTAGTCAAAATAAAAAATACTGCAAACGGTATGGAATTTAGTTACACACTTGTTGCTGATTCTGAATCTGATGTAAGAAATGGTAAACTTTCTGTGAATTCTCCTATTGGAAAAGGTTTGCTAGGAAAAGAAGTTGGAGAGACAGCAGAAATTAAAGTTCCTAATGGAATTATGAATTTTGAAATCCTAGAAATTTCAAGATAAACCTGAATTTATGTCTTCTATTTTTACAAAAATCATCAAAGGAGAAATTCCAAGTTATAAAATAGCAGAAGATGAAAATTATTTTGCTTTTTTAGATATCAATCCAAATGCAAAAGGACATACGTTGGTTATTCCGAAAAAAGAAGTCAATAAAATCTTTGATTTAGACAAAGAAGTCTATTTAGGTTTGATGGACTTTTCCTACAGAATAGCTAAGGCGTTAGAAAAATCTGTTTCTTGTGAAAGAATTGGAATGAGTGTGATTGGTTTAGAAGTACCACACGTGCATGTGCACTTGATTCCTATTAATAGAATGGATGATATGCGTTTTTCTAAAAAAGAAAAATTGACTCAAGATGAATTCGCTTTATTGGCAGCTAAAATTTCAAAGAATTTCGAATAGTTTTGAGATTTAATACCGTTGTATGGTTGTTGTATAGTTTCATTGTTTAGATATCAATTAGTATATCCTTATTTTTGAAATCCACAAACCATATAATTTTTCAAGTTGACTTACCAGTACTTTAAACCTGTCCTTTTTTCATTTATATACATATTTTCTTTTATTACTGTTTCCTCACAAACTAATGTCGGAAGCGGTAGTTATACAACTACTTTCCCAGGAACAGATTCTGCTGGCAGAAACAGTTTTCCATCAGGTTCTCCTCAGGTTAGTGGAGATGCTATGGGTAAACCAGTTCCTACAAATGATTGGTGGTCTAAAATGGTGAAAGAAAATCATGCAGATAATTTGTTTAATTATCCAATGACTATGAAAACTATTAACCAAGGTTTAGTAACAAGTTATATTCCTTGGGGTGTTATAGATGATCAGCAACCCATTATAGTTGGAGTTCAAGGATTAAATGAAAGTATAGCCTCTGTTTCAGATTTCTCTGATTGGACAGTAACAATGAATTGGGGAGATAGATTTAGTGCTACTTCAGGTATAGGAATGCCTTTTATATACTTTGAAAAAGGTAATTCTGAGATCGCTTCTATAACTATTAATTTAGGAACAGTAAATATTTCTGGAGAAATGATTACTATAATTGATGCAAGGAATGGAGGAGATTTTGCAATTTATGCACCAACTGGAAGCACATGGGTTCAAAATGGAAACACTTATACTTCAACATTAAATGGCAAAAATTATTGGTCTATGGCTATGTTGCCACAGAGTAATTCTAATGTGGCTACAGTTGCAAATGAATATAAAAAGTATGCTTACGTTTTTCCAACCAATACAACTGCAAGTTGGTCATTTAACGAAACTACTTCTAAAGTAACAACTACTTTTACTGTTTCTACTGATGTAAAAGAAGGTACCAATACAAATATGTTGTTAGGTTTATTAACACATCAATGGGCAAATTTATCTTCAAATTCTGCAACTCCTAATGGTTATAGTTATGATAATGTTAGAGGTGAAATAAAAACCCTAGATGGAAATAGTTTTGTAGTTGAAAATACGTTTAAAGGAATCCTACCAACATTACCAAACCTAGTTCAAAATAGTGCAAGCTTCAGTCTTTCTGATTTAAACAATAAAATTTCTCAGATAGAGAATGATGCTTTATCAGATTGGACTGATTCCTATAATGAAGGCCAAGTAATGAATCGTCTAATTCAGACAGCAAGGGTAGCTGATCAGATGGGAGATATTGAGGCTAGAGATAAGATGATTGCTACAGTAAAAGAACGATTAGAAGATTGGTTAAAATATCAGTCAGGAGAAGTAGCTTTTTTATTTTATTATAATGATACTTGGAGTTCTTTATTAGGATATCCTTCAGGTCATGGTCAAGACAGTAATATAAATGATCATCATTTTCATTGGGGTTATTTTATTCATGCTGCAGCATTTATGGAGCAATTTGAACCTGGTTGGGTTAATCAATGGGGTGATATGATAAATTTATTGGTGAGAGATGCTGCTTCTTCTAATCGAGATGATTCTTTATTTCCTTTTCTTAGAAATTTTAGTCCTTATGCAGGTCACAGTTGGGCAAATGGATTTGCTACTTTTCCTCAAGGAAATGATCAAGAATCTACTTCTGAAAGCATGCAGTTTGCTTCTTCTTTAATTCATTGGGGCAGTATTACTGAAAATGATGATATACGTGATTTAGGAATCTATATTTACACAACAGAACAAACAGCCATAGAAGAGTATTGGTTTGACATGAATGACAGAGTTTTTCAACCCAATCAGCAATATAGTTTGGTATCTCGTGTTTGGGGAAATTCTTATGATAATGGTACTTTTTGGACCTCTGATATCACAGCTTCATATGTAATTGAATTATATCCTATACATGGAGGTTCTACTTATTTAGGACATGATACAAATTACGTGCAGACTATATGGAACGAGTTAAAGCAATATACAGGAATATTAAATTCCAATGACACAAACCCAAATCTTTGGCATGATACAATATGGAAGTATTTATCTTTTTTAAATCCTCAAGAAGCGATTAATTTATATAATGGAAATCCAGATAGAACATTGAAGTTTGGGGTTTCAGATGCACAAACTTATTATTGGTTGCATTCAATGAATGCTGTAGGTCAAATCGATTCAAATATTACGGCAGATTATCCAATTGCGGTTGTATTTTCTAATAATGGAGACAAAACTTATGTAGCACATAACTATTCTGACACTGCTATTACTGTAAACTTCTCTGATGGTTTTCAATTGAATGTACCTGCAAACTCAATGGCTACAAATAAAGATTTAAATGTTGGTGGAACAATTTTTTCAGATAGAGATAATGTAGATGAGAATGAAAATGTTCAACTTTCTTTAGCACCTGAAGGATCTGGTATTACAAAAGTTGAATTTTATGAAAACGACGTTTTGTTAGGAGAAGATAACTCTGCTCCATTTCAGTTTAACTCTACAAACCTATCATTTGGAGTTCATAATTTTTATGCTAAAATTTATGTAAATACAGAATTTAACTTCTCTAATGTAATTACAGTTCAAGTTGGTGATCAAATTCCATATTTAGGAAATACTCATAACATACCAGGAACAATTCAAGCAGGACATTATGATTCTTTTGAGGGAGGTAATGGGCAAAATATATCTTATTTTGATTCATCACAAGATAACCAGGGAGATTTTAGATCTGGAGAATATGTTGATGCAATAACAATTGCCAATGAAGGAGATACGGTTGGTTGGATTACAGCAGGTGAATGGTTAGAGTATACAATAGATGTTCAAACAACAGGTTGTTACGATCTCAATTTCCGATATGCATCTGGAAATTCAAATGGAGGTGGTCCTTTTTATTTTGAAGTCAATGGAGAAAGAGTCAGCTCAGATATTACTGTTTCATCATCAGGAGACTGGAATAATTGGAACACACAATTGGCTAATCTAAACTTAACCCAAGGAGTTCAGGTATTAAGATTAGCGGTCACCAATGGAGAGTTTAATATTGGTGAAATGACATTTAGTTACAATGCAGCTGAATGTTCTAGTCAAGGTGGAGATTATGACTTTCCTTTTGATTTTGAAAATACACCCACTACATCAGATTTCAGTAATTTTGACGGTGGTACAGCTACTGTGGAAACAATCTCCTCGCCTCAAAGTAATGGTAATAGTAGTTTGAAATTAGCAAAGATTGTTAGAAATGAAGGACAACCCTGGTCTGGAGCTTATTTAAATTTAAGTGAACCTTTAAACTTTGCTTCCAACGGAGGTTACATTACTATGAAAGTATGGACAGAGGCTCCTATCGGAACACCAATGCAAATAAAATTAGAGCAGCAATCTGGTAGCGCATTTGACTTTAGAAAAGTAAACACAACTATTTCTGGTGGTTGGGAGACATTAAGTTGGGATTTTTCTTCTCTTGGGGCCAGTTCATTTGACAGATTGGTTTTTATGTTCGATATAGATACCGTTGGAGATGGTTCCAATACCTCAACGTTTTATTTTGATGATGTAAACCAACAAACAACCTTAAGCACAGATAATATTATAAAGCTTAACTCAATTGTTTTATTTCCGAATCCAGTAAAAGAGTTACTTCACATAAATTCTAATTCTTCAGAAATAACAAAAGTGGAAATATTTACCCTTTTAGGTCAAAAGGTGTTAGAGAGAGGTAATACCGATACAGTCAACTTAAGAAGTTTATCTAAGGGAGTTTATTTAATTAAAGTTCACTCAAATAATGCTTTTGTAACTAAGAAATTAATTAAGGAATAATTTATTAATTATATAAAATAATTTCAAACGTACTTCCTTTGCCAATTTCAGAATTTGCTACATAGATTTTTCCATTGTGATAATCTTCAATGATTCTTTTAGATAAAGAAAGCCCTAAACCCCAACCTCTTTTTTTGGTTGTAAAACCGGGTTTAAATATTTGCTTAAATTGAGATTTAGAAATTCCTTTTCCTGTATCTGAAACTCGAATTTTTACTCGATTTGCTTCTGAGGCAATTGTTAATGTTAAACTACCTTTTCCTTGCATGGCATCTACAGAATTACGAATTAGATTTTCTATGACCCATCCAAAAAGTTCCTCGTTTAAAGAAGTTTCAATTTTATCTGTTTCTGATTTAAATGAAAAAGTAACTTGCTTAGAAGTTCTTGTTTTTAAATAATCAAAAGCTCTTTTTGTAATTGAAATTATATCTAGTTTTTTCAACTCTGGTAAAGAGCCAATTTTAGAAAAACGATTGGCAATGGTATTTAAACGATACACATCTTTTTCAATTTCATCCACATATTTGTCATCAACTTTTTCAGTTTTTAAAATAGCTATCCAACCTAATAAAGACGATGATGGTGTTCCAATTTGATGTGCGGTTTCTTTTGCCATTCCTGTCCATAATTTGTTTTGTTCTGCAATTTTATTTGAATGAAACATCATATAGATAAGTGCCAAAAACAATGAAAGAATTAGAATAAGCGCTAAGGGATAATATGTGAGCTTGTTAAGTAAATCAGAATTTCTGTAATAAACATATTGCTTTTTATTATTAGGCAAAACAACCAAAACTGGATCATTTTCATTTTTCATAATCTGCAATTGTTCTCTAAGATATTCAGGATTTTGAGATTTCACAGAATCTAAGTTTTGGTAATAAATAAT
The DNA here is from genome assembly GCA_965660845.1 of Flavobacteriaceae bacterium. Lineage (GTDB taxonomy): Bacteria > Bacteroidota > Bacteroidia > Flavobacteriales > Flavobacteriaceae > Polaribacter. Next base: position 65,873 of record CBFIBH010000006.1, read on the forward strand.
TCCATCCTTTTCATCTGTCAGAATCATAGGAATATTGGTGTTATTCTCTAAAACAGCTAATGGTAATTTTGTGCTTGCATTTAAATCTTCATTTGTTGCGAGTTCTTCTTGAGCACTTGCTAAAACTTCCATTTTTAAACGTTCTTCAGTTTTAAATGTATTAAAGAAAACAAACGTATTCCAGAGAATAAGGGATACAATTACTATAGAGATAAGTATAGCAATTCGTTTTACGATAAATGTATTTTTAAGTAAACTCATTCTCCAAATATAAAGGATTCAATTCTATAACTGATTTGTAAAATTGATAGTATCTTTATGCATCAAAAAATTTGATATGTTTTCAATAGATCCGAAAGAAATTCCAACAGGAAAATTACATGGTTATCTTTTAGGTGCTGTAGCTCCAAGACCGATTGCTTTTGCAAGTACAATAGATGAAGAAGGAAATCCAAATTTATCTCCATTTAGTTTTTTTAATGTGTTTGGTTCTAATCCACCTATGATGATTTTTTCTCCAGCAAGAAGAGTTAGAAACAATACAACTAAACATACCTTGCAAAATGCAGAAGCTATAAAAGAAGTAGTGATAAATGTTGTTAATTATGACATTGTTCAACAAATGTCTTTAAGTAGTACAGAGTATCCTGATGGAGTGAATGAATTTGTAAAAGCCGGATTTACAATGCTCAAATCTGACAAAGTAAAACCATTTCGTGTAGCTGAATCTCCAGTTCAATTTGAATGCACAGTAAAAGACATTATTTATACTGGAAATGAAGGAGGAGCTGGAAACTTGATTCTTTGTGAGGTTCTAAAAATTCATATTCATAATGAGGTTTTGGATCAAAACGGAATGATAGATCAACATAAAATAGACTTGGTTGCTAGAGCAGGAGGAAGTTACTATTCTAGAGCTAGAGATGGTTTTTTTGAAATTCCAAAACCAATTTCAACGCTCGGAATTGGAGTAGATCAAATTCCAGAAGAAATAAGAAATAGTACTGTTTTAACAGGTAATAATTTGGGAATGCTTGGGAATGTAGAATCATTACCAACTAAAGAAGATGTTAATAACTTTGCGAAAGAACATCCTGAATTTATGAACTTAAGCATTGCAAAAAAACATACTTTTGCTCAAGAATATTTAGAAAAAAATGATTTAGAAAGTGCTTGGAAAGTACTTTTAATAAAATAAGTAGTATGGAAATAATAGGAAAAATTAAATTGATTGGAGAAACTCAAACTTTTGGAAGTAATGGGTTTAGAAAAAGAGAATTGGTAGTTACAACAGATGAGCAGTATCCTCAAATGCTGATGGTTGAGTTTATTCAAGACAAAGTAGATTTGTTGAATAACTATTCTGTTGGTCAAGATGTAAAAGTGTCTATCAACTTAAGAGGTAGAGAATGGATCAATCCACAAGGAGAAGCAAAGTACTTCAATTCGATTCAAGGTTGGAGAATAGAGAACTTGTCTCAATCAGCTCCAAAACAAGAATTACCTCCTGTTGATCAATTTGAGCCAGCACCAGATTTAACGGATGATGAACCAGACGATTTACCGTTTTAATTCGTAAACATTTACACATAAAAAAACCTCGCAATTTGCGAGGTTTTTTGTTGAGGGAAATCTAATTTATTTTGGGTCTAAAGACTTGTCTATTCTAGCAATAGCATCTTGTAAATGATATCTTGTAGTTGTATTAGGAGCTTTAGAAATGTTAACTCTAATATCACGCTTCAATCGATTCATTTCACCTCTTACCATTGCTTTGATATCAGACTGATCAATATTAACTGTAGAAGTTTTTCTATAACCAGAGTTTACACCTCTTTGACTTCTAGCTTTATTCAATAAGAAGTCTAAGCGATTAATGTGTGCTCTTTGTAAGTTTCTTCTATAAGTATCAATGGTTCCGCCTTTATATAGCTCACTCCAAACACCTTGTCTAAGGTCATAGAACATAGTTGATACTTTGTAAGCGTTGTTTCCATTTAACGTTTCATTCTCAATCATACGAGCCATTCTACCAGCATCTAAAACTCTGTTTAGTCCACGAGATTGAATTCCGCTAATTCTTTCAATATTACCAGAGAAACCTGCTTTACCAAAAACATCTTTTCTTATCATCCATTTTGGAGTTGCAAATAATTCGTTATTTAACCAACGTAAGGCTTTTCTCTGATGATCTTTTGGAACATGTGTATAAACATCGCCTTCTTGTCCTACAGCTTTGTAATACTCATAAACACCACCAACATTAGAAGCAACGTGACCTACATATCGGTTAAACTGACTTAATATTTGACCATACATTGTAGCCATTTCATCATATGTTTCGCCTTCTTTTGTAGTCCATCTTTCTAGATTTTTCATAATGCGCTTTAAATTCTTAATACCATAAGAACTAGCTTTCATTGCATCATCACCTAAATCTTCAGTTTGTGAACTTGGGTCAACAGGACCTCCACCACCAGCTTGTTGGTGACCAAAACGATACATTGGATTATCAGCTTTGTCTAAAATCCATTTGTTTAAAATAGGCTTTTCTTCTTTAGCAGTTTTATCTAAAATTGGGCGATATCCCCAATTAATTGCGTGCTTATCATATGGACCAATATTAGGCATCAAAGCAACACCTTTATCTTCTGGTTGTGCAACATAGTTAAAACGTGCGTAATCCATTATAGATGGTGCTGTTCCATATTTTTGTGTAAATGAAGCAGAACGTAAAGAATCAACAGGGTAAGCAACACTTGATCCCATGTTATGAGGTAATCCTAAAGTGTGACCAACTTCATGAGCTGATACAAAACGAATTAAACGACCCATAGTCTCATCTTTAAAGTCTATCATTTGAGCATCAGGATTGATAGCTGCAGTTTGTACAAAGAACCAGTTACGTAATAAACTCATTACATTGTGATACCAGTTGATATCAGATTCTAAAATTTCTCCAGAACGAGGGTCACTTACGTGAGGTCCATTAGCATTTGGAATAGGAGAAGCTAGATAACGTACAACAGAATAACGAACGTCTTCTGGAGACCAGTCTGGGTCTTCTTCTTTTGTTGGAGGATCTTTCGCAATAATAGCTTCTTTAAATCCAGCAGCTTCAAAAGCAACTTGCCAATCTTCGATTCCTTGTTTGATATATTTTCTCCATTGTTTAGGTGTAGCTCTGTCTATGTAATAAACAATCTGTTTTTTTGGAACAACTAACTCACCAGCTTTAAATTTAGCTAAATCTTCGTCTTTTACTTCCAATCTCCAACGATCTAAATACGTAACAGTTTTACTTCTTTGGTCATCTAAACCATAATCAACTTGTCCTCTCGCAAACCATCCAACTCTTTCGTCAAAATAACGACGTTTCATAGGTTCTTTAGGTAATAAAATCATTGAATTACTCATTTCAACTGAAATAGAACCAACGCTTCCATTTGATGGTGGTCTTGATGCGAAATATGTTTTTACATGACGCATTTCTATGTTTTGAGGATAACTACTAACTCTTTCTACATAAGAACGAGATTTGTCTAAACGTGTAGCTCTGTAACGAGTTCTGTAGAACTGAGGAAAGCCCATTGGTTTTACATCATCGGTAAGTAATTTTGTAGCATCAATAACTACACCAGTAGTATCTTTATTATATGCTTTTATAGGAAAAGAAAATAAAACAGGTTCAAAATTAGAGTTTACCACTGCTTCGTGTACAGGAAGTACAGTGTCTGCTACTACTTGATGTGAAACAACTCTTAATAAAATCTTCTTTCCTTTGCGTTGCCAACGTAAAACTTGTGTATTGGTTTTACCACCACCAAATCCGATTCCATTGGCTGTTTTGGCAATTCTAGTTACCATTAACATTTCTCTTTCCAATAAGTTATTTGGAATTTCAAAAAGATATTTACCATCTTCTGAATGAATATGAAAAAGACCTTCATCAGTTTTCATACTTTTTTTCACAACCTTGCCATAAGGTAAAATTGCACCTTTTTTTGGTTTTGGTTTTGGTTTCGGCTTTGCAACTTGTTCCGTTTTCCCTTTTTTGTTTTTCTTCTTCTTTTTACGTTGTGCATCCACATCTAATGTGAGCCCAAACACAAAAAGAACAACAAGAACTCTTGTAAGTATTTGTTTGATTTTCATATGGTATTTGTTTGATTTTTATTCGGTTTTCGAAGATAATCATTCGTTTACTGTCAAATCTTAAAGAAATGTTAAAGCAAATGATGGGTCATAAAAAAAGGAGCTATTAGCTCCTTTTTATTTTCTTCATTTATTCTCCTAAGAAAGGATATCTGTAATCTTCAGGTGTAACAAAAGTTTCTTTTATCAACCTTGGAGATACCCAACGTAGTAAATTTTGGGAAGAACCAGCTTTGTCATTTGTTCCAGAAGCTCTAGCTCCACCAAAGGGTTGTTGTCCAACAACGGCACCGGTAGGTTTGTCGTTTATATAGAAGTTTCCAGCACAATTTTCTAATGCTTTGGTTGCTTCAGTAACTGCATAACGATCTTTAGAGAATACAGCACCTGTTAATGCGTATTCAGATGTGTTATCAATTAATTGTAATGTCTCAGACCAATTTTCATCTTCGTAAACATAAATAGAGACAACAGGTCCAAATAATTCGGTTTCCATAGTTGTATAGTTAGGATCTGTCGTTACGATAACTGTGGGCTCTACAAAATACCCTTTTGATTTGTCGTAATTTCCTCCAGCAAAAATTTCAGCATCAGCATCTTTTTTTGCTCCCTCAATGTAAGAAACCAGTTTATCAAAAGAACCCTCATGAATTACTGCAGTAATAAAATTACTCATGTCTTCTGGTGATCCCATTTTAAAAGAAGCAATATCTTCTTTTACAAAATTTAAGGTTTCTTCTGCTATCGATTTTGGTAAATAAACTCTTGAAGCTGCAGAACACTTTTGACCTTGAAACTCGAAAGCTCCTCTTGAAATTCCAGTGGCTACTTGTTTTGGATTTGCTGATGGATGAGCGATGATAAAATCTTTACCACCTGTTTCTCCAACAATTTTTGGATATGTTTTATAATTGTGAATGTTTTCACCAATTTTCTTCCAGATTTCTTTAAAAACATACGTTGATCCGGTAAAGTGAATTCCTGCAAAGTCTGGACTTGCTAATACGGTATCTGTAATCATTACAGGGTCTCCATAGACCATGTTAATCACACCATCTGGCAAACCAGCTTCTTTAAAAATATCCATTAATACTTTTGCTGAAAATATTTGATGATCTGATGGCTTCCAAACTACTGTATTTCCCATCATTGCTGCACTAGCAGGAAGATTTCCAGCAATGGCAGTAAAATTAAAAGGAGTAATCGCATATACAAAACCTTCTAAAGGACGATATTCAACACGATTCCAAATTCCTTCAGCAGAATCAGGTTGCTCATCGTAAATTTGAGACATAAACTCTACATTGAATCGTAAGAAATCTATATACTCACATGCTGCATCAATTTCTGCTTGGTGAATATTTTTAGATTGGGCAATCATGGTTGCAGCATTAATTTTTGCTCTATAAGGACCTGCAACTAAATCTGCAGCTTTTAAGAATATTGCAGCTCTTTGTTCCCAAGGGATTTGAGACCAATCTTTTCTAGCTTCTAAAGCTTCAGAAATAGCATTTTCTGCGTGTGATTTTTCTCCCAAATGATATTGACCTACAACATGCTGATGATCATGTGGTGGTGTCATATTTCTTGTATTTCCTGTTCTTACTTCATTAGAACCAATGTACATTGGAACATCTACATTACCATTAAAATAAGAAGTGTATTGTTTTGATACTGCTTCTCTTTCTGGACTTCCAGGTAAATACGATTTTACTGGCTCATTAATTGCTGTTGGTACGTGAAAAAAACCTTTTCCCATTTTGTATGTTTTTTAAGTTGTAATCGACTAATTTTGGCGATGCAAAGTTACGATTTATTTGTCAGAAATCGTTTTGGTTATAAGCTTAGATTATATTTATATGTGCACGGTAACTTATATTCCTTTATCAAATACAAACTTTATTTTAACCTCTAATAGAGACGAAACACCTTTGCGAAAAACTAAGTTCCCTGATATTTATTTTGAGAAAGAATCGAAGCTTTTATACCCTAAAGACGAGTTAGCTGGTGGTACTTGGATTGGCGTAAGTGATCAAAATAGAATGGTGTGTTTATTGAATGGAGGTTTTGAAAAACACGAGAGAAAATCGTATTACAAAAAGAGTAGAGGTGTTATTGTTAAAGAGCTTTTAGCGACGAATGATTCTATAAAATATATAGATAAAGAAGATTTAGTTGAAGTAGAACCATTCACATTGATATTGATCGAATGGGATTTTAATTTAAAAGCTTACGAACTTGTTTGGGACGGTAATCAAAAGCATTTTTCTAAACTAAAGAAAGAACCTAAAATTTGGTCTTCCTCTCCTTTATATGACAAGGCAATGAAAAAAGATAGAGAAACTTGGTTTGATGATTTGTTGTTAAAGAATCCAACAATTTCTAAAGAAAGTATTTTGAAATTTCATCATAATTCAGATTTAGGAACCAAAACCACAGCTCCGGTCATGGATCGATTGTTTTTAAAAACAGTGAGTATTAGTTGTTTGGAAAAAACAGAAAAAAGTATTTCTTTTTCTTATAAAGAACTTCATACAGGTAAAGAAAAAGAGATCCTGTTTTAGTACATGGTAAAAGCAATTAGGGCTACCATAACAAAACCAATTGTAGCCATTATAAAATAGACTTGAGATAAAAGAAACAGTTTAAATAATGTTTTTAACCAACCTTGTTTGTAGAATTTCTTCATGGCTAAAATTAAGTAGATAGCAAATATCAAAATGAAAATTGGAATTACATCTTCATTGGCCACCCAAAAATTTACGAGTAAAAAAATACTGAGTAGTATGAAGAAAAATGTTTGAGTGTGAAAAATAAAAATCAGATGCTCAACATAGGTGTATTTTCTTCTGACATATAAAAGTTTTAAGAACAATGTAAAGATAGGAAGGAAAATAAAAATTGATATGGATGCATACGATATAAGTTCTTTCGAAAATTCTTGATTTGCCTTTTCAGAATCTTGGCTAAAGCTATAAAAAACATTCATTTTTCTATACAAGAAACGATTGCTAAAACTTTTTTCAATTTTCAAACTATCGAGAGCTTCATTAATGCCTAGAGATGGATTTTTTTTATGAAAGGAATACATTCTCTCGAATTTGTTCTCTTTTTTGTTCTTTACAATAGAATCAATTTTTTCTTTTTCTAAACCTTGGTTTATGTTACTCTGAATCTTATTTCATGTGATAGAATCAACACCAAAATTCCTCAAACCGTCATCTATTTCTTTTTTAGAGGCGTTAATAATGGAGTCATTTTCTACTTCATCTGTTGACCCGAAATTTATAATTTTAAATGATTTTTTCTTTCCAGTAGATTTATCTTCAGTTAATTCTTTAAACTCTTCATATTGCATATTGAGTCCCAAAAAAAGAAAGAACACAATTGAAATACTTAAATAAAACTGGAAAGGATTAGCATAACGAAACCTTTTACCATTGATGAAATCGTCAGAAACTTTACCTGGTTTTATAATTAAAGGAATCAAGGTTTTCCAAAACTTCGCATCCCAAGATATAAACCCATTAAAGACTTCTTTCACAAAACTGGAAAAAGTAATCTTTTTGTCTTTGTTTTTTTGACCACATTCTGGACAATACTTCTCTGGACCAAAAAAAGGGTGTCCACAATTAAAACATTCACTGTTTTTAAACTGCAGTTACTGGACTCTTTTTTTTCTTTTGATTAGTTTAATGATACAGGAGTTGTGAGTTGAAACGTAGGAATTATAACTTTAAAAGCTTCTAAAGTATGGGTGTTGAGCATTTTGAAATGACCATTCATTGCTCCAGTTTGAGATAAAAGCAAACAAAAAGATTTGTATGTATATTGATCATTAGGTTCTAAAACAGGAGTTTGACCAACTACACCTTCACCTTCAACAAACTGTACGTCTTCTAAAGAATCAAAAATTCTCCAAAAACGATCTGTTAGTTTTACAGTCATAGACGATCTATTTTCTATGGTAATTTGATATCCAAAGTTAAAATACAATTCATTGTTTCTATGCGTTGTTCCATCAAATTTGGTTTTCACAGAAATCTTTATGCCTTTGGTTATTTGTTCTACCATATCAGCTAATTTATACAAATTAAAATTTATAGGCAATTTTAGAAAACCCTTAGAATTCTCCCTCAAACTTTATGGTTCCTAAACCAACAACTCTATCATACAATCCACCAACAGGTTTGTGATAGATAATTACGTCATATCGATTCTCAGTTTTAGAAAAGTTTCCTAAAATAGCACCTTGATTTACTGTTCCGTTTGATTGAGTAGCATAAGTATAGTTGTAAAATCCTTGCTTCATTAATATTGAAGCTTTAAATGAATTTGTGCTAGAATTGTAGGTCATTCTATTACTGTCGTCAAAGCTAAAGTTGTTAAATCCACCATATACATACAGGTCTAAGTCTTTCTCATGTTCTCTCGGAATCATAGAAAAATGCATTAAAGCATAATCAGCTTCAATATTGTTGTCGTTTGCCTCTGCAGTTTGAATTAAAAACTGTCCATTTATATCTGGACGAAACGTGTAGTTCTTAACCTCTCTACTTTGGTATGGAAACAAATAATTATTAAACACATCTTTTCTTACAACTCTTCTCACATTGAGTCCTTGGTTTTGGATGATTTTGGTATCAAAATTTAAATATTCGTTTCCACCCAAGAAGTTTGTTTTGTTTGTATATCGATAAAGTAATTGATTTTGTTTGAAAAATTGTGGTTGAATTCCAGACAAGTGAGTTTTCCAATTTTGATTTTGCAAGATGGCTACATGAATTTCTCTATCAGGAAAATTCAATCGAATGGTTGGATGGTTTACGATGAATTGAACAGTTTGTTCTTGGTTAGAATCAAATGCTTGTCTACTTCTAGAAACTGTAACACCAACTGTTGTTATAGATTCATAAAAAGTAACTTTTCGGGTAAAGACAATCTCATCATCATCATTTAAAACAGAAATCAAATAATTACCACTTTTCGTTATGATGGTATTTCTATTAGGTAGGGTAAATTTATAATGAGAATATACTTGAAATGTATTAAAAGAGTTCTCAATATCTAAAATCACATTTTGTTGAAAACCATCTATATATTGACTAGAAAGTAATCTACTTGGTTTCCAGTCATGGGTCATATGTTGAACTTTGTAATAATAATCTTTCTGATCTGCTGCTAAGTCATCAAAAGAAAAGTATAACGATGTACCCAATCGAGCCATATTTGTCTGCGTTCCATTTTCACTGTCTTTTATCTGGATAGTTTTAATGATGTCTGATTGATCAGATTGAGAAAAAACAAAAGAACAATAGAATATTAATAGAATGGTAAGACTCTTCGATTGGATATATATTTTGTTGTGCATAAACAATTTACTATTCTATGTAAAAGCAAATTTAAGTATAAAAATTTATCAAAACATTTTATTTAGAATCATTATAAATAAAAAACAAGCTGTAAGATAAAATGTTTTTTCTTCTGCTAATACACGTTAGAATCCGTAAATTTGCATGAATTTTTAGATAACTAAAATTTAGAATTATCATGTCAAAAGACATTCGTATCAAAAAAGGCTTAGATATTAAGCTAGTTGGCGAAGCAGAACAAGTGACAACTGACATTTCTACCAGTGGAACTTTCGCAATCAAGCCCGAAGATTTCCACGGAATAACTCCAAAAGTTTTAGCAAAAGAAGGTACTAAAGTAAAAGCAGGTCAAGCTTTGTTTTATTCAAAGAGTGACGAGCGCATTTTATTTCCTAGTCCTGTAAGTGGAGAAGTTACGGAAATAAAAAGAGGTGCTAAACGTAAAATATTAGCATTTACTATTACTTCTGATGGCAAACAAACTGCTGAAGATTTTGGAAAGAAAGACGTTTCCAAATTATCTGGAGACGAAATTAGAAATCATTTGTTAGCTTCAGGTTGTTGGCCTTTTATCAAGCAACGTCCTTATGATGTAATTGCAAACCCAAACAGAAGCCCAAAAGCTATTTTTGTTTCTGGTTACGCAAGCGCACCTTTGGCTGCAGATTATGATTATACATTGCAAGGTAAAGAGAAAGAGCTTCAAGCAGCAATAACTGCAATCGCTAAACTAACAGAAGGAAAAGTTCATGTCTCTACAGGTAAAAGTTCATCATCTCCTTTTGACAGTTTAAACGACTTAGAGTTGCATAAAGTTTCTGGACCACATCCTGTTGGAAATGTAAGTACACAAATTTCACAGATAGATCCTATCAATAAAGGGGAAGTTGTGTGGATAGTTTCTCCTCAAGATTTAATTGTAATCGGTGAGTTATTGTTAACAGGTAAGTTAAACTTATCAAGAACAATTGCTTTAACTGGGTCAAAATTTGAAAAGCCTTCCTACGTCAAAGCAATAGCTGGAGCTCAAGTTTCAAATCTTGTTGCAAAAAACTTGAACAATGATAATACCCGAATTATAAGTGGTAATGTTTTATCAGGAACACATGTAGGTGAAGCAGGTTATTTAGGGTATTATGACAATCAAATTACAGCAATTCCTGAGGGAAATGACTATGAGTTTTTTGGATGGAATAAGCCAATATTCAATAAAATATCGTCGTCTAGAGCCTTAACTTTTTCTTGGTTAAACCCTAAAAAAAAGTATGATTTAGATACGAATACAAATGGAGAACACCGAGCTTTTGTGGTTACAGGAACTTATGAAAATGTATTTCCATTAGACTTGTATCCAATGCAGTTTTTAAAAGCTTGTATGTACAAAGATTTAGATGAAATGGAAAATTTAGGTGGTTATGAAGTAGCTCCAGAAGATTTTGCATTGACAGAATTTATATGCGTATCCAAACAACTTCATCAACAAATTGTGCGAGAAGGATTGGATTTAATGTTAGAAGAATTAGGATAATAAAAAAGTAAAATGGGTTTAAAATCGAATTTACATAATTTAAGAGAAAAGTATAAAGGAACAAAAATGGCTCCTGCATTCAATGCAATCCATACCTTTTTATACACACCAGATTTCGTTACTCATGGTGGAACACATATTAAATCTGCAGACGATTTAAAACGAACTATGAATACAGTAATTATGGCTTTAGTGCCTTGTTTACTGTTTGGAATGTTCAATGCAGGATATCAACATTATGCTGCTATCGACAATACATTAAGAGCTGCACCTTTAGAAAATTTCTTCACTTGGGATAACTTATGGATTGGAATTATCAAAGTTCTTCCTTTAGTTATTGTTTCTTACGGAGTTGGGTTATTAGTTGAGTTTATTTTTGCTGTAATCAAAGGTCATGAAGTAGAAGAAGGATATTTAGTAACTGGAATGTTAGTTCCATTAATTGTTCCTGTAGACACTCCTTTATGGATGTTAGCAGTGGCTGTAATTTTTGGTGTTGTTATTGGTAAAGAAGTATTTGGAGGTACAGGAATGAATATTCTTAATCCAGCGTTAACCATCAGAGCTTTCTTATTCTTTGCGTATCCAACTTGGATGAGTGGAGATAAAGTTTGGGTGTATGATGCTGTAAATAGAGTTGGAACTCCAGATGCAATTTCTGGGGAAACTATTTTAGGAAGTTATGCTCAAAACTTAGAGCCTGTCTATACAAATTGGGATAAATTCTTCGGATTCATTCCAGGTTCTGTTGGTGAAACATCAACATTTTTAATTTTACTTGGAGCTGCATTTTTAATTTTCACAAAAATTGGAAGTTGGAGAATTATTGTTTCAACGTTTATTGGAGCTGCAGTGATGGGATTCATTTTCAATCAAGTTGTCGCTGCAGAGATTATTACAGAATCCAGTAAGTTTTACGGATTAATGAACACAGTTTGGTGGGAACACTTAATGATTGGTGGTTTGGCATTTGGGGCAGTTTATATGGCTACAGATCCAGTAACTGCATCACAAACAAATAAGGGAAAATGGATTTATGGATTCTTAATTGGATTTATTTCTATCATGATTCGAGTATTCAATCCAGCATATCCTGAAGGAGTATTTTTGGCAATATTATTGATGAATGTTTTTGCGCCAACAATTGACCATTATGTGGTTCAAGGAAATGTAAAGAAAAGATTGAAACGTTTAAAAGTTAAAACCGCTTAATTATGGCAAAGAGAACAGACGGAAACGGTTATACAGTCATTTTTGCAGTCGTTATGGTTTTTATTGTAGGAGCTTTATTGGCATTCTTAGCTTCTTCATTAAAACCTAATATCGATGAAAATAAACGTATAGAAAAACAACAAAACATCCTATATGCAATGGGTGTAAATGATAACGATGAATCTAGTGCTGTATTTGTTTCAAAAGACATTGCTGGAGAAAAATTCAACGAATTCATAACAAAGCAAATTGTTATTGAAGGAGATAAAATCTCTGAAAATGACGAGGCTTATTTGATAGATGTAAAAAAAGAAAAAGACAAAGCAAAAAATGGTAAAACAAGAAGATTACCATTATTTGTTGGACAGAAAGAAGGAAAAACATTTTATGTTGCACCTATCAGAGGAAAAGGACTTTGGGATGCAATTTGGGGTTATGTTGCTTTGGATGAAAACATGGTTGTTCAAGGAGCATATTTTGATCACAAAGGTGAAACTCCTGGTCTAGGAGCAAACATAAAACAACGTTATTTTATGGATGACTTTATTGGAGAACATCTATTAGACAGCGAAGGAAACTTTAAAGGAATTACAGTTGCTAAAGGAAATAACGATCCTAAGAACGAAGAAAAAACAGATTACGAAGTTGATGCAATCGCAGGAGCTACAATTACAGGTGACGGTGTTTCAGCAATGATCAAATCTGATTTGAAATTGTACATGCCTTATTTTAAAAATTTAAATTCGAAATAATCTTATGGCGCTATTATCAAAAAAAGACGCGAAGTTAATTACGGATCCAATAACAGATAACAATCCAATTACTATCCAGGTATTAGGAATTTGTTCTGCATTGGCAATTACAGCAGAATTAAAAGCATCTATCGTGATGTCTATATCCGTTCTCTTTGTAATGGGATTAGGAAACGTTGTAATCTCATTAATGAGAAATATTATTCCGTCTAAAATCAGAATTATAGTTCAGCTTATTGTAGTTGCAACTTTAGTAATTATTGTTGATTTGGTTTTAAAAGCATTTGCTTACGAACTGAGTAAAACTCTCTCTGTATTTGTAGGTTTGATTATTACTAACTGTATTATTATGGGACGATTTGAAGCCTTTGCTTTAGGTAATGGACCTTGGAGGTCTTTTATCGATGGTATTGGTAATGCACTAGGGTATGCAGTAATTTTAATCATTGTAGGATTCTTTAGAGAGTTGTTAGGTTCTGGAACTTTATTAGGATTGAAAGTATTAGGAGATCCAATAGAAAAGACAGGTTTATATTCAATTGGATACGAGAACAACGGATTTATGTTGTTATCACCAATGGCATTGATTGTAGTTGGAATCATCATTTGGATTCAACGTAGCAGAAACAAAGCGTTAATAGAAGAAAATTAGAATATCATGGAACATTTAGAATTATTTTTTAAATCGATTTTTATAGATAACATGGTATTTGCAACATTCTTAGGAATGTGTTCTTACTTAGCGGTATCTAAAAAAGTATCTACAGCAGTTGGTTTAGGAGCAGCAGTTATTTTTGTATTGGCTGTAACAGTTCCGTTAAACTGGTTGTTAGATCAATACATTTTAAGAGAAGGAGCATTGGTTTGGTTAGGTCCAGAATATGCTGCTTATGATTTAAGTTTCTTATCATTTATCATGTTTATTGCAACCATTGCAACTATGGTGCAATTGGTAGAGATTGTTGTAGAGAAATTCTCACCTTCTTTATATAATTCCTTAGGAATTTTCTTACCTCTAATTGCAGTAAACTGTGCAATTTTAGGAGGTTCATTATTTATGCAGTCTAGAGAAATTGCAAGTCTAGGATTGGCATTGAATTATGGAATTGGATCTGGAATTGGATGGTTTTTAGCCATTTTAGCTATTGCAGCAATTCGTGAAAAAATACGTTATTCTGCAGTTCCACCAGCATTAAGAGGATTAGGAATTACATTTATTATTACAGGTTTAATGGCTATCGGTTTTATGAGTTTTGGAGGAATGTTAACTGGTGGTGATGAAGCTGTTAAAGAAGAAAAGCAAGAAGTAGTTTCTTCTAAAAAAGAAGAAGTGAAAGAAGTAGCTGAAGAAAATGAAACAGCAAGTAAGAAAATAGCAACGTTAACTAAAGAAAAAGAGTAGTAAGATGATTACACTAGCAGCATCAACATCAGGAACTATTATAGCCACTGTAGCAGCTTTTTTGCTGATTACTTTGTTATTAGTAGCTCTATTATTATTTGTAAAACAAAAATTATCTCCTTCTGGTCCTGTAACAATTATCATTAATGGAGAAAAGAAACTTGAAGTCGCTTCTGGAGAAACGTTGTTAACTACTTTAGGAAGTGAGAAAATATTTTTACCATCAGCATGTGGTGGTGGTGGATCTTGTGTACAATGTGAATGTCATGTAAATGATGGAGGTGGAGAAGCGTTACCAACGGAAACGCCACACTTTACTCGTAAAGAATTAAAAGAAGGGATTCGTTTAGCATGTCAAGTAAAAGTAAAACAAGACATGGATATTTCTATTCCAGAAGAAATTTTTGGAATTAAGAAATGGGAAGCAACTGTTGTACGTAATTACAATGTTGCATCGTTTATTAAAGAATTTGTTGTTGAAATTCCAGAAGATATGGGATACAAAGCAGGAGGATATATTCAGATTGAAATTCCTCCTTGTGAGATTAAGTATTCTGATATGGATATTACAGCACATCCAGAAGAGCATGATACGCCAGATAAATTTCAAGCAGAATGGGATAAATTTGGTCTTTGGCCTTTGGTAATGAAAAATACAGAAGTAGTAGAGCGTGCATATTCAATGGCTTCTTATCCTGCAGAAGGAAGAGAAATCATGTTAAATGTTCGTATTGCAACTCCACCATGGGATCGTTCTAAAAACGGTTGGATGGATGTAAATCCAGGAGTAGCGTCATCTTACATTTTCAATCAAAAAGAAGGTGACAAAGTAACGATTTCTGGACCTTATGGTGAATTCTTTATCAACGAATCTGAAGCAGAAATGTTATATGTTGGTGGAGGTGCTGGAATGGCACCAATGCGTTCTCATTTATACCACTTATTCAGAACCTTAAAAACTGGACGTAAAGTTACGTATTGGTATGGAGGTCGTTCTAAACGAGAGTTGTTCTACATTGAGCACTTTAGAAAATTAGAAAAAGATTTCCCGAATTTCAAGTTCTATATGGCACTTTCAGAGCCTTTAGAAGAAGATAACTGGAAAGTAAAAGAAAACTTAGAAGACGAAAAAGGAGACGGTTTTGTAGGATTTATTCATAACTGTGTTATTGATAACTATCTTAATAATCATGAATCTCCAGAAGATATCGAACTGTATTTCTGTGGTCCTCCATTAATGAACGTTGCTGTTCAAAAAATGGGTGAAGACTTCGGAATTCCAGATGAGAATATCCGTTTTGATGACTTTGGAGGATAATAATATGCTGAACTTGTTTTAGAATCTCAATAATAAAAAGCCAACACAATGTGTTGGCTTTTTTATTTCACTGAAAATGAGATAAATAAAATTTTGTAATTTTAAAGTCAACAATCAAAATTCTTATTTATTATGAAAACAAAAAGTTTTATTACATCAGGAATCGTTGTCTTTGTATTGAATTTCTTACTGGGGGCTTTTTTACGGAATGTTATTTCCAGATTTAATGCCAAGTCAAGGAGAGGAGGATATGCTCTTCATTGCCTTAGGGTGCCTATTTAATGGATTATTAATTGCCTATGTTTTCACTATAGTAGCTTCTATTAAAACTGCTGGTAAAGGATTTACAATAGGTGCTATTTTTGGACTCTTAAATGGTCTTAGCATGAATTTCTTTATGTATTCATCAATGGAGCCTAACTGTCAAAACATCGCAATTGATACTATAATATGTATGGTGACAGTTGGAATTGTTGGAGCAGTAGTAGGAATGATCAATGGAAAAATGAGCGAGTAAAAAGCTCAACATTATTAAAATAATAAAGCCAGCTTAAAGCTGGCTTTTGTTTTATAAAACAGATTCTAATTTATAAACAGGATAATCTTCTTCGTATTCAAAGAGTTTCGAATATTCCATGACATCCGAGACATTGTCTAATTTGCACAACAAACTTACAACTGCACACAAACCATTAAATAACCTTTCTTTATCTCTAGGGTTTTGAGGTTTCGGATTGTAATGACATAAAGGAGTTTTAAAGCCACAAGCTTCTAAAAAGACTTTTTCTATTTCTAATAATTCCTGAGGTGAATAGCCATTAAAACGTCTTCCTAATCGTTGATGAACTGTGCCAATATAATTCAATTCTAAACTCCCATGATCGTTTGATAAGTGTTTCCAAGAATCGTGGTTGTCTAATATATTGCCTACTGCACAAGCAGCACAATCTTCTGGGTTTAACGTGTTGTTGTGAAATGCGTTGTAGAGTTTTACTAAAGCGTGTTCTAATCTTTCGGGTGTCTTCATCATTCTTCTATTTAGCTTTATAAATATAAGAAAGAAATCAATTCGATAAAAGCTTAATTTCTGAGTTTGTTATTTTTTTACTTTTTTAAATGAACTCATTTCCTTATTGGTAACAGAGGATATAAATGCAAAACCTTCAATTTGCCCTTCTGCATCTCTTTTAAATTTGATCAATGATATTTTTCCTACAAGAGAAGCTAAAGTGTCTTTTCCTATTTCTTGAAGGATAAGAGATTCCAAAATAGCATCAGAACTATTTGGTGGAACAAGGTACATGATATTATCACGTAATTCTATGGTCATTTTGAAATTACCTCTAGAATAAGTACCTAAGAATTCTTCTGGTGTATTGATTTTATATTTCAATTGTAATTGATTAAATACTTCAGGGAGTTCTGAATCGTCTTGTAAGAAATCTTTTATCAGTAAATAACAAGAAACACTCTGATCTTTGATACGACCCATCACAGCATACTGATTTTGAAGAAGGTCTTTTGTTTTTAACAATTGTTTCCTATTGATTTCAGAATTCAAGAAAAAGTTTTTAATTTCAGAGGTATAATTGTTCTTTTGGTAATCTTCCATCCAAGGAAAAGAATCAAAAAGTTTGGATTTATAGGTCAACATTTCGTTGGATACATTGCCATGTTCGAAATCATATATTTCGGCATTCTCAACGTAGAGACGATTTAAATTTTTGATTATAAAGTTGTATTTATCTGGCAAAAGATCTATTTGATTTTTAAACGAACAAAGGCTTGATTGCTCTGTATAAATTCACGATATCTTAAATTGATTCCTGCAAAGTCTCTAAAGTTTTCTTCAAAAAACGACTTAGGTTGAGTCTTGTTTAAAAATTGTTCTGATAGGATCAATTTTTTATCATAAAAATTAGAAACTGGAATAATTTCTTGAATGTCATTTAACAAATCCCCTTGAATCTGTCTTAAAGTACTTTTAATTCTTTCTTCATTGGCTTGTTTCTCATTATTGTTATTGATATACAAAGCAATCAAAATTCCAATAACTACTAAAATTATTTCACCAATTGCGTATAGCAAGTATTTTGACACTTTATTTTCGGATAACAAACGTTGTCTTATTTTTCGATAGAATTTAATCATTTTTGAAATCTTTTTAGTTCTTTTCTTATGTCTTCTAATAATTCTGAAGTATGTTTTATTCGATGTTTAGTTCTTCTTTTATAATAAACAGCGTCATTAATACAATAGTCTATAGCAACTTTAATTTCATTGCTGTTAAGCATTTGTTCATAATCGGCTATAGCAGCAATTCTTCCGTAATGATAACTTTTGGCATATTTTGGATAGACACTTTTTCGAAAATAAGCAGCAATTTCAAAGTAATTATCTACTTTGCTTAAGAACTTAGAGAAATTATAGTAATTAGATAAAGAATTAAATAAAGAATCGTTTTGAATTATACCATTTTTTAAGGTCTTAATTTTATCCCAAGGAACATAATTAGATTCTGATATTGTAAAGGTAGATATAACACCAAAAGCACTATCCATTTTTATTTGGTATGGTCTTTTATTTTTAATCATACTATCTAGATAAAATGCATTTTGCTCAATTACTGAAAAATCAACATAATCTGTATTTATTTGTACACTATCATTGGTAATAGTTTGTTGTAACTCTAGCAATAAACTATGTTCTAGCTTTCTATCTTGTTTAAAATTGTAGTAATCATTTACTTGTAATGCAAGTAAAATACCTATCATTACCAAAAAAATTTCACCAATAGCGTATTTAAAATATTTGGAGGTTTTATTTTCCATGAGTAAGTTTTGACGGATTTTTCTAAAGAATTTAATCATCGTTAATTCGTTTTAAAACCTTTTCTTTTCTATCATACATTTTTATAATAGAAACAGATCCGTCTGCATTTAGTTTTAAATTCTGCTTTATGTTTCTATAAAAAGTACTGTCATTTAAGTATCGTAAGAAACCTACTTTATAATCTTTTTCAAAAACATAAATAACATCTACATCGTCATAAGTGCTCTCATACAATTGATTCTCTTTGATCAGTAATATTAAGGTGTCTTTTTCAAAAAGATATTTACCAGCAATGGAAGAAATCACCTCTTTTGGAGGATTTCGATAGGAAAGCTTACTATCTATATCCTTGTTCAACTTGAAATCCTTATTAACTTTTCGAGCTAGCTTAATGTCCAAGTCCTCAAAAGTTCGGGCGTTCAAAAAAATGTTCCAAATCATTTCGTTGTAATACTGAACATAATTTTTATAAATAGGATCGTATTTATGGTAATTAAATTCTGGGTCGTATTTATTTTTACCAGAAAGATGTATTCTGGAATACCAATCATGATTTTCAATTTTGTGTAAACGATGTTCTTTTAATAAGTTGAGTAGTCTTTGGTTATAAAGATCCAACGATGGTTTGGCATCTTGATAGATATATACTAATTCATTGATATAAGATTTGTATTGTTCATCCAACTGATCTGCTTCATTCATTTAAAGATTGAACCCTCTGTCATGAATTTCCATGGGTGCATAGGTTCTAATCATATCTAACAAGTCATAATCATCAATCATTGTGTCGCTTTCTCTAGGAATCATTTTTACATCAATGTCTCTGTAGGCTTGTATCATTGAATCTTTAAACATGTAGTATCGATTGGCGTCTTTTATTACTTGTACATCAATTACGAGTTCATCAATGATTTGCCCGAAAATGGCTTTGGTTTTAGAATCTTTTTCTCTATCATTATTCCAATTGTTTACTTGAAGAGCAATGAGAATACCTATAACTACAAGAATAATTTCTCTAATAGCATAGACAATGTATTTCTGAGCTTTGTTTTGAGAAACAAGACGCTTTCGAAGGCGCCTAAAAAATTAATCATAAGAAGAGGTTAGTTGATTATGCAAGTAAGGTACAAAAAAGGAGTAAAAATCTATGAATCAACATAGTATTGTTAACATGGGTTAATAGTCACTAAAGTAAGTTTAAGATTGTATTTTTGAATAAATATTTAGAACGTATGACTTTTAAAGACTTTGACTTATCTAATCCTCTTAGAAATGGGATTGAAGAGTTAGGTTTTTCGCAACCAACTCCTATTCAAGAAAAGGCCTTTACTGTAGTTCGTTCAGGAAAAGATATGGTTGGTATTGCTCAAACAGGTACGGGTAAAACCTTTGCGTATTTGATTCCAATATTAAGAGATCTAAAGTTTTCGAAACAAAAGAATCCAAGAGTATTGATTTTGGTTCCTACAAGAGAGTTAGTTTTACAAGTTGTTGGAGAGTTAGAAAAACTAGCAACCTATATCAATGTTCGTGTTTTGGGTGTGTATGGTGGGACAAATATCAATACACAAAAACAAGCAGTTTCTCAAGGTCAAGATATCATTGTTGCCACACCGGGTAGATTGTATGATTTAATTTTAAGCAATGTTTTAAAAACAAAGTCTATTCGACAATTGGTAATTGATGAGGTAGATGTTATGTTGGATTTAGGGTTTCGATTTCAACTGCTAAACATTTTTGATTTATTACCTACAAGAAGACAGAATATTATGTTTTCTGCAACCATGACAGAAGATGTAGATGCATTAATTCAGCAATTCTTTATATCGCCAAAAAAGGTTTCTATTGCTGTAAGTGGAACTCCATTAGATAACATACATCAAGTTTCTTATAATGCACCTAATTTCTACACAAAAGTTAACTTATTAAACCACTTATTAAGTGATAAAAAAACATTCAATAAAGTATTGGTTTTTGTAGCTAACAAACGAAGAGCGGATTTGTTGTTTGAAGCTCTTGAAGAATTTTATGGTTCTGAAACCTGTGTAATTCATTCCAATAAAACGCAAAACTACCGTATTCGTTCCATCAAACAATTTGATGAAGGAAGTAACCGAATTTTAGTTGCTACCGATGTGATGGCTAGAGGATTGGATTTTGATGAAGTTTCTCATGTAGTGAATTTTGACACACCACATTTTCCAGAAAATTATATGCATCGTATTGGAAGAACAGGAAGAGCTGACCATGAGGGAAGAACAATTTTGTTTTCAACCGAAAAAGAACAAAAAGCGAAAGATCGAATTGAAAAACTCATGAAGGTTTCAATTCCTTTGTTAGATTTTCCTGATGATGTTGAAGTGTCAAAACAACTTACAGAAGAAGAACGACCTAAAGAAGATTTAGAGATTTCTAAAAATAGAACTTCATTAGAATATGTTCCAGGACCAGCTTTTCATGAAAAAAGTGAAAAAAATAAAAAAACGAATCAAGGAGGTTCTTATCGAAGAGAAATAGCAAAAAAATACAAGAAGCCTAAAACAAGAGGTGATAAAAATTACAACAAAAGAAATAAGAAGTAATAAAATGCAAGCGTTAACAGAACAAGAGCTTCACAACTTAGCAATGAATATTGTAGGAAAAAAACTACAAAAAATGGGCTATGAATTTCAAGCCATTAATAGCCAGTTAAAAAGACATCCACAATATGTTTTATACAAAAAAGGAGAGCCTACTATTTTTGTCTTAGTCAAAGCAACAAGTAACATTCAAAATCCAGAAGCTTATGATGTTTTATGGATGGAAACTTTTAAAGAACACGCAAAAAAATCGAATGCTAAAGTTTGGTATGCTGGAGTTGGTATTGCCAATGCAGAAAGTGTAGAGAATCCTGTTTTTAAAGATCAACCGTACTATGTTGCCTTTGATGATTTCATAAAAATTATTGAATAAAAAAGCTACCAATTGACAGCTTTTTTTATTCAATATCTTAGAAGTACTATTCAGCTTTTTGCTCTATTAAATCAAAGAATTGTTTGATTTGAGGTAAAATTATAATCTTAGTTCTTCTGTTCTTTGCTTTGTTTTCAGGAGTATCATTTGGTGCTAAAGGTACATAGCTGCTTCTACCTGCTGCAATTAATCTTTTTGGAGCTACTTGATATTTCTCTTGTAAAATTCTAGTAATAGCAGTTGCTCTTTTTGTAGATAAATCCCAGTTGTCTTTTAATATCGTGTTGTCTGCTTTTATTGGAGTATCATCTGTATGACCTTCAATCATTACATCCATATCTGGTTGTCCGTTTATAACTGTGGCAACTTTTTCTAAAACTTCGTAAGCTTTTTCAGTTACATTATAACTTCCACTTTTAAATAAAAGTTTGTCTGAGATTGAAATGAATACAACAGTTTTTTCAACATTAATTTCAATGTCTTCATCATCAATACCTTCTTTTAATTCTTTCTTTAAATTGAAAGCAACAACTAAGTTCAAGGAGTCTTTTTTAGATGCTAAAGAACGGATTCTGTTAATGTATTGATCTTTTTGACTTAATTGGTTTAGTGTTTCTTTAATGTTGTCATTTGCACCTTTAGTCAATACTGTTAAATTGTCAACATACTCTAAGGTTTTCTTTTTGTCTTCTCTTAAACTAACAACCTGACCATTTAAACCAGCAACCTTAGTTTCACACTTTTCTTTTTCCAACAAACATTTGGTTAAATTGTTTTTAACATCAGTTAATTGATTTTTTGTTTTGTTGTATTTATCTTCTAGAGCTGCGTACTCTTTTTTTGTGTAACAACTCGTTGTAATAATTAAAAGCAATAATAAGTATGATATTTTTTTCATGGTCAACTAAATTTTAAGCTCCACAAATTTAAAAATAAAGAGCAACAAAATCTACGATTAACAATTATTTATGATGGATTTATGAGAACTTTATGCTGTATCTTTACAAATAAAATCTAAGATTTTGAGAAAATCCGCTTTCTTTTACATGCTTTGTTTTGCTTTCTTGTTTTTTTCTTGCAAAAAAGAAAATCAAACTGAACCTATTCAGCTCTTTGGTAATGTATTTGGTACAACATACAATATCATTTATTTTGATTCCAACAAGAATTTTTCAAAAGAGATTAATTCACTTTTCGATCAGGTAAATCAATCGACATCAACATATATTCCAAGTTCTGATATTTCCAGAATCAATAGAGGAGAGGAGGGTATAAAAGTCGATGAATATTTTAAAGAAGTTTTTGTGAAATCACAGAAAATTTACTCAGAAACAAATGGTTATTTTGACCCAACAGTTGGGAGTTTAGTAAACGCTTGGGGTTTTGGACCAGAAAAACCTTTGACAAACTTGAGTAAGTATCAAATTGATTCAATCATGCAATTTGTTGGATTGGATAAAATAAAGCTTGTAGACAATACCGTTGTAAAACAAAAGCCAGAAGTTTACTTAGATTTTAATGCCATAGGTAAAGGATATGGAATAGATGTAATTGGAAGATTCTTAGAAAGTAAAGGGATTCAAAACTATTTGATAGAAATAGGTGGTGAAATACGATGTAGAGGTCTTAAACCCAATGGTGATCAATGGGGAATTCAAATTGACGCACCAAATACAGATGGTTCAAGAACAGCATATGATATACTTAAATTAACAAACGTTTCTGTTGCAAGTTCTGGGAATTATAGAAAGTTTAGAACTTCAAGTGATGGACAAAAATTTGTCCATACAGTCAATCCTAAAAGTGGAGAAGCTAAAGAAAGTAACTTATTAACTGCAACAGTGATAGCCAATTTAGATTGTGCAGACGTAGATGCTTACGCAACAGCATTTATGGCAATGGGTTTTGAAAAAACGAAGATGTTTTTACTACAGAAACCTGAGATAAAAGTTGTTTTAATTTATGTTGATGAAAATGAAAACATCAAAGATTTCAGAAATTAGTTTTTGAAAACGACAGGTAGAATTTCTCCTTTCATTAGTCGATATGTGTCTACCAAATCTGTAGAGATTTTTTTAGTGTAATCAACTTCTTCTAAAGTAAACCCGATAGATCGAAGTTTGTCAAAATAATCTCTACCGTAAACTCTTACATGATCGTATTGGCCAAAGATTTTAGCTCTTTCTTTTCTATCGGTTATAGAATTGTCTTCAAAGGTGTTTTCTCTACTTAAATCTTGTGGGATTTGAAAAATACCGATTCCGCCCTTTTTCATTACTCGATATAATTCCTGCATTGCTTTTGTGTCATCTTGAATGTGTTCTATTACATGATTGCAAAAAACAACATCAAATGAATTATCTTCAAAAGGTAAGTCTATAATATCTGCTTTTACATCAGCAATAGGAGAATATAAATCTGCAGTTGTATAGTCGTGATTTAGTTTTTTAAATCGTTTTAAAAAACATTGTTCTGGAGCCATATGTAAAACTGATTTCTTTGTAGAAAAAAAATCGGTTTCGTTTTGTAAGTATAACCAAAGTAAACGATGTCTTTCTAGAGAAAGTGTACTTGGAGATAAAACATTGGGTCGTTGAACTCCATAACCATAAGGTAAAAACTTGCGAAAACTTTTTCCATCAATAGGATCAGTATATCTATTTCCTTTTAAATAAAAAGAAATGAAAGGTCTAGCTACGTAACTCAACTTAATAAGTATAGGTCTAGGAATTGTATTTAATATGGATTTAAAAAGGCTCAAAAAAATTATATGACTAAAGGAGTTTGACGAAATTCTTTCTCTTCATCACTTTCAATTCCTAAAGCATCGTAGATGTATTGAAAAGTAGAAAGTAATTCGGGTTTTCCATTTACAATTGAAACGTCATGCTCAAAATGAGCGCTAGGTTTTCCATCTTTGGTTAAAATGGTCCAGCCATCAGAAAGTTGATTAATTCGATGTGTTCCTAAATTTACCATAGGCTCAATAGCAACGACCATTCCTTCAACTAATTTTTTACCTCTTCCACGTTTTCCATAATTAGGCATTTCTGGATCTTCGTGCATCTTTCTCCCTAATCCATGACCAACCAATTCTCTAACAACTCCATAACCATTCTTTTCGCAATGACGCTGAATAGCATAACCAACATCACCAACACGATTACCAGCTTTTAATTGTTTTATGCCTTCGTATAAGCTTTCTTTGGTAACCCGTAAAAGTTTTTTTGTTTTAGAATCAATTTCTCCTACAGCAAAAGTGTAAGCATGATCACCATAAAAACCATTCTTCATAGCTCCGCAGTCAATCGAAATAATGTCCCCTTCTTGTAATGGTGTATCGTTAGGAATCCCATGTACTACTTGAGCATTTGGACTCATACATAAGGTATTGGGGAAATCGTATAATCCTAAAAAACCAGGAATAGCATCTTGTGACCGAATATAGTCTTCTGCTAATTTATCTAAATACAAAGTTGTGACTCCAGGTTTTACTTCACTGGCAAGCATTCCTAAAGTTCTGGAAACAACCAATGCACTTTCGCGCATGATTTCTATTTCTTCTTTGGTTTTTACTACAATCATCTCAGTTATTCTGGGACAAAGATAGTTTTAATTTTAAGATTTAAAAGTTTGAAAAGATTACTTTAAAAAAGAGAATATGCCTTTCTTTTTTGCAGATTCAGGAGTGTGATTAAAGATTTCTTGATAGATTTCGGTCCATCCTAAAAAACCTCCAACATTTCTGTCATCGATAAATAAATCTGCATGAATCTTTCTGCTCACATTTTTTTTCAAAAATTTCTTCTGGAAAACTCTTATTTACTGCATAAAATTCAATGCCATTTTCTTTACAAAATTTTACAGCTTCATTGAGTCTTTTTCCAGCTCTGTAGGTCCAAAGAATTAATCTATGGCCTTCTTCTTGCATTTTCTTTAAAGTTTCAAAAGCAAAAAGCTTGGGTTTGCCTATTTTAGGATAAGCATCTTCTACTACCGTTCCGTCAAAATCAACGGCAATTAATAAGGATTTACCTGGAATCATTATTTATCGTATGGGTTTTTATATTTCTTTCCAGAAACAATTGCAAAAATATCTTTTTCCATTGTTTCATTTGCATGCTCTACATATCGAGCTATTTCTTTTCCGTTTTTATAAAAAATAAACGTTGGTGTTCTCTTAATATTATATCCTTTCTCTAGGTTATTTGGAGTTTTTTTTCCTCTTGATATCCCTATAAGTTTAAAATTAGACTTCAAATCAAATTCTGCTGATTCCATAATTTTATAAAATCTTGGAATCTCATGTTTACTGTCATGACACCAAGTTCCTACAAAAGAAATTACAGAGATATTTTTTAATTTCTTCTTTAACTTATTAATAACCCTTTTGTTAGGGTTATAATTCTCATATTCTTTTTCAAACCAAGTTTTAAACTTACCACTAAGTAAATCTACTTTTTGAATGTATCCAATTAGGTTGCCGTTTCTATTTTCCTTTTTTTGAGCGAAAACAATATTTACACTACCAAAAATTATAAAAAAGACAATAAAATTCTTCATTACAACAACGAGTTTTGTGTCATTTCTTTGGGCTTTTTAATACCCATTAAATCTAAAATTGTGGGGGAAATATCACCTAATATACCATTTTTAATTGACTTTAATTCTTTGTCAACTAATATTAAAGGAACAGGATTTGTTGTGTGAGCAGTATGTGGACTACCGTCAGGATTTTTCATCGTTTCACAGTTTCCGTGATCAGCAATAACTAAAGTAGAATAATCGTTTTCTAAAGCTACTGTAATAATTTCTTTTACACAGGTGTCAACAGCTTCGCATGCTTTTATTGCAGCGTCCATAACTCCTGTATGTCCAACCATGTCACCGTTCGCAAAGTTTAAACAAACAAAATCTACGTCTCCTTTTTGTAGTTCTGGTAAAATAGCATTCGTTATTTCAAAAGCACTCATTTCTGGTCGTAAATCGTATGTTGCTACTTTAGGTGAAGGACACAAAAGACGTTTTTCGCCTTCAAATTCTTGTTCTCTTCCTCCCGAAAAGAAAAAAGTTACATGAGGGTACTTTTCTGTTTCAGCAATTCGTATTTGTTTCTTTCCTGCACTTTGTAAGACTTCACCAATTGTATTTTCAATGTTTTTATTGGTATAAATAACTTTGATGTTTTTGAAAGTTTCATCATAGCTTGTGAGCGTCACAAAATATAAAGGCAATTTTTTCATTTGAAATTCTTCGTTATTTTCTTGTGATAAAACTTTGGTTAATTGTCTTCCTCTATCGGTTCTGAAATTGAAAAAAATAACAACATCATCTTCTTGAATAGTTGCTTTTGGTGTACCATCAGAATTCACCATGATAATTGGTTTTATAAACTCATCCGTTGTACCATTTTCATAACTTTTTTCAATACTTTCCGATGCATTTTCTGAAAGATTCCCTTTTCCATGAACAAGTGCATTATAGGCTAATTGAACTCTTTCCCAACGTTTATCTCTATCCATTGCATAATATCTTCCTGTAACAGAGGCAAGTTTTCCCTTTGTTTGAGACAACTGGGACTCTATTTCTTCAATAAAACCCTTACCAGATTTTGGATCACAATCTCTACCGTCTGTAAATGCATGCAAGAAAACATCTTTCAAACCATAGTCATTAGCAGCGTCTAAGAGTCCTTTTAAATGATTGATATGTGAATGGATTCCACCATTAGAAACTAACCCTAAAAAATGAACTTTTTTTTGATGTTTTTTAGCATGTTCAAATGCTTCAACCAAAACTTGTTCTTTATGTAAAGTTTTGTCTTTGACAGCAATATTAATTTTTGCTAAGTTCTGATAAACAATTCTGCCAGCACCTAAATTCATATGACCTACCTCAGAATTTCCCATTTGACCCTCAGGTAAACCCACATGTTCTCCATCGGTTCTTAATTGTGCACTAGGATAGTTTTTGTACAAGGAGTCTACAAATGGCGTCTGTGCATGATCTACAGCAGATACGTTAGGATCTTGAGTAATTCCCCATCCATCTAAAATCATTAAAATTACTTTCTTATTCATTGAAGTTCTATTAAGTATAACAAATATACAAAGCTGTCATCTTTGATTTTTATCAATTCAAATTATTATATACAATTTGTGAATTAACAATTAATTATGCTCAACTCTTAAATTACTACCAACAAATTGTTAAGTACCTTTTAATATGAGTTTTTTGATGAAACATCTTAGGTTTTGTGAGGTCTATTAGAAGAACACAAACAATAACTTAAAACAAAATATCATGAAAAAAATCATTTTACCTATTCTTATAGGTTTATTAACCATCGGAACTGTTTCTGCAACTGAAAATCAAGTAGTAAACACAAAAATCGAAAAAGTAAAAACAGAAGATACGACTAAAAAATTCTTCAAATTAATTAAAAATGGAGATTATAAAGCTGTAAAAAAAATGCTAGTATCTGGTCAAAAAGTAAATGAAAAATCTAACGGTTTAACTCCTTTAATGTTTGCAGCGAGGTATAATAAACACAAGATTGCTAAATACCTGTGGTTCAGGAGCTGATGTATATTCTTCGTCTTCAAACGGAAAATTTACACCCTTAAAAATGGCAAGAATATCAAAAGCAAAAGAAACGTATTATGTAATTAAAAATGCTATTGATAAAAAATCTAAAACAATAAACAGTTAATCAGTTGGATCAAGAAAGCTATTTGAATAGCTATTGATTAGTTGCATATTAAAAAGAGAATTGGTTTTTCCAATTCTCTTTCTTTTTTGAACTCATTTTACATCTATTTCTATCTTATTTGAAGTAAGATTTGAATTAAATATGTTACATCAGATTAGTAAATAAAATTCGAAATTCGTAAATTTACGTCCGTAAAACCTCGCTTTTTTAATGGAATCACATTTTGAATTAAACGAAGTCACCAAAAAGTTGCCAAAGCATTTACACAAGTTTGTGGTAAAGCAACCTTACAGTGAATATACGGCACAAAATCATGCAGTATGGAGGTATGTGATGAGAATGAATGTAGATTATCTAAACAAAGTAGCTCATGATTCATATGCAACAGGTTTAGAAAAAACAGGAATTTCCATTGAAAGAATTCCAGAAATGGAAGGGATGAATCGCATATTGAAAGAAATTGGTTGGGCAGCTGTTTCTGTGGATGGTTTTATTCCCCCGAATGCTTTTATGGAATTTCAAGCGTATAACGTGTTGGTAATTGCGTCAGATATGAGAACAATTGATCATATTACCTATACTCCTGCCCCAGATATTATTCATGAAGCTGCAGGACACGCACCTATTATAGCCAATCCAGAATATTCGGAATATTTAAGAAGGTTTGGAGAAATTGGAAGTAAAGCAATTTCTTCATCTAAAGATTATGAAATGTATGAAGCAATTCGTTTACTTTCTATTTTAAAAGAAAATCCAAATTCTACTCAAGAAGAAATAAACGAAGCTCAAGTAAAAGTAGAAGCGCTTCAAAATGATATGGGAGAATTATCAGAGATGGCTCAAATTAGAAATTTACATTGGTGGACCGTTGAATATGGTTTGATCGGAGATGTTGATTTTCCAAAGATATACGGAGCAGGTTTATTATCATCTATAGGTGAAAGTAAAAGTTGCTTACAACCTCACGTAAAGAAACTACCATATTCTATAGAAGCTGCTAATCAAAGTTTTGATATTACGAAGCCTCAACCTCAATTATATGTTACACCTGACTTTGCGTATCTAAGTTTAGTTTTAGACGAATTTGCCAATACAATGGCTCTAAGAACAGGAGGTTTAAAAGGAGTAGAAAAATTAATTGACTCTAAAAACTTAGGAACAATTGAGCTTTCTACAGGCGTTCAGGTTTCAGGAGTTTTTTCAAATGTTATTTCTGATAAAAAAGGAAATGTAGCTTATATTCAAACTAACGGTCCAACTGCATTGGCTTCTAGAGATAAAGAACTAATTGGACACGGAGTACAATATCATAAAGATGGTTTTGGAAGTCCTGTTGGAAAGTTAAAAGGAATTAATCTTCCTATCGAAGACATGAGTCCAAGAGATTTGAAAGCTTATGGAATTTACGAAGGTGAATTTATGAAGCTTGAGTTTGAAAGCGGTGTTGTTGTTGAAGGAAGAGCTATTACTGGAACTCGTGATTTACGTGGAAAAATCTTAGTTATTTCTTTAGATGAATGTACTGTAACCTATAAAGATCAAGTTTTGTTCCGACCAGAATGGGGTATTTACGATATGGCAATTGGAATGAGAGTAGTAAGTGCTTTTGCTGGACCAGCAGATCCAGAGTCTTATGAAGACATTGGAAAAGTATCTGAAACAAAAACATACAAAATTATATATTCAAAAAAGGAATTAGTTCTTTATGACTTATATCAAGAAGTAAGAGAAATAAGAGAAAAAAATACAATTGGTACAGATAGATTATTAGATATTTTTACATACGTACAAAAAGAATTTACGGACGATTGGTTGTTGCCACTTGAGATTTATGAATTGCTTGTTTTAAAGGAATCAACATCTCAACAAATAGTGCTTAACCATTTGTTATCATTAAAAAACAATAAAGACTTTACCGAATTGATTGAAAATGGTTTAAGTCTTATCAAGTCAAACGAATTACAATCATAAATTATGGGATTATTTGGAATGTTTTCACAAAAAGATTCAGACAAAAACATTAAAGATTATTTAGAAAAAGGAGCAATCGTTTTGGATGTTCGAACACAGGCAGAATGGAATGACGCACATCTTGAAGGTGCTAAACATGTTGTGTTAAATACGATTCCTGAGAAAATTGAAGAAATAAAATCTTTGCACAAACCAATTATAGCTGTCTGTAAAAGTGGAGGAAGAAGTGAGCAAGCAACAAAATATCTGTCAAGTCAAGGATTAGATATTATTAATGGAGGACCTTGGCAAAATGTTGCTCAGTTTGTGAACTAATCGTAATTAGTGAAGCCTTTTTTTCTAAGGGCTTTTATAGAAACTGTTATTAATATTCCGTATGATGAGGCTTTGTTTTCAATCTTATTTTCTAGATTCAAAATACTATCTGTATAAGAAGTTTGAGCTTATATCAATACGTCATTTGACGTATTTTTAAAATTGAATGAGAGGATACGTTTTTTGAATCGAATGGATATCTTCTACTATTTGATTCAGAAACTCTTGATAATCCTTAGAATCTGGGTTGAAAGGTTTGTGGTTTTTTCGTTTCTGAATAGATTCTACTTTTTTCATCGTATCAAATGAAGAATCTGAAATCCAAGTATTTGAAAACTTTTCCCAAATGTAATTGATGGCAGTTTGATTAGGATGAATCATGTCTTCTTTATAAAAACGATAGTCACGCAATTCGTCCATCATAATTTCATAACTCGGAAAATAAAATAATTTTTTTCTAGGTTCAACAACTTGATGAATAGCTGTTAGTAAGTGAGATTTGCTTTGTTGGTTTTGAACAAAACCATCTTTTAAATATCTTACTGGAGAAACTGTAAAAATAAAATTGATATTAGGATTGATATCTTTTATCAGCGCAATAATTGATTCTAAACTATCTGTTATTTCATCAACAGATAAAATTTCTTTTAAAAACTTCTTTTGAGGTACTTTATGGCAATTTGCGACAATCTTATCTAATTCTATAAAACGATACACCCATGCGGTACCTAGAGTAATAATTATGTGAGAAGTTTTTCTAAGTTGTTGATTTGTTTGCTGAATTTCTTGATTTAATATATTTAATAAACTCTCTTTCGAAGTGTTACTTAATTGAGAGTGTGCATCAAAAGACTGAAATCTTTCATTCAAAAAAAATATATCTTCTTCAGAATAAACTTTTCCATTAATAGCATTTGTTATTAAGGTTTCAATAGCTTTTGAGTGAAACAAAATACCAAATGGATTCTGATGAGATTGAAATTTATAATACTCAAGTTTACTACCAATATTTTCAGAAAAACAAGAACCTACTAAAAGTATATTCGAATTGTAATCAATAGGATTTACTTCCTGTTTATTGAGTGGTATGTTTGTTTGGAGTTTCAAAAAAATTAATTCAAATAATCTATAGCTTTATTCAAAGCTTCTTGAATACCGTCAGGATTTTTACCACCAGCAGTTGCAAAGAAAGGTTGTCCACCTCCACCACCTTGTATGAATTTTCCAAGTTCACGTACAATTTTTCCAGCATTCAAAGTATCTGAAACAATTTCTTTTGAGATGTAGCAAGTTAAAATTGCTTTCCCATTCACATCGGCACCAAATAACAAGAATAAATTATTGAATTCGCTTCCTAGTTCAAACGCTAAGTTTTTAATTCCACCAGCATCTAAATCTACTTTTTTAGCTAAAAAGTTAACTCCGTTTACCTCTTGTAATTCTGATTTTAAATCTCCTTTTACATTTTTAGCTTTGTCTTTAAGTAATTGCTCTAATTGCTTCTTTAATGCTGTGTTTTCATCCTGTAAAGACTGTAAGGCTTTTACAGGTTCTTGAGCGTTGTTCAACAAATCTTTCATTTCAAAAAATTGTCGATTGTTGTCAAAATAAAAATCTTTTACTGCATCCAAAGTAATGGCTTCTATTCTTCGAATTCCAGCAGCTACAGCTCCTTCAGATTTGATTTTAAAATGCCAAAGATCACCTGTGTTTTGAGCATGAGTTCCACCACATAATTCAATGGATTGTCCAAAGCGAATAGAACGAACCGTATCTCCATATTTTTCTCCAAACAAACTCATAGCTCCATCAGCAATAGCCTCATCTTTGGGTGTATTTCTTTTTTCTATTAAAGGTAATTTTCCTGCAATTCTAGCATTGACAAAATTTTCTACATCACGTAATTCTTCAACCGTTAATTTTGAAAAATGTGAAAAGTCAAATCGTAAATATTTTGAATGAACTGCACTTCCTTTTTGCTCTACATGAGTTCCTAAAATTTCTCTAAGTGCTTGATGTAAAAGGTGAGTAGCCGTATGGTTTGCAGCAGTTCTTTCACGTTGTTTTTTGTCTACAACGGCTGTAAAACTTTGATCTAATTTCTTTGGTAAGTTTTTAGTAAAGTGAATTATTAAATTGTTCTCTTTTTTGGTATCAACTACATAAATTGTAACTCCATTCGCATCTTGTAAATAACCTTTATCACCAACTTGACCACCACCTTCTGGATAGAATGGAGTCAAATTAAAGACCAATTGATATAATTCTCCGTCTTTTTTTGATGTTACCTTTCTGTATTTGGTGATTTTTACTTTTGCTTCTAAATGATCGTATCCTACAAACTCTTCTTCTGTATCCTCAGCTATTATTGTCCAATCATCGGTAGAACTTTCACTAGCTGAACGAGAGCGTTCTTTTTGCTTTTGCATTTCGATAGCAAATTCCTCTTCGTTCATTTTTAAACCTTGTTCACGAAGAATTAAGGAGGTTAAATCTGGAGGAAAACCATACGTGTCATACAATTCGAAAGCTTTAACACCTGAAAGCTTATCTGATTTTAAACTTGAAATCATTTGATTTAACAAAATCAACCCTTGATCTAGAGTTCTTAAAAAAGAAGCTTCTTCTTCTCGAATCACATTTTCAATCAATTGCTTTTGAGCTTTCAATTCAGGAAAAGCTTTCCCCATTTTTTTTGATAGAACATCAACCAATCGATAAATGAAGGGTTCTTTTTTATCCAAAAAAGTAAAACCATAACGAACAGCTCTTCTAAGAATTCTTCGAATTACATAACCTGCACCTGTATTGCTAGGTAGCTGACCGTCTGCAATTGAAAATGCAACTGCTCTTACATGATCCGAAATTACCCGAATAGCAATATCTACTTTTTCATCAGTTTTGTAATTTGTTCCTGTAAGTACTTCAATTTCTTTGATAAGAGGTGTAAACACATCTGTGTCATAATTTGATTTTACATTTTGTAAAACCATACACAAACGTTCAAATCCCATTCCTGTATCAATATGTTTTGCAGGTAAATCCTCTAAACTTCCCTTAGCTTTTCGATTGTACTGCATGAAAACTAAATTCCAAATTTCTACAACCTGAGGGTGATCTTTATTTACTAGGTTTTTACCATCTACTTTTTCTTTTTCTTCTTTGGAGCGAATATCTACATGAATTTCAGAACAGGGACCACAAGGTCCTTGCTCTCCCATTTCCCAGAAATTATCTTTCTTATCGCCCATTAAGATTCTGTCTTCTGGAATAATTTGTTTCCAAAAGTTATAAGCTTCTTGATCAATAGGTAAATTATCTTTATCAGAACTTCCTTCAAAAATAGTTACGTATAAAATGTCTTCTGAAATTCCATAAACCTTAGTTAACAATTCCCAGGACCATGCAATCGATTCTTTCTTAAAATAATCTCCAAAGCTCCAGTTACCCAACATTTCAAACATTGTATGATGGTAAGTATCATAACCAACTTCCTCTAAATCATTATGCTTTCCAGAAACACGTAAACATTTTTGTGTATCTGCAATTCTATTGTTTTTAGGAACCGCATTTCCAAGAAAATATTCTTTAAAAGGAGCCATTCCTGAGTTGGTAAACATCAAGGTTGGATCATCCTTCAAAACCATCGGTGATGAAGAGACTATATCGTGAGATTTTTCTTTGAAGAATTCTAAAAATTTAGAACGTATGTCTTGAGATTTCATTCAGTATAAAGGCTATAATCTTTGAAACGATTGTTAAATTCTGTTTAAAAAACTCACTTTACTCATCAAAATTAAAACATTTTGTAAATTTGTAAGTTACTTGTCGACAGCTAAACCAAACATATTTGCTGTATATTAGACAAAAGTAGCATATTTAGTGTTATGGCAAAAGTAAAATATTACTACGATTCAGAGACGCTCAGCTATCGCAAAATAAAGCCAAATAGAAAGAATATTTACAAACAAATATTGTTTTTCATTCTGGGTGCTCTTTTGATTGCTTTTTTTGGATTTATAGGATTCAGTCAAATAATTATGTCTCCTAATGAAAGAGCTCAAAAAAGAGAACTGGATAATTTAAAATTGAATTATGAATTACTCTCTAAAAGACTTGATGAGAGTTCTAAGATACTTGCTCAATTAGAAGAGCGTGATAACAATATTTATAGAGCATATTTTGAAGCAAATCCAATTCCTGATGAACAAAGAAAAGCAGGTTTTGGAGGAGCTAATAGATACAAATACTTGGATGGTTATGACAATACTAATTTAGTGAAAGATGTTGCCAAAAAAGTTGACATACTATCCAAACAAATTGCAGTTCAATCAAAGTCTTTAGATGAAATTGTTTCATTAGCAAAAGAAAAAGAAACCATGTTGGCATCAATTCCAGCTGTAATGCCACTGGAAAAAGAAGCTTTTTATGTGGCTTCTGGTTTTAAAAACAGATTTCATCCTATACTTAAAGTATGGAAGTTTCACAAAGGAATGGATTTTACAGCTCCAGCAGGAACACCAATTTATGCAACAGGAAATGGTAGAGTAAGTTTAGCGCAAAGAAGTGCAACTTTTGGAAAAGTAGTTTATATAGACCATGGTTTTGGTTACAGAACAGTATACGCTCACATGAGCAGAATTGCTACCAGAAAAGGAAGAAAAGTAAAAAGAGGAGATGTAATTGGTTATGTTGGTAACACAGGTTTATCTGTTGCTCCTCATTTACATTATGAAGTTCATAAAAATGGAAGAGCTGTAAATCCTATTAACTTCTATTATGGAGATTTAACTCCAGAGGAATTTCTCGCTGTTCAAATTGCATCAGAAAAAGAAGGGCAATCTTACGACTAACATATGCACATAGATTTACCCGAAAAACGATACTATAAAATTGGAGAAGTTTCTAAGGCGTTTTCTGTAAATGCATCTTTGATTCGTTTTTGGGAAAAAGAATTTGACATCATAAAGCCTAAGAAAAATGCTAAAGGCAATAGAATGTTTACTCCTGAAGATATTACCAATTTTAAATTAATTTACAATCTAGTAAAAGAAAGAGGTTTTACACTTGATGGTGCAAAGCAAAAACTAAAGGAAAATCCTGAAGGGATTATTAATAATCACGAAATAATTAGTAGATTAGAAGCTGTCAAATCCGAATTGATTAAAATTAAAAATCAATTATAAAAACTCTATAAAATGCCAAATAAGTATGTAGATGTAGATACATTAAAATACATGCTTTATGATGTACATAAATTAGAGAAATTACTACCCAGAGAACGTTTTCAAGATCATGATATAGCTTCACTTGATATGTTTTTAGATTCAGTAAAAGATTTTGCTGATAGAGAGTTGTTTCCCTATTTTAAAGAAATGGACGAACATCCAGCGTATCATAAAGAAGGAAAAGTATTTGTACACAATCAAGTAAAAACCATGATGCATGAAGGAGGAGAGTTAGGACTTATTTCCGCTCCTTTTGATTATGAAGCAGGTGGTTTGCAAATCCCATTAATGACTCAAACAGCAGCATATTATATTTTAGATGCTGCAAATAATCATTTACCAGGTTATGCTGCACTTACTTCTGGAGCCGCAGAACTCATTATTCATTTTGCTAATAAAGAATTGAATGAAGCTTATGTACCTAATATGCTGTCTGGAAAATGGGGAGGAACCATGTGTCTTACAGAACCTCAAGCAGGTAGTTCATTATCTGATATAATCACCAAGGCAACTCCAACTTCAGATCAATATTATCATATTTCTGGACAAAAAATATTCATTTCTGGTGGTGATAATGATTTTACAGAAAATATTGTACATCTTGTTTTAGCTAGAATTGAAGGAGCTCAAAAAGGAACCAAAGGAATTTCTTTATTTGTAGTTCCAAAAAATCGTCCAACAGAAAATGGTAGCTTAGAATTCAATGATGTTACTACGGTTGCAGATTTTCAAAAATTAGGACAAAGAGGTTACTGTACTACTCACTTAGGTTTTGGTGATAAAGAAGACTGTAGAGGTTGGTTAGTTGGAGAACCAAATAAAGGATTGCATTATATGTTCTTGATGATGAATGGAGCTAGAATCGCTGTAGGTCGTGGTGCATCTGCAATTGCAAGTGCTGCATATTATGCATCTTTAGAATATGCAAACGAAAGACCACAAGGGAGAAAGTTGTCAAGCGATGGTAAGAAAAACCCAGACGAACAGCAATCTTTAATTATTGAGCATCCAGATGTGAGAAGAATGTTATTGATGCAGAAATCTATCGTAGAAGGAACTATGAGTTTGGTTTTATTGGCTGCCAAATATTACGACTTAATTCAAACTGCAGAATCAAAAGAAGAGAAAGAGAAATACCATTTGCTATTAGAAATGATCATTCCTATTGTAAAAACATATCCTTCAGAAGCAGGTTTACAATCTGTAAATAATGGAGTTCAAACACTAGGAGGTTATGGTTTTTGTGCTGACTATATTTTACAACAATACCTAAGAGACATAAGAATCTTTTCTATCTACGAGGGAACAACAGGAATTCAATCACAAGATTTATTGGGCAGAAAAGTCACAATGCAAAATGGAAAAGCATTAGAACTATTGTCTGGTGAAATTATAAAAACAATTCAAGAAGCATCTGAAGTTGAAAGCTTACAATCTCTGGCAAAAATATTAGGGGGGAAATTACAACTCACTCAAAAAGTATTAATTCATTTAATGCCTCATGCTATGAAAGGTGATTACGAACGCTATTTAGCAGATGCCTCTGTATTTATGGAATTCTTGAGTTTGGTTCTTATCGGATGGACATGGTTAGATGTTGGATTAAATGCAACAAAAGCCCTCAGTTCAGAAGGAAAATATTCCAATGATTTTTACAACAGTAAAATTCATACAATGAAATATTTCTTTTCATACGAGCTTCCAAAAACTTCCGGATTAGCAGAAATCTTATTAAATGAAGAGTCAATTACAATTAAAAAAGACATAGAACCTATTATATAATGAATGCAGATCAACAGTTTAATTTAGAAGGAAAAGTAGCCATCATAACAGGTTCAAGCAAAGGAATAGGAAAAGCCATTGCAAAAGGATTGGCTGAAAAAGGAGCTCACGTTGTGATTAGTAGTCGAAATCAACAAGCATGTGATGAGGTTGTGAATGAGTTTATTAAAGAAGGTTTAAAAGCTGTCGGAATTGCTTGTCATATTGGTAAAGAAGAACAACGAAAACATTTGGTAGATAGAACAATTTCTCAGTTAGGACGAATTGATATTTTGGTAAACAATGCAGCAATCAATCCTGTTTTTGGACCAATTGAAGATGTTGATCCAGCAATTTTTGATAAAATTATGGATATCAATGTAAAAGCACCTTGGGCATTATCTAATTTGGTATTATCTCATTTACAGAAAAATAAAAGCGGAAGTGTCATCAATATTGCTTCTGTAGAAGCACTAACACCAGGGATGGGTTTAGGATTGTATAGTACAAGCAAAGCAGCTATTTTAATGTTGACAAAGAATCAAGCTAAAGAATGGGGGCAATATGGAATTCGAGCCAATGCAATTTGTCCCGGTTTAATTCAGACAAAATTTAGTGCTGCACTTTGGATGAACGAAAAACTTTTAAATAAAGTAGAGAAAACTATTCCAAGTGGACGAATGGGGCAACCTGAAGAAATGGTTGGTTTAGCATGTTTATTAGCATCTGATGCTGGAGCCTACATGACTGGAGGAGTCTATACTGCTGATGGTGGATATATGATTGCAGGATAATTATTTCACCAATTTCATTGACCACAGATCATTACTCATTGATAATTTTAATAGAATGAACTTCGAATACTCACAAAAATCAAAAGAATTACAAGTAAAACTCAGTGTTTTTGTTGAGGAACATATTGTTCCCATAGAAGCTGATTACATTACTTTTCATCAGAGTTCTGATAATCGATGGAAACGTTGGTCAAAAACAGAAGAGTTGAAACAAAAAGCTAAAGATGCTGGATTGTGGAATTTATTTCTTCCCAAAGATTATGGTGATTTAAGTCCTGGTTTAACCAATTTAGAATACGCTCCATTAGCTGAGATTATGGGAAGACGTATTTGGATTTCTGAGATTTTTAATTGCTCAGCTCCAGATACTGGAAATATGGAAGTTCTTGCAAAATATGGAAGTGAAGCTCAAAAAGAACAATGGTTAATACCATTAATGAAAGGAGAAATTCGATCTGCATTTTTAATGACTGAGCCTGAAGTTGCCTCTTCTGATGCAACTAACATTGAAACTTCCATAGTTTTAGAAGGAGATGAATATGTAATTAACGGAAGAAAATGGTGGTCTAGTGGAGCAATGGATCCTCATTGTAAAGTGGCTATTGTGATGGGAAAAACAGATCCAGATGCACATCGTCATCAACAACAAAGTATGGTGTTGGTTCCGATGGATACTCCAGGTTTAGAAATAATTCGACCATTATCAGTTTTAGGATTTTATGACTCTCCAGAAGGTCATGCAGAAATCCAATTAACCAATGTTCGAGTTCCTAAAGAAAATTTAATTTTGGGTGAAGGAAGAGGTTTTGAGATCGCTCAAGGACGTTTAGGGCCTGGACGAATTCATCATTGTATGCGATTGGTTGGAATGGCTCAATATGCTCTAGAAATCATGTCGAAACGTACTTTAGAACGTGAAGCTTTTGGAAAGAAATTTTATGATTTTAGCAGTATGAGACACGACATTGCTAAATCACAATGTGAAATTGAACAAGCCCGTTTGTTAACGCTTTCTGCTGCTGATAAAATGGATAAGTTAGGTAATAAAGAAGCTAAATATTTGATTGCAATGATCAAAATTGTAGCACCTAATATGGCAATGAATGTGATAGATAGAGCAATTCAAATTCTTGGTGGTAAAGGAGTTGGTCCTGATACATATTTAGCGCATTATTATGCAATAGCAAGAATGCTGCGTTTGGCAGACGGACCTGATGAAGTTCATATGTATCAACTCGGAAAAAGCATCATTCGTAAACACGGAAAATCCTAAGTATGTCCAATCAACAAGTCCGAAAAGGAGAAGAATTACCTAAAAAAAAACTCAAAGAGTTTTTACAAAAAAATGAGTTGATTAATTCGACTGAAAGTGAATTGTCCATCAAACAATTTACTCATGGATATTCTAATTTAACCTATTTATTATCTATTGAAGATAAAGAATATGTCCTACGAAAACCTCCAGTTGGAGCTATTAAAAGAGGACATGATATGAGTCGTGAATTTAAAGTGCAATCAGGAGTTCAGAAAGAATTTTCAAAGGTTCCAAAAATGTTCGCTTATACAGATGATGCAACTGTTTTAGGAAGTGAATTCTACATCATGGAAAAAGTAGATGGAATTATTCTCAATTATAAAGAAGCGAAATCAAGAAATA
The DNA here is from genome assembly GCA_965660845.1 of Flavobacteriaceae bacterium. Lineage (GTDB taxonomy): Bacteria > Bacteroidota > Bacteroidia > Flavobacteriales > Flavobacteriaceae > Polaribacter. Next base: position 105,834 of record CBFIBH010000006.1, read on the forward strand.
TTCCTGCAAGTGATTATAAAATCATTGCCAATTCTTGGCTAGATACGTTTGTAGAATTACATCAACTAGATTATAATGCTATTGGATTGTCAGATTTAGGAAAACCCAAAGGTTATGTAGAACGTCAAGTTACTAATTGGGGAAAACAATATGTAAAAGCTTCAACTGATGAAGTTCCAGCAGCAGAAATGGTGATGAAATGGATGCAAGAAAACCAGCCAAAACAATATAACCATTGTTTAATACACAATGATTATAAGTATGATAACGTAGTTTTTAAAGATAATTCTTGGCAAGAAATTATTGCTGTATTGGATTGGGAAATGGCAACATTGGGAGATCCGTTAATGGATTTGGGAACATCTTTAGGGTATTGGACGGTTGCAACCGATCATGATTTTGTAAAACAAGGAATTCCATCGCCAACAATTTTTGAGGGAAATCCAATACGTAGTGAAATTGTAGAATTGTATGCTCAAAAATCTGAAAGAGATATTCAAAACATTGTGTTTTATTATGCATTTGGATTGTTTAAAATTGCAGTGATAGCTCAACAGATTTATTATCGATATAATAAAGGATTGACAACCGATCCACGTTTTGCTAACTTGAATAAAGCATCAGAATTGTGTTGTAATTTGGCATTGAAAGCTATACAAACAAATTCGATAGATTAGTTAACGTGTCTTCGACTCCGCTCAGACACCGAATCATAATGGTGATTGAGCGGAGTCGAAATCATAAATAAATTTTTTTTGAAACATATGTAAATAAACTTACCATGCAATTAAACCCAGAAGGATTAGAAGACCTCAAAACATTTCCAGACAATGAACCCGTTTTTATGTTGAACTATTTAAACTATAAGGAAAAAGTAATTGAAACAGAAAAAACAGGAAAGAAAACCTATAAAGATTATATGAAGGCAGCAATGCCTTTCTTTAAACATATAGATGCTGATATTATCTTTAAAGGCAAACCAATTGGAACTGTTTTAGGTCCTTCAGAAGAACCTTTATGGGATGAAGTTCTCATTGTAAAATACGCTAGTAAAAATGAATTTTTTAAGTTAATGCAGATGAAAGATTACCCCAGTGAGTTAAGAGCATCAGCATTATCAGATTCACGTTTAATATTTTGTAAATCATGAAAGTAAAAGATAAAATAGTCATCGTAACAGGTGCAGGATCAGGAATTGGAAGAGCAACTGCACTTCATTTTGCTCATCATGGAGCCAAAGTTGTTGTTTCTGATATTAATTTAGATAAAGCTCAAAAAGTTTCCGAAGAAATTGTAACAAACTTTGGAGAATCACTACCTATAAAAGCGAACGTTTCAGTTTTTGAAGAAGTAGAAAATTTAATCCAACACACTGTTTCTGCTTTTGGGAAGTTAGATGTTATGGTAAATAATGCAGGAATTGGTCCGAAGAAATTATTAAAAACAGCAGAATATACATTGGAAGATTGGGATTCTGTGATTGCTGTGAACCAAACAGGTGTTTTTTATTGTATGAAACTAGCTTTACAACAAATGATGAAACAAGGTTTTGGAAATATTGTAAACATTGCTTCGTTAGCAGGAATGAAAGCATCTTTAAATAATTTATCATATTCAGCAAGTAAGTTTGCAGTCGTAGGAATGACAAAATCGGCAGCTTTAGAGTATGCAAAAACTGGAATCCGAATTAATGCTGTTTGTCCAGGATATACAGAATCTGCTTTGTTAGATCAATTATTATCAGCAAAACCAGAAATGGATATGATGTTAAAAGCTGTCATTCCGATGAAACGATACGGAAAAGCTTCCGAAATCGCAGATGCAGTTGTTTGGTTAGCATCCGATCAAACAGAATTTATGACAGGACAAACCATTACTTTAGACGGAGGAACGTCTTTATAAAAGAAAACAATTAACGAACATAAAAACAGAACAAATGAAAAAGTGGTTACCATTAATTATTGTTATAGTCTTACTATTTATAGGGTATAGTTGGGCAAAAGGAATTAATAACACAGCAGTTGTAAATCAAGAAGATGCAAAAACAGCATGGTCTAATGTAGAGAGCGCATATCAAAGAAGAAATGATTTGATAGGAAACTTAGTGAAAACAGTTCAAGGAGCTGCAGATTTTGAAAAATCTACCTTAACAGAAGTGATCAATGCAAGAGCAAAAGCAACTTCTACAACAATCAATGCAGGAGATTTAACAGGCGCAAATTTAGCTCAGTTTCAACAGGCTCAAGCTGGTTTGTCTGGAGCTTTATCTAAATTATTGGTGTCTGTAGAGAGGTATCCAGATTTAAAATCCAATCAGAACTTTTTAGCCTTACAGAACCAATTAGAAGGAACTGAAAATAGAATTAAAATGGAGAGAGATCGATTTAACGCTAGTGTAAATACGTATAACAAACACATCAAAGTATTTCCAAACTCTATGTTAGCTGGAATTTTTGGTTTTGAATCTATGGATTTATACAAAGCCAATCCAGGTTCTGAAAATGCAGTGGATGTAAACTTTGATTTCAATAAAAAAGAATAATGTCTAAAGTAGAAGCATTTTTAAGCTCAAAAGATGAAGAAACAATTGTTTCTGCCATCAAAGAAGCTGAAAATAATACCTCAGGAGAAATTAGAGTTCATATAGAAGCTCATACAGATGATGACCATTACGAACATGCATTGCAGATTTTTGGTGAATTGAAAATGCACGAAACAGAATTACGAAACGGAGTTTTGTTTTACGTGGCTGTCAAAGATCATAAGTTTGTGATTCTTGGTGATGAAGGCATAAACAATAAAGTTGCAGACAATTTCTGGGATATAACAAAAGAAATGATGCAAGTGCATTTTAGAAAAGGAGAATTTAAAGAGGGATTGGTCAACGGAATTTTAAAAGCTGGAAATCAATTAAAAAATCATTTTCCTTATCAAGATGATGATGTAGATGAATTGTCAAACGAAATTTCTAAGAGCTCATGAGAACTACTATAGTTACTTTTTTACTACTTTATTTCTTTGTGAGTTCAAGTCAAGCTCAGTTTGAAATTCCTCCAATACCAAAAAAACAAACAAGCGTTTATCAACTTGGAATTAAAGTTCTTTCAGCTTCTGAAATAAGGAGTTTAGAAACAAAGCTAGTTCGTTATTCAGATTCAACATCTACTCAGATTGTTACCATTATTATTCCTTCAACAAAAGAAGAAGATATCAATTATTTAGCATCAAATTGGGGAGAAAAATGGGGAATTGGGCAAGAAGGAAAAGACAATGGAATTGTTTTATTATTGGCAAGAAATGACCGTAAAGTTGCTATTCAAGCCGGTAGAGGAACCGAAGCCAGATTGACAGATTTTATGTCTAAACAAATTATAGATTCTCGTATTATTCCTGAATTCAAAAAAGGAAATTATTACAGCGGTTTAGAAAAAGGAACGGATGGTATTTTTGAGGTTTTAGCAGGAGAATTTAAAGAAACTAGAAAACGAAAAAAGAGTAAAAACTCTAAAGGTTGGGGTGCTTTACCCATTGTGATTATCATTATGTTTATCATAATTTTTGCCAATAGAGGCGGAAGAGGTGGTCGTGGTAGAAGAAGATCTGCTGCTGGAACTCTATTAGACGTAATTATTTTAAGTAGCTTAGGAAGAGGTGGAAGCTTTGGAGGTGGATCTTCATCTGGAGGAAGCTTTGGTGGAGGCGGTTTTAGTGGCGGCTTTGGAGGTGGAAGTTTTGGTGGTGGTGGAGCTTCAGGAAGTTGGTAGTATATAAAATTGCCTTTTTGTAATTAGGAACTACAAGACAATATAGAACAGCCTGCTTTGTGACGTGCCCATTCAGGCCTTTTTGAATACCATTTTTCAAAAATAGGCTGTTCCTTATAAGGTTTTTTAAGAAGTTGATACAACTCTTCTACAAGTGAGTAATCTCCTTCATTGGCTTTATCAATCGCCAATTGTGCCATATAATTTCTTAGAACATATTTTGGATTCACTTGATTCATAGATTCTTTTCGTTCTTTATCGGAACGATTTTCTTCATGCAATCTTTTTGAGTAGTCTTGAAACCATAAATTCCAATTTTCTTTTTGTTTTTCTGTGATTGCTTCTGGCTTATAAAAAGAGTTATGAATTAGATTTAAACCTTCTTCAGGATTATTTTTTCTAAACTTAGAAAGTTCTCGAAAGAAGATTGTCATATCTGTCTCAGCTTCTTGTAAAATTGTTTCTAAGCTTTGAATCAGATGGATGTCGTCATCTTTAGCTTTTTCAAGACCTAACTTTTCACGCATCATTTCTGGTGACTTGACTTCATAGAGTGCTTTATAATTTTCTAAAATCGCTTCTAATGGCTCCGCTTTCTCAATTAACGGATATAAAGCATTAGCCAATTGATACAAGTTCCATAAACCAATACTAGCTTGATTACCATAGCTATATCGTTTGTTTTGTTTGTCAGTAGTATTGGGTGTCCAGCCAAAATCAAAACCTTCTAACCAGCCATAAGGTCCAAAATCAATGGTTTGTCCCAATATAGACATATTGTCTGTGTTCATAACACCATGAACAAATCCAACTCGTTGCCATTCTAAAATTAAGTGTAGAGTTCGTTCAGAAACTTCTTTAAAAAATTTAATATAGATTTTCTTACTAGGTTTTCCTAAGTGCGAAAAATGAGTATTAATCGTATAATCTACCAAAGTTTTTAATGTAGAAATATCATTTCTAGCTGAGAAAATTTCAAAACTCCCAAAACGTAAAAAGGATTCAGAAACTCTACAGACAATAGCTCCTTTTTCATAAGCAGCATTTCCATCATATAACATATCTCTCATGACGTCATCTCCAGTTAATGCTAATGACAAAGCTCTTGTGGTGGGAATGCCTAGATGATGCATCGCTTCACTACACAAATACTCACGAATAGAAGATCGTAACACTGCAAAACCATCTCCTTGTCTTGAATAAGGAGTGGGTCCCGATCCTTTTAATTGCAAATGAAAGCGTTTGTGATTTTGTTCAACTTCTCCTAAATTAATGGCTCTTCCGTCGCCTAATTGACCTGCCCAATGCCCAAACTGATGTCCACCATAATTCATGGCAAAAGGTTCAGAACCTTCTGCTAATTCATTTCCAGTGATTATGTTTAGAAATTGATTTGTCTTACTTTCTTCTTTTTCAATCCCTAAAAGATCAAGTACCTCTTCAGAAGTATGAATCAATATTGGTTGTTTGGTTTTTATAGGAGAAACATAAGAATAAACAGCATTCTGAACTTGTCTTCTCGAGTCTTCAAGATTTCGATCAGCAGGTAATTGAGTTGTAAAATGGTTAGAAAGTTTAATAACTATTTATTTTAATTTATCTGCGTGTAGTTTTCGTAATTTATTGAGTTTTGGAGTAATTACATAACTACAATAACCTTGTTCTTGATTATTGTTATAATAATCTTGGTGTTCTTTCTCGGCTTCGTAGAAAATAGTCAAAGGACTTATTTCTGTAACTATTGTTCCGTCAAAATAGGCTTCCAATTCAGCAATGACTTGATTTGCTATTTGTTCTTGCTCTTGATCATGAAAATAAATAACAGATCGGTATTGTGTTCCCGTATCTGCTCCTTGACGATTTAATTGTGTTGGATCATGAGTGGTCATAAAAATAGTTAATATGTCTTTATAAGAAATATCATTAGCGTCAAATGTAATTTGAATCACTTCTGCATGACCTGTTAAACCAGAACATACTTCTCTATAAGTAGGTTTTCCAGGAGCATTTCCCCCAGAATATCCAGAAACTACTTTTTCGACACCTTTTACATCTAAAAAAACCGCTTCTGTACACCAAAAACATCCACCACCAACAGTTGCTATTTGCTTATTCATTGTCTGTTTTTAAGGTCATGGATTCTGAATTGATACAATATCTAAGTCCACTAGGCTCGGGACCATCCGGAAATACATGGCCTAAATGAGCGTCACAGGTATTACACATCACTTCAACTCGGATCATTCCATGAGATTCATCTTTTTCGTACTTGATAGCATTGAGTTCTTTGGGTTGTGTAAAGCTTGGCCAACCAGAACTAGAATTGTATTTAATGGTAGAATCGAACAACTCGGTTCCACAACAAATACATTCAAAGGTTCCTTCATCAAAAATTGAACATAATTCTCCCGAATAAGGTCTTTCTGTCCCTTTAAGTCGAGTAATTCTATATTGCTCAGGAGTTAGAATTCCCTTCCATTCTTCTTCAGATTTTTCTACTCTTTTGGTGGCTTCAGGACTTCCTTTTACGGCCAACTGAATCACATCTTTCCACTTTATCATAGGGATTATTTCTTTTTACAAAATTACTGAAAATATCTATATTTCATTCTGAGAAAGTAGTCGTACACTTTGTTAAAAACTAACATTCGAATTAGGTGAAATTATATTTTATACTTTAGCAAAAATCTACGTATGGAAAACTTACTTTCTGATATAGAAAAGCACATAAGTTCTTTTTTGAATGATGAGTTGTCTAGTGATTTAGTATACCATAATTTAAGTCATACACAAAGAGTAGTTGCTTCTGTTAGTGAGATTTCAGAAGCTGAAAAAGTTTCAGATTCTGATAAAAAAGCTTTATTAATAGCTGCATGGTTTCATGACACAGGTTATGCGAAAAGTCTAGATAATCATGAAGAATTCAGTGTTAAGATCACAAAAGAATATCTATCTGAACTTGAGGTGAAAGAAGTAGAAATTCTAAAAGTTTCTCACTTAATTTTAACTACAAAAATGGATGTAGAGCCTCAAAATAGATTAGAAAAATTTTTAAGAGATGCAGACGCTAGTCATTTCCCTCTAAAACAATACTATCAAATAAGCGAACTGTTAAGAAAAGAGTGGGAGTTGACAAAAAATCAACGATATTCAGAAAAAGAATGGATAGAATTAAACATTTCCTTTTTTACGCAGCATCATCGTTTCTATACCAATTATGCCATAGAGAACTGGCAAGATGGAAAGGATAAAAATTTAGCTTTTTTATTTAAATCTTTAGAAAAATTTAATAAACATTCAAAAATGTAAAAAAAGTTTTTCTCTTATTTCTGTCTAAAATAAATAGTCATAGGAACACCGGTAAAGTTGAAATTTTCTCTCAACTTATTCTCAATAAATCTTTTGTAAGGTTCTTTTACATATTGAGGTAAATTACAAAAAAAAGCAAATTGAGGAGTTCTTGTTGGAAGCTGTGTACAAAACTTAATCTTTACATATTTTCCTTTGGTAGCAGGTGGTGGAGTTTGTTTTATGATCTCCAGCATTGTGTCATTTAACTTACTTGTAGGAATTCTATGTTTTCTACTTTCATAAACTTCAACAGCTGTTTCAATCGCTTTAAAGATTCTTTGTTTGGTTAAAGCAGATGTAAAAATAATTGGGACATCTGTAAAAGGAGCAATTTCCTTTCTAATAGCAGCTTCAAAATCTCTCATAGTATTGGTTTCTTTTTCAACCAAATCCCATTTGTTTACCAAAATGACAATTCCTTTTCTATTTTTTTCTGCTAGCCAAAAAATATTTTCATCTTGACCTTCAAAACCTCTGGTGGCATCAATCACTAAAACAGCAACGTCACAATGTTCTATAGCTCTCACCGCTCTCATTACCGAATAAAACTCTAAGTCTTCTTTTACTTTTGATTTTTTTCGAATTCCAGCAGTATCAACCAAATTAAAATGAAAGCCAAAGCGATTGTATTTTGTGTCAATTGAATCTCTTGTTGTTCCAGCGATATTGGTAACTATATTGCGATCCTCACCGATTAGTGCATTGATAAATGATGATTTACCAGCATTTGGTCTACCAACAACAGCAAATCTTGGAAGTTCATCAACTTCTTCCTCTTCCTCTTCTTGACTTGGAATAACTTCAGCAATTGCATCCAATAGATCACCAGTCCCACTACCATTGATAGATGAAATTGTGTGATAATCTCCTAAACCCAAATTGTAAAACTCAACTGCATCAGCAACTCTCATAGAATTGTCAACTTTATTTACTGCTATAAACGTGGGTTTATCTACTTGACGTAAAATATTGGCAACTTCTTGATCCATAGGAGTGATGCCATCTTCTACATCAACAACAAAAACAATAATATCAGATTCGTCAATTGCTAACCCGACTTGTTTTCTTATTTCTTCTTCAAAAATATCATCAGAGCCCATAATATAACCTCCTGTGTCAATTACAGAAAACTCTTTTCCATTCCAGTCACTTTTACCATAATGACGATCTCTAGTAACTCCACTAACAGAATCTACAATCGCTTCTCTTCGCTTGATTAAGCGATTAAAGAATGTTGATTTTCCAACATTTGGACGACCAACTATGGCAACAATGCTACTCATGTAAAAATTTTCGCCAAAGATAGGAATATAGATTCGATAATTATTGTAAATTTAATGAGTTATAAAGCCTTGATATTATGAAAAATAACACAACAGCAATTGTTTTTTCGCTTGCCATTGTCATTGCATCCTTTGTTTTAGGAAATGCTTTTATGAACCGTAACAATTCTGATGGAATCATAGGGGTTACGGGTTTAGGAAAAGCAAACTTTACATCAGATCTTATTGTTTGGGAAGGTTCTTTTTCTAGAGAGAATAGAGATTTAAAACAAGCATATAATGATTTAGAAAAAGATAAAAAGATCATTACTAATTATCTGTTTTCTAAGGGTGTAAATGCTGATGAACTGATTTTTAAAGCCGTTTTAAGTAGAAAAAACACTAGAGCAACTTATGTGAATGGTAAGTATACAGGCGAGCAATTTTTAGGCTATGTACTAACACAACCTGTTCAAATTGATTCAAAAAATGTTGAAGTCATAGAAAAAATATCAAGAGAAATTACTGAATTATTAAATAAGGGAATTCAATTTTCATCATTACCGCCAAGATATTATTACACAAAATTGGCAGATCTAAAAGTTGAGATGATTTCAAAAGCAACTTCAGATGCACGTTCAAGAGCAGAAAAAATTGCTAAGAATTCTGGAGGAAAATTGGGTAAACTAATTTCTGCAAGAATGGGGATTTTTCAAATTACAGGACAAAACTCTAATGAAAATTATTCCTGGGGAGGTACATTCAATACATCATCAAAAGAAAAAACAGCATCAATAACTATGAAGCTGAATTACAAATCTGAATAATTGAAAGAAAAGCATAACAGTGATATTTTTCTAAGACCTCGATTTGAAGTTGATCTCAAAACCTCAAAAGAGGAAGTCTTATCATCTTTTCGTAAAAAATTAAAATAGACAAACCTGCTTTTCCATCTAAGATCATTGATGACCATTTATTTATTGATATCCCTAAAAAAGACAATCACTTTTGGTCACCTCAATTGCATCTAGAAATCATTGAAAATGAAAAAGGCTCTAAGTTAAAGGGATTATTTGGGCCTAAACCTCAGGTTTGGACTTTGTTTATGTTTGTTCATTTTATATTAGGAACCAGTTTTTTAGGATGCTGTATTTGGGCATATTCAAATGCCTCTTTGGGGAAAGAATATATTGTACCTATTATTTTTATGATAGTTCTACCTATAGTATGGTTTATCCTTAACTTTATTGGAAGATTAGGAAGAGATACAGGAAAAAACAAATGAAAAAGTTACAAGATTTTACCTTAGAAATATTAAATAGTATTTAATCTTTGTAGCCAAAACGTTTCAATTGATTGCTATTAGAACGCCAATCTTTGTTAACTTTCACATAGAGTTCTATAAATACTTTTTTTCCAAAAAAGCGTTCTAAATCTATTCTAGCTTCAGCACCGACTCTCTTAATAGCAGAGCCCTTGTGACCAATTATAATTCCTTTTTGACTATCTCTTTCAACCATAATAACACAGCGAATTCTAATAATAGTTTCTTCCTCAACAAAACTTTCTGTGATGACTTCCACAGAATAAGGAATTTCTTTCTTGTAATGTTTTAGAATTTTTTCTCGGACATTTTCATTCACAAAAAAACGTTCTGGTTTGTCAGTCAATTGATCTTTAGGATAGAAAGGTTGAGCCTCCGGAAGCAATTCAATAATCTTGTAAAATACAGTTTCTACATTAAACTTCTCTAATGCAGAAATAACATAAGCAAAAGAATTAGGAACTTTAGATCGCCAATAATTTACTTTTTCTTCAACTTCTTCTTGAGTTGATTTGTCAATCTTATTAATTAATAAAATTACCGGAATTTTACTATGAATTATTTTTTTAAAAAAGGCTTCGTTTTTTAATTCTTTCTCACCAACTTCTACCATGTAAATCAATACATCGGCGTCTTCAAAAGCTGATTTAACAAAATCCATCATGGATTCTTGTAACTGATATGCAGGCTTTATGATTCCTGGGGTATCTGAAAAAACAATCTGATAATCTTCACCATTTACGATACCAAGAATACGATGTCTGGTGGTTTGAGCTTTAGAAGTAATAATAGATAATTTCTCACCTACCAAAGCATTCATTAATGTAGATTTTCCCACATTAGGATTGCCAATAATATTTACAAAACCTGCCTTGTGTGTCATGTGACAAAGATAGATTGTTTTTCAAAGTTAGGTTTAAAAAATGCAGAAAGTTATTAGTGATTTCAATAGGAGTTATTTGAATAAAAACCCTGTAATTATTTGGTTTATACTTAAAATATGCTGTATATTTGCATATCCAAATCGCGGGATAGAGCAGTAGGCAGCTCGTCGGGCTCATAACCCGAAGGTCGTTGGTTCGAGTCCAACTCCCGCTACTAATTCATTATTTAATATATAAAAATTATCCCTTTTGTTTTTAAGGGATATTTTTTTTCTATCTACTTCATATTCTACAATTCCTCTTTCTTTACCTAATTTAACACCTAATTCTATCTCAAATTTTTTCTTACCTTCTTCCTTTATCTCTTTAATAAAAACCTTTTCTATATACTTGTCTAAAATCCTTTTCTTATCCTCTTTTCTTTTTATATTATAATCTTTCAGTATCTCTTCTTTCATGTAATCCATCCAATTTTCAATCTTATCTACATAACCATATTTAATTATTTCCCTATCAACACCTTTTTTCTTCTTTAATATCTTTTCTTTATTTATCTCATATTCATCTTTAATCCAACTTTTATAATCTTCATCACTAACATCACCATCTAAATACAAATTCATTAATTTATTTTTTCTAACATCTAACTTCTTCAATTCTCTTTCATAATATCCCTTTTTACCAATAAATCTATCTTTTAAACCAACTTCACTATTATATCTCTTTTTAAAATCTCTTATTATAATATCACTATTAATCAATATTCTAAATAATCCATTCCAAACAATATCATCTAATTTATCTTTACTTATTTTATTCCCTCTTACTCCACTATCACACAAACTGTTTTCATCAATTTCTATTCCTCTTCTTTTATTTTTCCAAATCTCTTTATAACTACTACATCTATAATATCTGTAACTTTTTCCTTTAACTAATTTCCCACTTCCTTCAATCCACATACTTTTCCCACAATCACCACAAAAACATTTACCTTTTAACAAATAAATCTCTTTACTATTCCCTTTTCTTATTCCTTTAACAAACTTTAATTTCTCTTTGACTAAACTAAACACTTCATCATCAACAACTTTATCTAATTCAAATTCAAATACTCCATCTTTTTCAGTATTAAAAACTAATTTTCCATTATACTTTTTATTACCTAAAACTCTACTCACTAATCCATTATAAACAATCCTTTTTCCATTTACTTTTTTTCCATATTTTTTTTCAATTAACTTCTCAACATCACCATATTTCTTAACATTTTTATATAAGAAATAATTATACATGTCTCTTATAACTTCACACTCATTTTCAATCAAATTTATTTCACCTCCAACACTTTCAAAACCAAACCCAATTTTACCTAATCCTTTACCCTCTCTCCATCTTTTGTTTCTACCTTCTTTCATTACCCTCACTAACTTCCTCTTCCAATACTCACTGAAAACACTACTTAATCCAAACTCTAATTCTCCACTTCCATCTAAAATATTTTTCTCCTCCCAACCAACAAAAACTTTTATACCACTATCCTCAACCAATTTTCTAAAATACAACATCACTTCAACATCCCTAATCATCCTATCCCAATCATACAACCATATACCTTCTATTTCTCCATTAAATATTTTTTCTTCTAATTGTAAAAAAACCTCCCTTTCAATACCTAACTTAACTCCACTAACTACTTCACTAAACACTTCATATTCATATCCTCTTTCTTTACAAAATTTAATCCCCATTTCTTTTTGAAATTCTAAACTACTCCCTTCATCACTTTGGATTTTGCTACTCACTCTACAATAAACACCAACTTTCATTTTTATATATTAAATATTAAACTACTTAAATATACAATAAATCTTCATTTATATAAATTTCTATACATAAATCAAACTAATAGTATACCTTACAAATATTTACTTCATTTTTAAACAAAAAAAAGAGTCAATAAATGACTCTATTAATTTAATATAACTTACAAATTAGAAATGTTTTAATTTTTCAATCTCTCATTTAAAAATTTATCTACATCACTCTCTTTAAATCTAACACTTTTACCTATTTTTAAATATCTTAAACCCTCACTCATCATTTTATCAATCTTACCAATACTTAATCCTAAATTTCTACTTAAATCTTTTTTACTTAATACATTCTCCATAATATCATTTTTAACAATTAAATCCCTTCATCTAAA
>CBFIBH010000007.1:0-65352 GCA_965660845.1 Flavobacteriaceae bacterium
ATTGTATATCTTTTATAATATATATGAATAAGTTTCAAAAGAATTTGCTTAACCGAAGTTAAACATGTGTTACTTTACTCTTTGTTTACGCTGTCAATTTCAATATTTTCAATGAACTCTGATAAGAACGATAACATCTCTATAATTCCTTATGATCAAATTATCTCTTTCTTACCTTTTTGTAGAAACTCGAGAATCGAACTCGATGATACTTTTTCCAAAATATCTTTCCAAAATCTCCCAATGAACTTCACTTGTATCTCAAAGCGGGTGCAAATGTAAAAACATTATTCCTTTCTGACAAACAAATATTTCTATATTTTTTAATTATTTTTTTTGATATAATGTAACTATCAAATAATCAGTAGAATTGGTAAGAAAATTATTTCTTCTTCTTTTTCTTTCTCTGTTTTGCAAACATTTTTTTATAGAAATCAACATTTATTTCTCCCTTTTTTGAAGCTGCTATTTTGGGAAAATCAATGTGTAGTTTTGAAATCTGATTTTCTAATCTTGAATCTATAAATGCTCTTTGTAAAACATCTTCTATTAAATAATCTTCATTGATACTAGATGGTTTGTATTTAGACTTTAACGAGAGCTTAAATAAGTTGGCTGATGTGTTATACCAGAAAGCTTTCCATCCACTTCTTAAATCTTTTATGTTTTTAAAGACCGTTTTCCCTGTTTGTCTGTGAATTAATTTTATTAAAATACGACCTTCTGTTCTTGTCATTTTTTTTAATTGATTCGTAAATTCTCCTTCAAGATATTTTTGAGCCTTCCTAATATATCTCCTTTTTTTCCTTCTTTTTTGAATAGTCTCAAGAGTTCTATTTAAAGAATCTAGTTTTTGAGAAGCTAAAACTGCAAATGAATATGCTTTGAATACTTTAGAACGAAACCAAAAATAATAACGAGCATCTACGGGTGATTTAAATTTTAACTTAGGAAGTATCATAACTTCATCTAAATCAATATTAAGAGTATCTCCTGTTTTGATTAAAATATAGTCTTCTAAATTCAAAGGAAGTGAATCTTTCTTTTGAGCAAATAAAGAAACACTAAAAATCAATACTATTATTAATGATAACTTTTTCAAACTAATTGTAACTACTTTTTTAACTCTCAAAAAATGGTTTTATTTTTACTCAAAATTAAAGTATAGATGTCAAAAAAATCAATTTTAAATAAAAAGTCTCTAGAATTTCTAGAGAAATATTTGAATAATGCCTCTCCAACTGGTTATGAATGGGAAGGTCAAAAAATATGGATGAACTATTTAAAACCATATGTAGATGAATTTATAACTGATACTTATGGTAGTGCTGTTGCCGTTATCAATCCAAATGCAAAATATAAGGTTGTTATTGAAGGTCATGCCGATGAAATTTCTTGGTATGTAAATTACATCTCAGACAATGGTCTTATTTATGTTATAAAAAACGGTGGAAGTGATCATCAAATTGCACCGAGCAAAATTGTCAATATTCATACCAAAAACGGAATTGTAAAAGGGGTTTTTGGTTGGCCAGCAATTCATACTAGAAATAGAGCTAAAGAAGAAGCTCCAAAGCCCGATAATATTTTTATTGATGTTGGTTGTAAAACAAAAGAAGAAGTTGAAAAATTAGGCGTTCATGTTGGTTGTGTGATAACATATCCTGATGAGTTTCATATTTTAAATGAAATAAACTTTGTTTGTAGAGCTTTAGACAACAGAATGGGAGGTTTTATGATAGCAGAAGTTGCCAGATTATTGCATGAAAATAATAAAGAACTTCCTTTTGGTTTGTATATAACAAACTCTGTTCAAGAAGAAATTGGATTAAGAGGTGCTGAAATGATAACAGAATCTATTAAACCAAACATTGCGATTGTTACTGATGTTACTCACGATACAACAACTCCTATGATAGAACAAAAGAAAGAAGGAGCTATTAAAAATGGTGATGGACCTGTAATTGCTTATGCTCCTGCAGTTCAACAAAAATTGCGTGATTTGATAACCGAAACTGCTGAAGAAAAGAATATTCCTTTTCAAAGATCTGCACTTTCAAGAGCAACTGGAACTGATACTGATGCTTTTGCCTATAGTAACGGAGGAGTTGCTTCTGCATTAATTTCATTGCCATTAAGATATATGCATACAACAGTAGAAATGGTTCATAGAGATGATGTTGAAAATGTGATTAAGTTAATTTATGAGTCTTTATTAAAAATTAAAGACGGACAATCATTTAGCTATTTTGAATAAATTTTTAGCCTCACAATGTGAGGCTTTTTTTTAATATGGACGAACACATTGACATATATACACCAGATGGAAAACCTACTGGAAAAACAGCTTTAAAATCTGAAGCACACAAAAATGGTTGGTTTCATGCTACTGTACATATTTGGTTATATACAAAAGAAAAAAAAATACTATTACAACAAAGAGGTTTTAATAAGTTAGTTTATCCTGGTTTATGGGATATTTCTGTAGCTGGACATATTGGTGCAGATGAGGAAATACTTGAAGCAGCGAAAAGAGAAGTTTTTGAGGAAATAGGACTTAGAGTGTCTAAAAAAGATCTTATCAAAATTGGAACTAGAACCCATCAAGTTACTCACCCAAACGGAATTCAAGATAATGAAATTCATCATGTATTTATTGCTGAATTAAAAACTCCGCTTGAAAAACTTATCATACAAAAAGAAGAAGTTGCAGGATTAAAATTGTTTGATTTAGAAATTCTAACTAAAACAAAAAACCTTGAAAATGTATTACTTCCGAGGTTTCATGATTACTATTGTAATGTTTACAAAAGTATTTATTCTATAGGTTTTTGATAAAACGAATTTTTAAACGCTTTATTTAAAGCTAATTGAAAAGTAAATTCTGTTGCTGCTCTAGCTGGATCAGTAGGAATACCGTTTTTATCTTTTTTATACCATGTAATAGATTTAGGTAAAATCAAACTATTCTCTGAATTCCAATCATTATACCTTATTATATTGTATTGATCAGAAGGTTTTTTAGATCTAAATGTGACTGTGTATGCTAACCATTCCATTTGATAGTTTTCTGGATTGTAATAAATTATATAATTATCATCAGGTGAAGTTCCTTTATCAGCTTCATATGAAATTTTAAATCCTGGATAATTTTTACCTTCAAAAATCAAATCATCTATTTTTTCATAAGTAATTCCGTCATCTGCTAAAACAAATGGCATTGCATAAAAGTAGAAATAGAGATTGTAATAAAATTTGGGATTACTTTTAAAGGCTTTTGGTTCTTTTTCAAGTAACCAAATACTATCACCATCAAAACCAAGAGAATAGTTTGGTGCTTTGATACTAATTTTTCTAGACCATAAATCTGTGGTATGAACCTCTTCTCCTTTATTAAAGGATAATGTTCTGACAGATTTCCAAGCATCTAAACCTCCATGTTTTTCAAAAACTTTTGCCAGTTCGTTAGGAAAGCTTTGTTTTACTTGTTCTTTTTTTACTTCATTTTTACAAGAAATTATCACCAACAATAAAACTATTAAGAGTACTATTCTTTTCATGATTGATTGTGTTTAGTTTATGAAGACGAACTTTTGGAAGTCTAATTACAAACTTTAAATATTAAATTTTTGATTGATAGGTATATAAATCGTAATACCTACCTTTTGATTTGATTAAGTCATAATGTGTTCCTCTTTCTGCTATATTTCCTGATTCTATAACTAAAATTTGATTTGCTTTTTTAATTGTACTCAATCTGTGTGCAATCACAATTGTAGTTCTATCTTTTACCAGTTCTGATAAACTTTTCTGAATTAAAGATTCACTTTCAGTATCTAAACTAGAGGTAGCTTCATCTAAAATGATAATTTTTGGATCTGCTAAAATAGCTCTTGCAATCGCTAATCGCTGTCTTTGTCCACCAGAAAGCTTTACTCCTCTTTCACCAATTAAAGTATCTAATCCATCTTCAAAACGATCTGTAAATTCGTTAACATAAGCTGCTTTTACAGCATTTTGTAATTCTTCTTCTGTTGCATTAGGTCTTGGAAACAATATATTTTCTTTAATCGTTCCTTCAAACAAAAATTCGTCTTGTAAAACCACTCCTAAATTTTTACGATAACTTGAAAGTTTCACTTTTGACATATCTTTATCATCAATCGTAATTGTACCAGATTTAGGATTTAAAAAAGTGGCTGATAATCCAGCAATTGTAGATTTCCCTGAACCAGAACTTCCAACTAAAGCAGTTACAGAACCTGCAGGAACTTTAAAATTAATATTATGTAATACTTGTTTTCCCTCTTCGTAAGCAAAAGAAACATCATCAAAAATAATTTCTCCTTTTATATCTTCTAAGACAATATTTCTTTCTTGATTGTCCTCCTCTGCAGACATATTCATTAACTCTTCAGTTCTATCTAATCCTGCCAAAGCTTCTGTTAATTGACTTCCTATATTACTCATTTGCACTATTGGAGCAATCATAAACCCGAGGATTAAAGTAAAGAATAAAAACTCTCCTATTGTCATTCCACCCTGAATCATATAATAACCTCCAATGCCCATAATTCCTGTTGTTGCAACTCCAATTAAAAAAGTGGAAGAACTTGTCATTAACGCAGTTGCAGTTAGACTCTTTTTTACATTTTGAAACAATTTTTCAACACCTTTTTCAAAGACAACATTCTCTTGTTCTTCTGCGTTAAATGCTTTTATGACTCTAACTCCAGCCAATGTTTCTGTCAATCTACCTTTAACTTCGGCATTAATCTTTCCTCGAGTTCTAAAGATTGGACGAATAAATTTGAATGCTTTTAAAGCAACCAAACCAAAAATAGAAATTGGTAGAAAGACAAACAATGTCATCCAAGGATTTAGATTGATTAAGATTATTAATGATATTATGGCAGTAATTGTTCCACCAACTAATTGCACTAATCCTGTTCCAATTAAATTTCTTACCCCTTCTACATCACTCATAATTCTAGAAACTAAAGCTCCAGATTTTGTGTTATCGAAAAAACTAATTGGTAAAGACAGTACTTTCTTTTGAACTTGGGCTCTTAATTCTGATATTAAATATTGTGCTTGTACACTTAAGATTCGAGTTAATAAAAAAGAGGTTATTGCCTGAACCAAAATTGCACTGATGACTATAATTATGAGTGTATATAATTGATCAATATTTTTGTTTGGAACAACTTCATCTAATAATATTTTGCTTTGCCAGGGTAAAATTAAACCTGATAAACTCCTAATGACAATTAAAATAAGTCCGATAAAAACTAGGTTTCTTCTTGGCCAAATGATAGTTGTAAAGGCTTTTCCAATGGACACTTTACCTTTCTTTTTCTGGTTGGTTGATTCTTTTAAATGTTGCATGTAGAAATGTAGTCAATTTATATGCCATTGAAATAAAGTCTGACACATTAGCAATGTTATTGTCTATTATCAATAATACTTTCAACTACTTCAGGATTTAATAAAGTAGAAACATCTCCTAAATTATCTGTTTCGTTAGCTGCTATTTTACGTAAAATTCTTCTCATGATTTTACCTGAGCGTGTTTTTGGCAATCCATCAGAAAATTGAATTTTATCTAATTTTGCTATAGGACCTATATGTTCTGTTATGACTTGATTGATTTCTTTTCTTAGATTATTATGGTCTCTTGTTTCTCCAGTTTCTTTTAAAGTAACGTAACCATATAAAGCATTCCCTTTGATATCATGAGGAAAACCTACAATTGCAGATTCAGCAACAGCTGGATGTTCGTTGATAGCATCTTCAATAGGAGCTGTTCCTAAATTATGGCCAGAAACAATAATAACATCATCTACTCTACCTGTAATTCTATAATAACCGACCTCATCTCTTAAAGCTCCGTCACCAGTAAAATATTTATTATTGTATGCTGAAAAATATGTTTCCTTATATCGCTGATGATTGCCCCAAATTGATCTTGCAATACTAGGCCAAGGAAATTTAATACAAAGTCTTCCCTCTACCTGATTTCCAAGAAGTTCTTTGCCATTTTCATCCATTAAGGCTGGTTGGATTCCAATGAATGGCAACGTTGCATACGTCGGTTTTGTTGGAGTTACGTAGGGTATTGGAGTTAACATAATTCCACCGTTTTCGGTTTGAAAATATGTATCTACTATAGGTGCTTTATTTTTACCAACTACATCATCATACCAATGCCAAGCCTCCTCGTTAATAGGTTCACCAACAGTTCCTAAAACCTTTAAGGAGGATAAGTCATGATTTTCAACAAACCCAGAGCCTTCTTTTGCCAGAGCTCTTATTGCAGTTGGTGCAGTATAGAACTGCGTTACTTTATATTTCTCGACAGTTTTCCAAAAGCGACTATAATCTGGATAGCTAGGTACTCCCTCAAATAAAACAGAGGTTGCACCATTGACAAGAGGTCCATAAATTATGTAACTGTGTCCTGTTATCCAACCAACATCTGCAGAACACCAATACACATCATTCTCTTGATAATTAAAGACATTTTTAAATGTGTAAGATGAATAGACCATATATCCTGCAGTCGTATGGAGCATTCCTTTTGGTTGTCCTGTGGATCCTGAGGTATATAAAATAAATAGAGGGTCTTCTGCATCCATAATTTCAGGGTCATTTTTAGAAGAAGCCTCATCTAAAAGAGGTTGTAACCATTCATCTCGTTGTATTGTCATATTCACATCAGAATTGATTCTTTTTACTACTAGAACAGTATCAATTCCAGAACAATCGTTTAAAGCCTCATCAACAATTCCTTTTAAATTAATAGTTTTTGCTCCTCGATAAGAACCATCTGAAGTGATAACCATTTTACAATCACAATCATTAATTCTGGTTGCTAATGCGGTAGATGAAAAGCCTGCAAATACTACAGAATGAATTGCACCAATTCTTGCGCATGCCAAAACAGAATATACCAACTCAGGTATCATGGGTAAATAAATACAAACCCTATCTCCTTTATTTACTCCTTTTGTTTTAAGAACATTTGCCATTTTACATACACGTTGATGTAATTTTTTATAAGAAATATGTTGTGGGTCTTCATCTTGATTGTTGGGTTCAAAAAGAATAGCTGTTTTATCTCCGCGACTTAATAAATGCCTATCTAGACAGTTTTCTGTTATATTTAATTTTGCACCTTGAAACCATTTTACTTCAGGTTTTGTAAAATCCCATTCTAAAACAGAATCCCATTTTTTTCTCCATAAAAAATGCTCCTCTGCTATCTCTTCCCAGAATTTTTCTGGCTCATTTACTGATTTTCGGTAGACTTGAAAATACTCTTCTAAATGTTTAATGTGATAATTGCTCATATATATAAAGGACAATAATTAATTATAAGTAATAAATTTAAGACATATATTTACTTCTCAAAGAATTACACGCTTAAAATTAATTCTCTAAAAACATGCTAGAGATTATTATTTCAAATTGGTTAATTATTTTACTGTTTTTTTTAGTTGCAGTTCTATATTCTTCAGTTGGTTTTGGTGGAGGAACAAGTTATATAGCCGTCTTAACTTTTCTTGGATTTGCTTTCACTGAAATAAGATCTACAGCATTGCTTTGTAACATCGTTGTTGTTTCAGGAAATGTTTTTCTATATCATCAACAAAGGTTGTACAATTGGAAAAAGATCATTCCACTTGTTTTGTTTAGTATACCACTTGCATTTGTTGGCGGTTATTTGAAAATCAATCAAACACTTTTCTTTATAGTGTTAGGGGTTGTTTTATTTATTGCTGCTTTAAGTATGTGGTTATCTGACAAAATGATAATCAACAAAGAAACATCAAACTCTTCAAGTTTTTTAAGAAACTCAATTTATGGGGGGGTTATTGGTTTTACTTCTGGAATCGTAGGAATAGGTGGTGGTGTTTTTTTAGCTCCTCTTTTACATTTAAGGAATTGGGATATTCCAAAAAAAATTGCAGCTACTGCAAGTTTTTTTATCCTTGTCAACTCAATTAGCGGTCTTTTTGGTCAGTATATGAACCCTAGTTTTCATGTCAATTGTAATTTAACAGTTATATTATTAATAACTGTTTTTATAGGTGGACAAATAGGCAGCAGAGCTAGTATTAATTTTTTAACTCCAATTCAACTTAAAAAAGCAACCGCAATCCTTATTGCTTACATAAGTATCCGTATTCTTTTCAAATATATTTTTTAGAAATTAAGAAAGATTTAATACTTTTGTTTAATCTTTTTAACTTTTTATTAAACAAATTGGTGATTATCTAGACCACATTTGTTGAAACAAAAAAAACAAAAGAATGAATTTCAAAAAATTAACAGTAGCAGTTTTAGCGATAGCTTTTATTTCTACAAGCACTTTTGCTAACAACACTGAGTCTACAAATGGAAAAGAAGTTGTTACAAAAAACAAAAAAGAAGAGAAAACAATTGTTGGAGTTGCTGCGGGCAACGACAGTTTTACAACACTAGTTGCTGCAGTAAAAGCTGCTGGTTTAGTAGATGTTTTAAATGGTAACGGACCTTTTACTGTATTTGCACCAGTAAACTCAGCTTTTGATAAATTACCAAAAGGAACAGTTGCTACTTTATTAAAACCAGAAAATAAAAAATTATTAACTGCAATTTTAACTTACCATGTTGTTGCAGGAAAGTTTGATTCAAAAGCTGTTATAGGAGTAATTAAAGCTAATAACGGAAAATTTACTGTAACTACTGTACAAGGAGGTAAATTGACAATTTCATTAAATAACGGTAAAGTGATTTTAACAGATGTAAAAGGGAATACTTCTACAGTTGTAATCACAGACGTAAAGGCTTCTAACGGCATTGTTCACGCTATTGATAGTGTGGTAATGCCTAAATAAGAAGTTTTGGTTGATTGTTGAGACCGCTGCTTAAGAGCAGCGGTTTTTTTTATGCGCTAATTTCAGAAAGACTATCTTTTAATCGCTTCTTTAACATTTGAAGTATTCGTTTGCTTACCTCTCTTGAATTCTTTTGGTAAAAAGTGAATTCGTCCAACGATAATTGACCCAATACTATTCCTAGTTGAATATTCTTATAAGCAATATCTTTAGTTAAGCTGGCTTCAATATGTTTATTTTTCTGTTGTAAAGAAAGAGATTGAAAAGTAATTTTTCTTTTTTCAATGTAATCTTTAAAACTTAGAATAAATAAATCATGCTTCATTTTTAATATGGGTCTAAGTGTCTTGTTTTGAAAACCCTCTAATTCTTTTGTTCCCTTCAAAATAAGATTATCCAATTCTGGTCTGCTACTGTTTTCACTCATCTTCATACCCTGTTAATTCATTTAATTCTAGTTGATAATCGTATTGCAAATCTTCATGCAAATAAGTCAATGCTTTTTTTGCAAGTCTTAATTGTGTTATATAAACATTTGTTAGTCTTGGACTTCTAGAAATAGATGGCTTAAAATCTCTTAAACGTTTACAAAAGTGAAATAACAGCTCTACCTCTGTTTCTTTCTTTTTGGAATAACGTATGTATTTTTTTGTGAGTGATAATATTTTTCGAATACTTTTTCGGATGTAGAAGAAACTCTTGGTGTTGATTTGGTCAAATAAAGTATCAATCAAATCTTTCACACTTTGAATGTAGTTTTCCTCATCATCAGCTTCAAATAACAAATACGTAAGGAGTTCTTTATTTTCTTTTTTAAATCTCGCAAGTTTTAAACAAAGCTCTATCAAATCAATTTGTGACCGATGTTTTAACTCTTCTTTTAACTGCTTAACTGTAACTGCTTTCATACGTTAAGAAAAGCATTCACATTTTTTTCAATTCTTTCTAAAACATTTGATGTGTCTGCTTTTACAAATGTGTCTCCAGTAATTTGTTCAAATAATTCTATATAACGATTTGATATTTCTAAGATTTTATTATCAGACATCTCTGGAATTTGCTGACCTTCTTTTCCTTGAAATCCATTTTCTATTAACCATTGACGAACAAATTCTTTGGATAGTTGTTTTTGACTTTCTCCTTTTTTTTGTCTTTCTTCATAACCATCTGCATAAAAATAACGTGAAGAATCTGGTGTGTGTATTTCATCAATCAACACAATTTTTCCATCGTTTGTTTTTCCAAACTCGTATTTAGTATCCACTAAAATCAAATCTCTTTTAGCAGCAATTTCAGTTCCTCTTTGAAAAAGTTTTCTTGTGTATTCCTCTAAAACTAAATAATCTTCTTCTGACACAATTCCTTTTGATAAAATATCCTCTCTTGAAATATCCTCATCATGCTCACCGTTATCTGCTTTTGTTGATGGAGTGATAATGGGTTCTGGAAATTTATCATTCTCTTTCATTCCATCTGGCATAAAAACACCACACAGTATTCTTTTTCCAAGTTTATATTCTCTAGCAGCATGACCAGACAAATATCCGCGAATAACCATTTCTACTTTAAATGGCTTGCATAAATGACCAACAGCAACATTTTCATCAGGATTTACAACCAACCAATTAGGAACTAAATCTTCTGTTTCCTTCATCATTTTCGTTGCAATCTGATTAAGAATTTGCCCTTTAAAAGGAATTTGACGTGGCATAATCACATCAAAAGCAGATAAACGATCTGTTGCAATCATGACTAATAAATCATCACTAATAGTATAAACTTCTCTTACTTTTCCTTTGTAAACAGATTTCTGATTAGGAAATTGAAAATTAGTTTCGTTGATGGTATTCATCTTTGTGTATCAATAAATTAAACTATTGTTATTCTGTCTCAATACCTTTGTAGGCTGTAATGATTTTTCTAACCAATCGATGTCTGATAACATCTTTATCATCTAGATAAACTTGTGCAATGCCATCGATATCTTTCAAAGCAAGAAGAGATTCTTTTAATCCAGAAACTTGTTTTCTTGGTAAATCAATTTGACCAGGATCTCCAGTAATTATAAATTTTGCATGCATTCCCATTCTAGTCAAAAACATCTTCATTTGATTGTGAGTTGTATTCTGAGCTTCATCTAAAATCACAAAAGCATGATCTAAAGTTCTACCTCTCATAAATGCTAACGGTGCAATTTGAATGACACCTTTCTCGATATATGCTTCTAATTTTTCACTAGGAATCATATCACGCAAAGCATCATATAAAGGCTGCATATAAGGATCTAATTTCTCTTTTAAATCACCAGGTAAAAAACCTAAATTTTCCCCAGATTCTACAGCAGGTCTTGTCAAGATGATTCTTCTTACCTCTTTTTCTTTTAAAGCTTTTACTGATAATGCAACAGCTGTGTAAGTTTTTCCTGTTCCTGCAGGTCCAACTGCAAATAACATGTCATTTTTCTGCATCAAACTAACCATTTTACGCTGATTCTCCGTTTGTGCTTTTATCAAACGCCCACTTACTCCATGAACTAAAACATCTTTAGCATTCACAGCAGATGATTTATCTTCTTTCCCTGTGGAAGTTAAAATTCGTTCAATACTATTTTCGTCTAATTTGTTGTAACGATTAAAATACTTAATTAGCATTTCTAATCGTTTTTCAAATTCGCTTAAAATATCAGGTTCGCCATAAATTTTAAGTTTAGATCCACGAGCAACTATTTTAATTTTTGGGAAGTAAGTTCTTAATTGCTCTATTGTACTATTGTGGGTGCCAAAAAAATCTTTAGGATTGATTTCTGTTAGCTCAATAACTCTTTCGTTCAAATGATTGTTTTTTGGTTCAATTTTTATTTATAATTCAATCTAAAAATAGAGAATTAATTTTCAGAAATGTTTAGATTTGTGTGATTTTTTTGTGCAACTTTTACACAACTAATTAACATTCAACTTTAATGTCAATTATTACACTTACTTCAGATTTTGGAACCAAAGATCACTTTGTAGGTGCTGTTAAAGGGGCTATTTACTCTGAGTTACCTAATGCTAAGATTGTAGATATAACGCATCAAATTTCTCCTTTTAACATTACTGAAACTGCCTACATCATTAAGAATTCTTACAAAAGCTTTTCTGATGGTACCATACACATTATTGGTGTAGATTCTGAGTTAAGTGCTGATAATAAACATATTGCATTAGAATTAGACAACCATTTCTTTATATGTCCAGATAATGGATTGATTTGTATGATTACAAAAGAAATAAAACCTAAAAGAATTGTTGAAATTAATATTCACGACAGAATTGAAAGTAGTTTTCCTGTTTTGGATGTTTTTGTACAAGTTGCTTGTCATATTTCTAGAGGTGGAAACTTAACCGTAATAGGAAAAGAGATTGAAACTTATAAGGAGATGATTGAAATTCAACCTAAAATAAGTCAGGATCAAAAACAAATTATTGGTGGTGTGATTTATATTGATAATTATGGAAACATCATTAGCAACATAGGTAAGAAATTGTTCCAAGATATAGGAAAAGGAAGACCTTTTACCATCAGAGCTGCTCGATATTCTTTCACAAAAATCCATAACAAGTACAACGAAATTACGGGTCAAGAATCTTCTGAAGCTAGACAATTTGACGGAAACAGATTAGCCTTATTTAATTCTGCTGGATATTTAGAAGTTGCTATTTATCGTAGCAATTTAGATACAGTTGGTGGTGCTTCTACTTTACTTGGTTTAGGATACAGAGACCCGATAACCATAGAATTTTCATAAACATGTTAGTTAGAATTGTAAAAATGAGTTTTCAGCCCGAAAAGATTTCAGAATTCTTAGATCTTTTTGATGAAAAGAAGGAATTGATACGAAAACGAAAAGGTTGTCGTTTATTAGAACTATATAGAGAACAGAAAGACTCTAACATCTTTTTTACATACAGCTATTGGGAAAGTGAAAATGATTTAGAAGCTTACAGAAACTCAGAATTATTTAAAGGCACTTGGGCAAAAACCAAAATTTTATTTAACGATAAGCCTCAAGCTTGGAGTGTAGATAAGATTGTTTCACTTAAGTAAAAGATATATTTGTAAATGATCATTTCGAAAGTCTTAATGACTTAAAAAAATATGATCAAGCCTCTCAAAGTCAGAATTAAAAACTATGATATCCATTCTTAAAAAAGAATTCAACTCGTTTTTCTCCTCACCTATTGCCTATTTAGTGATTGGAGTTTTTCTGGTTATAAACGGTCTTTTTTTATGGGTTTTCGAAGATGATTTTAATATCTTAAATGCTGGTTTTGCTGATATAAACAGTTTCTTTTATTTGTCTCCTTGGGTTTTATTGTTCTTGATACCTGCTATTACAATGAAAAGCTTTTCCGATGAGTTTCAAAGTGGTACGATTGAAACTTTACTTACAAAGCCATTAACTATTTGGAGCGTTATTTTAGGGAAATTTTGGTCAGTATTTTTATTAATTACTGTAGCTATCATTCCAACGTTTGTATATGTATACTCTGTCTCTGAATTAGGAAGTCCTATTGGTAATATTGATTTAGGAAGTACAATAGCAAGTTATATTGGGTTGCTTTTTCTGGCATCTTCTTATGCAGCTGTAGGCCTTTTTTGTTCTACACTTACCAAAAATCAGTTGGTCTCGTTTTTAATTGCCGTAATTCTTACTTTCTTTTTATTCTACGGATTTGATGCTATAGCAAGTTTGTTTGTAAATAGTGGATATACAATTCAACTTTTAGGATTTAACGAACACTTTAAAAGTTTAAGCAGAGGTGTTATCGACAGCAGAGATATTATTTATTTTATTTCTGTTACGGTTTTCTTTTTATTACTAACCAAGAAAGAATTAAGTAATGGTTAGGAAATACAAAAACATACTGACTTTAATTGCACTACTGATTCTAATCAATATAGTGAGTCAATCTTTTTACTTACGTTTTGATGTTACCAAAGACAAAAGATATAGTATTTCTAATGTTACTGAAAACATCATCAATGATGTTGAAAATGACTTGGCAATAAGAGTTTACTTAGAAGGTAATTTTCCAGCTGAATTTAAAAGACTTCAAATCGAAACCAAACAGTTTTTAGAAGAATTAAAAGCTAAGAATAGTCAAATCAGAATTCAATTTATAAATCCAGATGAACAGAGAGAACGATTGATAAAATCTGGTATGAATCCAAGTCAACTAACTGTAGAAGAAGACGGTAAACTTTCTAATGTTCTTATTTTCCCTTGGGCAGAATTGGATTATCAGAATAAAACAACTATTGTCTCGCTGTTACCTTTAGGCATTGTTCAGTCACAAGAACAACAAATGCAAAGTGCCATTGAAAACTTGGAATTTTCATTTACAAATGCAATTAATAGCTTATTAAAAGACAGTGCAAAAAAAGTAGCAGTCTTATCAGGAAATGGAGAGTTAGAAGATATTTTTATGTACAGTTTCTTATCTGAGGTTTCTAAAAAACATAGACTTGCAAAACTTACATTAGATTCTGTTGCAACAAACCCACAAAAAACCCTACAAGATTTATCTCGTTTTGATTTAGCTATTCTAGCAAAACCAACGGAAAAATTTTCTGAAGAAGAAAAATTAGTGATAGATCAATATATCATGCAAGGTGGAAAAACCTTGTGGATGCTAGAAAATGTTCAAGCAGATACTGATAGCTTGTATAATGACGGAAAAATGTTGGCTTACCCAAGAGATTTGAATCTAACAGACCAGTTATTCTCTTATGGAGTTCGAATCAACAACTATTTAATTCAAGATTTATACGCTGCAAAAATTCCTCTAGCTACAGGAAATATTGGAAATCAACCTCAATTTCAAAACTTACCTTGGTTTTATCATCCATTGGTTAGCGGAAATCCATTTCATTCAATTACAAAGAATCTTGCTCCTGTTCGATTGCGTTTTGTGAATCCTATAGACACACTACAAAACCAAATTCAAAAAACACCTCTACTGGTAAGTTCTCCTTTAACAAAACAAACTGGAACTCCGAGTTTTATTGAGCTTCAAAGTATTCAAAACGAACCAAAAGAACAGGATTATAAAGATGGATATAAATTATTTTCTGTGTTATTAGAGGGGGAATTTACTTCTAATTATAAAGGAAGGATCAAACCCTTTTCAATATCTAATTCAAAAGACAAAAGCATTCCAACAAAAATGATTGTAATTTCTGATGGTGATGTAGTTAGAAATCAAATTTTAAAAAGAAAGCCTTTTGATTTAGGAGTTGATAAATGGACAAATGAACAATTTGGAAATAAAGAGTTTTTGTTGAATAGTGTTGATTACCTTTTAGATGATATTGGTTTGATCGAATTGAGAAACAAAACACTCCAAATAAATTTGCTTGATAAACAAAGAGCTTATCAAGAAAGAAGCTATTGGCAATTTATTAATGTTGCAGCACCACTAATTCTTCTATTTGGTTTTGGGTTTATTTTTAATTACTTACGTAAGCGAAAGTATGCTAGATAGTTAAAAGACTATCATGTATAAACTCATAACTCAAAACCTCTTGTAGTTTTTTAGAACTGATAATTTTATACAAAGGCTTATCTGTTTCTTCAAAAATAGGATCATCAAAACCAAGACTCTGTTTTGCATTTTTATAGAACTCTCTTCTTGTTGGATGATGATTAGAACAAGCATTTAAAGTAAGATTCCAGCAATTTTGATTGATTACTGCATGAATAATTTCAATACAATCTTCTTGGTGAATCATATTTACAAAACCATCTGGCTGAGGTATTGGTTTATTGAAAAACCACTTTCCAGGATGTCTATCAGGTCCAAATAAACCTGCAAAACGTAAAATTGTAGATTCAAAATAAGAACTTTTCCTAAAAAGATTTTCAATTTTGGTTAAAGGTCTTAGAAGTGTTTTTGTGTCTTCAGTAACAACAGAATTTGTATTTGGATAGACAGAGGTAGAACTTATAAAAATTACTTTCTGAATCTCAGAAGTTTCTATTTGCTGAATTAATCGATCATAAGCATCAATGTCTTTTGAGGTAATCGCAACAATTAAAATATCAGATTGCAAGAAAATGTCAAACTCTTCATATTCTTCAATATCAATGAGATAAGGTTCAATACCTAAAACTTCTAAGTCTGCTAATTTCTCTTCAGAAGTAGAAGATCCTTTCACGGAATAACCATCTTCAATCAAAGAAATTGCCAATGGTGTTCCTAACCAACCACAACCAAGAATGCTTATTTTTTTCATGTTCTGAATTTAAGCTTTTTAAGACTTTTGTTGGACTTAGTTTTCATTCAGTAAGTTCTTTTTCAAAGTCAATTTCCGCTTTCGTGTTGAAAACGTAAGCTCCAAAGTTAGAAGCCATATAGTTTGTCTGATAAATTATAGTACCTAATTCATTATATACTTTTTTACCTTTTACTTTTATAAGCCATTCATTGATAATTCTATTCTCGATAGGTTTATAGTCATAATTATCTGTTTTCCCTTTATCCTTTAAATTAGAATGAATAATTCTAGCTAATTGATTTTTCAGAATTTTATTTGGACGAGGGTTAAACATTTTAACTATAGTTACATTATTTTAAAATCATTCTTATCACAAAACATCTCATAAACTTGAAAGTTACTTTTCAATTTATTGATTTGAGAAATTTTTGATGCTATATATATTGAGTCAGTAAAATTCTGTTTGACAAGAGTTTTATAATCATCAAAACTTATTGAAATATAATTTTCAGGGATGCTTATATTCAAGTTAAGAAATTCAATATTATGTTTAATATATTTCATAGAACTATTCTTGTTGTTCGAACAACTAAATAGTATAAATGAAATTAATAACAATGAAAGGTTTTTCATAATAACTTGACACAACTAAACACTATAAACCCACAACCACTTAATATCAACTAACATTCTTCATCACAGCAATTATCATCTTTCACCAACTTACAACTGACTACAGCGAGTAAAGCTCCTAAAATGGGTGCAATTATATATAACCACAAACCTTGTGTGTTTCCAGAAATAATATTTGGAGCTAAAGAACGAGCAGGATTCATGCTTGCATTGGTAATTGGACCAGCAAAAAGTGCTTCTAATAAAATAACACTACCAACAGCAATTCCTGCTATAACTCCCATTTCTTTACTTCCTGTTGATACATTGATAATCACAACCATTAAAAAGAATGTGAGTAATAATTCTAACACAAAAGCTCTCCAAACATCTACTTTAGGTATTGTAGAACCTAATAATTCACTATCTGGAAAAAGAAATAATAAAACAGCACTTGCTGCAAAAGCTCCTGCTATTTGAAATACAATATATTTTGGAACTTCTTTCCAAGCAAATTTTTTAGCATACGCAAAAGCAATCGTAACAGCAGGATTAAAATGAGCTCCAGAAATTTCTCCAAAAGCATATATCATCGCCATTACAATTAGACCCCAAGTAATTCCAATTCCCACATGAGTTACATCACCACCAGTAACTTCATTAATTGTCATAGCTCCAGTTCCACAAAAGATCATGGCAAAAGTTCCTATGAATTCTGAAATGTATTTTTTCATCTTTGCAAATATCAGCAAATATATTGGGTCTTATTTTAAGTTTATATTAACATTCGAACTATCTATTAGTTGTCCTTTTGAAAGGAATTCTAATAAAAAACTAACAATGAAAAAATCAATCATTAACTTATTAAACATGTCTGCATTTGCATTGCTTTTTGTTTTTGCAAGCTGTAATGAAGCAGTAAAATCAGATACAGAAGCTAAAAAAGAGGAAACACCTAAAGTGGAATTAAAAATTGAAACTCCACAACCAAGTCCATTTTCAAAAATTGAACAAAAAATAGGTTTAACAGATGTAACTGTTGAATTTTCTAGACCAGGAATGAGAGGAAGAACTGTTTTCGGTGATTTAGTTCCTTATGGTAAAACTTGGAGAACAGGTGCAAATGCAAATACAAAAATCACATTTAGTACTGACGTAGTTGTAGACGGACAAACTTTAAAAGCAGGTTCTTATGCAGTTTACACAATTCCAAATAAAGAATCTTGGGATGTTATGTTTTATTCAGATTCTAACAATTGGGGAAATCAAAAAGAATGGGATGATTCTAAAGTTGCTGCAAAAACCAAAGTTGATGTGATGAAAATGCCAATGAAAATTGAAACATTTACCATTACATTTGATGATCTTGCAGGTGATTCTGCTGTGATGGGAATTCTTTGGGAAAACACTTATGCAGGTGTAAAATTTGAAGTCCCACAGAAGATATGGTTTTAGCTAGTATTGATAAAGTATTAGCTGCATCACCAAAAGCAGGAGATTATTACAATGCTGCTGTGTATTACAGTCAAAATGATAAAGACATCAAAAAAGCCAATCAGTGGATGGAAAAAGCAATGTCTATGCTAGAAAAACCAGGTTTTTGGCAATTGAGACAACAGTCTCTAATCTATGCTAAAATGGGTGATAAAGAAAAAGCAATTGCTACAGCTAAAAAATCTTTAGAAGGAGCAAAAGCTGCAGGTAATGATGGCTATGTAAAAATGAATACTGAATCTTTAAAAGAATGGGGAGCTAAATAAGTTGTTCATTTATTATCATAAAAAAAGCGAATCTAAGATTCGCTTTTTTTATGATTAAAACCTCTTCTAAACTAACCTCTTACTCCTATAGCTATAGATTTATTTTTCTTTAGTTTGCCTTTATTCTTTTGAAGGAATTCCTTTCTGAATTTACCACTAAGTTTTTGTAATAAATTTGAGTTGTCTTTAAATTGCTGAATAATCTCAATAATTTTATGATTGGAAACTCTGTCTGGAAAAAAACTTCCTTTAATTTTCTTTTCTAATTTCTTATCAATGTCATCAGGACTAGAAACAGCAAATACTTTGATTCTATTTGATATATTGGTACTGCACTTCGGTTTTTTCTCTGGTGAATACCTATAATCGTACTTATAAAAAACTAAGTAATCATTTTGATTCATACTCACAGATATTTGTCTGACTTTATAGTGTTTTTTATCACCTCCTAAATATCTATTCTTAAATACCTCTAAAGCTTTTGATCTTTGAGAATAATTCAATTTACTACTCAAAAAATGAACTTTATAATCTATTTGTTGATCAGGACATGCAAAAGCTTCTCATTTTTTTGATTTTACAAAGACATAAGCATTTCTTATTTGAGAATAAGAAAAAGAGAAAGATAACAATAGAAGAGTAAAGCTTAGTTTGAAGAAAATATTTTTACAATTAAGCATAGTTATATTAATTGATATTCAATGTAAACTTACATAAAAAGTAAATATTGGTAATAATTCTCTAGGAATAAGTATTTTCTCTACCCTGAATACTTTGTATGAATATTGCTAATACAATAACTATTAAACAACCAATTAAATTCAACCACAAATAAGGTAAAATATCTAAAAAGAAAACACCAAAAATAATAAGCTGTGTTATGAGTGCTGCAATGAAAACAGCTTTTCCTTTTACAAATTTAATATAGAATGCTAATAAAAAAATACCCAAAACGTTTCCATAAAATACTGAACCAATAATATTGACTAATTGTATTAAATTATCAAATAAATTGGCAACACATGCAACTAGAATAGCAATAACACCCCACATAAACGTAAACCATTTTGAAGCTTTTACATAGTGAGTTTCATCATAATCTTGTCTACTTCTTTTATACAAATCTATTGCTGTTGTAGATGCTAAAGCATTTAATTCTGAAGCGGTTGATGACATTGCTGCTGCTAAAATCACAGCTAACAGCAATCCAATAATCCCTCGTGGTAATCGAGTTAAAATAAAGTTGATAAAGACATAATCTTTATCATTAGTTTCAACTGTTGCATCTGTTTTTTCAATTATCTTTTTTGCTTCTTCTATAAGAATTAAGTCTTGTGCATTTAGTTTTTTGAGTTGTTTCTTTTCATTATCTTGAACTCCATCTAACAACAAAAGACGTTTTGTATTTTCAATTTCTTTATGCTGTTTTTCAAGTGCTTCATAGGCCTGAGCGTTTATAGAATTCTTTACCACCAAATTTGCATTTGGATTGAAATTTAAAGGAGATGAGTTGAACTGATAAAAAACAAATACCATTACTCCTACCAATAAAATAAAGAATTGCATGGGTACTTTTAACAAGCCATTAAATAACATTCCTAATTGACTTTCTCGTAAAGATTTTCCAGATAAATAACGTTGCACCTGACTTTGATCTGTTCCAAAATAAGAAAGCATTAAAAAAGTTCCACCTAAAAATCCTGTCCAAATTGTATACCGATTGTTTAAATCAAACGAAAAGTCTAAAACTTCCATTTTACCACTAGCTCCAGCAATATCTAAAGCTTTTGAAAATGTAATTCCAACTGGTAAATATTGCATAATCAAATAAAAAGCGATGAACATTCCAGAAAAAATAACTATCATTTGCTGCTTCTGAGTCACGTTTACTGCTTTCGTTCCACCAGAAACGGTATATATAATGACCAAGACACCAATAATGATATTCAAGGTTAATAGATTCCATCCTAAAACCGCTGACAATATAATTGCGGGTGCAAAAATTGTAATTCCTGCAGCTAATCCTCTCTGAATTAAAAATAAAATAGCTGTAAGTGTTCTTGTTTTTAAATCAAAACGAGATTCTAAATATTCGTAAGCTGTATAGACATT
Source organism: Flavobacteriaceae bacterium (assembly GCA_965660845.1). Lineage (GTDB taxonomy): Bacteria > Bacteroidota > Bacteroidia > Flavobacteriales > Flavobacteriaceae > Polaribacter. Next base: position 20,627 of record CBFIBH010000007.1, read on the forward strand.
TAGTTTGTAATAAATTGGAATAAACACCAAACAGATAATAACCATTGCTATTGGTAATCCAAAATAAAATTGCACAAATCCCATTCCGTCATGAAATGCTTGTCCTGGTGTTGAAAGAAATGTTATTGCACTTGCTTGAGTTGCCATTACTGATAGACCAATGGTCCACCATTTGGTTGTGCTTCCTCCTTTGATAAAGTCTTTTACGTCTGCATTCTTTCTTGTAATGTAACTACCGTAACCTACAATAAATAAAATTGTGGTAAATAAAACTGTCCAATCTACCCAATGTAATGTTTGCATCAATTAACTTTTATAGTAGTTGGTTATTAAATAAAACAGAATGATATAGATAAAGTTTGCCACCAAGATTAAAGTGTACATCTTTTTCCATTTTTGTTTGGGTTCGCTCATTACTGTTTAATTTTAGTTTGCATTTTTATATTTTCTTTACCAATTGACAACATATTAGCAAAGATTTTATAAGCTCCAGAAACTCCGGCTGGTAATTCTCTAAAGAAACTCAAACCTGTGTAGATATAATTTCCTTTTCCGTATTGAGTGACTAATAGACTTCCTTTTTTTGGGTTTTCTCCTTTGTCATTCATAGATAATATAGGCGTATATTCTTTACTCCATTCATTGGGAAAATACAAACCTCTTTCTTGTACCCAACCTTCAAAATCTTGTTCGGTAATTTTGTTGGGAAAGTTCATTAAAGAATGGTTTTTTTCTAAAATAGTAACTGATGCGTTTTCATCTGTGACACGATCATAAGAAATTTTCAAATCATGTGGAGCTTGTAAGTCTCTACCACCTCTTTGGATTGTTTTATTGTATTGAACAATCATATTACCACCATTTTTGACATACTCAAGTAAATTCTTTTGCTTAAATGCTAATTCTGGAACTGAACGATAAGCTCTTATACCTAAAACAATGGCATCAAATCTTTCTAAGTTTTCTTTTGTAATTTCTTCTGGATTTATAGTCACAACCGTATATCCAATTTGTCGTAAACTTTCTGGAACTGCATCTCCTGCTCCTTTTATGTAACCAATATAATTACCAGCTTTTTGAATGTTCAAACGAACAATTTTTGCATTGGAATTCAATAAAACTGATTGTTTAGGAATATGTTCATAATCAATCTCTACCAACTCTTTTATGTATTTCTTATTTCCAACCGAAACAACTGCATTTAAAAATCCTTCAGATTGATTTTTAGGCGGCGACACAAAAAACTCAAATTCTTGCTCGTCAGCTTTTTGTTCAATGGCAAATGTTATATAATCTGGAGAAACTTTCCAATTATTTGGAACTTCTAAATGTAATTTACCTCCTACATTTCTTGCCCCTGCTCTAACTTTTACAGCAACTTTTTTTGCTTCATCATTAGAAAAAATGAGAACTTTTTCTTTCAATTGAGTTGTGATTAGTGGTAAAACCTCAAAAGGCTCATACAATTCTCCTTTGTCTCTTTTAGAATATCTACGGACTATATTTTTTTGAATACTTATTTCTACTTCATCAATAATCAAATTAAAACTAGCAGTTACAGTTCTTGGTGTTTCTGGTTTTCCAATCATTTCTGGATTGTCAACATCATACATTCCCAAAGACCAATCATTACGTAACCAATATGGATCTGAATATGGAGATTCACCTATATTTATTGTTTGTTTAAAGTTCTCTCTTTTGTTCGGTGCCAAGTTTAACTCTTTGACAACTGTTAGCATTTTATCTGTTTTATAGCTTACAGATTGTAAGAAAACAGAAACTTCATTATTTCTATTAAGTGCTTCTAAATTGACATTGATATTAGAATTTGGAACTGCAGAAGAACTTTCTGCAGATACTTCTAAATACAATCCTGCACATGCTTCAATTATTTCCGTTATTTGTTTCAATTTAATGTCTCTCCAGTAATCATCTTCTAACAACTGAATCTTTTTGTAAGCATCTAATAATTTTAATAAATGAGATGCTGGATTTGAAAAGTTGAAGTTCTTTTCTACTTCATACAAAATATCACCTATTTCACCTCCATCTTTCACTCGATTCCAAGTCGTATTAATTCCAGAAAGTAGATCTGATTGATCTTTGATAGCATCTCCTTTTAAAAATTCAACATATTCGTTTTGAGAACCTCTTGTAGTTAATCGACCAAACCCTTGACATAAATGTTGACTGCTAGCTATTGAGGCAACTTCATTATTTGACAATCCTTTTAAAGGATAATAGACTCCTACATCTACAGATAAAAAATTTCCGCTTTTTATAGCTTCTTGAAACTTTTCTCTGCTTCCATATTGCCACCAACCTGTATTGTAAAACAATCGTTTGGGTTGCCAGGTTTTGGTGTATTTAAGTTGTTCTGGGTATTTTGTTGCATCATTTACCAAATCAAAAGCTTCAAAACTTAACATCGCAGAGGTTGTATGATGACCATGAGTAGTTCCTGGTGTTCTATGATTGAAACGATTGATAATTACATCGGGTCTAAATTTTCTAATTGCCCAAACAACATCTCCCAAAACTTTTTCTTTGTCCCAAATCTCTAAAGTTTCATCTGGATGTTTAGAGTAACCAAAATCATTTGCTCGAGTAAAACGTTGTTCACCTCCATCGACTCTTCTTGCTGCTAATAATTCTTGTGTTCGAATCAACCCTAATAATTCTCTAATTTCTGGACCAATTAAATTTTGCCCTCCATCACCTCTTGTTAATGATAAATATCCCGTTCTAGCTTTTACATGATTAGCTAAATAGGAAATTAAGCGTGTATTTTCATCATCTGGGTGAGCTGCAATGTATAAAGCAGTTCCTAAAAAATTTAGCTTTTGAATCTTTTCATAAATCTGATTTGAATTTAACTTTTGAGGTTTTTGAGCTGTGGTGAATTGAACAAAAAGCCAAAAACTCAAAAGAGAGAAAAAAATATTCTTCATGTGGTTGTAATTGGTTGCTAACAAATGTACTATTTTCAGAACTGAATCAAATTCTCATTAACATATTTATAACGTTTCTAGCCTATTAACAATGCGCCAAAAATGTTGATAACAATATTTTAAAAATCATTAAAATCGAATATCTTTGTGTATTAACTTTTTTGAAGAAATAACAGATGAAATTTATTGTATCTAGCTCACAATTATTAAAACAACTACAAGTTTTAGGAGGAGTCATCAATAGCAACAACACATTACCTATTTTAGATAATTTTTTATTCGAATTATCTGAAAACCAACTAAAAGTTTCGGCTTCAGATTTAGAAACAACCATGAGTGCTGTTGTGGAAGTAGAATCTGACACTTCAGGTTCCGTAGCCATTTCTGCAAGGTTATTGTTAGATACGCTGAAAACATTCCCGGATCAACCTTTAACTTTCAAAACTGAAGGAGAAAGCACTATTGAGATCAGTTCAGATCAAGGTAAATATGATATGGCTTATTTTTCTGGAGATGAATTTCCAAAAGCAGTAAGTTTACCATCTCCAAGCAATACAGTTGTTCCTTCGCATGTTTTAGCTACTGCAATTTCTAAAACTATTTTTGCAGCTGGAAACGATGATTTACGTCCTGTAATGAGTGGTGTCTTTTTTCAGTTTAGTACAGAAGGTTTAACTTTTGTAGCTACTGATGCACATAAATTAGTGAAATACACTAGAACAGATGTGAAAGCAAATGAAGCTGCTGAGTTTATCATGCCAAAAAAACCTTTGAACTTATTAAAAGGTATTTTAGGTAGTGAAGATGATCTAACAATCGAATATAATGATGCGAATGCAAAATTCACTTTTGATAATTTTGTGTTGGTTTGCCGTTTGATTGATGGAAAATATCCTAATTACGAGGCGGTTATTCCTAAAGAAAACCCAAATAAATTGACTGTTCACAGAGGTTCTTTTTTAAACTCTGTAAAACGTGTTTCTATTTTCTCTAGCAAAACAACACATCAAATTCGTTTAAAAATGGCAGGAACGGAGTTAAATATTTCTGCTGAAGATTTAGATTTCTCTAACAAAGCAGAAGAACGTTTAAGTTGTGATTACCAAGGAGACGATATGCAAATTGGTTTTAACTCTCGTTTTTTAAGTGAAATGTTAAACAACTTAGATTCTAACGAGGTGTTGATTGAAATGTCTTTACCAAATAGAGCTGGAATTTTAACTCCATTAGATGGAACAGAAGATGGTGAAAAGGTTACGATGTTAGTAATGCCAGTGATGTTGAATAGTTAATATTAGAAATATAAAATATTTGAAAAACCACAACTTTAAAGTTGTGGTTTTTTGTTTACTTTTATGTTTTATCAAACTCTTTAATTTTTTGAACTTCTTAGCTCACTTATACCTTTCACCAACCAATACAGATGTTATGATGGGTAATTTTTTTGCTGACGGAATTTTAGGTAATCAATTTCAACATTACAATCAAGACATAAAAAACGGTATTAAACTGCATAGAGAGATAGATACATTTACAGATCAGCATCAAACAGTAAGACAAAGTAAGAGAAGATTACATAATAGATACAGGCTCTATAAAGGGATTATTATAGATATTTTCTACGATCATTTTTTAGCTAAAAACTGGCAGAATTATTCAGCTGTTCCATTAGATGTGTATGTGAATTCTATTTATAAGTTATTACAAACTGAATTTGATATTTTACCAGAAAAAACACAACATATGTTGCCTTATATGATGGAATACAATTGGCTGTTTAATTATCAATACAAAGAAGGAATTCAAAGAGTTTTAAACGGAATGAATAATAGAACAAAAAATAAATCTCAAATGAATCTAGCTCTAGAAGATTTAAAGTTACATTACACTGAGTTTGAAAATGATTTTACTTTATTCTTTAAAGATTTGATACAGTTTTCAAATCAGAAAATAACAGAACTATAATCTTTATTTATGTCTTTACAACCATTTCACTTAGCAATTTCAGTAAAATCTTTAGAACCATGTAGAACCTTTTATAGAGAAACTTTAGGATGTGAAGAAGGAAGAATCTCAGATCATTGGGTTGATTTCAATTTCTTTGGTCATCAATTAGTGATACACCAAAAAGAAGATTTTAATCCTCAACGAATTTCAAATATTGTTGATGGTCATGATGTTCCTGTTCCACATTTTGGAGTAGTTCTTTCTTGGGAAGATTGGTCAAAATTGGCTGAGAAACTGCAAAGAAATAGAACCCAATTTGTGATTGCTCCAACCATTCGTTTTCAAGGAAAAGTAGGAGAACAAGCAACCATGTTCTTTAACGATCCAGAAGGAAATGCTCTAGAATTCAAAGCGTTTAGAGACATGAGTCAGTTGTTTGCAAAATAGCTTTCTGTAAATTCCGTATCTTTAATTCTCATTTTTCAAAACCAAACATCATGAAACAATTCGTTTTTGCCCTTTTGTTTATTGTAACATTAGGAGTATCAGCTCAAGGAACACAATTACTTAGACAACCCACATTATCAAAAACTCATGTTGTCTTTGTGTATGCAAATGACTTATGGAAAGCTCCCTTAACTGGTGGAACTGCCATTAGATTAACCAGCGATATTGGTTACGAATCTTCTCCTCATTTTTCTCCTGATGAGAAATGGATTGCTTTTACTGCACAATATGATGGAAATGTAGATGTATTTATGATTCCAGCTGAAGGTGGAGAACCAAAACGATTAACGTATCATCCTAGTGGAGATTTTGTTCAAGGTTGGACACCAAATGGAAATATTTTATTTCGCTCTGGAAGAGAAGGAAGACCAACACAAACCAACAAGTTTTTTACAGTTTCTCCCAAAGGAGGTTTGCCAAAATCTCTTGGAATACCGAGAGCAGCTTATGGAGAGATTTCTGAAGATGGAAAACATGTAGCTTACACACCTATTACAGGTTGGGATGCTGAATGGAGAAATTACAGAGGAGGGCAAGCAATGCCTATTTGGATTGTCGATTTAAAAACAAAAGAATTAATTAGAACAGAGCAAAAAGATAAAGAAAGACATTTAGACCCTGTTTGGCATAATGGAGTTGTATACTTTATTTCTGAAAGAGATTACACCGCTAATATTTGGTCTTTCAATCATAAGACTAAACAAGAAAAGCAAATAACATTTCACAAAAAATTTGATGTTAAAAGTTTAGACGCCAATTCAAACGGAATTGTTTATGAACAAGGTGGATATATTCATTTTTTAAATCCAACTACTTTACAAGCAAGACAAATTGTTGTGAACGTAAAAGCAGATTTAAACTTTTCTAGACCAAGATGGGAAAATGTTTCTGGTAGAAATTTATCAAATGCTAACTTATCACCCAAAGGTAAAAGAGCCATTTTTGAATACAGAGGAGAAATCTTTACAGTTCCAAAAGAAAATGGTACTTGGAGAAATTTAACCAACTCTCCTGGAGTTGCTGATCGTTATCCAATTTGGTCTCCAAAAGGAGAAAAAGTTGCTTGGTTTTCTGATAAAGGAGGAGAATATCAATTGGTTATTGCAAATCAAAATGGACAAAATCAAAAGACCATAAAATTACCAAATCCAACTTTTTATTTTACACCAGATTGGTCGCCAGATGGAAAACATATTGCTTATACAGATACACATTACAATATTTGGATTGTAAATTTAGAAAGTAAAAAAACAAAGAAAGTAGCAACAGATCGATATGCTCATCCAAACAGAGCAATGAATCCAAATTGGTCTCCTGATAGTAAATGGATTGCTTATGCAAAACAAAATAAGAGTCATTTTAAATCCATTTTTGCATACAATATTGATTCTAATAAAACCATTCAACTAACAGATCCTATTGCAGATGCAATCACTCCTGTTTGGGATGTTTCTGGTAAATATATTTACACGCTAGCAAGCACAAATTATGGATTGCAAACAGGTTGGTTAGACATGAGCTCTTATGACCCTAGTGTAACAAGAAGTTTGTATGCTATCGTTTTAAATTCAAAAGATAAAGCTCCCAACCTTCCAGAAACAGACGAAGAAGCTTCAGACTCTAAAAAAGAAGATAAAAAGGTTCCTTCGAAAAGTTCAGCAACTAAAAAATCAAAAGATGTAACTGTTGTTATTGAAGAAGATGGAATATTTAATAGAGCCGTAGCTATGAAACTCCCTGCAAGAAATTATGCCGACTTATTAAAAGGGCCAAAAGGAAAAGTTTTTGTTGCTGAAAGTGTTCCAAATGAGTCTGGTCTTACCGTTCATTTCTATGATGTAAACAAACAAAAAGCAACTATATATTCTAAAGGAGTTTCTTCTATGGTTGCTTCTGAAGATAGAAATTCTGTATTATTAAATTCAAGAGGAAGTTGGTTATTAAACAGTAGTAAATCTCCAGTTAAACCTGGAAAAGGAAGATTAAAAACCAATTTGAAAATTAAGCTAGATCCTCAAGCAGAATATCATCAAATCTTTAAAGAAGGATGGAGATATATGAGAGACTTCTTATATGTAGACAATGTTCATGGAGCACCATGGGATGAAGTTTACAAATGGTATTCACCTTGGATCAATCATGTTCGTCATAGAACTGATTTGAATTACGTAGTAGATATTATGAGTGGTGAAGTTGCTGTTGGACATTCTTATGTCTCTGGAGGTGATTTACCTGATCTAAATAGAGTTTCGGTTGGTCTGCTAGGTTGTGATCTTGAAGAAGTAAATGGAAACTTTAAAATTTCAAAAATATACAATGGAGAACGTTGGAATCCAAACTTTAATGCTCCATTAGGTTTACCAGGAATTGATATAAATGAAGGTGATTATATTCTGAGTATTAATGGAAAAGAATTGACATCAAATTCAAACCCTTTCAGCTTATTAGAGCAAACTTCAGGACGAGAAATTTACATAACTGTCAATTCATCTCCATCAAAAGAAGGAGCAAGAGAAGTTTTGGTAAAACCCATTGGAAGCGAACGATACTTAAGATATATTGATTGGGTTGAAGGCAACAGAAAAAAAGTAGATGAATTATCCAATGGAAAGTTAGCCTATGTTTATGTTCCTAACACTGGAAACGGAGGATTCACTTCATTTAACAGATACTACTTTTCTCAACAAGAAAAAAAGGGAGTTGTTATCGATGAAAGGAATAATGGAGGTGGTTCTGCTGCAGATTATATGATTGATATAATGTCTCGTGAACTCTTTGGTTACTTTAATAGCAAAGCAAATGATAGAAGACCTTGGACAACTCCTATGGCAGGAATATGGGGTCCAAAAGTGATGGTTATTAATGAAAGAGCTGGTTCTGGTGGAGATTTACTTCCTTATATGTTTAAAATGAAAAAGATTGGTCCTTTAGTAGGAACAAGAACTTGGGGAGGTTTGGTTGGAACTTGGGATACTCCTCGTTTTATTGATGGAGGAAGAATGGTTGCACCAAGAGGTGGTTTCTTTGATATTGATGGTGAATGGGCTGTTGAAGGAGAAGGAGTTGCCCCTAATATTGAAGTAATTCAAGATCCTAAAAGTGTGATTGACGGAAAAGATCCTCAATTAGAGAGAGCTATCAATGAAGCTTTAAGGTTATTAAAAACCCAAGAATTCAAAATGAAAAAAGAACCGAAAGCTCCTGTAAGATGGAAACGTCCAAAAGGTTATAAAAACGATAAATAAAATAAATATAAAAAATTACAAACGGATTATTGAATCTTCAATAATCCGTTTTTTTAATTTTAAGAACAATTGAAAATCCTAGAAACACATAAAGTACCAATTCAAAAAACACCAATTCGGATTCAAGAATATGCTGTGGGTATATTTAAAAAAGTTTCAACAAAATCTGGGATAAAAAAAGCAATCAAGAAAGGATTCATTCTTGTTGATGGAAATCCAACAACCACTGCTAAGGTATTATTCGGCAATGAAGAAATTACTATACTAGATAATGACTCAGACAAAAAACACAAACCATTAAATTTAAAATTAGATATTCTTTATGAAGATAATTTCTTAGCCATTATTTATAAACCTGCAGGAATATTAGTGAGTGGAAATACATTTAAAACTATCGACAATGCATTAAAACAAAATCTAAAAAATAGCAATCAACCAGACGCAGTAAGACCAAGACCTGTCCATAGATTAGATTATCCTACTTCTGGCTTGTTATTAATTAGTAAAACAAGTTCATCTATAATCGCTTTGAATCAGTTATTTGAAAACAAAGAAATTCATAAAACATATCATGCCATTACTATTGGTAAAATATCTTTAAAGGGTAAAATTAATTCTGAAATTGATGGTAAAGCAGCTCAATCAAACTACTCAATTTTAGAAACAGTAAAATCAGACAGGTTTGAGTTTTTAAATTTAGTTGAATTAACACCCAAAACAGGACGAAGACATCAGTTAAGAAAGCATATGTCAATCTTAGGAAATCCAATTTTAGGAGATAAAGAATATGGTTTAGAGCCTTTAATTTTAATAGGAAAAGGATTGTATTTACATGCTTCAAAATTAAAATTTACACATCCATTTACCAAAAAAGAGATTGAAATATCAACTGAACTTCCAAAAAAATTTCAGAAGATTTTTATTACATTTAAACATGTTAGAAATTCGTCCAAATTGTGAACATTGTAACAAAGATTTGCCCTACAATTCAAAAGAAGCAATGATATGCTCTTTTGAGTATACCTATTGTAAAACTTGTGCATTAGAGGTCTTTAAAAATGTGTGTCCAAGTTGTTCTGGAAATTTTGCAGAAAGACCCATCAGACCAAAAAAAGAACTAGAAAATCATCCAGCTTCTTTAAAAAGAGTTTTTGCTCCAAAAGACTTAGAATTAGTTTCTATAATACAAAAGCAATTTAAAAATACTGATCCAATAAACAGATGAAAGAGTACAATCAATCGAAATTGAATAAAATAAAACGTGGACAGATTCGTGCTAATTATGATGTTCAAAAAATTAACGAAATCCTAGACGCCGGTTTTATTTGTTATGTAAGTTATATTTATGATGGATATCCTATTTCAATTCCTATGGCTTACGGAAGAGATGAAAATAAAATTATTTTACACGGCTCACAAGGAAATAGAATGTTGAATTCATTATTAGAATCAGAAAAAATTAGCATTACCATAATGCTTTTAGATGCACTGGTTTTAGCAAGATCTGGTTTACATCATTCGGTAAATTATAGATCCGTAACTTTATTTGGTTCTTTAAAAAAAATAACTGAAGATCTTCAAAAAGAAAAGGCTCTAGAAATTTTTATGGAACATATGATGAAAGGTAGATGGGATGGAATTAGACCAATGAACCAAAAAGAAATAGACAGGACGTTGGTTGCAGAAATGACTATCGAAACTGCTTCTGCAAAAATTAGAGATGTTGGTGTAGAGGATGAACCAGAAGATTACAATTTAAATGTTTGGGCAGGAATTGTACCGCTTAAACAAATAGCCGAATATCCTATTCCTGATAAAAAACTAAAAAAAGGAATTGACATGCCTAAACATGTTTTGAAATATTACGAAACTCATAAAAAATGAAAAACTTAGATGTTGTCATCTTAACGGATTGCAGATATGTAAATACTTCAAAGAAAGATGATTATTCACAAAATATCTATAAAGAAGATGCATTAGTTAGAAAGTCATTAGAAGATTTAAAACTAAAAGTTGATCGAATATCATGGGATGATAAAAACTTTGATTGGTCTTCTACAAAGTTCATCCTATTTAGAAGTACTTGGGATTATTTTGATCGATTTGCTGAGTTTTCAAAGTGGCTAATTAAAGTTAGTAAATTGACGATACTTTTAAATTCAGAAAAATTAGTTCGATGGAATATAGACAAGCATTACCTCATTGATTTACTAAAAAAAGGAGTTCATATCTGTGAAACTTACTTTGTTGAAATAAATACAAAATCTACTTTAAAAGAACTATACCATAAATACAACTTAAAAGATTTTGTGCTTAAGCCTTGTATATCTGGTGCTGCAAGACATACATATAAGATTAAAGCTAACGAGGTTGAAAAATATGAATCTATTTTTCAGGAACTTATAGCCAAGGAAGCAATGATGCTTCAGCCTTTTCAAAATAATATTGTAAGCAAAGGAGAGGTATCTTTTATGGTTATGAATGGAAATTTTACATGCGGTCTTAAAACAAGCAAAACCTGGAGATTTTAGAGTGCAGGACGATTTTGGTGGTAGTGTACAAATTTATAATCCAACTAAAGAGGAAATACAATTTGCAGAAAATGCAGTAAAATCTTGTCCAGAATTACCTATTTACGCAAGAGTTGATGTATTTTTAGACAATCAAAATAAATTAGCTATAGCTGAACTAGAATTAATTGAACCAGAATTATGGTTCCAATTTCACCCTAAATCTGCCGATGAATTAGCTAAAGGAATTAAACAGAGAATTAAAAAGTATGAAGAAGTTTTTTAAAATTGTTGGAGTTATAATTATCCTCCTAGTTTTAGTTATTGGTGTGATTTATTATAGTTACAATGAGTCATTACCTGAAGGAGAATCTGGACCTAAAGCAGAAGAGTTAGCTCAAAAAATGTCTGCAGCCTTACATAAAGATGCTTACGATACTACAGAAGTTTTTGAGTGGAGTTTTAGAGATGTAAATCATTATAAATGGTTCAAACAAAAAGGTATAGTAGAAGTAAATTTAAATGGGAATTCTGTTGTTTTAGATTTAAATGATAATTCTAAAAGCAAAGCAAAATCACCTGAATTAATTTCAGAAGCTTTAAAAAACTTTAATAATGATAGTTTTTGGCTAGTTGCTCCCTATAAAATTTTTGACAATGGTGTAGAAAGAAAAGTTGTAAACTATGATGGCAAAGATGCTTTATTAGTGACGTACACTTCTGGTGGTTCAACTCCTGGAGATTCTTATTTATGGATATTAGATGAAAACTACAAACCTGTAAGTTATAAAATGTGGGTCCAAATCATTCCGTTAGGTGGTGTTTCTGCAAGTTGGTCTGATATAAAGAAAACTGAATCTGGTGTTTATTTACCAAATCAACATAAGCTTTCTATTTTTGGGATGGAATTAGACATGGGAGAAGTAAAAGCTTACAATCCGAAAGCAGATACTTTAGCTAATAAAATTCTTACTGCTGTAAATCATGATGCCTACAAAAATACTCGTTATTTAGAATGGAGTTTTGGAGGAAGAAGATCTTATAAATGGGATAAAAAAAACCATGTGATTGACGTTAGTTGGAAAGATTTGATGGTTAAATTACATCCAAATGATATGGATAAAAGTAAAGTCTCTGAAAAATCTAAAAATACTGTTGATAGTATTTTAATTAGCAGAGCATTACGTTCATTTAATAATGATAGTTTTTGGTTGGTTGCACCTCATAAATTATTTGATGATGGAACTTTTAGAAATATTTTTACCGTAGATGGAAAAGAAGCCTTAAAAATTAAATACACCTCTGGAGGTTCTACACCTGGAGATTCTTACATATTGATTCTAGATAAAAATCACCTACCTGTAAGTTATCAAATGCATGTACCTAGCATGAAAATGAAAGGAACACCCTCTACTTGGGAGGATTGGATTACAACTGAAAGTGGCACTAAATTACCAACTATGGATACTTTTTCTAGTGGAGGAAAGTTAAGCATGGGAGATGTAAAAGGGTATAATTAATGTCTAGTAAAACCATAGCAAACGGAATTTTAAGAACTATTGCAATTCTCATTGGAATTGCTCTACTTCTCTACTTTCTTTTTGCCATAAAAACTGTTTTAGTTTATGTTGTTATTGCTGGTGTTACCTCACTATTAGCAAGACCTATTATTCAGTTTTTAAGAAAACGTTTAAAGTTTCCAAATACATTAGCAGTTATATCTGCTATGTTTATTTTCGTTGGCTTTCTAGTTACCGTTATAAGTTTATTTATTCCTTTGATTGTTGAACAAGGAGAAAATTTATCACTACTCCAAACAAACAAATTAGAACAAGATATAGAGAGCATAATTATTCAAGTAAACGAATATTTCAAATCAAAAAACATCAATCTTTTAAGTGAATTAAAGAGTACCGATATTTTTTCTAGCTTAGAATCAATTCCGAATGCTTTAAATTCTATCGTTGGTGCTCTAGGATCTTTTAGCATTGGACTATTTTCTGTTTTATTTATTTCGTTCTTTTTTATGAAAGATAGCAGGTTATTGAAAAATGCAATGTTAATTATCATTCCTAAAGGAACTGAAAATAGAGTTTCAGATTCTATAGAAATAATCAATGATTTACTTTCTAGATACTTTCTAGGAATCGTATTTCAGATTAGCATTTTATTTATTATTTACACCATTACACTACTTATTTTTGGAATTTCAAATGCTGTAGTCATTGCTTTTTTATGTGCTTTACTAAATATCATTCCTTATGTAGGTCCTTTAATTGGTGCATTTGTAATGATCATTTTATCTATGACTAGTAATTTAGGTTTAGATTTTCAATCAGAAATTTTACCAACAACTTGTTATGTTATGATTGGGTATTTTATTGCTCAATTGGTTGATAATTTCTTTAGTCAACCTTTTATTTTTTCAAAATCAGTAAAATCTCATCCATTAGAAATATTCTTAATCATCATTATTGGTGGATTATTGATGGGACCTTTAGGAATGATAATAGCTGTTCCTTCTTACACAGCTTTGAAGGTAATTCTTAAAGAATTTTTATCTGAAAACAAGATTGTAAACTCATTAACCAAAGATTTATAAACTTGAATTTAAAAGTTTTACAAAAAGAGGTGCAGGATTTTATTCTTGAAAACCTTAAAACAGATATTTCTAAACTTATTTTAAAAGGAAGTCCTTTTAAAGAAGTTACGATTCAAGAAATTGCACAACAAATAATCGGAAAACAAAAAGCAAAAGATAAACTACAAACTTGGTTTACAAATAGTAATATTTTCTTTCCTCCAAAACTCAACTTAGAACAAACATCATCAGAAATAACAGCAAACTATAAATCAAAAATAGTAACCGGAAAATCTTGCATAGATCTTACTGGAGGTTTTGGAATTGATTCTTATTATTTTTCTAAACAATTCAATAGCGTTATTCATTGTGAAATAAACGAGGAATTAGTTGAAATAGCTCAGCACAACTCAAGAGAATTGAAGTCAAATAACATTGAGTTTATTCATAAAGACGGAATAGAATTTCTGTCCACAACTGATAAAACATATGATTGCATTTATGTAGATCCATCAAGAAGAAATAATATAAAAGGAAAGGTTTTTTTATTGGATGATTGTTTACCAAATGTCCCCAAACATATAGATAGTTTGTTTGCTAATTCTAGCACAATATTAATTAAATATTCTCCAATGTTAGATATTCAAATGGGGATAGAAAATCTAAAGTTTGTAAAAGAAATTCATATTGTTGCTGTAAATAATGAAGTAAAAGAATTGTTGTTTTTACTTGAGAAAAACTCCAAAAAAAAAGTTACAATAAAAACAATCAACTTTGCAAAAAACAACGTTCAAAAGTTTCAATTTTCTAAAAGTACAGAAACAGAAATTAAATACTCAGAACCACTAACCTATCTCTACGAACCAAACGTAGCAATTTTAAAATCTGGAGCTTTCAAAGAATTAGCAATAAATTTAAAGGTTCACAAACTCCATAAACATTCTCACCTTTACACAAGTGATGAATTGATTGATTTTCCTGGTAGAGTTTTTAAAATTCAAGAAAATTACAATTATAAAAAAAGAGAAATCAAATCTTTAATAAAAACACAAGCAAATATAACTTGCAGAAATTTCCCTTTATCTGTAGACAAAATCAGAAAAAATTTAAAGATTAAAAGTGGTGGAAAAACATTTTTATTTTTCACAACTAACCTAAACAATCAATTTATTGTTTTAAAAACTACAAAAGCATATTATTAACATATGTTTACAAATCAAGCTTTTACAAATATTTACCGGATGTCTGTAAAAATAATGGCGTTTTTTTTACTAGCTTTATAAGACAAAACTCGTAAGAGTTATGCAAATTAGTGTTTTATTATAGGGGTGTAATACACTATGAAAGCCTTGATTTTATCAAGGCTTTTGTGTTTTCTAAAACTAAAAATAGTAAATTTGTGTGTTTAGTTTTTTAAATGCAAACCTCAATATATCAAGGCCTTAAAGTTGAGAACTCTTCTCAAAAAATTACTAGTGATTCTCTAGTAATTGAAGCTCCTTTACAAATAAATATAAACAACGAATCCTTTACGGTTGTGATGAGAACTCCCAATCATGACTTTGATCTAATTAGAGGGTTATTATATGCTGAAGATATTTACAAGAAAAAAGAACCTTTAGAATTTTCAATTATAGAAGAAAAAAAAGATGGTTCTTGTATTGTAAACATAAATATTAAAGATTCAAATTTAGGAAAAGGCTATCTTAATAAAAGATCTCTATTATCTGTTTCTTCTTGTGGTATTTGTGGGAAAAAAGAACTTGATGATTTGCATAAATCAACTCAAAAAGAATTAGATTCATCATCGTTTCAGTTAGAAAAGATTCATGAGATGTTTTTAAATCTTCAAAAAAATCAAGAGGTATTTAAACTATCTGGAGGAAGTCATGCTTCAGGTATATTTAATGACGCATATAAACTCCTTACAATAAGAGAAGACATAGGAAGACATAATGCTGTAGATAAATGTGTTGGTGATTTATTGCGTAAAGATCAATTAAACAAAGGGAGAATTCTATTAGTTAGTGGTAGAGTTTCTTACGAAATTATAAGCAAAGCATTTCTAGCTAAAATTCCTTTAGTAGTTGCTGTTTCTGCTTGCTCGTCTTTGGCAGTAGATTTTGCAAAAGAGTTTGGTATTTGCTTAATTGGCTTTACTAGAGAAAATAAAATGACTATTTATTCCAATCCAAATTATATCAAACAATAGATATGAGTAAGAAAAAAGTTTTTGCCCAACCACCAGAAAAATTAACAGGAATTGAATTAAAAAAAATCCCAAAATCTTCTGTTGGTGCAAAAGCAGTTTCCTCTGCTTTGTCTCATATGAAAAATGAAGTTGGTATTGGAAAAAGTATTCAGCTTCTTGCTAACTTAAATCAAATGAATGGTTTTGATTGTCCTGGTTGTGCTTGGCCAGATCCAGATGAAAAGCGTGATTTTTTAGCTGAATATTGCGAAAATGGAGCAAAAGCTGTTGCAGAAGAAGCTACTAAAAATAGAGTTTCTCCATTATTTTTTGCAACTCATTCAGTTCTAGAACTATCTAAACTTTCAGATTATGAAATTGGTAAAAAAGGAAGGATTACTCACCCTGTAGTTTTAAAAGAAGGATCAGATTTTTACGAAGAAATTTCTTGGTCTGAGGCTTTCAAAATGATTGGTAAAGAGCTTAATGATTTAAAATCACCTAATGAAGCTATTTTTTACACTTCAGGTAGAACAAGTAATGAAGCTGCATTTTTATATCAATTATTTGTTAGACAATTTGGCACCAATAATCTTCCTGATTGTTCAAACATGTGTCATGAATCTAGTGGTGTTGCATTAACTGAAACCCTAGGAATTGGAAAAGGATCTGTAACCTTAGACGATTTTAATCATGCAGAATTGGTCATTGTAATGGGGCAAAACCCTGGAACAAATCATCCAAGAATGCTAAAAGCATTAGATGCAACAAAAAAAAGAGGTGGACAAATAATAACAATAAATCCCTTACCTGAAGTCGGTTTGATCAATTATACAGATCCTCAAAATCCATTAAAGTGGCTTGGAAAAGGTCAGAAAATTACAGATATATTTTTACAAGTAAAGATTAACGGAGATGTTGCTTTATTAAAAATCATTCTCAAACTTTTAATTCAAAAAGAGAAAGAACAACCCAACTCTGTTTTTGATCATGATTTTATAAATGAAAAAACTTTAGGATTGGATTTATTTTTGAAAGATTTAGAAAACTATTCAATTGAAGAATTGGTGTCTCAAACAGGAATTTCATTAGATAAAATTAAAGAAGCAGCAGATTTAATTGCCAAGAAAAAGAAAATTATTATTTGTTGGGCAATGGGATTAACACAACATAAAAATGCTGTAGATAATATTCAAGAATTGGTAAACCTTTTACTCTTAAAAGGAAGTATTGGAAAAAAAGGTGCAGGAACATGTCCAGTTCGTGGTCATTCAAACGTTCAAGGAGATAGAACTATGGGTATTTGGGAAAAACCAAAAGATAGTTTTTTAGATGCTTTAGAACAAGAGTTCAATTTCAAAGCCCCAAGAAAACATGGTTTTGATGTAGTTGAAGCTATTGAAAAAATGTATAAAAAAAAAGCTAGTGTATTTTTTGCTATGGGAGGAAATTTCTTATCGGCAACCCCAGATACAGAATATACTGCAAAGGCTCTTCAAAATTGTGATTTAACAGTCCATGTTTCTACTAAGTTAAATAGAAGTCATTTAATTCATGGAAAAAAAGCACTCATTTTACCATGTTTAGGCAGGACAGAAAAAGATTTCCAAAAAGAAGGAGAACAGTTTATATCCGTAGAAAATTCCATGGGAGTTGTGCACCAATCCAGAGGGACAATTCAGCCTGCATCAGATAAATTATTAAGCGAAACTGCTATTGTTTGTGGAATTGCAAAAGAAACATTAAAAGATTCAAAAACAAATTGGGATGCTCTTTTAAATAATTATGACAATATTAGAAATAAGATTGAAAAAGTAATTCCTGGTTTTGACAATTATAATCAAAGAGTTAGAAAAAAAGGTGGTTTTTATTTACCAAACAATGCAAGAGAGGGAGATTTCGCGACAACTCATACAAAGAAAGCAAACTTCACAATTAACAAGCCTTCAGAAATTGAATTGGAAGAAAATCAATTTTTGATGATGACTATAAGAACTCATGATCAATACAATACAACTATTTATGGTTTAAATGATCGTTACAGAGGAATCTTAAATGAAAGGAGAGTTATTTTAATGAACCAGAAAAATATAGACCAATTAGGTTTAAAGAAACTTGATAAAGTAAATTTAAAAAGTCATTTTCAGGGAGAAATTAGGGAAGCTAAAAACTTTTTAGTAGTTCCTTATAATATTCCTGCAGGTTCTACAGCTACATATTTTCCTGAAGCAAATGTATTGGTTCCCATAAAAAGTAAGGCTGATAAAAGCAATACACCAACATCTAAAACAATTATCATAACAATAGAAAAAGCTCATGAAACTGAATAAATACTTTTTTTTATTAATTCTTATATCAAGTTTAGGTTTTTCTCAAACAACAGATGTAATTCCAGAAAAAAGAATACAAAAAGGATTTGCAATGGTAGATTTTCTATCTGTAGATATGCCTACAAATTCCAAAATTCAAAATGAGAATCATCTTGGACTAATTGGAAAACACTTTAATTTAAAATTTAATAACTTTTACACTGGACTTGGTATTTATGGTGCCTTACGTGGAGATCGTGGTGGTTTTTTTACACTCGGAGTCAACGTTGGCTATAAAGAATTCCTTAGTGAAAAACTTTTTCTAGACTCTAGTATCCATTTTGGTGGTGGTGGTGGAGCTGGTGCTCCTGATGGTAGTGGTGCATTTATTTTACCAAAAGTGAATCTAGGATTTCAGTTTAAAGACTTTTCTCTTACAAGTGGATATAGCTACATCAATTTCTTTGAAGGTGGAAAAATTAAAAGTCATCAACTCAATATAGCACTACAAATTCCACTTAATATTATATATACTAATTTCTCTGATGCTGAAAAAACATATACTATTAAAGATCTTGAGAATACAGATTGGAATAGACCCTTCTCTAGGTTTTCACTCATGTTTCACCTTAATAATATGAGAGCTAGTGGATCTTCTATAAGAACTGACGGTACTTCTCTAAATGGTTCTACTATAAGATTAGCTGGTTTTGAAATAAGTAGTTATATTAATAAAAATTGGTTTACCTTTTTAAAATTTGATGGAGCCTATGATGGTATCAGAGCTGGTTATATGGACGTTTTGCTAGGAGGAGGATATCATTTTGCTATGAACAAAAATAGAACTAATCTTCTTGCTAAGTTTGGAGTTGGCGGAGGTGGCGGCGGCGGCGTTGATACCCAAGGAGGTATTTTAATCGCACCCGACATTTCTATAGAGCAGCACATATTTGATAACATTTATGCTTCTATAAATACAGGTATTGTAATGAGCCCGAATTCTCATTTTTTCTCAAGAAGTTATGGTTTTGGTCTCAAATATTACACTAATATAAATGGTATTGAGAGTGAAGATTTCTCCATTAAGGGACAGTCGAAATTTAAAGGTTTTGAAGCTATTATAAAACAAGATATATACTTTGGAGCACAAAGAATGAATAATCCTACAGAGGATTTGTGTCAAATAGCTTTTCAGTTAAATTATCATCTTAACAAAAGGTTTTATTTAGCTGGTCAAACTGCTTTTGCAAATTTTGGAAATGCGGGTGCTTATGCAGAAGGAATTGTAGGTATTGGTATTCAATCCAATTCTTTTATTGATAATAAACTAAGTTTATTTGGTCAATTCCTAATAGGTGGTGCTGGTGGTGGTGACATAAGTACAGGCGAAGGTTTGATTATAAAACCTAGTGTTGGTTTAAATTATCAAATATCCAATACTCTTT
Source organism: Flavobacteriaceae bacterium (assembly GCA_965660845.1). Lineage (GTDB taxonomy): Bacteria > Bacteroidota > Bacteroidia > Flavobacteriales > Flavobacteriaceae > Polaribacter. The sequence goes on from CBFIBH010000007.1 coordinate 40,313, forward strand.
CTACAAGAGCTGCTGGAGGTTATGTTAGATCTAAAGGAGGAACTTTAGATGCATACACAGCTAATTTAGGTATTAGTTATAAACTAGCTTTCTTAAATTCTAAATAACAAAAAAGCTTCACATTTCTGTGAAGCTTTATGTGAGCCCGATAGGATTCGAACCTATGACCGCCTCCTTAGAAGGGAGGTGCTCTATCCAGCTGAGCTACGAGCCCGTAGTTTTTATGTTTCTACGAAAACAGTGTCGGGGTGGCAGGATTCGAACCTGCGACCTCCTCGTCCCAAACGAGGCGCGATGACCGGGCTACGCTACACCCCGATTCACAATTTTTGCGGAGAGACCGGGATTCGAACCCGGGCATCGAAAAACGATGACAGCTTAGCAGGCTGCTGCATTACCACTCTGCCACCTCTCCTTTAATTCTAAACAATCATAGAATTAAAATTGCGACTGCAAATGTAAGATTACAAAAAGAATCTTGCAAGATTTTCTAACTTTTTTAAAGAAATTTTACTCAGGATATTCTACTCGCAAATGATATATATTCATCAACTTACTTTTTATCACTTTTTTTATTTTTTCAATCTCTCTAAATGTAATATTTGAGTTTATAAATTGATGATCATCCTTTTGCTTGTCAACAATTTTATTAATTAAGTCATCAATAGATTGTGCTGTAGGTTCTTTCAAGCTTTTGGAAGCAGCCTCCGCAGCATCACACATCATTAAAATTGCTGTTTCTTTAGAAAAAGGGATAGGACCTTTGTATTGAAATTTTGTAATATCAACCTCTAAATCATCCGTATTTTCTTTTTCTTTTTTATAAAAATAGTAAACAAGTGTTGTACCGTGATGTGTTCTTATAAAGTCTATAATTCTGTCGGGTAATCTATTTTGTTTTGCTAGCTCGATTCCTTTAGAAACATGATTAATAATAAGTTGTGCACTATCAGTTGGAGTTAAATCATTGTGAGGGTTAACACCCGTTGATTGATTTTCAGTAAAGTATTGAGGGTTTAACATTTTTCCAATATCATGATACAAAGCCCCTGTTCGTACCAACATAGAATTTGCTCCTATTTCATTAGCAGCAGCCTCAGCTAAGTTAGCAACTTGCATAGAATGCTGAAAGGTTCCTGGTGCTTGTTCATTTAATTCTCTAAGCAATTTTGAGTTTGTATTTGATAATTCTAATAATGTTACATCAGAGACTAAACCAAAAACTTTTTCATATATATAGATAAAAAATAATGAAAGAAATGACAACAATCCATTTGCAGCAAACATGGCAAAATACTCCCAATTAATTTGTAATGCATTCCCTTCTTTTATGACAGAAAACGCAAAATAAGTAAGCATATAAATTAACGTAATCTGTCCTATGGATATAAAAAGAGTTGCTCTTTTGTACAAATCAGTTACTGTAAGTATTGTTACTATACCTGCTATGATATGTAAATAGATAAATTCAAAACTATTTGGAACAATAAAGCCAAGTAAAAGAACGGTTAAAACGTGAGTAAACAATCCTAATCTAGCATCAAAAAAAGTTTTTAAAACTATAGGCAAAATACTTAGAGGTACAACATATAAAAAATCAGAATTGTATTTTACTACAAGAGTTTGTATTAAGATCATAAAAGCAACATTGAAAAAGATAAATGTTACCTTATTATTGTTCTCAAAAATGCTAAATCTATATTTTGATAAAAAAAATAATAGCATTAATAGGGCTAAAGAAACTAAAACTGTATAGCCAGATACTATCCACAAATAATTAGATTCTGTCCAAACTTGTGATTCAGATTCTACTTTTAAGGATTTTAAGACCGCTAAGTTTTTTCCTTCTACAATGTCTCCTTTTTGAATGATCAACTCACCATTTTCTACTTTACCTTTAGTAATGGATATATTGTTTATCTCTTGATCTATAACTTTTTGAGTTAAAATTTGATCAAAAGAAACATTCGGAATAATGGTTTCAGTTAATGCATCATACTGAATTGATTTAAGATAATTATAAGGCTTATCACCAAGATTAAATTCTATAAGCTCTAAAACCTTTTTAGTCGTTAAAAAATTCTGAAACAATACATCTTCAACAAGATTGTCCTTTTTTAGCGAAACAAAAACTTGGGATGTTTGAACAGAACGCTCTCCTACTCTATTTATAAAACCTACTTTATATATATCCTCTATCAAATTAGAACCTAGTAATTTCAATGCTTCATATTCAGTTTTAGTAATTGAATCAGAATTTTCTAAAAAGGTTATTTTATCAATATAGTTAACTTTTACTTTGTTTGGAGTCTCAGTATCATAACTAAAATAAAGTTTAGCCTCATCTCTAATACTCTGCTTTTCTATTTCTATTTCTTCATTAGTTTTTCTGATTGCAAACTCAAATGGAGCATATAAATTATCATATTGCCATGGTTTTCCTTTATTAAAATCATATTTAAACTGGCCTCCTTTTGGAAATAGATATACAATTGCAGAAACGGTTAACAAAAAAAGTATAACCTTATAAATGGTGGTGTTCTGTTGGTAGAATTTATTAACTACTTTGCTCATGATTTCTTGATCCTAACACAAACATAGTTTATTAAAATGATTGAGCAAAAAAACAGTATTTATCTAGGTATAAGAATTACCTAAAAATGGTTAATTTTGCAATGCAAATCAAGATAAAAATAGATGAATACAAAAGAAGTAGTTATAGTATCGGTAGCTAGAACACCTATTGGTAGTTTTTTAGGAAGTTTATCTAACATACCTGCACCTAAATTAGGAGCAATCGCTATTAAAGGAGCTTTAGAAAAAATAAATTTATCACCAGAAAATGTTCAAGAAGTATTTATGGGAAATGTAGTTTCTGCCGGCTTAGGACAAGCACCTGCAAGACAAGCTGCAATGTTTGCTGGTATTCCAAATACGGTTCCTTGTACAACTATTAATAAAGTGTGTTCATCAGGTATGAAGTCAATTATGTTTGCAGCTCAAACTATTGCTCTAGGAGATGCTGATATAGTAGTTGCTGGTGGTATGGAAAATATGAGTGCAATTCCTCATTATTACCATGCAAGAACTGCTACTAAATTCGGTCCAGCAAAAATGGAAGATGGAATGCAAAAAGATGGTTTAGTTGATGTATACGATGGAGTAGCTATGGGAGTTTGCGCTGATGCATGTGCAACTGAATATGATTTCTCAAGAGAAGATCAAGATACTTATGCAATTCAATCTTACACTAGATCTGCTGAAGCATGGAAAGCTGGAAAGTTTTCAGATGAAGTGTTTCCTGTAAAAATCCCACAAAGAAGAGGAGAACCAATTTTGATGACTGAAGATGAAGAGTTTAAAAATGTTAAAATGGAAAAGATTCCAGCATTACGTCCAGCCTTTACTAAAGAAGGAACTGTAACTGCTGCAAATGCTTCTACTATCAATGATGGTGGAGCTGCTTTAGTTTTAATGTCTGCTGAAAAAGCTTCTGAATTAGGTATAAAACCGATTGCAAAAATTAGAAGTTATGCTGATGCTGCTCAAGAACCAAAATGGTTTACGACTGCTCCAGCTAAAGCTCTGCCAAAAGCTTTAGATAAAGCTGGTATTTCTATCGATGATGTAGATTACTTCGAGTTGAATGAAGCTTTTTCTGTTGTAGGATTAGCAAATATGAAAATTTTAGGATTGGATAATACAAAGGTAAATGTAAATGGTGGAGCTGTTTCTTTAGGTCACCCTTTAGGTGTTTCTGGAGCTAGAATTATTATTACTCTCACCTCAATTCTAAAACAAAATAATGCAAAAATTGGTGCAGCAGGAATTTGTAACGGTGGTGGTGGTGCTAGTGCAATGGTTATCGAAAAGCTATAAATAGCTTTTCTTCATTAATAAATTAATTCATGCTTTACGGCATTTGTCATCTTAGTGTAGTTCCTATTCGGTTAGAGCCTTCTGATACATCAGAAATGGTTACTCAACTTCTGTTTGGTGAGCACTTTAAAGTGTTAGAAAAACGAAAAAAGTGGAGTAAAATAAGAATTCATTTTGATAACTATGAAGGATATGTTGACAACAAACAATTCTTACAAATAGACGAAGATTATTATAAAGAATTATCCAATCAATCACCTGTTTATGCTGGCGAAATGATAGATTATATTGTTGACAATAACAACAACCTATCTACTTTGATTATAGGATCTAATCTTCCATTTTACAACGACAAAACTCTCCAAATACTAGATACCACTTTTCAATATGAAGGAGGTATTTACCAAGATCAATTGGTAAAATCAGAAATCGTTCATAAAGCTTATTTGTTTTTGAATGTACCTTATTTATGGGGTGGAAAAACACTTTTTGGAACAGATTGTTCTGGATTTACTCAAATGGTCTATAAAATTTGTGGATATTCTCTAAAACGTGATGCTAGTCAACAAGCTACTCAAGGAGAGGTATTAAGTTTTATAGAAGAAAGTGAACCTGGAGATTTAGCATTTTTTGACAATTCTGAGGGAGTTATAACACATGTAGGAATTATTATGAATGATTATCATATAATTCACGCCCATGGTAATGTAAGAATTGACAGACTAGATCATACAGGAATTTACAATGTTGATACTAAAAAACATACTCATAAGCTAAGAGTCATAAAAAGAATTATATAAAAAAACCGAAGCTGTTAGCTTCGGTTTTTTTATATACTAATGAGGAACTTATTTTTGTCTCATTTTTCTATAAAGATCAGAGAATTCTTTTTCTTTGTCAGTCATTTCAAGAGTAGAATAAATATTCATTAAAGTCTGAACTGTATTCATACTTCTAGCATATTTATCTGCTTTTTCGAGAAGAGGTAAAGCTTTTTTATAAACATTTTTTTGCTTTAATAATAACTCATCATATTTATCAAAATCTGATAAATTTTTATTCATCTCCTCTACTATTGCTTTTTCTTCATCCAATATTAAAACCGCTAAATTCATATAAGCATCACCATAATCTGGTCTTAATTCAATAGCTTTTTCATAATACCCTTTAGCTTTTTCTTTATTTCCTTGGTCAAAATTAATTACTCCTAAGTTAAAGAACAATAGTGGATTTGTGGGATCTTGCTTAATTGCTTCTTGCATTAATTCACCAAACTTTTCTGTATTGCCAAGTTTAAAATAAATATCTGCTTGCGTAAGTATTAAATTCAAATCATTAGGAAACATTTTTCTAGCTTCTTCTGCAGCTTTCAATGCCTCGTCTGTTTTTCCTTGTTCTTTTAAGATGTAAGCACTGTTCTTAATAATAGTACCCATTTTAGATTCTGTTTGTTCTTGTACTGGGTTTTTATATATACCAATTTTTACTTGGATATCTCTATTTTCCTTACTTCCTAAATTTTCTTTTACACCTGTTTCCTTATTTGTAGCAAAGTATAACGTTTGAATTCCTGTGTAACCCATATTTTGCAGCTCTTTATAATATTTTAAAGCAGTGTCATAGTCTTTGGCTAAAGTAGCGCTAATTGCTGCATTGTATGCAAATATTGTATCTCTTGGACTTAGTTTGTAGGTTAAATAGAAATTTGGTGCTGCATTCTTGTAGTCTTTATTTTTATATTGAGCCGCAGCTTTTTTATAAACCTCTTGAACCATTTGATTCTTTAGTGGCTCAATTACTTTTCCTGAATATTTGATTCTACCAGAAGCTTTTTCAACTTTCTCTAATTCCTTAAAAGCATTAGATGCCTCTTGAAATCTTTTTTTACCCATGTAAGCTTGACCTTTTGCATAGTAAAATCTTGCTTTCATCTTAGCATCCATATTAGAGATTAAAGCTTCTGCTGCTTTAATCGAGGAAATAGCGGTATTATAATCTTGTTTTTTTAATGTCTTTTCTGCAGCTTTTAATTCATTTTTCTGAGCATACATTGTAATTGACATAAATGCTAGAAAAATACCTAAAATTCGTGTTTTCATTTGTTTGTTTTTATTCAATCTTGTTTATTCTTCACTGGTTTCATTTTCAACTTCTGTGCCATTTTCTTCTTCAGACTCTTCTTTTACAACTTTGGCAACAGCTGCGATACTGTCAGATTCTTTAATATTGATAAGCTTTACACCTTGTGTTGCTCTACCCATCACTCTTAAATCTTCAACAGCCATTCTAATAGTAATTCCTGATTTGTTAATAATCATCAAATCATTAGAATCATCTACATTTTTTATGGCCACTAAATTACCAGTTTTTTCTGAGATATTCAATGTTTTCACACCTTTACCTCCTCTGTTTGTAATTCTGTAATCTTCTAAACTAGAACGTTTTCCATAACCTTTTTCAGAGACAACCAAAATATTGCTTTCCATATCATTTACTGCAACCATTCCAATCACCTCATCATTATCATTTGCTAAAGTAATTCCTCTAACTCCAGAGGCGGTTCTTCCCATTGGTCTGGTTTTTTCTTCCTCAAAACGAATTGCTTTTCCAGATTTTAAGGCTAGCATTACTTGACTATCACCAGTAGTTAATTTTGCTTCTAAAAGCTCATCTCCCTCTTTAATAGTGATAGCATTTATTCCATTGGTTCTTGGTCGTGAATATTTTTCAAGTGAAGTCTTTTTAACTTGACCTTTCTTTGTAGCCATAATGACATAGTGACTATTCACATAGTCTTCATCTTTTAGGTCTTTTGTTACTAAGAAAGCTTTTACTTTATCATCTTGTTCAATGTTGATTAGGTTTTGCATTGCTCTACCTTTGGTGTTTTTTCCACCTTCTGGTATTTCATAAACTCGCATCCAAAATACTTTCCCTTTTTGGGTAAAAAACAACATATATTGGTGATTTGTTCCAACAAATAAATGTTCTAAGAAATCTTCATTTCTAGTTGTTGCTCCTTTTTGACCTCGACCTCCTCTATTCTGAACTTTATATTCATCTAAGTTTGTACGTTTTAAATAACCAGCATTCGAAATTGTAACTACAACTTTAGAGTTTGGAATCATATCCTCAATTCTCATGTCTCCACCAGCATATTCAATTTCTGAACGACGCTCATCACCATATTTATCTCTTACAACTTCTAATTCATCTTTGATAATTTGATAACGTCTTGGTTCATTAGACAAAATATCTTTTAAGTCAGCAATTGTTTTAACGATTTCATCAAATTCTGCTCTTAATTTATCTTGCTCTAAACCTGTTAATTGACGCAAACGCATTTCTACAATAGCCTTTGCTTGAATTTCAGTTAATTCAAAACGTTTGATCAACGTTTCTCTGGCTTCATCAGCATTCTTAGAAGCTCTAATCAATTTAATTACTTCATCTATATTATCTGATGCAATGATTAAACCTTCTAAAATATGAGCTCTTGCTTCTGCTTTCTTTAATTCATATTCTGTTCTTCTAACAACAACATCATGTCTATGTTCAACAAAATAATGGATTAATTGCTTTAAATTTAATTGTTGTGGTCTTCCTTTTACAAGAGCAATATTATTAACACTAAAAGAAGTTTGAAGCGCTGTATACTTGTATAATTTATTTAAAACGATATTTGGTATTGCATCACGTTTTAGAATATAAACAACCCGCATTCCTTTTCTGTCAGACTCATCTCTAATGTTTGCAATTCCTTCTAATTTCTTATCATTCACCAATTCAGCAGTTTTTTTGATCATATCTGCTTTATTAACCTGATAAGGAATTTCAGTAACTATAATACATTCACGTCCTTTTACTTCTTCGATGACAGCTTTAGCTCTCATGACAATTCTTCCTCTTCCGGTATGAAAAGCATCACGTACACCATCATAACCATAGATTGTTCCACCTGTTGGAAAATCTGGAGCTTTTACATGTTGCATTAACTCGTCAATCTCAATGTCATTATTGTCAATGTATGCCATTGTTCCGTTAATAACTTCAGTTAAATTGTGAGGAGCCATGTTAGTAGCCATTCCTACTGCAATCCCAGAAGCACCATTTACTAAGAGGTTTGGAATTCTTGTTGGCAGAACTGTTGGCTCTTGCAGAGTATCATCAAAATTTAGTTTATGATCTACGGTATCTTTATCAATATCAGACAACATGTCTTCAGATATCTTCTGCATTCGAACCTCTGTATATCTCATTGCTGCTGGACTATCACCGTCTACAGAACCGAAGTTTCCTTGTCCATCAACCATCATGTAACGAACACTCCAATCTTGAGCCATACGAACCATTGAATCATAAACTGATGTATCACCATGTGGGTGATATTTACCTAATACTTCTCCAACAATTCTTGCTGATTTTTTATAAGAACCTGTTGCTTTAATTCCAAGCTCATGCATACCGTATAATACTCTTCTGTGAACCGGTTTTAAACCGTCTCTTACGTCTGGTAATGCTCTTGATACAATTACTGACATTGAATAATCTATATACGCAGATTTCATCTGCTCTTCAATGTTAATTGGAATCAACTTTTCTCCGTCTGCCATAAATAAAAAATATAGTTAATATTCTATTAAAAAATTCTAACAAGCAAGATACTATTATTCCATTTTTTCACAAACTAATTACCTTCTGAATTCCCTAGAGTTATCAACATTTATTGATAAGTTTCATGCCTTTTTTTACCCATTGATTTTCAGGGGTTTTCTGACAAGTTCTAGGGGTCAAACTGTCATATTTTTACACATGGCATTCTTTTTGCAAAATTTGATTAAAAAAAGAACTAAATTTACAAGTAGATATCTACAAATATGGACGATAATTTTTCACCAAAAGTTAGAGATGTAATCACCTTTAGTAAAGAAGAAGCTTTACGATTAGGACATGATTTTATTGGAACTGAACATCTTTTATTGGGATTGATTCGAAAAGGAGACGGAAAAGCGATAGAAATTCTAGATACCTTTGATATTGATCTAGATTTAGTAAGACGAAAGTTAGAACAACTTAATCCTTCAACACCTTCACTAATTGAAGGCAATCAAAAAAAGAGTTTACATCTTACAAGACAAGCAGAAAAAGCATTAAAAACAACATTTTTAGAAGCTAAACTATATCAAAGTGATGCGATTGATACCGCACACTTATTGTTGTGCATTCTTCGAAATGAAAATGACCCTACAACAAAACTATTAAACAGATATGATGTTGATTACGATCAATCAAAATCACTCTACAAAGAATTGCATGTAGAAAATTCTGATGAGGATTTACCTATCAATCCTATTGCAGAAACTCCATCTGATGATGAGTTTGCTAATGAGAAGCTAGATCCTTACAACGCACCTCAAAAAGGGAAAACTGCAAAAAAATCTAAAACTCCTGTTTTAGATAATTTTGGTCGCGATTTAACTGCACTTGCAGAAGAAGATAGACTAGATCCAGTAGTGGGTCGTCATAAAGAGATTGAACGAGTTTCTCAAATTTTAAGTCGTCGTAAGAAAAACAATCCTATGTTAATTGGTGAACCAGGTGTTGGTAAATCTGCGATTGCTGAAGGATTGGCATTACGAATCGTTAACAGAAAAGTTTCTAGAATCTTATTTGACAAAAGAATTGTTTCTTTGGATTTGGCAAGTTTAGTTGCTGGAACAAAATACAGAGGTCAGTTTGAAGAGCGAATGAAAGCCTTGATGAATGAATTGGAAAAAAATGATGACATTATTTTATTCATCGACGAGATTCATACGATTGTTGGTGCTGGTGGAGCAACAGGTTCTTTAGATGCTTCAAACATTTTAAAACCTGCTTTAGCTAGAGGAGAAATTCAATGTATTGGTGCCACAACTTTAGATGAGTTTAGAACTAACATAGAAAAAGATGGTGCTTTAGAACGACGTTTTCAAAAAGTAATTGTAGATCCAACAAGTGTTGAAGAAACAATTCAGATTTTACATAATATCAAAAGCAAATATGAAGCACATCATCATGTAGATTTTACGGATGAAGCGATTGATGCTTGTGTAAAATTAACCAATAGATATATGACAGATCGTTACTTACCAGACAAAGCAATTGATGCATTGGATGAAGCTGGATCTAGAATTCATATCACAAACATTGTAGTTCCGCAACAAGTTCTTGAATTGGAAGCACAATTGGAATTGATTCGAGATAAAAAAACAAGCGCAGTTAATGGTCAGAAATATGAAGAAGCTGCCAAGTTACGTGATGACGAAAAGAACATGGAAGCAGCATTAGACTCTGCTCAGAAACAATGGGAAGACGATTCTAAATTAAATCGTGAAACTGTTACCGAAGATAATGTGGCAGAAGTGGTTTCTATGATGACAGGAATTCCTGTGAACAGAGTTGCAGAAGCTGAAAGTCACCGATTAGCAGATTTACCGAATCTAATTACTGGAAAAGTAATTGGACAAGATGAAGCGGTTTCTAAAGTGGTAAAAGCGATTCAACGTAATAGAGTTGGATTGAAAGATCCAAACAAACCAATTGGTTCTTTTATTTTCTTAGGTCAAACTGGAGTTGGTAAAACTCAATTAGCAAAAGTACTAGCAAGAGAATTGTTTGATTCTGAAGAATCTTTGATCAGAATTGACATGAGTGAATACATGGAAAAATTTGCTATCTCTCGTTTAATTGGTGCGCCTCCAGGATATGTAGGGTATGAAGAAGGTGGTCAATTGACAGAAAAAGTACGAAGAAAACCGTATTCTGTTGTTTTATTAGATGAGATTGAAAAAGCGCATCCTGATGTGTTTAATATGTTGTTGCAAATTTTAGATGATGGTTATATTACAGATAGTTTAGGTCGTAAGATTGATTTTAGAAATACAATTATCATTATGACTTCTAATATTGGTGCTCGTCAATTAAAAGACTTTGGTTCTGGAGTTGGATTTGGAACCGCATCTAAAAAAGAACAAGCCCAAGAACATGCCAAAGGAATTATAGAAAATGCATTAAAAAAATCATTTGCTCCAGAATTCTTAAATAGAATTGATGATGTAATTGTATTTAATGCCTTAGAAAGAGAAGATATTCATAAAATTATTGATATTGAATTGGATAAGTTACTGAATAGAATCTCAGATTTAGGCTATACATTAAATCTAAGCGAAAAAGCTAAGGATTATATAGCTGACAAAGGCTTTGATAAAAAGTATGGAGCTAGACCGCTAAAAAGAGCGATTCAGAAATACATTGAAGATGCCTTGGCAGAAGAAATTGTGAACGCCAAATTAGGTGAAGGCGACACAATTGCCATGGATTTGGATGAGAAGAAGAACGAGCTCACTATAAAAATTAAAAAGGCTAAGAAAAAACCTCAAGAGCAGAAAAAAGAAGATTAATTCTAAGCCCCGAGTGAATGCTTGGGGTTTTTAATTTGAGTTGACTCTTTACAAGTTTTCTACTAACTTCGTTACCAAACGATATAAGTCATTAAAACGGTCTTGTATCTCAATCGTTCTCTGTAATTTAAAACAACTATGAAATTGACAATAAAAATTTTAGTATTTGGAATATCTTTAATGATGTTCAACGCTTGTGACAAAGATGATGACTCAACCCCAAACCCACCTAACACTTCAATCAATAAAATACTTCCATTGGGAGCTTCAAGAGTTGAAGACTTAAGACCTGTATACTAAGGTTTTCGCTACGAACTTTGGAAAGATTTAATTAACGGAAATTGGACTTTTGATTTCATAGGAACTCGATCAGACAATGCATCCTATCCTTCTTATTATAGAAGTAATTTTGATGTTGACCACGAAGGAGGTGGTGGAGGTACTTCAGGACAAATTTTAAATAGTATAGAAGGGTGGCTAAATGAAACTGGTTCTCCAGATATTGTGCTATTTAGTTCACCTGTTGGAAATGATGCACTCGAAGGATTACCCATTGAAGACGCTTTTAACAACATCAACAATATAATTGATATCATTCAAGCAAACAATCCCAACGTTACAATCTTTATTGAACAAATGGCTCCTGGTCGTTCTGATTTTATGACACCTGAATTAACTAGCTATATTAATCAACTGCATCAAGAAGTTTTAAATATTTCAAGCAACCAAAGCACATCGACATCACAAGTTATTGCTGTTGATATGTTTACAGGGTTCAATGATAGTTTATTGGCTGATGATATTCACTACAATGAAGCAGGTGCGGAATTTATTGCAACACGATATTACAATGTTTTAATAAATTTGCTTGAACAATAAAGACTTCAAAGAACACTGTATATAAAAAACCCTAATACAACTCTTTAGGTTCAATTTCTAAACCATCAATAAACTGAGATGCTTTTACAATGTCATTATGCATCACTCTGTCTTCTTGTACCAAAGACACTTCGTCTCTAAAACTGTTGACAAAAGCTTCTAAAAAAGCAGAACTTTTTGCTTTGCCAAAACTTAAAGCTTGTGAAGCTGTATACAATTCAATGGCTAAAATAGTTTGCACATTATCAACTACTTTCTTGGCTTTGGTAGCTCCGTTTGCTCCCATACTTACATGATCTTCTTGTCCGTCGCTAGATTCTATAGAATCTACACTTGCAGGTGTTGCATATTGTTTGTTCTGACTCACAATACTTGCTGCTGTGTATTGCGGAATCATAAAGCCAGAATTAAGACCAGGATTGGCAACCAAAAACGGTGGCAAATGTCTATGACCAGAAACCAATTGATAGGTTCTTCGTTCTGAAATGTTCCCTAATTCTGCCATTGCAATGGCTAAATAATCTAATGCTAATGCTAAAGGTTGACCATGGAAATTTCCGCCAGAGATAATTCGATCTTCTTCTACAAATACATTCGGGTTGTCGGTTACCGAATTGATTTCTGTTAAAAATGTTTTGGTCACAAATCGAATCGTATCTTTTGTCGCTCCGTGCACTTGAGGCATACATCGAAAAGAATATGGATCTTGAACGTGCTCTTTGTGTTGTGAAATCAATTCACTTTTTGTTAAAAATTCTGAAATTCTAGCAGCTGTTTTTATTTGTCCATTATGAGGTCTGGCAAAATGAATTAATTCGTGAAATGGTTCAATACGTCCATCAAAACCTTCTAGAGAAATCGTTCCGATAATATCTGCAATATAAGACAGTTTGTGTGCTTTTAATAAATTGTAGATTCCATAAGCACTCATAAATTGAGTTCCGTTTAATAAAGCCAAACCTTCTTTGGATTGCAAATTAATTTTTTGCCAACCAAATTTTTCTAAAGCCTCTGCTCCACTCATTCGTTTTTCATCAACTATTACTTCTCCTAAACCAATTAATGGCAATGCCAAATGAGCCAAAGGAGCCAAATCTCCAGAAGCACCCAAGGAACCTTGTGTATAAATCACAGGAATAATATTGTTGTTGTAAAAGTCTACCAATCGTTGAACCGTTTCAAGTTGAATACCCGAATGTCCATAACTTAGACTTTGAATTTTAAAAAGCAACATCAACTTTACAATCTCATTTGGAACTTCTTCTCCTGTTCCACAAGCGTGACTCATAACCAAATTCTCTTGTAGTTTTTGAAGATTCTCACCTTTAATTTTCACATTATGCAAAGCACCAAAACCTGTGTTAATTCCGTATAGTGGTCTAGAAACAGATTCGATTTTTTTATCTAAAAAAGTTCTGCAAGCTTTAATTTTCTGAATTGCATCAGGTGATAGTTCTAATTTTTTATGATTAGAAAGTATATCATGAATGGATGTTAAATCTAAGGGATTCACATCAATTGAATGCGATAAGTTCATATAGATTGATTGTTTTGTAAAAGTCGAGATTCTAAGGAATTAAAACAAATAAAAAACCTTGAATTTTAGCAAAATCCTAACAAGGATTTTGTGGTTATTGTAGCTATATTTGGCAAATGAAATTAAAAGATATGTATAAGAACTTTATTGCGATACTAGCATTGGTTTTATTAGTAAGCTCTTGTAAAAAAGAACATCCAAAAAACTATTTGTCCATTTCGGGAAAGTTTGAAAATGTGACAGAAAAAGACTCCACTTTTTTAATTGCAGCTTTTGCTTTGAGAAAGTTTATCAAAGTAAACAAAGATGGAACGTTTAAAGATTCTCTAAAAGTTATCTCGCCAAAATATCACACGATTATGTTTGGAGGTATGAGAGCTTATCTTCATTTAGAAAATGGTTATGATTTATACTTTACTGGAGACAGAAATGATTTTTTCAAAAGTTTTCAGTTTGAAGGTGATGATGAAGGAGCTCATTCTAACCAATTGATTGTAGATCAATTTAGATTTGGGCAAAGTATTGGAAGTACAAAAGATTTTTTACGTTTAGAAAAAGAATCTTTTTTAAAGAAAATAAAAAGTGTTCAAACAAAAATGGATAGCATTCGAGAATTGTATCCTAATGCAGACAAGAAAGTTATTGAAAATTTGAATGGTCAAAATGAAAGTTTCTTTAAAAATCTAACGGATAATTACGATGTAATGCATGATAAAGTTATAGCGCAAGAAAAAGCTATGGCTAGATTAAAAAAAGGAATGCCAGCACCTGAGTTTACAGATTTTGAAAATTATAAAGGAGGTAAAAACTCACTCTCAGATTTCAAAGGGAAATATGTGTACATAGATGTCTGGGCTACTTGGTGTATGCCTTGTATTGCTGAAATACCACACCTAAAAAAATTACAGAAAAAGTATGAAGATAAGAATATAGAATTCTTAAGTATTTCTACAGACGACACTAACAAAACTGCTAAGACCTGGAAAGAAGCCAGAAAAAAATGGCGTAAAATGGTTAAAGATAAAAGTTTAGATGGTGTACAATTATGGGCAGGTAAGAGTAATGTTAGTTTGGAAGAAGACTATATGATTTACGGAATACCAAGGTTTATTTTAATTGATCCTGAAGGAAAGCTTATAAGTTTCAATACTATGAGACCTTCTGAGTCAAGATTGCCTGAACTGTTAGATACATTATTACAATAAAAAAAGCCGCTTAAAGCGGCTTTTTTTATTCTGTTTTAAATGGAATCTATTCTTTATAAACTCCCATTTGTGCATATTTATCCATTCGTTGTGCTATTAATTCAACAGTTGATAAATCTTTTAATTCATCAAAGGCTGTAACAATTGTTTCAGAGACAGTTTTGAAAGCTCCTTCTCTATCATAATGAGCTCCACCAACTGGTTCTTGGATTATTCCGTCTATAATTTTTAGTCGTTTCATGTCATCACCTGTTAACTTTAAAGCAGCTGCAGCTTGTTCTTTAAATTCCCAACTACGCCATAAGATAGATGAGCAAGATTCTGGAGAAATCACAGTATACCATGTGTTTTCCATCATATACACTTTATTTCCAACTCCTATACCTAAAGCTCCACCTGAAGCTCCTTCACCTATAACAACTGTAATGATAGGAACTTTTAAACGAGTCATTTCTAGAATATTTCTGGCAATTGCTTCTCCTTGTCCACGCTCTTCTGCTTCTAAACCAGGATAAGCACCAGGAGTATCTAATAAAGTAACTACTGGAATACCAAACTTCTCTGCCATTTTCATTAAACGTAAAGCTTTTCTGTATCCCTCAGGATTTGCCATCCCAAAATTTCTATATTGACGAGTTTTGGTATTGTATCCTTTTTGCTGACCAATGAACATGAAAGATTGATCTCCAATTTTTCCAAGTCCACCAATCATTGCTTTATCATCTTTTACATTTCTATCTCCATGTAATTCCATAAAAGAATCTCCACAGATAGCTTTGATGTAATCTAAAGTATACGGTCTGTTTGGGTGTCTAGAAAGTTGAACTCTTTGCCAAGGTGTCAGATTTTTATAAATATCTTTTTTGGCTTTTTCTAACTTTCTTTTGATTTTGTTACAAGTAGCAGTTACATCTACATCACTTTCTTCTCCAATGTCGTAGCACTTTTGTAATTGCTCTTCTAATTCTTTAATAGGTAATTCAAAATCTAAATATTCCATACAGGTTGTTCTTTGAATACTAAATAAAATATTATGACAAACATAGTCAAAAAATGTATTTCCTTAGAAAATACTTTTAATTTTTTGCTCGTCTTTTTGCTTGTATTTTCTGTTTTATTTTGTCTTTATTCTTTAATTTTCCATTCAGGAGCACAACTAATAAAACGATTAGAGCTCCTATATAAAATTCTGTATTCATCTTTTCTTTTTCGCCAAAAATGATGAGTGCTAATATGATTGCATACACCGGCTCTAAGTTCAATGTTAACACAACTGTGTATGGTGTAAGATGCTTCATTACCTTAACAGAGATTATAAAAGCATATGCTGTACATATACTACTCAAGATTCCAATGAATACCCAATCTAATATAGATAATTGAAAAAATTCAATTGAGAATTTTCCAGCAAATAATAAGTAAATTGATATACATAAAGCACCAAAAAAGAGTTGATATAAAGAAATTGTATCAGCTTTGTATTCTTTTACATACAAACCATTTAATACAGAAAATAGAGATGATAAAGATGCAGAAATTAGAGCGTAAATAATCCCTAAAGTGTATTGAGACTCAAAATTAAAAATGATATATAAACCTAGAATTACAAGTAGACCTAATATAACTTCTTGAATCTTTATTTTACGTTTAAAAAAGAAAGGTTCTATAAGTGATGTAAAAAAAGCACCTGTACTCATTGTAACCAAAGCAACTGAGACATTGGATACTTTTATTGCTTTAAAAAATGTAATCCAATGAAGAGCTATGATTGCTCCGGTTAACAAGAACTTAAACAACCCTTTTTTATCAATATGAAACGACTTTCTTTTAATTAAAAAATAGATTGCTATAAAAACAGAAGCCAACAACATTCTGTACCATACCAATGGAATTGCATCAATTGAAATCAATGCACCTAATATTGCTGTAAAACCCCAAATAAAAACAATTAAATGGAGGTGTAAATAATTTTTGATTTTATTTTCTGGCATTGTTGAATAAGTAAGCTGCTACTCCTCCAAAGAATAGATTTGGGAACCATACATATATGAATGATGTAACACCAGCTACAGCACCAAGAACTTCAGAAACTTTTAAGAAAAACACATAAATGAACATGATAGAAATTCCTAGAGCCAAGTTAACTCCAATTCCACCTCTTTTTTTCTTGTAAGCAAGAGCTACTGCAATAATGGTCAAAATATAAGTAGCTATTGGCAGACTTGTTCTTTTGTGAAATTCTACTAAGTAAGCATTTAAGTTTTTAACTCCTCTTTTTTTAGAAATATCTATAAATCTCTTTAATTCTGGTGAAGGCATTTCTTGAGCAATGGTAGATTTATACATCAAATCTTTAGGAGTAAAAGAAAAAACGGTATCTAAATTGAGCCCTGTATAAATACTGTCTTTTCCGTTCAGTAATTTTCGATAGGTAAATCTGGAAAGACGAAATGTACTATCTTTTTTATTCCAACGAATATTGTCGGCATTGATTTTTTCTTTTAGCTCCAGACCATCATAGTTTTCTAAAGAAAAATAATTTCCGTTGTTGTATTTAAAGTTATAACTTTTCATGTACATGTAACTGTTGTCACTTAGTTGTAAACTAAAATCAGTTACAAAATCGTCTGTAATTTTCTTTTTTGATAAAAACTCTTTTTCAAATTTCTTTCTTTCTTTACTACTATTTGGAACGACAAAATGATTCATCATTAAGGCTAAAATCGTAATCAAAGTAGCTCCTATAAAGTAAGGGTATAAAAACCGAGAGAATGATATTTTTGCATTTCCCATCGCTACTATTTCAGAATTATTTGAAAGCTTACTAGTAAAGAGAATTACTGCAATAAATAATGCCAAAGGCATAAATGTATTGGCGTAATAAATGATAAAGTTTTTATAATACTCGTCTAAAATTTGTAAAGCAGTCAATTCTGGACGAGCTAAAAATTTATCTATCTTTTCTGCAATATCAATTGCTACAGCTATAGGAATTAATATCAATAGTGTAAAGATAAAAGTTGTAATGAATTTTTTTAATATGTAAGTATCTAAAATTCTCATTATAGACGTTTATCCATTTGCTTTACCATTCTATTTTTCCATTCGTAAAAATCACCATCAATGATATGTTTTCTTGCTTCACGAACTAACCAAAGATAAAAACCTAAATTATGAATAGATGCTATTTGTTTTCCAAGCATTTCATTACATCTAAATAGGTGACGTAAATAGGCTTTAGAATACATAGTATCTACGAAGGTAATATCCATATCGTCTATCGCTGAAAAGTCATTTTCCCATTTTTTATTTTTAATATTGATTGTACCGTGAGCTGTAAACAACATTCCGTTTCTAGCATTTCTAGTCGGCATCACACAATCAAACATATCAACACCTAAAGCGATGTTTTCTAATAAATTTATTGGTGTTCCAACACCCATTAAATATCGAGGTTTGTCTTCTGGCAACACATCACAAACAATTTCTGTCATTGCATATAATTCTTCTGCAGGTTCCCCAACAGATAAACCTCCAATAGCATTTCCTTCTGCCTCAACAGAGGCAATATATTCTGCAGATTGTTTTCTTAAATCTTTATATATGCTTCCTTGAACAATTGGAAAAAAAGTTTGATTGTAATCGTATTTTAAAGGAGTTTTTTCTAAATGATTGATACATCTTTTTAACCATCGATGTGTCATATGCATTGAATTATTTGCATATCTGTAATCACAGGGGTAAGGTGTACACTCATCAAAAGCCATGATAATATCTGCACCAATAGTTCTTTGAATTTCCATCACATTTTCTGGAGTAAACATGTGATAAGATCCATCAATGTGACTTTGAAATTTAACACCTTCTTCTTTTATTTTTCTCCTACCTGAAAGAGAATACACTTGATATCCACCACTATCAGTTAAGATATTTCTATCCCAATTCATAAACTTATGCAACCCACCAGCTTTTTCTAAAACATCAGTTTTTGGACGTAAGAATAGATGATACGTATTTCCGAGAATAATGTCGGGATTAATTTCGTTCTTTAATTCTGATTGATGAACTCCTTTTACAGTTGCCGCTGTTCCTACAGGCATAAAAATTGGTGTTTGAATAACACCATGATCTGTGGTAATTTCTGCAGCTCTTGCTTTAGATTTTGGGTCTTTAGAAACTCTTGTAAACTTCATTGCGTGCAAAGATAAACAAATAGCATTGCTAGACTTCTGAAAAGAATCTTAAGATTTACGTCTTTTAAATCTTCTATTTTGTTGATACTTCTTTTTGAATGTATCTAAAGATGCATCTTCTGTTTTGCTGGAAGTTGAAACTAATTTATTTATTGTATCAATTTCAATTTGAGTAAGTTCTCGCCATTCACCAGGTTTTAGTTTTCCAAGTGAAACATTCATAATGCGTGTTCTTTTCAACTTGGTTACCTCAAAGTTTAAGTATTCACACATTCTTCTTATTTGACGATTCAAACCTTGAGTTAGAATTATTTTGAACGTATAGTCATTTATTTTTTCAACGATACATTTTTTTGTTACTGTTCCAAGAATAGGGATTCCGTTGCTCATCTTACGAGTGAATTGTTCATCAATTTTTTTATTTACTGATACGATGTATTCTTTCTGGTGATTGTTTCCTGCTCTCAATATTTTATTGACAATATCACCATCATTGGTTAAAAAAATTAAACCTTCTGAGGGTTTATCCAGACGTCCAATAGGAAATAATCTTTGAGGGTGATTTACATGACGAACAATATTTTTTCTTTCTTTAGAATCTGTTGTAGAGACAATTCCAACAGGTTTATTCAACGCTATATAAAGGGTTTTAGGCTTGGAATTAAGTAGCTTACCATCAATCTTAACTTCATCTCCTTCAAAGACACGGTTTCCTAACTGAGTTGGTTTTCCATTAATGGTAACTCTACCGTCTTGAATATACTTTTCTGCTTCTCTTCTAGAACAAATTCCAGTAGAGCTTATATATTTATTTAAATTTATAGAGTTTAAATTCTTTTCCAAATTGTTATATAATTACAGTTCTAAAGGTAAGATTGATTCTTGGTTTTTTTACTTTTTTTGTTTTGGATAGTTGATGTAACCAAAACTTTTGAGTTTTTCCTTTCATTATCAGTAAACTTCCATTTTCTAAGAAAATATCTACTTTCTGTTTTGTTTCTTTATGCTTAAATAAAAATTTTCTTTCAGCACCAATACTCAGCGAAGCTATAGTTCCATTCTCTAATAAAGTTTTTTCATCATCACTGTGCCAAGACATACCTTCATTACCATCATGATATAAATTGAGTAAGCAAGAGTTGTAAGTTGTGTTTGAGATTTTTTCAATTTTATTCTTTAATTGTAATAATTCTGGAGTCCAAATAATTGCTTTTTTTGTAATGCCTGAATATGTATACTCAAACTCTGAGTTACCGTACCAAGCTACCTTTCTGGCTGTGACATAATGTTTTCCAAAAATAACAGCTTCATCATGTTTCCATTGGATTGAATTTGTAAGTGTATCAAAGTAAAATTTACATTCCTTTTGATTTAAAGCAAATCCATAGTATTCAACCTCTCCATCAAATGGGAGAATATTTGTTTGAAATTCTTTAAAAAATAAATCCATCTTAATACAAAAATAAGATGGATTTATTAAATATGAATTTTATTGTCGCTAGATAAATTAGAAAAAAATGAGTTTTAGTTTTCTTTATTCTCATCTCGTTTTGATTGAGCCTAGGGTTTATAATGGTTTATCACTTATGTTGATAGACTATTATACCCCTCCTATTCACACGCTAACTAAACAAAAGATACTTAAATATTCCTTATATAGGTAGCTGTATATTAATAGCTAAAAGGTTTAATTATAGTGTGACAAAGATTGATTCAAAGTACTTAGGTGTTTTCTTCCAGGAATGACCACCTCCAGTCTCTTTATTCCAAGATTCAGTTAACTTTGTGTGCTCTATGACGCATTGATAAGCATCATCGTGTTTGTAAAGCTTTATGTTTCCACCTTCGGATATTTTCTCTGGATTAAATGTGCCGATCAGCAGGTGTTTTACTTCCCAATCAGGTAAGAAAAATGGTTCATTAATAAATTGATGATTAATTAATTTTATATTTTATTTAAAATTTAAATTATGGTTTTACCTTCAGATGAACCTTCAAATTGTTTAAATGAACCACACTTAACAAAAAAAACATCATCACTTATACCTGTCATAGTTATACTATGCAAATAGTCATAATCATAATCAATGGAATCATTCTCAATTAGACCATCACCAACAAAACCTTCACCATCAACGGGAGTTTCCTCATCATCTTCGTGAAAAAATTCAATTGATTTATTTTCACCACCATCAGTTTCCTCGTAATCGCAATTTTCAAATTTCATTAATTTAAAATCTTTAAGAAATCTAGCAACATCGGTTTTAGATTCTAAATTATAAACAAACCTCCAAATTGCTTTATTATAAAAAATTGCAACGGAATCTTTTTCTCCTAATTTTCCATATTCATTATCTGTGTCTCTGTCTCGTGAAAGTCCACTAGTTGTTATTTGTATCATAGGTATAATCTAGTATATTTTTGTTTTCGAAATTAAAAAAAAACTAAAAAACTTGGTTAAAGTTTGGTAAACTTAAATGACTATTAGAAATAACTTGAATTTAGGCTACATATCCATTTCAAAGCCAACTCTCAGAAAAGAAAACGACTTTTAAATTGATATAGGGGTGTTGTTTTAAGAATAATGGCTCAGGTTTTTTGGTGTTTTTTTTGAATCTATTATTTTAATAAAGATTTATCAACAGTTTAGGGTACTTCCTTACGTTTCTTATCAATGTTTAGTATTTTATTGTTATAATGTGCAGTATTTCAAAAGTAAAGTCAGCAGTAAATCATTGTTAAATCCTATTATTATAAACAAGTATTAAATTGACAGTAATAATATCTCAAGGTAATTATTTAGCAATTACTAGAATAATAAAAAAATGCACATTTAAACAATAACTGACTAACGACTGACTAAAAACAGAAAAAAAACCGTAAATACTTATTATAAAGTAATTACGGTTTTTAAATGCGGAGAAAGAGGGAAATGAACCTCTTCCGTAAAGCCTTTATTTATAGTCCTTTCAGCCTTTTAACATTCTGAGGTAACCGAATAGGTCACCATTAAATTCTAACGTAAAGGTAATTATTTATTTTACAATTGATAAAAAATCGAAGTTATAAACAAAAAAAACAGTAAAATCTTCTCTTATTATATATGGAAAAAAACTAGTAGTTTTTTTTTAGAATCCTAGTTTTTATAAAGTCAAGTTTTGTAATGGTTTAACACTTATTGATTATGTGAATAGACTATTAAACCCCTCCTATTCACACGCTAACTAAACAGAACATACTTAAATATTCCTTATATAAGTAACTGTATATTAATATCTAAAAGGTTTTATTCTAGTGTAACAATGATTGATTCAAAGTACTTAGGTATTTTGTTGATATTTTTCTGGGAAATTAGTTAAGTTATCATTGTTTAAAATTACAGATATAGCTATTTTTAAGAATTAATATTAATTATCATGATAAAGATAAAAAGCAAAAAAGTTGAAGGTATAATTTCAGAAATTATTGACCAATATGCTTATGCTGATAAATCCGATAGACCTTGGATTATAGGCTTCAGTGGGGGGAAAGATTTTCTTTTTATTAACACTTGTTTGGATTGCTTTGCAAAGAATAAAAAATAATTTACCTTTTCCTTTTCAACTGAAAAGACCTGTTTATGTGGTTTGTAATGATACTATGGTTGAAAATCCTATCATTTCAAGTTATATTGATGATGTCTTGGTTAAAATAGAGGAAGGAGCAAGAGATCAAGGAATCCCTATTATTGTAAAGAAAACTGTACCTAAATTAGAGGAGTCATTTTGGATAAATGTTATAGGCAAAGGCTACCCTGTGCCAAATAACACTTTTAGATGGTGTACAGATAAACTTAAAATTAGACCAACTTCAAACTTTTTATTAGAACAAATAGATGAAAAAGGAGAAGCAATCGTTTTATTAGGCACTAGATATGAAGAAAGTGCTACACGTGAAAGGTCTATGAAAAAACATGAGGTAAAAGGAAAGAGACTTTCAAAACATAATACAAATGCTAACACCTATGTCTATGCTCCAATTAAGGAACTTCTATTGGAAGAGATCTGGTACATAATAAATACAGTGAAATCACCTTGGGGCTTTGATAACTCAATATTATTTCAAATATACTCTGATGCAAGTGCAGATGATTATGAATGTCCTACTGTTGTAACAAATAAAAAACACTCTTCATGTGGGCAAAGTAGATTTGGCTGTTGGACCTGTACAGTTGTTAAAAAGGACAAGTCTATGTCCGCTTTAATTGATAATGGACAGAATTGGATGCAACCTTTATTAGATTTTAGAAACTCACTTGTAGAAAATAGAAATATTAGCGAAAATAGATCAACTACCAGAAGGAATGGAATGCCTGCGGTTGATGAAGACGGTCATAGATCTGGAAATTACGAAATGCACTATAGAGCTAGAATATTAAAAGAACTCTTGCAGATTCAAAAACTAGTCCAGAATGAAAGACCTCATGTGAATTTAATAACTAATCAAGAGTTAATAGCTATTCAAGTAATGTGGAATAGAGATTTAGAGTTTGATTATACTGTTGGAGATATTTATAAAGAAATATACAATAAAGATATTAGTACAAATAATATCAAATCTTTAGATGATACTGAAAGGAGAATTTTAAAAGAGGTTTGTAAAGAGGATGCTTCATATTATCATTTAATAGATAATTTAATAACTCTCCAAGAGACAAAGACTCTGATGATTTCTAAATATGGGCTACATAACGATGTTGAAAATAGAATTGAGTCTTTTGTTAATGAAAATGAATTATGAGAATAAGTAATATAAAGTTAAATAATTTTAGAATTTACAAGGGTCAAAATGAATTGAACTTGTTGTCAAAAGGAAATAAAAACATAAGTATTATTGCAGGTAAAAATGGTTTTGGTAAAACAACTTTTTTAACCTCGTTAATATGGTGTTTCTATGGGAAATTAATGACTCAAGTAGAGGATAAGTATAAAAAGGATATCAGAAATATAGGCGGTTATGATAATTATTTGTTGTCATTAATAAATAGAGATGTTAAAGACGAATCTTCAAATGCTTCCTTTTCAGTTGAAGTAGAATTAAAAGACTTGTTGATTCCTTCAATTCCTTGTAGAACAGTAAGCATCAAAAGATCTTATAGTTTAGATTCTAAAGAAGAAACATTACAGATTCTTATAGACGGTGATGAAAATGAGTTGACAAAAGAGGTAGGCTTTGAAGTTTTTGTTAATGACTTTATTCTTCCAAGAGAAATAGCTAAATTCTTCTTTTTTGATGCAGAAAAGATAGTTTCACTAGCTGAGGCTAAATCTAAGGCTGAATTAAGAAGTTTGAGTAAGGCATACTCAGAAGTTCTAGGTATTAAGAAGTATGAAGAGCTTAAAAACAACTTAGAGTCCTTATTGACAAAACTAAGAAGAAGAGGAGTTTCAGAACATGAAGAATTCAAGTTAAAAGAGTTGTTGTCTGAAGAAGATGAGCTTGAAAAAACCATAAATCATAATCAAGACAAGCAAAATGAAATTGATAAACATATTGTCATTTTGAAATCTGAAAGTGATTCTCTTCAAGAAAAACTAATACGTGAGGGGAATTCAATAACATTGGAAGAATTGAAAGAGTTAAAGTCTAAACGTGACTTTTTAAAGCAAGAATCAACTACAATAAAACAAAAAATAAGAAAACTTTTAGATTTAGCGCCACTTGTTATTGCTGGCAAACATTTAGGTAAGTTGTATAACCAACTTGTTTTAGAGAATGATGCTTTGTTTGGAGCTGTAACTGAAGAGATTTTAAAAAAAGAGCTTCAAAGCTTTTCAAAAAGTATTTTGGCTAATGAAAATCTATTAAGTTTAGACTCTTCTATAAAAGATAAAATTGAAATAGCTATGAACAATTTGATCAAATCAAA
>CBFIBH010000008.1:0-48373 GCA_965660845.1 Flavobacteriaceae bacterium
AGGCTATAGGTGTAAGTACAGTAATGTATGTAGCCGAGTAGTACTAATAACCCATAGACTTATGTACGCCGTTTTTCCTGCCTTCGGGCAGGAAGACACTCTTTTAAACAATAAAAACTGATTCTAAACAATATTATTTTTACCTATGTCAACTTATATAGTTAGTCATAACTGAAACAACTTAAGGTGGTTATAGCATTGGGGCTCACCTCTTCCCATCCCGAACAGAGAAGTTAAGCCCAATTGCGCCGATGGTACTGCATTTATGTGGGAGAGTAGGTCACTGCCTTTCTTTTAAACCTCATTCTTAATCGAATGAGGTTTTTTTATGGATAGAATTCTAATAAATCGTTATGTTTTACAATATAAATCTTGTTATTTTGTTCTGATTTTATGAAGAGAGCGATTCTTATTATTTTATTGATATCTTTCAATTTGATTTATTCACAAGTTGGAGGAGAAAGCGTTTTTCAGTTTTTAAATTTGCCAACATCTTCTAGACAAATTGCTCTTGGTGGTGAAGTTTTAACTTTAACAGATGATGTCAATCAACCTCTATGGAACCCTGCAGCATTAAATGTAAACTTGGATAGACAATTAGCTATTAATTATACTAATTATCTAGCAGGTATAAGTTTGGGTTCAGTTTCTTATGCTCATATTTTGAGCAGAAGATTTGGAACTTTATATGGAAATATAACATACTTAAATTATGGATCTTTAATCGAAGCAGATGAATTAGGCAATGAAACAGGAACATTTAATGCAAGTGATGTTGCTTTTACATTAGGATATTCATATAAATTTCCTCGTTCAGATATATCTATTGGAATTAATACTAAATTCATAAATTCCTCGATTGGAAATTTTTCTTCATCTGGCCTAGCTACAGATATTGGAATATCATATTACAACCCTACTAAAAGTTATAGTTTTGCATTGGTTTTTAGAAATATTGGAACTCAAGTACAAACTTTCAATGGAACTAGTGAAAAGTTACCATTTAAAGTAGCTCTAGGTGGATCTTATAAATTAGAATATGTTCCTTTGAAATGGTATGTAACCATAGATAATTTGCAACAATGGGATTTATCAGTCTCAAATCCTTCTAATCAAACATCTGATTTAGAAGGTAATGTAACAGAAGAAAACATTTCATTTTTACAAAATGCATTTCGACATTTTGTTGTTGGTGCTGAGTTATTTCCAGAAAGTATTATTAATTTAAGAGCTGGATTTAACTTTAGACGTGCAGCTGAATTAAAACTTCAAAATACAAGAACTTTTAGCGGAATATCTTTAGGTTTTGGTGTCAAAATGAATCGTTTGCGTTTTAATTATGCATTCTCAAGATTTCATTCAGCAGATAATACTAGCACATTTAGTTTACTTTTTGATTTAGATAGAAGATGATAAAAAAAATTGTGATAGCTATTGATGGCTATTCATCAACAGGAAAAAGTACAATAGCTAAAGAATTAGCTAAAGAATTGCAATATATTTATGTTGATTCAGGTGCTATGTATAGAGCAGTTACTCTATTTGCTATGAATAAAGATTATATTTCTTCAAAACACTTTCACTCCGATAAACTAATTGATGCTTTACCAAGCATCTCCATAAGCTTTCTATTAAATTCAGAAGGAAAAGCAGAAGTATCTTTAAATGGAGAGAGTGTTGAAAAACACATTCGATCTTTGGATGTATCGAATCTAGTTAGTAAGGTGTCTACCATTGCAGAAGTAAGAAAAAAACTTGTCTCTGAACAGCATAAAATGGGAAAAAACAAAGGAATTGTTATGGATGGTAGGGATATAGGAACTGTTGTTTTTCCAGATGCAGAACTGAAAATCTTCATGATATCATCTCCAGAAACAAGAGCCAAAAGACGCTTTAAAGAACTAACTGAAAAAGGAGATTCTGTTACCTATGAAGAAGTTTTAAAAAATGTTATGGATAGAGATTATCTAGATACTACTAGAAAAGAATCTCCATTAATCAAAGCTAAAGATGCAATAGAAATTGATAATTCTAATTTAACCAAAGAAGAACAATTTCAAATAATTTTAGATTTGGTAAAAGAAAAATTAAGCTAGGGAATATTTAAATACTTGTGAGTTTGTAAAGAAATACTCCATTTAGGATTTTTCATTACGTATTTTACAATATCCTCAATCATTTTTTCACTCTTACTCCATTCAGGTTGTAAGAATAATTTA
Organism: Flavobacteriaceae bacterium; assembly: GCA_965660845.1. Lineage (GTDB taxonomy): Bacteria > Bacteroidota > Bacteroidia > Flavobacteriales > Flavobacteriaceae > Polaribacter. The sequence continues at coordinate 2,220 of CBFIBH010000008.1, forward strand.
CAAGTACCTTTTACTTTTGAAGCTTGCTCTTCAGCAAATTGAAAATCATTTTTATTGTAAATGATTACTTTTAATTCATCTGCATTATCATACGCTTCTTGAAGAGGGAGCATTGTTTTCTTTGGAGACAAACAAAACCAATCCCAAGTTCCAGAAAATTGATAAGCTCCAGAAGTTTCTATATGAGTTTTTATACCAGCGTCTTGAATTAACTTAGTGAGATAATCCATAGACCACATTAATGGTTCACCACCAGTAATAACAACAGTATCAGAATATTTTTTTGCATTTTCAAGAATAGAATCTGCCATAGTTGGTGGGTGTATAGCTGCATTCCAGCTTTCTTTTACATCACACCAATGGCAACCAACATCACAACCTCCAACACGTATAAAATAAGCAGCTTTTCCTGTATGAAACCCTTCTCCTTGAATCGTGTAAAATTCTTCCATAAGTGGAAGCATAATCCCTTTATCAACTAATTCTTTTGTTTGTTTATCCATTTTATTTCTTTGCAGCAACTACTTAAATTTCAATTTTTGCACCTCCAACTAAACTAGCTGCAAAAGTAGTTCTTGCTGGTTTATTTTTAGCAAAAAAAATTCGATAAACTTCATTCATTTTACTAAAATCTTCTATGTTTGATAAAATCACTGTACATTTTAACACATGATTCATATCAGAATTGTTAGCCTCTAAAATATCTTTGATATTTGTTAAGACTTGTCTAGTTTCTACTTCAATTCCGCCCTCAACTATTTTACCAGCTTTATGATCTTTACCAATTTGTCCTGTTAAAAATAAAAGACCATTGAACTCTGTTGCATCCGACAAAGGTGCATTCTGTCGACTCTCATATTGAGATTTATTAAATTTTACTTTATTTTCTTTCTCAGAAATACAAGAGGAAAGAATGGTAACAAATAAGAAGAAGTATAGAAATTTAATAGATTTCATAAAAAGTAGATTTTACCTCAAAGATAAAAGAATAAAAAGGTTCTAAAGACTTAATAATCAGTAATAATTTGTACATTTGCACTCCTTTTTACGGTAACAGATTTAAAAAGGAACAATTTATATAGAAATTAAGTTAAATTTCTCTTGGCGTTATTATCGTTAAAAATCTGAATAACAAAAAGATACAAATTATTTTCAGCATGTCTGAAGAAACAAAAAAAGTTGAAACTGTAGAAGAAGTTTCAACAACTCAAGAAGTAGTTGCAGAAACTCCAGAAGCAACTCAAACTCCAGAAGAATTTTTAAAAGACTTTAATTGGCACAAATACGAAGAAGGTATTGAAGCTGTAGATGAGTCCAAATTAAAAGAATTCGAAAAAGCTTTAGAAGGAACCGTAGGATTTGTTAACGAACGTGATGTAATCGACGGAACTGTAACTCGTATTACAGATAGAGATGCTATTATTGATATCAACTCTAAATCTGAGGGAGTAATCTCTTTAAATGAATTTCGTTACAACCCTAACTTAGCTGTAGGAGACAAAGTAGAAGTGTTAGTTGACAAACGTGAAGATAGCACAGGTCAATTAGTATTATCACACAAAAAAGCAAGAGTAATCAAAGCATGGGAACGTGTTAACAATGCTCACGAAACAGGTGAGGTTGTGAATGGTTACGTTAAATGTAGAACTAGAGGTGGAATGATTGTAGATGTTTTCGGAATTGAAGCATTCTTACCAGGTTCTCAAATTGATGTGAAACCAATTAGAGATTACGATCAATATGTAGACAAAACAATGGAATTTAAAGTTGTGAAAATCAACCACGAATTCAAAAACGTTGTTGTTTCTCATAAAGCATTAATTGAAGCAGATATCGAGCTTCAAAAGAAAGAAATCATCGGTCAATTAGAAAAAGGACAAGTGTTAGAAGGTGTAGTGAAAAACATTACTTCTTACGGTGTGTTTGTTGACTTAGGTGGTGTTGATGGATTGGTACACATTACTGATTTATCTTGGTCTAGAATTAATCATCCAAATGAAGTGGTTGAATTAGATCAAAAATTAAACGTTGTAATTTTAGATTTTGATGATGATAAATCTAGAATTCAATTAGGATTAAAACAATTATCAGCTCACCCTTGGGAAGCTTTAAGTTCTGACTTAAAAGTTGGAGATAAAGTAACTGGAGAAGTAGTTGTATTAGCAGATTATGGTGCTTTTGTTGAAGTATCAGAAGGTGTTGAAGGTTTAATCCACGTATCAGAAATGTCTTGGTCTACTCATTTACGTTCAGCACAAGATTTTGTTGCTGTTGGTGATAAAGTAGAAGCTCAAATCTTAACTTTAGATAGAGAAGAGCGTAAGATGTCATTAGGAATGAAACAATTACATCCAGATCCTTGGACAGATATCACTACAAAATATCCAGTTGGTTCAACTCATACAGGAACTGTAAGAAACTACACTAACTTTGGAGTATTCGTTGAATTAGAAGAAGGTATTGATGGATTGGTTTACATTTCAGATTTATCTTGGACTAAGAAAGTGAAGCATCCTTCTGATTTTGTTTCTGTAGGAGACAAATTAGAAGTTCAAGTATTAGAATTGGATGTTGAAGGACGTAAGTTAAACTTAGGTCACAAGCAAACACAAGACAATCCTTGGGATGCTCATGAAGCAACATTTGCTGTAGATTCTACACACGAAGGAACAATCAAAGAAAAGAATGATAAAGGTGCTGTTGTATCTTTTGCGGATAACGTAGAAGGTTTTGCTCCAGGACGTCATTTAGAAAAAGAAGATGGTTCTAAATTAGGAAAAGGAGATACTGCTCAATTCAAAGTAATTGAATTCTCTAAAGAATACAGAAGAATTGTAGTTTCTCATACAGCAATCTTTAAAGCACAAGAGAAGAAGAATATCAAAGCTGCTAGCAAGAAAGCTGCAGAAGCTGATAAAACAACTCTTGGAGATATTGGAGGTTTAGCTGATCTTAAGAAAAAGATGGAAGCAGATAACAAAAAGAAGAAATAATCATTTTTTCTTTATAAAATAAAAAGCCGTTGCATCAGCAACGGCTTTTTTTATTTCTAATTTTTATTAATTTCCTTTTGCAGGTTTTGAAAAAGCAGGAGGAGTAATCTTTCTTTTTACAGGTAATTGTCTCATCAATTCTTGAATTGCTCTTTCTAATTGAGGATCTTTTCCTTGGGATAAAGACTTAGCATCCTGTCTTACTTTAATATCTGGAGCTACACCTTTATTTTCTGCAATCCATTCATTTTTTACAGGATCAAAAACAGCATTGTCAGGAGCAGTTAAAGAACCTCCATCAATCAACCTATAATGTGTGGATGATTTTACCAAACCTCCCCAAGTTTTCATTCCTATTAATTTACCAGCTTTTTGCTGTCTAAAAACCCACGGGAAGAAATCTCCACCAGAACCTGCCAATTCATTAATCAATAAAACTTTAGGTCCTAAAATTCCAGCAGGTAATTTATATGGTTTCCCATTTGGAACTTCATTGGTTAATCCTGCACGTAAACTTCGAGTCATTAAATCTACCATATAATCATCTAACAATCCACCACCATTAAAACGTTCATCAATTACAGCTCCTTCTTTGTCTTGTTGTGCAAAATAGTATCTATTAAAAGAGACATATCCAGGACCACCTGTATTTGGAACCCAAACATATCCTAAACGACCGTTTGACAATTTATCAACCAATCGTCTATTATCTTCTACCCAAGTACGTTGACGTAAGCCATTTTCACTTCGAATTGGCACTATAGTTTCTGTCCAAGAATCTTTAAATTTTGCTTCACTGTTGATGTGTAAAATGGTTTGTTTTCCGTTGGTTCCATCTAAATGTTCAAAAACATTATCATTGCTGGTAATTTCTTTTCCGTTGATTCCAACAATAAAATAACCTTCTTTAATATTCAATCCTGAAGCATCTAAAGGACCTGTTAAACCTGGATTCCAAGTTTCTGTAGTATAAATTCTATTGATTTTATATCGATTGTTTTCTACTGCTAAATCTGCACCTAACATTCCTATTTGAGAACGTTCAATACTTGGAAAATCTCCACCTCTTACAAAACTATGTCCAACTGATAACTCACTATTTACCTGATCTAAAATGTAATTTAAATCAGCTCTATGTTTAATAAATGGAACTAAAGGAGCATATCTTTTGTAAACAACTTTCCAATCTCTACCATGCATATTTGGATCGTAGAAATAATCTCTTTCATATCTGTAGGCTTCTTCAAACATTTGTTCCCATTCTGCTACACGATCTAATTTCATCTGTAGGTTTACCTTTAAGGATTTGCCTGATTTCCCTGAAGCTCCAGCAGTTTTTATTACTTTCCAACTACCATTCACTCTAGCCAACATATTTTTTCCGTTAGATGTTACTGAAACATTGCTGGCTCCTTTTATAAAGTCTTTTGCTTTTCCTGTTTTAAGTGAATATTTTTTTAAAGTTGCACCACGTTGATTGGGAACACTTTCCACTATAAATACAGAACCTTTTGGACCCGATACTAAATACCAGTAATTTCTTGTGGGTAATATCTAAAAAATCAGATTTAACCGTGGTTAATAAAGAATCTGTTTTGCTGTTGTATCTAATAATGGCATCTTTAAGTTTAAAGAGGGTGTCTTTTTCTGCTTCTATCATTTTAAAGAGTTGGGCATAGCTATGCTCTTTGTAGTTGGTGTTGAGTTCTTGAGCTAAAGAAGAAATGTATAGAAATAGAAAGGCAAACAAAAAGAAAGACTTTTTTATAAAAGTTTAATTGGTTGATTTAGTTGTTCTTAAAGATAGAAAAATATTCTTTGGGTTTTGTATATCAAAACTTCATAAACAAACGAAAAAATTTATCTTTGCCTAAGTGCTGAAATTGTTTCAGTGTATATAAATTGCAAACATGACATTAATTAAATCAATTTCAGGAATTAGAGGAACCATTGGTGGAAAAACGAATGACAATCTAACTCCTTTAGATGCTGTAAAGTTTGCTTCTGCTTACGGAACGTTTATCAAAAATAGAAATCCGAATAAAGACAAGATTACTGTTGTCATTGGACGTGATGCACGTATTTCTGGTAAGATGATTAGTTCTTTGGTAGCCAATACTCTGGTGGGTTTAGGAATTGATGTGGTAGATTTAGGATTGTCTACAACTCCGACTGTTGAAGTTGCTGTTCCGTTAGAAAAAGCAGATGGTGGAATTATCTTAACCGCTTCTCACAATCCAAAACAATGGAATGCTTTAAAGTTGTTGAATGAAAAAGGAGAGTTTTTAAATGGAGAAGACGGTGAAGTCATTTTAAAAACTGCCGAAAGTGATAATTTTACCTTTGCAGAGGTGGATGATTTAGGAACTTATACAAAAGATAGTTCTTATTTACAGAAACACATTCAGGAAGTGTTGAATCTAGAATTGGTAGATGTTGCCGCTATCAAAAAAGCAGGTTTTAAAGTTGTTGTTGATGGAGTAAATTCAACCGGAGGAATTTTTATTCCGGCTTTACTAAAAGAATTGAATGTAGAATGCGTTGAATTATACTGTGAACCCAACGGACAGTTTCCTCACAATCCAGAACCTTTAAAAGAACACTTAACCGATATTTCTGAATTGGTCGTAAAAGAAAAAGCAGATTTCGGAATTGTCGTTGATCCAGATGTAGATCGATTGGCATTGATTTGTGAAGACGGTTCTATGTTTGGAGAAGAATATACTTTGGTTGCCTGTGCTGATTATGTATTAGGTAGATTAGGAGGAGGAAACACAGTTTCTAATTTATCGTCTTCTAGAGCCTTAAGAGATGTAACTCAGAAACACGGAGGAATGTATACTGCAAGTGCAGTAGGAGAGGTGAATGTGGTGATTAAAATGAAAGAAACCAATACAGTGATAGGTGGAGAAGGTAACGGTGGAATCATCTATCCTGCTTCTCATTACGGAAGAGATTCTTTGGTTGGTGTAGCTTTATTCTTGTCTCATTTGGCAAGAACTAAACTATCTTGTAAAAAATTGAGAGAAAGTTATCCTGCGTATTTTATGAGTAAAAATAAAATTCAGTTAACACCTCAGATTAATGTCGGTAAAATTCTTGAAACGATGGCAGCTAACTATGCCAATGAAGAAGTAAATACAATTGATGGTGTAAAAATTGATTTTGAAAATGAGTGGATTCATTTACGTAAATCAAACACAGAACCGATTATCAGAATTTATACAGAGAGCAATTCTCAAGAAAACGCTGATGCTTTAGCAGAGCGTTTTATAAACGAAATCAAAGAAATTACCGCTTAATGTCAACTTCATTAGAACACTACTTTCGTCCGTTTAGAGATCAAATCATAGGAGTTGATCAAACGTTTCAATCTCCTTACGGAACTCAAAAGTTACTCTATACCGATTGGACAGCTAGTGGAAGATTGTATCGTCCTATTGAAGAAAAATTAATGAATGAGTTTGGTCCTTTTGTTGCCAATACACATACAGAAACCTCTACTTCTGGTGCTGCTATGACATTGGCATATCATGAAGCTAGAAATATCATCAAACGACATGTAAATGCTAGCGAAAATGATGTGTTAATCACAGAAGGTTCTGGAATGACCGGAGTGATTAATAAATTCCAACGAATCTTAGGATTGAAAGTTTCTGAGAATTTGAAAGAACACACACAAGTTCCTGAAGAAAAAAGACCTGTGGTTTTTGTCTCTCACATGGAACATCATTCGAATCAGACTTCTTGGTATGAAACGATTGCAGATGTTGTTGTGGTTCCTTGTAACAATACTGGTTTGGTTTGTTTGGATGCTTTTGAAGATTGTATTTTAGAATACAAAGACAGACCGATTAAAATAGCTTCTATCGTTGCAACATCAAACGTAACAGGAATTCATACTCCATATTATGAAGTTGCTAAATTGATTCATAAATACAATGGATTGTGTTTTGTAGATTTTGCTTGTTGTGCTCCATATATTCATATTGATATGCATCCAGAAGAGAAAGATGCGTATTTAGATGCGATTTTCTTCTCTCCTCATAAATTTTTGGGTGGACCAGGAAGTTCGGGTGTATTAATTTTTAACAAGAAACTCTACAAAAATATGGTTCCTGATAATCCAGGAGGTGGAACTGTAACCTATACAAACCCGTGGGGAGAACATGATTATTTTGATGATGTAGAAACTCGTGAAGATGGGGGAACACCTGCTTTTTTACAAACAATCAGAATTGCTTTATCCATTCAGTTGAAAGAGCAAATGGGAACTGATAATATTCAAAAGAGAGAGTATGAATTGAATGAAAGAGTTTTTGATACTTTAGAATCAATTCCTAGTGTAAAAATATTGGCTCCAAATCACAAAAAACGATTGAGTATTTTTTCATTTTATCACAAGAAATTCCATTTTAACTTGGTGGTGAAATTATTGAACGATCGATTCGGAATTCAGACCAGAGGAGGTTGTTCCTGTGCAGGAACCTATGGACACTTTTTGTTAAATGTAGATCATGAAACATCCAATAGAATTAAAGATCAAATTCTTGAAGGTTGTAATACAGAAAAACCAGGTTGGGTTCGTTTGTCTTTGCATCCAACAACAACAAATGAAGAACTTGATTTTATTTGCAATTCATTACAAGAATTATTTAAACATATTGAAGATTGGTCAAGAGACTATCAATACGATATGGCAAAGAATGATTACGTTCACACTTCGGTAAAAACTTGCGAAAAAGAATTGGTAGCAAGTTGGTTTAAAGTTTAATTTTATGCTTCAAAGTTAAAAAACTGAACATTGAGATTCTCCAAGTTTACAACGAATTACTTCCAGTTATCAGGAACCTTATCTTTGTGTTTAAATCGTTTGTGAGACCACAAATAATATTCAGGTTGTTCTTTTATATTCTTTTCTGTAATCGCTAGATATTTATCCGTGATCTCGTAGTTTTTAAAATCACTTGGAGATTCAGTGATAGTCTCAAAAGTTACTTCAAAAAAACCACGTTTTACCTTTTTAACAGTATAGTTCACAACTGCCATATCAAACTTCTTAGCCAACATTTCAGCTCCAGTGTGAATAGGAACTTTTACTCCCATAAATTCCGACCAATAATGTGTTTTATGAACTTGTGGAGATTGATCGCTTAATAAAAGATATAAACCTTGTATGTTGTCTTTTATATTATTTGACATTGCATTCACGGTTTTAGTGGTTTCATAACCAACAAAACCAAACTTAGTTCGAGAACTCTTAATTACTTTGTCAAAATACTTATTACCAATTCTTGTATAAGCTCCAAAACAAGTAATTTCTGTATGAAGAGGTAAACTATTAGACCATTCCCAATTTCCTTGATGCGCACCAACAAGAGCTATATTCTTACCTTTTTTATACAATTCATCTAACACTTCTGGATTTAAAAATCGATAACGTTTTCTCATATTTTTTTCAGTAATACTAAACGCTTTGATACTCTCAACAACTAAATCAGTAAAATGTTTGAAAAACTTTTTTTGAATCTTTTTTGATTCAGATTCCTTCTTAGAAGGAAAAGCCAATTTTAAATTATTTAAAACCACTTTTTTTCGATAACCAAATAGATGATAGATGATAAAAAACAAGAAATCAGAGAAAATATACAATCCTCTCATGGGTAATAAAGAGAGTATCAATATGATTGGATAGGTGAGAATAAATACAATCAGTTTCATGATTCTTTTTTGCAAATATCGAATTAATATTTAGATGAAGTATAAATTTTTTACTGATTCATTTTCTTAAATTTGTGTTTATGTTAAACATGAATCAAGCAGTTTTAGTTCTCATTATTGCGAATGTCCTCCTATCTATAAAAGGATTTAATGACTACACTTTTTTTGAACGCTTTAAATTTCAAGTAACTAGAATAAAAAATGGAGAGCAAATTAGAATGATCTCCTCTGGTTTTTTGCATGCAGATTGGTTGCATTTAGGTTTTAATATGTATGCTCTGTATCTTTTTGGTGACATTGTAAGTTACAGATTAGGAATCCCTAACTTTTTATTGATTTATTTCGGAAGTTTATTAGCTGGAAGTCTTTACTCATATATTTATCATAAAAATGAACCTTATTACAGTGCTGTTGGAGCTTCTGGAGCAGTCTCTGGTGTCGTTTACTCCTGTATTTTACTATATCCATCTATGTCGTTGATGTTGTTTCCATTACCCATTCCAATTCCTGGATATATTTTTGGAGTTGGATATTTATTGTATTCAATTTATGGAATGAAAAAACGATTAGGAAATATTGGTCATTCAGCGCATTTAGGAGGAGCCATAGGTGGTTTTGTTTTTACAATTCTTTTGTATCCTCAAGTAATTGCAGACAATTTATTAATGGTGATTATTTTGTCAGTTCCGATAGTTCTTCTTTTGTTGTTTGGTAGTAAATTAAACACATAAAAAAAGTCCTTTCGTTTAAGAAAAGACTTTTTGAGCGAGAGACCAGGTTCGAACTGGCGACATTCAGCTTGGAAGGCTGACGCTCTACCAACTGAGCTACTCTCGCTGATAGATACTACAAATATAGAATCATTTTTGGTTTTTACAACCTTATTAAAATAAAATCTCGGTGAAAATTCACCGAGATTTTTTGTAGCGAAGACGGGATTTGAACCCGTGACCTCAGGGTTATGAATCCTGCGCTCTAACCAACTGAGCTACCTCGCCATAATTAAGGTGGCAAATATAATCCATTTTTACATTAGTACAAGTTGCAGTTTTAATTTTTTTTAACTGGATTTATTACATATATTGGCTACATAAACACTTCAAAAATTAATTATTCAGAATAATTAACTAACGGCTATAATGGAAAAAATTAAATACGAATTAGAATTTCCTATTCATGCTTCACCAAGCATGATTTATCAATGCTTTGCAACACCATCTGGCTTAGAGGAGTGGTTTGCAGATAGAGTAAATTCAAGAGGAAAGGTTATGTCTTTTATTTGGGATGATTCTGAAGAAGAAGCAGAAATTATTACAAGAAAGTCAAATGAATACGCTAAATATAAATGGTTAGAATCTGAAGGTGATAATTCTTATTTTGAATTCCGAATTCAGGTAGATGCAATCACAAAAGATTTATCACTTATTGTAACAGATTTTGCAGAGGAAGATGAACTTGAAGAATCAAAAATGTTATGGGAAAGTCAAATAGATGAATTGAAACATAATATAGGAGCTTAATTCAAATTTTTACTCACACTTAAAACCACAACAAATGTTGTGGTTTTTGTTTTTAGTGACTTTTTAAACTTGTAAATTTGCGTTTCAATATCTTGCTATGCTGAATTTTAATGGAAATATCCTGTCAGAAAAAGACTTTCAACTCACTTATAATAATAGAGGCTTTAAATATGGAGATTCTATTTTTGAAACTATCAAAGTTAAAAACGGTAGAATTATCTATTGGGAAGATCATTATTTTCGTTTAATGGCCTCTATGAGAATGTTAAGAATGGAAATTCCATTAGCATTTACCCTTGAGTTTTTAGAAGATGAAATTAAAAAAACAATCTTGTCACTTGAAAATACAGACCTTGTAAGAGTTCGTTTTTCTGTTTTTAGAAAAGATGGTGGTTTTTACACTCCCAAAACAAATGAAGTTGATTTTCTAATTGAAGCTCAACCTCTAGAGATTCAAACAAAGGATTCCTATGTGATGGATTTATATAAGGATTTTTATAATTATTCTGGAATGTTGTCTAATGTAAAAACAAACAATAGAATGTTAAATTCTATTGCTAGTGTCTATGCTGAAGAAAACGATTTGGATAATTGTGTTTTATTAAACGAGAGAAAGGGAGTTTGTGAGGCAATTAATGGTAACATTTTCTTGATAAAAGATAACATTGTAAAAACACCTGCATTAACAGAAGGCTGTCTTAAAGGTATTGTTAGAAAAAAAGTGATAGATATTCTTCATGAGAATCCTAACTATGAGATCGAGGAAACATCAATTACTCCATTTGAAATTCAAAAATCAGATGAGGTTTTTATAACGAATTCTATAATGGGAATTCAACCAGTTACAAAATACCGAAAAAAAATATTTGGAATTGAAACCGTTAAAAAAATTCAGCAGAATCTGTCAGTATTAGAAATGACTAGTTAGTTCAATAGAATATCACTGGGTGCATTTGCCCAAATTTTATACTTCCCACCTTTTTGTAAAAGTTTATTTTTCCATAAACTTTCATTATCAACTTTAAAGATGTTGCTGAAATCATTTTCTGAAACAAACCAAGAATTGCTTTTCAATTCCTCATTTAGTTGATAAGAACCCCAACCAGAATATCCAAGAAAAAACCGAATATCATCTGAATTTAATTGATCATTCAGAAGTAATTGTTTGAGAGAATCAAAATTTCCACCCCAAAAGACCCCTTTACTAACTTCTAAGCTATTTGGAATTAAATCGGGTACTCTATGAACAAAATACAGATTATCTTGTTCTACTGGTCCACCTTGAAAAACATGCAAACCAGAATCTATATCAGGAATAATATCTCTTATGGTTATGTCTAAAGGTCTGTTTAAAATGAAACCTACTGAATTTTTCTCATTATGCTCTGTAAGAAGTATGATAGACCTATTAAACGAATCATCATTTAATATTGAGGGTTCTGCAATTAACAGTCTACCTTTTTTTGGAGTCAGAGCTTTCATACTTTTTTTCTAAATGTATATAAAATTTCAGAAAACAAAAAAACTCTCCTGAATGGGAGAGTTTTTAAGATATTAAGTTTTTTAGAAACTTAGTTTATAGCGCTACTTAAACCTGCACCTGCTTTAAACTTTGCTACATTTTTAGCAGCAATTTGAATTTCAGCACCAGTTTGAGGATTTCTTCCACTTCTAGCAGCTCTTTTAGACACAGAGAAAGTTCCCCATCCAACTAAAGCAACTTTTCCTCCACTTTTAAGTGCAGAAGTTACATTGTTAGTGAAAGATTCTAAAGCTGCTTTTGCAGCTGCTTTAGAGATACCTGCGTCAGCAGCCATAGCATCGATTAAATCTGATTTGTTCATAATAAATAGAATTTAAAAATTAATTGATATTTTTTTTCGCTTAAAAGCTTAACAAATATAGACGGATTGCGGGTTTGTGCAAGTTTGAGCATCAAAAAAAGGGTCTTTTGTTAATAAATGAACCCAAATTGTTAATAAAGCTAGGTGCCTTTCACGTAAAAAGACTAATTGTAGTGATAATGCGGTCTAGAGCGCTTTTGCTTTTTCTTGAAAATGAAAACCATTTAACAATCTCTTTGCATCCATTTTTTTCTTTCCAGCCAGCTTAATTTCTAGAATATGAATGAAGCCATCTCTTGTAGCAATTTTCAATGTTTTTTTATCAAAAATTAAAGTCCCAAATTCCAATGTGTGAGAAATCACATCTTTTTTTACAGCATAAATTTTTGCGTTGATGCGTTTATCACCATTCATGATTTCTGTCCACGCAGATGGAAATGGATTCAAACCTCTTATTTTGTTATACACAACATCTGTTGATTCACTCCAATTTATTTTAGTGTTTTCTGGAGTTAGTTTTGGTGCTGGTTTTAATTCTACATTAGGTTGTTTTTTGGTAATTGCTTTACCAGCAGCAATTAAATCGACTGTTTTACAAACCAATTCAGAACCTTTAACTATTAATTTATCATGTAAAGAACCTACAGTTTCATCAGGTTCTATGTTGGTTGTAGAACTTAAAATAATTTCCCCTGTATCAATTTTATCATCTATAAAGAAGGTAGTAACTCCTGTTCTGATTTCTCCATTTATAATAGCCCAATGAATTGGTGCTGCTCCTCTATATTCTGGTAACAAAGAAGCATGAAGATTGAAAGTACCTAGTTTTGGTAGTTTCCAAACTACTTTTGGAAGCATTCTAAAAGCAACAACAATCTGTAAATCTGGTTTCAATGAAGTGAGTTGATTTATAAAATCTTCATTTTTTAGATTTTTAGGTTGTAAAATAGGAAGGTTATTTTTTGCGGCATATTTTTTTACTGAAGACTCATTGAGTTTTCTTCCACGACCAGCTGGTTTATCCGGTGCAGTAATAACCGCAACAATATTAAAGTCTTCTTGTAAAAGCTTGTCCAGAATTGCCACTGCAAAATCTGGAGTACCCATAAAAACAATTCTAGGTTTAGTCATTAATAATGTATTGATTTTGAAAATTAACTCTCACTTTTTCTTTTTTCAGAAGATTTTTTAAAGACTCTAAAACCCATCTTTCATTGGTTTTTAATTGCAAAAAAATTTCTTGAGAATTCAAGTTCCTTTTAGATAGCAAATCTAAAATTTTTACTTCTAAATCTTCTGGAACACTATTTTTCTTTTCTAAACATAAGTCACAAATTCCACAAGGATCTGATTTTTGTTCATCAAAATAATCAAGTAGTTTCTGACTTCTGCAAATTTCACTAGACTGAATAAATTTAAGAAGTGAATCTGCTTTTTCTTTCTTCTGATTTAGATAAGCTTTTATTTCTTTGGATATTTGATTGATACCATACTTGTCTTCTCTTGGTTTTAAAAAGTGAAGCGACTGTAACCCTTTATTTTGTTTGTATGATAGGATTTCTTTTTTATCAAGAGATATCAATATATTTCTAAGTCGATTTGAAGTTATTTTTATTTTAGAAACGAGAACAAACTCATTAATTTTTGTGTATTCAGAAAACAATCCAGTATAACTTCTCAATAAAAATTCTATAATTGATTTTTCTTCTTGACTTTTTATTTGATTTTGTAATTGATTTGGATTCACTAGAATTTTAACTAATGATTTTGAATAAAAATCTTTAGAAATTTCTAAAACTCCATTTGAATTAAGAATGTGTAATGTATTCTTAACTTTTTCTGTTTGAAAATTATATCTATTACAGAATTCAAAAAAATCAAAATCATGAATTGTATCAGAAAGTTCTCCGTTTGCAATTTCAAATGATTGATAAAGTTTTTTAGTACACTCTTTAATAAACTTAATGTCTGGGAGATTAGTTTCAAGTTGATTTTGAAATATTGCTATATCTGATGCATTCCATAATAAAGCAGCAAATGATTTTTTTCCATTTCTACCAGCTCTTCCTGCTTCTTGGAAGTAATTTTCTATGCTGTAAGGTATATCCATATGAATAACAACACCAACATTTTCTTTGTCAATTCCCATTCCAAATGCATTAGTAGCAACAATAATTCGTTTTTTTTCAGACATCCAGTTCTTAAAAGTATTATCCTTTTCATCTTTAGATAAACCTCCATGATAGAAAGTAGCATCAAAACCATTACGAACTAAAAAACTAGATATCTCCTGAGTTCTTTTTCTTGTGTTTGTGTACACAATAATTGGAGATTTCATTTTACTAACAATCTGTAATAAACGATTGTTTTTGTCTTCAATTTTAAAGATCTGATAAGCTAAGTTGTTTCTTTTAAAGGACTTTTTAAAAAGGTTGGTATTTTCAATTTCTAACTGAATTTGAATATCCTTTAAAACTCGCTCATTGGCAGAGGCAGTAACAGCAATTACTGGGATATCTCTGAGTTGTTTTTTCACATCACTGATTGATAGATATGAAGGTCTAAAATCATGGCCCCATTCAGAAATACAGTGAGCTTCATCAACAGCAATAAAAGAAATATTAGCTTGTTTTAGTTTGTCTAAGATTAATTTAGATTGAAGTCTTTCTGGCGACAGATACAGAAGTTTTGTTTCATCAAATTTAATATTGTCAAAAAGATTTACAATATCATCGGTAGCAGTTCCAGATTTTATGTAAGTAGCTTTAATTCCTTTGCTTTTTAAATTCTGAACTTGATCTTGCATTAAAGAAATTAAAGGAGAAATTACCAGAGCTATTCCATCTAAAATAACTGCAGGAATTTGATAACAAATAGATTTTCCTCCACCTGTAGGTAATAAAGCTATTGTATTGTTCTTGTTAAGAACAGAATCAATAATATCTTCTTGAGGTTTTCTAAATTCATTATGACCCCAATATTGAGATAAAATCTCTTTTGGAGTCATTAGGATATGGAATTTAAAATAAAGTCAACACGTTCTGGAATTGTTCCAAATGGTACATCAATTAATTGATAACCATAAGATTTGTATGTATTGATTAAATACTGATTGATTTCTGTTGATTGTTCAAAAGTTTCATACCGTTCATTATCTGGTTTGTAAATTTCTGACCAGGGATGAAAATAGAAAATTTGATTGTATTTGTGTTTTTGTGAATTTTCACTAAAAATCTTTGGAATTTCGGTGTTTGAAAACTTCAAATATGCTTCAACATCAGGGATTCCTCTGTCAAAAAAGATAATAGATTCGTCTATGTTATTCGCATTAGTATATTGTTGTAAACGACCTTCAAGAAGTAATTCACTAAAAAGTATAGGTTTCTCCAAGAAAAGCTGATCAATTCCCTCTTTTTTTGCATTTAAAGTAACCTCTCTAGAAATTTCTTCCATACACATAAAACCTCTTTTTGAGAGTTCATTTAACACCGAACTTTTTCCAGTTCCTGGACCACCAACAAGCACAATTTTTTTCTGCATTTATACAAAAATATGTTAATAATTTATATAAGTCATATTATAGTGTAATTTTGTGTTTCGTTGATAAAAAAAATAGAATATGGCTGACAAAGAAGCCTTTTACGATAAGCTTAAAGTTCAATTAGAAGACACTACTAATTTTCCTGCAGATTATATGTACAAATTCATTGTTCCTGGGTCTGGAAATCAGGAAGGTGAGGTAAAGGATGTTTTTAATTCTGGAGGACCAGTAATTAAAACTAAAAAATCCAAAAATGGGAAGTATATTAGTATTTCAATTATCCTCAAAATAAAAAATGCTGATGAGGTGATTAGTTATTACAGAAAAGTTGAAAAAATAGAAGGAATTATATCATTATAGAATTAAAAAAATTATGAAAAAAACTTTTTTATTGTTTTTATTATTAGCAGTTACAACTACTATTTACAGTCAAAAAGATACCAAAACTTTAGTATCCATTGATGGAAAAAAAATCACAGTTAAAGAGTTCAAAGAAGTGTATGAAAAGAATTTAAGCCTTCTAGAAGATTCTGGTGAGAAAGAATTGGAAAAAAATTTAGATTTATTTATTAATTACCGTTTAAAAGTTAAAGAGGCTTATCAATTGAAACTTGATACTTTAAAATCGTATCAAAGAGAAATAGCTTCTTACAAAAATCAGTTGTATGCACCTTATTTAAAAGATCAAGATGTTTTAGATTCTATAACTAGACAAGCCTATGAAAGATCTAAATTAGAAATTAAAGGAAGTCATATCTTAGTTAGACTTGCAAAAGATGCCAATCCAAAAGATACTTTGAAAGCTTTTGAGAAAATTACTAATGCAAGAAATAGAATTCTAAAAGGAGAATCTTTTGAAAAAGTTGCTAAAGAACTATCAGAAGATAGATCTGTTTTAAAAAATGGTGGGGATTTAGGCTATTTTTCTGCGTTTAAAATGGTAAAAGAATTTGAAGATGCTGGTTTTAGCACAAAAAAAGGTGAAGTTTCAATGCCTTTTAAAACTAGATTTGGTTATCATATTATAAAAGTTTTTGATAAAAGACCTTCACAAGGAGAAAGAAAGGTTGCTCATATCTTAATTACTGGTGATAAGAAAAAAGGAAAAGAAAAAATTGATTCTGTCTACAAAGTAATTCAAGAAGGAGCAAAGTTTGAAGATATTGCAAAAAAAGTCTCAAACGATACTTCATCAAAAAGAAAAGGGGGAGTCTTACCTAGATTTG
Organism: Flavobacteriaceae bacterium; assembly: GCA_965660845.1. GTDB lineage: Bacteria > Bacteroidota > Bacteroidia > Flavobacteriales > Flavobacteriaceae > Polaribacter. The sequence continues at coordinate 19,065 of CBFIBH010000008.1, forward strand.
GAAGTGGAAGAATGATTCCTGCATTTGAAAAAGTAGCATTTTCATTAGAAAATAAAGAGGATGTATCGAAACCTTTTCAAACACGATTTGGATGGCATATCATAAAGTTATTGGATGTATACCCAATTTTATCTTATGAAAAATCTGAAGAAGAGTTAAAGCAAAAATTAAAGAAAAGTGGAAGGTATAGTCTTTCTAGAAAAGCAATGATACAAAAGCTTAAGAGAAAATATACAATCAAAGAAAATGAGACCGCAAAATCATTTTTTACTAATAAACAAATTAGAAGTTTCGGAAAAGATTCTACTCAAGCAATGTTATTTTCTATCAATGATAAGGTATACAAACAAAGTGACTTTGTTAGTTATTTAAAAAATAGAAGACATAGATCCGTAGCTCAACTTTATAGTATGTTTTTTGATGAAAAAGTATTAGACTTTTACAAAGAAAATTTAGTCAACGAAGAACCCAAATTTGCTAAAACACTTAAAGAATATGAGGAAGGACTCCTGTTATTTGAATTGATGCAGAAGAAAGTATGGGAAAAATCAACAGATTCGTTATCCTTAGCTAATTTCTATAAACTTAAAAAAAATAATTACAAAGAACCTTTAGATAAAATTAAAGGAAAAGTTATTAATGATTATCAGAAGGATATTGAGAATAAATGGGTAGCAGATTTAAGGAGAAAGAGCGTTATAGAAGTTGATAAAAGACAATTTAAAAAACTGAAAAAAGCATATGCTAAGAAGGATTCTAAATAATGCATTTTTCTTTTTAATAATATTCACATTTACATCCTGTGACTATTTTACTTTCGAAAAAAAAGAAAGTAAACTAAAAACTATTGCCGAGTATCAAGGAAAAACCTTAACCATTGATGATGTAAAAGACTTAATACCTAAGGGGTTATCTAAAAATGACAGTTTACTTACTCTAAAAAGACACATAGACGATTGGGCATTAGAACAGATATTGACCAAAAAGTCTGAATTAAACAACAGTCAAGAAACCAATACAGAAATTCAAAAGTTGGTAGAACAGTACAGACAGAGCTTATTGATTAATAGATACAAAGAAGAACTTATACAACAAGAGTTAGACACTTTAGTATCTGACCTAGACATAAAGGATTACTATCAAAACAATAAAAATAACTTTCGTCTTAATGAGGTAATTATTCAATTAAGATATCTAACTTTTGATAAAAATTTGATAGATAAAAAAGATATTATCAAAACTTTTAAAAGAGGAAATATAGAAGATTTAGAAGAATTAGAAACCAAACAATTGAGTTTTAAAAAGATTATGTTAAACGACTCGACATGGATAAGTTTAAAAAATCTGTTAAAAGAGACAATGTTTTATAGGAGTGAACTGTTAAAAAAATCAGAATTAATACAAAAAGAAGATTCAATAAACCTATTTTTGGCTGTTGTTACAAACATTTTAGATAAAAATGAAATTGCTCCTCTTGAATATATAGAGAGTAACATAAAACAAATTCTTTTACACAAAAGAAAAATAGAAGTAATCAGAGAAATAGAAAAGATATTATTACAAGATGCAATCAAAGAAAAACAACTTATTTACAAATAACCTAGTAAGCTTAGGGCTACTTTTATTTATAACGATTACTACATACTCTCAAAAAATTAAAGTTGATGGAGTAGGAGTTGTTGTGGGTAAAAATATTGTGTTAGATTCTGACATTGAAAAATTTAAAGAAGAACTAGAAACAAACAGCGAAGGAAAAGTAAAAATTTCTGACTGTGAAATGCTAGAGCAGTTAATGATGCAAAAATTGATTGCTCACCATGCAGTAATTGACAGTATTGTTGTATCTGACGCAGAGGTAAACTCTATGGTAGAAAATAATATCCGATTTTTTACACAAGAATATGGTAGTGTAGATAAAGTAGTAGAGGTATATGGTTTTAATGATTTAGCAGACTTAAAAAAAGAATTATTTACCATAGAAAAAGAGAATGCACTTGTTCAGAAAGAAAATTTAAAGATTACCGAAAATATAGACGTTACTCCAGAAGAAGTTAGAATTTATTACAACGGTTTAAAAGAAAAAGGTGAATTACCAGAATTCCCACCAGAGATTCAAATTGCACATTTAGTATTTGTAGTAGAGCCTACAAAAGAGGAAAATGATCGTATTATAAATAAATTAAAACGAATAAAACAAGAGATACTTGATGGTTCTAGTTTTAAAATGAAGGCTTTAATTCATTCTCAAGATCCAGGTGTTACTCAAAATAGTGGTAGATATCAAATTCAAAAAAACAGCCCTTTTATTAAAGAATTTAAAGAAGTTGCTTTTTCTTTAGATGAAGGAGAAATATCTGAACCTTTTAAATCTGGTTTTGGGTATCATATTATAAAGTTGCATCAAGTAAGAGGAGAAACCAGAGACGCCTCTCATATTCTAATAGAACCAGAAATTCCTGATGAGGTTTTACAAGATGCAAAAAAGAAACTAGAAGATGTAAGAAGTAAAATTCTTTTGGGTGAAATGACCTTTGAAGAAGCAGTTAAAAAGTATTCTCAAGATAAAGCAACAAAAAATAATGGTGGATTGATTGTGAACGGATATTCTGGAGAATCTTATTTTGACTTGAATAGAATGGATCCAGCTTTGTACGCAAGGGTTAGTAACTTGAAAAAAGGAGAAATTAGTGATGTTTTCTACGATGAGCAAAGAGCAGGTGATAAGATGTGGAAAATGATTCAGATGAGAGATAGAACAGAAAACCATGTTGCAGATTTGGTAGAAGACTATGTTAAAATTCAAGGATTAGCTTTACAAAAGAAAAAGCAAGAAACTATTGCAAAATGGTCAAAAGAAAAAATTACTGATACTTACATTAAAATAGGTGAAGATTACAAGAAATGCACCTTTAAAAAGAATTGGAAAAAAGAATTGAATAAATAATGTCTGACGTAGCTGCTGCTGATTTATTAGTAAAGAAATATAAAGAACTCAAAGCTGAAGTTCACAAAAAGATTATAGGGCAAGATAGAACTGTAGATTTAGTTTTAATGTCCATTTTTAGTGGAGGTCATTCTTTATTGATTGGTGCACCTGGTTTGGCAAAAACACTCCTTGTAAAATCAGTTTCAGAATCTTTAGGACTTGATTTTAATAGAATTCAGTTTACACCCGATTTAATGCCATCAGATATTATTGGTAGCGAAATACTAAATGAAAACAAAAAGTTCTCTTTTATTAAAGGACCAATTTTTGCCAATATTATTTTAGCTGATGAAATCAATAGAACACCACCAAAAACTCAAGCTGCTTTATTAGAAGCAATGCAAGAAAAAACGGTAACTGTAGCTGGAGTCAATTATAATCTAGATTTACCCTTTTATGTCTTGGCAACTCAAAACCCAATAGAACAAGAAGGAACGTATCCATTACCAGAAGCTCAATTAGACCGATTTATGTTCTCTATTGAGTTAGATTATCCAAGTTTTGAAGAAGAAGTACAAGTTGTAAAAGAAACCACTTCAGATCATCAAAGAACAATCAATTCTCTATTTACAGCCGAAGATGTATTAAACATCCAAAAACTTATTAAAAAAGTTCCTGTTGCTGATAATGTCATAGAATATGCTGTTAAATTGGTAGGTAAAACAAGACCTAAAAGTGATGATGCTTCTGATTTTGTTAAGCAGTATATTGATTGGGGAGCTGGACCTAGAGCTTCACAAAATTTAATTTTAGCAGCGAAAACAAATGCTTTGGTAAAAGGTAAATATTCGCCTGATATAGAGGATGTAAGAGCTGTAGCAATTCCTGTTTTATCTCACAGAATCATAAAGAATTATAAAGCAGATGCAGAAAACATATCGATAAGAGATATTATTCAAAAATTGCTTTAATCCTTAGCTTCAAAAAAGCTAAAAACTGTACCACCATATCTTTTAGAAAAAGAAAAATCAGAATGTTCGCTCAAATCTGTGTGTTTTGAATGTTCAATGATTAACATTCCTTCGTCAAGAAGTAAGCTTTTTTCAAAGACCAAATCTATAATTTTAGCAAACTGATCATCAGAAAAACTGTAAGGAGGATCAGCAAAAATAACATCTACTTTTTGATTGTATTTTTCTAAAAACTTGTAGGCATCAACTTTAAAAGTCTCTATGTTTGTTTCTAAGACTTTATTTGTCTTTTGAATAAAGTTTATGCAGTTTCTATTTTGTTCTACAGCAATTACGCTTAAAACTCCTCTAGAGGCAAATTCAAAAGAAACATTTCCAGTACCAGCAAATAAATCAATGATTTTTAGAGAATCAAAAAAGTAATAATTATTTAAAATATTAAACAAACTCTCTTTTGCCATATCTGTTGTAGGTCTGGAAGGAAGGTTTTTAGGTGCTTGAATTCTTCTGCCTTTATGTTTTCCGGATACAATTCTCATATCAATTTAGGTAAGGATAAAAAGTTCAGTAGAGTTAAAGTCCTCTTCTTTTTCAACAAAAGCATTCTCACCATCAAGGATTTTAATATTTCTAACGTATGTGTAAGCAATCTTGTAATAAACAGATTCTTCTGTTATAGCGCCTAAGAGTGTTACTAAAACTTCTTCTGTATTCAACTGCAGTTGCTCTAACACAAAAAGAAGATAGTAGATAAAGTCTTTTTCACTTTCGATTTCAAAACTATTGATGAATATCATTTCTTTAGATTGAAATATTACGATATCTACCAGAGAATTTTGTAAATAAATAAAGACTTGTACATCATCTGTAACGAGTTTTTGTAACTTTTTAACCAAAATTGTTTGATGATGATAAAAGTTAAAGTTACCAAAGTGATCTAATAGATAGTTATTGATATTTACAAAGGGAATAAATACATTCTTAACATTCAAAACTTCAATATCATCATACGTAAAATAATCACTTGTAAATGTTTTTATATTATACTGAAAATAGTTCTTTATATGCTCTTCAGAAAAGAAATCATTAGGAACGAATGTGTTTAAATTATTCCTGTGAACAACTGTAATATCTTGAAAAGGATAATGTAAATTAACATCTTTCTCAAATACTTCTTTTACTCTGGATAGTAACTCTTCTGGAGTAGAACAAGGTTCTAAGAAATCATAACTTGTTACATTTTGTAATTCTTCTTGATCATAAATACAAAAAGAAAATCCATCCAAACTAAATTGGATGGATGTGTGTAAATTATTTTGATTAACTATCTTGTTATGACTAGTTCTTTTTTTCAATTTTTGCTTTGTCATATGATGGAGGCCAGTTTCCACCAGTTGTTACTTCAGATAAAGAACCTACTGAAACGTATTCTCCTTTAACTTCATCACTTTGAATTGCTTCTTTTTCTCTTTTAACTAAAGAAATATCTTCTCCTTTTAAAATAGATTGTTTATCAATTTTTGCTTCAAAAACAGGAACTTCTAAACCAGCAACTTTTTCTACTTTACCTATTTCTAGTTCAAATTCTTTACCATCTAAACCAGGAACTTTAAACATATTCTTATAGTCTTTGTTTTTAAAGTCTAATAAAATAGGCTCATAACCAATTGTATCAGTTACTTTCTTTTCTACATCAACCATAACAGGTTGCCATTTAGAGCCTTTGTTTACCTTCATAACTGTATCTCTAACCTCTATGATAGCTCTTTGTGCTGTGTCTATAAAACGTATTAATAAGTCTTTATCTTTTGTGTAATCTCCGTTAACTTCATAAAAAGCTACTTCTGCATCTCTAATAATTTTTAAGTTATTTATAACTTTGGAGTATACTTTCACTTTTCTCTTATCAAAGTTAATAGGTGCCATAATACCTATGTAAATCTTATAAACTAAGAAACATGATAAGATTAACAATACTAATGAGGCTAACCATCTTAATTTTAAAGGTAAATATTTTACTACTAAAAAAGCCAATGCAAATGCTATTATTACAGCGATTACGATAGGGATTACTAAATTCATTTTTTATTTTTTATTGAACCATCGCAAATCTACAATTTTTTTTTAATGATAGAAATATTTAACACGAAATGACGCTATCTTTGATGCACAAATAAAACCATGTTAAAAACACCACAAGAGTTTTATAATTTATTGATAGAAAAGTTTCCCTATTCTCTCAATCAAAAACAAGATATTTTAATCAATAAACTTGTTCACTTTCTGTATGAAAAAGACAACTCAAAAGTCTTTTTATTAAAGGGTTATGCTGGTACAGGAAAGACAACAACCATTAGTACAATGGTTCATAATTTATGGAGAGCAGGAATAAAATGTGTTTTATTAGCACCCACAGGAAGAGCAGCAAAAGTTATATCGGTTTATTCTAAACGACAAGCTCTAACCATTCATAAAAAAATTTATTTCCCTAAAAAAAATAAAAATGGATCTGTAGATTTTGTCTTACAAACCAATAAACACTCTAATACTGTTTTTATCGTTGACGAGGCTTCTATGATTCCTGATAGTCCACTTAACTCAAAACTGTTTGAAAGAGGTTCTTTGTTAAGTGATTTAATCTCTTATGTCTATTCTGGCAAAAACTGTAAACTAGTTTTAATTGGTGACACAGCTCAATTACCTCCTGTAAATCTTTCATTAAGTCCTGCTTTAGATTCTGATAAACTAAGATTAGACTATCAGAAAACTGTTGAAGAAATCGAATTAGATGAAGTAATGCGACAACATGTGGATTCAGGGATTTTGGTAAATGCAACTGAATTAAGGAATTATATACAATATGAATCGTTTGATTTTCAGTTTCAAACGAATTTTCCAGATATTATAAGATTGGTTGATGGATATGACATCCAAGATGCAATTCATCAAGCCTATGATACTGATGGAGTAGAAGACACGGCTTTTATTGTACGGTCTAATAAAAGAGCCAATCAATACAATCAACAAATACGATCTAAAATTAGAGGACAAGAAAATCAACTTTCTGTAGGAGATTATGTAATGGTTGTTAAGAATAACTATTTCTGGCTAAAGGAAAGTTCAGATGCTGGATTTATAGCAAATGGAGATATTTGTGAAATTCAACGAATAAAAGCGTTCAAAGAACTTTATGGTTTCTCGTTTGCAGAAGTTACCATCAGAATGATTGATTACCCAGATCAAAAACCCTTTGATACTGTTTTGTTGCTCGACACATTAACAAGTGAAACTCCTTCCTTGCCCTACGAAGAATCCAACAAATTATATCATGCAGTGATGGAAGATTATGCGCACGAAAAATCTAAGTATAAAAAATTACTAGCTGTAAAAAAGAATAAGTTTTTCAACGCATTACAAGTCAAGTTTTCATATGCTATGACTTGTCATAAATCACAAGGAGGACAATGGAAAACCATTTTTATAGAACAACCCTATTTGCCTGAAGGAATCAATAAAGATTATTTAAGATGGCTTTATACAGCTCTCACAAGAGCTCAAGAAAAAGTTTTTCTAATTGGTTTTAAAGATGACTTTTTTGTCTAGTTAAAAAGTTTACTTAAAAATAATGTAGCATAAAAGTGACCTGTATTGTTTGTTAGGTTTCTTCGTTCGTTTGAATTGTACACAACCTTATAACCAAAATTCCATTGATTGGCGGTGAATAGATAACCAAGTTCTGCAGCTAATTGAAATCTATTGGGAGTAAAAGTTACTGGACTTTTATAATTGAATAAACTTCCTTGTATGGTAGCATCATACACAACAAAACGATTTGATATTTTCCAGATTAACAAAGATTCTACTTTCCTTTTTTCTTGATGTTGCAAATTTGTTCTAAAAGCAATTGAGTTTTGAAAACTTGATAATTCTTTAAATCCAATTCTACCTTGAAGTGTGAAGAAAGTATTTATTTTTACAGTTCCTATTTGGTAACCATAAGAGTAAAAAACATCTTTAAGCTTATGCTTTTTCTCTCCTATCTTTTTTGTTATTTCACTCGAATAATTTAGGGCAATATTATTTTTTATTTGATATTTCCACCCAATAGGTTCTTTAAAGCCATAAATATCATGAATGAACATCTGCAATTCTTTTCCTAAAGCTGCGGGGCCTAAAACTCCTAACTGATAAGATGATTTTTTTAAAAATTTATTAGTGACTTTTAATCTATTGTGAGACAAGTATACATAACCAGCAAAGGGTCTGTCATGTTCAGATTTGTAGGTTACAATGGATTTGTACGGTGTGTAAATTTCATGACTCAAAGTCCATTCTTTTATCAGTTTATCTTTGTCAGTAGAGTTCTGGTCTAGCCATCTATATTCAAAAAAGAAACCGCTGCTATAATATTGATCTTTTACATACGATATAAATAAGTCGTTATCTGCAATAAATGAAAATTCTTTAGAAAAAGATTCTTGACTTGATAAAGAAAAGGGCAAAAAGAATAATAAGTAGAGGGGAAGAAGTCTTTTTAATTTCACGCAATAAATTTAAAGAATATCTTTATTTATTCGGAAAAAATAATACATTTAAGCTAACATTTATTGTATGGAAAAACTTAAGCAACCCTTTTTAGATTCTAAAGATTTTTTTGATGCTTCATCTTCTCAAGATATTCTTGATAGAATGGAGGAAAAAGGAATAGATAAAACAAAGCTTTTACAAACCTTATCTTACGAAAAACAACTAAGAGATTTACAAATAGAATTGGTAAAGCTACAGCAATGGGTTTTCAATAAGAAAAAACGTGTTGCTATTATTTTTGAAGGAAGAGATGCAGCAGGAAAAGGAGGAAACATTAGAAGGTTTATGGAGCATATGAATCCAAGATCATCTAGATTGGTTGCTTTAAATAAGCCAACAAACGTAGAGAGAGGTCAATGGTACTTTCAACGCTATATAAAAGAACTTCCAAATCCAGGAGAAATTGTTTTCTTTGATAGAAGTTGGTATAATAGAGCAGTTGTAGAGCCTGTAATGGGTTTTTGTAGTGAACAAGAATATCAAGAGTTTTTAGTTCAAGTTCCAGAATTTGAACATATGTTGTATGAAGATGGCCTTATCATTATTAAGTTTTGGTTGTCAATTACTAAAGATGAACAAATCAAACGATTTGACTCTAGAAAAGACAATCCTTTAAAACGATGGAAATTTAGTCCTGTAGATCAAAAAGGACAAGAACTTTGGGATCGTTATACATATTACAAAAATGAAATGTTTAGTAAAACTCATACTTCTTACTGTCCTTGGATGATTATAAAAACCAACAATAAAAAAGAAGCCAGATTAGAAGGAATGAGATACGTTTTATCAAAGTTTGATTATGACAATAAAAGTGATGAAAACGTAAGTTTAACACCAGACCCAAATATTGTCATGAGGTATTTTAGATCAACGTTTAATAAAGAATAATTTGGAAAGAGAATTCACACCTGTAGAACTAAAAAAACTAAACTCCAATAAAGGCTTGTACACTCTTTTATCAGAAGAGCCCTTAAATATTGACAGAGCCATTAGGTATATAAATTACGAACGTAAGCTAAAAAAATTACAAACTGAGTTTGTAAGAATGCAAAAGTGGATTATTGAAAATAATAAAAGACTGATTGTAATTTTTGAAGGTAGAGATGCAGCTGGAAAAGGTGGAGCTATTAGAAGAATGACCGAAAGAATTAATCCTAGACATATAAAAATTATTGCATTACCAAAACCAACAGAAGACGAACAAAGCCAATGGTATTTTCAGAGATATATAAATCAATTACCAAAAGCTGGAGAAATGGTTTTTTTTAACAGAAGTTGGTATAATAGATCAGTAGTTGAACCGGTAAACGGATTTTGCACTCAAGAGGAATATCATAGGTTTATGAATCAAGTAAATGATTTTGAAAGAATGGTGTTAGAGTCTGGAATTTATTTGGTGAAAATATACATGTCTATTTCAAAAAAAGAACAGGCAAAACGTTTTGATGATATTAAAAAAGATCCTTTAAAACAATGGAAAATGACTCCGGTAGATGAAAAAGCTCAGGAGTTATGGGATGATTACACACATTATAAAAATGAAATGTTTTCTAAAACACATACAGATTTAGCACCTTGGAAAATTATCAAAGCGAATAGAAAAACTGAAGCAAGGGTTAATGCTATGAGTTATGTGTTAAAAAGAATTCCTTATGATGAAGAATTATCTATTTAACTGCTTTTTTACTTCTAAAAAAAGATAATTTATTTCGTTTGCAATTTCTTTATTAGTCTTCATATATACTTCACTCTGTTGAGGTGAATTGTCAGAATACTTTGGGTCTTTATAAGGCAAGTGAAATCTTTGTGTTGCTTCCGGTATAAACGGACAATTCTCGTCTGCATCGTCACAAGTTGTTATCGCAATAAAAGGACTTTGATTTACAGGATTATCATATGTTTTTGAGAATGCACTAAACTTTTTATAGATTCCTTCTTCAAAAATTTCATACACAGGATTTTGGTGAGAAAACTCTATAACATTAAAATCAAAACCAGCTTCTTTTAGCGTTTTTACAGAGTTTCTATGAAAGGCAGTTACTTCTGTTCCACCAGAAAAAGAATGAATAGGAAGCTCTAGTAAATGAGCAAAATAAAAACCCCAAGTTTGGGCAATCTGGCTCCTTCTAGAATTGTGAGTACAGATAAATACAACGTTAACATAACTGTTCAAAGAAATTTCGACAGCAATTTTTGATGCTATTTTTTTTAGCATATTTTTTCGTTCAGAATTAATATTTTGTTTACTGAAAGTAGACTTTAAAAAATCTTTTACATTAGGGGTTTCAGTCCTCAACATCTTCAATTGAATTTTAATTACAAAAGTAGTTCAACTCTATTTTTTTTTAGTTTAACTAAAAGTTAAGAATGGGTTTTCAAATTGGTAAATCTTATGGTACAGAATTATTGTTAAATATGTAATTTTGCTATTATGGTTTATTTAGATAATGCAGCAACAACTCCAATTCATGAAGAAGTGATTGATGTTATGCATGTTTCAATGAAAGAGTTTTATGGAAATCCATCGTCAATACATTCATTGGGTAGGAAATCAAAAAATCTGATTGAAACAGCAAGGAAATCAATTGCATCACATTTTGGAGTCAGTTCTTCTGAAATTATTTTCACATCTAGCGGAACAGAAGCTGATAATCTAATTCTATTTAACGCGGTTAGAAATTTAGGTGTACAGAGAATCATTACCTCTAAAATAGAGCATCATGCTGTTTTACATTGTATAGAAGCATTACAACAAGAAGATTCTATTCAAGTTGATTATGTAGAGTTAGATAATCAAGGAGACGTAAATCTCACTCACTTAGAAGAGTTACTTCAAGATCAAACAAAAAAGACGCTTGTAAGTTTAATGTATATCAATAATGAAATAGGGAATATGTTACCTATTAATATTGTTGCTAATGCCTGTAAAAAATACAATGCATTTTTTCATTCTGATACTGTTCAAGCTATTGGACATTATCCAATTGACCTCAAAGAAATTCAAGCTGACTTTATTGTTGGGAGCGCACATAAATTTCATGGACCCAAAGGAGTTGGTTTTGCTTTTTTTAGAAATGGATTTGGTATATCACCAATTATTCACGGTGGAAATCAAGAAAAAGGAGCAAGATCTAGTACAGAAAACTTGCATTCTATTATAGGAATGGAAAAAGCTCTCACGCTTAGTTTAAACTCAGTTCATGAAGATGTAAATCATATCAATGAATTGAAAGTACATTGTATAGAGTCATTCAAAGAAATAGATTCTTCGATTACATTCAATGGAAGTTCAGATGATCTTTCTAATAGTAGTTGTACAATTCTTAGTATCTGTTTTCCTAAAGAACTTTCTATGCTATTATTTCAATTAGATTTGAATGGTATTGCAGTATCTGGTGGAAGTGCTTGTCAGAGTGGAAGTAACCAAGGTTCTCACGTATTAAAAGAAATTAAGAGCCCCTCGGATACCTCGACATCTATTCGAGTTTCTTTTAGCAAATTCAATTCAAAACAAGACATAGATATATTGATTCAAACAATAAAAGAGCTGCTTTAATAAGCAGCACTTTTGTTTAACAATAATGTAAAAGTTCTTTTATTCTACGACTACTTTTTGTGTTTTCAAACCGTTTTCTGTATAGATTCTCAGGATATAAATACCACTTGATAAGTGGTTGATATCAAACTTGTTTTCGTAGGTATTTTCAATATTAAATTTGATGAATTTAGAAAAGACAATCAAGTCAATACAACCTTAGCACAACAGTTGGCTCTGTATGTTGTAATTTATAGTCCTGTACAAATGGCAGCAGATTTGGTATAACATTACGAAGCAAATCCAGAACCCTTACAGTTTATTAATGTAGGTGTGAATTGGTCAGAAACGAAAGTATTGAATGGAGAAATTGGAGACTTTGTGACGATTGCTAGAAAACAGAGAAACACAGATAATTGGTTTTTAGGAGGTATTACCGATGAAAACTCAAGGACTTTTTCTATTAAACTTAATTTCTTGGATGATAATGCCTCTTATACAGCCATTATCTATAAAGATGGAGAAAACGCTCAATGGGATAAAAATCCATTGTCAATTGAGATTGAAAAGAAAGAAATGACTAGTAAAGACATATTAGATGTAAAACTTGCTGAAGGTGGAGGAGTAGCAATCAGTTTTATAAAAAACAAATAGTTATTTATCTTTTCCAATTCTGTTGTAGGCCGTAATCATAACATAGGCCCATATAAGCACACAAGCACCTACAAAAACAGAAAAATATAAAACAATGTTATCTGCGCTCACGATCTATTAATTTTAGAAATATCATAACTCCCAACAAAGTAGGAGCCCAAAGTCCCAAGAATATACCATGTAATTTATCTCCTGATAAAAAAAGGTATTCTGCAAGAACTATAATAACGATACAAAGTGCTAACATTAACAGATTTGAAGTGCCAATTCGCTTTAGGAAGTTCATGTACTAATTTTGAATTTTTCTAAAGGTAATAATAATTTTTATTAAACTTTGTTTAATAAAGATATAAAAGAAATTAATGGGTTATTGTAGTTAAAATATCGGTATAAAAAGTGTTTTATTTCCCGATACAAAAGTTAGAAAATATATGACCTAATATATCTTTGTCTACATCATATTCTCCAGTAATATTTCCTAAAAATCGTAAGCATTCACGAATATCAATGGCAAATAAATCTGATGAAATTCCTAAATCGATTCCGTTTTGAACCTGTAAAATGCTTTCCAAAGCATTGTTTAAGGCTTCAAAGTGACGTGAATTAGTAACAATAGCTTCATTATTACTTAAGGCTCCTTTATTTACCAATGATGTGAGTTCTTTTAATAAAGTGTCTATACCTGTTTTATTCTTAGCAGATAATAATAATAAGTTTGAGGTTTTAGATTTCAGGTTAGAGATTTCAGTATCAGAAATCATATCAATTTTATTGGCAATAACCAGCAATCTTTTGTTGGGAAAACGTTCTTGTATGATTTCGATTTCCTTTAGAAAAGATGCTGAAGATCCAGAAAACTTTCTTGAATCTATTAAAAAGATAATCAGTTGAGCATTTTCAGCTTTTTCATAGGCTTTTTTGATACCTATACTTTCAACAACATCATCAGTTTCTCTTATTCCTGCTGTATCTATAAATCGAAATACAACACCATCTATAATCAACTCATCTTCAATAGCATCACGAGTCGTTCCTGCAATATCAGATACAATTGCTTTTTCTTCATTTAATAAAGAGTTTAACAAGGTTGATTTTCCAACATTTGGTTCACCAATGATAGCAACTGGAATTCCGTTTTTTATGGCATTTCCAAAAGCAAAACTTTCAATTAGACGTTTTAAAGTTGATGTGATGGTTTGAACCAATTCTCTAAATTTAGTTCTATCTGCAAATTCAACATCTTCAACAGAAAAATCAAGTTCTAATTCTATTAATGCAGCGAAATCTAATAATTGTCCACGTAATTCTTTTAATTCATTTGTAATTCCTCCACGCATTTGCTGAATAGCAACTTGATGTGAAGCTTCAGAGTTAGAAGCAATGACATCTGCTACAGCTTCAGCTTGAGATAAATCCATTTTCCCGTTTAAGAAAGCTCTCATAGTAAACTCACCGTTGTCTGCCATTCTTGCTCCGTTTTTTAAGAAGAGTTGAATGATTTCTTGCTGAATATAACTAGATCCATGACAAGATATTTCTATAACATTCTCACCTGTATAAGAGTAAGGATTTTTAAAAATTGAAACTAAAACTTGATCAATTATTTTTTTTCCATTTTTAATATGACCTAAATTTAGTGTGTGAGTCTTTTGCTTTTTTAAATCTTTACCTCTAACAGAAATAAAAAAGCGAGAAACTAAATCAATACAGTCTTTACCGGATAAACGAATTATAGAAATAGCACCAACTCCTGATGGAGTTGCAAGAGCTATAATAGTATCATTAGAAATCATAATGCAAATATAAATAGAATACCTTGTAACAAGTTTTATATTTTAGCGTCTATTAAGTATAACCAACTGAATAAAAATGAAAAAAGATAATCAGCTTTTAGTTTTGACTCACCTGAGTCAACTCTTAGATTTTGTAACCGGAATAGGTGGCTTTTTAGTTCCCTTAATTTTATGGCTCGTAAAAAAAGATGAAATAGTTAATATGGACAGAGATGGACGTGCAATTATAAATTTTAGAATTAGTATGTTTTTATACATCCTTTTATGTATTCCATTGATTCTATTTTTAGGTCTAGGAATTTTTGGTTTGATTGCAATTGGATTCTTTTATTTGATATTTCCAATTGTAAATGCTGTTAGAGCAAGCAACGAACAAGAACCAAATTATCCACTAAGTATTAAATTTTTGTAATTTGAATTTGAATTAATTAATAAAAAAGCCGCTCAAAGAGCGGCTTTTTTTATTGTATTGAATTTTTTATAAAGTCTTCATATTCTAAAAAAAATAGTTCAAACTGCGTCATTGTAGCAACAAAAAACTCATAGCATTCTCTCCATGTGTTTTTATTGTAAATACTGAACTTTTTTTCGAAAGGACTATAAAGCCTGTGTATAGATTTTTCATTTTCTAACACATATTCATTATCGTAAATAACCTCAGGAATATATTGTGTTGTTAAAATAGTTTTTAATGAAAGTAACTGCTCATAAAGGAGCTGATTGATGAGTTCATCTGAATTTTCGATGTCCAAACAAACTGCAGCTTTTTTTCTGTCTGCAACAAACTTAAAACAGAGTCCTTTTATTTTGGTATTGTATAAAATCCACTTTTTTGGAAAAGATTTACCAAAACTAGTCCAGAACTCTTGTCGTAATCTTAATGAATCTTCTTTGCTAAACACTTATTCTTGTGATGAGATAATACTATTAATTATTTATAAAAAATAGATGATTTTTTAACCATGGACTTTTGCAAGATGCCCTCTTTTTTTCATCATTTCAGCTTCAAATGCAACCAAAGATTTCCATTTTTCATCTACAATTTCTCTGTCCATATATTTTCTAGCAAAACTGAGAAATAGCGTATAATGATTCGCTTCAGATATCATAAGATTTTTATAAAAGGTAGAAAGTTCTTTGTCATCCATATTTTCAGAAAACACTTTGAATCGCTCACAACTTCTAGCTTCAATTAAGGCAGCAACTAAAAGTCTGTTCACTAATGCTGTGTTTCTTTCTTTAGTTTTAGGGAAAAACTTTTGCAATTGAATAGCATAATCGTTCTTAGATGCTTGTCCTAAAACCATTCCTTTCTTTATCATAATATTATGAACCATTCTAAAATGCTCCATCTCTTCTATAGCAATATCAGAAAGCTCTTTAACTAAGGCTGTTTCTTCAGAATAATTTATAATTATAGAAACTGCATTCGAAGCAGCTTTTTGCTCTAAGAAAGCATGATCTGTAAGTAACTGTTCTAATCCGTCTTTGGCAACTTCTGCCCAAGAAGTTTCTGTTTCAAATTGTAATCCTAGCATAATTTTTTACCAACTTTCATTAAAGGATTTTCCTTTGTATATATCGTATGTAAGTTTATGCAAACCTACTTTATTTATAATTTTAATGACCTTAATTGGCCATGTTTTTCTGAAATTATAAGAGTTTACTTTACCACCAATTTCATTCACAAAAATAATGGCAGTTTCTTTTTTTAGCAATATTTCTTTCCCATGAATTT
This sequence comes from Flavobacteriaceae bacterium, assembly GCA_965660845.1. Classification (GTDB taxonomy): domain Bacteria; phylum Bacteroidota; class Bacteroidia; order Flavobacteriales; family Flavobacteriaceae; genus Polaribacter. Next base: position 35,269 of record CBFIBH010000008.1, read on the forward strand.
TGACCATATCATCCATCTTTTTTCTAGCAACTCTATATGCTTTAATACTACTTTTTCGACTGATAAAAGTTGTGACAAAATCAGTCATATTTTGTAAGTTAGCTTTGACTTTTTCTTTTGGATGATGTTTAAAATAACCTAACTGATAAGTTATTCCTCTTATAGGTTTGGGTCTATAATCCTTTTTCAAACTTTTAGGGCTTTTCTTCCAAAGAAGATCTTCTTTGGAATAGTTTACTATTTCTAAAGAATCAAATATAATCTTCCCTGTTTTTTTATGTGTTGGTAAATAGAGAGCAGGCAATTCAACATCGCTTTTTTTAGCTCCTAGACTCAAGAAATTTCCAGAAATTTGAGCAACATATCCACTACCCCAACCTGATTCTAAACCAGCAATGGCTAATAATGAAGCAGGAGGGATATTATTATCTAAACATATTTTTGTAGCTTCTTTTGTAATGTTTTCATAGAACTTTTTTACATGATTGTACTTACGAAAAGAATACTCTTGTGCATTGACAGAAAAGTTTAAGAAAACAAGAACAAGTAAGCTTAGATGTTTGTAAAAAGAGGTCAATTCAATATTATTTATTTCATCGGCTAAATTATTCATAAAAAATCACTTATACTTTGTATCTTTCGAACTTTGGAAACAAAATGTAATCTATGTTAGAGTTAGCAGGAATTATTATTTTAGGAATATTAGCACAGTGGTTTGCTTGGAAATTTAAAATTCCAGCGATCTTACCATTGATACTCATTGGTTTGCTAGTAGGTCCAATTGCTGCAGAATATATAACCGCAGATGGTAGTAAGTATATAGAACCAATATGGAATGGTAAAAAAGGTTTATTTCCTGGTGATGGTTTGTACTACTTCGTTTCCTTAGCTATTAGTATTATACTTTTTGAAGGAGGTTTAACATTGAAGAGAAATGAGATTAGAAATGTAGCTCCATCTATTACTAAATTAATAACATTAGGTTCTGCTATTACTTTTTTTGGAGCAGGAATTACTGCACATTTTATTTTCGATTTAAGCTGGGAAATATCGTTTTTATTTTCTGGTTTAATTATAGTAACTGGACCAACAGTAATTACTCCTATATTAAGAAATATTCCGCTAAAGAAAGATGTTTCAGCTGTTTTGAAGTGGGAAGGAATTTTAATTGATCCTATTGGTGCTTTAGTTGCTGTATTAGTTTTCGAATTTATAAGTGTTGGTGGAGGTGGAGGTTTTACAAAAACCGCTTTAGCTGAGTTTGGTAAAATTCTTTTATTTGGAACTTCATTTGGTTTTACGTTTGCTCACGCTTTGGCATTTGTTATCAATAAAAAATGGATTCCACATTATTTATTAAATGTTGTATCCTTATCAACCGTATTATTAGTTTTTGTTGAGTCGGAAGTGTTTGCTCACGAATCAGGTCTGTTGGCTGTTGTTGTGATGGGTATGGTTTTAGGAAATAGCAAACTAAAAAACTTAAAAGAATTACTTTATTTCAAAGAATCCTTGAGTGTTCTATTAATATCAATCTTATTCATTTTACTAGCAGCAAATATTGATATGAAAGATTTATATCTTTTATATAACTGGAAAACAGCTGTTTTATTTGCGTTAGTTGTTTTTGTAATTCGACCTTTAGCCGTATTCATAAGTACTTCAGGGTCTAATTTGAATATCAATGAAAAACTATTTATAAGTTGGGTCGGTCCACGTGGTATTGTTGCTGCTGGTATCGCTTCACTGTTTGGAAGCAAATTGATCAAACAAGGAGTTCTTGGAGCAGAATATATTACACCAATGGTGTTTATGATTGTTTTAGGAACAGTTTTATTAAATGCTACAACTGCTAGGTTATTTGCTAAAATGGTAGGTGTTTTCTTAAAAAATTCGGACGGAATTTTAATCGTTGGGGCATCTAAAGCATCTAGATTGATTGCCAGCTATTTACAAGAATTTGGAAAACGTGTTGTTGTCATAGATACCAATAAAACATTTATCCAAAAAGCAGTAGAGGAAGGTTTAGAAGCATTTGAATACAATGTATATGATGATGATTTAACCAATAACATAGAATTGAATGATATTGGTTATTTAATTGCAATGACTGGTAGTGATGCTGTAAATAAACATGCTTTAAGCTCACTTTCTGAGGCATTTGGAGAACATGGAGCTTTCAGATTAGCTTCTGCAGATGAAGTAAAAAATAAAGATTTTACTAGTAAAAATTCATTCTTTACACCTAAAGATGACTATATAAACTTAAGTGAGGCTGTAAGAGATTATCCAGATGTTTATGAAGTTTCTATAACAGATGATGATGATTTCCTTATAAAATTAGAAAAGCTTCACAACCAAGTTGAATCTGTACCTCTTTTTGCCATTACAAGTGACAAAAATATTTATTTGCTATCGGAATTTGAATCTAGAGGATTATCAGCCGAAAAAGGAAAGTTGGTATATTTAGGAGATAAAGTGAAGTTTTAAATATCTAACTCAAAACGATTTTTTAGATCTTCAATTAAAGGGTTTATTTCTTTTAGTTTTTGATATTTTTCTAAATTGGTATAAGCAAATTTCTTCTGTGTTACTTCATTAACAGTAAGCTCAATGTCAATTCCATAGTGATTCAATTTTTCTCTTAAAAAACCTAATAATTTTGGTCTAGCTTGTAGCATTTGATCTCTCATTAAGTTGTTTGGCAACTCAAATAAAATGACAGATTCATCTTTTAAATTTGGTGTGTTGGTGGATAAAATGGAAGCAATGTTTCGTTCTCCTTTTTGGAACATTTTTTCTTGATACTGTTTCCAGAACTTTTGTAAATCTTCAAGAGTAAATGCATCTTTTGGATGATTGTCGTAATTCTCCTCTACAACTTCTTTTTTTGTTCCCTTTTTTTCTTGAATACTTTTCAATGATAGAGCAGAAGATCTTCTGGTTGTATTTTTAAGTGCAGGAGGTTTTTCTAGCTTTTTGGGCTCAGTTTTTGGTTTTTCAATTGTTGCAGTGGGTTCTGTAACTTTCTGATTTTCTTCTTTGGAAATCGACTGAACTTCTTTAACAACCGGAGATAATGACGTAAAAAAAGTAGCTGGAATTATGTAGTTAGCTGACTTTTTTTTTTCTCCATCAAAAGTGATAGAGGCAATTTGCATGAGAGTAAGCTCAACCAAAAGTCTTTGGTTTTTACTTGTTCGATAATTCAAATCACATTGGTTAGCTTTTTCTATTGCTTGAACTAAAAAGTTTATAGATGCTTTGACAGATTGTTCTAAATATTTCTTTTTTGCATTGTCACCAACTTCTAATAAGTCTAATGTAGCATTATCTTTTGCTACCAATAAATCTCTAAAATGAGAAGCCAAACCATTGATAAAATGATGACCTTCAAATCCTTTTCCTAAAATTGTATTGAATTCATTTAGAACTTCAGGAATTTTATTACAGAGTAATAAATCAGTCATTGAAAAATAAGACTCATAATCTAATACATTCAGATTTTGTGTCACAGCCTCTCTGGTTAAAATACTTCCAGAAAAACTAATCACTCTATCAAAAATAGACAAAGCATCTCTCATAGCTCCATCTGCCTTTTGAGCAATGATATGTAAGGCATCATCGTCTGCAGTTATGTTCTCTTTTTCAGCTATTTTTTTTAGGTAGTTCTTAGCATCTAAAACTGTAATTCTTTTGAAATCAAAAATCTGACAACGAGATAGAATCGTAGGAATTATCTTGTGCTTTTCTGTTGTTGCTAAGATGAAAATAGCATGAGCTGGAGGTTCTTCTAAGGTTTTTAAAAAAGCATTAAAAGCAGCTTGAGAAAGCATGTGAACCTCATCAATTATGTATACTTTATATTTTCCTGTTTGCGGAGGAATTCTAACCTGATCGGTTAAACTTCTAATATCATCAACAGAATTATTAGACGCTGCATCTAATTCAAAAATATTGAATGCAAAATCTTCCTCACCAGTATTTCCATCTTCTTGATTAATTCTTTTGGCAAGAATTCTAGCACACGATGTTTTTCCAACACCTCTAGGACCTGTAAATAGTAAAGCTTGTGCTAAATGATTACTTTTTATAGAATTTTCTAATGTATTGGTTATAGCCTGCTGCCCAACAACATCCTCAAAATTTTGAGGTCTGTATTTTCTTGCAGAAACTATAAAATGCTCCATGGTTAGGTATTATCTTTGTTCATTCACAAAAGTAAGTATCTGTCGAGTTTTTTACAAAGTAGATTCTTAATAAAATGCTAAAGTTGTAAACAAATTGTAGGGAATTAGTTTTTTGTGAGACTGTTTCTAAAATGAATTAAAAATGATGATGAATTTAATAAGATTTCAAAAACTAATTGTATTTGTATTAATTTTCAGTTTACAATCAGTAAGTGCTCAAAAAAATAACAAGGAAACGGAAGTTGCTTACTTTGCAAGTGGATGTTTTTGGTGTGTAGAAGCTATTTTTGAAAGTGTAAAAGGAGTAGAGGAAGCAGTTTCTGGATATGCAGGAGGTACAACTAACAATCCTACGTATCAATCAATAGGAACTGGAACTACTGGACACGCAGAGGCTGTTGCAGTTTATTATAACCCTAAAGTTGTAAGTTTTCAAACCTTAGCTATGGTGTTTTTTGGATCTCATGATCCAACAACAGTCAATGGCCAATACCCTGATTATGGTTCTCAATACAGATCGATTGCATTTTATTCAAATTTGAAGGAAAAACAAACGATAGATAAGATGATAAATAAACTTAATAAAGAAGTTTACAAAGGTAAAATAGCCACAGAAGTAACTTTACTCAAAAAGTTTTACAAAGCAGAAGAATATCACCAAGATTTTGAAAAAAGAAATCCTTACAATAGTTATGTGAAAAACATTTCTATTCCAAGATTAAATCGTTTCAAAAGAAAATTTCCAGATCTTTTAAAGGAAAGTGAAAAACTAAAATAAAAAAACCGAGATTTCTCTCGGTTTTCAACCATAATAAGTCCTGATTAATTTTAAATAAAATAATCGACTTCACCTTATTGGGGGGACTTGGTATATTGTTACTGATCTTCTAAAATCACATACTGAACAGTCATTGTATAATAACCAGCTTCTGCATGACTCTTTCTCGGATCAACATTACTATTACCTGCAAAAACAGTTGTTTTCTCTTTTGCAGTTATTAAGTTTTCTGCAATTGAAGCGTCTTCATTAAATGCATTTGGAAACACAGCAGGATAACCAGGTAACATTCTATAATCAATCACAAAATGATAATCTGAAGTATTGTTGTATTTCGAATAATAAGAACCTGCAGGAATAAAACCATTATCGCTGTAACTTGTATCTCCACTATAACCTGCAAGATATTTTCCATTTTTAGATGGTGGAGTTTGTGTTCCATTATTGCTTATATACAAACTATTACTAGCACTAGGTTTAAATCCTTTATTAAAATCGTTGCTGTAATCATTGTACAGAGCTTTGTCATGATGTATTCCTGTATTCTTATTTCTTTGTTTAAGTTCAAGTGAACTTAGAGGAATATCCGCTATTGAATTGTTTGTAGACTCATAGCTTGCAACTTGATCCCAATATTTTGGACCATTAGGATTTTTACCTGATGACCTTCCAACAGCATACATATCCCAGCTTACAGTAGATGTAACTTTAATTTCTGTGGCAGCATTGTGGACGATTCCTTTGTAATACTTACTTTTTTCATCAAAGACAAAATTGATTTGTGATGGTGAAATAAAATCAATCTGTAAAACAGGTTTCATGTCTAAAACCATGGAAACTCCATTTTGTGAACTGTTAACGTTTTGAGCACTTGAAAATGTTGCCGCAAATAGCGATGCAACTAAACTCATTTTTACAATAGTTTTCATAATTATTATGGTTTTGATTTATATTTAAAATTATGATAAACAATGGTTTATGCTGTTTATAAATCTTATCCATATATGAAAATCTAATACACAAGTTTGTGCAGAAGTGAATCAGTAATGTTAATAGGAGGTAGTGTTATAAAAGGTACTTAGAGGGTAGGTTTCTTAAATTTTGTCAATCCACTTTATGATAGAGTTTGTAGCTTTTTTATCTATAGCGTACATGTTCTTTTTATGTTCTTTGTTATTGGTTAAATAGTGATCTAAATCGCTAAAAACTTTAATAGTAACTTTCGAGTTCTGAATACTTTTTAGGGAAGTTGTTTCTTCTTTAGCATTGATATATTTATCATCAAAACCAATGAGATACATTGTAGGAACTTTTAAGTTTTTGTAATATTCTTTTAATTCATATTGGTATAGATCGATATGTGTTCTGCTCCAGAATTTTATCTGATTTAGATCTATGTTTTTGCTTTTCAAGTAGTCGTATCCTTTTTCCTGAATATGAGCAACTGTCAATGAAGAATTGTCACGAACTATTTTCAATAGATTTAAAAATAGATTTTGAGTTTCTAGAATTGATAGATTTTTTACTTTGTAATAGGGTAGTGTTTGAATTTGATACTGAGTTGTTTTGGAAAAGTTTGTAACAGGTGTAGCGATTTGAATTAAAAAGTCAATGTTTTGATTTGAAGATTGATTCTTAGCTATAATAGTTGCTATTCCGCCTAATCTGTGACTTAATAAACCTATTTTTTTTGATTTGTATAAAGATTTTATTTTTTGAGAAGCAGAAAGAATATCAGAAGTTAGATGATGAATTGAGCTAGAATAAAAACCTTCTGACTTACCAACACCTCTGTCATCAAATCGGTATACAGCAATATTTTTCTGTAATAGTTCTTCTGTTAATTTGTGGTGAGAATGACGTGTGTCTTTTCCAGAACCAGGTATAATGATAACAATCTTTTGATAGTCATTCGTAGGTTCAAGAAAGGTTCCAGATAATAATACATTATCTGTTGCATTGATAAAATTGATTTCCCTTGACAGATATTTTTGGGCAATATCTATCTTCTTCTCATGTTTGAGAATTGTTTGGGTATAACATAATGAACACCATAACAATAGTGTCATCAGGATACCATTTCTAATGTTGGTTAAATATAATTTAAGTTAACACTTACCTTATATCTAATTTTAGGGTAAAACTTTAGGGTTGGGTACTATAATTTTGCTGAGGGTTGCAAAATTACTTATTTAGAGGATGTCTTTATTAAGACGTTGCGAATGTACTAAAAATTAAGAATAAGAGACTAATTAAATATTAGTTTTAATAAAATTTCTAAGCTGATTGTTTTGTTTTAGTGTTATCAGTTTTTCTATGTAAGAGTTTCTACCAAAATCCTTTTTATAGGCACTATAAAAATCTATGACATGAGTAAAAGCCTCGTAATGATTTTCTATGTTATTTTTTGAATACTCATAACTAAGAATATAGTTCATCCAACCCACTTTAAATTGTGTATTATATTCAGATCTCTTTCTGAATTTAACAAGGGTTTTTGACGGAGAATATACCAAATATGGATTTTTATCTAAAAAAGAACTTACAAAAGTAATATGTTCTTTTCTGTTCTTTTTATTGTCAAATGAATTCGAGCTAGATAACCATTTTAAAGCATTCATTACTTGTGAATCTAGCTTTCTAAATTCTGAAGAGGATTTGAGAACATTTAGATTAGGAATTTCTTTTAATTGACTATTTGCTATAAAACCAATTAAAAATAAACTTAAAGCTACTATTCTTTTGATTGAGTTAATCATATTTAGTTTTGTTTATCCTCTATACATTTTTTCGTACAAATCTTTATATATTTCTTTAATTACTTTACGTTTTATCTTCATTGTAGGCGTCAAATGTCCACCATCAATAGACCATTCTTCTGGGGTCAATTCAAACTTTTTGATTCGTTCCCACTTTCCAAAGTTAGCATTGCATTCATCAACTTCTCTCTGAATTCTATCTATCACAATTTGAGATTCGATAACTTCTTTGTTAGACGTTCCAATATCGTGACCTTTTCGCTCAATCCATTCTTGGATGAATAAAAAGTTGGGTTGAATTAAAGCAGCAGGCATTTTTTCACCATCACCAACAACCATTATTTGTTCAATAAAACGAGATTGTTTCAATTCTCCTTCCAATAATGGAGGAACAACATATTTTCCACCGGATGTTTTGAACATCTCTTTTGTTCTTCCAGTAATTTTTAAGAATCCATCTTTATCAATTTCTCCTTTATCACCAGTGTGGAAGAATCCATCTTTTAAAACCTGTGCAGTTTTTTCAGGATCTTTGTAATATCCTTGCATGATGTTGGGTCCTTTGGCTAAAATCTCACCATCTTCAGCAATTTTAACTTCTACATCTTCAATAATTCTACCAACTGTACCAATTCTAAAACCACCATTGTTTTGATCATTTACAGAAATTACTGGCGATGTTTCAGTCAATCCGTACCCTTCCATAATAGGCATACCAGCAGCTGCAAAGAAACGAGTTAATCTAGGTTGTAAAGCAGCAGAACCAGAAACCATCAAGTCTAAATTTCCACCCAAACCATCTTTTATCTTACCAAAGATTAGTTTACGCGCAATCTTTAATTTTTGTTCATAAAACCATCCATTGGCACCGTAAGGTTCAAATTGAAGAGCTAATTCTATTGCCCAATAAAAAAGTTTCTGTTTGATTCCTGAGAGATCTTCGCCTCTTGCAAATATTTTGTCAAATACTTTTTCATACAATCTCGGAACCGCAGTCATAACATGAGGTTTCACCTCTTTTAAGTTATCACTCATGGTTTCAATAGATTCTGCATAATGGATTTCAACACCACAATATTGATATAGATACAGCATCATGCGTTCGAAAATATGACAAACAGGTAAAAAACTAAGTGCAACAGATTCTCCTTTGTCTAACGGAACTCTTACAGCACTAGTTAGAACATTAGAAACAACGTTGCTATGTGATAACATAACTCCTTTTGGTTTTCCGGTAGTTCCAGATGTGTAAATTAAAGTTGCTAAATCTTCTGGTTTTACAGCATTTTTAGCTTTTTCTACTTTGTCTTGGCTACTTTCATCTTTTCCTAAATCTAGAACATCTTTCCAGCTTTTTTCACCTTTTACATTATCAAACGTAAAGACACCTTTTAACTTTGTATTTTTCTTTATTTGATTGATTTTATCAACAATTTCTTGATCAGATGCAAAACAATACTTAGCTTCAGAGTGATTTAAAATATATTCGTAATCTTCTTTGGAAATAGTTGGATAAATAGGAACATTTTGAGCTCCTAATTGTAAAATACCTACATCGACAACATTCCATTCGGTTCTGTTATTAGATGAAATAACAGCAATTTTATCATTTGGTTTAATTCCTAATTGAAGCAAGCCTCTACTAATTGCATTTGCTTGATTTATATATTCATTTGCAGAAGTTGGTATCCAAGTTCCAGAATATTTCGTCACCAAAGTTTTGTCTAAATTGTAAGTGTCTTTTGCATAATACGCAAAGTCGAATAATCGAGTGATTTGTTTTGACATGATTTATGGAATGTTTGTATAGCGCAAAATACAAAAAAGTACTAGTTTTTACAACCTAGTTTAAAAGTCTATTTATAGATATTATCATGTAAGTCTTGATACTTATCTAAGATGATTTTTCTTCTCAATTTCATCGTAGGAGTTAAATGTCCATTTTCTGTTGTCCACTCATCTGGTGTAATAGCAAAATCCTTGATTTGTTCCCATTTTCCAAAATGTTGATTGGCTTTCAATACTTCTTTTTGAATTCGTTTACGGACTTTTTTACTTGTATGTATATTTTTAACAGAATGACCTTTTCTATTTGCCCATTCTTTGATAAAATCAAAATTTACTTGAATAATTGCAGCAGGCATTTTTTGACCTTCTCCAATCACCATTACTTGCTCTATAAAACGAGACTTTTTTAATTCGCTTTCTAAAACAGTAGGAGCAATATATTTTCCACCAGAAGTTTTAAAGATTTCCTTTTTTCTATCAGTGATTTTTAAAAAACCTTCAGCATCTAATTCACCAATATCACCAGAATGCAAATAACCATTGATAACAGTTTTTTTAGTGAGTTCTTCTTGTTTGTAATATCCTTGCATTACACAATGACCTTTCATTAAAATTTCTCCGTCTTCAGCAATTTTTATTTCTATTCCCTCCATAGGTTTACCTACAGTTCCAATTTTTAATCCTTGGTTTCTTACATCATTTAAAGTTGCACCAGGAGAAGATTCTGTCATTCCGTAACCTTCAAAAATAGGTATGTTCGCTGCACTAAAAACTCGAATAAGTCTAGCTTGTAAGGGAGCACTTCCAGATAACATAAATTCTAAATTTCCACCTAAAGATTTTCTCCATTTATTAAATATGATTTTATTAGCAATGGCGAGTTTAAAATGATACCAAGATCCATTTTCTTTGTAAGGTTTGTAAATTTCTCCCAGTTCTAAGGCCCAGAAAAACAACTTTTTTTTAATTCCTTTAAGCTGACTTCCTTTGTCAACAATCTTATCAAAAATCTTTTCTAACAATCTAGGAACGACAGCTAAAAAATGAGGTTTTATTTCACGTATATTATCTCCAAGTTGTTCAATACTCTCTGCAAAATGCATTTCAAAACCCATTATTTGCGCATAATATCCTGCAGCTCTTTCAAAAACATGACTCACAGGTAAATAACTGACTACCTTTTTTCCGGGTCCATGGATGTTTAATCTTTTCGCAGTTACTTTTACATTTTGAACAATGTTGTTGTGTGAAAGCATTACTCCTTTTGGAGTTCCGGTAGTTCCAGAAGTATATATAATTGTCGCAATATCTTCTGGTTTCACTTGTTTTTTTATCGCTTCAACTTTAGATTGTAACTTGTGATTGGTTCCTAGACCTAAAAAAGAATTCCACCCGTTTTTACCTGAATCATCAAACTTAAACACCTCTTTTAAGTAGGTTTTGTCTTGTACATTTTTAACTTTCTTATAAATTTCATCACCAGCAACAAAGCAATAGGTTGCATCGGAGTGATGTAATACATATGCATAATCTTTCTCTGATAAAGTTGCATATAAAGGCACGTTTTGAGCACCAATTTGTAAAACTCCAATATCTAAAAAATGCCATTTCGGATTGTTGTTTTCTAAAATAACTGCAATTTTATCATTTGGTTTTACACCTAGATGAAGTAAAGCTCTACTAACTTGATTGGATATGGATAAGAATTTGGCAGTAGAATAAGATTTCCATTCATTACCGTCTTTATACACTAATGACTTTTGTTGCGGGAATTTTTCTTGCTGGTAATAAGGACAATCAAATAGTCTTGTGAAATCTTGCGCCATAATAGTTGTTTGTAAGCACAAGATAAAAAGAAAAAAGCACTCTTACTAGAGTGCTTTTTTGAATGATAAAAAATATGAATGGTTTATTGATTATTTAATAGGTATTTAGAAAAACTTTGACCGTTTATCTTGGTGTATTTAGAATCGATATCATAAGCTACTTTCATTCCGCTAATATTAAATTTTCCTCGTACTTTGGTGTATTTAATGTTTAAATCTTCTTCAAACTTAGCGTTTTTAAAAGAAACGCCATCAGAGAATTCTGAGTATTTAAAGGTTGCAGATTCAGAGAATCGTGAATTGGCAAAACTGATGTAATTATCAAATTTGGCATACTTAAATGTAGTATCATCTTCAAATTGAGCTCCTTCAAAAGAGGCATTTCTATCAAATTCAGAGTATTTAAACATAGCTTTTCTTTCGAATGTACAATTCTTAAAAATAGTATCGTCCTCAAAGTTGGCAATGAAGGTGTAACCACTATCATCAGAATCTGGAATGTACGCTAATACATGATCTGTAAATGTACAATTGGTAAAAGACACCTTAGTTTCAATGGTATTATTTACAGTATTACTACCCCAATTCCAATTACCATTCCACCATTTTTTCTTTCTTCTTGGTAAATCATCTAATTTTTCTTCCATGTATGTAAAGTCTAAAACACCCTCAATAGTTGCATTAGAAATAGAAACGTCTTTACCTGCTTTGATATCTTTGATAATATCTTCTGCTTGAACTGTCTTTTGTGCAAAAGAACTGGCTGCGATAAACACAAATAAGCTAAGAATAGAAATGTATTTTTTCATTTGTTTTTGTTTTTAATTCACCTTAATGACAACTACAAAATAGAATTGTGACAGTTTTAGGAATATATATGTTTAAGATTTTCAAACCTTATGAAATTTAGCGATGGTTGCATTTTTGTTACTTTTCAATTTCATTTTCAATTATTGCAAGTAATTTTATTATCCTTTCTCGTAATGTTTGAGATTGCATATTTGTCATTTGATTAAATGTTATCACCATACTTACAATGCCTTCGAGCTCAACATCAGAAATGACTTTATTGAAGTCTAATTTCTTTTTTGTTGGTTTGATATTAAATTTATAATTGTACTTTTTATCTAAGGCTTCTGTCGCTGTGTATCCATCTTTCCAGAGAGCATCATTTATATTTCTTGTGATACCTAATCGATTACTATATGGAACAATCATTTCACTTCTAAATTTTTGATACTGTAATTCTAATTCTTGAACTTGATATACTTCAGAGGACCAATTTGATAAAAGTTCAACTAACTCTTGATTTTGAATAAGTCTCATTTTTTCAGAACCAATAATATCATTTGTAATGGGGTCAAATGTTGGGTCTCTTACTATTACCCATAAAGATTTATATAATTCGTTCTCATTTTAATATTGATTTAATGTATTCGTTTGCTGCCATTTTTATATTCTCTTTGTAATTGTTTTAAGATCAATTGTTCTTTAGCTACATCTTTTCGCTTTTCATTCCAATTGTTGATTTGAAGCGCAATCAAAATACCAATTACCACAAGGATAATCTCACCAATAGCATATTTAAAGTATTTACCAGTTTTATTTTCCATAAATAAGTTTTGTCTAATTTTTCTAAAGAATTTTATCATTGGTTAGCGGTTTCTGATAATTAAGCTCAACGGTCTTGTGTATGGTTAGTGGCGGATTTCGAAGCACTTAACTTTCAGTTTCGCACTTAGCTTATTAAATGCTAAAACATTA
>CBFIBH010000009.1:0-12892 GCA_965660845.1 Flavobacteriaceae bacterium
GGTACTGCATTTATGTGGGAGAGTAGGTCACTGCCTTTCTTTTAAACCTCATTCTTAATCGAATGAGGTTTTTTTATTTACACTATATTTATTTTTATGAAATACAGATATTCATACTTAATTTATGTACAGTATTTAGGTTTTAGATTTCATGGGTGGCAAAAGCAAAATAGTGTTATGTCATTGCATGAAATGATTGATAAAACTTTAAGCTATTCGATTACCAATTCAAGATTTAAAACTTTAGGTTCTGGAAGAACAGACTCTAAAGTTTCATCTACATATTATCCTTTTCAATTATTTTTAGACATTATGATTGAAGTAGATGATTTAAAAAAGAATTTCAATAAAAATTCACCATCAGATTTAAAGATAGTTTCAATTTCTGAAATTTCTGATCCTACTTTTAACATCATACAATCGGTTAAGCTAAAAGAATATCATTATTATTTTTCAAATACTGGAAAAAATCATCCTTATGCATCACCTTTTATGAATGGATATGAAGGTTTGAATATTGATCTGATGAAAGAAGGAGCTAGTTTATTTGAGGGCGATCATTTTTTTGGAAATTATTGTACTAAGCCTAGTTCTGACACTAACTTATATAGGAAAATTGAAAGTTGTCAAATAAAATCAAACACATACTTATCAGCAAATTTTTTTCCAGATAAGAGTTATGTTTTAAAAGTTGTAGGTGTTGGTTTTTTGAGATACCAAGTTAGATTGATGATGGGAGCTCTAGTCGAATTAGGTGTTGGAAATATGACTCTTAAGGATATTGAAGCTTCTCTTATTGATTCTGGAGAAAAGTTATTTATGAAAACAATTGCACCAGGTTCAGGGCTACACTTGCATAATGTAGATTTTACCAGAAAATAAAAAGCCTGTTTCTAAAACAGGCTTATATTATAGATAATAAAACTTAGAATTAACCTTTAATAACTCCTCTTGAGATTACAATTTTTTGAATTTCAGAGGTTCCTTCATATATCTGAGTAATTTTTGCATCTCTCATTAATCGTTCTACGTGGTATTCTTTAACAAAACCATTTCCACCATGAATTTGAACAGCTTCTACAGTTTGTTCCATAGCTACTTTAGATGCATATAATTTTGCCATTGCACTGGACATATCGTAATTGTTTCCTTGATCTTTATCAAAAGCAGACTTCATAACCAGTAAACGAGCGGCTTCAATTTCAGTTGCCATATCAGCCAATTTAAAAGCAATTGCTTGATGATTACAAATTTCTGTTCCAAATGCTTTTCTTTCTTTTGAATATTTCAAAGCTAATTCATAAGCCCCTGAAGCAATTCCTAATGCTTGAGCAGCAATTCCTATTCTACCACCAGATAAGGTCTTCATAGCAAATTTGAATCCAAATCCATCTTCACCAATTCTATTTTCTTTTGGAACTTTTACATCATTAAATTGTAATGTATGAGTATCACTTCCTCTGATTCCTAATTTATCCTCTTTTGGGCCAATATCAAAACCAGCCATCCCTTTTTCTACAATAAAAGCATTAATTCCTTTGTGCCCTTTTTCTCTGTCTGTTTGAGCAATCACAAGATAAACGTCTGAACGACCACCATTGGTAATCCAGTTTTTTGTTCCATTTAAAATGTAATGATCTCCCATATCGATTGCTGTAGTCTTTTGAGAAGTTGCATCGCTACCAGCTTCAGGCTCACTCAAACAAAAAGCTCCCACATATTCACCAGTAGCTAATTTGGTTAAGTACTTTTGCTTTTGTTCTTCGTTTCCATAGGTTTGTAAACCATAGCATACTAATGAATTATTTACAGAAACAATAACGGAAGCAGAGGCATCAATTTTTGAAAGCTCTTCCATAATTAACACATACGAAATAGTATCCATCCCACTTCCACCGTATTTAGGATCTACCATAATTCCCATAAAACCTAAGTCTCCCATTTTCTTTACTAATTCTTGTGGGAAAACTTGTTTCTCGTCTCTTTCAACAACTCCAGGTAATAATTCAGTCTGTGCAAAATCACGAGCAGCCTCTCTAATCATTAAATGCTCTTCTGTAAGTGTAAAATCCATTTTTTATTAATATTGTTAAATTCGTAAAAAAAGTCTTCAAAGATACTTCTTTACTGGCATTTTTTCAATAGACATTTCATATTTTTACGGATATGAATAGTAAAGAGGTTTTTGCTGTAGGACTTATGTCTGGTACATCTTTGGATGGATTGGATATTGTTTACTCAAAGTTTACGATTGCTAACTCTTATGAGTTTAAAATTTTAGAGTCTGAAACAGTAAATTATTCTGATTTATGGAAAAAAAGACTTCAAAATGCCATTGATTTAGACAAAGATTCACTTTCTGAATTTGATATAGAATATGGCTGTTTTATAGGAGACAAAGTGAATGACTTTGTAAAAAGAAAAAAAATCGATACTATTAATTTCATAGCTTCTCATGGTCATACTATTTTTCATGAACCTTATAAAGGTCTAACAAAACAAATTGGTTGCGGTCAAACCATAGCTGATAAAACAAATCAAAAAGTGGTTTGTGATTTTAGAACTCAGGATTTTCTTTTAGGTGGTCAAGGAGCTCCTTTAGTCCCAGTAGGTGATAGATTGTTGTTCTATGATTACGACTCTTGTGTGAATTTGGGTGGTTTTGCTAACATTTCATTTGAAAAAAATAATGAGAGAATAGCTTATGATATTTGTGCTGTAAATACTGTGCTAAATAAATTTAGTCAACAATTAGGTTTCGAATATGATGATGAAGGTGTTTTTTCTTCTAAAGGCAATATAATTCAGTTTATTCTTAAAGAACTTAATCAATTAGACTACTATAAAAAAGAAGCTCCAAAGTCGTTAGGAATAGAATGGGTAAACTATACAATCTTACCAATACTATCAAAAATTGACAATCCATTAGATGTGTTAAGAACATTTACAGAGCATATTGCAATTCAGATAGCTGATGCTATTCAAAACTATAAAAATGTTTTGTTTACAGGAGGTGGAGTTTACAATTCATTTTTAATCAATAGAATTCAAGAAAATTCAAATACTAAAATCATAATTCCAAATAAAGAAATTATTAACTACAAAGAAGCATTGATATTTGCTTTTTTAGGGTTATTACGATTGAACAATGAAATTAATTGTTTGTCTAGTGTAACAGGAGCAAACAAATCTCATAGTAGCGGAGTAATATTTAATCCCAATTGAGGCAAATAGCCAACTATTTTTTTTATTTTGGTACTGTTTTTTTAGTGCTTCAAACAAATCAAAATTAAACAACTCTTAATGAAAGAATTACTTAAAAAGTATGAGGAAAAACAACCAGAAATAGTTTTTAACTGGAAAGATCCAGAAACTGAAGCCGAAGGTTGGACAGTTATCAATTCATTGCGTGGTGGAGCTGCAGGTGGTGGAACACGAATGAGAAAAGGATTGGATATGAATGAAGTGCTATCATTGGCAAAAACAATGGAAGTAAAATTCACAGTCTCTGGTCCTGCAATTGGAGGAGCAAAATCTGGTATTAATTTTGACCCAAATGACCCTAGAAAAAGAGGTGTTTTAGAACGTTGGTATAAAGCTGTTACTCCATTGTTAAAACATTACTATGGAACTGGTGGTGATATGAATGTAGATGCTGATAAAGATGTGATTCCAATTACAGAAGATTGTGGTGTTTGGCATCCTCAAGAAGGTATTTTTAATGGCCATTTTAAACCAACAGAAGCAGATAAAATCAATAGAATTGGTCAATTACGACAAGGTGTAATAAAGATTATAGAGAATGATAAATTCTCACCAGATTTGTCAAAAAAATATACAGTTGCAGATATGTTAACTGGTTATGGAGTTGCAGAAGCAGCAAAACATTATTACAATATTTATGGTGGTTCTATTAAAGGTAAAAGAGCTATTGTTCAGGGTTTTGGAAACGTTGGTTCTGCGGCAGCATATTATCTCACTCAATTAGGAGCAAAAGTTGTAGGAATTATTGATAGAGATGGAGGGTTAATCCAAGAAGAAGGATTTACCATGGATGAAATGAAAAATTTATTCCTAGGAAAAGATGGGAATAAATTAGTAGCCGATAATATGATTTCTTTTGATGAAATTAACAAAAAAATATGGTCTTTACCCGCAGAAATCTTTGTTCCTGCAGCAGCATCAAGACTGGTTTCAAGAGATCAAGTAACTCAAATGATTTCATCAGGATTGGAAGTAATATCCCCAGGTGCTAATGTTCCATTTGCAGATAAAGAAATCTTCTTTGGTCCAATTATGGAGTTTACAGATTCTCAAATTAGTTTATTGCCAGATTTTATATCAAACTGTGGAATAGCAAGAGTATTTGCTTATTTGATGGAATCAAGAGTGAAATTACCAATGCAAGATGAAGCTATTTTTAAGGATACTTCAGAAACCATCAGAAAAGCTCTAGTAAAGACCTTTGAAAAAAACAACAGTAAAAAAGAAATTTGTAAAACAGCTTTTGAAATAGCGTTAAAACAACTTATTTAAAATTAAACTATGGAGTATATAATCATTATTATTTTCATTTTAGGATATCTAGCAATCACATTAGAGCACAATCTAAAGTTAGATAAATTAATACCAGCACTTGCTATGATGGCTATTTGTTGGGCAATTGTTGCTTTAGGAATAGATTCATTTAGTAATTGGTTTGATTCATCTAATCATGCTTTGGTTGATAATTTCCAATCATTAGCACGCGATGATAAAATGCATTTAGCAGAAGAGACTTTATTGCATCACTTAGGTAAAACAGCCGAAATATTAGTCTTCTTATTAGGAGCAATGACTATAGTTGAAATTATAGATTATTTCAATGGATTTTCTACTATAAAAGATTATGTAAAAACGAATAGCAAAAGAAAAATTCTTTGGATTTTTTCTGCATTAGCTTTCATTTTATCTGCAATCATAGACAACCTAACTGCTACAATCGTTTTAATTTCTATTCTACAGAAAATTGTTAAGAAAAGAGATGATAGAATTTGGTTTGCAGGTTTAATTATAATTGCTGCAAATGCTGGTGGTGCATTTTCACCTATTGGTGATGTAACGACTACAATGCTATGGATTGGAAATAAGGTCAGTACAGCAAAATTATTTTTATACTTATTCATTCCGTCCTTACTTTGCATGTTGGTTCCTTCTGGTATTGCTTCGTTTTTACCAGCTTTCAAAGGAACTATCGAAACAGACGAAGAAGATCCTGCCAATAAAAGAAATAAATACAGTGGTGTAATGTTGTATTTAGGTTTGGGAGCTATAGTATTTGTTCCAGTTTTTAAAACATTAACACATTTACCACCTTATGTTGGTATGATGTTATCACTAGCTTTTGTAGCAACTTTTGCAGAGATTTTTAGTAGAAGAAAATTCTCATTAACAGATTTTACATCAAAAGATGAGCATGAAGAATTCTCTTCACATCACAATAGTCCAGTTCACAGTTCATTGTCTAAAATTGAAATGCCAAGTATATTGTTTTTCTTAGGAATTTTAATGGCTGTTGCTGCTTTAGAATCTTTAGGTATTTTATTTGGATTTGCTGATTGGTTAAAAACAGCTACACCTATGATGAGTACGGAATTACCAGGAACTCAAGTTTCTGATTTAGTTGTAATGGCTTTAGGTGTTGGTTCTGCTGTAATTGATAATGTTCCTCTAGTAGCAGCAAGTTTAGGAATGTTTTCTGAGCCTTTAGATGATCCATTATGGCACTTTATTGCTTTCTCAGCTGGTACTGGAGGAAGTATGTTAATTATTGGTTCCGCAGCTGGTGTAGTAGCAATGGGAATGGAAAAAATTGATTTTTTCTGGTATTTAAAAAAGATATCGTGGTTAGCTCTTGCAGGATTTATTGTAGGAAGCTTTTCCTTTATGCTGATAAGAATGATTCTTTAAATATTTCAAACCCGAGTTTATCTCGGGTTTTTTTGAAACAATTAAAAAATAAAATAGTCGTTACTATAAAAGAATTAAAACTGAGTTGATGTTATTATTTACACAAGAGAATCCAGATTTAGTAGAAGCTTTGTCTGAAGAAAAAACGTTATCAATCTACAAACTAATTGTTGATGGTGGCTTAGGTGGACAAATTATCATAGGAATCTTATTTGTTTTGCTAGCTGTTGCACTTTATATTTATTTTGAACGCTTTTTTGCAATTAAATCTGCTTCAAAAATTGATAAAGATTTTATGAATCAAATCAGGGATTATGTTTCTAACGGAAAATTAGAAGCTGCAGATTCTCTTTGTAAAAGCACAACATCACCAATTTCTAGTTTAATTGAGAAAGGAATTTCAAGAATTGGAAAACCTTTGGAAGATATCAATACAGCAATAGAAAACGCTGGAAAATTAGAAATTTATCAATTAGAGAAAAATGTAAGTGTAATAGCCACTATTGCAGGTGCAGCTCCAATGATTGGTTTCTTAGGAACTGTAATTGGAATGATTGTTGCCATTCATGAAATAGCCAACTCGGGTGGTCAAATAGACATAAAAATGCTATCCGATGGACTGTATACAGCAATGACAACTACAGTTGCGGGTTTAATTGTAGGAATTATTGCCTATATAAGTTACAATCATTTGGTTGTGAAAACAGATAAAGTAATTTATCAAATGGAGGCAAAAACAGTTGAGTTTTTAGATTTATTGAATGAACCTGTGTAATGAATATTAGAGGAAGAAATAAAGTAAATCCAAATTTCAATATGTCTTCTATGACAGATATTGTTTTTTTGTTGTTGATATTTTTTATGTTGACATCTACTTTGGTAACGGTAAGTGCAATTGATGTTTTGTTACCAAAAGCTGGCGGAAAAACAGAGAATAAAAATTCAGTAGCTGTAACAATAACTGATAAATCAAAATTTTATATAGATAAATCTGAAGTCACAGAGAAAGATTTAGAATTGGAAATCTTGAATAAAGTTGGAGCAGATAAAATGAAAACTGTTGTGATTAGAGGAGACCAAAACGTTGCTTATAAAAATGTGATGAAAGTAATTGATATAGCCAATAAGAATAAGTTAAAAATGATTTTAGCAGTAAAAGGAAAATAATGGCAATTCTAGATACAAAACATAAAAGAAAATCAGCAATCATTACTTCTGTAATTTTAGCTGTTTTATTGTTTTGGATATTTAATTATGGGTTAAAATTTTTAGATCCACCTATTGAGTATGGAATAGCAATTAATTACGGAACATCTGATATTGGTGAAGGAAAGCCAAAAGAAATACCAAAAATTAAGAAAGCAAATCCTCAACAAAAAAAAACAGAAAAGATAGAAGAGGTAAAAGAAACTCCAAAAGAACCTATTAAAGAAAAAGTAATTACGCAAGACAAAAAAGATGCTCCTATTATTACAAAACCTAAAGAGAAAAAGGAAAAGCCAAAAAAGGTGATTAAAAAAGATAAACCAAAACCTAAACCTAAACCAAAGAAGCCTTCTAAAAACACCTTAAAAGCTTTTGATAATTTACTAAAAGGAAATTCTTCCGATGGTAAACCGAAAGGTGAGGGAGATGATAAAAAACCAGGTTTAAAAGGAGATAAAAAAGGAGATCCTAAATCGTCAAAATATTACGGAAATAAAGGAAGTGGTGGAGATAGCAACTACAACTTAAGTGGCCGGAATGCTTTGTCAAAACCTATAAAAAAACCAGATTGTCAAGAAGAAGGAATAGTTGTTGTTAGTATAGAAGTTGATAAAAACGGTCGAGTAATTAAAGCTGTTCCAGGTGTTAAAGGAACTACCAACTCAGCTAAATGTTTATTAAAACCAGCTAAAGAAGCAGCTTTAAAAACAACATGGAATGCCGATGGTAATGCTCCCTCTAAGCAAAAAGGAACAATTATATACAAGTTTACGTTGACTCAGTAATGAATTACCAAGAAACTGTTAGTTGGATGTTTCAGCAGTTACCAATGTATCAAAGAGTTGGTTCTACTGCTTTCAAAAAAGATTTAACAAACACTATAGCTTTTTGTGAGAGATTAGAAAATCCACAAAATAAATTTAAATCTATACATATAGCAGGAACCAATGGAAAAGGTTCTACATCTCATATGTTAGCTAGTGTTCTTCAAGAAGCTGGTTATAAAGTTGGTTTATATACTTCACCACATTTAAAGAACTACACTGAACGAATTCGTATTAACGGAATTGAAATTGAACAAGAATTTGTTGTTGATTTTATCGATTTACACAAATCATTTTTAGAAAAGCAACAATTGTCTTTTTTTGAAATGACAGTATGTTTAGCTTTTGCTTATTTTGCCTTTTGTGAAGTAGATATAGCAATTATTGAAGTTGGTTTGGGAGGAAGATTGGACTCAACCAATGTTATTACACCCGAATTATGTATAATTACAAATATTGGATATGATCATATGCAGTTTTTAGGAGACACATTGCCTTTAATTGCATCAGAAAAAGCTGGAATTATAAAAGATGGTATTCCTGTAATTATTGGTGAAAGGCATCCAGAAACTGAAGAAGTTTTTATAAATAAAGCAAAACTACACAAGAGTCCAATATTTTTTGCTGAAGATGACTATAAAAATTTTGAAACTGATTTACTAGGTGATTATCAAAAGAAAAATCTGAATACAGCATATCAAACAATTAAGAAGTTAGAAGGATTTTTAATAAATAAAGATCATATAAAAACTGGTTTTCTAAATGTTGTAAAAAACACGAACTTAAAAGGTCGATATCAAGTTTTAGAGGAAAATCCTAAGATAATTTGTGATACTGCTCATAATCAAGAAGGTTTAATTCAAGTGTCTCAACAATTACAAACAGAGAATTATGATAATCTCCACTTCGTATTGGGTGTTGTAAATGACAAGCAATTGGGTGATATTTTAACTCTTTTTCCAAAAGATGCAACGTATTATTTCTGCAAACCCAATGTACCAAGAGGTTTATCAGAGACTGAACTTCAAAAAAAAGCTAAGCATTATAAACTTGAAGGAGAGGTCTTTAGTTCTGTGAAGAAAGCATTAATGCAAGCAAAAACTAATGCAAGAGAAAATGATTTAATATATGTAGGAGGAAGTACATTTGTGGTAGCTGAGGTAGTATAAAATAACTTTATAATTTCTTTGGTAGAATTAAAAACCGTTTTATATTTGCACCCGCAACATTGGGGCGCGTAGCTCAGTTGGTTCAGAGCACTTGGTTTACACCCAAGGGGTCAGGGGTTCGAATCCCTTCGCGCCCACTTTAATCCTCCACATTTTGTGGGGGATTTAATTTTTTTGAATTTTAATCTATTTTGAGTTTTTGATGCCAAGGTTGATATTCAAAATTAGTTTAATCTTGATTTTTTTTTGTAATTTATGCTTGATTAATCCTATGATTTAAATTTGATGAACAACCAATTATCTGGAAAAAAAATATTGATAACAGGAGGGGCTGGTTTTATAGGATCAAATCTGTGTGAGTTTCTTTTAAAAGAAAACAACGATGTTATATGCCTCGATAATTTTTCTACAGGAAAAAAGGAAAATATCTCTACTTTTTTCAATCATCCCAACTTTACTTTTATAGAAGGTGATATAAGAATCTTGAAAGATTGTAAAAAAGCTGTCAAAGGAGTTGATTATGTGTTACACCAAGCTGCTTTAGGTTCTGTGCCTAGGTCAATTAAAGATCCAGTTACCTCTAACGAAGTTAATGTAGGTGGATTCTTAAATATGTTGATAGCCTCAAGAGATGCTAAAGTTAAAAGATTCGTGTATGCTGCAAGCTCTTCTACTTATGGAGATTCAGAATCACTTCCAAAAGTGGAAGATAATATAGGAAAACCCTTATCTCCTTATGCAATTACTAAGTACGTAAATGAATTATATGCAGACGTATTTTCTAAAACTTATGGTTTAGAAACTATTGGTTTACGTTACTTTAATGTATTTGGTAGAAAACAAGATTCAAACGTTGCTTATGCAGCCGTAATTCCAAAATTTGTTTCAAATTTGATGAAAGGTGAGTCACCTACCATTAATGGTGATGGGACATTCTCTAGGGATTTTACTTATATAGATAATGTAATACAAGCTAATGTAAACTCAGTTTTAGTAGAAGATAAAAAAGCCATAAATCAAGTTTATAATGTGGCTTTTGGAGAAAGAAATACATTGAATGATTTATTTAAATATTTGAAAATATATTTGTCGGAATTTAATAATGATATAAAGAATATTAAACCAATTTATGGTCCAAACAGAATTGGAGATATACCCCATTCACATGCGTCAATTTCCAAAGCAAAAAAATTATTAAATTACAATCCAAAATTCTCTTTACAAGATGGTCTAAGAGAGTCAGTTAAATGGTATTGGGAAAACTTATAAATGAATATTTTAAAAATCGGAATTATTGGTTTGGGTTATGTGGGACTTCCACTTGCTAGGTTGTTTGCGACTAAATATTCTGTTGTAGGTTTTGACATTAACAAAGAACGTGTTGAAGAACTTAATAGTGGAGAGGATTCCACATTAGAAGTAGAAAACAGTGTTTTAAAATCTGTTTTAAAAAATGAAAACTCAAGTGATATAGGATTGTTCTGTTCAACAAATGTACGGGATTTAAAAACTTGTATTTTCTACATAATAACAGTACCTACACCCGTAGATAAAAATAATAGACCTATATTAACTCCGCTTATCAAAGCTAGTGAAACAGTTGGTTCAGTTTTAAAAAGAGAAGATATTGTAGTTTATGAATCAACAGTTTATCCAGGAGCCACAGAGGAGGATTGCATTCCCGTGTTGGAAAAAGTCTCAGGATTGAAATTTAATCAAGATTTTTATGCGGGGTATTCACCAGAAAGAATCAATCCAGGAGATAAAAAGCATACAGTTGAAAAAATATTGAAAGTAACTTCTGGTTCAACACCAGAAATAGGAAAAATAATTGATACTTTATATGCTTCTGTAATTGAAGCAGGAACACATTTGGCTCCTACTATAAAAGTAGCTGAAGCAGCTAAAGTGATTGAAAACTCTCAAAGAGACATCAATATAGCTTTTGTAAATGAGCTAGCTAAAATTTTCAGCTTAATGGACATAAATACTCATGATGTATTAGAAGCAGCTGGAACAAAATGGAATTTTCTTCCGTTCAAACCTGGTTTGGTTGGCGGTCATTGCATAGGTGTAGATCCTTATTATTTAGCTCAAAAAGCTCAAGAATTTGGTTATCATCCAGAGATTATAATAGCTGGTAGAAGATTAAATGACAGTATGGGAGATTATGTTGCATCTGAGGTTGTTAAACTTATGATTCAAAATGATATAAAAGTTAAAAATTCTCAAGTTTTAGTGCTAGGGATTACGTTTAAAGAAAATTGTCCAGATGTAAGAAATACCAAAGTTGTAGATGTTATTCATGCACTAAAAAGCTTTGGAGCTAACGTTGATATTTATGATCCTTGGGCAGAACATGAAGAGGTGAAGCTTGAATACAATCTAGATTCAGTTAAAATATTAGAAAATAAAAAGTATGATGCAATTGTTTTGACAGTTGCTCACGAAGAATTTAAAGAGATAGATTTTAAATCCATAAAAAAAGAAAACTCTGTAATTTATGATGTGAAAAATGTTTTGAATCAATCAATAAAAGATGGTGGATTATAAATGAAAAACTTTGCACTCATAGGAGCAGCAGGATATATAGCTCCCAGACATTTAAAAGCTATTAAGGACACTAATAATAATTTATTAGCAGCTCTTGATAAGTTTGATTCTGTGGGTGTTTTAGATAGTTATTTTCCCAATTCAGATTTCTTTGTAGAGTTTGAGCGTTTCGATCGTCATATAGAAAAATTAAAAAGAAACGGGACACATTTAGATTATGTTAGCATTTGTACACCTAATTATTTACACGATTCTCATATAAGAATGGCTTTAAGAAGAGGAGCAGATGCTATTTGCGAAAAACCTTTGGTTTTAAACCCTTGGAATATAGACGCTTTAGAAAGTATAGAAAAAGAATCTGGAAATAAAATTTATACCATACTCCAGTTACGTTTGCATCCTAGTATTATTGCTTTAAAAAAGAAAGTAGAATCAGCTCCTAAAAATACAAAGTTTGATATTGATTTAACATACATTACTTCAAGAGGAGGATGGTACCATATTTCTTGGAAAGGAGATGAAAGTAAGTCTGGTGGAATAGCAACTAATATAGGAGTTCATTTTTTTGATATGTTAAGTTGGATCTTTGGAGATATGCAAGAAAGTCAAGTGCATTTAAAAGAAAAAAAGAAAGCTGCTGGTTATCTTGAATTCGAAAAAGCGAGAGTTTGTTGGTTTTTGTCTATTGATGAAAACGACTTGCCAAAATTGTTAAAAGAAAAGGGTCAGAGGACCTACAGATCCATTACAATTGATAAAGAAGAGATAGAATTTAGTGAAGGTTTCACGGAATTACATACTAACAGTTATAAAAATGTACTTTCTGGAAAAGGATTTGGATTGATAGAAGCTAAGAGATCTATTGAGATCGTACATTCTATTAGAAATTCAGAAGTAGTTATTGTCAGTGATTTAAAGCATAAATTTATAAGTTGATATGAAAATTGTAATTATTGGTTCTGGTTATGTTGGCTTAGTAACGGGTGCTTGCTTTGCAGAAATGGGCAATACTGTTACGTGTATCGATACCAATGTTGCTAAAATAGATCAATTAAACCAAGGCATTCTTCCTGTTTTTGAACCCGGTTTAGCGCCAATGGTGTTAAAAAACAAGGAACAAAAAACCCTTTATTTTTCGCATGACCTTGCTTCAGCCATTGCAGATGCAGCCATACTATTTATTGCTGTGGG
>CBFIBH010000010.1:0-6228 GCA_965660845.1 Flavobacteriaceae bacterium
TTCCAAAATCTCCCAATGAACTTCACTTGTATCTCAAAGCGGGTGCAAATGTAAAAACATTATTCCTTTCTGACAAAGACAAATCAAAAAAAATTTAAGTTTTTTTCGATTAAAAAATGATATAAATTATAATCATCAGATAATCAATGTTTACTGATTTTAAAAAAGGGAAAGAAATATAGAAATATTTTTTAAACTAATGATGGTGACTTACAATTAATTTAAAAAAATGAGAGGGTTTGTACTTAATTAGTTGTTTGAGACTAGTTTTCTAATATCTTTGCAAACTAAAGAAAAGAGCATCATAAATCAATGATAAAAATTACTTTACCCGACGGTAGTGTTAAAGAATTTGAAAAAGGTTCAGATTCTATAACTGTGGCTAAAAGCATAAGTGAGGGATTAGCAAGAAATGTTATATCAGCAAGTTTTAATGGACAAGTTGTTGAAACAACTACACCTTTAAATGAAGATGGTTATTTGGTGCTTTACACTTTTAATAATGACGAAGGAAAAAAAGCTTTTTGGCACTCTTCTGCTCATGTTTTAGCACAAACCATCCTACATTTTTACCCAGAAGCTAAACTAACCATTGGACCAGCCATTGAAAATGGATTCTATTATGATGTAGATTTTGGTGATGATGTAATATCAGAAAATGATTTTCAAAAAATTGAAAAGAAGTTTTTAGAGTTTGCAAGACAAAAGAATGAGTTTATAATGCGTTCTGTTTCTAAAGCAGATGCTTTGTCATTCTACAAAAAAGAAAACAATCCATACAAAGTTGAGTTAATTGAGAACTTGACTGATGGTGACATAACATTCTGTGACCATAGTGACTTTAGTGATTTATGCCGTGGTGGTCATATTCCTAACACAGGAATTATCAAAGCAGTTAAAATTATGAATGTTGCTGGAGCTTATTGGCGAGGTGATGAAAAGAATAATCAGTTAACTCGAGTTTATGGAATTTCATTCCCTAAACAGAAGTTACTAACTGAATATTTAGAATTATTAGAAGAAGCTAAGAAGAGAGATCACAGGAAACTTGGAAGAGAGTTAGAATTATTTACATTTTCACAAAAAGTAGGTCAAGGTTTACCATTATGGTTGCCAAAAGGGGCAGCTTTAAGAAGCCGTTTAGAAAACTTCTTAAAGGAAGCACAAAAAAAAGCTGGTTATGAAATGGTAATGACTCCACATATAGGACAAAAAGAATTATATGTTACTTCGGGTCATTATGAAAAATATGGTGAAGATAGTTTTCAACCTATCAAAACACCTAAAATGGATGAAGAGTTCTTGTTAAAACCAATGAATTGTCCTCATCATTGTGAGGTTTATAATTTCAAACCTTATTCATATAAAGATTTACCAAAAAGATTTGCAGAATTTGGTACAGTATATAGATATGAACAAAGTGGAGAATTGCATGGATTAACTCGTGTAAGAGGGTTTACTCAAGATGATGCACACATTTTCTGTACACCAGATCAATTAGATCAAGAATTTAAAAATGTAATAGATTTAGTTTTATATGTGTTTGGTTCTTTAGGTTTTGAGGATTTTACAGCTCAAGTTTCTATAAGAGATATGAGTAATCCAGAAAAATACATAGGGAATCCAAAAACTTGGGATATTGCAGAAAATGCAATTATATCAGCAGCAACTGATAAAGGGTTGAATTTCGTCATTGAAGAAGGAGAAGCTGCCTTTTATGGACCAAAACTTGACTTTATGGTTAAAGATGCTCTAGGAAGAAGTTGGCAATTAGGTACTATTCAAGTTGACTATAATTTACCTGAACGATTTGATCTCTCTTACAAAGGTTCAGATAATCAGCTACATAGACCAGTAATGATTCACAGAGCACCTTTTGGATCTATGGAACGTTTTATTGCTGTATTATTAGAACATACAGGTGGAAATTTTCCGCTATGGCTAACGCCTGAGCAAGTTATCATTCTGCCAATCAGTGAGAAATACCAAAATTATACTGAAAAAGTTTTAAATTTGTTTGAAAATTCCGAAATTCGCGCCCTCGTAGATGACAGGAATGAAAAGACAGGTCGTAAAATACGAGATGCCGAAGTAAGCAAAATACCATTCATGGTTATTGTCGGCGAAAAAGAAGAAACAGAAGGAACTGTATCTGTAAGAAAACACGGTGAAGGTGACTTAGGAACATTTTCAATTGAAGAATTTGTTTCTATGATAAAAGAAGAGATTAGTAAAACTATTGTCGAATTTAATTAATGTAAAAACCCCTGGTAATCAGGATAAAACTTATAAGTCATAGCAATAAGAAGAAGAAGGTCTAGAGGACCAGCAAGAATTATTAAAGAAGATCAACACAGAATCAACGACAAAATCAAATATGTTGATGAAGTAAGATTGGTTGGAGAAAATGTAGAAGTAGGAGTTTATGCTTTAGCGAAAGCAAAAGAAATGGCAATTGAACAAGGCCTTGATTTGGTAGAAATATCACCAAAAGCTAAACCTCCTGTTTGTAAAATAATTGATTACAAGAAATTCTTGTACGAGCAAAAAAAACGTGAAAAAGCCTTAAAGTCAAAAGCTACAAAGGTTACAATCAAAGAAATTCGTTTTGGCCCTCAAACTGATGAACATGATTATGAGTTTAAAAAGAAACATGCAATTAAGTTCTTGCAAGACGGAGCTAAATTAAAAGCTTTTGTGTTTTTTAAGGGAAGATCTATCATCTTTAAAGAACAAGGTCAAATTCTTTTGTTAAGATTAGCACAAGAATTAGAAGAATATGGTAAACTGGAGCAAATGCCAAAGTTAGAGGGTAAACGTATGATTATGTTTATTGCTCCTAAAAAGACCAAATAAAGAAAAGTTGCTGAAATAAATTCAGCATAAAATATAAGCGAGAAATAAAAACGAAGGAGAGATGCCTAAAATGAAAACAAAATCTAGTGCCAAGAAACGTTTTAAGTTGACGGGTTCTGGAAAAATCAAAAGAAAGCATGCGTTTAAAAGTCACATCTTAACAAAGAAGTCTAAAAAACGTAAGCTTAAATTGACTCATGATACATTAGTACATAAGTCGGATGAAGCGAATATTAAGCAACAATTATCATTGAGATAATTTTCGCAAGGGAATTTAATTATTAACCATGGAGTTAGGCTCATCTAAGTTCTTTTAAATAAGGCGCCTACTACAAAAACAATTTGAATTATGCCAAGATCAGTAAATTCAGTAGCCTCAAGACAAAGAAGAAAAAAAATCTTGAAGGCAGCAAAAGGTTACTTCGGACGTAGAAAAAACGTTTACACAGTAGCAAAAAATGCGGTTGAAAAAGCAATGTTATATGCTTATAGAGACCGAAAGCAAAACAAGAGAAACTTCCGTTCTTTATGGATTGTGCGTATTAACGCAGCAGCTCGTTTACACGGAATGTCTTACTCACAGTTTATGGGAAAAGTAAAAGCTAACAATATCGAATTGAACCGTAAGGTTTTAGCTGATTTAGCAATGAACAACCCAGAAGCTTTTAAGGCAATTGTAGAGAAAGTAAAATAAA
Source organism: Flavobacteriaceae bacterium (assembly GCA_965660845.1). GTDB lineage: Bacteria > Bacteroidota > Bacteroidia > Flavobacteriales > Flavobacteriaceae > Polaribacter. The sequence goes on from CBFIBH010000010.1 coordinate 3,552, forward strand.
TTATTAATTCGCTTATAGAAAAAACCCAAACTTTCAGTTTGGGTTTTTTTATTAATTTAACATCCTGAAATAATTTAACACTCATGAGATTAGCTATAATAGTATTTGTCTTGTTTTGTATCAACTTCTTTTCTTACTCTCAAGAAAAAAAATCAAACACAATTGAACAAAGTATCGATAGCTTGTATATAAAATCTAGTTCATGGGAGTTTTACAAACTCATCAAGAAAAATAGATATCAAAATCTCAAAAAAGAAATCTTAGACTCTTTATACTATTACAAATCTGACATCCTTTTTAAGAATAAAACGATTCGTGATCAAAAAGACAGTATCAAAGAATCAAAAGAAGTAATTAATACTTTAAGTACTGATTTAAAGCTTTCTTTGGATAAAAGAAATCAAATTTCTTTTTTGGGAACTTCACTCACTAAGACTACATTTCAAATTATTGTTTGGAGTATTATTCTAACTCTTATTGTAGTTCTCCTCTACTTTATGTATCAGTTTAAAAACAGTCATGTAATAACAAAAAATGCTAAAAATGAACTCCATTCTGTCGAAGAGGAATTTGAGGCATTTAAGAAAAAAGTGATGACAAAAGAACAAAAATTGCGTCGTCAATTGCAAGACGAAATTAATAAGCAACGAGGGGTTTAAATACTTTCTCCTAACTCTTTTAGCTTACTAGTGTTTTCAGCTAACATTAATTCGTCTATGATTTTTTGAACATCTCCATTGATAATATTAGACAAATCATACAACGTCAAGTTAATTCTGTGATCTGTAACTCGACCTTGAGGATAATTGTACGTTCTAATTTTTGCACTTCGATCACCAGAAGTTACCATACTTCCTCTTTTGGCTGCATCTTCTTCTTGTTTCTTTGCCAACTCTAAATCGTACAAACGAGAACGCAATACTTTAAAAGCCTTCTCCTTGTTTTTATGTTGCGACTTTTGATCCTGACATTGCGCTACCAAACCTGTTGGAATATGTGTTAAACGAACTGCAGAATAGGTTGTGTTTACAGATTGACCTCCTGGTCCTGAAGAACAGAAGAAGTCAATTCTAACATCTTTTGGGTTGATTTCTATATCAAACTCTTCTGCTTCTGGAAACACCATACACGTTGCTGCCGAAGTATGAACTCTACCTTGTGTTTCTGTTTGTGGCACACGTTGCACACGATGCACACCCGCTTCAAACTTTAAGGTTCCGTAAACATCTTCTCCAGAAACTTCAAACTGGATCTCTTTAAATCCTCCGTTAGTACCTTCACTATAATCTACCGTAGAAACTTTCCATCCTCTACTCTCACAATACTTTGTGTACATTCTGAATAAGTCTCCAGCAAAAATACTCGCTTCGTCTCCTCCAGTTCCAGCTCTTAATTCTACAACAGCATTCTTTGAGTCTTCTGGATCTTTCGGAATTAGTAAAAACTTAATTTCCTCTTCTAATTGAGGTATTCTTGTATTTGCTTCATCCATTTCCATTTTAGCCATTTCTAACATTTCTGCATCCGAACCGTCTGAAATAATCTCTTTGGCTTCTTGAATATTGTTAAGCAAACCTTCGTATTCTTTGGCTTTTTTAACAACATCTCCTAAATCTTTGTATTCTTTATTTAATTGTACATAACGTTTTTGATCTGTAATAATATCTGGTTGAATGATTAAATCTGCGACCTCATCAAAACGTTGTTTTACAATCTGTAATTTATCTAACATTGAGTATCTTTTCTTAATAGCGAATTTACAATTTTTATCGCTTCAAAAATGTAGTAAATTTCAATCAAAATCAATTTGATGAAAAAAATTGTTGCCTTTTTTATTGTGTCATTTCTTTTTTCTTGTTCAAAAGAAGAATTGAAAAAACCTGACTTTCTAATTGGAAACTGGACACGAACAAACAATAGTCTGGATAAAATAACCCACGAACATTGGAATGCTAATTTTACTGGTATTGGCTTTACCTTACAAAAGAAAGATACCGTTTTTAAAGAAATTATATCGATTGTAAAGATATCAGACACCTTATTTTTAAAAGTAGAAGGTGTAAATGCACAACCTACATTCTTTAAATTTACCCAACAAACCGACACTTCTTTTGTTTGTGAAAACCCAGCAAATGAGTTCCCTAAAAAAATTAAATATTGGAAAGTGAACGATACATTAAAAGCTAAGGTTTGGAATGAGGGTGGATATAAAATTGGATTTTCTTTTATAAGATCTTTAGAGTGAACAAGTTATTTGGTTTGTTTCTAAAGTTTTTTTCAAATAACTTCGTTACCGTTTGATATGAGTCATTAAAACAGACTCATATCATTAGAGTTGGCAATAATTATGATAACTTTAAAAATAATAAAAATCCAACTCAGAATAGAAAAACCAAAAATACTACTAAATGCTTGTTATCATTTAAATGAAAATTTTAGAAAAGGCTGAACAAAACCTATGCGAAACGGAATTAAAGTAAGTATTCCGTATTGACAAAATTAGAATGTTCCGAATTCAGCAATTCCTTTAAAATTGAATTGTTGTAGTCATTATCTTTGGACGCAACGAAAGTACGAATGGAAAAGGATCGCAAAGCATCAAAAACACTTAAGGTGCTTACAGCTGAATTTTTTCTTCCCGTAAATGGATAAACATCGGGTCCACGTTGACATGAAC
>CBFIBH010000011.1:0-2702 GCA_965660845.1 Flavobacteriaceae bacterium
TCCAATTAGTCCAACTTTAATCATAAAAGATTATTTTCTATAAAGGTATTATTTATTAATTGAGTGATTCCAAATTTTTGATAAAAAAACCACTAAATGGTACACCATAGTGTACATATATTGGTTGTTAAAATCATAAACCACTATAAATCAGTGATTTAAAGGATTGAAATGTGGTGCCTCCAGAAACAAGACCGACTGGAGGTGTATCTACAATTACATAATCGTATTCCTCTTTCAATTGATTCATCATCTGATCACATTTTTCACTCAATAAGAGCTCAGATGGATTGGGTGTCATTTGCATTAAACAAACTAACTAATTCAGGTTGAGATGCTTTGATGTTTACAAGAATCATATCATTAACCCTAAGCCTGTAAGGTTCATTGTTCATTCTTATAATGTCATTAGCTTTTATTGGTTCTCCTTGAAGATAAATTAAATCTTTGTAACGAGACAGCCATAAAAAATCTAGTAATTTAGCAATGAATATAGCTCATGTATAGATTATTTAAATATTTTTATTTTCTTATTAAATCAAAGAATGAACATGCTGTTCATTCTCCTTTTGCTTTCAATCTGATAACTAGAGCTTTACACAAAAGAAAAGTTCCAAAAAAAATATGGATTAAATATTTAGGTATTAAAAAGTCTTTACTTAAGAACAATCAAGTTTTAGATGTAACTGATTTTGGGGCTACTTCTAAACGTTTAAAATCCAATCAAAGAATAGTAAATGATATCGTTCAAATTGCTGGAATATCAAATAAAAGAGCAAAAATTTTATACCAAATAATTAACTATTTCAAACCAAAAAAAATACTTGAAATTGGAACTTCCGTAGGTTTATCATCTACTATTATATCTCTTGCGAGTAAAGATGCTGAAATTATTACCATAGAGGGTTGTAAAAACACCTTAAAAGTAGCCAATCAGGTTTTTCAAAATAATAATTTGGAAAACATTTCATCAGTTTGTGGAAAATTTGAAGATGTTCTTCCTAAAATCTTAGATAAAAATTCCTTTGATTTTGTTTTCATTGATGGTAATCACACAAAAGAAGCAACAATAAATTATTTTGAAACGCTTCTAACATCAATAAACAATAACAGTTGTTTAATTTTTGATGATATTTATTGGAGTAAAGGAATGCAAGAAGCATGGAAATACATACAAAAGCATCCAAAAGTAACTCTATCAATTGATACCTTTCAATGGGGTATTGTATTCTTCAGAAAAGAACAGCAAAAAGAACATTTTGTTATCAGAGTTTAGTTTTACGAATGCTTACCTTTGCAAAAATTCTGTAAATCATGAAAATTTATACAAAAACTGGAGACAAAGGATCTACAGCTCTATTTGGAGGAACAAGAGTATCAAAAAACCATCTACGAATAGAAGCCTATGGAACTATTGATGAATTAAACTCTCATATCGGTTTAATCAAAGATCAAGAAATTGATACATCATCTAAAAAAGATTTAATTCAAATCCAGAATGATTTATTCACTTTAGGTGCAATGTTGGCTACTCCACCTGAAAAAGAAACTTTAAAAAGTGGAAAAGAAAGGTTGAATATTCCAAAAGTCAATAAAAGTTCAATTATTTTTCTAGAAAAAAAGATTGACCTTATGAATGAAACGCTTTCTCCAATGACACATTTTATTTTACCTGGTGGTCATCCAATTGTGTCAATGTGTCATATAGCAAGATGTGTATGCAGAAGAGCCGAAAGGTTTACTGTGACTCTTAATGAGATTGAGAGTGTCTCTGATGAAGTATTAAAATATTTAAACAGACTTTCTGACTTTTTATTTGTACTGGCACGAAAGTTGACCAATGATTTAAACGCTCAGGAAGTAAAGTGGTTACCTGAGAAAATTAATTAAGTTCTTTCCTTATTGAATTTATTTTTTAAAAACTTGACTTTTTAAGTAAAAAAATTATTTTTGCAGAAAATTAAACCATTTACATATGTATTGGACTCTTGAATTAGCTTCTTATTTAGCAGATGCTCCTTGGCCGGCAACAAAGGACGAATTAATAGATTACGCAATCAGAACCGGAGCACCTTTAGAAGTTGCAGAAAACCTTCAAGAAATTGAAGATGAAGGAGAAGCTTATGATTCCATAATTGAAATCTGGCCCGATTATCCTTCCGAAGAAGATTATCTCTGGAATGAAGATGAATATTAAAGCAAAATAAACCCTATAAAGTCTCATTTGAGGCTTTTTTTTTGTTTACTTTTAAACGCTTTTAAAAAAAGAAAAAAGGAAAAACATATACAGAAGTTAGAATGAGTATATTAAATTCAGTCATAAAAATATTTGTTGGAGATAAACAACAAAAAGATTTAAAAGAGTTACAACCTATTGTTAACAAAGTAAAGGCTTTTGAAGCTGAACTATCTAATCTGAGTCATGATGGTCTTAGAGAAAAAACAATAGAATTTAAAAATAAAATCAAAGCAGCCACACAATCTTTTGAGAATCAAATTAAAAGCTTACAAACAGAGGTTGTTGAAGCAGATATAGACAGACAAGAATCTATTTATTCTGAGATTGATGAACTTAAAGATCAATCTTATGAAGCTTCTGAAAAAGTTCTAGAAGAAATTATGCCAGAAGCCTTTGCGGTTATTAAGGAAACTGCAAAACGTTTTGTTGAAAATGAAGAAATTGAAGTCACTGCTACTCCATT